>OY781874.1:1985000-3960151 GCA_963677115.1 uncultured Allomuricauda sp.
CTTCTTGTTTTAAAGGTTTTGTGAATTCCTTATAGTTTTTGATGCGTTCTTTGACAGGGGCGTAAGCTTCGTCCTTCCTATCAAACTCCAAAAATCCTGTAATCTTTCCCATGTCTCAAATTATAAGGTTTGCATTTTTTCTTCTTCTAATCGGATAAGTGCTTGGCGGTATTCTTCTGGGAATACCTTAATGAATTTGGGAAGACATTTTTCCCAATTTTCAAGGATGTGTTGTGCCAAAGGACTTAGTGTTGCGTTATAATGGTTTTCAATCAAATCTTTCAACTGTTGAATATCGTTGTCCTCATCAACAGGGAGAAGATTTAAGTGGTCTCCATTACAATTGCTTCTAAAAGTATTGTCCTGGTCGTACACGTAAGCAATTCCTCCGCTCATTCCAGCACCGAAATTTCTTCCTACTGAACCAAGAATTACCGCGACACCGCCTGTCATATATTCGCAGCCATGGTCGCCAATTCCTTCGACCACTGCTTTGGCCCCGGAGTTTCTTACACAGAAACGTTCACCGGCCTTACCGTTGATATATGCTTCTCCGGAAGTTGCTCCATATAAGGTTACATTTCCAGTAATTACATTTTCTTCAGGTTTTATGGTGGATTTAAAAGGAACTTTGATGATCAATTTGGCCCCAGAGAGCCCTTTTCCCAAGTAATCGTTGGTGTTTCCGTTGACTATCATGGTAAGCCCTTTTGTGGCAAATGCTCCAAAACTTTGTCCGGCAGAACCTGTAAAATTTAGCTTAAGCGTATTTTCGGGCAGTCCTTCCTCTCCATAAATTTTTGAAATCTCATTACTGATAATGGCCCCTACTGCTCTATCCGTATTTTTGATAGGGAAATCCAATGTGGTCTTCTCTTTCCTGAACAATGCAGGGTGTGCCTTTCCTATAATTTCAAATTCAATGGACTTGCTTATTTCGTGATATTGTTTTTCCGTATTGTGGAGCTTTGTGCCTTCGGGAACATCAACGCGATATAGTATGGGGGTTAAATCGATACCGGCCGCTTTATAATGTTCAATGGCTTTTTTTCTATCCAGTTTTTGTACTTGTCCGACCATTTCATTCAAGGTTCTAAAACCTAGTTTGGCCATAATTTCACGTAGTTCTTGTGCTACAAAGTACATGTAGTTGACAACGTGCTCAGGTTTGCCCTGGAACTTTTTGCGCAATTCAGGATTTTGGGTGGCAATACCTACTGGGCAAGTATTAAGGTGACAAACACGCATCATAATACAACCCGATGCAACTAATGGAGCTGTAGCAAAACCGAATTCCTCAGCTCCTAACAAGCAAGCAATAGCGACGTCACGACCAGTCTTTAACTGTCCATCACACTCCAAAACAACCCTGTTTCTTAAGTCGTTCAATACCAAAGTCTGTTGGGCTTCTGCGATTCCAAGTTCCCAAGGAAGCCCGGCATGTTTTAAAGAGGTCAATGGTGATGCTCCTGTTCCTCCGTCAAACCCGGAAATGAGGATTACATCGGCCTTTGCTTTGGCCACACCGGCGGCGACCGTTCCAACACCAACTTCGGAAACCAATTTTACGTTGACACGGGCTTCCCTGTTAGCGGATTTTAAATCATAGATCAATTGTGATAAATCCTCAATCGAATAAATGTCGTGGTGTGGAGGAGGAGAAATCAATCCTACGTAAGGAGTGGAATTCCGTGTTTTGGCAATGGCCGGGTTAACCTTAGGTCCTGGCAATTGTCCGCCTTCGCCCGGTTTGGCTCCTTGGGCCATTTTAATCTGTATTTCCTTTGCGCTAGTCAAATAATTGGACGTTACTCCAAATCTACCCGAAGCGACCTGTTTTATGGCGCTGTTCCTCCAGTCGCCGGTTTGACTTTTATAGAAACGAGCGGTGTCCTCGCCACCTTCACCGGAGTTGCTTTTTCCTCCGATCCTGTTCATGGCTACAGCAAGATTTTCGTGGGCCTCCTTACTGATACTTCCATAGGACATGGCCCCGGTCTTGAATCTTTTTACGATTTCGGTCCAAGGTTCCACTTCTTCAATGGGGATAGGGTCGTAGTTGGAAAATTCGAACAGTCCACGGATGGTCATCAGGTGCCTGGATTGCTCGTTGACCAATTTGGAGTACTCTTTATAGGTGTCCGGCTCGTTATTCCGCACCGATTTTTGAAGCATGGCAACACTTAATGGGTTGAACATGTGCTTTTCACCATTTCTCCTCCAACGGTACTCTCCTCCAACCTCAATATCGAGATTTGCAGAAATATTTTTTGACAGAAATGCCTTTTTGTGGCGTTTGGTAACCTCTTTTTCGATCTCATATAGCCCAATTCCTTGAATACGGGTCGGGGTATTTGGGAAATATTTGTCCACCACGGTGGTATTGATACCGATACACTCGAACAATTGGGAGCCACGGTAGGAATTAAGTGTGGATATTCCAATTTTGTTCATCACCTTCAATATGCCTTTTCCAATAGCCTTATTGTAATTTTTAACGGCTTCTTCAAAAGTGTAATCGGTAATATTGTTTTCCTCGATTTGTTCACCAATGATCTCGTTCACCAAATATGGGTTGATGGCACTTGCACCAAAACCGAAAAGGAGTGCAAAATGATGAACCTCCCTTGGTTCGGCCGATTCTATAATGATGCTTAACTTGGAACGCTTCCCTAACTTTCTTAGGCCACTATTTATATAGGAACAGGCCAAAAGTGCTGGAATGGGCGCCATTTCAGCACTCACCATTCTATCTGACAGGATGATGATGTTGGCTTCTTCGTCAATGGCATTTGATGCCTGTTTTAGAATGTTGTCCAAAGCTTCTTCCAACCCATTGTGCCCTTTGTTGATTTCATAAAGCATGGAAATGGAGACAACTTTATAGTCTGGACTGGCATCGTAATTTTTGATTTTGTCCAAATCTTCCTTGGAAATAACAGGGTTTTGGATTTTTAGCTTTCGGCAATGCAATTCCGAAAAATCAAAAATATTGTGGTCGCTACCCAAGGTCAAGCTAATATCCGTAATCAATTCCTCGCGGATACCATCCAAAGGAGGGTTGGTTACCTGTGCAAACAATTGCTTAAAGTAATTGTAAATCAATTGTGGGCGCTCGGACAACACGGCTATTGGAGTGTCGGAGCCCATGGAACCGATGGGTTCCTTTCCATTTTCTGCCATCGGCATTATAATGGTGTTGATATCCTCTTGGGTATAGCCGAATGCAGTTCTTCTTGTCTGAAGCGGGAATTCCCCAAAGAACACTGGGCAATCGTTATACGGAATGTCCCTTAAATGGACCAAATTGTTCTTTAACCATTCTTTATAGGGGTGTTTTTTGGCAATAGCTTCCTTGATTTCTTCATCGTTCACGATTCTTCCCTCTTCCATGTTCACCAAGAACATTTTACCGGGCTCTAATCTACCATGGAATTCAATGTCTTCGGGCTCTAATTCCACCACACCTGTTTCGGAAGACATGATGACGTATCCCTTTTTGGTTACCGAGTACCTGGATGGGCGGAGTCCGTTTCTGTCTAACACGGCACCTATATAGTTTCCGTCCGTAAAAGGAATGGAAGCTGGTCCGTCCCAAGGTTCCATCAGACATGAGTTGTATTCGTAAAATGCTCTCTTGGCTTCGGACATGTCGGGATTTTTTTCCCATGCTTCAGGTACCAGCATCATCATGACTTCGGGCAGTGAACGACCAGTCATCAATAATAGTTCAACGACCATGTCCATACTGGCAGAATCGGATTTTGCAGGTAATACAATGGGCAATATTTTTTTGATGTCCTCGCCGAACCAATCACTTTGCATTAGTTCTTCTCGAGAGCGCATTCGGGAGACATTTCCCCGTAAGGTATTTATCTCTCCGTTATGGCACATATGCCTGAAGGGTTGGGCCAAATCCCACATGGGGAACGTGTTTGTGGAAAACCTTTGGTGAACCAGTGCCAAGCGAGTTACTACACGGGGGTCCAAAAGGTCCTCGTAGTATCTGCTGATATCCTTGGGGACCAAAAGTCCCTTGAAAATGATGATTTTTGTAGATAGACTGGGCAGATAGAAAAATTCACTTTCCGACAGCTTACTTTCTATAACGGTATGTTCCGTGACTTTACGTGCGATGAAAAGTTTAAGATTGAATTGGAATTCGTCCAAGTCCTCACCTTTTCCAACAAAAACCTGCATAACATAAGGTTCGGTCTCTGCCGCAATTCTTCCTGGAACGGAACGATTCACTGGAACGTGGCGCCAACCTAGTAATTCAAGCCCCTGATTTTTTATGTTTTCTTCAAAAACTTGAATACAAAAGTCACGTTGGTTCTGCTTTTGGGGCAGAAATACATTTCCAACGGCATATTCTCCAGCCTCTGGTATATCAAACGAGCAGGTATCCTTAAAAAAGGCATGGGGGATATCTATAAGAATCCCTGCACCATCACCTGTTTTTCCATCTGAACTTACAGCTCCCCTGTGCTCCAATTTATCAAGAATTTCGAGGGCTTTATGTATTATGTCATTGGACTTGATTCCTTTTAGGCTGCAGATGAAGCCTGCACCGCAGTTATCGTGCTCAAATTCCGGTAGGTATAAACCTTGTTTCTTCAATCCCATCATTAACGTATTTCCTCAAAAATATCAAAATTGATGTATTAATAATAAGGTTTTTGTTGATTATCAGATAAATAATCAACGTATTGTTTGTAGGGTTAAAAAAAATTCAATTTAGGAATTAAAGGAATGTTAAATTATCATTATCTCAAATCGGGTGAAGAAAATGGTTTCTTCCCTGTTATAAAAAGAGTGTTTTGGTCTCTATGGTGTTTTTAAAGGTTGTATGCTTGTTAAAAAACAGGGAGAAGGTGGGAAAGAGGAGTTGTTTTGAAAACCTACCCCCTCTCGAAATGGGGGGTAGGTGTTGTTTAATCTTTTAGAATACTCCTTGAGATAACTATTTTTTGGATTTCCGAAGTGCCCTCATAAATTTGGGTGATTTTGGCGTCCCTCATCAAGCGCTCCACATGATAATCTTTTACGAACCCGTTTCCTCCATGAATTTGAACTGCTTCAACCGCAGTTTCCATAGCAACTTCAGAAGCATACAGTTTGGCCATTGCTCCCGACAGGGTGTAATCCTTTCCTGCGTCTTTGTCACAAGCCGCTTGGTAAACCAAGTGGCGGGCCGCCTGAATTTTGGTATGCATATCCGCTAATTTGAATGCGATTGCTTGGTGATTTGCTATTTCCGTACCAAATGCCTTGCGTTCTTTGGAGTATTTAAGTGCCAATTCGTAAGCGCCTGCGGCAATACCCAGTGCTTGTGCGGCAATTCCGATTCGACCGCCCGCCAATGTCTTCATGGCGAACTTAAAACCGAAACCGTCGTCGCCGATACGGTTTTCTTTAGGAACTTTTACATCGTTGAACATTAAAGAGTGGGTATCACTTCCTCTAATGCCGAGTTTGTTCTCCTTGGGACCAATGTCAAAACCTTCCATGCCTTTTTCAACAATCAAAGCATTGATGCCGTGGTGGCCTTTTTTTCGGTCTGTTTGGGCAATGACGAGATATACTTCAGCTTGGTTCCCGTTCGTGATCCAGTTTTTGGTACCGTTTAAGATGTAGTGGTCGCCTTTGTCTATGGCCGTTGTTTTTTGGGAAGTTGCATCGCTTCCTGCTTCTGGTTCCGAAAGACAAAAGGCTCCAATGATCTCTCCGCTTGCCAAGGGGGTAAGGTATTTTTGTTTTTGCTCTTCGGTTCCGTACGTTTCCAGTCCCCAGCAGACCAAAGAGTTGTTTACGGAGACCATTACTGAAGCGGAAGCATCAATTTTTGACAATTCCTCCATGGCCAATACATAAGATAAGGTGTCCAAACCGCTTCCACCATATTTTTCGTTGACCATCATCCCCATAAAACCCAAATCTCCCATCTTTTTAACAAGTTCAGTGGGAAATTTTTGGGCCTCGTCCCGTTCAATGACCCCTGGCAAAAGCTCATTTTGGGCAAAATCCTTTGCCGCTTGTTGTATCATTAACTGTTCTTCGGAAAGTGTAAAATCCATAAAACTGAATAATATTTAAAAACTACCTACAAATATAGTTTTCTGGTGTTAATATTTTATAAAAGGTGCTGATTAAATGCGAATGATTGAAATTTCATCTCATTTTTTGAAATCTATCTATTCTGGTTTATTTATTTTTATATCAATTAGATTATGCGGAAATATTCATTTTGAATATCTTTAGCCACACAGATAACTACTCAAAAATATTATTCCTTAATTAAACCAAACTTAGCATGGAAACCCTTTTAGTTGTCATTTTTGTAATTGGATATTTGGCAATTACCCTTGAACATAATTTAAAAATAGATAAACTTATTCCCGCATTGGCCATGATGGCCATTTTATGGGCTTTAATGGCTTTCGGAATCGATGGTTTTACGACTTGGTTCGATTCTGGAAATCATGCGTTGTTGGAGAACTTTGGGTCTTTTGGCCATGAGGAAAAAATGGAGTTGATGGAGGAGACGCTTCTTCATCATTTAGGAAAGACTGCCGAAATTTTGGTGTTCCTTCTTGGTGCAATGACCATTGTTGAGATTATTGATTATTTTGATGGTTTTGCCACCATAAAATCCTTTGTAAAGACAAGGAGCAAAAAGAAAATCCTTTGGATATTCTCTTTCTTGGCATTTATTCTTTCTGCCATTATAGATAACTTGACTGCGACCATCGTACTTATTTCCATCCTTCAGAAAATCGTTAAGGATAGGGAAGTTAGACTTTGGTATGCCGGTCTGATCATTATAGCTGCAAACGCGGGTGGTGCGTGGTCACCTATTGGAGACGTGACAACTACCATGTTATGGATCGGAGATAAAGTTTCGACCGCCATGCTTATCGAGCATTTGTTGGTTCCTTCTTTGGTGTGTATGTTATTGCCATCTTTCATAGCCTCATTTTTGCCTGCGTTTAAAGGAGATATCGATGCGGATGATGACGATAATAGTGCGAGGTCCAAATATGGGCCCATAATGCTTTATTTGGGTCTTGGAGCGATTGTTTTTGTTCCCATATTCAAAACGGTGACACACTTACCACCATATGTGGGTATGATGTTGTCTTTGGCCGTTGTGGCGACTTTTGCCGAAATATACAGTAACAAAAAAATTGCTATTTCCACTGTGGACCAAGAAAGTGATGAGCATGCCCACCATAGTCCAGTGCATAGTGCCTTGACAAAAATTGAACTTCCCAGTATCCTGTTTTTCTTGGGTATTTTGATGGCGGTTGCTGCATTGGAGTCCCTTGGGTTGTTGTTCAACTTTGCCGAAGGATTAAAACAAGGTATGCCATTGATCGGAACAGAAATGGCCGGCACACGAGTATCCGATTTGGTCGTGATATTATTGGGCGTGGGTTCTGCAGTAATAGACAATGTTCCTTTGGTGGCAGCGAGTTTGGGAATGTTCTCTGAGCCTCTGAATGACCAACTGTGGCACTTTATCGCTTATTCCGCAGGAACGGGCGGTAGTATGCTGATAATTGGTTCCGCAGCCGGTGTTGTTGCCATGGGAATGGAGAAAATCGACTTCTTCTGGTACCTCAAAAAAATATCTTGGCTGGCCTTTGTGGGCTTCATTGCAGGAGCAATTGTATTTATGGTAATGCGATATTTGTTCTAAAAAATACTTTAGTTCAAAAATCTCCGTTATTATTGCAAATAAATTGGGGATTTTATATGAATATTTTTCAAGAAGTAACGGAAGGCGCTGAGGCAACTGCCTCAATTTCCGAGGAAAAGACCTTGTCCGTAATCGATCTTATTGTCAATGGAGGAACAGGAAGTATTATCATCATTATGGTACTTTTTGTTCTTCTTTTTGTAGCTATGTATATTTATTTTGAACGCATCTTTGCCATAAAGGCAGCGTCCAAGATAGATAAGAACTTCATGAACCAGATTCGTGATCATATCAGCAATGGTAAATTGGAGGCTGCAAAATTGTTGTGCGCACAAACGGATTCTCCCGTAGCGCGACTTACCGAAAAAGGGGTGGCCCGCATCGGAAAACCTTTGGACGACATCAATACTGCCATAGAAAACGCAGGTACGCTCGAAGTGTACAAGTTGGAAAAGAACGTTAGTGTACTGGCTACCGTTGCCGGTGCCGCACCTATGATCGGTTTCTTGGGAACCGTAATTGGTATGATTCTGGCCTTCCATGAGATGGCAAGTAGTGGCGGACAGGCAGAAATGGGTTCTTTGGCATCCGGTATTTATACCGCGATGACTACCACTGTAGCCGGTTTGGTAGTTGGTATTATTGCCTATATCGGGTATAATCACTTGGTGAACAGAACCGATAAAGTTGTACATCAAATGGAGGCCAATGCCGTTGAGTTTTTGGACCTTTTGAACGAACCGGTATAACCCTCGGCTATGAAACTAAAGGGAAGAAACAAAATAAGCCCGGAGTTCAGCATGTCATCAATGACGGATATCGTATTTCTGTTATTGGTCTTTTTTATGTTGACCTCCAATGCGCCAAATGCACTGGATTTGCTATTGCCAAAGGCAAAGGGTAAATCTACCAACACACAAAATGTTTCGGTCACCATAGATAAGAACCTAAAATATTTTGTGAACAACGAGCAAATCAACAAAGAATACATTGAAATTGAATTAAAAAAGGCACTTGAAGGTCAAGAAAAGCCGACAATCATCCTCAGAGCAGAAGAAAACGTGGCCATTAAAGAAGCAGTCAACGTAATGGACATTGCAAACAGGAACAGTTACAAGGTGATCTTGGCGGTGCGGCCAAAATAATGTCCTTTTTAGATACGAGACACAAGAAAAAATCCTTTACGCTCACAACATTGTTGTTGAGTGCACTACTCCTATTGCTTTTTTATATTGGATTGACTTATCTGGACCCACCTATAGAAAAGGGAATTGCCGTCAATTTTGGAACCATGGAATTTGGTAGTGGCGAAGTGCAGCCTACGGAACCGGTACGCTCTGAGCCTAGGGAAGTGGAGAGTCAGCCCGAACCGCAGGAAGTTGCGGAGCCTGCCGAGCCCAAGGAAACCGTTGTTGAAGAAGCTCCTGTTGAGGAGGTTTTGACAAGCAATGATGAGGAGACCATCAAATTAAGACAACAACAAGAGGCCAAACGTAAGGCGGAAGAACAAGCAGAAAAGGCAAAATCCGAGGCAGAGCGAATTGCCCGTGAAAAGCGGGAGGCTGAAGAAAGAAAACGTCAGGAGCAGGAAGCCAAGAAAAAAAGTGTGGACGCTCTTATCGGTGGTATTGGAAAATCCGACGGAACTACTACAGGGAGCGAAGGTGACGACGACCGTGCCGGTGACAAGGGCCAACCCGATGGCAATCCATATGCATCATCCTATTATGGTTCACCTGGCAGTGGCACTGGTGGTTATGGTCTTAGCGGGAGATCCTTGGCCAATAAGGGCAAGGTACAGCAAGATTGTAACGAAGAAGGAAGGGTGGTAGTAAGAATCACCGTTGACAGGTCGGGCAAGGTGATCAAGGCCGAACCCGGGGTAAAAGGCACTACGAACAACGCACCATGCTTATTGGTGCCAGCCCGTAAAACGGCATTACTCCATAAATGGAATCCCGATTCCAATGCACCTTCACAGCAAATCGGTTTTGTGGTCGTGAACTTTAAATTGGGGCAGTAGTGACCTATCAAGAAACGTTGGACTGGATGTTCGGACAACTTCCAATGTACCAGCAAAAAGGTGCTGCAGCGCTAAATGCAAAGTTGGATAACATTATCCACTTGTGTGATGTGCTGGACAATCCTCAGAAAAAATTCAAGAGTATCCATGTCGCGGGAACCAATGGTAAAGGTTCCAGTAGTCATATGTTGGCTTCCATTCTTCAAGAGGCAGGTTGTAAGGTTGGACTATATACTTCTCCCCATCTAAAGGATTTTAGGGAACGTATCAAAATAAATGGAAAGGTTGTTGGTGAAAAGTTCGTTATCGATTTTATAGAAAAATATCAACCATTTTTTGAATACCATAAGTTATCTTTCTTTGAAATGACCGTAGGCATGGCCTTTAGTTATTTTGCAGAGGAACAAGTGGACATTGCTGTAGTTGAAGTTGGATTGGGTGGACGTTTGGATTCTACCAATATTATAACACCTCAAGTTTCCTTGATTACAAATATCGGTATGGACCATACCCAGTTTTTGGGTGATACCCTGGAAAAAATAGCGTTGGAAAAGGCGGGAATCATTAAGCCTAAGGTGCCCGTGGTTATTAGTGAAACGCAACCGGAAACCAAAATGATATTTAACCTGATTGCCCATCAGTTAAAATCGGATATTGTTTTTGCCGATCAAGAGCCTGCAAAGGGCTACGTTACTGATTTACTTGGAGAATATCAACAAAGAAATGCAAAAGGAGTACTGGCAACTATACATCGGCTGAAAGGTTTTGATATTACCGAAGAAGCAATTGCCAAGGGCTTGAAAAATGTTATTGCCAACACAGGACTTCTTGGCAGATGGCAAATTTTGCGGCAGAACCCCCTTGTAGTTTGTGATACGGCCCATAATAAAGAAGGGCTTCAATTGGTTTTGAAGCAAGTCGAAAAACAATCCTATGGCCAATTGCACATGGTTTTAGGCTTTGTTGGAGATAAGGATGTGAAATCTGTACTCCAACTTTTTCCGAAAGATGCACATTATTATTTTGTAAGACCTGGCATTCCTCGTGGATTGGATGCCAGTGCTCTTGAAGAAATGGCTAAGGAACAGGGGCTTAAGGGAGAGAAGTACTGTTCGGTACAGCAGGGTTTTCAAAAAGCGTTGGAGATGGCAGGTGATGCTGATATGATCTACGTGGGAGGAAGCACTTTTGTTGTGGCAGAAGTTGTGTAATTTTTTTCATTTTTTTGTTTTATAAATCAAAAACAGTATTATATTTGCACTCCCATTTAGCAAATTAAATGGGCGCTTAGCTCAGTTGGTTCAGAGCACCTCGTTTACACCGAGGGGGTCGGGGGTTCGAATCCCTCAGCGCCCACTTTTAGAGTTCAAACAAAAACAAAACCTTGTATATCTTATTGATTTGCAAGGTTTTGATGTTTTAGGACATACATTTGAATTGGTTTGATTTGATATGTTTTGGTTTGCAATTCGGTTAGTAAATTTTTTTCTGAAAAGTGTTAACCGAATAAGCCTGTAAATTACTATATTACAGTAACTTAGTATTTGACTTTCGTGGGTGGTTTTTGTTCATACTACAAAACCTATGAGAACCGTGTCTGTATTTTCAATCAGTTTCTGGATGGACTTGCAACAAAAAAGTGGACAATTAGATAAGAGTCATGCCGCTGATTTTTGTTTATACATTTCTTTTTCAAATTCCTCTATCGTTTTATAGTGCAATGTCGAGTGTATCCTCCTTCTATTGTACTAGGTTTCTATCCACTGGAATATCGATAGTTCCGCTTCTGACCTTAGCCTAAAGTCTTGATGGTGCACCCATTCTACCTTCAAGCTCTTGAAGAAGGATTCCGCCACTGCATTGTCCCAGCAATTCCCTTTTCTGCTCATTGATTGTACCACCGGACCATTATGTCCTTTAAGGATATCGGTAAACTCGTAACTGGCATATTGTGAGCCCCTATCAGAATGGAAAACAAGCCTGTCCGTTATATTGTTGGACCTTACCGCCATCTTCCAAGCGGGAATTATGGTTTCTGCCGTCCCCAAGGTCTTGCTCATCGACCATCCAACAACCTTTCTGTGGAACAGGTCCATGATCACCGTTAGGTACATCCATCCCTCACCGGTCCTTATATAGGTCATGTCGTATACCCATACCTGGTTTTCCCTGTGTACCGTAAAGTCTCGGTCCAATATATTGGGTGCTATCGGATAATCGTGTTTCCTGTCCGTGGTGCCCCTGAACTTTCTCTTTCTTTTGGCCAGTAGTCCGTTGGCCTTCATTATTTTGGCCACTCTGTGCCTTGAGGCCCGATACCCCATTTTCAAAAGCTCCTCCCTGATCCTTGGAGCCCCGTAACTCCCGAAGCTGTCCTTGAAAATATCGTGTATGGCCACCCTCAGGGCCTCGTTCTCTGACCACCTTTTGGAAGGCCCCCGGTTCAACCAATTATAATATCCACTTTTGCTTACCTTGAATACTTTGCACATCTTCACGACAGGATATCTGAACCTGTGGTGTTTTATGAATCGATATTTTTCCTGTCACCCTAGGAGAAGATGGCTATCGCCTTTTTAAGGATATCGCGCTCAATTTCCACGTCCCTCAGTTTTTTCATGAGCTCGGCAATCTCCCTTTGTTCATCGGTAAGCTTAGGATTTCCCTTTCCAGGAAAACTGTTCCCCCCGTATTTTTTGGCCTCCCTGCGCCAGCGACCCAATACCGAAGGATTAAGTCCCAGTTCCCTACATACCTCTGCGGCGTTGCCCCTGGCATAGCTCAGTTCGACAGCCTTTTTGTTTGAAAACCGTTGTGTACTCTCTTTTTGGTTTTGACATGTTTTCAAAATTAATTCAAACACTCAACATGCTCTTTTCTAAATGTCCAGTCAAATGTAGTAAGACCAAAACACCATCGGTCTCGAACAGGCGAACAAGGTTATGCACCTATCGGCCATTGCCTACAATTTGAAGAAGTACCTGAAATTCATCGAAAAACGTTCCAAAAGTGGGGCGGGACGGCTTGATTTGGCAGCATTGGTAAAAAGTACCTTTCAATTGCTATTTGGATTTTACGTAAGGCCTCGAAAATTGGATTACTACTTCTGAGCCAACAATAAAAAAGCCTCTAAAAAGGGCTTAAAACAGGTTTGTTTTCCGCTGCTCAGGGTATTGTGCAACGGTTACCATTGTTGGCGGTTAGTGCTTATATTATTTTCAATACTCCTGCGTCTGCTCTTAGAGTTGCTCCGTTTGTTGCAATAGATAAAGGGCTTGATAAATAAACCGCTAAATTGGCTATCTCTGTCGGGTCGATGAAACGTTGTAACAAAATATGAGGATTTGACTGTTGAAGTATTACATTTTTCATTTGCTCAACGTCAAGTTTTTGCATTTGTGCAATTTGCTCAACAACTGTCGCAACTCCGTCTGAATAAGTCGGTCCACCTAAAACTGTATTTATGGTAACTTCCGTTCCTTTAGTCAGTTTAGAAAGTCCATTTGCAATAGCTGACATTGCTGATTTTGTCATTCCGTAATGTATCATATTTTCGGGAACATTTACTCCCGATTCACTACTAATAAAAATAATTCGTCCCCATTTTTTATTCAGCATTTCGGGTAATAGTTGTCTTGATAAACGAACACTACTCATTACATTTATTTCAAAATATCTATACCAATCTTCGTCTGTAATATTTTCAAATTTTTCTATCCCGAAAATGCCAAGATTGTTAACCAAAATATCAATGTTCGAAAGTTGGTTTAGCAATTTCTCAACTTCTTCTTTTTTTGAAAAGTCTGCTGATATTGCTGAAATATTGGAGGTTGGAAATTCTTTCTGTAACTTCTCTTTGGCTTGATTGGTCTTTTCGGCTTGTCGTCCGTTAATTGTAACAGACACACCCTCTTTTAATAATTGCTGTGCAATAGCAAAGCCAATTCCTTGTGTTGAGCCACTTATAAATGCTCTTCTCTCGTTTAGTTTTAAATCCATCGTTCATTTTTGTAATGATTGTTAAATAAATAGTCAAAAAAATTAGCTTACTATTTGTAGTTGCATTTCTATTTGCTGTTTAAGTATTTTTTCATCAGGGTAAATCCTTCTAAATGAGTTAATTCCACACCAAAGAGTAATTAAAAATTTTCCTAAATCATCGGCGGGCAATTTTGATTTTAGGTTCCCTCTTTTTTGTTCTGTAAGAATGATAGAAGTATAAAGTTCTTCTGTGTCTTTCAATATTTCGATTGCTGATTGTTCTAATTCGCTATCTACAAAAGTCATTTCAACAACTGTATTAGCAATTATGCAACCTTTTGAATGAGTGTTTTTAGAAGCAACAGCAACAGAAAGGAAAAAATCCTTTATTACTTTAATGGGATTATCACTTTTTTCTAATTGTATTTTGAAGTCGTTAAAATCTTCTCTTCGTTGTTGAAGTGATTTTTTAAAAATTTCTTTTTTCCCACCTTTGAATGAGTTGTACAAACTTCCTGCACCAGCACCTGTTGCTTTGCTTAGGTCTGCTAACGAAGTAGCGTTGAACCCCTTTTTCCAAAATAGTTCTTGAGCTTTTAGAACAACCTCTTTGTCGTGATGTATGTTTGGTCTTCCTTTCATATTATTGTAATGTTCGATACAAAAATAATAAAAAGCAGAATAAGTTGGTGCGAAGCACCAACTTATTCTAAGCAATTGGTCTTAATTTTTGTTTGGTCAGTTTTGGTATCTGTCTGTTCAGCATTACCGCCAACGGTTCGTGTATGATTAGTTGCGGACTTTTCCAACGGAAAATGTCCGCCTGGCTTTAAAGATAATTGATTGCAAGGATTTCCATTTGGGAAATCCGACCGCAATTAATTATACACATTGTTGGCAAATCGTTTTTTATTTTCATATTACTTTCATTCCGATTAATAAAGCGGCTGCAAAAAACGGGCATAGTATACCACCTTCGCCGGAAAAGAGTGAGCATAGCAAAACGACCAATAAAGTATTGACGAACAGCCTTTAACAACAAAATGTTGGATGGCTCATCTTTGCCATTTTTAGTGGTTCCCATAATCTGTCCCTTCCATCATATGAGAGAATGGGCAAGTGAGTTTAAACAAAAACTAAACTCTGAAAAATAGATTTTACGGAAAAGCCTTTAAATTTTAAGAATCTAAACGGTTTTCCCTTTTACTTTGTTCCTGTGCTTTTCCCCCCAAGAACTTAATTCACTCAAAACATTTTTTAGTGAATGACTATAATCGGTAGCTTCATAAATAATACTTACCGGGGTGGTTGGATATACGTTCCGTTTAATAAGGAAATTCAATTCCAAATCCTTCAGTTCATTGGCCAATACCTTGGGAGAGATCCCTTTGACTTCCTTCTGAAGTTGATTAAACCGCTTTGGGGAATGCATTAAACAAAGTACCAATGGCAATTTCCATTTGCCATTCAAAACAAACATTGCATCAAAAACATTTTTAAGTGACCCAGAACATTCTTCCTTAGTAGGAAGTGCTTTTCCTTCATGAATTTTCATACCGGCAAAGGTAAAAACTTTCCTAAAGGTAACTGCTTTCCTTTGGGTAACTACTATCTTTTGCATAGTTATTCAGGCTAGTTTTGTGTTTTTAAAGTGGTAAAAAAAATACAAAATGGATTCAAAACGCATATTACAGATCAACTCCAGTATCATGGGAGAAAAATCGTATAGTAGAAAATTAGGAAATGCTATCGTGGAAAAAATAAAACTAAAATACCCTAACAGTACGGTGGAACCATTGGATGTGGTGGAAAGCAATATCCCGCACTTAACACCGGAAACTTTACAGGCAATGTTTACACCGGAAGCGCATCAAACCGATAAAATGATACAAGCCCTTCAATTATCGGATAATTTGGTGAAACAAGTATTCGATTGCGACATCGTGGTAATTGGTGCACCACTTATCAACCGTACCATCCATTCTTCCCTGAAGGCATGGATAGACCATATCACACGTCGGGGAATCACATTTGGCTATAATGAAGCTGGTATGCCCATTGGATTCATCAAAGGAAAAAAAGTTTATGTGGCCATGAGTTCGGGAGGTATTTATACGGATGAACAAGGCAGATCGAATGATTTTGTAACACCTTACCTAAAATCGTTCTTAGGCTTCTTGGGCATGACCGACCTTACCGTAGTGAGGGCCGAAGGACTTCATGTTCCCGTTATACAGGATACGGCATTGGAAAAAGGAATCAGTAGTATTATAATTGATTAAAATACGTTGCCCAAACAGGAGGTCTTTAAAGCCATGAGTTTTTCATGGCTTTTTTCATTATCCCCAATCCTGTTATAAAATCCCTCATTTAGGTTATATCCGCCTTTATCTACTTAATGAAATTTGCCCTATAAAATTAATAAGAAGTATGACTATAGTACTTACAGGTTCCTTAGGGAACGTCGGTAAATCGCTTATACCGACTTTGGTACAAAAAGGGCATTCTGTCACAGTAATCTCGAGCAAAGCGGAACGACAGCAGGACATTGAAGCATTTGGGGCAAAAGCGGCCATCGGCTCTATGAAAGATGCCGAGTTTTTAGGCAAAACTTTTAAAGGAGCGGATATCGCTTACCTCATGGAAGCATGGGAAGGTATCGGCAATATTTTTGATAAAGATGTTGATTTTTTGGCCGGCTTTCATCTCATTGGAAACAATTACAAAAAAGCTATAATGGCTTCGGGAGTTAAAAAAATTGTCCATCTCAGCAGTGTTGGTGCCCACAGTCCTACAGGGTATGGCTCACTTTCGGTCCACTATGATGTTGAGAATATTTTGAAACAACTTCCCGATGATGTTGCTATCAAGTTTATGCGACCAACCGGTTTCTACACCAACTTATTTAGGTCTATGCAATCTATTAAAGAAAAAGGGGCGATTGTTTCAAACTATGGTGGCGACAAAAAGGAACCTTGGGTTTCCCCATTTGATATCGCTGACGCAATTGCCGAAGAAATGGAATCCCCTTTTGAAGGAAGAAAAGTTCGTTATATCGCCAGTGATGAAGTATCTCCCAATGAGATAGTCACAATATTGGGAAAAGCTATCGGAAACCCCGATTTAAAATGGATCGAAATTTCGGATGAACAAATGCTCGAAGGCATGCTGTCCATGGGTGTAAATCCAACAATTGCCAAAGGGATGGTAGCAATGCAGGCAAGTCAACGTACCGGTCTATTGTTCGAGGATTTTTACCGCAACAAACCAGAAATAGGTAAGGTGAAATTCACTGATTTTGCCAAAGAATTTGCACTGGCATATAATAAATAAAAGAACGAAAAATGAAGAACGCATTAATAACTGGGGCCAACAAAAGTATTGGCTACGAAACAACACGACAACTTTTGCAACAGGGCTACTATGTGTATTTAGGTAGTCGCAATTTGGAAAAAGGAAAAGCAGCGGTAGAAACACTTAAAGCCGAAGGTCTAAACAATACTGAAGCCATACAATTGGATGTTACAGACGAAGAATCCGTTAAAGCAGCCCGTATAGAAATTGGCAAGAAAACAGATGTACTGGATGTACTCGTTAACAATGCCGGCATTAACGGTGGTTGGCCTCAAGCGGCATTGGAAGCAAGCATTGACCAATTTAAACAAGTATTCGAAACCAATGTATATGGTGTAGCAAGGGTGACACAGGCATTCATTGATATGTTACGAAAATCGCCGCAACCACGAATAGTAAATGTATCGTCTAGTGGCTGTTCGCTTACCCTGCATTCCGACCCCACCTGGAAATATTATACGCACAAGGCCGCTGTTTACCCTGCATCCAAAGCAGCCCTTAATATGTACACCATCAATTTAGCTTACGAATTAAGGGATACGCCATTTAAAGTAAATGCCGTTTGTCCTGGATTTGTGGCAACAGATTTTAATGGCCATCGTGGAACGGGAACCGTTCAAGAAGCAGGTACACGTATTGCCAAATACGCTATGATCGATGAGGATGGTCCCACAGGAAAGTTCATCAGCGAGGAACACAATCCAGAAACGGGCGAATGTCCCTGGTAAAAATTATTGCTTTTGGATTTTGTAAATTTAAAAATGAAAAAGGAAGAAAATACACTTTATAAATTTGAGTCATTAAACGACTTTCATCGGGTATTTGGTTTGCCAAAACCGCTACACCCGTTGATTAGCTTCATTGATATTGCGGAATTGGAACCACTACCCAATGATTTTCCAAAATCCATGGTGATGAACTTCTATAAGGTCTCCTATAAAACGGGGATGTGTGGACAAGCAAAATATGGACAAAATCATTATGATTTTGGAGAAGGTGGCTTGGTGTTTACCTCACCAAATCAAGTATTTGAAAGCCCCAGTGGGATACATGCAAATGGCAGTTTATTACTGGTCCACCCCGATTTCCTTTTAAGCTATCCTTTAGCAAAGAAGATTAAGGGATATGGTTTCTTTTCCTATGCCACTAACGAGGCACTACATTTATCAGAAAATGAAAGAAAAACTATATTTTCTATTTTTCAAATCATCGACGAGGAATTAAAAAGTAGGATAGATGATTTTAGTCAAGATGTTATGATAGCGCAACTTGAATTATTTTTAAATTACTGTAACCGTTTTTACAAACGTCAATTCATAACCCGCAAAGGGGTAAACAACGATTTATTACAAAAAATGGAGGAAATTTTAGACCACTATTTTAATGGCTCCGCACCATTGAATCATGGAATTCCAACAGTACAATGGTTATCTAAAGAATTAAATATTTCCCCTAGCTATTTAAGTGATATGTTGAGAACGCTTACCGGTATAAGCGCACAGCACCATATACATAATAAGCTTGTTGAAAAAGCAAAAGAAATGCTTTCCGTATCTGAATTAACAGTTAACGAAATAGCCTATGAATTAGGCTTTGAATATCCACAAAGTTTTAGCCGATTGTTTAAGAGTAAAAGCGGGGTAAGTCCTATAGAATTTCGGGGTAGTTTCAATTGAATTAAAAATAAGTAATATTTCTTTTAAGACAAATAATCTGCTCCTTATAAACTCAACGGTCGGTTCTGTCGCATTAATTGGAAACGCCGAACATAATATACTATATTCGCCAGAATAAATTGAGCACCCTCTAAACTAACACATAAACCTAACTTTCAAAAAACTAAATCAAAATATTGGGTGGTTCACATTATCCGTTTTTGTTGGTCTCAACCATACGGCTCATCCAGAAAGTGAAAGCAAGAAACTAACCTAGATAGCTGTGTCAAACAAGTTGTAAAAACAGTTATTTGCCATTGCTCAATAAGGTCTGCTCTATGATGGGAATTTTGTATCGAAATTGGCTTAAGAACTTGTTTTTTATCTCATCTTTGTTACCTGCTGCCTTTTTTCATTTATTCTTATTTTCAAGAAGATGCTTTAGGTTCTGTCCAAGAAGATTATTCCACCCCCATTCAAACCGCTCTCTTTTGAAATGTGGATGGTTGGGAAAACTTTTCAAATCGGTTTGAGTGACCCTTAACTTGGTTTTGTCTCCTTCCGGCAATAAGTCAAATATTACTTCTGAACTTCCAGAATAGCCTTTGTATGCCCAAGTATGTGCCAAAGTTTTGTCTTCAGTCACTTTGGTTACAATCCAGACTTTTTGATATTCAGCATTGTCATCTTCAAATTTAAATTTAAAACCAATTTTTGGTTCAAACTCCTTTAATTGTGGAAAGTACCAAACCTTCATTTTTTCAGTTTCCGTTAATGCTTGCCAAACTTCACCTATTGGTACATTGTAACTAAATTCTTTTATAAGTGGTGTGTCCATATTTTCTTTCTTGCTTTTTAGTCCTTGAGGGTTCTTTTGTTCTGTCATTTATCGCTGTCCGATTAAATTCTAATTAAAGCTTGCCCTAAATTCTAAAGGTGATAGATTCGTTTTTTTCTTAAACAATTTATTGAATGACTGCACGTGTTCAAAACCTAATTCATAGGCGATTTCGCTCACAGTTAGTTTTGTGGTAGAAAGTTTTTCTTTCGCTTTTTCAATGAGTTTTTGGTGTACGTGCTGTCGAGTGTTCAGTCCTGTTAGCGATTTTAGCAGTCCACTTAAATAATTGGGTGAAACATTCAAAGCTCCAGCTAAATAGTTGACAGTTGGCAAGCCTTTGTTTATTAAATCATCACTTTTAAAGTAATCATCAAGCAATTCTTCTAACTGCCCCAAAATCTGATGATTGCTTCTCTTTCGTGTAATAAACTGCCGATTGTAAAATCGTTCAGCATAGTTGAGTAAGGTTTCTATGTGAGAAATAATTATTTTTTGGCTATATCCGTCAAGATTGGCATCTATCTCATTATTGATATTTTGAAAAATTGAATCAATGATTTGTTCTTCTTTTTCCGATAAGAACAAGGCTTCATTAATCGCATAATTGAAAAACTCATAGTCTTTGATCATTTTTGCCAATGAGGTGTTCCAAATAAAATCTTTGTTTATAAACAAGAGCCATCCACTACGGTTGCTGTTGGCCATTTCGTTTTCAACAACAATATTCAGAACTTGATTTGGTGCGAGAAAGGACATTAATCCTTCGTCAAAATCGTACTCCTGCTGTCCATACATCAATTTGGCATCCAAGTCTTTTTTCATTGCAATGGAATAGAAATTATGTAACCAATTGACGTTGTTGTCTTCGGGTGAATCTGTTATTTTAGAGTAATCCACTAAGCTAATAAGTGGGTGCTTGGGCTTCTCCAAGCACCTTAGCTTATGATATTCTGAAATGGTATTTACTTTCTTGATTTGATTTGCCATTGTTCTATCTGCTAAAACAAACTTATGAAATTGGATTTTTAAGTTATTTGATAAGTGTCTTTTTGATTTCCGTTACCGTTTGTCCACCAACAGCATAGTTATTGTCTCCAACAATATCAATAATAACGTGTATATACTCTTTCGGAACTTGTGTAGCCAATTGAACGCTTTTTGTAATGGTGTTAATCAATTCATCTTTTGCTTCTTCATTTAATGATGCGGTTGTGATTTTTACTGAAGGCATAGTTTTTATTCTAAAGATTTGCTCCGCCAGAAATTTCAATACGTTGCCCGTTTACCCACTTTGCATCATCGGTACAAAGGAAAGCTACTACCCCTCCAATATCGTGAGGAAGTCCAACACGTCCAAGAGCAGTATGTGAAGCAAGCTCTGCATTCATTTCTTGATTATCTCTTACTGCACCGCCCATAATATCGGTTTCAATGGCACCTGGGGCAATAATATTTGAACGAATGCCTCTTTTACCCAACTCTTGTGCTTGATATTTTGTCAATGTTTCCATTGCTCCTTTCATAGCTGCGTAAGTTGAAAACCCTGGTGTTGAGAAACGAGCTAATCCTGAAGAAACATTAACAATACCACCATTGTCGTTAATTTTTCCAAGTAATTTTTGAGTAAGAAAAAAGGGGCCTTTGAAGTGAACGTTTAGTAAATCATCGAACTGTTCTACACTTGCATCTGCATAAGGAATGTAATAAATGAAACCACCATTATTGACAACGTAGTCAATTTTGTCCGTTCCAAATGTGTTATTTAATGAACTTGTTAAAGAAGCAAGGAAAGAATCATAACTTGAAATATCGGTAATATCTAATTGTAAGGCAATGGCTTTTTGACCATTTTCTTCAATCTGACTGATTACTTCATGGGCAGCTTCTTCGTTGGAATGATATGTAATTGCTACATCCAATCCTTTTTTTGCAAGGTTGATAGCCATGTTTCTGCCGAGTCCTCTGCTACCGCCTGTTACTAATGCGATTTTATTTGACATTTTTTATTGTTTTAAATTTATACATAATCAACAATGCAAATGTCGGTAGTCAATTGCTGGCAGGTTTATCCAAATCTATGGTTGTTTTAGCCGAAACGTGGTTTTATCTTGTGGCTAACGGTTAGTATATGAAAAGTAGGTGATTTCACACACTAATTTTTCGGTTTATAACTGACCATTAATTAATTCATTTTATTTCGATTAAACGATTAAACCGCTATTTTTTATATACGGCTTAGAAGCATGTGCTTGAATTTTATCCTATTGTTTCAATTTTGCCATTTCAGTTTTATAACTTTCTAAGGATAAAGCACCACTTGAAAATTTTAAATCTAACAGTCCAATTTTTTCAGTGTTGGATAGAGGCCTGTTGTTTATCACCTCTAATGTTTCATTTTCAAGGTCAATCGGTTCCAAAATATGTTCCTGTCTGTTAAAAGCCTCAAAATATCGAATTCCAAATTTTCTTTGGGAAGCAGCATCAATATGTATAAAGTCCGGATTGGATGTGAGACCTGAAGCAGTAACAAAATAACAATTATCGTTAGCTTGAGCAAAATCCTTTAATGCCTTATTTACAATTTGATAAGCTGAAAAATAGGCGCCATACATTCCTTCTGTCAAGAAGTCACCAAGTCCTCCTATTATTATGGGTAGATTGGGAATATTGAGTTCACTGCGAATTGTCTTCACAATCAAAGAAAATTTTTCTCCATATTGATTAGCACAGTCCGGAGTAGAATCATTTTCCCCTTGATGCCATAAGATACCTTGCAGAGTACTTGTTTCCTGAGCAAGTCTCGCCTGCGCTATTGCATGTTTAAAGAGCAATCCATCAATAGCCCAATCATCAAGGCTTGTTCCCCCATCTGCACATGGAATTAAACCAATATCGTCCGATTTGTTTTTCAAGCGCCACGCTGCTGCAAAAGAAGCTGAAAAGCCTATACCAGCATTTGGCCGGTCATAATTTATTGGCTCGACCATGGTCTGCCATCTTCCGTTTCGAAGCATTTTTATATGTTCGTCATAAATAGGTGCTACATCTTTCAGGAAACCACGTCCTGCTATATTTGACTGACCCATCATTAAAAAAGAGTGTATCATTTTTTATGTTTACTTTCTCTCGCATTGCTGCCAACGCAGGGCTATGAGAAGTCATGCGTTTGGATATTTGTTGTCGTACCGAAAGACTTAGTTGAACACCCACAACATGCTGTTATTCAGAATTTTATTTGATTTTCCTAAATTTTGCACACCTGATTGCACAACAAAACCAATAAAAGAACTTCGGAGATATAATTTGCTCTCTTTTAGTTCCATTAAGGTACAAAAAATTGGAGAGATTATTTGATAATATACCCACATTGGTCTGTTCTTTCCGTAATGGCCTTAAGGATGCTTGAAGCTTAAAAAAACATTCATCCTTCACAAGATAAGACTTCTTAATATGAATTGATTTCGTAATTTGAAGTATTCTTTTTCCAGTAATTGGCGCAGCATACCCTCAATAATCTAAAAAATTGGATGAAAACTGTAAAACCGATTCAAGGAAAACAAAACGGAGAAAATGTTATCATGGTCAGCTTCTATGCCAATGAAACATTGGACAACCATCTTATGCTACTAAAGTAGTTGAAGAGAGACAATTCGAGGGGCAAATTTTATATTAAGAACACAGGCAAGAACTTAAGTCTTGTATTTAACCATATGCGCAAGATAAAATGCTATGTGGACTATACCGAATTAAAGCAAAAGCAAATCGATAAACCTAAAAAGAAAGAAAAACTTTATTTACCGCCCATTGATTCACTTAACAAACAAGACTTGGATAGGTTCAGAAAATGGTTGGAGGAAAAGAGATTGAGTCCCAACACTGTGGACACCTATGTTGAGGTAACCAATTTTTTTCTCCGGTACGCCATCTTGAAAAATTCTAGAAGCCACTCAAAAAGGTTGGTCGAATCCTTTAATTATGAATTCATCGTCCGGGAAGGAAAATCCATATCATATCAAAACCAATGCATCAACGGCATAAAGAAGTATTTTCTGTTCAAGGGCATCGATATTGGTGCGTTAGACCTAACCAGACCAAAGAAAGAGAGAAAACTTCCCGTTGTCCTGAGCAAGGAAGAGGTTAGGTCCATCATCGATGCCACCCACAACCTAAAACATAAAACATTGTTGTCCCTTATCTACTCTGGAGGGCTAAGAATAGGTGAAGCCATTAATCTCAGAATCGATGATATTGACAGTGGAAGAATATTGATACACATAATGGGCGGAAAAGGAAAAAAAGATAGATACACATTACTTTCCGCCAGTTTTCTGAAAATTCTTCGGGAGTATTATAAACAGTTTAGACCGAAAAAATATCTGTTTGAAGGTCAAAAAGCAGTAAAATATAGTGCCAGTAGTGCACAAAGTGTTTTAAAAAAAGCTGTTCTGGGCTCGGGCATAGGGAAAAAGGTTACTCTTCACACGCTTAGACACAGTTTTGCAACACATTTATTGGAAGGTGGAACCGATATTCGTTATATCCAGGAACTTTTGGGGCACAATAATCCTAAGACCACCATGATCTATACCCATGTAACCGAGAATAGTATCAAAAACATCAACAACCCATTTGATGACCTTTGATTATCTTTATCTTGCATACTGAGAAAAAAAATGGAAACTATACTGAACAATAATTTGCAAAACTTGGGCATAGCCAACCAAATTGGCTGTATATGCCCAACAAAGTTCAGCATATAATCAAGTTAGCAAACAGCTGAAAAAACAAATCACTTGGAGAGAATTGCGAAACTATATATTAAAATCAGAGAGATAGCTAAAGTCGAGAATTTCTTGAATTGAGATATATAAATCATTTGGAATTGATTTATCCATTGCAAAATTTAGAGTATGTAGAATGGGAAAAATTAAATAGAATTATTCCCGATTTGACTCAAGACGAAATGCAAGTTGTTGCGGACTCAATAATGGAAATAAAAGGCAATAAAAAATCGAACTACGATACGACCTCAATCTATGCGCATATATTTACTGTTGCGGACGATTTAATTGCTGAATATATGCTCGAAGATTTTGATTTTATTGACAATGATTTGCCAAAGAAGATAGAGTTAATTGATGGACTTGCAAATAGACTGAAAAATCTAGAAGGAAAAACAAAGGTGCATACTGACTTTACTTCCCAATACGCACTTATTAATAATCTTTACGATAAAGCCATTTGCTAACAACGTATATAAAACATAGCTATTACAGGCTTTCCGAAAGGTTCGGTTGTGTTTATAAGGTCGCCAAATTTTTAAATTTGGCTTTTTGAGAGAAATAAATAAAAAAGAAAATTAAAAAATTCGGCTTGTGTATAATCAGAATGTTCCGTGCCTTTTTGCACGCTACGTTTCATATACCAACCGTTACCTGCAAGCTGAAAAACCTCACCGAAAGACAATAATAAAAATATTAATAAACTAACTGAATAATATATTATATGCCAGAAATCACATTTGAATATTGGAATAAACTCGCTGAACAAGTAATTATGATTAGCTCGTTATTAGGAGGTTTTTCGATTGCGATAATTGCAAATTTTTTAGTTTCTGATTTGAACACAAAATTGTCAAAATCAATTATGACCGTCTCGACTTTAGCATCTAGTTTCTTTTTGATTACCATTTTTGCTATGACTAATTTATTAATGAAAACAACTGTTGGATATCCTTTTAAAGTAACTGATAATGATTTAATGCTTCCTAGAGCAGTTGGAGTGATTGCATTTTTTATCGGTATAATATCTTTACTTATTTTGATTTCAATGTCAGGTTGGACGAAATCCAAAAAAATGGGCAGGTTTACAACAACACTTGGAATAATAACAACGATATTGATATTGCTAATGACAACTTAAATGAGTGAATTGAATAAAAGCCAGCAGATAACAAAGAACTGAGGTAAAAAACAAATAAATTCTTCCTTGTTTTGAGACATAATCATTCTAAGCCCATAGATTCAAAAATTAGATTCTCAGGCCATATTTTATTCTATTTCATGATCAATTACCTGGGCAAAGTTGAAACGTAAGTTTCATCGTATGGCCTCCCTGACCTGGCAATGGCAAAGGACTGTTTAAGCAGTTTGTTGGCCACCGCTATCAATGCCAGTTTCTTGCTCTTTCCTTTGTTCACTATCCGCTCATAGACTTCCTTACAGGCCCTGTTGTGCTTACAAGCATTAAAGGAACATAGAAACAATAAATTCCGAAGCTTTCTGTTGCCGACCTTGCTTATTCGGGCACGACCCCTTACACTACTGCCAGATTCCCTAATGGTCGGGGTTATACCAACATAACTACAGAGCTGTGATGCCGTTTCGAACTTGCTGAAACCATCTGTTACCACTATTAGAAACAATGCGGTCTTCTGACCTATTCCCGGTATAGAGGTCAACAAAGTCAATTGCTCTTGTCGGTCCAATTTTACCAATGACAGTATCTTCGATTCAATGGCAGCGACTTCTTTATCCAACTGTTTCCTGTTGCGTACCAAAGAGCGATGGACGAACTTTGAGGGTATGCCCAAAACTGCTTCTCCATGGATCTTGTTCTTGGTCGCCGTACGTTGTTTCAAATAGGTGTCCAATAACCTGAACAATTGTAGACACTCTCTCTGGGTATCCGTTAAGGCATTGTAAAGTGGGACTTCATTGATCAGGGCATATTCGCAGATAGCCTTCGCATCGCTCCTGTCCGTTTTTACCTTGGCCAGTTTCATCTGAACGAAACGTTTGATCGACAATGGGTTTACAACGGATACGGTTACTCCGTTCTTGTAAAGAAACTGTGCCAGTCTGTAATGATAATAGCCTGTAGCTTCCATAACGACCAATGAACCTTCAGGTAATTCTTTAAGAAACTTCCTGAACTCAGGTTCATCGTTCTTATACCGGTCGTGACCTTTGTTACTGCCATGTACATCAAAGACATCCTTACTGATGTCGACTCCAAAAGTTTCTTTATATTTATTCATAGGAAATGATTTATGAAAGAACTGGCTACCGGTATCACAACAACTTGAAAACGAGATCAAGGTCTCACAGAACTGAACGTGATTATAGTAGTAAAAGAGAGAGGATTATCAATGTTGACGAAGTCTGAAGCTTCTACGTATAACATAACCTTAATTCTCTCTTTTGTTCTTTCTGATTAGGGTATCAATTTAAAGAGAATCAAACTTAAGATGTATAACCGCAATTACGGCGGATTCGACTGCGTCCGAATCCACTCGGAATTGCTAACGCCAGTTCTAAACCGAAAATAATCGCTAATTTAACCCGTAACTGACGGTTATACGAGACCGTTGGCAACAAGCTGAAAAAACCTATGAACACAAAATGTAAACTTTGTAAAGTAAACAATTTAGAAGATGTTGGTTCGCATATTTTCACAGAAAGTATTATCCGAACTGCATTAAACGAAGATGGGTTTACTAAACGTGCTGATAAGGAACTTATGTTTGAAATATCAGTTAACAAAGTTGGATTGGATTTTTTCGGTTCTGCAATTCAGCCAGAAAAAATTCAGGAGATTACGGGAAAACCAGTTACGGAAGAACAAATCGCTGGAAATGAAAACGAACTGATTAATAAAAAATTAGTTTGTAGAGAATGTGAAAATAAGTTCAATCCAATCGAAACGGCATTTGCACAAGAAATCTATTCCAAAATTGTCAAAAAGAGTAATACTGATTTAAAAAAAGACACTTGCAACTATATTGCATTTGAAGATAAGAAACTTATAGCATTACAATTTGTAATTATTAATGTTTGGAGAGCTTCTGCTTCAAATTATGACAATTGGAAACTCACAGATGACCAAGAAGAATATTTAAGAAGTTTTATTCTTAAAACTGTTTACGATGATTTAGATTCAATTATTAAAAGAACACAAGAGTTTGAGAATGAAATTAGCGATTTCGATTTTGCCTTAAATTATTTTATTCAAGACGGAGAGCATTTATCCGATAATGGTGTTCTAATAGATAATTCAGTAAATCCATATTTCATACTCTTGAATAGACTGTCGATTGTCTTTGACTTCAAAAAAATAAATAACAAAGAAATACCAGAATTTCTCACAACTATAATCGAAGATAATATTGCTTGTATAATTTCAAGCCAACAGGAAAATGAACTACGGATTGGTATAAATTCGGACGAACAAAGAAAGTTACTTTTCAATCGGATTGCAAGGCATCAAATGCATCAGATTATTAAAAAATGTAATGACACCTTTTACGAACTGCATCGTAAATTTTTAGGTTTTTATCCACCTCAAAGTTCTACAGCATATTATGTGAAAACAATGCAAAATTATGTTACTGAACGAAAAGGAAAAATTGATATACAGGAAATGTTGAATATAATAATTCAAGTCGTTTCGGATTGCGGAAGGAGTTACTTATGAATAAAAAGCCAGTTGCCAACATTGTATAAGCGTAATGCAGGCTAAAGTGCTAAATATAAAAGAATTGAATATTAACAAACATAGTGATAAACCGAAAGTGAAGTGCTTTTAATCCCGCACTACGCTTATACGATACCGTTACCCACAATTTGAAAAAAATCGTAATAACCAAGAAAGACCGATATGAAAAACATACTGATTATACTTTTTACAGTCGTTTTGACTTCATTTACATTCGGACAAGAACAAAGAGTTGTATCAATAATTGATTCTACCAAAACACCGGAGTTAGTTTTAATTCAAGAATTTACAGTCAATTCACCAATCGATTCTGTTTGGAATGCTTACACAACGAAAAAAGGTTGGGAGAGTTGGGCAGTTCCTCTCGCAGAAATTGATTTAAAAGTTGGTGGATTTATAAAAACCAATTACAACAAAGCAGGAAAAATTGGAGACAGCACAACAATCGTAACACATATTATTAATTACGTTCCCAAGAAGCTTATTACACTTCAAGCCGAGATAACTGACAATTTTCCAGAATTTATGAAAAAAGAGGCAAAGGACTTTTATAATGTAATCTACTTTGACGAAATCAAAAAAGGAAAAACAAATGTAAAATCATACGGAATTGGTTATAAGAACAACCCTAAATATCTTTCGCTAATGGACTATTTCATACCTGCTAACGAAAAGTTATTAATGAATTTAATTTCGCATCTAGAAACTGAAACAAATTCAAAAAAGGAATAATATGGAGAAAGCACTTCAAACGATGATTGACAATATGCCTGAAAAAACGGGAAAATCCTTGAGTGAATGGAAAAAGGTGCTTAAAACAAAGTCTTTTTCTAAACATTCAGAAGCCGTAAATTTTCTAAAAAAGGAACATAATGTAACCCACGGATTTGCGAATACGATTGTGGCATTGTCAAAAGAAGAAAATGCTACACCAACCGACCTTGTTAAAAACCAATACGAGGGCAAGGAAAATTTGCTTCCGATTTACGAAAGGCTGTTAGCTGTGGTCAAAGAATTTGGTAAAGATGTTACAATCACACCAAAGAAGACAAGTGTAAGCATAATCAGAAAAAAACAATTTGCATTAATAAAACCTGCAACTAAAACAAGAATTGATTTAGGATTGAAATTTAAGGACAAACCAACAACTGACAGACTTGAAAATTCGGGACCATTTGGAACGATGTGTACACACAGAGTTAAGTTGTCGAACGTCAGGGAAATTGATAGTGAACTAAAAAATTGGCTAATGGAATCCTATCAAAATGCAGAATAAAACTGTGGGTAACAACGTGTATAATTAATTGCTTTTGCAAGTGCTTATTTGCAAAATTCCTTCGGAATTTTCTCGGGTCAGAGTTTCTTTACTAAATTAGGTGCTGGCCACCGCACCTAATCATACACCAAACGTTAGCTACAATTATGAAAAAAAACTTACTGCTAATATTAATACTAATTCTATCCATAAATTCATTCGGACAAAAGAACAATTTGTCGGACGAAAAAGCAATTGAAAAATTTGAAATCATCAATGAAAAACTAAATAGAAAAATCGTTAAACAGGACTCATTATTGTCCGAAATAAAAAAAGAGTTCACTCAGTTAAAAAGAGAAAATGAAATGTCGAAAATGGCATTAGAATTGAATTCAAACACATTTGGAACAATCTCAACCTACTTTTCGATTATAGCTATTTTGCTTTCGATAATTTTCATAGCGATTCCTATTATAAATTATTTTTTAGTCTTAAAACCAAATCAAAAAATCGTAGGTAAAGTTGAAAATTTGGAATCAGAAGTTCTTAAAAAAATTGAAGGCAATTTTGAGAATTACTTCGAAAATTTGAGAAAAAAGAAAACTCAAACTATTATCAGTCTTTTAGATGATAGGATGAGAATTTCTGAAGTAACAAATTATTTTTTAATTAATGATTCAGATAATCTTGAAGAGAAAGACATAAAAAGACTAATTGATTTTGTTGCCGATAATCCGGACATAGAAAGCTTTGATGCCTCAATTCTAAATTCGACAATAATACATAGTGGATTCAATATTGCAGAAAAGCACTATAAGTCAATATTTGAGAATGAAGATGAAGAAAACTACGAATATGGAATCAAGTATTTAGTTGCAGAAAATTTTCCTGAACATATAAATTATATTCAAAAGATTATAACAGCAAACAAGAAAGGTCATCACCTACTTATTGATTTTTACAAACATATATCCGAGACATATTTAGGACATTGGAATGACAAAAAAGCACCTGAAAAACGTGAAACTGGAATATCATATGTGAAATTGTTATTTGATAATGATAAAGTTCTCGAAGGAATAAAAGATGATGAAATTCCTATAACTTTCGGATTAGAAAAACATCCAATAAATATCAATGTAATTAATCAAAATCCATTTTTAAGGGAAACTAAATACTATGAAATTTATTTGAAAGAAGAAGACAAAAAGTATAAATAACTGTAGCTAACAAAGAACTGAGTTAAAAAACAAATAAATTCTTCCTTGTTTTGAGACATAATCATTCTAAGCCCATAGATTCAAAAATTAGATTCTCAGGCCATATTTTATTCTATTTCATGATCAATTACCTGGGCAAAGTTGAAACGTAAGTTTCATCGTATGGCCTCCCTGACCTGGCAATGGCAAATGCCTGTTTCAACAGTTTGTTCGACACCGCTATCAAAGCCAGTTTCTTGCTTTTTCCCTTGGCCGTTATGCGTTCATAGATTTCCCGGCACGCCTTGTTGTGCTTGCATGCGGAAAAAGCGCACAGGAACAACAGATTTCTCAATTTTCTGTTACCGACCTTGCTTATCCTGCTCTTTCCCCTTACGCTGCTGCCCGAACGTCTGGTCGTCGGAGTTATTCCCGCGTAATTGCATAACTGCCCCGCATTCTCGAACTTGGTAAAGCCATCCGTCAATATGATCAGCAAGGCCACTGTTTTGTCCCCAAGTCCCGGTATGCTCTTCAGGTTGGTAAGCTGCCGTTGCTGCGTTTTCTTGACCAATGCGAGCAATCGTGATTGAAGGGCCTCCAGCTCCCTGTCCAGGCTTTTCAATGAACGCACCAAGGATGAATGGACCGCCCTTGAGGGTATGCCCAGAACCTTTTCACCGTGCAGCTTGTTCTTTACCTGTGTCCGCTGTTTGAGATAGACGTCCATCAATGCCAACAATTGGAGACTCTCCGCTTGGTCCTCTCCCTTGCCATCGTAAAGGGGAACAGCGTTGACCTTAGCGTACTCCGCTATGGCCTTGGCATCGCCCTTGTCCGTCTTGACCTTGGAAAGCCTCATCTGCACAAAGCGCTTTACGGACAAAGGGTTGACGACCGATACGGCCACGCCCTGGTCAAAAAGGAACTGTGCCAATAGATAATGGTAATAGCCAGTGGCCTCCATCACCACTAGACTGTTGGAGTCCAAAGCTCTGCAATAATCCTTGAACCCCCTTAAGGTGTTCGGGTACTGATGGTGGGAACCTTGGTGGTCGCATACATCAAATACATCCTTGCTGATGTCCACTCCGTGGATTTCTTTATCTTTATTCATAGGAAAATGTTTTGGAAAGGACGCTCCACTTAAGCTTCAACAACTTGAAATCGAGATCTTGGTCTCACAGAACTGAACGAATTCTTGAGTGGAAAAGAGAGGGGGTCATCAATGTTGACGGAATCATAACTTCCTATGGCTATATTGACCTTGTTCCTCTCTTTTGTTCTTTCTGATTTATATCCATAATTTAATCAGAATCAAACTTAAGACGGCTATAAGTAATTGCTTGTTCTCGCCTACTTCTGAAAATCCTTGCGGATTTTCAGTTTGGTGTGTACTTGCAAAGTTAAGTGCTAAACCACGCAACTACTCATAGCCGAGACCGTTAGCTGTAATTAAATAAAACCATATGAAAATATCAAAAATCAATCATTACATCATTTTTTTACTACTCATTTTATTATCTAATTGTACTGCTGAAGATGGAGAAGATGGGGTTTCTGGTCTAAATAACCTTACTTCATTGAGTGATGAGCCTGAAGGAATTAATTGTCAATACGGAGGAGTAAAAATAGAGAATGGTCTTGACCTAAATTCAAATTCAGTTCTTGAATCTAACGAAGTATCATCAACAACATATCTTTGTGATGGATTTAATAGTGATTATCAAGATGAAACTAGAATTGTTTTATTTAGTAATGGATCGGGAGCCTCTGGCACTAGTTCCGTGGATGGTCAAAAAAAGGGAGAAATAGTAAAATTTGACAAAAGGAACTGGGCTAATGCGTCTTCTATTTTTTATGTCGCTTGGATATACTCGGAAAACTCAAGTAACAGTTGTTATGTAGAATTATATAATGAAACTGACGACGAAGTTATTGCAAATAGTATCTTAACTAATAATAGTACTCAGTATCCTGGCCTTTTAATGACTTCAGAAAATATTGTTTCTAGTATTCCTGACAAAGAAATTGATATTTCAATACGCTTAAGAACACAAAATGAAGGAACGACAGTATATATGGGAAGGAAAGCTGAGCTTATTATTAGACGCTAATCACAAAAAAATAGATATGAAAAAAATTATACGAGTATATTTTTCAGTAATAATAGGATTCATTTTTTTTAGTTGTCAACCTGAAGATGGTATAAATGGAATTTTAGGATTAAATTCATTAACTATTTTTTCTGAAGTAGAACCAGGCTTGGATTGTCAATATGGCGGAATTAGAATAGATGTAGGATTGGACTCTAATGCTAATTTAGCTTTAGAAGAAAATGAAATAGAAAACACCAAATTTGTTTGTGAGGGTATTGATGACCCTATTTCAAAAGAAACAAGAATAGTATTACACAATGATAATGGAGGAGCATCAGGTACTTCTGGGAAGTATATTAATAATTATCCTGCAATAATTAAATTTAATATAGGAAATTGGACGAATATAAGTTCCATTATCTACACAGCTAACATTAAATCTGATAATGCTAATAATAATGCGATTGTAGACTTATATAATGCGACAAATTTCAGCGTCATTAATAACTCTATCCTTTCAACAAATAGTACAGAATATGTAAATGTAATTTCTAATAACCTTTTAGATTTTTTTCCTGAGTCAGAAATTAATATTTATTTGAGATTAAGATCACAAAACACGACAGATGATACAGTATGGTTATCTAACAAATCTGAACTTATTATTAGACAAGAAAACTAATGCTAACACCGGTAACCGTTGCACAAGCCCCTGAACAGCGGAAAAGAAACCTGTTTTAAGCCCTTTTTAGGGGCTTTTTGTTTTTAGCCCCATGTTTTCACATGGAATTTTGGTTGGCCCAGAAGGGCGAAGAACAGTTTGTCCAGGGCTTTTTTGGCTGTTTTCAAAGGACAAAGAGACTCTGCCCCGCTCTTGGAGCGTTTTTTAATGAACTTCAGATATTTTTTGAGGTTGTAGGCGATGGCCGAGAGCTACATGTGGAAGGAACGTATTAAGGGAGCCATTAAAAACGGTAAATTTGAACCACCAAACATTTTGTTGTATTGGGTTGTATGTCAATAATTTATTTATTGTTTTGCCATACTCACTCTTTTCCGGCAAAGGTGGTATTGTAAGCTCCCCCTAGATAGAACTGCTTATTCTTCTAAAACTTCATCAAATTTATCGTTTTTAATTCCTTGTGCGGTACCGCACAAGGAATTAAGTTCCAGATATTGTTTGGGGGACACATATCCCAGGGCCTTGTGTGGCCTATAATTGTTGTAATCCTCCATCCAAATTCGTGCCTGTTCCCTTACCTGATCGATGTCCTCAAAGATGAACCTGTTGAGGGTCCCTCTCCTAAAACTGCCGTTGAACCTTTCCACGAATGCGTTCTGGGTCGGTTTGCCCGGTTGGATATATTTAAATTCGATATCATGCATCTCGCTCCATTGAGACGTTAGCTTAGCGATGAACTCAGGACCGTTGTCCATCCGTATGCGTTTGGGCTTGCCCCTTCGGTTTATCAGATGGTTCAAGACCCATACCACCCGGTTGCTTGTCAGGGAAAAGTCGACTTCGATGTGCAGCGCCTCCCTGTTGTAATCGTCCATGATGTTGAGTGCCCTGAACCGACGTCTGTTCTCCAGGACGTCGGTGACAAAATCCATGCTCCAGGTGTGGTCCGCCTCCGCCGGGACCTCCAAAGGTTCCTTTACGCGTGCAGGCAGGCGTTTCTTTGCCTTTCTTCTCAATGGCAGTCCCAGTGTCCTGTAGACACGGTAAACGCGCTTATGGTTCCATGGCCTTCCCTCCGCCCTTAAACGGTGATAGGCCATCCAGAAACCTTCCTCCGGATGTTCCCTGGCCTTTTCCCGAAGGGCCTGCTCGATCTCGCCGTCATCCTTTGGCAACGGACTGTAATAATAAACGCTCTTGCTGATATTAAGGACACGGCACGCCCTGCTGATGCCGTAATGGGCAAGATCCTTGCCAATGCTTCGCTTACGGCAGGGCCTCAGAGCTTTTTTTCGATGATCTCCTTTGCCATTTGGTGGTCAAGGGCCAAGGTGGCGTACATCTGCTTGAGCTTGCGGTTCTCCTCCTCGAGCTCCTTGATGCGCTTGAGCTCCTTGCCGCTCATACCGGCGTACTTCGAACGCCACTTGTAAAATGCGGCGGAGCTGACCCCGTGGTCACGGGTTATCTCGGCAACGGACTTGCCGTTGTCGAACTCCTTTAAAATCTTCGCGATCTGTGTTGGTGAAAATTTGCTCTTCCTCATAATGCTGCTTAAAATTAAGATTATTATTCTACTTTTAAACAGTTCGGTTTTAAGGGAAGCTTACAGTATACAATGCCCGTTTTTTGCATTTAGCAGCTTGATGTAAAAATTCGATTGGTTTTTATGGATGTACAATGGATTAATGCGACAGAACCCAATATTGGTTACTGAAGCACTTTTTTAAGAATTGAAAATAAGGTTATATCTGTATTCGATATCCTTTATTTCATTTTCACTGAGTTGGACAAACTCTTTTTTTTTGGCTCTGTTGGACAAGGCACCATTGTTTTGCTCCAAAAAGCGGACCAATAATGATACCATATCATCGGGCATCTCGTAGGTGTTGTCAATATAGTATTTAAACTCTTCATATTTGCCGAGATAGTTCACTTCATTTGGAATAATGTTCTCAATGGTATCCTCGACACAAGAGTATAAGAATTCTGCTTGTGGGGTCACATCAAAATAACGATAGTAATCTATTGTTTCGTTTGTGACTTCCACATTGTGGTCACTTCTTTCTTTCCAATCAATGAAATCCAATAACGGAAAGGAATACCCTTCCAATACTTTTTGATAATCCCCAATATGGTTTAGAATGGATGCGGAAACTGGGAAAATCAATCCTTGTTCCGAAAATTGCTTTTTTGCCAAAACATGATGGATCAAATAACGATGTATTCTCCCATTTCCATCGGCGAATGGATGGATAAATACAAAGCCAAAAGCAATACTGGCAGCAGCAAGTACCGCATCCATTTCGCTATCCAAAAGTTTTTGGTTGGTTTCCAATAATCCTGTCATAAGATTTTGGATATTCTCATGTTTGGCGGAGATATGATCTGGAACCGGAGAAAAGGTATCCTTGTCCCGTTCTCCTATAAAACCACCCTTTTTACGATACCCCATGTCAATAAAACGTGAGCTTTCTATAACCAGTTGTTGTAGTCGTTCAAATTCATTATGGCTTAGATCTTTTATCCCTGCTTGCCCGATAGCTTTTCCCCATCGAGCGGCACGTTTGCTCTTAGGGCTTTCGCCTTCGATGGTGAAGGATGCCTTTGAATCCTTTAACAGTAAGGATGCAGCTGCTCGTTGTAGGATACTTTTCCGTATGCCCTTGAGATAGGTGCTGCTTTTGTTGGAGAGGTTTTTATTGATATATTGCTCCAACAATGCGGTTCTCCGTATCAATGGACAGAACTCAACGGTTCCGGGCAAATTATTGTTGACCATTTGTCTTGGCGATCGAATTCCCTTTATCCCAAATTGTTGCTTTGTATCAATAACATCCACATAGCTCTTTTTGCTTAGGTCTGAAATACCTGAAAGTTCTCTTTGCATCAACCATTCCACTAAAAACCATATCCTTCTTGAATATTGCCCGGTTGGCTGGATACTGATCAATTGAGTCAGTTCCTCTTCGCTATAATGCTTTGTAAGAGCGCTGAAAACCAATAGATTTACTCCTTCATACTTAAGTGCAAAAACTAGGTGTTTGTATAATGCCTCTACTTCAGAGAGTTCAAGGGAGTCATCCACTTTATAGCTCTTTGGTAGATAAGTAAAACTTTTGTTCTTGATTCGTTTAGTTTTTAAACTGACGATTGTAAATGGTATTGGCAAAGGGACAGCAAGCCCCAGTTGGTGTATAATGGCAGCATAGCCGGAGATGATACCTTTTTCTGGAAGAACCACACCGTTAAAAACGGGCGCAACAAATGAAAAATGGGCGCTTTTTGTCATTATTAAAAATATATAGGCGCAAGTTATAGTAAAGATAAGTGCGGAACAATAAAAATAGGCGCGAATTTGGTTTTTTTATAAAAAGTGGGCGCTATAGAAGATGTTTGAACCTAAGTCATTTATAAATACAGCTGTGAAAAATCAAGAAATAATACGATTGCTCGGATTTACAACAATATACAATCATATGGGTGGTTTAGTCATCCCGACGCATTTTAGTGTTTGGTTTGGCAGATATGTTTGTTTAATATTTTATAGTCAATTTTGTTAGATACGAAGGCGAATTTCTAAAAACGGTCTGTAATTCGGTTAGTAAATATTTTTATTAAAAGGGATAACTGAATGAGCGTTTAAGTAGTTGTATTTCAGTAATATATCGATTTGCTTTCGTAAGTGATTTTTGTTCCCACTACAAAACCTATGAGAACCGTGTCTGTATTTTCAATCAGTTTCTGAATAAACACTGCCTTTGTCACTGTAGGTTCACAACGGACCATTATAACACTCAGAAGTACTTCTTGGTCAATTTGAAGAAGCAATTTCAATGCGATGACTATGGATTTTCACAGCTCAACCCTCAATATGTTTGAGATTTTGAAACCTATCCGCGCAGACTACATCCGGCACACCATAATGGAATGCTAACTTTAATGGGACCGTTTGTGTCGATTATCAAGAGATATCAATATCATCCCAAAAAATAAAGGAATAAATTGTTTCCTGGAATTTCCAATCAAAAATTGAATAGTTTTCCAAAGGAGATTGCAGGTGCTTGTCTTATCAAAGGGCACATCACTTATCCATACACTCCTTCAATAGACGGTATGCCCTGGCTATATGCCCTTCTATGGTTTTGACTGAAATTCCCAACTCTTTGGAAATCTCCCTATAATTCAGTCCTCGGACCTTTCCCATTAGAAAAACCGCCTTGCATCTCTCGGGTAGCTCCCCGATGCACAGGTGCAACATTTTTATACGCGTTTTTGACGTTTCATGGTCTTTTTCCGCTGCTAGCAATACAGCTGTATCGTAATAGGAAGAAAGCATTTCGTTCTTTAGCTTTAAATGCCTGTATTTGTCCATTAATTTGTTGTAGGCCGACTTGTAGAGGAAAGCGTTCAAAGAAGTTCGGATGGATATATTCCTTCGCTTGGCCCAAAGGTTCAAAAAAACATCTTGGACCACATCTTCTATAATTGACCGGTCTTGGCAATAGCTTAAAAGAAAGGTACACAGTTTTTTATAGTAAGAGGAATAGAGCTGCTCGAAAATCTTTTTGTCCCCTTGTTTGAGGGCATTGATCACAAATATGTCACTATGTAGTTTCAATAGGGGGCTTTTAAATAAAAAGGACAAAAAATATTTTTTTTGCTCGCTCAAGGGGGGGGAGTGCGATTCTCCCGCGTCATAAGATTAAATAATTATTAAGTATGAATCAAACTAAGGTTGATAAATTACTGCTAAAATTAGTTGAAAATCGAATTTCCGAGCAAGAGTCGGAGGAATTATTGCAGTGGCTCAAATCTGAGGAAAACCAGAATTATTTTAATGAGTTTGTAGAGATCAACCATTTGTTGAATTCAAATCAGCACTTTCCAAATGGCAAGGAACTGCAAAAAAAGCTCAAGATTGTCGAAAAGAAGAGCAAGTACGCTTCATTGCTAAAATATGCTGCAGTGATCATTGTCGTGGTAACCTCGGGCCTTATTTTCAAGGACAGTCTTTTTTCCACGAACGATCCCGTAATGCCTGCACCAGTGGTGACCAACAACAAAATACAGCCAGGGAAGAATGCTGCCGTACTGACCCTTGGAGACGGAAGCGACATCACCTTGGGAAAGGAAACAGATTATAGCAACGAAATTTTGAAAGCAAAGGGGGATCAAGTGGTTTATTCCCCCAAGGGTCAAAACAACAAGGTCGAATACAATTATCTTACCGTACCAAGAGGAGGCCAGTACTCCCTCCAGCTTTCGGACAGTACCAAGGTCTGGATCAATTCGGAGTCCAAATTAAAATACCCGGTAGAGTTCGCTCCAGGACAGAGTCGGGAAGTATACTTACTGTATGGAGAGGCCTACTTTGAGGTGGCATCGAGCGAAAATAACAACGGTGACGATTTTAAAGTATACCACAAAGAACAAGAAATCCAAGTATTGGGAACCCAATTCAATATTAAGGCCTACGGGGAAGAATCCGAAGTGCTTACAACGCTTGTAGAAGGAAAGGTATCGGTAAAGATAGGAGAGGAAGCGCTGGAGATGACTCCTGGAGAGCAATCAAGACTTGATTTGGACACGGGCCTAATCTCTGTTTCCAATGTTGATGTTTTCTCTGAAACCTCTTGGAAATCAGGTGTTTTTAGCTTTAAAAAGAAGTCTTTGAGCGATATTATGAAGACCCTTTCCCGATGGTATGATATGGAAGTGGTCTTTGAGAATAGCTCGCTTAAGGAAAGAAAGTTCAAAGGAGTGCTTAGGAAGAACCAGAGTATCGAAGAAGTGCTGTCCGTCATCATGTCCAGTTCATTGCACAGCTACGAGATCAACGATAGGACTGTCATACTTAAATAAAATAACCGGCCATAAAATGAAGTAGAACCATAAAAACCATCATATGACTTAAATAAGGATCAAAAAAAAGGGGACGTGCCAAACTCGCCAAAGTTCAATGGTACCGCCCCCTGATAGTATTATTAATTAATTGTTCAGAACTAACTAATAACAATCAAATTTATGAAAACTAAACTAACGAAAGTTGGGTTGCTTTTTGGCAATCGACTTTTATTGCTACTCATGAGAACATTTATATTTCTATGTTGTCTTACGGTATTCAGTTTTACGCCCAATGATCTTGTTTCACAAAACTCCAGTATTAAAATAGACCTTGACGGGGCAATGACCGTTGATGAGGTGTTTGACCTTATTATGAGCCAAACCGACTACAGTTTTATCTACGAGGTGGGGATGTTCGACGATTATCCGGAGATAACGGTAAAAAAAGGCAGGATCAGCACCAATAGGCTTTTAAGAAAAAGCTTGGAACCGGGCGACCTAAACGTTGTACTGACAACGGACAACACCATAATGGTAAAAAAAGCGGATTCGAGAAATCGACGATCACAGATCAATGTTTCCGGTACCGTTACCGACCAAGAAGGTTTTCCTTTGGTCAATGTAACTGTTTTGATCAAGGGAACCACCAAGGGGGCCACAACGGATTTTGATGGTAACTACAGTATTGCGGTACCTTATCCCGAGAATGTGCTCCAATTTATGCATATGGGGTTCGAGACACAGGAGGTAAAGGTAGGTGACCAAGCTACGATAGACGTTGTGATGAAAGAAACGGCTCAGGCGCTGGAAGAGGTCGTGATAACCGCTCAAGGTATCAAAAAATCGAAAAAAGCTTTGGGTTATGCTATTTCACAAGTAAAATCGGAGGAGGTCGAGCAGCGTCCCGAAGCGGATTTGGCAAGGACCCTACAGGGTAAGATTGCTGGTGTGGTGATTACCCCGGCCGATGGACAGACAGGTTCCGATTCCCCTATACGAATACGTGGAAATGTATCGATAACCGGCTCCAACAACCCTTTGATCGTGGTAAACGATGTACCTTTCAATGGATTGTTAAGGGACATCAATCCCAACGATATTGAAAGTATGAGCATACTCAAAGGTTTCAATGCTTCCGTACTTTATGGTAGTGAGGGTAGGAACGGGGTTATCCTGATTCAGACCAAAAGTGGCTCTGCTAGAACAGGACAGGCAAAGACTACGGCTAGTTATTCTACCACCGTGTATACCAATACGGTATCACAATTACCAGAATTTCAGAACACCTATTCCAACGGAGGGGAGGGCGAGTTCCAGCCCACCTATCTTTCCAATTGGGGCCCCGCATTTTCGGATATTGGTATAGTGGATCACCCGTATGCTTCAATGAGCGATATTTTTCCACAATACGAAGGCGCAACCATGAACATTTCCGCCAAACCTAATAATGTTCGGAATATATTCAGGACAGGGGTCGGGACAACACATTCATTGACCGTGGCCACATCGCAGGAAAAGGTCGGTTTCAATATTACCGCTGGCTATACGGATGAAAAAGGAATTATAGACCATAACGATTTAAAAAGGTTTAACATCAGTGTCGGAGGGCGTGCCCAGATATCCGACAAGTTGGACCTTAGCGCTACCCTTAACTATTCGTCACGAAAAGTAAATAGGGTGTACGGTGAAAGTATTTTCAATGTAGTCTACTATCAGCCTCGATGGATTGATTTGACCGAGCTTCCCTATCAGAATCCATTGACCGGGGAATCCGTGTATTACAGAAATGATACAAATCCGCTGTGGATGTTGCACAATACCGGGACCAACGATATTGTCGAACACGTATACGGTACTGTCAATGCCAATTATAAATTGAGTGATGATTTTAACCTAATCTATAGGGCTGGTTATGATACTAGGCATTTTAGTGGTTTTGAATATTCCAATAAAGGAGGATACGACGACAATACTTTTAAGATAGGATACCTGCGTTTGGACAGCAAAAGAGATGTAGATGTCAACCAGACCGTAATACTTGGGTTTAATAAGAATATTACGGAAGACCTAAATTTGGAGGCACAGATTGGGGCAAACTCCAGAATTACCCGATACCAGAGTCGGTCATCGGATTCCGATGGACAGGTGGTATATGGTTTTTTGAGACCTAGTAATTACGTTACCACCGAAGCGGAATACGAGTCGGAAGATGAGAATTTAGCCGGTGTTTTTGGACAGTTCCAGTTCGCTTACAAGCGCTACCTATATGCAACACTGTCGGGAAGAAATGATTGGGGAAGTACGGTCGAAAAAGCCAATCAATCTCTCTTCTATCCAGGGGCGTCCCTATCTTTTGTGCCGACCTCTGCCTTTGATTTTGGGGGGAATGTAATCAACTTTTTAAAGATCAGGGGGGCTTATGCAACCTCTTCAGGATACCCTGGAGCATATAAGACACGAGCCAATTTAGTTATCGATAACCTTAGGTTTGCTGAAGGCGATGGATTATTTCCTGTGACCAACAGATACGAAATAGATTATGCCAATCCGGGCCTTGGTCCTGAGCTGCACCGTGAGTTCGAACTTGGGCTGGAGACCAATATGTTCAACAATAGATTGACCTTGGAAGCGTCGGTTTACAAACGAATTTCCGAAGATCAGATTGTACGTGCCCCCTTAGCAGGATCTTCCGGTTTTGATTATAATTTCATAAACCTAGGTAGAGTTGATAATAAAGGTGTTGAAATTGACCTGGGCATAGATTTGTTCAAGAATGATAATTTCCAATGGAATTTCCGCAATATTTTCACCGCAGACGAATCTTTAGTGGTCAAGACTACAGATACGGGGGCCAACATCAGCATTAGCTCTACGGACGACAGATTTGCTGTAGAGGGTCAGCCTTTTGGAGTTGTCATGGGGGATTATGCCCTTAGAGATGACAATGGGAACCTGCTTATAAGCGGAAACGGTTCCAGTACAAGGGTAGGTGAGGTGATTACCAGTAGCGATGTCGGGTTTGATGATAAGGTCATCGGAGATCCCAATGCCGATTGGCGACTGACCAACATCAACACCTTTAGCTATAAAGGTTTTAGGTTTTCGGCACAGGTTGAATACAGACATGGTGGCGAGATCTACTCCTCGGCTGTGAGCAGCATGTTGCAACGTGGGGTCACTAGGGATACCGAGGATAGGGACGGGGCATTCGTCATTCCCGGATATCTGGCGGACGATGCTACCGGAGCGCCCTTGTTGGATGCAAATGGGAACCAGATTCCCAACACCTTTCAAATGAATCCAGGTAGGATATCGTATTCCAATTACTACAATGCCAATGACCTTGCCATGTGGGATACCTCGATATTTAGGATACGGGAGGTTTCTTTGGGGTATACCTTAACAACACAAAAAGAACAATCACTCCCCTTTAAGAGCATCAACTTTACCCTTTCTGGAAGAAACCTATGGTACAGGGCACCAAATTTCCCAAGGTATACCAATTATGATCCAGAAAGTGATGGACTGGAAGGAAATAGTACGGTTCCTTCGACGCGAAGGATAGCATTGGGCATAACGGCAACATTTTAATTCTACCAAAAAAGAAATAACATGCAAAACATAGTAAAATACTTTAGTATAAGTACACTGGCCTTACTGCTATTTGTGGGCTGCGAGATCTCCAATTTTGATCTACAGGACAATCCCAACTTGCTGACTCCGGATAGTGCGGACCCGGAATACATGCTCAACGAGGTACAGTACCTCTTCCAGCATTATATGAAATGGATGATCGTCAACACGGATGATGTGATGAGATATGAAGCCATGACGGATACCTATGGTGATGTTGTTCCCACCAGCGTTATGGATGGGGGTACCAGTAAAGAATGGGATACCTATTATGAAGCATTGAACAATGTACGGACTATTGAGGCACTGGCGGAGGATGACGAAACCTTGTTGTTCCATAGCGGTATTGCCAAGCTCTTGATGGGCTATATGACCGTGACCATGGTAGATTATCTTGGCGCAATACCTTACTCACAGGCCGTGAACAATGCCGAATTCCCCTATCCTGAACTCGACGGTGGAGCAGAGCTCTATCAAATAGTGCTCGGTGATATTGATGAAGCTATTACAGAGATTCAAGATGCCAACTTTGACTTTTCTACTGATCTTTTCTATGGAAGCGATAAGGGTAAATGGATAGCCTTTGCAAATTCCCTCAAATTAAGGATGCTTGTTCAAGCCAGATTGGCAAGTACCGATATAGGCATAGCGGATATGCAAGCCGAAATCAATTCCCTATTGTCTCAAAACTTGATTGATTCGCGCGAAGAGGATTTTCAATGGTCCTATAGTACTGTAAAGGAACCGGAAAGTAGACATCTGTATTTTCAAAGAGCCTATGTGAGCGGTTTTGACCAATATATCGGGAATTATTTTATGTACCAGCTCAAGGAATCCAAAAACAATCCAGATCCAAGGATTCGTTACTACCTCTACAGACAGTCCAACGAAGATCCTTTCAGTGGACCTCCGTACCTACCTTGTCAAGGAGATCCGGACGTAGATTATTGCTACATTGGCGATCAGTATTGGGGCTACGACCATGGGGAAAGCCGTGTAGGAAGAGGGGACAATCTGCTGAGAACCGTTTACGGCGTTTACCCGGGCGGTGGCAGCTTCGATGAGGACCAATTCGTTGGCGCACCCAGCACTACCGATAATTTGGGCGGAGCGGGAATCCTGCCCTTATTGACCTCTTCATATGTTAGCTTTTTGCGTGCCGAAGCAGCATTGACCCTTGGAACTAATGGAGACCCAGCAACATTGCTTGAGACTGGAATTCGCAACTCCATGTCCAAAGTAATGGCATTCGGAGGAGTAACCTCTGATCTTCAACCCACAGCTGCCGATGTGGACGCCTATGTAGATGAGGTCATGCAGGATTATTCAAATGCCACCACCGATGAGGCACGATTGGATATTGTAATGAAAGAATACTATTTGGCCGCTTACGGAAACTCCATAGAGTCTTATAACTTCTACCGAAGAACGGGATATCCATCCGACATGCAGGTGCCCATAGATGATGACAATCCCGTATTTCCAAGAAGTTTTCCATTATCCAGGTTGGAAGTACAGCGAAATCTGTCCCTTGAACAGAAAAATAACTATGACAAGGTATTCTGGGACACGAATCCCGATAGTTTCATTAAATAAACAGCAAAACGATTTCTATTATGAAAAGTAATATAAGCATACAATTTCTATTGGGACTGTTATTTTTGATAGGCTGTTCCAATGATAACAATACGTTTGAGGACATTACGGACCGAGGTGGTTTTGTCTCCTTTGATCAAACCCCAGAACTCAGCTATAGCGTGCTCAGCTTGGATTCCGATGTAATCAGTGCACAATTGGTGGATTCCAACGGCAATGCCGACAGTTATTCACTCTCCGTGACCTACGGAGATGCAACAGCAGAGGATATCGTCACAGTAACAGAGTTTCCTTATCAATTGGAACTTTCCATCAGTGATATTATTGATGCGCTCGGTCTGACTGAGGATGACATCGAACTGGGGTCCACCATGTCCTTTGTGGGTACGGTAACCAGTCCTAATGGTACCTTTAGCGGTGCCTCCCCGGATTTGAACGATAATAATGTGAACGAAGGGGGAGATACCACGGATAGATCCAAGTTGTATTTCCCGAATCAGGCCATGGAGTTTTCCATTTCCTTTTTTCAGCCCGCTGGCAAAAAAATCAGGGGAACCTCATTTGAAGAAGTTCCGATTGGTGCGGAGGACGACACTTATGACCGAAACGGAAGCAATGATGAGACCCTTGACCTGATCAATGGCGATGGTCCCCCCTACGTGGATTATGTGGCAGAGGGCACTGGCGTGGATGATGAGCTGGGTTTTGATGCGGAATACATAGCGATTACGGATATCAGCAGCAGCAGTCTCGGTTTTTCTAAGGAACGCATCGGTGTTTTTTCCCTTTTTGAGAATTATGAGGCCTATCCCGATGGAACCCAGGGATTCCATTCGGAAGATGCCGATGGAGCTATACGTCTCACCTTTGATACCGTAGAGGTGCCCGAGGGGCAGCAGAACTCAGGGGTATCTTTTCAGGTTTTCTTTGGTGACACCAGTTGGGAGGAATTGGACGGTATACATGCCTATGCCAATATTACCACCGATTCGGGTTCTGAGGTTCTTGAACTGGCCAGTATCTATAGTGACGATATCGAGGAAGTTGCCGGGCAGTGGTATGAAATCAATAGTGGATACCTAAAAGGAGTGCGTTCCTATGAATTGGTCATTCAGATACAATCTGGCGCTACACCCGAATCTTTTGATATTGACAATGTAATCATTTATGAATCCGAGGATTAGTACTGTTCTTGATTGGTTTTTTGAGGATAATTTTATGCTCAAATAAATTGAAATGTCAGCCCCATACATATGGGGTTGACATTCCATTAAAGAAGAATCCAAATGAAAAGAGAGTTTCTAGGTTTTATGGTGCTTGTGGTCCTGCTGTTTTCCTGTAAAGATCATAGCAGTATTAAAGCAGATATTTTGATTGTAAACGGTACCGTATACGATGGAGTGGGTACACAGCCCCAATCCGTTGCGATTGCCATAAAGGACGATAAGATTGTTTGGCTCGGTGACAACAACAAAAGCGAGGTGATGGCCACAAAAACCATACATGCACAGGGATTTGTAGTGTCGCCCGGGTTTATTGATCCACACACCCATGCCACAAACGATCTGGACGACCCGGAACATTCACACAACAAACCATTTCTTTTTCAAGGAGTAACAACCGTAACCATAGGCAATGATGGAAGCAGTCCCTATCCCCTGTCAAAATACAGGGAAGCGTGCGAAAAAATTGGAGTAGGAACCAATGTGGTCACTTTGGTAGGTCATGGAACCATCAGAAAGCAAGTCATGGGTGAAAGTGACAGACAGGCCACCCAGGAGGAGCTAGAGCAGATGAAGGATTTGATGCAGCAAGAGCTGAATACCGGCGCGTTTGGAATGTCAACAGGACTGTTTTATGCACCGGGCAGCTATGCCACAACGGACGAGGTTGTGGAACTGGCCAAGGTCGTTGCCAAAAACAACGGTTTTTATGATACTCATATGAGGGATGAGAGCACTTATTCCATTGGGTTGATACCAGCTGTGCAAGAAACCATTGAGATTGGTGAAAGAGCAAATATTCCAGTACATATTTCACACATAAAATGTTTAGGTGTCGATGTTTGGAAGCAAAGTGATTCCATTATAAGAATAGTGGAAACGGCACAACAAAAAGGCGTCGATATCACAGCCAACCAATACCCGTATGATGCATCCGCAACAAGTTTAAAAGCAGCCGTTGTGCCCAGATGGGCCGAAAGTGGTGGAACCGATTCATTGTTCATACGTTTTCAAAATCCGGCACTTCGGAGTAAAATACTTGAAGAGACGCAGAGGAACATTACAAGAAGGGGAGGAGCGGACAAATTGCTTGTAATACAGGCGCCGGATACCACACTTGTGGGAAAGAATGTTCTGGAAATAGCAGAAGACCTTGGAAAACCACCTGAAAATGCTGTTTTCGATATATTGAAAACGGGCTATATTAAAATAGCCTCGTTCAATATGAACTCTTATGATATTGAGAACTTTATGGTACAACCTTGGGTAGTGACCGGTTCGGACGGAGGTTCGGGACATCCAAGAAAGTATGGAACCTTTCCATACAAATACCAAAAATTTGTTAAGCAAGATAGTGTCTTGAACATGGCCTCTTTTATTAATCGGAGCAGCTCCAAAACTGCAGAGATTCTTAAACTTTCCAAAAGGGGCACGATCCAAGAAGGGAATTATGCGGACATTATCATTTTTGACCCGAAAAACTTTACCGATAAAGCAGATTATATGGATGCTTTTCAACTTTCGGAAGGGGTCATTTACAGTATAATCAATGGAAAACTATCTATTGAAAATGGAAAATTTACAAAAAAATTAAACGGAAAAGTGTTACAACCTTAGGCTTCTCCAAGAGACGCGATTCAATGGGCACAACTACCGCTCAGTGCTTAAAAAAGTCTAGATATGATGCTGTTTTCCACAACACAATAAAAAATGAGAACTAAAAAGTTGATTAGAAAGTTTAGCCAAGTGAAGGGCATCCTCATGGTTTTGATACTGGTGGTTTCGTGCTCTTCAAGTGGAGGAAACGACGAAACCCCGATAGATGAAGATACCCAGGCCCCTACAAAACCATCGGGATTGGTCGTGGAAAATGTGACCCAGACCACGGCGGATTTACGTTGGGATGCATCTTCGGACAATGTTGGGGTCAAAAATTATTCCATATATCAAAACGGGACTTATTTGGCCAGTTCGGGACAAGCATTCTATGCCTTGAACGATTTGGAGCCCGGCAGTGAGTATTCCTATCAAGTTTTGGCGACCGATGCAGCAGGGAATGAATCCGAATTGAGCCAAACATTACAAGTGAATACCATTGGAAGCATTGCGGCAGAGCTTCAATTCGCATCAGGGAATATTGATGCATATCTGCAAAACCTGATTCTTGATGCTCCAGGGAGCGGGGAAAATAGTTATAGGAAACCCAATGGCGCACAATTGGAGCAATGGGAGGATGTGATCGATGCTTTATTGAGCAATGATATTTCAGAAGCTGTTTCCAAAGCGGTTGATTTTAATTATCAGATTACAGAGTTCACCGACACAGGATTATCGCCCAATCAGGTTTTTTATGTTTTGGCCGAGTATGAAGCCAATACTTCCAATTATTGGGGCATCTATGTTTTTAGTAAAACTCCCGAAAGGGAAAACTTGGTGTTAATGGCACCCCATGTTAAATACGACACCAATACCGGTCATCAGGCTGCATATTCGTTTAGGAACAATGTGGCAAAAGCTCTTTTGTTGAGCAGTGCCCACAGGTGTAACAGTGATGATGTTTCCGAATGTTCCGGAACAACGTCAGCATGTGGGAGCAGTGGCGCCTATCGTATATCGGATTTAGCACATAATACCATTTCAGCGTTTCAAAAGACAACGGAGCTCATTGCTACAAGTTCTCCGAATACCATTTTTGTACAATTGCACGGTTTTGGCAAGGGAGAAGGTGACCCGGATGTAATCATGAGCAATGGAACCAAAGACATCCCAGATATGGACTATGCAGCCCTTATCAGGGACGCCCTTTTGGTAGAGGACAATACGTTAACGTTCAAAATTGCCCATATAAATACGGATTGGACCCGATTAAGAGGCTTTACCAATACCCAAGGAAGGTTTATAAATAATTCGGCAGATCCGTGCGGGACTTCGGCTAACAATACTTCCGGTAGATTTATCCACATAGAACAGGCAAAGCCAAAACTACGCGAGAATGCTACGGGCTGGACGAAAATGAGCAATGCACTGGGACAGGTTTTCGATGATTGATCAGCCTCTCTTGGTTACCCTTAACACTTTTTCCATGGAATTCTGATGGGCCATAGGGTTATGTGCCCGATCATTATTGTAATGGAACTAAAAATAAAACCTTCAAAAAAGATAAACATGACCATAAAAAAATCAATGTTGCGCCTATTACAGCTGGTATTGGTGCTAGCTCTGACCAATTGCAGCTCACCTAAAAAAGTAAGCTTCAAAAACCCTATTGATACCAGCGACAAACAGATAAGCTATCAAACCAAAAAAACATATTACTTTGAATCATTGGGGGTGTCGGTGAGCAATGAATTTGACGGGGCCCGCCTTAACGATGCCGTCCAATTGAACGATTCAACCATCTCGATAAATTTTGCACCGGAGAATACACCTATCAACAAGAGCCCGTACTATGCTTTTAAAACATGGTCCGATTCGCCAAAGCAGGTATATTTTAAGTTCAACTATCCGGAAGGGTTCAAGCATAGGTATACACCAAAGAAGGAGACGGATGGAAAATGGAGCATAATCGATTCCATCAATATCATCAAAACAAATAATGGACCGATATTACGGTTAATGGTCCTTCGCGATCCCCAATGGATTGCAGCCCAAGAAATAAACAGTTCGGCGGATGTTCAACAATGGTACCAGCAGAACCTTGTGGCCCCGAATAATTTTGTGCGTTTAAAAAGTGCAGGGCGGTCCGAGCAGGGGAGGGATATTCCCGTTTTGGACATTTACAAGGGAAGCACGATCGGCAAACCGATAATAGTTTTATTGACCAGACAGCATCCACCGGAAGTAACGGGATTCTTTGCTTTTCAAAAGTTTTTGGAAACCATAGTGGAAGAGTCCGCCCTTTCCCACCAATTTTTAAGCAAATACAGGGTTTTGGCATTTCCCAACTTAAATCCGGACGGGGTAGATCTAGGGCATTGGCGACATAATGTCAATGGGGTGGATCTTAATCGGGATTGGTCCAAATACCGACAAGCTGAGGTTCGCAATGTAGCCTCTTATATTGAAAAAAGTAGTAAAAGGGATAAAGGGGAAATTATTTTGGGGTTGGATTTTCATTCCACTTATGAAGATGTTTTCTATACCAACAAAACTCGTGAGGGAACTACCATGCCCCACTTTATCGACGATTGGTTCGCTCGGTTGGAAATGGATATTGAGGATTACAAGGTGAACGAAAAAGACTCGAACAGCAACAAACCCGTATCAAAAGGATGGTTTTTGTACGGGCATGGCGCAGTTGGGATTACTTATGAAATAGGCGACCAAACCCCAAAAGGTCGGATCAACGAAATTGGTAGGGCTTCTTCAAAAGCCATGATGGAATTATTGCTGGAGAGGGAATGAGTTGTGGAAGAGATAGGTGCCATTGATAATGATGATCTATGGCATAACGAACGCTTTGAGGTAGGAAGTGCGGAAAGGATCAATAGTTGCTTGTCGGGTACCGATTGGAGCTTTGGTTTTTAAATAATCGGTTCTGTTTTCCCTATGGTCAATTTTATCGGGCGTTTCCAGTATGTTGCAGCTTATTAACGGTTGGATTAATTTTGACCTACAGTTAATAATTGCGGGACCATTTTCTTATACACGTCCCCTAAGGGTTATAGAAGACAAAGGATTTTTTTACCAATCAATATTGTCTTTAGGGGATGGTAAAGATTTACTTTCTAAAATCGATCTAAGGGACATTGGCAAACCAAAAGGTTTTAACTTTTACCATGATTGTAATTGACGAATTTATATCTAATCTCGCCAATGTCCGTTATAGACCTCTTTTAGAATCTCTTCCATTTTGTCCTCGAACACGGGTTTTACAATGTAACCTGTGATTTCTTCAAAATCCTGCGCTTTTTTCATGTCCGTTGGGTCATTGGATGAGGTTACCAAGAAAATGTTTACACTCTCGTTCATGAGTTTTGGCTTCAGTTTTTTGAACTCTGCCAAGAAACCCCACCCATCCAAAAATGGCATGTTGATGTCCAAGAGAATCACTTCGGGCAGTTCTACGTTTTCTTTCAAACATAGGTCAATATATTCAATCGCCTGTTCCCCATCGGTGAAGGTATTGATCACCAATTTGTCGGACATGTTGTTCAATATTTTTTTTGTGACGAAAAGATAGACCTCGTCATCATCCACCAATAAAATACTTGGATTTTTCATATCTGATTGAATTTTATTTTAAAAGTAGTTCCAACATTCTCATCGCTTTTTATATCTATGGAGGCATTCATGGCCTCCAATTGGGATTTCACTATAAATAGACCCATTCCTTTTCCGGATTGGCCTCTATGGAACCTCTTGTACAACTTGAATATATTATCACCATGTCTATCCATATCTATCCCGAGTCCATTGTCCTTAATATAAAGCACTTTTTTTTCGTTTTCCCATGCCGTTTCGAAAATAATATGGGATTTAACATCCGTTCTTTGGTACTTAATGGCGTTGGACAACAGATTCTGAAGTATGCTCTTCATGTAAAACTTGGAACACTTGAGCGAATGCCATGCGTTAAGTTTGCATATGGTCTCAAAGTCATGGTCCTCCTTGTTCAGTAAAGTTTCAACAAAATCGTTTTCCACGTCTTTGATCAACAATAAAAGGTTGATGTTTTCCAACTCCAGCTCTGTATTGTTTAGAATGGAAACATAAGTTTGCACATCATCGGTTAGGGTACTTATGCTATCGGAAATGGTTTCCAGTTTTGGGAATAGCTCTTGAACGGTGGCTTGATCTTTGGTTTTGCTCATCATATCCACAATAATGGACATGCTTGTAACAGGGGCCTTTAGGTTATGGGCCACTACATAATTGAAATCTTCCAGCTGCTTGTTGCGTACCTGTAGGCGCTGGTTGGAATTTTTTAGAAGCATATTGGTTTCCTTTAGTTGCACCTGACTTTTTACCAAGGCTTTTTTTTGGGCCTTTAATTGTTTCAAAAATAACTTCCTTTCTTTTTGGGTACGGGCATAGCCCAAGGCAATTAGTGCAATTACGACCAGTGTAAGGGCGTTGAACAATATCAGGTTCCTCCGTATGGGTTGAAGCCGCTCTCTTATATATTGAGGGGGTATTTCCTGAAGGATGGCCCAATCGCTGTCCGATATGATTTCCGCCATTCTGGAATAACGGTTCATGCCAATATCTCTTTCATATCCGGTCCTAACGTTTTGATAGGCCCACAGGCTACCATTCTCCACAAAAAAAGTGTCCTTCTGAAAAAGTAGTTTGCTCAACTGAAGCTTTTTTTGAATAACGGAGTCCAAACTAGTCATACCGGCCTGTCGTGGGAGGGTGGTATTGGAAAGATTGGTGGTGATTATATTTCTATCTTGATCTAAAAGGTAAAAGTTGTCTCCTGAAATCCGAGTGCGCATAAGGCCAAAGATTTTCTCCATATTAAAGTTTACCACGGCCAAACCTACTTGGTCATCATTTGCGTTAAATATGGGGGTTACCCCTCTAATTACCGGTTTATGGGGAGTTTCCAAAATACCATTTTCCCTGTTAAGCTCAATGGGGCTCACATATACTTGGCCCTTGGTCAAGGTAAGTCCCCTTTGAAAATAGGAACGATCGGTTTTACTCTGTAACGGAGCCGGTGCCATACTGTCACTTCCAACCCGTTCGTACCGTAAGACCTCATCTCCATGAAGGTTGATTAAGCGCAATTGATCATAGATTTCCATGCCCTGCATGGTCCGGATATAATTGGAAACAAATGTGGAATCCAATGGGTTTTCTTCTGAAAAGGACTCAGGAAATTCAACATCAGACCAAAAAGAGGTGATCTTGATCAATATGATACTCTGATCGATCAAATGATAGCTTTTGTTCAAGATGTTCCTCTGTTGTATGAGTCCCATGTTCGAAATCAGACTATCCTTTTGCAGATAGCCCCAAACCAGGGAAAAAATCAATAGAGGAATATATAATGCTAGGGATGCCTTAACTATCCTTTTCCACATACCGATGAGGTTTTGCACAATTTTAAACTAACTTGATATAATATCAAGATTGTAGCCTATTGGTTAATATTTTGTAGGGGAATTTTATTTAAATTAGGAATAATTATAATTTTTCGCTAATTATTTATGATATTTTAGATGAAATAGGTTTTTTTTGACAATTATTGGAGTGTTGTTAATCGGCAATTAATGCTAAGCGTGCTTTTTTTATTCATTTTTAAATAGTAGCCCCTATGAGTTCGGTGAAGTGGTGGTTTTTACTTCAAAATTTGAGGAAGAACTCAAATTAAAATCGAAAGCCTTTTCATTAATAGAAGTTGAGCGGCCAAAATAAGAAAGAGTCTAAATTTTTTAAGTGAAACTTTTCTAGCGATTAAAAACCAAAAAAAGATGTAAAATTGCAGAATTTTCCGTCCAACGGATGTTTTTGGCCAATCTAATGTAAAAGAATATGTTTTGTTTATGTTAATCTCATCGTAAATATTTCGTATTTTGTGTTAAATGTTTGTTTTACAGTTACTTGTTAGGTAAGTTAAATTTTTGGACGCTTAAACAAAATTGGCGTAAATTTAATTTTCTTAATCTGAAGAGTTGATCAAAACGAATCGACTTTGGTTAAGAGACATTAATTATAATTATTATGAACGAATATTCAATATTCTACGCAGATGATGATGAGGATGATTTGCTTTTCTTTGAAGAAGCTGTTACATCCCTTTTGGGAGAAGGCACAAAAAAGATAAATTTACATCTGCTTAAGAACGGAGAAAACCTTTTGGAGACATTGAGTCAAAAAAATACAATCAATAATGTTGTTTTTATGGACTTGAATATGCCCATCAAATCAGGGTTTGATCATTTAAGGGAAATTAGGTCCAATAATGCTATTTCTTTAACGCCGGTAATCATGTATTCTACCAGTTCAAACGAAGAAAACATTATGAAGAGCCGAGATATGGGAGCAAACTACTATGCGGTTAAACCGAGTAGTTTCAAGGATTTGTTAAAAATTATTTCCAAAGCAGTTTCATTGGACTTTAGCGCCGACACGGCACCCCCGAACGACTTTTTGTTCAATAAACTGGCTGTTTAGATCAATGAATTTAAAAGATATTGTAAACCGGAATATTGTAAATCTTGAGAATTGCGAAGATGAGCCAATACATATCCCGGGGATGATTCAACCCCATGGAGTCTTAATTTCTATTGATTCTGACTCAGAGGTTGTCAATGTTTGCAGTGAAAATGTTTCAGCGTTTCTGGATATGGATTATCCAGAAATACTCGGAAAAGCAATTCACAAAATATTTGACGCCGATTTTATTCGGCTTTTAAGGGATTTTAAGCTCGATTCTGCTGAACACAAAACCACTTTTACTGCCGTATACAATAATAAATCTTTGGCTTTTAGTATTCATAAGAGCGATGGGAGTATAATAATCGAGGGAGAGCCAACAGAGGTTCAGACCAATGAAGAAGCTAAACTGTTTGCTTCCAGTAAAAAGCTGCTCAGCTATATTCAGGATACCAATAGTTTAAAAGAATTGTGCCAATCCGTTGCCTTTGCAATAAAGAACATTACAGGCTACGATCGTGTAATGATCTATAAGTTCGATCCTGATTATAATGGTGAAGTATTTGCCGAGGTCAAAGAAGAACATTTAGAACCCTTTTTAGGCCTACATTACCCACATACGGATATTCCTCCGCAAGCAAGGGCGCTATACATTAAAAACCTTCTTAGGATAATTGGCGATATAGACTATACGCCCGCCAAGCTGTTTACCTATACAGAAAGCAACGTGGATACCCTTGATCTTAGCTTTTCCGTGTTAAGAAGCGTTTCTCCAATACATGTGGAGTATTTAAAAAATATGGGAGTAGGTGCTACCTTAACTGTTTCTTTGTTGCATAAAGGAAAATTATGGGGCCTCATCTCCTGCCATCATTACTCGCCCAAATACCTTAGTCAAGAAACAAGGAATGCGGTAAAATTGCACGGACATTTTATAACCTCTCAGATAGATGTAAGGCTTTTAAATGAACAATACGAAGTTTCTAGAAAAGCAATTGAAAATGTTGATAGGCTGTCTTCCAAAGAATTGGAGTTTAATCGTGGTTCCATTGATACATTATTTGAGGACGACGCCATTTTTAAGTTGTGCAATAGCCAAGGAGTTGCCGCATTTATAGGAAAGAAAATTTATAAAAGAGGAAATACACCCAGCGGCGATGAAATAAAATTGATATCGGAAATTTTGTTCGATATACAAAGCAACGGGGAGCTGATATCATCTTCCTTTCCAAAACAAAGCTCAGATGTGCAATCCATAGCTAAAAGATATCCCGGTATAAACTTCCATGTCCTTGATGATTCCAATTGTATTATTTGGTTCAGGGAGCCCACTGTAAGGAGTATAAAATGGGCCGGAGATCCTTCAAAGGCCATTGAAAAAGATAAGAACGGCCTATCGCCCCGCAAATCCTTCGAAACTTTTGTTGAGAACGTTAAGGACACCAGTGCGCCCTGGCTGCAATCGGAAATAGATGCCTGCTATAAGTTCAAGTATTTCTTTCAATCGTTTCTAAGGGCCATAATTACCAATGAAGCGAAAGAGAAACAACGAATTTTGAGCGATAATCTCAAAGCTGTAAATTCGGAACTCGAGAACATAAGTTGGATAAGCACACACGATTTACAGGAGCCACTTCGGAAAATACAAATGATGGCCTCTACCATGTTGGAAGATCAAGAGCGGTTCAAGGTAACAGGAGCTGCAGAAATGCGAATTTCAAGGATGTCCAAGTCTGCAGAAAGAATGCAAACCTTGATCAAGAATATTTTGGACTACAATAAAACCAGTACAAAAGAGGAGGATTTTGAAGAGGTAAATACCCAAGATGTAGCAAAGAGCGTTCGTGAAGAACTAAAAGAAACATTGACCGAGGAAAATGCCAATATAGAAATTGATGAGAATTTGCCCTCAGTGGCCGGTCTTCCATTTTTGATCAAGCAATGCTTTTTAAATACAATATATAATTCATTGAAGTTCAAGCATCCTGAGCGAAATGTTAGAGTGCGAATTTATAATGATGCTGAACACCCCAAAAACAATATTTACTCCGTAATTGCCATCCAGGACAATGGCATAGGGTTTGACAACGATCACCACGACCATATTTTCAAGATTTTTACAAGGTTGCACAATAAATCCGATTATGAAGGTACCGGAATTGGTCTTGCGTTGTGCAAAAAAATTATGCTAAAGCACAATGGTTTTATAGATGCGGAAGGTAAGAAAAACGAAGGTGCAACTATACGCTTGTACTTTCCGAAGGTTTCTTGGTAGTTTCCAGCCAGTACTTTAAGCTGTCGAAAGTGTCCTTGGCTCCCTGGAACAATTCTTTTTGGTCCACCGAGTTTTCTATTTCCGAGATGCGGTCGCCAAATTTTTTCCACATGTCACCGTTCAGCTCCTTGTAAGAACCAAAATAGTTGGTGGCATCAACACCTTCCAGATATAAGTGGTTATGGATCATTTTGGAAATAACCTGGCCGCCAAGTGTAGATCCTTCAATTACATATAAAACACCAAGGGCGTAAGATGGTGAGCTTATCTTCAATTGGGATTTGGGAAATTCCATAGGCAGTCCATGTTCCAAAAGCTCTAGATCCGTTAAAATACGCTGGGTGTGCTTTCTTTCCGATATGTCGGGAATCAATGCGTCGTCGATTACCTCGTGCAAGTCAACCTCGATAGGTTTATAAAATAAGAGTAGGCGTTCCAAAAGTCTTGCATAATCATCTTTGTTTTTTAGGTTTTTTAGCTCCTGCACCAAAACTTTTTCAACTTGTTGATGATGGGTTTTGGTCTCTTCTTTAATCGTGTTCAGAATCGCCATTATTGCATTTGGTAATTTGACGGGCAAGATAAGGATTATATTTATTGGCTATAATCGATTATGTATGTTTTGGGGCTGTCGATCTTGTAAAGTTCTAGTGATTTGATACTTATCTTATACGGATGTTTATGAATAAAAAAGTTCCTCGGGAAAACGAGGGCTTTTTCTGGTCTCTATAAGTTCTTTCGGTTCATGTGGTAAATATTGCTTTTTGTCGAATAATCCCTTAGTTATTTCAAGAATAAAAGTAAGTTACTAGAGTTAAACCAGCACATGAAAAAAACACTGACCTCAATTCTTTTGGGTTTGATACACTTCTTTGTATTTGCCCAAACAGAATTTATTACCACATGGAAAACTGACAATCCAGGAGTCTCGGCCGATAATCAAATTACAGTTCCCACTTTTATAGGAGAAACTTATAACTATACTATTGATTGGGGTGATGGCACCTCTGATATCAACGTAACGGGCGGTATTACACATACCTATACAACCGCAGGAACCTATGAAGTTTCCATTAGCGGAGACTTTCCCATGATTTATTTTAACGAATCGGGGGATGCAGATAAGCTTCTTAATATCAAACAGTGGGGAAATATTGCTTGGACTTCCATGGAATCAGCTTTTGCAGGTTGTTCCAATCTAGCGGTTGGTGCGGCAGATGCTCCAAACCTATCGAATGTTACGAGTTTACGCCGAATGTTTTATTACTGTAACTATCTCACTTATGATTATAGAAATACCCGGGAATTCTCCAGCTTTAATGGGGTTGAAAACTTCGATTCTTGGGATGTGAGTACAGTCACGAATATGTCCAACATGTTCGATAAGTCTTCGTTTGATCAGGATATTTCGTCTTGGGACGTGAGCAATGTAGAGGATATGTCCTATATGTTTTTCAGCTCTAGGTTTAACAAGGATATCAATTCATGGGATGTAAGCAATGTGACAAACATGGCCGCGCTCTTTAGTAGTGGAATGTTCAATCAGGACATTTCTGACTGGGATGTAAGTAATGTTGTTAATATTGATTTTATATTTAATAGCACCTATTTCAATCATGATATTACAGGATGGAACGTTGCAAACTTGGTTAGTATGCGGCACGCCTTTAGCCAAGGACATTTTGACCAAGATCTCAGTTCTTGGGATATTTCAAATGTGCTGGATATGAGCAATGCTTTCGATGATTCCGATCTATCCAAGGAAAATTACGATGCCATATTGATAGGGTGGTCTCAACTTTCAGGATTAAAAACTGGCGTAGTTTTGGGAGCCAACGATGCCGTATACTGTACAGCCGAAAACGAAAGAGCTACTTTAATCAATGATTACGGCTGGACCATAAATGATTACGGGATTGATTGTAAAAACGAAGTGCCTTTTGTCACTACTTGGAAGACGGATAACCCAGGTCCTTCAAATGATAACCAAATTACCATACCCACAAGCGCAACAGATATTTATGACTATAGGATAGATTGGGGAGATGGCACTTTTGATGAAGGAGTTACCGGAGACATTACCCATACTTATGCACAGCCCGGAGTATATGAGGTGTCGATTACAGGAAAATTTCCCAGGATATATTTCAACGGTTATGAATTTGGCGCCCAAACCTCTGATGATTTAAAATTGTTATCCGTGGATCAATGGGGTTCCAACCGATGGAAGTCAATGGGTTTTGCATTTGCAGGGTGTGAAAATATGGATATTACGGCAACGGATATACCCGATTTTTCAAGAGGGGTTTTATTAACCGGAATGTTTTGGGATGCCAAATCTATGGAGGGAAACGCATCTATTGCAAATTGGGATATTGAAAAGGCGACATATATGAATTTTATGTTCAGAGGAGCCAGTAGTTTTAATGGTTCAATTGGAGAATGGGATGTTACCGGAAAGAGAGAGTTCTATGGAATGTTCGAAGATGCCGAATCTTTTGATCAAGATTTGAGCAATTGGAATGTTCAAAATATGGAGAATATGACCAATTTGTTCAAGGGCTCTGGCCTTTCCAATACGAATTATGATAAAATATTGATTGGTTGGAGTCAGTTGCCATCTTTAAAAAATGGGGTGCAATTAGGAGCCCCAGATAATTATTATTGTAGCGCCGCGGAAGAGAGGCAATATTTAATTGACACCTATGGATGGGTAATAGACGATGCAGGCGCCAACGAAGCGTGTTTTTTTGTGACAACTTGGAAAACAGACAATCCCGGAATTTCGGCGGATAATCAAATTACAATTCCTACCCATCCTGATGAAACCTACAACTATACTGTTGCTTGGGGCGATGGTACTTCTGATGAAAATATAACAGGCGACATTACACATACATATGCAACTGCAGGAACTTATCAAGTTTCTATAAGTGGCGATTTTCCAAGGATTTATTTTGATGATTTAACCTTCAATGAAACAACCAATGATAGTGATAAAATAATAGACCTTAATCAATGGGGTTCTATCGAATGGACATCAATGGAATCTGCATTTCATGGTTGTGCTAATTTGGATGTTACAGCTTTGGATCTTCCAGATTTTAGCCGGGTCACTAGTCTAGTGTCTATGTTTAGGGGATGCAGGTCACTTATAGGAAATGAATCGATGAATTCTTGGGACGTATCCAATATTACCAATCTAGTGGCTGCATTCAATACAACGGATTTATTCAATCAAGATATTTCGAATTGGGATGTTTCCAATGTCACCAGTTTAAATGGAACCTTTGCGGAAGCCAAGGCTTTTAATCAAAACTTAAATGACTGGGATGTAAGCAGTGTAACCAATCTTGGGGTTGTTTTTGGATATGCATCTTCCTTTAATCAACCCTTGAATAATTGGGATGTTTCCAATGTAATTGATTTTCATGCTGCATTCGCTGGGACACCTTTTAATCAACCTTTGAACAATTGGGATACCTCCAGCGCAAGTACAATGGGCGGAATGTTTTCGGATGCCGTTAATTTTAATCAAGATATTTCAAATTGGGATACCTCAAGTGTAATCGAAATGAGTGGAATGTTTGATGGTGCCGCTTCTTTTGACCAAAACTTAGGAGAGTGGGAAATAAGTAATGTTACCAATATGGATTACCTTTTTTTAAATGCAGGAATATCCGTTGAGAACTACGACAAAACTTTGATAGGTTGGACTAATTTGCCCACAATACAGAATAATGTTGTTTTAAATGCAGGGTCTAGTCAATTTTGTGAGTCTGAAGAAGCGCGACAAAGTCTTATTGATAACTTTGGCTGGACAATTATAGATGCAGGCAAAGTCCCCTTATGCAATGAGGACAATGATGCCGATGGAGTTTTAGATCATTTAGACCTTTGTTTGGATACCCGGCCAGATGCTGTTGTGGATGATTATGGCTGTGAAATTATTCCAGCTGATGCTGTCCAGGTGTATGTTTTGACCCCTAGTTGTATTGATAGTGCGGATGGCGCAGTAAACCTATCGATGAATGTACCGGGACATTTGATGAACATTTCCATATCTGGCGATGCTTACTCCGATGAATTTGATGATGTGCCTTCGGGACAGGAATTTGAAATTGGTAGTCTATCCGCAGGAATGTACACAATTACCGTTACCATACCTGAAATTTTGTTCGAACAGACTTATGGAGTAACGGTGAATAGTTTGAGCTCGGTTACAGGGAAAAGAACATCGACCGATTCCGAAAATGGTACCGTTGTATATGAGGTGGTTGGAAGTAAAAATTATGATGTATTGGTAAATGGGGAAGAAAGAAGCTACTCCTTTGGGAATATAGGGGTACAAACCATTGTGCTTAACAACCTATATGGTCAAAGTGAAGTTTCCATCTCAGGAGAGAATGCTTGCCAGGGCATTGTATCCGATAGTTTTTTCATTGGAGATGCTATTCAAGTGTATCCGACCATAACCTCATCCCGAGTAAATATAATGACCAATAAAAGTGTAATCAACACAATGGTTTTTGGTTTGGATGGAAGACTTGTCAGGGCAATCAACTATGATCAAAACAATAAAAGTATAGATGTTTCCACCCTGAAATCGGGAGTTTATTTCTTGCAAATGGAAGTTGAAGGACATGTGGAAACCGTAAAAATTGTAAAGCGATGAATACAATGAAGTCAATTGTCCAGATGATATATTTTTGTATGGCCCTTATTCTTTGCTCTTGTGGGGGAGGAAGCGGAGGGGAACAACCGCCTCCGGAACCCAGTAATGATTTGCCTTTGAAAGTAACGGGAACATTGCCCGTGAACGGGGAACCTTGTTCCGATTATGAAGAAGTGCCCTCGGACGATTCCATGGTTCTGATTGCTTTTAATTGGAACGAGGCGCAATTTGCGGACAGTTATAAGTTGATTGTATTGGATGGCAGTTCAGAAATATTTAGCGAAAACTACTCCAATGCGGAGGCTAAAGTGGAGCTTCAAAGAGGAAAAACCTATACTTGGTCCGTTACAGCAATCAATGAGTTTGGGCAAACACCAGGAGACACCTACTCTTTTACTGCGCCTGGAATACGGGTAGGTAATTACGCTCCGTACGCCGCAGAAATCAATGTTGAGTTTAATACCGAAACAATGGAAATGTCCATAAGTTGGGTTGGTAGTGATCAGGACAACGATACGCTTACCTATGATATAAAAATTCTCGAAAACGAAAATATTATATTGGAAGAAACAGGTGTCGATGCTAATATGGTCGACCCAATCCAATTTATTGATGGGGTTAACTATTCGGTTGAAATAACCTCCAAGGACACTTCTGGTAACTTTTCAATTTCGACGCGGAGTTTTAAGACTCCATAAAAACAAAAAAGCCTCCGAGTTTCGGAGGCTTTTTTGTTTTTATAAGTCAATGGATTCGCCAATGCCGGGCAGAATCAATTTTTTTCCTTTCTTCTCAAAATATTCCACAGCTTTGGATTTATCCAATTTAATGGGAGGAAAAGTGTCGTAATGGCAACCGATGACTTGGTTGCATTCAATAAAATCACTTGCAATGGTCGCATCCTCATAGCCCATCGTAAAATTGTCGCCAATCGGTAAAATGGCCATATCTAGTTTTGGGCAGGTCATTGGAATCAGCTCCATGTCCTTTGTCAGCGCAGTATCCCCTGCAATATAAATGCATTTGGAGTCGTCCCATAGTACAAAGCCCCCAGGATTTCCTCCATTGCTTCCGTCGGGCAGCATACTGGAGTGAATGGCAGTTACGTATTTGACGGTGCCAAAATCAAAGGCATATTTTCCTCCATGGTTCATGCCATGCCCATCCACACCCTTGTTGCCGAACCAGCTCACCACTTCAAAGTTCGATACCAATAGGGCGTCAGGGTTGTTTTTGGCAATGGCCTCCACATCAAGAACATGGTCTTGGTGGCCATGGGTCAGAAAAATATAGTCGACTTTTAGGGCATCAATATTAATATCGGATGCCATTTCGTTGCCGGAGATAAAAGGGTCGACCAAAATATGTTTTCCGTTCATTTCGATTAAGAAAGAAGCGTGTCCTAGAAACGTGATTTTCATAGTATACTATTTTATTTCATATGTTATTTTGAAGGCAATTCGCCCATTCCATAAAGTTAACAAGAAGAAGATTGAATTTCAATTCAAATGGGAAACCTTCAGAATTCTTTTGCACATTTTTTTGAATCAATAAAATAGGATTGCAGAAAAAGAACTTAACTTTGCAGCATGATTGCCACGATTTGTAGAAAAGCACATTTTAATGCAGCACACAGGCTCCATAACCCAAAATGGAGCAAGGAAAAGAATATTGAGGTGTTCGGTAAATGCAACAGTCCTAGCTTTCACGGTCATAATTTTGACCTTGAGGTGCGAATAAAGGGAGAGGTCGACCCCGATACCGGTTTTGTAATGGACCTTGCCGAGCTGGGAGCATTGATTTATGATGAGGTAGAGGAACGATTTGATCATAAAAACCTTAATGAGGATTGTCCAGAGTTCGAAAATCTGCTTCCGACAACGGAATACTTCGTGAAAGTTATCTACGATATCTTAAAACCCAGGCTTAAAAAGGGCCAATTATTGCATATTACCTTGCACGAGACATCAAAGAACTCTGCGGAGTATGGAGATTGGGATTAATTTCCGATATTGCACCCCGTTTTCAAAGGGATATTAGCTCAGTTGGTTTAGAGCGCTGCCTTGACAGGGCAGAGGTCACTGGTTCGAATCCAGTATATCCCACTTTTCTTTTCCGTTACAAAATATCCAAAACACGTTCCAGAGCCATTCCCCTTGAACCTTTTATGAGCATTGATGCTTTTTCCAAAGGATTCTTTATCAAGTGTTCCTTTAGGGCATCAAACGATTTGAATTTGTTCAAAGATGTTTTGGTTGTATAAAAATTTTCACCAACCAGGTATGTTTCATCAAATTGGAGTTCGTTGGCCAAATCTGCAATGGCCTGATGCTCTTCGGCCGCTGTATTGCCAAGCTCGAACATATCGCCAAGAATCAAAGCCTTTCTTTTGGCCTTCATTAAATTGAAGTTTTCCAAGGCAGCTCTCATGCTTGTAGGATTTGCGTTGTATGCATCGAGGATGATATCAAAACCATTTTTCGACAATAATTGTGACCTGTTGTTTTCCGGTCGATAGCCCTTTATGGCCGATTTAATAGCTGTAATTGGGACATTAAAGTATTTGCCCATTAAAATGGCGGCGCAACAATTGGAAAAGTTGTATTTGCCCACCAATTGAGTTTGTACTTGGGTTTCTTCCACTTCTAATGAAACGTATGGGTCAACATCCATTAATCTGATATTGTAATATCGATGGTCACTGGAGCTGAAGCCCATTTTTTTGGTGTAGCGCGCTAACTTTTCCTTTTGAATATCGTCGTCGGCATTTAAGAAAACATATTTGTTGTGGCCGATTAAATAATCATAGAGTTCGCTTTTTCCTTGGATTACACCTTCCACGCCTCCGAAACCTTCTAAATGGGCTTTGCCGAAATTGGTGATATAACCAAAATCTGGCTGTGCCATGCTGCACAAGAACTCAATTTCCTTTTTGTGGTTGGCGCCCATTTCCACAATCGCAATCTCGGTATCCTCTTTTATGGATAACAAGGTCAAAGGAACCCCGATATGATTGTTAAGGTTGCCCTTCGTGGCTATAGTATTATATTTTTTAGAGAGAACAGCGTGGATAAGCTCTTTGGTCGTGGTTTTTCCATTGCTTCCCGTGAGCGATACGATTCTGGCCTTGGAATAATTTCTATGGTACGTTGCCAACTGTTGCAGGGTGCCCAATACATCATTACATAGAAGAAATCTGTCGGAGGTTTTGAAGTCCTCCTCATCGATTATGGCGTAGGCAGCTCCATTGTCCAAAGCGCTTTGGGCAAAAGCATTGGCGTTAAAGTTTGGGCCTTTCAAAGCAAAAAACAGACAGTTTTTAGTGATTTTCCGTGTGTCCGTACATATGATGGGATGCTCTAAAAATAGAGCGTGCAACTCTTTCATCGTCATAAACCGAAGATAAAAAAAAGCCCCGACCTTTTTGGTCGGAGCTTTTAAAATACTCAAGAAGTTTTTTATCTCGCCTTTTTGTGGCGTACCGTCTTTTTAGATTTTGATTTAGATCCAACCCTGGACATGGCACATCTAAAGCCGATGTCGTCCGTTGCCATATATTGTGGCAAGTATCTACGTTGTGCAGGGTCTAACCAGTAAGCGCGGTCTCTCCATGACCCACCTTTGTACACACGGACCTCGTTGTTGATCAATGATGTTCTGTAGTTGGATTCGTCATACTGGCGAACAATCTCACCATCCTCATTGCGCTCAACCTTGTGCTTGGGAGAGTCGTACATTTTTTGGGTGTCCTCATCCTCCTCGCTAAAACGATTAAAGAATCTTGAAGATCCAGGATCTCCATCTCTAAAGCCCCTGTTGTCACTTTTATCGAAGTTGGTCCTTAGGTAAGTTTCTTCTTCGGTTACCGCAACCTCTTTGATTTCTCCGGGAAGGTTGATGGCTACGATTTTACCGTTTGGCAAGGTGTCGTATACAATTTCATCCTTCAATACTTCCACTTTTCCATCTTCGCCAATGGCTTTTTTCATGAAAACGTTTCCGCGGAAATAGTTGAAGTCACTAATTTCATCATCTACAATGGGGCGATACACATCCGCAACCCATTCGTTTACGTTACCGGCCATGTCATATAGACCAAAATCGTTGGGCTTGTATGATTTCACCTCCCCGGTAATATCCGCACCGTCGTCAGACCATCCGGCAATACCGCCGTAATCTCCTTTTCCTTGTTTAAAGTTGGCCAATTGGTCCCCTCTGCCCACACGTTGACCGTTACGGGTATAGTCACCTTCCCAAGGATATTTTTTTCTACCTCTGTAGTTATTGTATTCTCTGGTTCCAACAAGTGCCTGTGCAGCATATTCCCATTCGGTTTCGGTAGGGAGCCTATATTCCGGCATGATGATGCCACTACTTCTTTTGGCAAAGGAATTGATCGAATCTTTTTTCTGCTTACCTTGAAGAGAATCGATTTCCCCTCCATAAACAGACTCTGGGTTGTTCAAGTAGGCCTCGGTGCTAAAAGTACCTTCAAGTTCCCCATTCAATACTTTGTACTTGGTATCGTCGGCAAGGTAGCCCTCTCTTTCCAACATAACTTCGTTTACCCGATCCGTTCTCCATTCGGCATATTGGGTGGCCTGTACCCAGTTTACACCTACCACAGGATACTCCGCATACGCAGGGTGTCTTAGGTAGTTGTTGGTCATTGTCTCGTTAAAGCCCAATCGGTTTCTCCATACCAAAGTGTCTGGCAGGGCACCTTCGTAAATATTTGCATATTTTGGGTCGTCCGGTGGGTATACCGCCTTCAGGTAATCCAAATATTCAAGGTACATCACGTTGGTTACTTCCGTCTCGTCCATATAGAAGGATTGGACGTGCTGTTGGGTCGGCGTGTTGTTCCAATCATGCATAATGTCGTCCTGGACTTTACCTTTGGTAAAAGTTCCACCCTCTACAAATACGGTTCCCGGAGGAGTTTCTTGCTCTTTAAAATCCGAGTTGTATTGAAAACCTCCTTCTTTGGCATTAATTTTCCAACCAGTGGCTCTGGAGACATTCTTTGATGAGGAAGAGTTTTTACAACTGGAAAAACTTCCCATCACTACGGCGCAAGAAAGTACAACTTTAATTAAGTGTTTTTTCATAATTTGGGCTTGAGTACTTTAAATCTCAGGGTTTTAACCCTCAGTATCTTCGACTTGTTTTGATTTTTTAAATCTTTCGATGGCATTAGAACGGTGTTTTTACCATTATATTTTGTGCTCATCAAATATTTCCGACATGCAAAAATTGCAGCATGCCACATTTCATTAACGGAGAAGGTTCCAAAATAGTATGAAGAGAACGGTTTTTAACGGTCGGGAAAGCATGTATGGTAGTTTTTATGGATATGAATCAAAAATTACTGTCATTTATATAGACCTAATTATTATAAATATGTGCTTCAACATAAGAATTTCGTTAAAACACCGTTTATGTGTAATAAGTCCAAAAGAAATGTTTTGGATTAAATAACTTTACTAAACGCTAAATACTTAGAATGAGAAAGTTACTCGTATTGGTGTTGTTGTTCGTCGTAATAGTCCCTTCGATGAGCGCACAACAAGAAAGAGCGATTACCACAGCAGTTCCGTTTTTGACCATTGCAGCCGATGCTCGGGCATCTGGTATGGGGGATATGGGCGTTGCTACTTCTTTTGATGCATATTCCCAACAATGGAACCCGGCCAAATATGCTTTTGCCAATAAAAAATCTGGGGTCGGAATAAGCTATACCCCATACTTGGAAACCATTGTCAACGATGTTTCCTTGCTAAATGCCAATTATTACAACAAGCTTAACGACCAAAGTGCTTTTGCATTTGGATTACGTTATTTTGGATTGGGGGAAATAGAATTAAGACAAACCATAGACCAAGCCCCAACCTTGGTAAAACCCAACGAATTTGCTTTGGATGGCTCTTATTCCTTGAAATTGAGCCCAACATTCTCCATGGCAGTTGGGGGTAGGTTCATAAGCTCAAATTTAAGGTTCCAAGATGGTGTGCAAGATTCACGGGCAGCCAATGCATTTGCGGTGGATGTTGCAGGATTTTACAGGTCCAGGGAGATTGCATATAGCAATTATGATGGACGTTGGAGGGCTGGATTCAATATTTCCAATTTGGGAGGCTCTTTGCAATATGATGAAGGAGGGCAGGAAAACTTTTTGCCTACCAACCTGAAACTGGGTGTTGGTTTCGATTTTATTTTTGACCAGGACAATGTTTTGGCCATCAATACCGAGTTCAACAAACTACTGGTCCCTACGCCAAGGGATTTTAACGGGGATGGACAGATTACCACAGAAGATAACGATGAATACCAGAACATAAGTTTCTTTAATGGAGTTTTCGAATCTTTTGGAGATGCGCCTGATGGTTTCAGTGAGGAATTGAAAGAGGTTACATGGGCGCTGGGTGCAGAGTACAGATTTAGAGAAGCCTTTATGTTGCGAAGCGGTTACTTTAACGAAAGTGAGGAGAAGGGGTCCCGTAAATTCTTTACATTGGGGGCAGGCTTCAAATTCAAATCGGCCCAAATAGACCTATCTTATTTATTCTCTACCTCCCAGGTCAGAAATCCATTGGAAAACACATTGCGCTTCTCGCTTAGCTTTGATTTTGGAGAGGAATTCTTCAACGATTAAAGTAGATGAAAATATATATTTGAAAACCTGTCCGTTGGGGCAGGTTTTTTTATTTTTGAGTATATCCTAAAGATTACATGGAAAAAAAGAAAATTAGTTTTGAAATGCTCATTTTTAATGATGCATCGGAGTTGTCACAAAACGAACAAAAATTGTTACGTGAAGCGGCCGTGGCTAGGCAGAACGCATATGCTCCGTACTCCAAGTTTAGGGTAGGGGCCGCTGTGCTACTGGAAAACGGAGAGGTGGTCATTGGGAGCAATCAAGAGAATGCATCCTATCCTGCTGGTCTTTGTGCAGAGCGCGTCGCTATTTTTTATGCAGGGGCAAAATATCCAGGTGTAGGGGTAAAAACCATTGCTATCTGTGCTTCGTCGTCCAAGGATGGAGCAGTTTTACCGGCAGCTCCCTGTGGCAATTGCAGACAGTCCATTATAGAATACGAACAAAAACAGCGGAAACCGATTTCACTATTGTTAAGTTCGGAAACAGGGCCCATATATAAATGCAATTCTATGGCCGATATTCTCCCATTGGCATTCAATAGCTCATTTTTGGGCGATTCTTAATTCAATTCTTTTTCCAAAACAGATATATATGTATTTTTGCTCTTCCCTACGCAAGGGAAATTCATTTAATACAACAGTAGATGAAAAAAATCACCAAAGAAGTTTACCTTAAATGGTACGAGGACATGTATTTCTGGAGAAAGTTCGAGGATAAACTGGCCGCCGTATATATTCAACAAAAAGTTAGAGGTTTCTTGCACCTGTATAATGGTCAAGAAGCTGTTCTGGCAGGAGCATTACATGCCATGGACCTCGAAAAGGACAGGATGATTACTGCTTACCGAAACCATGTTCAGCCCATCGGTATGGGGGTAGACCCAAAAAGAGTAATGGCCGAACTTTATGGTAAAGTGACCGGGACCTCAAAAGGTATGGGTGGTTCCATGCACATTTTCTCCAAGGAACACCGCTTTTATGGTGGTCACGGAATTGTAGGGGGACAAATTCCATTGGGTGCCGGTTTGGCGTTTGGTGACAAATATTTTAAAAGAGATTCCGTAACCCTGTGTTATATGGGGGATGGTGCCGTTAGACAGGGTTCGTTGCACGAGGCCTTCAACTTGGCTATGTTATGGCAGTTGCCAGTGGTTTTCATTTGTGAGAACAACGGATATGCTATGGGAACCTCTGTGGCGCGTACGTCACACTCCACGGAAATCTGGAAATTGGGTCTTGGTTATGAAATGCCTTGTAGCCCTGTGGATGGAATGGATCCTGCCGTTGTTGCAAAGGAAATGGACAAGGCCATTGAACGTGCCCGTACAGGAGGTGGACCTACTTTCTTGGAGATGAAGACGTACAGATATCGTGGACATTCCATGTCCGATGCCCAGCATTACCGAACAAAAGAAGAAGTAGAAGAGTATAAAAAGATAGACCCGATCACTCAGGTGAAAGATGTAATCCTTGAGAAAGGATATGCATCCGAAGACGATCTTAAGAAGATTGACAAAAAAGTGAAGGACCTCGTGAAAGAGTGCGAGAAATTTGCGGAGGAATCAGATTTTCCACCCAAAGAACAATTGTACGACACCGTTTACGAGCAAGAAGACTATCCATTTTTACAACATAAATTATAATTAGATGGCAGAAGTAATCAACATGCCTAGATTGAGCGATACCATGGAAGAAGGAACCGTGGCAAAATGGCTCAAGAAAGTAGGGGACAAGGTAGAAGAAGGGGATATATTGGCCGAAATCGAAACGGACAAGGCCACCATGGAATTTGAATCTTTTCATGAAGGAACTTTGCTCCATATTGGAATTGAGGAAGGTGATGGTGCCCCGGTTGATTCACTTTTGGCCATAATCGGTGAAGAAGGTGAGGATATTTCCAGCTTGTTGAACGGCTCAGGAAGTTCATCGGAGGCTCCAAAAGAAGAAGGTTCGTCGGAACCGGAGGAAGAAACAACGCCCGAGGCGGAAAGTAGCGAGCCTGCAGATATTCCTGAAGGAGTAGAAATCGTGACGATGCCCCGATTGAGCGATACCATGGAGGAAGGAACGGTAGCCAGCTGGTTAAAGAGTGTTGGCGACAAAGTGGAAGAAGGAGATATCTTGGCCGAAATCGAGACCGATAAGGCAACCATGGAATTTGAATCCTTCTATACGGGAACGCTTTTGCATATCGGTATACAAGAAGGTGAAGGAGCACCCGTAGATTCTTTATTGGCCATTATTGGCCCAGAAGGAACCGATGTTGATGCTGTTTTGAATGCGCAATCATCAGGAGCATCATCCAAAAGCGCTCCCAAGAAAGAAGCGGCCAAAGAGGAGACTCCAAAAAAAGAGGAATCTTCCAAACAAGAAGCAGCAGCACCGGCAACCCAAGATGGTCAGCGCATATTTGCTTCGCCATTGGCCAAAAAGATCGCCGATGAAAAAGGCATCAACTTGGCAGATGTCAAGGGAACTGGAGATAACGGGAGAATCGTTAAAAAGGATATAGAAAACTTTAAGCCATCCCAGCAAGCACCTGCGGCAGAAAAAAGCGAGGCTGCTCCTGCAGTGGCACCAGTTGCACTCCCTGTTGGTGAAGAAAGCGTGGAAGAGGTTAAAAATTCTACTATGCGCAAGGTCATTGCCAAGCGTTTGGGAGAATCCAAATTCACTGCGCCACATTATTACTTGACCATTGAGGTGGATATGGACAATGCCAAGGCTTCCCGGGCACAGATCAACAGTTTGCCGGATACCAAAGTGTCCTTCAACGATATGGTTTTGAAAGCATGTGCCATGGCCCTTAAAAAGCATCCGCAGGTAAATACGTCGTGGAATGGCGATTCCATGATATATAAGCACCACATTCATATGGGTGTTGCCGTTGCCGTAGATGAGGGTCTTGTGGTTCCTGTAATCAAATTTGCAGATCAGTTGAGTTTGACCCAACTGGGAACTGCGGTAAAAGATTTGGCAGGAAGAGCACGAAACAAAAAAATTAAACCGGACGAAATGGAAGGAAGTACCTTTACGGTTTCCAACTTGGGAATGTTCGGCATTCAGGAGTTTACTTCCATTATCAATCAGCCTAACTCTGCAATTCTATCTGTAGGGGCCATTGTGGACAAGCCTGTGGTTAAAAATGGTGAGATTGTGGCCGGAAGCACCATGAAAGTTACTTTGGCCTGTGACCACAGAACTGTTGATGGAGCCACTGGCGCCCAGTTCTTGCAAACATTGAGAGCATACTTGGAAAATCCGGTGACCATGTTGGCATAAACTGTCAATTCAACTACATTGGATAATGCATACATTTAAAAGCATCCTTTTCGGGATGCTTTTTTTATCTTTAAAAAAATCAAAAAAGAACAAAATGAGAGTACTGTTATATGTTATCGTTTCACTTTTTGTGATGGGGTGTGGTTCTGCCAAAATTGTTCAAACCACTGATGTTGACCCTCAAACAACAAAATCAAGCCAAACTTTTACCGATGCCGAGCGTATAGGTGAAATGATGAATTATTTGGCGAGCAACGACCTCAAAGGAAGGGAGGCCGGTAGCGAAGGCATTGAAATGGCCGCGGAATATATTGAAAACTACTTTAAATCCTACGGGCTCAAACCATATTTTGAAACATACCGTGATACACTTTCCAATTTTAAAAAGCCAGCTTACAATATTGTTGGTGTTGTAGAGGGCAACGACCCCGATTTAAAAGATGAATTTATTTTGATAGGGGCGCATTACGACCATATCGGGACCATTCAGCCGGAAAATGGAGATTACATTGCCAATGGAGCCAATGACAATGCTTCGGGCACTACATCGGTTTTGGAAATGGCACGTTATTTTGGAACACAGAAAACGAATAAGCGGAGTATCATTTTTGCGTTGTTCACTGCCGAGGAAAAGGGTTTGTTAGGTTCCAAACATCTTGCAAGGAAATTAAAAGAGCAGGACTTAAACCTGTATACCATGCTCAATTTTGAAATGACAGGTGTTCCTTTACAGGGAAAGGACTATTATGTGTACATCACTGGGTACGACATGTCCAACTTGGCAGAAATAAGCAATGGGTATGCTAAAGAAAATTTAGTGGGCTTTTTACCAACTGCAAAAGAATTCAATTTGTACCAGAGGTCGGACAATTATCCGTTCCATGAAGAGTTTGGAGTGCCTTCCCATACGTTTTGCACTTTTGATTTTACCAATTTTAATCACTATCATAAGGTTGGTGATGAGAACAGCCTTATGGATTTTGGCCATATGGCCACGTTGGTGAACAAAACAATTCCGGTTATTGAAGGTATTGCTAATGCTCCATCACAAGAAATCAAATTAAAAGAGTAGCATATAATTTCGAACTGCCCTTTAACAATTGGGAGTAAGAAATCAGAAATAGATTATGGCAAACATTATTATCACAGGTACGAGTAGGGGAATAGGATTTGAGTTGGTGAAACTTTTTGCAAGGGAAGGGCATCAGGTCTTGGCGCTGTCACGTAATGAGGAGCCCGTAAAAGCATTGAACTTGCCCAATGTGCAATCGTTGCCATTTGATTTGGGCAATCCAGCCGATTTTGAAAAGCTCAATGAATTTCTGGAACAATGGCATGTGGTGGATGTGCTTATCAATAATGCGGGACGTTTACTGAACAAACCCTTTTCGGAAACCACGACCGAGGAATTTGAAAGCGTTTACAAAGTAAACGTGTTCGGTGTGGCCGAAATTACCAAGAACGTACTGCCCATGATGGGGCAAGAAGGGCATGTGGTTACCATAAGTTCCATGGGAGGGGTACAAGGTAGCATGAAGTTTCCGGGGCTTTCCGCCTATAGTTCCAGCAAGGGGGCTGTTATTACATTAACAGAACTCTTGGCAGAAGAATATAAGCAAACAGGACCAAGTTTTAATGTGCTGGCCTTGGGTGCAGTTCAAACGGAAATGCTGGAAGAAGCTTTTCCTGGATACCAAGCTCCCGTTACTGCATTGGAGATGGCCACCTATGTAAAAGAGTTTGCCTTATCAGGACAAAAATTATACAACGGTAAGCTGTTACAGGTAAGTAACAGTACGCCGTAGAAGCATAATTGAAATCGTTGGATAAACTTGTAACTTTATCCTTGTGAACGATACCCTTCAAAAATACCTTCCAGAGCTTGCAGTGGCTCCCTGTTTTGAATTGATCAAAACCCATGGAGTACATTTAAAGATTGTAAACCATCGAGTTACCCGGCACGGGGACTATCGAAGATTACCGAACGGACTGCATCTTATTACCGTAAACGCTTCGCTCAATAAATACCGATTCCTGATTACGCTCGTCCACGAGATTGCGCATTTGGTCGCCTTTGAAACATATGGTCGTCGAATAAAACCACATGGAACTGAATGGAAGCATACCTTTCAGCACTTAATGGTTCCTTTTATTAGGCCCGAGGTGTTTCCAACACAGCTATTGCCCATTATTGCGAACCATTTTAAAAACCCGAAAGCAAGTAGTAGTACGGATGCGAGATTGTCCATTGCGCTAAAAGCTTTTGATGAGGAAGAACGCGAGCTTAGCTATGTTTATGAATTGCCAATGGGCAGTGTTTTTAGGCTATACAATGGCAAGTTGTATAAAAAAGGAAAGAAGAAGGTAAAACGGTATGAATGTGTAGAGTTGTCTACCGGGAGGTTATATTTGTTCCAGCCAAATGCAGAGGTTGAGCTAGTTAAAGATGCAAATTGACAACTCAAATTCTAAAATTAAAAAACATAAAAAATGAACAAGAATTATTATGCAGTTTTAATGGCAGGAGGAGTTGGTTCACGGTTTTGGCCGGTAAGTACATCATCCAACCCAAAACAGTTTCACGATATGTTGGGAACTGGCAAGACCTTGATTCAAAAAACATTTGATAGGTTGAACAAGTTCATCCCTACCGAGAATATTCTAATTCTGACCAATGAACAATATAATGGCTTGGTGTTGGAGCAACTGCCCATGGTAAAACAAGACCAAGTAGTTTTGGAGCCTGCGATGAGAAATACAGCACCTTGTATATTGTATGCATCGCTAAAGATCCAGAAAATGAATCCCAATGCGGTAATGATCGTAGCGCCCAGTGATCATTGGATAGAAGACGAGGAAGCGTTTGAAAAGGATGTAACCGCATGTTTTAATAAATGTGAAGAAGAAAATGCACTTTGCACCTTGGGGATTCAGCCAACCTTTCCCAATACCGGATTTGGTTATATCGAATTTGAAAAGGGAAGTGACCAAAACATTAAAAAGGTGTCCCAGTTCAGGGAAAAACCAGATTATGAAACCGCAAAAGGGTTTTTGGCACAAGGTAATTTTCTATGGAACGCAGGTATTTTTATGTGGAGTGTAGAAACCATAGTGGAAGCCTTCAAAAAATATCAGCCAAATCAATACAAACTATTTGGTAAAGGTATATCCTGTTACAACACAAGTGAGGAAAGAGCTTTTATCCAAGAAAATTACCCCAAGGCGGAAAACATATCCATTGATTATGCTATCTTGGAACAATCCAAATCCATTTATACCCTGCCGGCAACTTTTGATTGGAACGATTTAGGAACCTGGGGCGCTCTCTATGACAAGTTGGAGAAAGATGAAAACGAGAATGCAGTGGTAAACGCGGACACCCTTTTGGAAAATGCAAAAGGCAACATGATTCGTTCTCCAAAAGGGAAGGTAGTTGTGGTAGATGGACTAGAGGATTATATTATTGTAGATAAAGAAGAAGTGTTGCTTATTTATCCAAAGGACAAACAACAGGATATTAAAAAAGTATTGACCCAAGTAAAAGAAAAATTTGGGGATCAGTTTGCATAGCCATGAGTGAATATTTAAGGGAAGATCAGTTGACCCCCAATGACGATAACGATAGCGGGGATGAGGTAAAAAAGGACTTTAAAGGGCTTTTGGGCAGCGTGCGCAAGTTTCTATCGGACTTGCTGGAAATCCGTTCCAATACCGACGCTGCGGCCACAAAGGAATCCATTATTGCGGATATTCCCTTTAAAGGACATACCTCGTGGATTTTGGTATGTTCCATTTTTATTGCCTCCATTGGGCTAAACGCCAACTCAACAGCGGTGGTTATAGGCGCCATGCTTATTTCGCCGTTAATGGGTCCTATTCTTGGGATGGGTATGTCGTTGGCCATTAACGATATTGATACGTTGCGTAGGTCGCTCAAGAATTTTACCGTAATGGTGGTATTGAGTGTGATCACCGCATTCCTTTTTTTCTATTTTTTTCCACTTCGGGATGAATCTTCCGAACTGTTGGCGCGTACCAAGCCCGATATTCGGGATGTGCTGATTGCATTTTTTGGTGGGCTTGCACTTGTAATCGCTCGAGCTAAAAAGGGTACCATTGCCAGTGTTATTTTCGGTGTGGCCATCGCAACGGCTTTGATGCCGCCACTTTGTACGGTAGGTTTTGGTTTGGCCATTGGTAAACCATGGTATGCGGCAGGGGCCATGTACCTGTTCATTATCAATACGATTTTTATTGGTCTCGCCACTTTCTTGGTCATCAAATTTTTGAGGTTTCCCATGGTGCGATATGCCAATTCACAGCGCAGAAGGTTAATCGCCCGTTTGGCATCCATCACCGGGATCTTGGTCATGATTCCGGCCGGATTCACCTTTTATAATGTATTTCAGGAGTCGCTTTTTATGAAACAGGCACAAGAGTTTTTAAAGGGCACTGTTGAAGTGTATCAGTTCGATGGAGCTGGAAGATACGTGGACAATCTCACTAAATTGGAGTATGTGGATGATGGCACCTCAATGATCGAGGTGGTTTTTATGGGGGATGAGCTGGTTCCGGAGAATATTATCAATACATGGAGAACACAAAAGAACGAGTATAACAGGCTCAAAGATGCCGAACTTCATATTATTCAGGGGGGAAGGGACGATTCAGAGGAAAAGTTCAATTATGTAAGTGAACTTTACGAGAAGAACAAGGCCGAGCTATTGAACAAGGATGAGCAAATTAGGCTGCTTGAAGAAGAATTGGCCATTTTGACCAAAAACGTCGGCAAGCAGATTCCTTTTCAGAGCATAAGTGAAGAGGCAAAGGCCAATTATGAGAATATCGATGCCCTAAGTTTCTCGTACCAGATACGAACCAATTTTAAAAAGTTGGATACCATTCCTGTTTTTGAGGTAGATTGGAAAAGCGGTTTGAGCGCAAGCCAAAAAGAAACGGATGCCAAAAAAATGTTAGCTTGGTTGAAATTGAGGCTTCAAGATTCTACATTGGTAATCAAGGAGGTGGAATAAATCAGTTACGTTCCTCAATATACATCTGCCTAACCTTTTTGAACAGTTCGGAAGAATACACAAAATCGGTGACCGCGTGGTTGTCGGTCTTGAAGATTTCTTTATTGGTGCCTTCCCATTCTTTAAGTCCGTTCTTTAGAAAAAGGATTTTTTCCCCGATCTCCATTACCGAGTTCATATCGTGGGTGTTGATGACGGTGGTGATATCGTACTCCTGTGTGATTTCTTGTATCAGGTTGTCAATTAAGATGGCGGTTTTTGGATCAAGCCCGGAATTGGGCTCATCGCAGAACAGATATTGGGGTTTCATCACAATGGCTCTTGCAATGGCGACTCGTTTCTGCATACCACCGGATATTTCAGCAGGAAACCTTTTGTGGGCATCCACTAAGTTGACCCGTTTCAACACAAAATCGACACGATCTTGTTTTTCCGATTGCGACTGTTTGGTGAACATATCCAAAGGGAACATTACATTGCCCTCCACCGTCATGGAATCAAAAAGGGCACTACCTTGAAACACCATCCCCATCTCCTGTCTCAGATTTCTTTTTTCTTTTGCAGAAAGTTTGGAATAAACTTTATCATTGTAGCAAATGTTTCCCTCATCGAGTTCAAAGAGGCCCAATAGACATTTTAAGAAAACTGTTTTCCCCGAACCACTTTGACCAATGATAAGATTGGTCTTCCCTTTTTCAAATGTTGTTGAAATTCCTTTGAGTACATGGTTGTCCCCAAACGACTTATGTATGTTTTCTACCTCTATCATTAGCCCAACAATAATTGTGTTAAAATGTAATTCACGATAATAATAACAACACTGGTCCAAACAAACGAAGTGGTGCTGGCCTTGCCTACCTCCAAAGCTCCGCCTCTCATGTAAAAACCATGATATGACGGTACCGTAGCAATTATAAATGCGAAGACCACCGACTTAATAAGCGAATAGGTGACGTGGTACGAATTAAAATCCATTTGAAGTCCCTGTATAAAATCTCCACTTGGGGCAAAACCACCAAATACGGCAGCGACCCATCCTCCCAAAATACCTACGAACATCGAGATTGCCACCGCAAAGGGGTACAACATAATAGCCACTATTTTTGGGAAAACAAGATAATTCAAGGAGTTTATACCCATAACCTCGAGTGCATCTATTTGCTCCGTAACACGCATGGTGCCAATACTCGAAGTAATGTAAGACCCCACTTTACCTGCCATAATTATAGAGGTGAAGGTCGGGGCAAATTCCAGTATCACAGATTGCCTTGCCGCGAATCCAATAAGACTTTTTGGTAAAAGAGGATTGGTCAGGTTAAGGGCGGTTTGTATGGTGACTACTCCTCCAATAAAGAATGAAATAAATATAATGATGCCCATGGCTCCAAAGAGCAGCTCATCAACTTCCTTGAGAATCAGGGTTTTCATGATACGCCACTTGGTGGGCTTTTTAAATACTTCCCAAATCATGATGAAGTATTTTCCAATCGCTTCTAGGTATTTCATGCGCTTATTCGGACTTGAGATGATAAAAATAAGAATATTGTGCAGCTTTTAACCTTCATTTAAATTTTAAAACAGGATAAATGAATAGTTTTGCTTTTATTTCATTAAACATATAACATGAGAACCACCAACCTTATAGTTTCCATTTTAGCATTGTGCATTGTCAGTATGTCCTATGGACAGCGAAGAAAAAAGAACGATGAACAAGTACAACCACCGGCACCTATTGCCCAAACCCCTAAGTTGGTCGTGGGCATAGTGGTGGACCAGATGCGATACGATTATCTCACCCGTTTTTGGAATCAGTATGGCGAAGGAGGCTTTAAACGACTGGTGAACGACGGGTTCAATTGTAAAAACAATCACTTTAACTATGCCCCGACCAGCACTGGACCCGGTCACACCTCGGTGTATACGGGGACAACACCGGCCACGCACGGTATTATCGGCAATGTTTGGTTTGATAAAGCATCGGGAACGAATGTGTACTGTGCAGGGGACGACAGCTATAGCTCGGTGGGAACAACCTCTGATGCTGGAAAGATGTCTCCCCACCGTATGCTTGTGACGACCATTACCGATCAGTTGCGCCTGCACACCCAAAAAAGGGGAAAAGTAATAGGTGTCGCCCTAAAGGACAGAGGGGCCATACTTCCGGCGGGCCATGCTGCAAATGCAGCATACTGGTTCGAAGGAGGAAAAGACGGCAATTGGATAACAAGCTCTTACTACATGGACGAGCTACCACAGTGGGTGGTCAGTTTTAATGCTTCGGATAAGGCGGAGGTTTACAAAAAGCCATGGAATACATTTAAACCTATTGAAACGTATGTGGAAAGCGGTTTGGATGCCAACAATTATGAAGGATTGCAAAAAGGGGAGACCACCAATGCCTTTCCCCATGACCTTCCGGCTATTTGGGACCAAAACGGACAGTTCGACCTGATAAGAAGAAGTCCATATGGAAACAGTCTTACAGCTGATTTTGCTTTGGCTGCTATGGAAGGTGAGGACCTGGGGGCCGATACCATTACCGATTTCTTGGCCATCAGTTTTTCCAGTACGGATTATGTAGGGCACTTTTTTGGGGTGAATTCTAAGGAGATAGAGGATACTTATATACGATTGGACCAAGATTTGGCCCGTATTCTTTCCACGTTGGATGAGAAGGTGGGTGAAGGCGAGTATACCGTGTTCCTTACCGCTGACCATGCTGCTGTCGATGTTCCGTCTTATTTAATGGATTCCAAGATTCCCGCAGGGTATTTGGACATGAACGGTATGCAAACAAAGTTTGCTGAGTTTCTTCAGTATAAATACGGAACTACAGATGTGGTAAGGAACCTTTCCAATTATCAATTGTTTTTAGACCATAAAATATTGGCCAACTTGGATATCGACCTAGAAGATGCCCAAGAAGATATTGCCCTGGAGTTATTGTCCTATGAAGGTATGGGGCAGGTATACACCGCCAGTCAAATGTGGAAAAACGAATATACTGAAGGTATACCGTACATTTTGCAGAACGGTTATAACCAAAAACGTTCCGGCGATGTTCTTTTGGTTCCAAATGTGAACTATATTTCGTACAGTAGAACGGGCTCCACACATGGTTCTCCTCAAATTTATGATACCCATGTGCCATTATTGCTTTATGGTAAAGGCATCAAACAGGGAAGTACGGTAAACCGTACGGAGATTCCGGATATCGCACCGACCATAGCCGCTTTGTTGGGCATTGCGTTCCCTAGTGGAACTACGGGACAGCCTATCGGGGAGGTTTTGGAGTTTGAATAGTTAAGGAACAAGGATGCTATAAATCCCGGTTTCAGGGTTTATTTCATAGTCTGAACCTGATATTTCAATGTCCGAATATTTCGTGTAAGAACAACAATCTTCAGAAATTCGTTGTGCATTTAATTGAAGGGTAAACAAAGATTCGTCATTGGCCGTAATCAGGTAGTTGATGGTTTCGGTTTGCCAACCAATGGTGTTGATATTCAATATATCACTATCTCCATTTTGACTAATGGAAAATTCCACCAATTGGTCATTTGATTGGTTGACAATCTCAATATCTTTAGAGGTATAAGTGCCGTTGGAAATCAGATTGTCACGGGAATCTTCGGATACAACCTCGAATAGTAAAGGCTGGGGCGGCGTAAAGCATTCATTGCAATCTTGGTTGCAGCTGTGTATGGCCAGTAGGGCAACTAGAAATGTCAAAACCCCTATATTGATTTTCTTCATGAAGGTAAATTAGTTTTAATTTTTGATGATTACCGAGTTTATTGATGGAACCCTATTTTCAATTGACGGACAAGGAATTATAGGTGTTTTTAAAAGAATTTGGACCAAATTCCCCTCCAACGGTAGCTCCTTATAAACTTTCCCTCTTTTTTGGAAACGTATTTGGGTCGCTGTTGGAAGAAAGCCTTGAGGTAACCCAAAATAGCTTGGAAGTATAATCTTGGGCTCTTGGCCTGCAAAGCCATTTTAAGGGCAGCTATTTTGGTTAGGACGATTCCGTAACGCATTTTGTACAAAGCTTCGCCTTTGGTTTGATAACTTTTAGAACTATATCCATGTCCTGTAGGACGGAGGTGTTTTACATGAAGTTCTGGAAGTGTTAGGGTATCAAAACCGTGATATTTGGCCAAAAGAGCATCTACGGTATCCCACCCAACACCGGGACGTAGGCCTCCGATTTTGTTGAAACAAGCTTTGTGGTATAGTTTGATTGGTCCTCGGGTATGATTTTTATCCGCAATGTTTTCATAAATCCATTCATCCCCCTTTTTTATGTAGAGAAGTCCTGAGCACATGCCCAATTTCCAATTGGCCTGAAACTGGTCGACAATAAGTTCAAAATAATTTTTGGGCAGTACGATGTCCGCATCAAATTTGCCGATAAGGTCATATTCCGAAGCGTGTTCCAAGCCAAAATTGAAGGTGTCCACCACTTTTTTGCCTGGTATATGCTCATCGGTTGAGTTGCGCTGAACGACTTTTATCCAGTCGTATCTTAGGCTGTAGTCTTTTGCCAAGGTAAAAGTATCATCGGAAGAGTTGTCGTCCACTACAATCACTTCTTTGGGCAAATAAGTCTGGATCACGAAGGAATCCAAGCAATCCTTTAAAAAAGAAGCTTCATTATGTGCCGGGATAACAATACTGATGCGCATTGGCTAAAATTCCAAAAATCTCGGGACTTATCCCAAATTAGTTTTGGGTCCTTTCCGCATAAACGATATAATACCTATTGGTAAAATACCGCAGTATAGGACGTATTCCGATTTTTTTGGTGGGATTGGTCCATTTGGCGGAATCCTTGATGGTCCAACCAGCTTTTTCCAAAAGCCAATCAAATTGCCAATCTTCAAACTCATGGTAGTGCCTATCCCAGGGGTCTGTTTTGCTACGGTAAGCGGGGGAGAACCATAATCGCATAGGTATGCTTGCCACTAATTTTTTTGCTTTTACCTCTTTTAAAACATTTAGCGGAGCGACCAAGTGTTCAAAAATCTCAAAGGCGGTTACCACATCGGCATCCGATTGCGCCACATGTTCAAAATCCACGTCCAAATCTTCACCCGAAGTATTGTTGACCTTATATCCGTTGGACTTCATTATTTCGGAAAATGGATTTTCAACCCCAAGGTCCAAGATGGATTCCGAAGGGTCAATATGTTTTTGCAAGAACGCTAGCGTATGCTTGTATCGCTTGTTCGGAAAGTTATTTTCATACATGGGCTAAAATTCCAAAAAACAAATTACAAATCCCAAATTAGTTTTGTGTTTAAGTAGTAAGTTACGGACGTATCGAATTAGAACCTGATACTTTTGTTGAACTTGTTTTTCTAATTCAACATCTATAAACAACCGCATTCACGTTCATTCCGGCACCGACACTGGCAAAAATTACAACGTCTCCCTTTTTAACTTCATGTTCGGGTAGTTTTCCTTTAAGTACCATATCGTAAAGTGTAGGTACCGTAGCTACGGAACTATTGCCCAAATCCTGGATACTCATGGGCATGATGTTATCAGGAACGGATTTGCCATATATTTTATAGAAGCGTTTTATAATTGCGTCATCCATTTTTTCGTTGGCCTGATGGATGAAAATCTTTTTAACGTCATCAATGTCGACACCACTATCATCTAGGCAAGAAGCCATGGCCTTTGGCACATGTATACAGGCAAACTCATATATTTTTCTTCCTTGCATTTTAATGTACCTCGTGTCCTTGGAGGCTGAGGGACTGTTGGATTTATCAAAATACAAATAGTAGGCCTCTTCATTGGCGTAGGTTGCCGAAGCATGGGACAATATTTCGCCATGTGGAGCGTCCGCTTCCAGTATTGTAGCTCCTGCGCCATCGGAAAAAATCATACTGTCGCGATCGTGACAATCCACTACTCTGGAAAGAGTTTCCCCACCAATCACGAGGCATTTTTTGGCCATGCCACTTTTGATGAACGCGTTGGCTTGAATAACACCCTCGATCCAGCCAGGACAACCAAAAATAAGGTCGTAGGCCACACATTTTGGGTTTTGAATTCGCAGTAGGTGCTTCACCCTAGTTGCTAAGCTCGGAAGTGTGTCCCCTTGTATTTTTCCGGGGGTAAGGTCGCCAAAATTATGAGCGAAGATTATGTAATCCAGTTCCTCCTTATTCACTCCGGCAGTTGCAATAGCTTCTTCGGCAGCCAGAAAACCGATGTCCGATGTTTTAAGGTCTGGTTTGGCATACCTTCTATTGGCAATGCCGGTGATAGCCTCAAATTTTTCAATGATTACATTGTTCTGCTGTTCAAAGGCCGATCCATCGGTTTCCATGAACTTGTTGTTCAAAAAATCTTCGTTTTTGGTAATTATGGAAGGGATGTGACTTCCGGTACCTGTTATGCCAATTTTCATTTTGTGCGGAGGTTTTACAGTACAATTTAAGGTATTAAATCCTTAATGTTATGCATGCATAATAAATTATACAATGTTCAAAAGGTAACGTATATATTGATGGATACGAAAAAAGCCTTGGTCTATTTATAGAATCAAGGCTTTTTACTAATGTTTATAATGTTTTCTAGGCTTCTATGTAATCTTCAATAGGCGCACATGTGCACATTAAATTACGATCCCCAAACGCTTCATCCGTCCTTCGTATACTTGGCCAAAATTTGTTTTCGGCAATATAAGGTAATGGGAAGGCTGCCTTTTCCCTGCTATATGGGTGCTCCCAAGAATCGCTGGTAAGCATTGCCAATGTATGGGGCGCGTTTTTTAGGACGTTGTCCGTTTCACCGGAAGAAGCCTCGTCAATTTCTGTTCTAATGGACAGTAGGGCATTGCAGAAGCGGTCCAGCTCGGCAAGGCTCTCACTTTCCGTTGGCTCAATCATCAATGTTCCGGCCACGGGGAATGATACTGTAGGTGCATGGAAGCCATAATCGATTAAACGTTTGGCAATATCGGTAACTTCAATGCCATTCGCCTTAAATGGTCGGCAGTCAATAATCATTTCATGGGCGGCACGACCGCGTTCTCCGGTATACAGTACATCGAATTTCCCCTTTAAACGGTCTTTGATGTAGTTGGCGTTCAAAATAGCGGCCTTTGTCGCATTGGTTAACCCTCCAGTCCCTAACATTTTAATGTATCCGTACGAAATCAAACAAACCAAGGAACTTCCCCAGGGTGCAGATGAAATGGCGGTAATCGCATGTACGCCACCTGTAGGAATCACAGGATTGGTCGGTAGAAAAGGCTTCAACTGTTCGGCAACACAAATAGGTCCAACACCTGGCCCTCCACCTCCATGGGGAATGGCAAAAGTCTTATGAAGGTTCAGGTGGCACACATCGGCCCCGATGGTCGCAGGATTGGTCAACCCGACCTGGGCGTTCATGTTGGCACCGTCCATGTACACCTGACCGCCATTGTCGTGGATAAGTTTGGTAATCTGTTTTATGGATGATTCAAAAACTCCGTGGGTAGAAGGGTAGGTGACCATCAATGCAGCTAAATTTTCCGCATGTTGCTCGACTTTTTCCTCCAAATCCGTTAAATCAATATTTCCTTTTTCATCGGTTTTGGTCACGACGACCTTCATTCCGGCCATCACCGCAGAGGCTGGATTGGTTCCGTGGGCCGAAGCTGGAATCAAACAAATGTTTCGATGTTCCTCGCCTCTGGATTCGTGGTAGGCTCGGATAACCATAAGTCCCGCATATTCTCCCTGTGCCCCTGAGTTGGGTTGAAGTGAAGTTGCCGAAAACCCTGTGATTACATTGAGTTGTTCTTCAAGGGATTTTAAGACTTCTTGGTACCCTTCAGCTTGGTTCAAAGGTACAAAAGGATGGATGTTGCCCCATTCTCCCCAGCTCAATGGCAACATTTCCGATGCCGCATTTAGTTTCATGGTACAGCTTCCCAAAGAGATCATGGATTGGTTCAGGGCCAAATCCTTGCGCTCCAATTTTTTGATATAACGCATCAACTCGGTCTCCGAATGATAGGAGTTGAAGACTTCGTGCTCCAAAAATGGAGCTTTTCTTTGAAGGTTTGAAGGAATGGCTTCGGCCTCTTGAAGATTGCTCAAAGATTTCTCGTCCAAATCGTGAGACTCCAAGAAGCAGGAAATCAAAGCATTCAAATCAGTATTGGAAACAGCTTCATTCAAAGAGATAGAAACGGTGCGCTCATCAATATAATGAAGGTTAATGCTTTTTCTTTCTGCAACTTCTTTCAGTTTGCTGCTATTTTTCACCTTTACCTCAACAGTATCAAAATAGGCATTGTTGGTTTGCTCAAAACCATAAATTTCTAAAGTGCTTACCAACTTTTTAGTATTGTTGTGCACTTTGTTGGCGATATATTTCAAACCTTCCGGACCATGATAAACGGCATACATACCTGCCATTACTGCCAATAGCACTTGTGCGGTACAAATATTGGAGGTCGCCTTGTCCCTTTTTATGTGTTGTTCCCTTGTTTGAAGAGCCATTCGGAGCGCTGGGTTGCCATCGGTATCTTTGGTGATTCCGATAATACGTCCTGGAATGCTTCTTTTGTATTCTTCTTTGGTGGCGAAGAACGCCGCATGAGGTCCACCATAGCCCAATGGAATCCCAAAACGTTGCGTGGTGCCCACAACGGCATCCACGCCCCATTCACCGGGCGGTGTCAACATGACCAAGCTCAAAATGTCGGCAGCAACTGCAACCTTGATTTCATTTTCCTTGGCTTTTTCCACAAAGGAGGCATAGTCGTTTACTTGCCCATGCTTTCCGGGATATTGTAACAAGGCTCCGTAATATCCCTCCGAAAAATCAAAAGTCTCATGATTGCCAACAACGAGTTCAATTCCTAAAGGAGTGGCTCTTGTTTTCAATAAACTTAGTGTCTGCGGTAATATTTCTTCGGATAAAAAGAATTTTGCGGCACCGCTTTTTTTCTGCTGACGGCTGCGAAGCTCGAACAACATGCTCATGGCCTCTGCTGCTGCGGTACTTTCATCCAAAAGGGATGCATTGGCGATTTCCATACCGGTAAGGTCGGCGACCATGGTCTGGAAATTTAAAAGCGCCTCCAATCTACCTTGGGCAATCTCTGCCTGATATGGTGTGTAAGCGGTATACCATCCTGGGTTTTCCAGAATATTTCTTTTGATAACAGAAGGAGTCAGGGATTCATGATATCCTAATCCGATATAGGTTTTAAAAACCTTGTTCTTTTTGGCCAGTTCGTTCAAGTGGCTCAGGAACTCATGTTCGCTGATACCTTCGGGCAGGGCCAATGGTTTTTTTAGTTTGATATCATCGGGAATCGTCTCATAAATGAGCTGTTCCATACTTTCCACCCCAATGGTCTCGAGCATGTGGGGTAAGTCTCTTTCTGTGATGCCAATGTGTCTGGCGGCAAAAACCTCTGTGTTCATGTTCAATCCAATAAAGTGTACAAAATTAGGGATTAATTCAATGAAAATAGCCAATTTTGATGGTCTCTGGGGCAAAGTTGTTAACCACAAATTAACCTTGGGGATAAAGCTCAATCTTTTACCTTGATGCGGACCCTAAAAGCCATATTTGATTTTTACTTGGACGCCAGTGTACATGTGGCCGTAGCTGTCATTTCTATGGCGGGCGTCACCTTCCATTTGTTGGGAAGCTCATCTGACATCAATCTATTGGGGTTTGTTTTTTTTAGTGTTATCGTTTGCTACAATTTTATCAAATACGGTGTTGAGGCATATAAGTACCTTGTCGTATCGAATGCTTATCACAAAGTGATTCAAATGTTCAGTTTTGTTTCCTTTGCTTTCGCCGTTTATTTTTTACTCCAACTGAATGGTGATATTTGGATTGCCACCGCTGTTTTTGGAGTTTTGTCCGCGCTGTATGCCGTGCCTTTGTTGCCAAGTGCCAAAAATTTAAGGAATTTGGGAGGGTTAAAAATTTATATTGTAGCCTTTGTTTGGGCCGGTTTCTCGGTCTTATTACCTGTTTTGGATGCAAAAATGACTTTGGACTGGGATGTTGCCGTAACCTTTATCCAACGGATGCTGCTGGTCCTTGTGTTGATTTTACCTTTTGAAATAAGGGATCTACAGTGGGACGACAAAAGTTTAAGGACATTGCCGCAGGTTTTGGGCGTTAAAAGGACTACCAAGTTAGGTGTTGGATTAATCCTTATTTTTTTCTTGATGACCTTTTTAAAGGATTCAATACATCAAAATGAAATCACATTGCGATTCATTTTGTCCACGGTCCTTATCTTTGTGCTGATTTCAAAGAAGCGAATGGAGTCCAAATATTTTGTGATGTTCTGGGTGGAAGCTATCCCAATTTTTTGGTTCTGTATGTTCTGGTGGACCGAGAATTATTTTTAAAGTTTATCTTCCAGTTCCCTCTTCATTTTCTTTTTGTCGTCATCTGAGAGCATGGTCAATCCGGCTCTATCGCATAGTGAGGTCAATGCACCGTTCTTTTTGGAATAGCCGCGGCAAACCTTGCAATATAGGAGGTGGAAGCGAAGTTTTACAAGGTCCCAAAAACTAGCTTCCTTGTACTGGGATTTGTCACAAATACATGATGCCTCTTTACATGAAATCTTCATACCTAAAACCAATTTTCGTTTAAACAACCCATAAGCGATGTCCTTGCTCTGTGAATCATTACCCAAAGATTGGACGGGTTTATGCCCAGTTCATTACAAACTTCCTCTGTACTCATGCCCTGAATGGTCTTTAGTTTAAAAGCCAAGGCCTGTTTTTGCGGTAATTTGGTAATACAGTCCTGAATTGCTGATCCTAGCTCTTCGTTTTCCATTATGTTATCACCATCCTTGCTGTAGGGGTCGGCAACTTGCTGTTCCAGCCAATCACCTTCCGTATCGGAATCGGAATTGTAATTGATGCGTACCTCTGCCTTGCCCTTTTTGGAGTTTATTTTTCTGTAATGGTCTATTACCTTCCTTTTAAGGATAGAAATTAACCAAGTTCTTTCGGCAGCATCGCCTTTAAAGTTTTTGGCGGAATTTAAACCGGCAAAAAAAGTCTCTTGGACCAAATCTTTGGCAATTTCAGCGTCGCTCACACGGGATACGGCATAGTTGAAGAGGTAGTCCGCGTACAGGTCTACCCAATTGTCCGGTTGAAGTTTGTGGTTGGCCATAGTGTTATCCAATTACCAAATGTAATGGTTTTTGGCTATATATTTCCGTTATTGAAAGTGGTTTAGACGCACAAGGGGGCAAAGCCTGACAAATGGATGATGGATTAACATATAATTTTGAATTCACCCCAAAATATGATTTTCAATAGCGTCCAGCAATAGGAAAGGTCAATGTTTGTTGCCGGACACTAAAACTTTGACTTCAAGAATCTTTGATATTACATTTTTGACAAAATTTCCTTGAGATTCATGGAACTTACGGGTTTTACCAAGTAGTCCGCTATTGCATCGATTCTTTTTGATCTTTCCATGTCCTTGGTGTCCAAAGAAGAGGACACCATGTATACTTTGATTTTTTTGTTCAATTTGGGAAGCAGGTCTGTAAATTCCGCCATAAACTGAAAACCATCCATTACCGGCATATTTATATCTAGGAAAATAAGGTCTGGAAGTTGGTTTTCGTCGTTTTGATGCTCCAGAATATGCTCCATTGCCTCGGCACCATCATAAAAGTTTTTTATGGACTTTACATTCGGGATACTTTTTAAGTTTACACCGGTAGTAAATTGATAGATATCATCATCATCAACAACAAAGACATTAATAGCTTTCATAACTATCTTTGATTAAAGGTTTATAAAGAAGGAAGTTCCCTTTCCCACTACACTAGTTGCCCAAATTTTACCGCCCATGGCATCTACTTGGGCTTTTGTTAAAAACAATCCAACTCCTTTGGCATCCTTATTTCTATGGAAAACCTTACTGAATCCGAATAATTTATGTCCATTCCTTTTTAGATCTATCCCCAATCCGTTGTCCCTAAATTCAAGTTGTACCGTTCCATTGTTAATTTTAGACCGAACAAATATTTCCGGAACCCTGTCCTCTGATTTATACTTTAGTGAATTGCTGACTAGGTTGAGAAAGATACTTTCCAGATAAACTTTGTTGTACATAACGGTTTGTGCCTCTGAAAAATCATGCTTTATAATGGCTCCGGTTTTCAGGATTTCTGCTGCCAGCATTTCTTCTGTCTTAAGCAAGATCTTATCAAAAGAAATTTCTTCCAACGCTTGTGTCAGGTTCTTTTTGATTACCAGAGATTCCACTAAGGTGTCCAGTGTCCAAGTTAGATGTTTGGTAACGGACTCTATTTTGCCTATAATAGTTTCCTTGATCTCGGGATTGCTTTCCGTTTTATAGATATCCAGTAAAGCATTTAGGTTGCTAACGGGAGACCTTAGATTATGGGAGGTGATGTGATTAAACTCCTCCAATTGCCGATTTTGCGTTCTCAGTCGCTTTGCGGATTCCTCCAAGCTTTTATTGGTTTCCAATATGCGATGTGCCGCTTGTTTATGTACTGTTATGTCCCTTATGGCAATGGAAACTAAAAGGCCTTCAGAAGTTTTTAGGGGGCTTAGGGTCACCTGAACAGGTATTTGAAAACCGGATTTGTTCTTTACGAAGAAGTCAAGTTCGGAGGGTACCTCCGTACGCTGTAGGGTTTCGAAAAAAGTATTGGCATAATACTCCATAGTGTCCCAAAATCTTCTGGGCGCCAATACGGTCAAATGTTTGTCCACAAGTTCAGTGGGTTTATAGCCAAACATTTTTTCGGCCTGCTTGTTGACCAACTGGATGATACCCTCTTGGTTCACAATGACTATAGGGTCGGGCGCAGAATCCAATAATCCTCTAAATTTAATCTCGGACATTCGGTGCTCCGTAATATCTTGTGTAGTACCGATTATTTTTATGACATCGCCCTTTTTATCGGTAATCAATTCCCCGATAACTTCCAATGTGTGTACACTGCCATTTCTATGAACGATACGGTGCATATATTTTCTAAACTTCTTTTCCCGCAGAAATTCCTCCATGCAATCATTGTACATTTGTCGATCATCAGGATGAATTGCAGCCATGACGCGTTCAACAGGAATGGGGCTGCCTACTTCAAAATCAAAAATTCGATAGAGATTATCCGACCAGATAACCTTATCTTCTATAAGATCCCACTCCCAGTATCCAATTTTGGATAGCTGTTCCGCAAGGTTTAGTTGTTGGTTTTTTTTGGATAGCTCGAACCTGGTGTGTTTTCGGTCGGTGATATCCTGAAGGAAACCAACTATTTTAACACAACGCCCATCCACCATATGCGGATATCCAATATTACGGACATATCGGATATTGCCCTTCGCGGTTAAAATCTCGAGGTCTATGTCATAAGATTCTCCATTTTTCAAGGCATTGTCCATAGCATTTTTGGCAATATCCCTGTAATGCTCCTCATTAAAAACATTCTTGATATTGTCCAACGTCGGGACAAAGTCATTTGCGACTTGGATAATTTGCTTGGTCACATCGCTCCAGTAGATTTCGTTGGAGGCTACATCAAGTTCATAGATACCAATTTTGGCAAGTTTGATGGTCTCTTTGAACAAATTCAAAGTTCCTGAATCATCCTTGTCCCAATTTTTCATTTTCCACGGGGTTGATGGTTGTTACAAAAGGGATTTTTTGATCATTCATGGGTGTTGTTGAGGTTTATCGCAATAAAGGAACTAATTTTAATCTAAAAAGGTAGTAAAATTCAGCATGCATTTTTGAATGTGTTTAAAATTTTTGACATTCGGGGCATTTTATACCAAACCGGCCCGTTCCAAAAGGGCATGGACATTTGGTTCGGCACCCCTAAAACGCTTATAAAGTTCCATCGGGTTCTCCGTACCTCCTTTGGAAAGGACATGTTCCTTAAATTTGTCGGCTACCGATTTATTGAAAATTCCATTTTCTTTAAAGTAAGCAAAAGCGTCCGCATCCAATACTTCTGCCCATTTATAACTGTAGTAACCTGATGAGTAACCTCCCTGAAAAATGTGGGCAAAAGAGGTGCTCATGCATGTTTCTGGGGTTTCGGGGAACAAGTTTGTGCTTTCAAAGGCTTCCTCTTCATAGGTCTTTACGTTTTCAATGGATGACGGGTCTTTCCCGTGCCAGGCCATATCCAAGAGTCCAAAACTTAACTGGCGAACTGTGGCCAGGCCTTCTTGAAAAGTAGCGGATTCTTTGATTTTTTCCACCAATTCCATCGGAATCAATTCACCAGTTTCATAATGATGCGCAAATAGTTCCAAGGCTTCTTTTTCGTAACACCAATTTTCCATTACTTGGCTGGGCAGCTCCACAAAATCCCAATACACGGAAGTACCCGAAAGGCTTGGATAGGTGGTATTGGCCAACATGCCATGCAAACCGTGTCCGAATTCGTGGAAAAGTGTGGTCACTTCGTTAAATGTCAGCAACGATGGTTTTGAGCTGGTAGGTTTGGTGAAATTACAGACGTTGGAAATATGTGGTCTACTGTTTTTGCCGTCCAACATGTACTGTGGTTTGTAAGATGTCATCCAGGCACCCCCTCGTTTTCCTGGTCTTGGATGGAAATCAGCATAAAAAAGCGAGATAAAGTTATCGTTTTCATATACCTCAAAGGTTTTGACTTCTGGGTGATATTTGTCCACGTTGTCCACTTCTTTAAATGTGAGTCCAAAAAGCTTTTCGGCTACTTTGAAAACCCCGTTGATTACATTTTCCAGTTTAAAGTAGGGTTTCAACTTTTCATCGTCCAAATTGAAAAGTTTCTGTTTCAATTTTTCTGAATAGTAGGCGCTATCCCATTTTTCCAACCGGTCGATGTTGTCCAATTCCTTGGCATAGGCCTCCAGTTCTGCAAACTCTCTTTCCGCTGCCGGTTTGGCTTTCTCCAAGAGCTCGTTGAGAAAATCCATTACTTTTTGTGGTGTCTCGGCCATGCGTTCTTCCAAAACAAAATCCGCATGGGTATTGTACCCTAAAAGATTGGCTCTTTCGTGTCGAAGGTTTACTATACGCTTTACATTTTCTTGGTTGTCCAGTTCATCATTGTGGAAACCCTTGCTACCGAAGGCCATTGAAAGTTCCTTGCGTAATTGCCTGTTCTTGGCATATTTCATAAAAGGAATATAGCTCGGATAGTCCAGTGTGATCAACCAGCCTGTTTTGTCCTTGGATCCTGCCAGTTGGGCCGCTGCTTCTTTGGTGCCCTCGGGAAGACCTTCCACATCTTTTTCATCTGTCAGCAACATTTCGTATTTATTGGTTTCGGCCAGTACGTTTTCCCCAAATGTGAGTTTTAACTTGGATAGTTCGGCATCGATCTCGCGAAGCCGTTTTTTGTTCTCCTCCTTCAAGTTGGCCCCGTTTCTGCTGAAATTCTTGTATTTTTTTTCAAGAAGGGTCTTCTGTTCGGTGGTCAAATCCAAGGAGTCTCGTTCCTCGTAAATAGCTTTTATACGAGCAAAAAGACCTTCGTTTAGCGTAATGTCGTTACTGAATTCCGATAATATGGGCGAAACTTCTTGGGCTATTTTCTGAATCTCTTCGTTGGTCTCCGCAGAATTCAAATTGAAAAATATACTGGAGATACGGTCCAATTGTTGTCCGGAAAAATCCAGGGCCTCTAACGTATTTTTGAATGTTGGAGGCTCGGGGTTGTTCACAATTTCATCGATTTCCTTTTTAGTGTCGTCAATGGCTTGAAGAAAAGCAGGTTTAAAATGTTCGTTTTTTATTTTGGAAAAAGGAGCCTCATTAAAAGTCTCCAATAATGGATTGTTCATATTTTTTTACTTCTGTTCTTTGTTTTTTAAACGTATCACGGCCCAGTCACTCAATACATAGGCAAAACCTATAATGGATGAAATCGCTGCCATGGTCAATGGGGCGTAACTTCTAACGGCTGCCCCGTAGGTTTTTTTGTTCATTGCCGCAATGGCTTCCTCCGAATATTCGTTAAGGTCCACAAAGCCGTTTCCGTTCAAATCGTATTTACTGGCATAATCCGAAATGAACTGCCAACGTATTTCAATGAAAATTAAAAGGGCGGCATAAATGGTAAATACCAAAAGACCACTTTTCCAGAGTCCTTTCAGATACAGATTGCCCACTTTTTTAAGGGTAAAACCCAAAAAGGCAATCGCACAAATACCCAACAATATGCCGATTTGATTATAGTTCATAACCAAAAATGATTTTTTAAAAGGCCTTTTTTACCTCTTCAGCACCTTTGATGACTTTTTCCTTGAGACCTTCTTTATAGGAAATTATGTTGTTCATAATCTCGCTGTTGGAGCTTCCGATAATCTGTGCCGCAAGGATTCCAGCGTTTTTGGCCCCGTTCAGTGCCACGGTGGCCACAGGAACACCGCCCGGCATTTGCAGAATGGATAGAACGGAATCCCAACCATCAATGGAATTGCTACTTTTTACGGGAACCCCGATAACAGGTAGGGGAGATAACGACGCCACCATGCCCGGTAAATGTGCTGCACCACCTGCTCCTGCAATTATTGCGGAATAGCCATTGGTGTGTGCGCTCTTGCTAAAGCTGAACAGTTTTTCGGGCGTTCTGTGGGCAGAGACAATGTCAACATCTACATCCACTCCCAGTTGCTTTAAAATGTCGATGGCGTCTTGCATAACGGGAAGGTCGCTCGTACTTCCCATGATCACGGCTACTTTGCTCATATCTTATTTGCTTATCACTTTAATGGTTTCCTTTACCTGTTGTGCTACTTCTCTGGCTCTGGCCATGTTTTCGTCGACAATGGTCACATGACCCATTTTGCGGAACGGCCGGGTCTGTTTTTTACCGTAAATGTGTGGTGTAACCCCGTCCATCTCCAGTATTTTTTCGATATTTTCATAAACCACATCCCCAGTGTAGCCTTCAGCACCTACCAAGTTAACCATAATTCCGGCTACTTTGCTATCGGTTTTTCCCAATGGCAGGCCCAAAATGGCACGGATATGTTGTTCAAATTGATTGGTGTAGGCAGCTTCAATGCTATAATGGCCACTATTGTGCGGTCTTGGAGCAGATTCGTTGACCAAAATTTGGTCGTCCTTGGTCCGGAACATTTCCACGGCCAACAATCCAACGTGCTTCATGTGTTCAGAAACCTTTAAAGCTACTTCTTGTGCTTTTTTGGCTACGGCGTCATCAATCCGCGCCGGACAGATGACATATTCCACTTGATTGGCCTCTGGATGAAACTCCATTTCTACCACTGGATATGTTTTTACCTCGCCTTTGGCATTTCGGGCCACCACGACCGCCAATTCATTTTTAAAATCGATCATTTTTTCGGCAATGCACTCCACATTGGGAAGTTCTTCGAGGTCATCCATCTTTCTAACGACTTTCACCCCCTGTCCATCATAACCAAATTGGGCACTCTTCCAAACAAATGGCAGCGAAAGTCCGCCATTGTTTATACTGTCCTCAATTTCGGAAGTGTATGCGAAACGGGTAAAAGGAGCGGTTGGAATATCATGGTCGGTATAGAACAACTTCTGTACGGCCTTGTTTTGGATGGTTCTTAATGTTTTGGTAGGCGGATAGACTGTGATTCCTTCATGCTCCAGTTTTTCAAGGGCGTCCACATTCACATTTTCAATCTCTATGGTGAGTACATCAACATCTTTCCCAAAGCCGTAAACCGCATCAAAATCCATTAAACTGCCCTGCACAAATTTGTTGCAGGCGATTTTACATGGGGCTTCGGCCGAAGCGTCCATAACCTTGGTCTGTATGTCCCATTTTCTGGTTTCGTAGAGCATCATTTTGCCCAGTTGTCCACCACCTAAAATTCCCAATTTAAAGTCTGAAGAGAAAAATTGCATTGATTTGTAAATTGAATGTGGGCAAAAATACATGAAATCCACGAGGGTATAAAAGATGTCAGGTTTTAGCAGCTTTAAAAATAGTATCTTTGCCAACCTGACCATAACTTGAATACATTGATTAAGCTCCACGACAAAGTTTTTAAGCCGTATTTGAAGGAAGAGCAAATCCTTGCTGCCATTGATAAAATGGCCAAGGAGATTGCAGCTGATTATAAGGACGAAACACCTTTGTTTGTTGGTGTCCTTAATGGTGCTTTTATGTTCGTAGCCGATTTTTTGAAGGCATACCAGTTCCCTTGCGAAGTATCTTTTGTGAGGTTGAGTTCCTATCAAGGACTGACATCAACGGGCATTGTGGAGACGCTTTTGGATGTGCCGGAGGAATTGGAGGGAAAGAGCGTTATTATTTTGGAAGATGTGGTGGATACAGGCCGAACTCTAAAGGAGTTGGTACACTTATTTTCCAACACCAATGTAAAAGAGTTTAAAATCGGTACGCTCTTTTATAAATCCGATATTTATAACGGAGAGTATACCATAGACTACGTTGGACTGGAGATCCCAGATCATTTTATTGTGGGATATGGACTTGATTATAACGAGCTGGGCCGAAATCTTAGAGAAGTTTACCAATTAAATCAAACAGATATGATCAACCTAGTGCTTTTTGGAAAGCCAGGAGCAGGGAAGGGGACCCAAGCAGGTTTCCTAAAGGAAAAATATAATCTGAAACACATTTCCACGGGGGATGTTTTTCGATACAACATTAAAAATGGGACCGATCTTGGCACTTTGGCCAAGTCTTATATTGATAAAGGTGATTTGGTTCCCGATGCCGTGACCATTGATATGTTAAAAGCCGAAGTAGAAAAAAACCCGGATGCGGCAGGTTTTATCTTTGATGGTTTTCCACGTACGGCTGCACAGGCCGAGGCACTGGATAATTTCTTGGAATCCAAGGATATGAAAGTAAACGCAACCATTGCTTTGGAAGCCGAGGACGATATCTTGGTGGAACGTCTTTTGGAACGTGGAAAAAGTAGTGGCCGTTCCGATGATCAGGACGAAAGCAAGATTCGTAACCGTTTTGATGAATACAACGAAAAAACGGCGCCTTTAAAAGCATACTACGAAAAACAAGGGAAATTCCATTCTGTAAATGGAATCGGGGGAATAGAAGAAATCACAGGCCGTTTGAGCAAGGTAATCGATTCCCTATAATTGATTTCCCCAAATACTTTTTTATATTAGAATATGACCGAAGGAAATTTTGCCGATTATGTTAAGGTGCACATCTCTTCCGGAAACGGGGGAAAGGGTTCTGCGCATTTACGTCGCGAAAAATATGTGGCCAAAGGTGGGCCCGATGGTGGTGATGGTGGTCGAGGCGGTCATGTTATAGTCAAAGGGAATAAAAACTTGTGGACGCTGGTCCATTTTAAGTTCAAAAAACACTTCAAGGCCGGCCACGGAGAACATGGAAGTAAAAGCCGAAGTACAGGCGCCGATGGAGAGGATGTTTATATGGAAGTGCCATTGGGAACGGTAGTACGAGATACCGAAACCAATGAAATACTTTTTGAGATTACCGAGGACGGTGAGGAAAAAATTGTGCTCGAAGGCGGTATGGGCGGACTGGGCAACTGGCATTTTAAAAGTGCCACAAACCAGACTCCACGGTATGCCCAGCCGGGCATAAAGGGACAAGAGGGCCATTTGACCCTTGAACTCAAGGTTTTGGCCGATGTAGGCTTGGTAGGTTTTCCCAATGCAGGAAAATCAACGCTACTCTCGGTAATGACTTCTGCCAAACCCAAAATCGCCAATTATGAGTTTACTACGCTAAAACCTAATTTGGGTATTGTAGAGTATCGCGATTTTCAAAGTTTTGTGATGGCGGATATTCCCGGTATTATTGAAGGTGCCGCCGAAGGTAAAGGATTGGGACATTATTTCCTTCGTCATATCGAACGGAATGCCACGCTGTTGTTTTTGATTCCTGCCGATAGTAAAGATGTTAGTCAAGAGTACAATATACTTTTGGACGAGCTGCGACGATATAATCCAGAATTGTTGGATAAAGGGCGCCTGGTGGTCATTTCTAAATGTGATATGTTGGACCAAGAACTTATCGCTGAAATGGATGAGGACATGAAAGAGGACTTCAAGGATGTGCCTTACCTGTTTATATCTTCGGTAAGTGGATTGGGAATTCAGCAACTTAAGGATAGACTTTGGAAGCTATTGAACGAATAATGGCTCGCTACCTAGCGTCTAATCAATATATTGATTAAATTTAGGAGAACTCAAATATCCAATATGCGTTATTTACTTTTCATAGTTTTGATTGTTTTGCTGGCATCCTGTAGCTCCGTCAAGGTAAACTATGATTACGATAAAACGGTTGACTTTTCCAGCTATTCCACCTACAATTATTATTCGGATATGCAATCTGGATTAAGCCAATTGGATGAAAAAAGGTTGCTCAATGCGCTGGATTCTACTTTAAAAGCTCGTGGCTATCGATTGGCGGAAGAGCCCGAACTTTTCATCAACATATTGAGCAATGAATTCAGAGGTGCGCCCAATAACAACGTAGGTGTTGGTATTGGAGGGGGTGGCAGAAATGTTGGTGGCGGTATTTCTGTTGGATTGCCATTGGGAGGTCCGAATATGCAACGAAGTATCCAAATTGATTTGGTGGACGCACAACGGGATGCCCTGGTTTGGCAAGCGGTGGCCGAGAGCAGTCTCCGAGAAAATGCATCGCCCAGTGTCCGTGAGGATAAATTGAGGGCCGTGGTAAAAAAGGTGTTCTCGAAATTCCCGCCAAAGCTTAAATAAATACTGAAAATCAGCTCGTTATAAGCTTAATGGATGCTATATCCACGGTTTTACCGTTCGCTTCGTCAAAATTACCACTTGTCATAAATCATTTTATCATCAAGTAATTGTCCGGTACTTTAGCTTCAGAAATAAATTCTAAAACCGTACAGTTATGATTGCACTGGCCAAATTAATCATCTCAATTTTAGTGAGCATTGTTTTATAATTCGCCGAGCCGACTAAAAAATCCATCAAAATGAAAAAACTGAACACAAGACAAAGAGTTGTTTTTGCTATGGGAATCTGTGGCATATTAATAGGAGTCTATGGTAGATTCAATGCTTGGGAATACATGGAGTATTTCCCCTTTTTCTATACAGGTTCTACCATGATGTGGATTGCATTTTTACCCCAGAAAAGATCTTGCTGTCATCTGTTTAAAAGAAAGTCGGCACAAAAATCTTAGTGTAACTTATACCGATAAGTTTAATGTAAATTTGGGCACACTTGGCTCGATAAAATGGAATTAAGTTCACGTAAAAGAAATATCGCGTTTTGGACCCTTCAATTGTTGGGATGGGGTTTTATTAACTCAATAGCAGCATTGATACCTCAAAATATCAGTATAGAGATGACCGTTTTTTCCGTGGTTGTCGGAATTTTTATCGGTATTTTCTCCACTTCGATATTACGCTGGTATCTTAAAAAAAATGTGCATTTTGACTCCTTTGGAGCAAAAGAGGTGCTTAAAATTATTGTATCCATATTGTTGGCCTCTACGATTTTTGGACTTTTAAATGTTTTTTTTGGATACCTCTATATAAAATTTGGTCCAGAAATTACCGAGGCAGAAATGCAATTGTTCGAGGGCTATGACAAAATCATGGTTCAGGTATTGAATTCGGTCTTTTTGGTCGGATCATGGACCATAACTTATTTGGTCATTAAATTGCTTTTGAAATTAAATCAGGACAGGATAGAAAGGCTGGAGTTGAACACTACCTTAAAGCAGGCCCAATTAAACACTTTAAAGGGACAGATCAATCCACATTTTATGTTCAACAGTCTCAACAATATTCGAGGTTTAATGCTGGAAGATGTGGAAAAATCAAGGGAAATGCTTACCAAGCTCTCCGAAATTATTCGCTATTCGCTTACCAAGAACAATATTAATGATATATCTGTCCGGGAGGAGTTGGAGGTAGTGGATAATTATATCGACCTTTCTAAAATTCAGTTTGAAAATCGATTGGAGTTTGTGAAACAAGTAGGAGCGGATACCAAGGACCTTAGGATTCCGCCTATGATCATTCAATTATTGATAGAAAATGCAACCAAGCATGGTATTTCCAATCTTAAAAAAGGGGGTAGGATTCTTTTGGAGATATCCAAAACAGAAGATGATTTGTTTATAGAGGTAAGGAATACAGGAAAGCTCAATATTGCCAAGGACTCCACCAAATTGGGCTTGAAAAATATAGAACAACGCTTGAAGCTACTCTATGCTGGCAAGGCATCTTTTAAATTAGAGGAAATATCTGATGAGGTAGTGGCTGAAATCAAAATACCATTGGCATGAAGATCAGGGCGGTAATAGTTGAAGATTCCAGATTGGCAAGGAACGAGCTCAAGGAGCTCATCAAGTTACATAATGATTTGCAACTTATTGGTGAAGCCAGCAACGTGGATGATGGCGTGGAACTTATCGAGTCTGAAACACCGGATTTGTTGTTCCTTGATATCAATATGCCGGAAAAGGACGGTTTTGACTTATTGGAAATGTTGGACGAGGTGCCAATTACCATTTTTACTACCGCTTACGATGAATATGCCATAAAATCTTTTGAGTACAATGCATTGGACTATCTGCTAAAGCCGGTCAGCAACAAACGTTTTGATATGGCCTTGGAGAAAGTGCGCGCAAAAATGGTTTCTAGGCAGGAGGATAAAAATGCCGCCAAAAAGTTGACGGAGAATAGTCAGATTTTCATCAAAGACGGAGAAGCCTGTTGGTTGGTGAGAATAGGTGATATATCCCTTTTCGAAATTGTGGGCAATTACACGCGGGTATTTTTTGATGACAAGAAACCCATGTTGTACAAGTCGCTTAACCAAGTGGAGGAGAAACTGCCTCAAGATTCTTTTTTTAGGGCCAATCGTCAACAAATTGTCAATACCAACTACATTGAAAATGTGGTGCCATGGTTCAATGGCAAACTTAAGCTTACCATGAAAAATGGAGAAGAAGTAGAGGTTTCCCGGAGGCAATCCTATATTTTCAAAGACCGGATGAGTCTTTAAACTACATGGATTTTAAAAGTCCACCATCAATCGGGATATTGGTGCCCGTAATAAAAGCGGCCTTGTCCGAAGCCAAAAACGCCACCAAATAGCCATATTCCTTTGGGTCTCCAATACGTTTCACAGGTACTTGTTCTTCCATGTTGGAACGGACTTCATCAGTAGAAATTCCTAATTTTTCAGCTTTTTTTGTATTTAGTTGTGTTATACGATCGGTGTCAAAATACCCCGTCAAGGTACTGTTCACGGTAATGCCGTCTTTGGCTACGTCGTATGCCAAACTCTTTGCCCAAGTAACCACAGCTGCGCGAATGGTGTTGGAAAGTGCCAAATAATTCAAAGGTTCCTTCACCGAGATGGAAGCAATGTTAATAATTCGTCCCCATTTGTTTTTCTGCATATGTTGTAGAGCGAGCTCCGTGGTGTAAACGACCGATTTGAACAAGAGGTCAAAGGCATTTTGATAATCCTCAACCTTCTTTTCCAAAGCACCGCCCCCTTCGGGGCCTTGGGTGTTATTGACCAAAATATCAACGGTATTGGTTTCGAAAAACTCGGTTATTTTGGTTTTGTACGCCTCAAAATTGGTGAAATCAACGGTCAGGTATTGGTGTTTTTGCCCTTGGGAGGTGTCCATTTCACCGATTAATTCCTGCATCCGGCCCTCGCTCCGCGCCATAAGTGTTACACTGGCGCCACTTTCGGCCAGTTGTCGTGCAATGGCTTCTCCGATTCCCTTGCTGCTTCCGCCCACAAGGGCATTTTTTCCTTTTAGTGATAGATTCATGGGTTATCGGTATTCGTCTCTTGTGGGACTAAAAATGTCCATCAATTTACAGGGTGTCAGTGCTTTTCCGCTGTGCGGTGCATTGGAAGGGATCACTACAACGTCGCCAGCGGCATAGGTATCTTTTTTCCCGTTCAAGGTAAACTCAAAAGTACCTTCCACAACGTGCATGATCTGTTCGTGGTCGTGTTGGTGCTCGGGTACTTCGGCATCTTGGTCAACATCCCAAAACACCCAGCTCATCCGTTCTCCGTGTACCAATTTACCGTGGTAACCGGGCATTATTTCCCTTGGTTCTATTTCTGATAGGTTCATTGTTCTCAAATTTAGCAGCAAGATAAAAATTTATATAAAGCTTTGGGTTTGCAATAGCAATGGCTTTGGCTATTTTTGAACCCTAAATTGAACTGATGCAGGTACATTTCATAGGTTTGAGCGAGGTAAATATGTGCAACTTGGCCGTTGCCTTGCACAAAAAAGGAGAAACCGTAACGGGCAGCGATGTGGTTTTTGATGAATCCTTGAAGAGCATGATGCAAGAACAAGGCTTTTCAACGGAAGGTGAAGGATGGTTTTCTGATAAAATCAATGATGGATTGGACGCCGTGGTGCTTGGGGAATCCGTGAAAAACGACAACCCGGAGTTGGTCAAGGCCCAAAAATTAGGTTTGCGGATTTTTTCCTATCCTGAATTTCTTTTCGAACAGACCAAATATAAAACGCGGGTAGTGATCGCCGGAAGCAAAGAAAAAACCACGGTAGCTTCCATGATTTTGCACGTATTGGAATATAACGATGTTGTGGTGGATTATGCATTAGCATCGCCCAATGGCATCCATCTATCCGAAGAAAATGACTTTATCGTGATCGAAGGAGGGGATGATTCTTCATCGGTGATTGATACTGCCCCGAAATTCCATAAATATCGGCCAAATATTGCTTTGTTGAGCGATGTTGAATTTCAAGAAGGTGGGTTCTATTCCAATTTTGAAAACTATGCTGAGCAATACGGTGTTTTTGTGGACAGTATCGTTAAAGGAGGGAGCATAACCTATAATGATGAGGATGCAGAAGTGAAGGAACTCGTAGAAACATCTGAAAATCCAATCAGAAAGTTTCCTTACAGAACTCCAGAATACCAAGAAGCGGATGGAGAAGTGTTTTTGGACACGCCCGATGGGGAAATGCCCTTGGAAATTTCAGGTGCCAACGACTTAAGAAATATGGCGGGCGCCAAATGGATCTGCCAGCAAATGGGTGTGGACGAAGTGGAATTTTACGAGGCGATGGCCAATTTTAGGTTAGCTTGAACAAAATCATTCCAATTGTAACGGAATTGGTTGAAATCGTATAATGTAATTCTGTCAGTTAATCATTTGTGGAACGGTAATTGACTGAAAATCTGTGTGAAACGATTTTTACGTCATTCTTTTTTAAAGCTGAAACGATTCATATCTATATCTCTTATTGCATTTATGTTGGGAATTTCCAATGTGTTTTTGCAGGAGGAAAGGATGATCAACGATTCGCGGAAAAAATTGGAACAGCCGCAGGCCCAGGATGAAGATGATGAGCTGTGACTTCTATTATTGGTATTTCGAAATGGGTAAACTGGTTTTGATCAAACCCCGAACTGTCTCAAATGATGGTCCAAATGTTTGTATTGCATCTGTCCCCATTGCTCTGGGGTAAAAGTGCCAAATACGGGATGTGGGTCCCATTCTTTTTTGTCTTTTTCTTGATGGAAATCTGTTACCAATCCCAGTAAAACTTCCTTTTCTTTGGTATAATTCTTTTCCTCGGTCACTTTTAGACCTTTTGCCGTTGGCAGCCCTTGACGCCAAGGTTTATCGTTGTACAAACTTTTTTTAAAAAATCTGCCCATAAGTTTGAGCATGAAATTGGCGTTCCCATCCGTCTTAGGTCGGTTTAGGGATATTTTCAGTGGAAATTGGCAATGATAGAGCATTTGGCCAACCTCCATTTTGCCCCATTGCCTTTCCGAAGATTCCGAAAGTTGATGGATTCGTGCTATAATTTCTTCGTAAGCCTTGGTGTTGAAAAGGGATTTCATTATGAAGGGTTTATAATGAAAATTACATAAAATTATTCTCCTATCTTTAGCCCATGCAAGAAAAACTAGCTTCCTTTTCCATTAAAAACTGGGCCGACGACGACAGGCCAAGGGAAAAACTAGTGCAAAAGGGCAGTTTTGTGCTATCGGATGCCGAATTGATCGCTATTTTAATAGGTTCAGGGAGTAGAAACGAGAGCGCCGTGGAGCTTTCCAAACGTATACTGGCCTCGGTCGACAACAATCTCAATGAACTTGGAAAGTTGTCGGTGAACCAGCTCATGCGCTTCAAGGGAATTGGAGAAGCCAAGGCCGTAACAATTGCAGCTGCGTTGGAAATGGGTAGACGAAGAAGATTGGAGGATACTTCCAAAATAATCAAGATACAGAACAGTTACGATGCATTCGAGCTACTTTACCCACTGATCGGTGAACTTCCACATGAGGAATTTTGGATTGTCTACCTTAATAATTCCAACAAAGTGATGCACAAGGCTCAATTGAGCAAAGGAGGTATAACCGGAACCTTGGTAGATGTGAGACTTGTACTTAAACAAGCTTTGGAGATAGGGGCTGTTGGTATTATTATGGCCCATAACCATCCGTCGGGAACTTTATCGCCCAGTACAGCGGATAAACAAATCACCCAAAAATTAAAAACGGCAGCGGATGCCCTTGATATAAAAATATTGGACCACTTAATATTGGCACAGCAGGAATACGTAAGTTTTGCCGATAAAGGAATACTTTAGCCCATGTTGTTGATTTTCACCCATAAGGTAACCAATCGATTGACCTATACCGCCAAGCAGATTTTTGAAAAGATCTTGGGGGTGGAAATTGGTTTTACCACAAAGGTCGAAGAGTTCATCAAACATAGTGGCCCTAAAATGACGTACTCCAAACAACCGTTACAGAACGAATTCTTTATTCGGAGCAACGACCTTTTGTTTGAGCAGGGGATAAACGACTTGGAGGTCAAAGTAGCGGATTGGGACGGAGTTCCCTGTTTTTTTTCCACTGGTGAGAAGAGCACCGTACCCTTTGATATTTTTTCTGCCAGTTTTTTCCTTTTGAGCCGGTATGAAGAGTATTTGCCCCATGTTAAGGACAGTGTAGGAAGGTTTCCGGTAAAGGAAAGCATTGCTTATCAGAACAACTTTTTGGAACTGCCCGTGGTAGACCTTTGGGCATATAAATTATTGGAGGCTTTAAAAGAAAGGTTTCCTGATTTGGAAAATAGGGATAAGGAATATCATTTTACCTCTATCATTAATGTGACGGCTTCTCATGCATATGCCATGAGAGGTTTTGTTCGAAGCATTGGTGGACTTTTACTGGATTTGGGCAAATTCAGGTTTAAGGATGTATTAGATCGCTTTTCGGTAATGATGAGACTCAAGAAAGATCCCTATGATAATTTTTTTGAATTGGTGGACATTCATAAAAAGTTTCCCATTAAATCCATGTTCTTTTTTCAGTTCGCAAAGCATTCCGCGCATGATAAAAATGTATCAATCAATAATAATAGGTTTCGTACGCTGATAAAGTCGGTCGCCGATTACAGCGTTGTGTCATTGAGTACCTCGTTTATATCATCTTACGATAAGAATGTGCTTCGCGAAGAGAAAAAGCAGTTGGGCAATTTAATCAATAGGCCTATCAGATACGCAAGGCTCCGCTATAACAAAGTCAATGTTCCAGCTACCTACAGAAATTTGGTGGAGACGGAGTTTACGGATGATTTTTCCATGGGATACACCCACGAAATCGGTTTTAGGGCAGGTACATGTACACCTTTTTATTTTTATGACATCAATACAGAGGTAAGACAGCCCATCAAGATCCACCCATTTGCCATGCACGATTATGCCTTGATCAAGTTTAAGCACAAAGAAGAGGTCTTTGAGAAGATGGACCAAATGTATCGTTTGGTGAAACAGGTAAGGGGCGAGTTTATTCTTGTGTTCTCCAACGAGCTCCTTGGTGGAAGGCAACAATTGGATTGGATGGATTTATATCGATCGTTTTTAAAAAGATACTATGTTTGAACATGAGGTAACCGATATTTTTTTTGATTTGGACCACACGTTATGGGATTTTGAAAGGAACTCTGCCTTGACCTTTTCCAAAATTTTGGTGGAAAACAAGGTTTCTGTAGATCTCGATTATTTTTTAGAGGTTTATGCGCCGATCAATATGCAAATGTGGGCTTTGTACCGCCAGAATGGAATTGGCAAATCAGAGTTAAGGTACCAACGGTTAAAGCAGACGTTCGATAAACTTGGGGAGCACGTATCGGATGAGGTCATTGATGTATTGGCCCACGAATATATCGCCCACCTGTCGTCTTTCAATCATTTGTTGCCCAACACCATTGAAACTTTGGACTATCTCTTTCCAAAATATAGGTTGCACATCATCACCAACGGATTTCAGGAGGTACAGACCAAAAAGTTAAAGGGTAGTGGCATCCATCATTATTTTCAAAAAGTAGTGGACTCTGAAATGGCCGGTGTTAAAAAACCGGACCCTTACATTTTTCAAATGGCATTGGACATGGCACAGGTAGAGCCCCAGAACTCACTTATGATCGGCGATAATCTTGAAGCCGATATTTTAGGGGCCAAATCCATGGGCATGCAGGTGCTCCACTACAATTTTCATAAAGATTCCAATCATGGCGAGTGTGTTATGATTCACGACTTAATTGAAATAAAAAACATTTTATAGAGTTATATTACCAGTGGCACACCCCAGTTTTGACACTTGGAAATGTTTTTAGCTATGAAAAAATTACTGTATTCCGTTCTGTGGATCACAGGATTATTGTTTTGCGCCATATCCTGTATGGAAGAGCAAGATTTTGATCAAATTGATGATTTGAGCATCACCCCGACCTTGGCCACAGGTATTTTTTATTTGGAGTCCGATGAAGAAACCATTGATAGAGAGGGGGCATTAAGTTCATTTTATGATCAAGAGGTCACTTTTGAAGCTTTTAATGAACAGTTTGTGGCAGAACGACTTATTGAAGGTACCATTACCTATGAAACTGAAAATACCACCAGTAAAACGCTTCGAATAATCGTTGAGTTTTTGAACGAGGATGGAAGCGTGTTGGATGTGGAGAGGTTTGATGTAGAGGCAAACAGTCCAACCGTGGTGGAACGTACAGTTTTTTATGGAGTAGGAGGGAAGAACATCAATATATTGATAGGCACTTCCAGTCTTAGGATTTTGGCTGATAATTTGGGAAATGGCTCCAGCGCTTCCTCAAATCAAGATCCAAGAATAATATTTCGGTCAGGAGCAGAATTTTTATTTCGACTACAATGAGAATGGCTCCAAGGCTTATATTGATCACTTTGTTTTTGAGCGCTACTGGCTTGGCCCAAAACAAAGAAGTGCTGTATGATTTTTACGAAATCCCTCAATCTTTAATGGTCAATCCGGGGGTCAAAACTTCACAAAAATGGCATGCAGGCATCCCCGTTTTGTCCGGTCTCTCCGTGCAAGGAGCTACCAGTGGAGTTACCGTAAACGACCTTTTTGCAAATGATGGAGTGGATTTTACCACCAAGGTCCAAGAGCGACTGTTAGATGTTATGACGGATAGGGATGATTTTAGCACAACAAGCCAAATAGAGGGATTCACCGTGGGCTTTAGAGGCAAAAACAGACCGGATGATTACTATTCCTTTGGAATGTACGGCGAAATGGACATTATTTCCTATTGGCCGAAAGACTTGGCCATCTTAGCTTTTGAAGGTAATGGAGGGGCAAATTTGGGCAGAAGTTTTGATTTAGGAGATCTAAACCTCCGGGGCGAAATGGTCAATGTGCTTCATCTTGGCATCAACAGAAAGGTCAATGAGGGGCTTACCATAGGTGGGCGGGCCAAAATCTACTCCAGTATATTTCAATTTCAATCCATTAAAAACTCGGGTTCGTTTATCACAAGGGAAGGACAAAACAATGTTTATGAAAGTGCCATCAACGCCGATATGCAACTGCAAACAGCTGGCGTAAAAGGCTTTTATGATATTGTTGAAGAGGATACGGGCACAACTCGAAGAGATGTGACGAGCCTCTTTACGGAAAGGGTCTTGCTGGGCGGTAATTTAGGTTTTGGAGTTGACCTTGGGTTTAGTTATAACCTGAATCCACAGACCACCATTACCGGAAGTATCATAGATCTTGGTTTTATCAGTAATTCAAAGGATGTGTGGAACTACACCTTTGCCGGGAGCACGATAACCGAAGGGATTTCTATTGTTCTCCCAGAGGATATAGACGATGTGGATAACGACCAGTGGCAGGAGCTGATAGATGAAATCGATGCAGCATTGCCCCATGGCGAAAATCAGTCGAGCTATATCTCCTGGAGGCCAGTAAAAGTTTATGGTTCCGTTAGGTACAATTTTGGACAGGGCGGCAATGGACGGATTTTTGATAACTGTGGCTGTGCTGTTAATAGTGGAGGTAGGCCAAGTACTTCAGATGATTACAAAAACAGTATAGGCGGACAATTATTTATGATAAAACGCCCAAAAGGTGTACAAGCCGCCCTAACAGGTTTTTATCAAAGGCGGTTAGGTAAAGTGCTTGCGTTAAAGGGCACCTACACCGTAGATAAATATTCTTTTACAAATGTGGGATTGGGGGCAAATTTTCAAATGGGCCCCGTTAACTTTTATGTGCTGGCAGATAATCTTTTAAGTTATTCCAATATAGCCGACAGCCATTATACTTCATTACAGTTCGGATTTAATATTATATCTTGGAACGGTAATTGAGTATCTTTGATATATGAAACATAAAGTATTGTACATATTGCTTTTTGCAATGGGATTGAACACAGCGGTGAACGCTCAGTTGAACAATTACAAATATATTATTGTACCTAAGAAGTTCGATGCGTTCAAATCGGTGAACGAGTACCAGACCAGTACCTTGGTCAAATATTATTTTGAACAGAATGGATTTAACGCGGTTTATGATGATGCGCTTCCTGCGGATTTAGCAGGAAATAGGTGTTTGGGGGTCTTGGCCAATTTGGAAGATGGTTCCAACATGTTTTCAACAAAAGTTAGCATCTCCCTTAAAGATTGCAACAATGTGGAAGTATTTAGATCTGTTGAGGAAATAAGTAAAATTAAGGAATACGACAAGGCGTACAAGGATGCTATTCAAAAGACATTTGTTTCCTTTGCCGGTATGGATTACCATTATGAGCCAAGAGAACAGCAGCAAAAGGAATCAGCTCCGGTGACATTGAACTTTAAGAACGATGTAAAGTCCGTTCAAGAGGACCCCAAAGAACATATCCTAGAGCAAAAGTCGACCACCGAAGAACAAGTGTACAAATCGGTGGAACCAAAACCATCATCTATTGTAAGAGCTGGTGAGAAGCAATCGTCCGAGTTGCCAGAGGAGGTTTTATACGCCCAACCTACCGATACTGGTTATCAATTGGTGGATAGTTCGCCAAAGGTTGTGCTCAAGCTACAGGAAACCTCTATGGAAAATGTGTTCATGACCAATTTTGATGGTAACAATGCGGTGGTTTTCCAAAAGGATGGCAAATGGTGGTTGGAATATTCCAAAAACGGCGAAAAGATTCAGAAAGCACTTAATATCAAGTTCTAAAAATCATACTTGTTTTTCCATCTTTTTTTCAAAAAGTCCTTCATTGAGTTTTCTCTTGGATTGTTCCCTGGTCTGTAAAAGGTGGTTCCGATAATTTCCTCGGGCAAAAACTCAAAATCCACAAAATTGTTTTCGTGGTCGTGCGCGTATGCGTACCCTTTTCCATACCCAAGATCTTTCATCAGTTTTGTCGGAGCATTTCGCAATGGGATCGGAACGGATAAATCCCCGGTTTGTCGCACTTTTTGTTGAGCTTCGTTAATGGCCATATAGCTTGCGTTGCTCTTTGGAGAGCTTGCCAAATACGTGGCACACTGGCTCAAAATAATCCTTGCTTCGGGATATCCGATCGTCGTAACGGATTGGAAGGTGGTGTTGGCCAGTACAAGCGCCGTAGGATTGGCATTTCCTATATCTTCGGATGCTAGAATAAGCATTCTTCGAGCGATGAACTTTACGTCCTCACCGCCCTCGATCATCCGGGCCAACCAGTAAACTGCAGCATTGGGGTCGCTCCCACGGACACTTTTAATAAAGGCGGATACAATATCGTAGTGTTGCTCCCCAGTTTTGTCATACCGAACGGTGTTACTTTGGACCTTGTTGAGCACTAGATCATTGGTGACAACGATTTTCCCATCGGGTTCTGAATTTATGATGAGTTCGAAAATGTTTAGCAGTTTTCTGCCATCACCACCCGATAAACGAAGCAAGGCATCGGTTTCGGACAGTTCAATATCTTTTTTGGAAAGATAGGTGTCAGTCTTAATGGCACGCTCCAAGAGTGCAATCAGGTCATCTTTTCCAAAAGGATTCAATGTGTAGACTTGGCAACGCGATAAAAGTGCGGGTATAACCTCAAAACTGGGGTTTTCCGTAGTGGCTCCCACAAGGGTCACCCAACCTTTCTCGACCGCTGCGAGCAATGAATCTTGTTGCGATTTACTAAAACGATGAATCTCGTCAATAAACAGAATGGGGTTTTTTGATGTGAACAGGCCACCGCTCTGCTTGGCTTTGTCGATGACTTCCCGAACATCTTTTACGCCACTGCTAATGGCGCTCAAAGTGTAAAATGGCCTCTGGCTTTCTGTTGCGATAATATTGGCCAAGGTGGTTTTTCCGGTGCCGGGCGGGCCCCAAAAAATCAAAGAAGGGATCACGCCATTTTTTATCTGATTCGTTAAAGCGCCCTGCTTGCCGATCAAATGTTGCTGACTTATGTAATCCTCTAAAGTTTTCGGACGTATGCGTTCTGCCAAAGGTTCGTTCATGGCCCAAAAATAAAATAAATTTGATGGTCCATTGGTCTTAAAACAGAAAGGATTTTTGTCTATCGCCTGACAATTTGTATAAATTTAATGGTATGGCCGGATGTTTGATTTTGTCAGTGTATGGATTCGGATTCGTTTAAATTTTCAAATTCAGTTGTGGTGGCGCCCCTATTGGCGGTATTGTCCATTTGGATTGTGTTCTGGGTCGAGATGCAATTGGGCATCAACTTTAACGAGTACGGTGTGTACCCACGTAGGTTGTCCGGATTGCGTGGCGTATTGTTCAGTCCTTTTATTCATGGTTCCATCGAACATTTATACAACAATACCATTCCGTTGGCGGTGTTAACGGCGTTTCTGTTCTATTTTTATAAAAGTGCGGCCCTTAGGGTTTTGCTGCTCGGGACTCTTGTTTCAGGGCTGATGACATGGGCTATTGCCAGACCATCTTATCATATTGGAGCGAGCGGTGTAATCTATTTATTGGCCAGTTTTATTTTTTTTAAAGGGATTTTGGCCAAGAATTATCGATTGGTCGCTTTGTCATTGGTCGTGGTGTTTATATACGGAAGTATGATTTGGTACATATTTCCAGTAAAGGACGGTATTTCGTGGGAAGGCCACTTGGCAGGGTTCGCGACAGGATTTGCGTTTGCACTTATCACGAAGGTGCAAGTTCCTGAAGTTCGAAAGTATGATTGGGAACTTGAGGATTATCGGGAAGAAGATGACCCTTTTCTAAAACATTTTGATGATAACGGAAATTTTATCGAAAGTGCTCCGGAAGAGCCTGAGGACAAAATTGAAATCAAATATCATTATAAAAAGCTGGATGATGATCAGCCTCTCCGTTGACGAACCACTTCATAAAGAAAAACACCGCAGGCCACAGAAACGTTCAACGAACCAATTTTTCCAATAAGGGGCAATTTAGCCTGATTGTCAATAGTATTAAGAGTAGAAGGGGAGATGCCTTTTTCTTCCGAACCCATAATGATTGCAGTGGGTTTCGTAAAATCGATGCCATAGATTTCGTCTTCGGCCTTTTCCGTGGCCCCAGTAACCGCAATTCCAGATGATTGTAGGTAAAAGATAGCATCTTTTAGATGGTCTACCTTGGCAATGGGCACATTAAAAGCTGCTCCGGCCGAAGTTTTTACCGTATCATCTGTTATCGGTGCGGCACCACTTTTTGGGATAATAATGCCGTGAACGCCACAACATTCCGCAGTACGGATAATGGCGCCAAAGTTTCTAACATCCGAAACCCCGTCAAGCATCAGGAACAGGGGTGTCTCTTCTTTGTTGAGCACATGTTCCACCAATTTTTCAAATTCGTAGAATTCCACTGGGGAGATTTGTGCTACGGCACCTTGGTGGTTGCTGTTTCGGGTAAGGCGGTTGAGCTTTTCCACAGGGACATAGGATAGACCGGTGCCACTTTTGCGCGCAGAAGACTCCAGCTCTTTAATAAGTTCGCCCTTAAGCCCTTTTTGAATAAATATCTTGTTGATGGGTTGGCCTGCGTTTATCGCCTCCATAACTGCTCTAATGCCGTAAATTTGACTGCTCATTGCTCCTGTAATTGATATGCAAAGATGCAATAAAGAACTTTATTGTAGAAGGTGTTTAGGTCAATATATTTGAGAAATCAAATCACAGGTCTAGGGCAATAATGCCGGGATGGTCTTTATCATAGTGATATGACCTCCAAAAGAAGCCACTCCCAAACGATTTGATCAGTATCAGGGCTTATTTCAATGACCGACTCCAAATAAAGGTCCATATCATGGTTGGAACCATATGGTAAGGCTGTCTCTTGGGGACGTTCTTTCCCATGCAATCGCAGATATTCCCGTTGGTCATCCTTTCAATATCGTGATGGACTCTATGTTCGCTGGTGGCATACACGAAATCCCAAAGAGCTGTTTCTTCCTTGTCAGGGATTTGAATTTGAAGACCGTAGCTCAGCAGTTTTGTCGTACCTTTTAGTGGCGAGGAGTGTTCCATCATCCTGTAATACAGCATCATTTCCGGTAATTTTGCCCCCTGGTTCCCACTCCAATACAACATTTGCATTTTTATCCATCAGATAAACTGTGGCAACAAAATCATTGACCAACATAAAGTTATCGCTGACTTGGCCCGGATCTAAAAATGTTACAGTTCGTTCATCTCTCTCCCACTGATTTCTGTGCCGTTGTCGTTTTCTGAATCATCACCGGAGCACGAAGGGAAAAGTAAAATTATGGACAATGCTGTAAATACAGATTAGGGAATCCATTTAGTGAACATAGGTAGTGTGGGGAATACTAAAAACGAAGATGCGGCTATTTTTTATTAAGATACTCAAACACCTTGATAAGGTCAGGTTGGTTTTTGATGTTTAGATCATTTGCTTTAAGATATTCCTTCAGGTCTTGTTTGGTGGAACCTTCAAATAGTTTCAACATCTTCCCGTTTCTTTGGGGTACCTGATTTATTTTATTGACCCCCTTCTTCTGGAAATAGTATTCCGTAAACTTGGAAAACCTACTTGGAATTGCCGCTACAAATGAATTCTGTGCAGGTTGACCCTCGGTAAATTTAACCAAAGTTCTTTCGTAAAGATCATATTTTGAGCCATCGAAAATCAAGGTTAGGTAACCGTTTATTGTTTCTTTTTTATCCGTAATAAAGGTTTTGAAGCTCAAGGGTTTTCCGTTGATCAGAAGGCTTATGGCTTTGTCTTTATTAAGGGCTTGGTATAGTTCTTCCTCTGAAGGTGTTTTCTTGATTTCGATTTCTTCATTGAGGGCGTTGTACCTGTAATAAATGGTACCGATTATCTCATCTTTATATTTTAAAGGGGCGGGAGCAAAATTATTGGAAGTGTAGGGTGATCCTTGAAATTTGTCGAGATTAATTTCCTTTCTTTTCTGATAGGCCTCATTAACAGGCCCCAAAAAAGTTGAAATTGCTGAAGCGGCTGAACTATTTTGCCCTGCATTGGACATATTGGTGGCTATTTGACCGGAATACTGGGCATGTGACTGATGGACAATGCTTAAAAATAAGCAAGAGATGATTAATTTTTTCATAATAGTAAGTTATGATTATTTACTTAGTTTGCAAGGTGTTAAGTTTTAATTTATTGTTAATATGAAATTAACATATATAGGTTCAAGGTCTTTTAAAAATACAAAAGCTGCTCCTGATCTAGGAGCAGCTTTGTTTGATAAAGATATGCTGTATTAACCTTTACAAATGTTCAAAGTAATATTGCCCTTAGTGGGTGAAGGTCCATCCGAAAATGCGGTTTCTTCCGTGGGAGCTATAATTTTATAGGTTACCTCGGAATCAGCGGATCCTGAAACGAATTCCAAAGTGAACTCGGTTGTTCCATCAGGAACTGTAAACATTGCTAGTCCTGTAGTTCCGTCCTCTAAAGTATAAGATGAGGCTTCACCGTCAATCACTACATCAATTGACGCGCCATTCCATCCATCACCTTTACTATCGACAAAACTAACCGTATACTCTCCTGGTACTGGAGCGGGAGGAATACATTTGATTACGGGGCCATAAAAGAAAGGTGCATCAAAGAATGAACCTGTAATGGTACCTGTACTATCATCGTTAGTGAATGTTCTACCATCTGTCAATGTAAGAATCAAACGATATTGAATAGCGTCACCTCCTTCAATTTCACTTTCATTCAAGCCAAGTAAATCCAATGCGTTGGCTAGAGTTGATTCGTAGCTAGCTACCGGTAGGCCAAAATCACTTTCGGTGAAATCTTCTGGCAAAAAAGTTTCAATTAAGATTTCGTCCACGGAAGAATCTCCGTTTTCTTCAGTATCGTCATCATAACTGATATACAGATCAACCTTTTCCAGAAGTGCGCCAGCTTCATAATCTTGTTCTTCAAAAGTGAAACCGAAAACTGAAGAAGTGTCGAAGCGGTCGTAGAAACCGTATGAGTCAATCGTTCTTAAAACAGCACCGCGGGTCGTAGATGAGAAAACTTCATCAATGACCTTTCCGCCATCGTCATCACATGAGGAGGCTAGCAGCAATGCGGAGGCTCCTAAAATGTAGCTTGATATTTTATTAATTATTTTCATTTTATTTTTTTTAGTTAGCAGGTGGGAAAGCTGGTCCGGCTGGATTGGTGTCCCAAAATACCTGAGTTGATAAATCATCTTTCTGCGATACACTTGGATTCGTTATAACCTCGGTTTGAGGGTATAGAAATGATCTAGGGAACGCTCCTGGATCTTTCTCCCAGTTTGGTGCCAAAGTGGTAGGGAATCCTGTTCTTCTGTAATAGTTGTAGGCCTCTACACCTCCGCCATAAAGAGCTATCCAATACTGCTCTGACAATATGTTTGTTTGATCATCTCCGGTGGCGGCGGTAAAGTCGGCTACTACACCATCTATGTAGTTTTCTACATCTGTTGAAGAAGGCTCAAAGGACTTGTCCGCATCCACATCCAAAGCGGCAAAACTTTGCACCTTTGCGATGGACTTTCTCATGCCTGCTTCAAGGAAGGAGGCTTTGTCGGCAGTAGAAGTTGCCATTTCAGCCCTCCAAAAGTCAACATAAGATGCTAGGATAATGGGTTCTATTCCAGCTCCTCCGCCTCCGAGGCCTAAGCCTACTACGCCGAAGCTGTTATCATCAAAACGACCTGCTGCTGGATATACGCCCACTGCTGTTCTATTAAATCCATCAGGAGGAGTACCTTCGTTGTTTCCGTGGGATCTCCCCCAATATCCGTTGGGTACGGAACAGTATACAAATCCAGCATAATGTGGTGGAGGTGTGGCCAACGAACATGCCAAGGTTTCTTCATTGGGAAGTTCTCCTGCGGCACCTGGTGTGGCATCTACTTGACGATAAAAGTAATATCGTATTCTAGGGTCATTGTTTTCCAACATATAATTCATCAACCAATTAGATCTGTAGAGGTCTGCCCCACTTGGGGTATAGTCGTCTTGATAATCTGGGTGACGAGTGTCTGGTTGTAGATCTCTTGCTCCGTATTGCCATTGGAAATCGTCCTCTGAATCAGCAATATAATTACCATCGGCAATGATGGAGTTGAATGTAGTGGCATCTCCAGTTGTTACGGCAGCTTTCAGTCTAATCGTGTTGATTAGCTTGATCCACTGATCTGTATTCCCATCATAGAAAAAATCCGTGGCTCCTTCGGTAGAAGGATCTGCTGCAAATAAGGCTTCGGCTTCAGATAGAAGGGCCAAAGCGCCTGTATAGACTTCTTGTCCATCATCAAGCAATGGAGCAGGGAACTCTTCCGGGTTACCGACTTCGCTCAAGGTTGCTTTACTTAAATAGTCTACTAAAAGCACAAGCATGTGGGCTTTTAATGTTTGACCCACGGCAATATGAAAAGAGTAATCAATATTTGATGTCTCATCTATTGTCTGAATGTTCGCGACATTGGGAAAAATACCAAGATCTACTTGATCCGTATATACATCGTTGTTTCCATCGGTGCTACTATAGACACGCTCCCAGATATCGTCAAAAGTATCACCAGGATATGTGTTAAAATAGTTACGCCCGTTCATGTAGTCTATTCTGGTCAATTCCGACCCAAAGTTATTAAACTCGTATATGTTGGCAACATAAGATAGCTGTATGGAATTTAGCAGCAAGTTTGGATCTGCTTGATCACCAGCTAAGTTATTAGGGTTGGTCTTAAGATCAAGATCCGTTGTCTCGCAGGAATTGAGTAACAGTCCTGCTGTAAAAGCAACGGTGATATATTTTATTATTTTTTTCATAATATTTCTATTGATTCGATTAGCAATTTTTAAAAGGTTGCTTTCACACTAAGTCCATATCTTCTGGAGCTTGGACCGTTCAAAAAGTCGAAACCTTGTGAGTTACCAACACCGGCACCTTGAATATTAGGGTCAAAGTTTGCACCATCTGGCATGTTGTAAGCGTCATACCATAGGTTGAAACCTTGAGCGGTAATGGTCAAAGATCCGAATGGTGTCTTGTCTAAAAACTTGTTTGGGAAAGTATAGCCCAGAGAAAGTTCTTGCAAGCGTATCACGGATGCGTCATAAACCTTCAATTCGGTCGGGCCAAAAAGAATGTTGTTGAAGTAATACGTAGAGTTGTTGATCTGCTTGTTGTTTACTTCACCTGTGCTTTGTGATACACCTGGCAAGATGTAGGTGTCCTCTCTATCCAGAGTTTCTGTGATAAGACCTCTACCCAACAAAGTTGCAACTGTATTGGAAACAATATCACCTCCTTTGATATGACTTATTTGAAAACCTAAATTCCAATTTTTATAGGAAAGCGAGTTGATAAGGTTCATGATGTAATCAGGATTGGGGTTACCAATAATTGGCACATTTCCGTTAATATCCTGTTCCGTGGTGACATAATCACCCCCATCATCTATTAGGAAATTACCGTCAGCATCTCTTGCGATGGCATCACCCACGATCACACCCAATTGTTCTCCTTTAATAGCCGCGTTACCACCTACTGATAGAGTTTGACTACCGGCATAAATGATGATGTCCTGTTCTTGTTCGGTTACAATAAACTTGTTCTTGGTGAAGTTAACTCTGGAGTTCCAGTTGAAACCATCACGTTCATCACTTGTAAACCAATCTACGCCTAAATCAATTTCAATACCATCCCCTTCAATCTTACCAACATTACTTTGTGTAAAGGTAAATCCTGTGGCTGGAGGTAAAGGCTCTCTTACAATCAAGTCCTTTGTGGTTCTATCAAAATAGGTAAAGTCCAAAGAGACTTTGTTGTTAAGGAACCTTGATTCAAAACCTACTTCAAATTCTGACAACAACTCTGGTTTTAAATCAGGGTTTGCCTTGAAACCAGCTACTTGATTGGTGGTAACACCACCATCGTCCCCGTATACTTGAGTGTTTTGCTCAACAACGCTTACCGTTGGATATCCGGTTGGGAAGGTTGCTGATTGTCCAATACCGGCTCTTAACTTCAAAAAGTTTAAACCTTTCTCTGATCTGATACTTGGAAAAGCAGCAGTGGGCAGGAAGGATGCACTTGCACTAGGATATGTTTGGCTATTATTTTCGGTATTCAAGTTGGAAACCCAATCCGTTCTTGTGGAGGCGGTCAAGAACAACATGTTGTCATAATCAAAAGTAGCCTGACCCAATATACCAGCGATATTTCTTCTTCTGGTGAATTGGATTGGTGACTGGTTGGCGTAGTTGAAATGCCTCTGAATGTCAAAAACTATTTGTCCCGTACTTGCTACACCGGATTGGTCAAATGTAGTTGATCGCGTAGTGGCGCCCACGTTGAATGACATACCCCATTTTTCGGAAAGGTCATAATTACCATTCAATGCCAAATAATGATCCCAAATTGTATTGTTGTTATCATAAGTGTTCAAGAAACCGAAAATGGCGTTGGTAAATGTTACCCCACCTTTATTGGAGTATTGCTCGTTTCTTTCATTGTAGAAATCCAGACCAGCTCTATAAACAAGGTTTAGGTTTTCATTAATATCATATTGAAGTGAAGCATTCCAGAAAACACGGGTGGTTAACTGCGAAAACTTTGCATTGGCCGCTGTCCATCTTGGATTCAAGATATCGTTACCATTTCTATAGTAAACACTGGAACCGTCGATAGGATTTTGATAGGGCAAACCTAATAGATCCACACTTCGTGGTGTAAAGTACACAGCTCCAAACAAGGAGAAACCAGTTGATCCATTACCCTCACTCGCTGCAATGGGAGGAGAACTATAATCTGTTCTGGAATAGTTCATAGCACCAGAAACCGTAAATTTATTGGTTAGTTTAGATTTACCACCAACAGATATGTTAGCCCTGGAAAGTCCGTTTCCTGGGATGAAACTTTGGTCGTCCAAATATCCAAAGTTGGCGTTGAATGTTGTATTTCCATCTTCGGAAGCCCCATTGATGTTGACGGAGGTGGAACTTACATAGCCTGGTTTAAAAAAGTTCTCTACAGAATCGTAAGGTTTCCATTCATATCGTGCATTTTGCAATTCTGGAAATGCTTCCCTAGTAGCGGCAATTGACGTAGTACTATATGGGTGTGGTAAAGTTCCATTCTCGTCTATTGCGGATTGTCTGCCCCAACCAGATAGACCTTCTTTCTTGAAACTTGGTCCCCAGTTACTATAGAACCATCCAAATGCTTGGTCGAATCCATTTCCATATTCGTCCTGATAGTCGGGCAAGGAAGCAAATTGGTTCACGAAATAGGATTGATTTACTGTTATTTCGGTCTTTTTGGCCCCGCCTGTTGCAGAACCTGCTTTGGTGGTGATCAAAATCACCCCGTTTTTACCTTGCGAACCGTATAGTGTTGCGGCGGCAAGACCTTTTAAAACCTCAATTTTTGCAATGTTATTGGGGTCTAGATCCAAAAACCTCGAGGAACCTGTGTTACCTGTTAGGAAGTTAGAACCTTGCCCATTGATGTCTTGCGCATTGGTGTCACTACTAAAGGGTACACCATCCACAACAAATAGTGCCTGGTTACTTCCACTAAAGGAACTCAAACCCCGAACCACTACGTTAGTGGCCGATCCGGACATACCTCCTGCGGCGGTAATCTGAACACCTGAAGCTTTTCCTGAAAGTACCCTGGCAACATCGCCTTCAGATCTGGACTCCAAATCATCTTCTTCTACAGAAGACACGGCGAAACCAAGCGCTTTCTTTTCCCTTTTGATACCTTGGGCGGTTACAACCACCTCCTCAAGAGCCTGGGTGTCCTCCACCATTTGAACATTGATTACGCTACTTGCGCCCACAACTTTAGTGGAAGGCCTCTGCCCAATGTAGGTGAAAAGCAATGTTTCACCTTCACTAGCGCTTATGGCATAGTTTCCATCAAAATCTGTTTGGGTACCTGTGGTGGTCCCTTCAACGACAATGTTGACTCCAGGCAGCGGGAGGCCTGCGGCGTCCGTGACTGTACCTGTAATCGTCTTGTCCTGCGCATAGGATATATGCACAACAAACGCCAATAATAGCGTTAACAATCCATTAAGTTTTGTTCTCATTGTTAAATTATTTGAATTAGCTAATTGCTAAAATCATAATTTCATGTTAATAATCCAAACTAATTTTATAAAATCTTTAAGACAGCATGCTTAAATGAAATAACCGCAAAATCAATGAATTTCATTGATAACTATATAATTTTAGGGGGTTGTATTTATTCTTACTGTAATATTTTAAAAACATCCCAATAAATGCGGGGGTATTGTGTCGGTTGCTTTTATTTGAAGTGTTTTTTTGCTTAGCGGGTTAAATCACAATTAAAATTGTTAGAAGAATGTTAAGAAGGGGGGGGGTGGATCTGCGATGAGGGTGATACCTTAATATATAGGTGATGTAATTTGTGTAAATAATTTTTACTTTATGTTGTTTTGGGTGGTGTTTTGGGTGGTGTTTTGGTGTGTTTGGCTGGGCGATATCAATAGGGTGTTTCAACTTTTTTTTCGTTCCGATTAAAATTAATTGCTAGGGATTTGAATTATTGGGAATTATCATTACATTTGCAGCCCTCAAAATGAGGGTTATTTAGTTTTTAAAAGGAATTTAATGCCAACAATTTCACAATTAGTACGAAAAGGAAGGGCCACGATTACCAAGAAGAGTAAATCGGCTGCTTTGGATTCGTGTCCTCAAAGAAGAGGGGTTTGTACGCGTGTTTATACCACTACGCCAAAAAAACCAAACTCTGCAATGCGTAAAGTAGCAAGGGTAAGGTTGACCAATGGTAAAGAGGTGAACGCCTATATCCCTGGTGAAGGACACAACCTCCAAGAGCACTCGATAGTATTGGTAAGGGGCGGAAGAGTAAAGGATTTGCCTGGTGTGCGATATCATATCGTTCGCGGTGCATTGGATACCGCAGGTGTTGCGGGAAGAACGCAACGACGATCTAAGTATGGTGCAAAGCGTCCTAAAAATTAATCATTTTTAAGAAGAAGCGATGAGAAAAAAGCAGGCAAAAAAGAGACCTTTATTACCAGATCCAAAATTTAACGATCAGCTTGTTACACGTTTTGTGAACATGATGATGTGGGACGGTAAGAAGTCAATTGCGTTCAAGATATTTTATGATGCAATTGAAATCGTTGATGAAAAAAATACTGACGAAGAAAAAACAGGATTGGAGCTTTGGAAAGATGCACTTTCCAATGTTATGCCGCACGTTGAAGTTAGAAGTAGGAGAGTGGGTGGTGCGACATTTCAGATTCCAATGCAGATTCGTCCAGATAGAAAAATATCCACTGCCATGAAGTGGTTGATCAGCTTCTCGAGAAAGCGTAACGAGAAATCCATGGCGCAAAAATTGGCGGCTGAGATTTTAGCGGCAGCTAAAGAAGAAGGTGCGGCAGTGAAGAAAAGAGTAGATACACATAAAATGGCTGAGGCCAATAAAGCGTTCTCACACTTTAGATTCTAAACAATACAATGGGAAGAGATTTAAAATATACAAGGAATATAGGTATTGCAGCTCACATTGATGCTGGAAAGACAACTACTACAGAGCGTATTCTTTTCTATACAGGTGTGAGTCACAAAATTGGGGAGGTGCACGATGGTGCGGCTACAATGGACTGGATGGAGCAAGAGCAAGAGCGTGGTATTACCATTACCTCTGCTGCTACAACATGTACTTGGAAGTTCCCAATGGAGAATGCGCAGGCATTGCCAGATACAAAGGATTATCACTTTAATATTATCGATACTCCCGGACACGTTGATTTTACGGTTGAAGTAAACCGTTCCCTTCGTGTGTTGGATGGATTGGTTTTCTTGTTCAGTGCTGTTGATGGTGTTGAGCCTCAATCCGAAACCAACTGGAGATTGGCTGATAACTATAAGGTTCCAAGAATCGGTTTCGTGAACAAAATGGACCGTCAAGGGTCTAACTTTCTTGCGGTTTGTAAGCAAGTTCGCGAAATGTTAGGGTCGAATGCCGTGCCGATTGTTTTGCCAATTGGAGACGAAGCTGACTTTAGGGGTATCGTGGATTTGGCCAAGAACAGAGCTGTTGTTTGGCACGAAGATAACTTCGGTTCTACCTTTGATGTGGTTGATATTCCTGATGAAATGAAGGACGAGGTTAAGGAGTATAGGGCTGCCTTAATTGAAGCTGTTGCTGAATATGATGAGGAGTTGATGGAGAAATTCTTCGAAGATGAAGATTCCATCACAGAAGATGAAGTGCATGCCGCTTTGCGTGCAGCAGTTATGGACAGGGCCATTATTCCAATGATTTGTGGTTCTTCTTTTAAAAACAAAGGAGTTCAGTTTTTATTGGATGCTGTTTGTCGCTACTTGCCATCGCCTTTGGATAAAGATGATATTGTAGGTGTAAACCCGGATACTGAAAAAGAAGAAAGAAGAAAACCAGACCCAAAAGAGCCATTTGCAGCTCTTGCTTTTAAAATCGCAACGGATCCTTTTGTAGGTCGTTTGGCGTTCTTTAGGGCATATTCGGGTCGTTTGGATGCAGGTTCTTATATCTTGAACAACCGTTCAGGTAATAAAGAGCGTATTTCTCGTATCTACCAAATGCACTCCAATAAGCAAAACGCGATTGACTTTATCGAGGCTGGAGATATTGGTGCTGCGGTAGGTTTTAAAGATATTAAGACAGGGGATACCCTTTCCGATGAAAAACATCCTATTGTTTTGGAAAGTATGCAGTTCCCTGAGCCGGTAATCGGTATCGCTGTAGAACCCAAAACAAAAGCTGACGTTGATAAATTGGGTATGGCTTTGGCTAAATTAGCTGAAGAGGATCCAACGTTCCAGGTAAAAACAGATGAAGCATCTGGCCAGACCATTATTTCTGGTATGGGCGAGCTTCACTTGGATATTATTTGCGACCGTCTTAAGCGAGAGTTTAAAGTTGATGTTACTCAAGGTCAGCCACAAGTGGAGTATAAAGAAGCTATCACGGGAACAGCTGATCACAGAGAGACTTATAAGAAACAAACTGGTGGTCGTGGTAAATTTGCGGATATCGTATTTACTATGGAGCCTGCAGAGGAAGGTAAATCCGGACTTGAGTTTGTAAACGTGATTAAAGGTGGTAATATCCCTAAGGAATTTGTTCCATCCGTTGAAAAAGGATTCAAGGAGGCTATGAAGAATGGTCCTTTGGCCGGTTTCGAAATGGATTCCATGAAAATAACCCTTAAAGATGGTTCTTTCCACCCTGTGGATTCCGATCAACTTTCTTTCGAATTGGCTGCAAAATTAGGTTACAAGGTTGCTGCCAAGAAAGCAAGGGCCATTATTATGGAGCCAATCATGAAGTTGGAGGTTCTTACTCCAGAGGAAAACATGGGTGACATTGTGGGTGACTTGAACCGTAGAAGAGGTCAGGTAAACAGCATGTCGGATAGAGCAGGTGCAAAAGTTGTCAAGGCGGAGGTGCCGCTATCAGAAATGTTCGGTTATGTAACCTCTTTGAGGACCTTGTCTTCAGGTAGGGCAACATCAACAATGGAATTTTCACATTATGCAGAGACTCCTTCCAATATTGCGGAGGAAGTAATCAAAGCAGCTAAAGGAGTAACCGCTTAATTTTTCAGCAAGATGAGTCAAAAAATTAGAATAAAATTGAAATCTTACGATCACAATTTGGTGGACAAATCTGCTGAAAAGATCGTGAAAACAGTAAAAACGACAGGTGCTGTGGTAACTGGGCCAATTCCATTGCCAACACGCAAAAAGATATTTACAGTTTTGCGTTCACCTCACGTGAACAAAAAGGCTAGAGAGCAGTTCCAATTAAGCTCATACAAGAGGTTGTTGGATATTTACAGCTCTTCATCAAAAACTATCGATGCCCTTATGAAGCTTGAGCTTCCAAGTGGTGTCGAGGTTGAGATCAAAGTCTGATAGAATTTCCGCCGAAGAGTGGAAGCAACATGTCTCGAACGATGGTTCGGGAAAAACGGAGAAAGAAAAAAAATCTGGGTCAGAACAGAATATTTTCTTGACCCAATTTTTTTGCCAATTTTTTGGCGCAAATAGAAAAGTAAACAATTAATAATTAATAATTATGTCTGGGTTAATAGGTAAGAAAATCGGTATGACCAGCATTTTCGACGAGAATGGAAAGAACATTCCATGTACCGTGTTGGAAGCTGGGCCATGCGTGGTTACCCAAGTCAGAACCGAAGAGGTAGACGGGTACACAGCCCTTCAACTAGGTTTCGATGACAAGGCAGAAAAACGTGCTAACAAGGCCGAAACAGGTCACTATAAAAAAGCAGGTACTTCTCCTAAAAAGAAAGTCGTTGAATTCCAAGGGTTTGAAGGTGATTACAAATTGGGAGACACTGTTGGTGTCGACCTTTTTCAAGAAGGAGAGTTTGTTGATGTAGTTGGTACGTCAAAAGGTAAAGGATTCCAAGGTGTTGTAAAACGCCACGGTTTTGGTGGAGTTGGTCAAGCAACACACGGTCAGCACAACAGATTGAGAGCTCCTGGTTCCATTGGTGCTGCATCTTATCCGTCCAAAGTTGTAAAAGGTCTTCGTATGGCGGGTAGAATGGGTGGTGATAGGGTTACCGCTCTTAACTTAAAAGTGTTGAAAGTGGTTCCGGAGAAAAACCTTTTGGTTGTGAAAGGATGTGTGCCTGGCCATAAAAATGCATATGTAACTATTCAAAGGTGGCAATAATGAAGGTAGCAGTTTTAGATATCAAAGGAAAAGAAACAGGTAGGAAAGTAGAGCTTTCTGACGATGTTTTCGGGATAGAGCCTAATGAACATGCCATTTATTTGGATGTTAAGCAATACTTGGCCCACCAAAGGCAAGGAACTCACAAGGCCAAAGAAAGAGCTGAGATAGCTGGTAGTACCAGAAAGATCAAGAAGCAAAAAGGTACTGGTACTGCAAGGGCCGGTAGTATCAAATCTCCTGTGTTTAGAGGTGGAGGTAGAATCTTTGGTCCAAGACCTAAGGACTACACCCAAAAGTTGAACAAGAACATGAAGCGCTTGGCTAGAAAATCTGCCTTGAGCATGAAGTCCAAAGAGCAATCTTTGGTGGTGGTTGAAGACTTCAATTTTGAAGCTCCAAAAACCAAAGACTTCGTTAATTTCTTGTCTTCCTTGGGAATAGAAAAGAAAAAGTCCCTTATTGTGTTGGGTGATACAAATAATAACGTATATTTGTCGTCGCGTAATTTGGAACGCTCCGAAGTTGTAACAGGCTCAGGATTAAACACTTACAAAATTGTTAATGCAACAAGTTTAGTGTTGACTGAAAGTGCTTTGGAAGGAATTGAATCGAACCTAAAGAAATAAGAGTATCATGAGTGTGTTGATAAAACCGATAATTACGGAGAAGATGACCGCCGACAGCGAGCTTTTTAATCGCTACGGATTCTTTGTAAATCCAACTGCTAACAAGTTGGAGATCAAAGAAGCGGTAGAGACTACTTATGGTGTGTCTGTTGAAAAGGTGAGAACCATGAATTATGGTCCAACGCGTAAGAGTCGTTATACAAAAACCGGTATTCAGCATGGTAAAACAAATGCTATCAAAAAAGCAATTGTTGATGTAGCTGAAGGTGATATTATTGATTTTTACAGTAATCTATAAAGACGAGAAATGTCAGTTAGAAAATTAAAACCGATAACCCCTGGTCAGCGTTTTAGAGTAGTAAACGGATTTGACGCGATTACTACTGATAAGCCGGAGAAAAGCTTGCTTGCTCCGATCAAAAAGACAGGTGGTAGGAACAGTCAAGGAAAAATGACCATGCGCCACAAAGGTGGTGGTCATAAAAGAAGATATCGAATCATCGATTTCAAAAGGGATAAACAAGGAGTTGAAGCTACTGTGGTTTCCATTCAGTATGATCCGAACAGAACTGCATTTATCGCCTTGGTAGAGTATAAGGATGGCGAAAAAAGATATGTAGTTGCCCAAAATGGTTTGCAGGTAGGTCAGGCTATTCAGTCTGGTTCTGGGTCTGCTCCCGAAATTGGAAATGCACTTCCTTTAAGTGAAGTTCCATTGGGTACTATTGTTTCTTGTATTGAGTTGAGGCCTGGACAGGGTGCTGTTATGGCGCGTAGTGCTGGAACATTTGCTCAATTAATGGCAAAGGACGGTAAGTTCGTGACCTTGAAATTGCCATCTGGGGAAACTAGAATGATTTTAGCCACTTGTTTGGCTACGATCGGAGCGGTTTCCAACTCTGACCACCAATTGCTTGTTTCCGGTAAAGCTGGTAGAAGTAGATGGTTGGGTAGAAGACCAAGAACTAGACCTGTTGCAATGAACCCTGTAGATCACCCAATGGGAGGTGGTGAAGGTAGAGCTTCAGGAGGTCATCCAAGATCTAGAAACGGTATTCCTGCAAAAGGATTTAGAACCCGTTCCAAGACTAAGGACACCAATAGATATATCATAGAACGTAGAAAGAAATAAAAGAAAAGTAAATGGCACGTTCGTTAAAAAAAGGACCATACGTTCATTTTAGTCTGGAGAAAAAAGTCCAGACCAATATAGAATCAGGTAAGAAAACAGTTATCAAAACGTGGTCTAGGGCCTCTATGATAACACCAGACTTTGTAGGGCAGACTATTGCGGTTCATAACGGAAGACAATTTGTTCCCGTTTTTGTAACTGAAAACATGGTGGGTCACAAACTAGGAGAATTTTCACCTACTAGATCTTTTAGGGGTCATGCAGGGGCTAAAAACAAAGGTAAAAAGTAAGTAAGCTATGGGAGTTCGTAAGAGAGAAATGGCCGAAAGGTTGAAGGAAGAGAAAAAGCAACTTGCTATTGCAAAGCTGAACAATTGCCCAACTTCTCCGAGGAAAATGCGCTTGGTCGCGGACTTGGTAAGAGGTAAGCAAATCGAGATGGCATTGGCTACCTTGAGATTTAACCCAAAAGAAGCTTCCAGAAAGTTGGAAAAGCTTTTGCTGTCCGCAATCGCTAACTGGGAAGCAAAAAATGAGGGTGCTGATATCGAAGCGGCCAATCTTTACATCAAAGAAATCCGTGTGGACGGAGGGACTATGTTGAAGAGATTGAGACCAGCTCCACAAGGTAGGGCACATAGAATCAGAAAGCGTTCCAATCATGTAACCATGATCTTGGAGGCCAATAACAACGTTGAAAGCTAGAAATTAGAATATGGGACAGAAGACCAATCCAATAGGAAATCGCTTAGGAATTATCAGAGGATGGGAATCCAACTGGTACGGAGGAAATGATTACGGCGATAAACTGGCTGAAGACGATAAAATCAGAAGATATATCAGTGCTCGTTTGGCAAAGGCCAGCGTGTCAAGGGTAATTATCGAGAGAACCTTGAAATTAATCACCATTACCATTACCACGTCTAGACCTGGTATCATCATTGGTAAAGGTGGTCAAGAGGTCGATAAACTTAAGGAAGAGCTTAAGAAGATCACCAACAAAGAGGTTCAGATCAATATTCATGAAATAAAGAGACCTGAGCTTGATGCCAACTTGGTAGCTGCAAGTGTGGCAAGACAGATTGAGAGTAGGATTTCATACAGAAGGGCCATTAAGATGGCGATTGCAGCAGCAATGCGGATGAATGCCGAAGGTATCAAGATTCAGATTTCCGGACGTTTGAACGGTGCTGAGATGGCGCGTTCGGAATCTTACAAAGAAGGAAGGATTCCATTGTCTACTTTCCGTGCCGATGTTGACTATGCCTTGCACGAAGCTCATACTACCTACGGTAGATTGGGGGTAAGGGTGTGGATCATGAAAGGAGAAGTTTATGGAAAACGTGAACTTTCCCCATTGGTAGGATTGAGTACTGGTCAAGGAAAAAGCGGCAAGGACAATAAGAAGCCTCGTCGTAGAAAGTAATTAGATAAAGTAAAGGTAAAATGTTACAGCCAAAAAGAACAAAATTTCGTAAGGCCCAGAAAGGGCGTATGAAGGGTAACTCCCAGAGAGGGCACCAACTTTCCAATGGAATGTTCGGTATCAAGTCCATGGATTCACACTTCATTACTTCCCGACAGATCGAGGCTGCACGTATCGCTGCGACAAGATACATGAAGAGACAAGGTCAATTGTGGATCAAAATATTCCCGGACAAGCCTATCACCAAAAAGCCTCTTGAGGTTCGTATGGGTAAAGGTAAAGGTGCTCCAGAATATTGGGTAGCCGTGGTTAAGCCGGGTAGAATCATGTTCGAGATTGCTGGTGTACCAAAGGATATTGCCCAGGAGGCCTTAAGGCTTGCGGCACAAAAACTACCGGTTAAGACCAAGTTTATTGTAGCAAGGGATTATTCCGCCTAATTTTTAATTGAGAAGAAAGATGAGACAATCAGAAATAAAAGAACTTTCAATTGAAGAACTAAAGGAGCGTTTGGCCGAGTTGAAGAAACAACACGCCGACCTTAAAATGGCACATGCTGTTACTCCTTTGGAAAATCCTTTACAGATCAGAAAGACTAGAAGGACGGTAGCAAGACTTGCTACTGAAATAACTAAAAGGGAATTACAATAATCGGTTCTGCCTTATGGAAAACAGAAATTTAAGAAAAGAAAGAATAGGCGTTGTTACCAGCAACAAAATGGAGAAATCGATAGTGGTTTCTGAGGTAAAAAGAATGAAGCACCCTATGTACGGGAAGTTCGTTCTTAAGACCAAGAAGTATGTTGCCCACGACGAGAAGAACGATTGCAACGAAGGTGATACCGTCAAAATAATGGAAACACGACCATTGAGCAAAACAAAATGCTGGAGGTTGGTAGAAATCCTAGAAAGAGCTAAATAATTATGGTACAGCAAGAATCAAGATTAAGGGTTGCGGACAATACCGGTGCAAAAGAAGTTTTGACCATCCGCGTACTAGGAGGAACAAAAAGGAGATATGCTTCCTTGGGTGACAAAATTGTGGTTACCGTAAAAGAAGCTACTCCGAACGGTACTGTAAAGAAAGGTTCTGTGTCTACAGCAGTTGTTGTTAGGACAAAGAAAGAAGTGAGAAGACCTGATGGTTCTTACATCCGTTTCGACGACAACGCATGTGTGTTGTTGAACCCGACCGGGGAGATGAGAGGAACTCGTGTATTCGGTCCTGTGGCCAGAGAGTTGAGGGACAGACAATTCATGAAGATTGTTTCATTGGCTCCTGAAGTGCTATAAAAGAAATATCAGAAAGATGAAGTTGAAAATAAAAACAGGGGATACGGTAAAAGTCATTGCGGGAGACCACAAGGGCAGCGAAGGTAAAGTACTTCAAGTGGACCGTGAAAAGAACAAGGCTATCGTAGAGGGCATCAACGAAGTGTCCAAACACGAAAAGCCAAGTGCTAACAATCCTCAAGGAGGCATAACTAAAAAGGAAGCTCCAATACATATTTCCAATCTTTCCTTGATCGATCCAAAATCTGGCGAGGCAACTCGTGTTGGGTACGAGGTAAAGGATGGAAAGAAAGTAAGGGTTTCTAAAAAATCCAATGAAGTAATTTAGTCATGAGTTATATTCCAAGATTAAAACAAGAATATAAGGAGCGCGTGGTCAAGGCGCTAACCGAAGAATTTGGTTACAAAAATGTAATGCAGGTTCCTAAGTTGCAGAAAATAGTGGTGAGCCGTGGAGTCGGTGCTGCTGTTTCCGATAAAAAGCTTATCGATCATGCCGTGGACGAGCTGACCAATATCACAGGTCAAAAAGCGGTGGCTACCCTTTCAAAAAAGGACGTTGCTACGTTCAAATTGAGAAAAGGGATGCCGATCGGTGCAAAAGTTACCTTGAGAGGAGAGCGTATGTATGAATTTTTGGATAGATTGATCACAAGTGCACTTCCAAGGGTGCGTGATTTCTCTGGAGTTAAAGCTACAGGTTTCGACGGTAGAGGTAACTACAATTTGGGGGTTACCGAACAAATCATCTTTCCAGAAATCAATATAGATAGAATTAATAGAATCAATGGAATGGACATTACGTTCGTTACTTCCGCTGATACTGATAAGGAAGCAAAATCATTGTTAACCGAACTGGGAGTACCCTTTAAAAAGAACTAGTATGGCCAAGGAATCAATGAAAGCCCGCGAAAGAAAAAGGGCTAAAATGGTAGAAAAATACGCCGAGAAAAGAAAGGCGCTAAAGGAAGCGGGAGATTATGAGGCTTTGCAAAAGTTGCCAAAAAATGCTTCTCCTGTTCGTATGAGGAACCGTTGTAAACTTACAGGTAGGCCTCGTGGTTACATGAGAACTTTTGGTGTATCAAGGGTGATGTTCAGGGAGATGGCCAACAAAGGTTTGATTCCTGGTGTTAAAAAGGCAAGTTGGTAATTTAGATAAAGAAAAGAAATGCTTACAGATCCAATTTCAGATTATTTGACCAGATTGAGAAATGCCAACAAGGCAGGTCATAGGGTTGTAAATATCCCAGGTTCCAATCTAAAGAGACAAATTACCAAAATATTGTTCGACCAAGGATATATTTTGAGCTATAAGTTCGAGGAGAATGAAGTACAAGGGAATATCAAAATAGCCCTCAAGTATGATAAATTCACCAAAGAGCCTATCATTAAAAAATTGCAGAGGGTAAGTAAGCCCGGTCTGCGTAAATATTCAAACTCAAGCGATTTGCCTAGGGTGTTGAACGGTTTGGGGATTGCAATCATATCAACTTCGCACGGAGTTATGACGAGCAAACAAGCTCAGCAAGAGAACGTAGGTGGTGAAGTATTGTGCTACGTATATTAATTGAGAAAAGAGAAGAAAAATGTCTAGAATAGGTAACAGTCCGGTTAATGTTCCTGAGGGAGTCACTGTGGAAGTGAAGGATTCTGTGGTTACTGTAAAAGGTAAACTTGGAGAACTTTCACAAGAGTTTTCAGGGATTGACATAAAAGTCGAGGACGGAAATGTTGTTTTGGAAAGACCTTCCGATGACAACGAGCATAAAGCAAAACATGGTTTATACCGCGCTCTTATCAATAATATGGTAGAAGGTGTAACCAATGGTTGGACCAAGCAATTGGAACTTGTAGGTGTTGGTTACAGAGCCAGCAATCAAGGACAGAAATTGGATTTGGCCCTTGGATTCTCTCATAACATTGTTTTGGATATCGCTCCAGAAGTGAAGATTGAGACAATCTCCGAAAAAGGGAAGAACCCTATCGTGAAACTAACATCCCACGACAAACAATTGGTAGGTCAAGTGGCCGCCAAGATCAGATCCTTCCGTAAGCCAGAACCTTACAAAGGAAAAGGTGTGAAGTTCGTAGGAGAACAATTAAGAAGAAAAGCAGGTAAATCAGCTTAATAATTAAGACTATGGGATTATCTAAGACTGAAAGAAAATTACGCATCCGAAGAAGAATACGAAAAGTATCCTTCGGAACTGAAGCAAGACCAAGGTTGTCCATCTTCAGAAGCAATAAAGAAATGTACGCCCAGTTGATTGACGACAATAAAGGTGTAACTTTGGCGTCCGCTTCATCAAGAGATAAGGATGTTGATGCCAAGGGAACAAAGTCCGAGGTTGCTGCCAACGTGGGTAAGGCCATAGCCGAAAAGGCCCTTAAGCTTGGTGTGGAAGCCGTGGCTTTTGATAGGGGAGGAAACCTATATCACGGAAGAGTAAAATCATTAGCTGAAGGCGCTAGGGAGGCCGGACTAAAATTTTAATAAACTATGTACCAGAATTACAAGAACGTAGAGATAGTAAAGCCAGGTGGACTGGAGTTGAAAGACCGTTTGGTTGGAGTACAAAGGGTTACCAAAGTAACAAAAGGTGGTAGAGCCTTTGGTTTTTCAGCAATAGTGGTTGTTGGTGATGAAAACGGAGTAGTTGGGCATGGTTTGGGTAAATCCAAAGAGGTTGCCACGGCTATCGCCAAGGCTATCGAGGATGCTAAAAAGAACTTGGTCCGCATACCTTTGAGCAAAGCGACACTTCCTCACGAACAGAAAGGAAAGTTTGGTGGAGCAAGAGTATTTATTAAGCCGGCATCGCACGGTACCGGAGTAATTGCCGGTGGAGCAGTGAGAGCCGTATTGGAAGCGGTTGGAGTACAAGATGTACTTTCCAAATCCCAAGGATCCTCTAACCCTCACAACGTTGTAAAAGCGACTTTCGATGCCTTGTTGCAGTTGAGAAGTGCCGATACCGTTGCCAAGCAAAGGGGAGTTTCTTTGGAAAAAGTCTTTAAAGGATAAATAAGGGATATTATGTCAAAGATTAAGGTTACACAAATAAAGAGCGGCATTAAAAAGCCACAAGACCAAAAAAGAACTTTGGAGGCTCTTGGACTGAAAAAAATCGGACAGGAAGTGGAGCACGAAGCAACTCCTAGTATCCTTGGAATGGTAAATAAGGTAAAACACTTGGTTTCCACTGAGGAAGCTTAAAATATAAAGGCACATGGATTTGAATAATCTTAAACCAGCGGATGGCGCTGTGCACAAAGAAGGTAAACGTGTAGGACGTGGAGAAGGCTCCGGTAAAGGAGGAACTTCTACCCGTGGACACAAAGGAGCCAAGTCTAGATCTGGATATTCCAAAAAGATTGGTTTTGAAGGAGGTCAGATGCCATTGCAGAGACGTGTACCAAAGTTTGGTTTTACTAACATAAACAGAAAAGAGTACACTGGAATCAATTTAGGAAAGCTACAGGAGTTGGTGGATAAGGGCGTCGTTAAAAACGAAGTTACTTTGGATACACTTTTGGAGAATGGATTGACCCACAAAAACGATTTGGTAAAGATATTGGGTGATGGTGAATTAAAGGCATCGCTTAAAGTATCTGTTCATAAATTTACTGCTTCCGCAAAAGCTGCCATCGAGTCAGCAGGAGGTGAAGCAATAAGTTTATAAGAAGTTATAGCATGAAGAAATTTATTGAGACCATATCAAATATCTGGAAGATAGATGAACTAAGACAACGCATTATCCTAACATTGGGATTATTATTGGTCTACCGATTTGGTGCCCAAGTTGTTCTTCCTGGTATTGATACCGCCCAATTGGCGGAACTATCTACCCAAACTGAAAATGGTATCTTGGGTATTCTGAATGCTTTTACAGGTGGTGCTTTCGCGAATGCCTCGGTGTTCGCTTTGGGTATTATGCCCTACATCTCCGCTTCCATTGTGGTACAGTTGATGGGAATTGCAATTCCTTATCTTCAAAAGTTGCAGAAGGAGGGGGAAAGTGGTAGAAAAACCATCAACCAGATTACACGGTGGTTAACAATAGGTATCTGTATCGTTCAAGCCCCAGCCTATTTGTATGGTCTTGGTGCCTTGGGAGTGCCGGATAGTGCATTTGTTTTGGGTAAAGGTTTGGATTTTATCGTTCCAGCTGTTATTATATTGGTAACAGGATGTGTGTTCGCTATGTGGTTGGGTGAGAAAATTACCGATAAGGGTATCGGAAACGGTATTTCCTTGTTGATTATGGTAGGAATCATCGCAACATTGCCACAAGCATTTGCGCAGGAATTTGTGTCCAGAACAACAAACAATACCGGTGGAATCATGTTTATGTTGATTGAGGTAATCGTTTGGTTCTTGGTAATATTGGCAAGTGTGTATTTGACCATGGCCGTAAGACAGATTCCAGTACAATATGCAAGAAGAACAGCTTCTGGAGGATACGAAAAGAACGTCATGGGAGCACGTCAGTACATTCCACTTAAGTTGAATGCTTCTGGAGTAATGCCCATTATATTTGCACAAGCAATTATGTTTGCACCAAGTTTGATTGGTAGAACATTTAATGATACAGCTGCAGGACAATGGATGGAAGTACAGTTCGCTGATATATTCGGATTGGCCTACAACATTCTGTTTGCCGTATTGATTATTATATTTACCTACTTCTATACAGCGATCACAGTGCCGACCAATAAAATGGCCGATGATTTGAAAAGAAGTGGTGGTTTCATCCCAGGTATTCGCCCAGGAAAAGAAACAGGAAATTATTTGGACAAGATCATGTCCTTGATAACATTACCAGGATCTATCTTTTTGGCCTTGTTGGCAGTATTGCCGGCAATCGTTGTGAAATTGATGGATGTACAGGCCGGATGGGCATTGTTTTATGGAGGAACATCACTATTGATTATGGTGGGTGTTGCCATAGACACTGTACAACAAGTAAATTCTTATTTGTTGAACAGGCATTATGATGGCTTGATGAAAACTGGAAAGAATAGAAAAGTAGCATAACAATAGAAGTTAGAAGCTAGAAGTTTAGAAGTTAAACCTGAAAATTTGTAGTGTATAAAAAGCTTTAACTTAAAACTTAAAACTGAAAACTAATAACTGAATATGGCAAAGCAGCCAGCAATAGAACAAGACGGGACTATCATTGAAGCATTGTCAAATGCAATGTTCAGGGTAGAATTGGAAAATGGGCACGTTGTAACGGCGCACATATCAGGGAAAATGCGTATGCATTACATAAAGCTGCTTCCCGGTGATAAGGTAAAGTTGGAAATGAGTCCATACGATTTAACAAAAGCAAGAATTACGTATAGATACTAGTTACATGAAAGTAAGAGCATCAATAAAGAAGAGAAGTGCCGACTGCAAGATTGTTCGCAGAAAGGGCAGATTGTATGTAATCAACAAAAAGAATCCTAGATTTAAACAAAGACAAGGGTAATTATGGCAAGAATTGCAGGGGTAGACATACCTAAACAAAAGCGTGGCGTTATTTCGCTTACCTACATCTTCGGTATAGGTAAAAGTAGGGCGCAAGAAATTTTGGCAGCAGCCCAAGTAAGTGAAGATACCAAAGTTTCCGATTGGACCGATGATGAAATTGGTAAAATCAGGGAAGCGGTCGGAGCTTACAAGATTGAAGGAGAGCTTCGCTCAGAAACCTCAATGAACATCAAACGTTTGATGGATATCGGTTGTTACCGTGGAATTCGTCACAGAGCAGGATTGCCATTGAGAGGTCAACGTACCAAGAACAACTCTAGGACAAGAAAAGGAAAAAGAAAAACAGTTGCAAACAAGAAAAAGGCAACTAAATAATAGGAGTAGTCATTAGTGTTTTAGACGTTAGAAGAATCTGTTTGAAATGTAAAAGTCTAGGATTCCAATAACTAAAAGCTAACAACTAGAAACTAAAGAATATGGCAAAAACAAATACAAAAACAGCCAAGAAGCGCAAAGTAGTGGTAGATGCCACAGGTGAGGCGCACGTTGTCGCATCTTTTAACAACATCATCATTTCCCTTACCAATAAGAAAGGTGATGTTATTTCGTGGTCATCTGCAGGAAAAATGGGGTTCCGTGGTTCTAAAAAGAACACTCCGTATGCGGCTCAGGTTGCCGCAGAGGATTGCGCTAAGGTTGCTCATGAAGCAGGATTGAGAAAAGTGAAGGTCTATGTAAAGGGACCGGGTAACGGTAGGGAGTCTGCTATCCGTTCCATTCACAACTCGGGAATCGAGGTAACGGAAATCATAGATGTTACCCCACTGCCGCACAATGGTTGTAGACCTCCAAAAAGAAGAAGAGTTTAATTATTATTTATAAATGGCCCCAAAAGGGTCTTCACCCGAAGGTGCAGTTAGATTATCGAAGGATAAGCCTTAATTCATAATCGCACTTTCAAACCAAAAGAAGATGGCAAGATATATAGGACCAAAAACAAAAATCGCTAGAAAATTTGGAGAAGCGATTTTCGGAGACGATAAGTCATTCGAAAAGAAAAATTATCCTCCAGGACAACACGGTAACAACAGGCGCCGTGGAAAAAAGTCGGAATATGCAATCCAGTTGATGGAGAAGCAAAAAGCAAAATACACATATGGTATTTTGGAAAAGCAATTCCGTAACCTTTTTGCCGAGGCAAAAAGAAAAGAAGGAGTTACCGGTGAGGTATTGCTTCAATTGTGTGAGTCACGTTTGGATAACGTGGTTTTCAGAATGGGAGTTTCCCCATCAAGAAGGGGTGCGCGCCAATTGGTATCGCACCGTCATATTACTGTAAACGGAGAGGTAGTTAACATTCCATCTTACTCGCTAAAAGCTGGTGATGTGGTAGGTGTTAGGGAAAAATCCAAATCCGTACAATCCATCGTGGATTCATTGGCTAACAATAGCAGTGTTTACGAATGGATTACTTGGAACTCTGAAAAGAAAGAAGGTACTTATGTAGCTGTTCCAGAAAGATTACAGATTCCTGAGAATATCAAGGAGCAACTGATAGTCGAATTATACTCTAAATAAGAATTCAACATTAATCCAATTATGGCATTACTTAATTTTCAGAAGCCCGATAAAGTTATAATGATCGATTCAACAGATTTCGAGGGGAAATTTGAATTTCGTCCCTTGGAACCTGGATATGGATTAACAGTTGGGAATGCGCTGAGAAGGGTTTTGCTTTCCTCTTTGGAAGGTTTTGCCATCACTTCTGTGCGCATAGATGGAGTTGAACATGAGTTTTCTGTTATACCAGGCGTTGTCGAAGACGTTACAGAAATTATCCTGAACCTTAAACAAGTTAGGTTCAAAAGACAGATTGATGATGTTGAAAGCGAGACCGTATCTGTTTCCGTAAGCGGAAAAGAACAAATGACAGCTGGCGATTTCCAAAAGTTCATCTCAGGTTACCAAGTGCTGAACCCAGACTTGGTTATCTGTAACATGGACCCTAAGGTTAGCATCAATATGGAAATTGTTATCGAAAAAGGTCGTGGTTATGTTCCCGCAGAGGAAAACAAAAAATCCAATGCACCTTTGGGAAGCATTGCGGTAGATTCTGTTTACACTCCAGTAAAGAACGTAAAATACAGCATCGAAAACTATAGGGTAGAGCAAAAGACCGATTATGAAAAATTGGTTTTCGAAATCATTACCGATGGTTCCATTCACCCAAAAGATGCCTTGACCGAGGCCGCTAAAGTTTTGATTCACCACTTTATGTTGTTCTCCGATGAGCGCATCACCCTTGAGGCCGATGAAATTGCTCAAACCGAGACCTACGATGAGGAATCATTGCACATGCGTCAGTTGTTGAAGACCAAATTGGTGGACATGGACTTGTCCGTAAGGGCTTTGAACTGTCTAAAAGCTGCCGAAGTGGATACTTTGGGAGATTTGGTTTCCTTCAACAAGAACGATTTGATGAAGTTCAGAAACTTCGGTAAAAAATCATTGACCGAATTGGAAGAATTGGTCATCAACAAAGGCCTGCAATTTGGTATGGACCTTTCCAAATACAAATTAGATAAAGATTAATAATCATATTTTGCTCTCTTGGTAAAACAAGATTTGGTAGCAAGATGATAACTTAGAAAAATGAGACACGGAAAGAAGTTTAATCACTTAGGAAGAACAGCTGCCCACAGAAAGGCAATGTTGGCCAACATGGGAAGCTCCCTAATTGAGCATAAAAGAATCAACACCACGGTTGCAAAGGCCAAAGCGTTGAAGAAGTTTATCGAGCCTTTGATCACAAAGGCAAAGACCGAGAACAACCAGACTACCGAAAAAGGTACGCACAACAGAAGAGTTGTTTTCAGTAACTTAAGAAGCAAGGAAGCTGTAACGGAATTGTTCAGCAACGTGGCGGAGAAAGTTGGTGATAGACCAGGTGGTTATACAAGAATCATTAAATTGGGTAACCGACTGGGAGATAACGCCGATATGGCGATGATCGAGTTGGTAGACTTCAACGAGGTCTACAATGCTGGTAAGCCTAAGAAGAAGTCCACCAGAAGAAGTAGAAGAGGAAGCGGAGCTAAGAAAGCTGAGACACCAGTTCCAGCGGCCGAAACCAAAACTGACGATTCTGAAGAATAAGAAGAATGTTATCAATTATTATATTTAAGGAAAAAGGATAAGTGAGAACTTATCCTTTTTTTATGTTTTTTTGTCAAAACTGAAACTAGAGCATAAAATGAAGTATCACACAAAGAAAAAAGCGTTGATTTTGTTGGCGGATGGAACCATATTTTATGGCAAGGCCGTTGGAGGAAGAGAAGGTACCGCAGTAGGGGAAGTTTGTTTCAACACTGGGATGACGGGTTACCAAGAAATTTTTACCGACCCGTCCTATTACGGACAGTTAATGGTAACCACCAATGCACATATTGGGAATTACGGTGCCAACTTGGAAGAAGTAGAGTCTGACTCTGTAAAGATTGCCGGACTAATTTGTAAAAATTTCAGTTACGATTACTCAAGACCCGATGCAGACATGAGTTTGTTGGAGTTCTTGGACAAGAACAATCTATTGGCCATATCCGATGTGGACACCCGTGCTTTGGTGAGCTACATAAGGGATAATGGCGCCATGAATGCTTTGATTTCCACAAAAGTGGACGATATCGATGCCTTAAAAGAAGAATTGAAGCAAGTTCCCAGTATGGAAGGTTTGGAACTATCATCCAAAGTTTCCACAAAAGAACCGTATTTCTATGGCGATAAGAATTCAGAAATTAAAGTTTCCGCTTTGGACATTGGCATCAAAAAGAACATTTTGAGGAATTTGGCCAAACGGGGAGCCTATATTAAAGTCTTTCCATACAATTCATCTTATGATGAAATGAAGGAATGGAACCCCGATGGTTATTTTATATCCAATGGCCCTGGAGATCCTGAGCCTTTAACGGACGCCGTGGCGGCCACAAAGGAAATGATAGCTTCCGACAAACCGCTGTTCGGAATCTGTTTGGGTCATCAAGTATTGGCTTTGGCCAACGGTGTGTCCACCTATAAGATGCATAACGGTCATAGGGGGATTAACCATCCTATACTTAACTTGGTAACGGGGAAGGGAGAGATTACGTCCCAAAACCATGGATTTGCGGTGAACAGGGAAGAGACCGAAGCCAATGCGGAATTGGAAATCACCCATACCCATTTGAACGACCAAACCGTGGCCGGTATCAAAATGAAGAACAAGGACGTATTTTCGGTACAATACCACCCAGAAGCAAGTCCAGGTCCGCACGATGCAGATTATCTGTTCGACCAATTCTTCGATTTGATCAAAGCCAGAAAAAACTAAAACGTTATAGTTTTGTTTTTAAGCAATTAAGTACGTTTTGTGAGTAATATCATGGAGTTAAAAACGCTACCTTTTGTATCTTAGCCCAAATAATCACAACTATAAAACATTGAATTAAAATGAGCATCATTATCAACATTCATGCAAGACAGATATTGGATTCCAGAGGGAACCCGACAGTAGAAGTAGATGTAGTAACCGAAAATGGAATTATGGGAAGGGCAGCAGTACCTTCCGGAGCCTCTACTGGAGAGCATGAAGCCGTTGAATTGCGTGATGGTGGCGATTCCTTTATGGGTAAAGGGGTCGGCCAGGCCGTGAACAACGTAAATACCATCATAGCAGAGGAATTGATCGGTACTTCAGTTTTTGAACAGAACTATATCGACCAGACCATGATCGAGCTGGATGGTACTCCAAATAAATCAAAATTGGGCGCCAACGCCATTTTGGGGGTGTCCTTGGCAGTTGCAAAAGCTGCGGCCAATGAGTTGGGAATGCCATTGTACCGATACGTAGGTGGTGTAAGTGCCAATACGCTTCCAGTTCCTATGATGAACATCATCAATGGAGGGTCGCATTCCGATGCTCCTATCGCTTTCCAAGAATTTATGGTAATGCCTGTTAAAGCGAAGGATTTTAGCCACGCCATGCAAATGGGGACCGAAATCTTCCATAACCTTAAGAAAGTATTGCACGATCGTAACTTGAGCACTGCAGTAGGTGATGAAGGTGGTTTTGCCCCAACATTGGAAGGTGGTACCGAAGATGCATTGGATACCATTGCCAAAGCAGTGGAAAAAGCCGGATACAAATTGGGTGACGAGATAATGATTGCATTGGATTGTGCTTCGGCAGAATTTTACGTTGACGGTGCTTACGATTACACAAAATTCGAAGGCAGCAAAGGCGTGGTTCGTACCTCAGAGGAGCAGGCGCAATACCTTGCCGACCTTTGCGAAAAATATCCAATTATCTCTATTGAGGATGGGATGGATGAAAACGATTGGGAAGGTTGGAAAGTGTTGACTGAAAAAATAGGTGATAAAGTGCAGTTGGTAGGAGATGACTTGTTCGTGACGAATGTAGAGCGTCTTTCCCGCGGAATTGAAAACGGTATCGCCAATTCAATCTTGATTAAAGTAAACCAGATTGGGACATTGACCGAGACCATTGCTGCTGTAAACATGGCGAAGAATGCTGGTTACACATCAGTAATGTCGCACAGATCTGGCGAGACAGAGGACAATACCATCGCCGATTTGGCAGTGGCATTGAACACAGGGCAAATCAAAACAGGTTCCGCTTCCAGAAGTGATCGTATGGCCAAATACAACCAGTTGTTGCGAATTGAGGAAGAATTGGGCGAGGTGGCATATTATCCGCAAGAAAAAGCCTTCAAGGTAAACTAAGAATAATAATTATTTAGCATATAAAAAGCCTTTCCTGATCAGGAAAGGCTTTTTTTTGTTTCAGTTCCAAACTTTGGTTAAATTGAGGGTTCACTAAACTATCATTAATAATTCTCCCACATGAACAACTTTCTTTTTATTGCCGCCGAAAACGATGCTTTGGAAAACTGTAAAGCGGGAGGAATGGGCGATGTTGTCCGTGATGTGCCAAGGCAGATTTCGGAAAGGGGCGATAAGGTACATGTGGTTGTGCCGGCATATTCCAGATTGCACCGTGGAGGATTGCCAAGAACCACCGTGAATTTTACATTGCGAGGTTTGGGGTATACAGCCGAACTTTACGAGGTAAAGCCCAAAAAGGAATTTCCCAATATTTTTCATTACGTGCTGCACCATCCAGAAATTGAGGCTGGTGATATTGCACACATTTACCATAATGACCCCGAAGAACCCTTTTATACCGATGCTGTTAAGTACTTTATTTTTTGTACCGCAGTTGCCGAGGCCATAAAGCAGGGAGCTTTTGGTGATGTGGATTTAGTGCACTTGCACGATTGGCACTCCAGTCTTTTGTTGTTCCTGCGAGAGTATCATCCCGAGTATACCAATCTTAAGGATATCAGGATAGTATACAGCATTCATAATTTGGCCATTCAAGGCATACGTCCATTTGACAACAATTACTCCTCCGTAAAAAACTGGTTTCCCAATGTGCCGTTGGATTATCAAAAGTTGATGGATTATAGGTACCAGGACTGTATCAACCTTATGGCCGTAGGTATTCGATTTGCAGATGCTGTGCATACCGTATCACCATCTTACAAAGAAGATGTTTTATTGCCGAGTTCCCCTCCCGAATTTATAGGTGGGGAAGGGCTGGAAGCCGATTTGCAAAAGGCCGATCAAGAAGGAAGGCTATTCGGGATATTGAACGGATGTAATTATAAAAACATCAACACAGAGAAGAAGGGAAATATTTACCGAAATACGGTCAAGGCATTGTTTGGATGGTTACAGCAAGAAGATAAAAAGTACAAGGCCGATTTTTTGGCCCACACAGGAGAAAAAATCATGGCCTTTGTAGAAGAAAGACCCAAATTTATTGCGTCGAGCGTTGCTAGGTTAACAGAGCAGAAGTTTTACTTTTTTATGAGGTCTCCAGAAGCCTTTGTCGAAATACTGAAAAAACTCGAACAGGTAGATGGTATTTTTATGCTATTGGGTACCGGTGCTCCAGAGTATGAAGAGTTGTTCAGGAAATTAAGTTACGAACATAAGAACTTTGTATTCACCAATGGTCAGTCCGAAAAATTGATTGATTCCATGTACTTGGAATCCGACCTTTATTTTATGCCCAGTCTGTTTGAACCTTGCGGCATCAGTCAAATGCTGGCCATGAGAAATGGTAATCCATGTTTGGTGCATCATACGGGAGGTTTGAAGGATACCGTGGAACATATGAAAACAGGTTTTAGTTTTGATGGCGATAGCTATGATGAAAAAATAAAAAGTATGTTGGAAGCCATGGATATTGCCTTGAACATGTTTAAAAACGACAAACCTACTTGGAAGAAAATACAGGCCGCGGCACGAAAAAAACGGTTTACATGGCAGAAATCGGTTGACGGATATTACAAACAGCTCTACAAATTGGATTGACCCTATTTTTATAGGTCATTTTAGCGTTAATATCTGCACAAATAGCGGCTGGAAATTGTTAATGGCTATGCTTTTTCGTAATTTCCGTTTTCTATTTTTACTAATCTATTAAAACATAAAATGTCGGATAAAGCTATACTCGAATATGGGGGAGAAAGATATGAATTCCCTGTAATAAAAGGTACTGAAGATGAATTGGCCATTGATATAAAAACCTTAAGGGCCTCAACAGGAATGGTGACGATCGACCCGGGATATAAGAATACGGGGTCTTGTGAAAGTGCCATAACGTTCCTAGATGGCGAGAAAGGTATTTTGAGATATCGAGGATACTCCATTGAAGATCTTGCCGAGAAAGCTGATTTTTTGGAAGTAGCATATCTTTTGATTTTTGGAGAGTTGCCCAACACACAGCAGCTGGAAAAATTTCACAACGACATTAAAGAAGAATCCCAGGTAGATGAGGAGATGAAGAAAATTTTGGACGGGTTTCCAAAATCGGCTCACCCTATGGGAGTGCTCTCTTCGTTGACCAGTGCATTGGTGGCGTTTAATCCATCTTGTGTGGATGTATCATCAGAGTCCGCCATGTACAATTCAATAGTCCGTATTTTGGCCAAGTTCCCTGTTTTGGTGGCTTGGACCCTACGTAAGAAAAAGGGGCTTCCATTGGATTATGGGGACGATAGTCTTGGTTATGTGGAGAATATCCATAAAATGATGTTCAAAAGGCCTAACCAAGAATACAAAAAAGACCCCATTGCAATCGATGCCTTGGACAAGCTGTTGATTTTGCACGCAGATCACGAGCAAAACTGTTCCACCTCTACCGTAAGGATAGTGGGCTCTTCACATGCCGGACTTTTCGCCTCGCTTTCTGCAGGTATATCCGCGCTTTGGGGACCATTGCACGGAGGGGCCAACCAAGCCGTTCTGGAGATGTTGGAAGCCATTGAGGCAGATGGAGGAGACACCAAAAAATATATGGCCAAGGCCAAGGACAAAGAAGACCCTTTCAGATTGATGGGCTTTGGACACCGTGTGTACAAAAACTTTGACCCTCGGGCCAAGATCATTAAAAAATCGGCGGACGAAGTATTGGGCAACTTAGGTATTGAAGACCCAATTTTGGATATCGCCAAAGGATTGGAAAAAGAGGCATTGGAAGACAGCTATTTTGTAGATAGAAAATTATATCCCAATGTGGATTTCTACTCAGGCATAATCTATCGTGCATTGGGTATTCCAACTGAAATGTTCACTGTAATGTTCGCTTTGGGTAGATTGCCCGGTTGGATTGCACAGTGGAGAGAAATGAGGTTGAGAAAAGAACCGATTGGTAGACCAAGACAAGTTTACATTGGTGAAAACCATAGAAGCTTTGTTCCATTGGAAAAAAGGTAAGATTTGCAACATTCAGAATAATAAAAGGGGCGATAATCGCCCCTTTTTCAATGGAACGAATTAACTATTATAGGATGCGTTCTATAGTGTTTTGGTTTAAATGCTGATCTCTGGCATAACAGATTCTCATAATTTCGCCATGATAATGCTTTTGGATAACAGAGATATCTTTGTTTTCAACAGCATTTTTGGATTTCAAAAAAGCTTGATGAATAAAGTCATGAGCATCTACCGTGCTTAAATTCTTCAAAGTGGAGTCCAACGATTTCCTATATTTCTCAATGGATTCGTTTACCTTAATAATATCCCAGTTCGAGTGTTCATAGGTAATATCATGTGTAAAAAAAAGATATCCCTCGGGAAAGTCACCTTCTAAGATGCAATCATCATATTTGGCAACACGCACAGGGTTCACCTGTATCTCGTGGTGTGCCTTTGTAGCCATGTTGATATCTTCAGTTTTTTGATAGGCGTTCATACCTCCAAAAACAACTGCTAAAGTTGCAAGCAAAATAGGTATAAGTATTAATTTTTTCATAAGTAGGAAAAATCTTATTGCAAATGTAGCTATAAAATAAAACAGAAAACTGACTTTTATCAGTTTTTAAGATTTTTTTTGAAGAATTTAACTAGTTGACTAATAACTTTTTATTTCCTGAGATGTCTCCTTGCCATAAAATAGGTTGCATCTTACATTCAACCGATTTTATCATTTTGCGGGGTAATTAAGTAGGCTGAAAACACTAGATTTGCCATAGAATTTTTAGGATTTTTCCGTGTTGATCATATCTGCCGATATTTTCGGAGACAAATAACCCTACTATGATAGATTTGAACATTGTTGATGAGACCAGTCCTTTAAAAGCAGTTATTTTGGGCACGGCACAGAGTAGTGGGCCAGTCCCAACGGTCGACGAGGCTTATGATCCAAAATCTATTCAATATATCAGAGCGGGCACGTATCCCAAGGAAACGGATATGATCAAGGAAATGGAAGCTTTTTCCCGTGTTTTAGATAAATATGGCGTAAAAGTTTATCGGCCAGAAGTGTTGGTGGACTGTAATCAGATCTTTGCTCGTGATATTGCTTTTGTGATTGAGGACAAGTTGTTCCACGCCAATATTTTGCCAGATCGCGAAAGAGAGTTCGAAGCCATCCATGAGGTTTTGGACGATATTGACCCCAATAAAATTATACGGCCCCCAGCGAAAGTCCATATTGAGGGGGGCGATGTAATGCCATGGAACGATCACATTTTTATCGGAACCTATACCGGGAGCGATTATTCCAGCTATATAACTGCCAGGACCAATATCGAAGCGGTAGAATTTATCCAAGACATGTTCCCTCATAAAACGGTGAAATCCTTTGAACTCAGAAAATCGAATACCAACCCCAGGGAGAATGCACTGCACTTGGATTGCTGTTTTCAACCTGTGGGAAAGGATAAAGCTATCTTGCACAGAAATGGATTTCTTGTGGAAGAGGAATACCAATATTTGGTGGATTTCTTCGGACCGGAGAATATCTTTGAAATCAATAAGGAAGAAATGTACCAAATGTTCAGTAATGTATTCTCCATATCTCCCGAAGTTGTAGTTTCGGAAAGGAACTTTACACGATTGAACAATTGGCTACGTGACCAGGGATTTACCGTTGAGGAAATCCCCTATGCCGAAATAGCCAAACAAGAGGGCTTGTTGCGATGCAGTACCATGCCTTTGATCAGAGCATAATTTTTAACCCAACTTCCTGCTGCCACAGGTATATCAAAAAAGTCAACATATTGAGAGAACAGATTACCAATACCATTCTTATGGTGCGCCCCGTTAACTTTAGGATGAATGAACAGACCGCGGTCAACAATTATTTTCAGGAAGACCCGCATCTAAAAAATGCTGAAATCAATAAAAAGGCACAGCAAGAGTTCGATCAATTTGTAAAGGTGCTACGGGAACATGGCGTCAACGTGATCACCATAAGCGATAATATGGAACAGGACACGCCGGATTCCATTTTTCCTAACAATTGGATTTCTTTTCACGAGAGCGGAACCGTTTGTGTGTACCCCATGTTCGCCGAAAACCGAAGAAAGGAGCGCCGCGAAGATGTGTTGGAAGTGTTGGAGGAACATGGTTTTGCGATTAAAAATGTCATGGATTATACCGCGGCCGAAGAGGAAGGCGTGTTTTTGGAAGGTACAGGCAGTATTTTGAAGGACAGGGTCAATCAAAAGGCATACTGTGCGCTTTCCGAACGCGCGCACGAAGACCTGTTTATCGAATTCTGCGAGGATTTTGATTGCTTTCCCGTAATCTTCCATGCCAATCAAACGGTAGAAGGTGAGCGATTACCCATTTATCACACCAATGTAATGATGGCCATGGCGGAAACCTTTGCCGTCATCTGTTTGGATTCCATCGATGATAAAAAGGAACGAAAGAATGTGGTGGACCATATTAAAATGGACGGAAAGGAAGTCATACGCATTACAGAGGAACAAATGTGCCACTTTGCGGGCAACATGCTCCAGGTAATCGGTGCCGACGATAAGCGTTTTATGGTGATGAGCACCCAAGCATACAATAGTCTTGCCCAACAACAAATCACGGCCATTGAGAAACATTGCTTTATAATACACAGTCCGCTGGATACCATTGAAACCTGTGGGGGTGGCAGTGCCCGTTGCATGATGGCCGAAGTGTTTTTGCCAAAGACATAAGTTTCGTCATGCAGAACTTGTTTCAGCATCTCATTGCTTGACACGACTCCCTGCCACAGGCACGAATTATCTTAAGCTCATTTTTATGTCATTTCTAACCGACTGAAAAAAGTGTGAGAAATCTAAGGAACGTTGAGATTTCTTGATGGATACCTTCCATCTTAATTTCCAAAAGGAGAATTAGATTGCACAATGATCGTAATTTGAATAAATTCGACCATGCGTAGAAATTTTGAGATTTTAGGGATGTGCATGGGATGGTTTGCCGTACTCGCACAACTCTATCTGATGCTCCAAAACAGAGAGGCCGGCCTAGGGGAAAACCTGATGCGTTTTGTGAGCTATTTTACTATACTTACCAACACATTGGTGGCCCTTTTCTTCACGGTTCGGGTGTTTGGTGCGGACCAAAAACGATTGGCACTTTTCTATCAAAAAGCAACACCCATGGCGCTTACTGTTTTTATGGTGGTTGTGGGCTTGGTGTACCAATTGTTATTGCGTGATATTGGGAACCCAACAGGTCTGCAAATGGTGGTGGACGAATTGTTGCACACCATAATCCCGGTATTTATGTATGTGTATTGGCTCATGTTCTGTGCTAGGACTGTAGTTAGTGGGAAACAACTCTCCAAGTGGTTGCTATACCCTTTAGGGTATTCGGTTTTTATGATGGTTCGTGGACATTTTTCCGGGTTCTATCCCTATCCATTTTTTAATGTGACAGAACTTGGTTTGGGAACAACCCTGTTGAATATTGCTTTGGTATTTTTGCTGATGCTACTGATCATGACAGCTCTTTTCTTTCTGGGAAAACTACTTCAGCCCAGACAATGAACAATTCACAATGATTAATTTGTCTTTTCGAACCGACTGAAAGGAGTGCTGGAAATCTAAGGAACGTTGAGATTTCTCAATCGCTGCTTTGCACCTCATTTCGAAATGACGTCCCGTTATGCTGAACTCGTTTCAGCAGCCCATTGTTTGACACGTCCGCCCGACGCAGGCACGAATTCTACTACTTTTCCCGAAGTACATTTTTTTGTCATTTCGAGCCGACTGAAAGGAGTGTGGGAAATTTAAGGAACGTTGAGATTTCTCAATCGCTGCTCTCCACCTCATTTCGAAATGACGTCCCGTTGCTAAACTCGTTTCAGTATCCCATTGTTTGACACGTCCGCCTGCCGCAGGTAGGAATTCCACGAATTTTCCCGAAGTGGATTTTTTTGTCATTTCGAACCGACTGAAGGGAGTGCGGGAAATCTAAGGAACGTTGAGATTTCTCAATCGCTGCTCTGCACCTCATTTCGAAATGACGTCCCGTTATGCTGAACTCGTTTCAGCACCCCATTGTTTGACACGTCCGCCCGACGCAGGCACGAATTGCACAAATTATCTCAAGGTTATTTTTTTTGTCATTTCGAACCGACTAAAAGGAGTGTGAGAAATCTAAGGAACGTTGAGATTTCTCCATCGCTGCTCTGCACCTCATTTCGAAATGACGTCCCGTTATGCTGAACTCGTTTCAGCACACCATTGTTTGACACGTCCGCCCGACGCAGGCACGAATTGCACAATTTTCCCGAAGTGGATTTTTTTGTGATTTCGAACCGACCGAAAGGAGTGTGGGAAATCTAAGGAAAGTTGAGATTTCTCTATCGCTGCTTTGCATCTCATTTCGAAATGACGTCCCGTTATGCTAAACTCGTTTCAGTAGCCCATTGTTTGACACGTCCGCCCGACGCAGGCACGAATTCTACTACTTTTCCCAAAGTACATTTTTTTGTCATTTCGAACCGACTGAAGGGAGTGTGAGAAATCTAAGGAACGTTGAGATTTCTCAATCGCTGCTTTGCATCTCATTTCGAAATGACGTCCCGTTATGCTGAACTCGTTTCAGCAGCCCATCCAAATTATTGAGGTTCTGTGTTGTAGCGCTACTTAGCTCGGCAACCTCACGGGATAACAACGGGTATTTGTGCTTATTACAGAAAAGCGTAGGTAATTTCTATCAAAAAAATGTATATTGAGTTGATTTTTAGAAGTTTTCCTCCCCCAAGTTATTTGTACGATTAAACTCTTAATCTATTAAATAGATTTAAGATTTCAATTGCATTGTTTAATACAGCAAAATTTAGAAAACATACCATATGAAACTGGAAAAAATTTTAGATAAACTTGGTTCAATAGAAAAGAACTCATTTATTAAAATTATAGATAATATTATATCCAAAAACCCTCAAAATAAAAAAGAGATTGATAAAATTTTAGTGGCCTCTGACAAAGGTTTAAAATCAGTTGATAATCAGAATATAGTTGAAATATTTTCATTGGTCTCAATAGAGTTTCATGAATATATTAAATGCGAGTTTCAAGAAATATCATCACAGTTGGATATTTTAATTGATATAATTATTAGGGATGGAAATTGTCTAATGAAACAAGACTGGTTTTCTAGATTGTATGATGCGGAAATAAAAAATCTTAAAGCAAAAATAAAGCTTCTTAAAGCGGATTTTGAAAATGAAAAATCGGATTTGAGTGAGTTGAGAAAAAGAGATTATAAAATTTATAAATCTTGCCTTACCGTTGCATATCAAAATGATATTGAAAACAATCGAGATGAAAAAATAACTTCAGATGAGCTTTCAATTTTGCTGGCCCTTTCAAAAGAACTGGGTTTGTCACAGGAAGAAATTAAATTAATCAATTATTCTATACTGCCAATTCATAAAAGAGATATTCAAGATGTCATCAAGGGATTGAAAAATATCGGGGTTATTTTCTATTCGAATAAGGAAAATACGATTTATGTTGCGGATGAAATGGTAAGAATTTTGAGAAGTGTGAGGGAAAAAGAAGTAGCTGAAAAATTCTACCGCAGAACACTTAAATTGTTAAGAGAACCAATAATAAATAAAATCGCTCGCGAACATAATATCGATACAAAATTCAATTACTCTAAAAAGATTGACGAAATAATTAAAGAAGGGGTTCCATTTACCAATTTATTACTTACCAAAATTTATAGACCAGATAGTAATTTGACCGAGAGAAAAAAGGTTTTGAATGAATTGTGTGAAAAAGGCTTAGGTATAAAAAATTTAAAAGGAGCTACTCTTGATGAAAAAATTGAGAGTCTAATTGGCCATTTCGAAAATATAGAGAGGGATGAAAAAGTTGGTATTTCCTTGGATGGATTTGATAAGCTTTTAATGGATCTAAATCAATCTCTCCCAAAACTCAACTCACAAATAAGAGTACAATTTGAATTACAGGAAGAATTTGTTTTGAAAGCCGATTTTTTATTGGACTATAATATTAAGCCAAGAGATATTTTGGATTTAATTAATAAGAATGACCTAAAAAAGTTTATTAAAGAAAATGGTGTTAAACAAAGGGGAGATGATATCCTGAATATCCTTGATCATTATAAAGATGTTGAAAATCTTTATTTAGAAAATTATGAAAATGTCGCATACCGTAATTTGAACTTACTTAAAGAAAATGGAATTACTATAAAAGAAAGTGAACTGGGAATAAAATTCGAAGAATTGACCAAGGTTATCTTTAAGGTACTAGGATTTAATGTGGACGATAAGTTAAAGAACCAATTGAATTCAAAGAAAGATATAATGGACATTCTTTTAAATTTAGGAAACGATGAAGTAATCATAGTAGAATGTAAGACAGTAAAAGAAAGAGGGTATAATAAATTCAGTACTGTCTCAAGGCAATTAAAATCTTATCAAAATGTAGCATTAAAAAATGATTTAAGGATTGTAAAGATTTTACTTGTGTCTCCTGAATTTAGTGATGATTTTATAACAGATTGTGAAATGGACACTGAAATGAATTTATCTTTAATCACAGCCTCAACGCTACTAAATGTTTATGAGGCTTTTAAAAACTCTAAACATCATAATTTTCCGCATGTTTTGTTTCGTGACATTGTCATAAATGAAGAAAGAATATTGAAAGCTTTGAGCAAATAGTTTATCCTCTCAACCCAACCACAATCCCTCTGAGCGCAGCGACCACCTGCTGCACTTCTTTACGGTCAAACGTATCTTCTTCCAAATAAAAAAGCATTTCCAAAGCCAAGTCCAACACTTTGGCCAATTCTTCAGGAGAACCGTACCAGTCTTCAATCCATTGCAAAAGAACCTCTCCTTTTTCCATATCAGCAGCAAGAAAAGGATTTTTAAATAGCTGTTACATGTCATATATGACAATAGGGGTAAAGGGTAAAAGATGAAAGGTTAAGGGTGGGAAGAAAAACTAAAAATTAATCACTAAAAACTCAACCTTAAAACTATTCTTCAACCGTAAACCCGCGAATGGCTTGGTTGGGCTCCATAATGGTATAGCCTTTCCAAAACTCCGCGTCGTACCGAGGCATATATGTAGCCTTCACCGTTTTATCCTCTTTAAAGGACTTGAACTCGCTTTCGGCAATGTTATCTTGGTTGAAGACCACGAGTTCCCATTTGGAGGTTAAATGCATCTGGAAGTCAATGTTCAGTTTTAGTTCGTTCTGCTTGCGGCGTCCTTTAACGTGTTTGTTCTTTTCTACCACTTTTAGCGGTCGGTCCACCCCAAAGAACTTACCATCGGCCAATTCCATAAACTGCAGGTCGTACTTGCCGCTGGGCAGTTTGGCAAAACGCATGGTGCCCTTGTACACCGTTTCCCGATAGGTAATGCCCAAAAGTCTAAAATTCCGCAGGCGTTGGGTGTTGGTAAAGTCCAGTCGCATTACGGCAAAGTCTTCGATATTAATGTAGAGGCGTCCCTTAAAATCAGCGCTGCTTCGTTTGGGCCAAAAGTCCACCAAATAGACCCCTGCATCGCCAATATCGGCATAGCCGGCCAGTTTAAACTCGTACCGGCGGTTTTTATCCACCAAATTCAGCTTGGTGTCTTCCTTGTAGTAGAGTTGGCTCAACATTTCTTTAAACTGCCAACGCTGGCTATCCGTAAGTCCAGAAACACTGTCTTTTTTTACTTGGGCTTTCAGTTTTTTGGCTTGGTCCATTCGTTCATCGTCCATGGTGTCCAAAATGGAATCCACCTGTATTTTTTCACTAAAAATCCCCGATTTTATTTTTAGGTAGGAGCCCGGCTTTACGTTTTTTGTGAAGATGTCCTCCATATGTTCCGCCAATTCCTCAAAAGAACTCACATTGCGTTTATCGAAAAGGTCGGCCGCTTTAATGATGTTGAGTTTGTAATCGGTGTTGTTTTTGTAGAGGTCGCCAAAACTTTCGGTATAGTGCGATGCATTTGTGGGAATGGACCGGGCAATACTGTCCATCAACTCCTTGTTCAGCTCTTTTATGGATGATTTTTCGAACCCAAAATCTACTTTGTGCATATTGGCCAATTCCGCCTTCCTTAGGAAAAAGCGTTGTTTTATGGGAGCCTTGTTCACATTCTGGGGAATGTTTTCTATCATTTTATCGATGATGTCGTCTACCTCCAGTTCCTTGTCAAAAACATAAACGCCGCTAAGCTCAATGGCCTTTGCGTCCAATACCACCAAGCTGTCCAGCATTTGCTCCAGTGTGAAACCTTTTTTCCCGTATCCCATCGAGGTCACGAAAATGGAGTCGGGGAGGATAGCGTCCTCTTCCAGCACAAAACTGAAGCGGCCCTCTTCATTCGTGATTACGCCTTGGCCCTCTCCATATTGAATCGTGGCATACGGAATTCCTTTTTGGGTCTTGGCATCCACCAATCGGGAACTGATGGTCTGGGCGCACATGGGAAGTGCCATCAAAAAAGAGGAAAAGGTGAGGAATACGGACTGTTTTACGAACATGATTACTTGTATGGTTTCAATACTAAGACGCCTTATGGGGAGCAAAGGTTGTCTGCTCTTTTGACGAACTTGGGACAATTTTGTGACAAAGTGCGAAGAAAAACGGAATCCCCGATACGGGTTAATAGTAATTTAACAGCATAGGAGTTGGGAGTTGGTGAGATTGTCATTTCGAGTTGTCACCCTGAGCGCAGTCGTAGGGGACAGTCGAGAAATCTAAGAAGGTCCTAGATTTCTCAATCGTCCCGATGGCTATCAGGACTCATTTCGAAATGACGCTGCGAAATGCTAAACTCCTTCCTGCCATAGGTGGGCAATCGATGTGACAGAAGTTTTTGCTTTAAGTATTTACACTTTAGCAATATTCCGGATCATATTCCGAAAAATAAATAGGTGAAAAGGAAGGACCGAATACCAGTATAGACGTCCCAACAATCCCTTCGGACGGAAGGTTGCGGTTTGATACAGCACACCATCCTCAATTTTAAACTCGAGCCAAGCTTCTCCGGGGGTTCGCATTTCGGCAAAGAGAAGCAGGCGTTTGTTCTTTTTGTCCGCCAAGAGCACGCGCCAAAAGTCCAATGCATCTCCCGGGAAAAGCCGTGTAGGGTGTGTTCGTCCGCGACGGAGCCCCGGACCACCGACCATTTTGTCCATAAGGCCTCGGACTTTCCACAACCAATTGCCGTAATACCAGCCGTTTTGTCCACCTATCCTCCAAACATTTTTCAAAACGGCGTCCTCATCTTCAATTTTAATGGATTTTTTATCCCGCAGCACCCCATATTTGGGCACCTGGATGTAGTTTTCGAGGTCCTTCTTGATTTGTCCGCTGGCAATGCTGTCTTTCCAACTGCTAATCACGAGGTTCTGTTCAATTTTTTTGAAGGCCAGGTCAATGGCCTCTTCGTAGGTGTGGGTTTCAATGCCCAGCATCTCTTGCAGGCGATTGTCTTCGGCTATGACCTCCATCTTCATGCTGTCCACCAAGTTCATTGCCAGTTTGTAGGAGGTGGAAGTAACAAAATAGAGCCAATAGGACGACAGTTTGGGGGTCATCACGGGAACCGTGAAAATCCAATTTTTAAAACCACGGACTTTGGCGTAGCCGTGGAGCATATCCTTATAGGTAAGAATATCGGGTCCGCCTATATCAAAAGATTGGTCGTAGGTTTCTGTGTTGCCCAAGACTTGGGTCAGGAATTGGATTACATCCCGAATGGCAATGGGCTGTGTTTTGGTGAGCACCCACTTTGGTGTGATCATCACGGGCAGTTTTTCGCAGAGATCGCGTATGATTTCAAAAGAGGAACTGCCAGAGCCTACAATGATCCCAGCACGGAGCACGGTAAGGTCAAAAGGACCTTTATAGAGGATTTCTTCCACATTTTTTCGTGAGCTGAGGTGCTTGGACAGTTCTTTGTCGTTGACAATACCGCTAAGATAGATTACTTGCTTGCATTCGGTCTGCTCTAAAATGGTATTGAAGTTTTTGGCCGCTTGTGCTTCCTTTTCATCAAAATCTGTGACGGAAGAGGTCATGGAATGTATCAGGTAGTAGGCGGCATCAATATCCGGGGGAACTTTCTGTTTATCCGGATTGTCCAAAAAATCAATTTCCACGATGTCGATTTTGGAGCGCGTTTTGGCATCTACCGATAATCGTTTTTCATCACGAACGGCACAAACCACGTTGTGTCCCATATCCAAAAGTTGGGGAAGCAAACGCATCCCGATGTAGCCATTGGCTCCTGTCAACAGTATTTTCATAAATCCTCAAGATTGGTTGGAAGGTTGTCCGCTCGATGGTCCAATAATTTACGAAAAAATCGTTGGATGGCCTTGGTGTCCGAGCGTACTTTAATGAAATAATGGTCCATATAAATGGAATAAATGCCAATGTCTCCCTTGTACACGTTCAATTTGTAGTAGGGAATGACAAGGCCATAGGTTTCCAAGCGGGAACGGAACCTGACGATAATGCCATTGGGGCGAATTTCAACATTGCAGGTATTGGTGCTGTTGTCCAAAACGAGCAGGTTGTAAATATTGATGCTGGCCTCGGTAATGTGCAATTTTGGAGAACCGATGCCGCCCATCGCAAAACGCTCTTTTATGGGAAGGGGTTTGCCGACGGCTTCGTCAATTTTTTTAGTGATTTTTTTATCGTTGTAGGAGACGTTCAATAGCATATCTAAAAATAGTCAAATTAAGACCGACCATTTGATAATGGTGTGGGAAAAGCCCAAAAAATGCGTAGTTTTGCGCCCTGAAAAGCCTTTTAGATGAGTTTGCAAAACGATTTGACCCAAAAAGTGATCGAGGCGGTAAAACAACTGTACCAAGTTGAGCTGCCCACGGTGGAATTTCAACCTACCCGTAAGGATTTTGAGGGTGATATTACCGTAGTGGTGTTTCCGATGTTGCGTCAAATTAAAGGGAATCCCGTTCAGATTGGAACCAAGATCGGCGAGTATTTGGTAGAGAATGTTGATGAGGTGTCCAAATGCAATGTGGTGCAAGGCTTTTTGAACATTGTTATCGAGGATCGGTATTACCTCAATTTCTTCAACAACATCATTGATGAATCCAATTTTGGCTATGTAAAATCCCAGTCGGATGATGCGGTGATGGTGGAATATTCTTCCCCCAATACCAATAAACCGTTGCACTTGGGACACATCCGAAACAACCTTTTGGGGTATTCGGTGGCCGAAATTTTGAAGGCTTCAGGTAAAAAGGTGTACAAAACCCAAATTATAAATGACCGTGGCATCCACATCTGTAAGAGTATGTTGGCTTGGCAGAAATTTGGTGAGGGTGAAACTCCTGAATCTTCTGGATTGAAAGGAGACCACTTGGTGGGTAAATATTATGTGGCGTTTGATAAGGCGTACAAAGAGCAGATTGCTGAACTGTTTCAGGCTGGAACACCAAAAGAAAAGGCTGAAAAAGAGGCTCCAATCTTGTTGGAAGCACAAGATATGCTCCGTAAGTGGGAGGCCGGTGATGATGAGGTGGTAGCACTTTGGAAAAAAATGAACGGTTGGGTGTATGATGGTTTTGACATTACCTACAAAAACTTAGGTGTTGATTTCGATACGCTGTACTATGAGAGCGATACCTATTTATTGGGTCGTGATGTAGTGAAAGATGGTCTGGAACGCGGTGTTTTCTTTAAAAAAGGGGATGGTAGTGTTTGGATCGACCTTACCGATGAAGGATTGGATGAGAAAATCGTATTGCGTTCGGATGGCACAGCCGTGTATATGACACAGGATATCGGTACGGCCATTCAACGGGTCACGGATTTCCCCGACATCAACGGAATGGTGTACACCGTTGGGAACGAACAGGACTATCATTTTAAGGTATTGTTCCTTATCCTGAAGAAATTGGGCTATGCTTGGGCAGAACAATTGTATCACTTGAGCTACGGAATGGTGGACTTGCCCAGTGGTAAAATGAAGAGTAGGGAAGGTACCGTAGTGGATGCGGATGACCTGATCCAAAATATGCAGGATACGGCCGAATCCATTTCGCAAGAATTGGGCAAATTGGACGGCTATTCCGAAGAAGAGAAAAAGCAATTGTACCGGACCATAGGTTTGGGCGCGCTTAAATACTATATCTTAAAAGTAGATCCGAAGAAACGCATCTTGTTCAATCCTGAAGAATCGGTAGATTTTCAAGGAAATACTGGGCCGTTTATTCAGTATACCTACGCTAGGATTCAGTCCATTTTAAGAAAAGCCGACAATGTTGAGTCTAGCTCGATCGAGACTTCTTTGGACTTGCACGAAAAGGAAAAAGAGTTGTTGAAACAGATGCAATTGTTTCCCGAAACGGTTCAGTTGGCAGCGGAAAACTTTAGTCCTGCCTTGATAGCCAATTACACTTACGATTTGGTAAAGGAGTTCAATTCTTTCTACCAACAAGTATCTATTTTGGGTGAAACGGATGAACAGAAGAAAAACTTTAGGGTGCAGTTGTCACAAAAAGTGGGCGAGGTGATTCAATCCGCGTTCCGTTTGTTGGGGATAGATGTTCCTGAGCGGATGTAAATCCCTCTGTATTTTGACACGAATTACTCGAATGCTCGCAAATTTTTTTGTGGTCATTTCGAGCCGGTACCCCGAGCGGAGTTGGAGGAGCGGCGAGAAATCTCTATTAAAACATCACCCTAAAACTCACATTTGGCGTAATACCGAGTGAAAAGTTTTCCACGGTCTCGATTTCATCATCCTCGTTTACTCGATAATATTTGTTGAGCGTGTTTTTTCTGTCCGTGAAATTTAAAATGGATAGTCCTGCATTGGCTCGGATGCTCCTGCTGATTTGAAAATTATAAATGGCAGAGGCATCGGCCCTAAAATATTCAGGCAATCGGCTGTTGTTCGGAGATTGGAAATTGATTCTTGGGGGGTAATAATTTTCATCCAAACCTTCATCTCCTTCAATTGGTTCTGTAAACGGTTTGCCTGTCCTGTAATTGAGGCCAATACTTAATTTCAGGTATTTGTAGGTGTAGGTGCTGGCAAAGGTGATGGTGTGCCTGATGTCCAGATTATTGGGGAAGGATTGCGGTACAATGGAATCAAAGCTGTAATCGTTTTTGTTGTAGGCGTAGCTTAACCACGTACTGTAATTACCTCCTTTTTTGTTGATGAGAAGTTCAACTCCCTTGACATCATAACCGCCAATTTCTCCCGAAAATTGATAGGGGTTTTGAAATCCTTGGGTGCTGGTGCTTATACCATCCACGTTTTTGTAGAACCCCTCAATGCCTACGTAAAAACTATTTTTCTCGTAATTGATGCCAACGGACCCTTGCTTGCTTTTGGTCACAGGTAGCGTATTGTCGTTGGAAAGAATCCATCTACGTTTTTCGATGCCCAAAAAGTTTTGTTCCAAATCTATGATTTGATTGGTAGTTTGGCTTTTGAATTCACCCAATACTTCAGCCCTTAGGTAGTTGGCCAGTTTAAAATTTAGGTTGATTCTGGGCTCAATCAATAATTTTTTGAAGGTGTCCAGATTTTCCACAACGTTGAAACGTGCACCGATTTTTCCAATGAATTTGTTCCCTGGAGAATTATAATTGACTTGGGAATATGGGGCGTGGGTTCTAATTACTCCCTTAAGTTCACTTTCAAAATTGGGTTGATTTATGATTGTGGCATTGATGATTCCAGTTTCAATATATTGATATCCATTGTTCCAGTTAAACGCATCGTTAAGAATAAAGTTGGTATTTAATTTTAGTGCATTTTCAATCACCTGATTGTTTTGAAATAGCTGCTGCACCTGATTATCAAAAACATTTTGTGCATCTAGATCGTATTTGGAGTAATACACATTAAGGTGTGTGGAGAACCTGTCCGTCCATTCACTTTGCAATTGTCCCCCAATGGAGATATTGTCCTGTTTTAGTAAACTAATGTTGGTTTCATCTGCCGACACATTTGTTTCTTCGAATTTTAGATTGTTTTTGATGTGTATGGCACTCAACCTAATTTTATGGTTGTCGTTGAGGTCGTACAGGATTTTTCCGGAAAAATCGTAAAAGAAAAAGTCTTCATCCCGGATAAATTCATCATCAACGGTATTGTTATTTTGAAGCCTAATTTCACTATCCTGAAAGGCCCGGTTGATGAACTGCTTGTAAGTTGGTGTGCTTAAAAAATCCGTTGCCGACCGTCGAGCCGCAAATTGAACTCCAAGTTTATTGGTTATAGGGGTCTCGGCGTAGACATCTCCGCTTATCAAATTAAATCCGCCACCACCTTTAAAAGAGTCGGCGATGGTATTGCCCGTTTCCATTTGTATGACACTGCTCACACCATCCCCAAAGTTTGCGGGAGTTCCGTTTTTGTACACGGTTACTTTATCGGTTTGATAGGGGTTAAAGGCGGATATCAAACCAAAAAAATGCCCCGATTGGTACATTTTTATGCCGTTCCAAAGAATAAGGTTCTGGTCGTTGGTACCGCCACGCACGTTGATGTCCGAAACCGTTTCGTCAATACTTTTTATCCCTGGTAGGGCTTGTACGGTTTGCAGAATGTCGGGTTCAATCAACCCTGGAAGTATGCCGAACTCGGAGGTGTTCAATGTAATGCTTGCATCGGTTTCCTTGATAATCCCTGAAGTAAGGTACTTATAAACGAACACTTCATCCAATTGTTCGTAATAGGGCGCCAAAAGTATTTTGGGGCATCCCGTTTGCTGAAGTAAAGTTTCAACCTTTATATATTTGGAAACGTACCCTAAGTATCGAATTTGCAAGGATGCATTTCTAGAAATATTCTCCAATAGAAAAGAGCCGTTATTGTCTGTGATTTTAGCGGTATCAGTTCCCAGAACCTCTATTGTGGCTCCGATAACGGTGTTGTCGGCAAAATTGTCCAAAACTACTCCGCAGATGCTTACGAGATTGTTTTTGGAAAGTGTGTAATATCGGTCATTGAGTTTTTCTGTTTCGATACGGAAGGTATCCTCGATGTATTGGAGAATTTCTTTTAGGGTGTTTATGTTTTCTGGAATTTCAATGGTGAGACCATTCAAATCTTCATCAATATAGGAGAACTTGACATCAAACCAATTCTCCATATTTTTTATATAGGAAATAAGGGATTGTTGTTCTTCCTGAGCATTGATATTGCCGACCAGAAAAAACAAAATACCGAGTAGGAGGCCTATATATTTATTGTTGTGTGTTCCCAGCATAAAAAAGTACGGTGTCTCCGTCTACTTTAAAACGTGTTTTGGAGGGGGTACTTATACTTTTTAACGCCATTTTTAGGTCAGTGTTGTTAAAAGACCCTGTAAATAAGAGGTTTGTGTCGATGTTCTTAGTGCTGACTTGGATGTTGAACTGTCTTTCCAATTCGGCAAAAACATAGGTGAGAGGGATACTTTTAAAACTACTTTCGTTGTTCATCCAGGAAGGAGAACTACCATTGGGAGCTTCGGTTTCAACAATTTTCCCATTGATAAACAAAAAGGAGTTTCCAGCGGGCAATTTTAGTTCTTTGTTGTTGTGCGCAACGCTTACCAAACCTTCGTAGCAGGTCACCTCAAAAAAACCTTTTCTATTTTCCACATTAAACTGTGTTCCCAAAACGGTAATCGTGCCATGGTCGGTGGAAACGGTAAACGTTTTGCCCTTGGCCACTTTAAAGAAGGCCTCGCCTTTTAATTTAATATCCCGTTTTTTGTGCCAACTTTTCTCGCTGTAGGATACCTGGGAACCGGCGTTCAAGAAGATTTCGGAATCGTCGGGGAGCACTACCTCCGAACGCTCGGCAAATTCAGTGGTCACTTTTTCGTTCAGCGTGTTTGTGTAGAAGTAAGCACCCGCCAGTAGCGCGGCAATAACGGCGGCGACCCTAAGGAATTTCTTGAACGGGTTCATGGAAATTACCTTTGGCGCAGTGTCGATGCGCTCATCCTTTAAACGTCGTAACGCTTGGTCAGCATCGAATTCAGGAGCTGTCAATCTACTTGAAGCTGCTTTGAGCTTTTCGTAGGAGGCATACGCTTCGGAACTTTTAAATTCCCGAAGTTCATCTTCTGAAAGCTCACCGCTCAGCCATTTTGCCAAATAATTTTCTTGCATGGGTTCTATGCTTTACGTTATACAAACAACCTCCTATAAAAATACCCTACTTAAGGTCCAAAATAAATTCCCATATTTAAATCCCATCGATATGTTCCCGTAAACTTTTGAGGGCCAAATGCATCCGTTTTTCAATGGCTTTTACGCTTACCCCTTCAATTTCGGCAATTTCGGCATATTTTTTACCGTCGATTCTGTTCAGCAAAAAAGTGGTTCTTTGGTTTTCTGGAAGCGCGTTTAGGGCATTGTCCAGTTTCTCCTTATATTCTTTCTCCTCCATTAAAAACTCTGGAGACTCATTGGTTCGGTCCCTTACAAGGCTATGCGCATGCTTCAACCTCACCTTTTCCGCTTTGATCACATTTAAATAAAGGTTGTTGGCAATCGTATATACGTAGGATTTTGCTTTTTCGGGACTAACCTTCGCACAGTTTTGCCAGAGTTTTACAAAAGCTTCTTGGACTGCATCGTGCGCCTTTTCCTCATTTCCGAATTTATAGAAAATATAGTTGAAGACCGTTTTGGAATGGGTCTTGAACACCTTGCTGAAAATATGGTCTTCACATACGTTGTCCATAAAATTTAATTTGTCGAATCAAATATATTTGAAAATATTTTATGGAAAAGTAGGGTTTTTTTTGAAAGAACTGTTCTAGAGTTGAATTATAACCCCAAAATTCAAAAGTTATGAAAAAGCTGATTGACAACATGATGCGTTTGGCATTCGTTGTTCTAGTGCTCGGTTTATCCTCCTGTCAAGAAGAATATGAAGAGGTAGGCGGAGTAGAACAAGAGCAAAACATTGCAGCCGGATCCGATGCGGCCATTTTAATACAAAAAGCCTCATCACTTGATGGTTCTTTCGACAATATCGTGGATGGTGCCAGTTGTTTTGCCTTGCAGTTTCCCTATGTGGTAAATGTCAACGGGGTAGACATAAACATTGATTCCAAGGAAGATTTAAATCTTATTGAAGAAATATTCGATGAATTGGACGACGATGATGATATCTTGGATATTGTTTTTCCCATAGCCATTACTTTTTCCGATTATAGCCAAATTACCGTTCAAAATAAGGAAGAATTAGTTGTTTTGGCTCGGGAGTGCCTGGAAGGTGGAGATGATGACGATATAGAATGTGTCGATTTTGTATATCCCATAACCTTGTTCACTTTTGTGATAGATGAGCAGCAAAGTTCAGAGGTAGAGGTTAAAAACGATGAAGACATGCGCAAGGTTTTTGCAGCCCTTGAAGATAACCTTCTGGTTAGTATAGGATTCCCAATTACATTAAAAAAATACGATGGAACCAAAGTTGTTGTCGAAAGTAATGCTGAACTGGTGGCAACTTTGGAAATGGCAAAGAACGAATGCGATGAGGATGATGACAATGATTATAACGATGACGATTTCTCCGAAAATGAACTGTACGAATATTTGATAGCTTGCCCTATGCAGGTAAAACAGGTAATTCGTAACCAAACAGACAATACCGAACAATACCTTGAGCAATTAATGACATTTAAGGAAGATGGCGCCGTCATTTTTTCCACCTTAACCGCAAACGAGATTACAGGGACCTGGAGTACCCGTATTTACAATGGTATGGCAATGTTGAATCTTGATTTTGAAAACTTTGCCGATTTTTCTTCGGAATGGAAAGTATACAAGGTGGAAGAAGGAATCATCAAACTTTACAAGGACGACGGAAATATAATTGTACTTAAAAAAAGATGTGATATATAAAACCCGTAACAAATGGATCTGGGTTAAAAAGTTTTTGAAGACTTAACAAGCTTTGATTTGTAAATTCTTCGAGGAGAAATAAAATTTTCCCCATTCTTTTTCCAAAAGAAGGACGGCCTACCCCAAAGCCGTCCTTTTTCTTTTATATTATTACTAAATTTGTCCCTCCTTTAAAACAAAGAACACATGTTCGATAATTTAAGTGAAAAATTAGATAAGGCATTCCACGTCCTCAAAGGGCATGGTCAGATAACGGAAATCAATGTAGCGGAGACCCTTAAGGAAGTTCGAAGGGCTTTGTTGGATGCCGACGTAAACTTTAAAATAGCCAAGGAATTTACCAACACGGTAAAGGAAAAGGCACTGGGCCAAAACGTGTTGACCACCCTTCAGCCGGGTCAGCTCATGGTAAAGCTGGTAAAGGACGAGCTTACCGAGCTTATGGGGGGCGAAGCAGAGGAAGTTGACCTATCCGGTAACCCTTCTGTTATCTTGATGTCCGGTTTGCAAGGTTCGGGTAAAACCACTTTTTCCGGTAAATTGGCCAATTACCTTAAAAACAAAAAAACAAAGAAACCACTTTTGGTAGCCTGTGATGTATATCGTCCAGCGGCGATTGATCAGTTGCATGTAGTGGGGGACCAGATAGGGGTAGAGGTTTATTCCGATAGGGATAACAATGATCCTGTTGCCATTGCCAAGGCAGGTATTGCCCATGCAAAAAGTGCAGGATGCAATGTGGTCATCATCGATACCGCAGGTCGTTTGGCCGTGGACGAGCAGATGATGGATGAAATCTCCAACATTCACAAAGCCATTGAGCCGCAAGAAACTTTGTTCGTGGTGGACTCCATGACCGGGCAAGATGCCGTAAATACTGCAAAGGCCTTTAACGATGTCCTTAATTTTGATGGTGTAATCCTTACCAAACTAGATGGTGATACCCGAGGAGGTGCTGCCATTTCCATTAAATCCGTGGTGGACAAACCCATCAAATTTATTGGTACTGGTGAAAAAATGGAGGCCATTGACGTGTTCCACCCGTCCCGTATGGCCGATCGGATCCTTGGAATGGGAGACGTGGTGTCCTTGGTGGAGCGTGCCCAAGAGCAATTTGATGAAGAGCAGGCCCGTAAGATTCAAAAGAAAATTGCCAAGAACAAGTTTGGGTTTGATGATTTCTTGAGCCAAATCCAGCAAATCAAGAAAATGGGGAACATGAAGGACCTCATGGGAATGATTCCAGGTGCAGGAAAGGCTTTGAAAGGATTGGATATTGATGATGATGCATTCAAACACATTGAGGCCATTATCCATTCCATGACTCCCGAAGAACGATCTACCCCAGCAATGTTGAATGCCAGCCGTAAGAAGCGGATTGCTGCAGGTAGCGGAACTTCTATTCAAGAAGTGAACCAGTTGCTAAAGCAATTCGACCAAATGAGCAAAATGATGAAGATGATGCAAGGCGGCGGCGGCAAGAAGATGATGCAGATGATGCAAAACATGAGATAACTTTAGTTAGAAGTAAAAACCAACACAACCCATGGAAATCCTTGACGGAAAAAAAATATCGAACCAAATAAAAGAAGAAATCACCGTTGAGGTGGCGCAAATGAAAGAGCGGGGCGAAAAAGTCCCTCATTTGGCCGCAGTTCTGGTGGGTAACGATGGCGCAAGTCTAACATACGTAGGCAGTAAGGTACGTTCCTGTAAAAAAATAGGCTTCGAATCCACATTGATACACCTTCCGGAGGAAACCACAGAAGAAGATTTATTGAAGCAAGTACACCAATTGAACAACGACCCGGCAATTGACGGTTACATAGTTCAGCTTCCATTGCCCAAACACATTGATGAGGAAAAAGTGCTTATGGCGGTAGACCCCGATAAAGATGTGGATGGATTCCATCCAACCAATTTCGGAAAAATGGCCTTGGATATGGAAACCTTTATCTCTGCAACGCCGTTTGGAATAATGGAACTTTTGAAAAGGTACAAGGTAGATACCGAAGGGAAGCACACCGTTGTAATAGGGAGAAGCCATATCGTGGGCAGGCCCATAAGTATATTGATGAGCCAAAAAGGCAAGCCTGGAAACTCCACCGTCACCCTTGCACATAGTAGGACCAAAAATCTAAAGGAATTGACCTTGCAAGCGGATATAGTAATTTCTGCCTTGGGAGTTCCAAAGTTTTTAAAGGCCGATATGGTCAAAGATGGTGTGACCATCATAGATGTGGGAATCACCCGTGTTGCAGATGACACAAAAGAAAAGGGATACTATATCACAGGTGACGTAGATTTTGATAACGTCAGTAAAAAAGCTTCATTTATTACACCCGTACCTGGTGGAGTAGGACCAATGACTATCGCAATGTTGCTCAAGAATACCTTATTGGCACGAGAGCGCCATAATAACTAGTTTAGTTTTTCTGTTCTGTTTTTAATGCCATTTGTTGCTCCTCATCAGGATTAAGGTGTTCAAATTCAGTTTCACCTTCGTCGTTGGTACAGCTGGATACGGCCATGGCGGAAAAAACAAGGGTGACCAAAAGTAGAATTGTCTTCATAGTAGTAGGATTTGGCTATGGCTTTTAAGCTTAATAGGTACACTTATAACGAATTACCCTTTAAATTCTTGTCTTTCTCATCAAAATATCGATAACTTACCCCTTGCTAAACAACAGGTCATGGCTCAAACAGCACGAAACAAATTAGCTTGGGTGGTATTCATTTTTTTGGCGATTGGGATAGGTTTATATCCTTTGGCATACTTATTTGCTTCTGACGATTTTGGTATGTTATTGAGCAAGTCACAGAGTATATTGGACAATACCGTTTGGAAAATTGCCTTTTACGGTCACATTAGTTTTGGTGGAATAGCGCTTTTGGTCGGCTGGTCGCAGTTCTTTAAAAGAATGAGGAACAAATACCTACAATTACATCGAAATGTTGGAAAAATATACGTGTTCTCAGCCTTGATCAGTGGACTGTGTGGAATTTATCTTGGATTTTTTGCTACCGGTGGAATTATTTCCGCAATTGGTTTTATAAGTCTTGGCATTATTTGGGTCCTTACTACGATCAGGGCATATATTGCCATAAAAAAGAAAGATCTTTCACTTCATCAGGGTATGATGATTTACAGCTACGCAGCTTGTTTTGCAGCCGTAACCTTGCGTATATGGTTGCCCTTGCTCACCATAATATTCGGAGAGTTTTTAGTGGCCTATAAAATTGTGGCATGGCTTTGCTGGGTTCCCAATATGGTTTTTGCCATGCTATGGGTGCGTAAAAAAGGTTTGACCCTCGCTTGACCTATTTTGCGAACAACTGTCCCATGTCTTTAAAAGCCTTGAATTCCAATGCGTTGCCTGCTGGGTCCAAAAAGAACATGGTGGCTTGCTCCCCAGGTTCACCTTTAAATCTGATATAAGGTTCAATTACAAAATCAATGCCTTTACCAATGAGTTCCTTGGAAAATGTTTGGAAGGTATCCCAAGGCAAAACTACTCCGTAATGCGGCACGGGCACATTTTTGCCATCAACAGGATTGGTGTGCGTTTCTTCTTCTGATTTTGGTTTGTAGTGAATCACAAATTGGTGCCCGAAAAAATCAAAATCCACCCATTGTTCGGCACTTCTCCCTTCTTTACATCCCAGTATATCCCGGTAAAAGGTTCTACATTCTTCTAAATTGTGTACAGGAACGGCAACGTGAAAGGGGGTTATTTTTTGCATGGTCTATTTTTTCCGAAAAGTAGAACAACTTTGTCAAGCTTCCAAAAATGATACGATTTGATCGTTTATATTATCCTGATGCATGGAATGTCCCAAACCTTCCGTACTTATCAGTTTACTTCCCTTCCAGTTTTTGTTGACGGCCTCAGAAGCATGATAGGGAGCGATTTTATCAAATTTATCATGAAATAGCAATCCTTTTTTGCTAATGGATTGTGCAAACTTGGATGTGGAGAACTCATCAATTTTGAAGCCGAAACGATTGTGGACATAAGCATCCAAATGCTTCATCACCCTATTGTTGAACTTTAAAATGTTCTGAAAATGTGCGATGATTTCATGGAATTCGGACGGAGAGCCAATGGTGACCATTTTCTCAACATGCGAACTGGGGTTTTTATATTGGTTGTAAAGAATCGTCATGCCGCCAACAGAATGCCCGATCAGGTGTTTTGGACTATATTTTTCTACCATGTGGTTCACAGCTTCTTCGTACAAAGGAACATATAGATGCTTGCCGGAAGAATATCCATGTGACGGTGCATCAAAAGCAATGATATTAAAATCCGCCTCCCTAAGTTTTTTGATGAGGTTGCGCCACCTAAAGGTGTTGCTCTCCCAACCATGTACCAGCAATACGGTTTCCTTGTTTCCTGGCCAGTGGTATGACTGTATTTTGTGTTCGGCAATATCCTCAACAGTAAGTTTAAAATCATCTAAATAGGCAGCCTGTTCGGGCGTTATACGCCCTTTGCGCACTGTGCAAAATACATGAAAGGCATTGTCCGCTACTTTTTTTGGGGCAATAAGGCTGTAGGCATTAAAATATTGTCCGTAAGCCAAGGGCCGTATTTTGTTGATTTGTTTCTTCATATGCAAGGGGGAGGATTTGTTCCTATTCCCATCCAACCATTAAATATTTGATTTTGGCATCGTCGGGAATTTGCACGGCTTCAATATCCGAAGTGGAAAATCGCAAATTTTCAGGAAGCTCTTTCTTGTCAATGGTAAAGTACAGATTACTTGCCTTTGGAAATATGACGATACTTTTCAAGGTGGTCACAATTTTCTTGATGTCGTATTTGTTCTGGATATCTTTAAAAGTACTTTTTAGGCCAATCCCTTTTTCTGATACATATCTGGAATCCATTATTCTTACATTCTCAATGGTGGGCACACTATCCGAGTTAGCCGTGAGGGTAAGAAGATGTTTTCCTCCTTTTTCAAAAATTTCAAACTTTTTGGGTGAGGCTCCCAAATCTATTTGGACTTGGTCCCCAACAACCGAATCTTTTACAAATACAGATTCCAATTCGGACGCCTTGGTCTCTTTGGTCAATGGTCCAACACTGGTTTCTGTAATTAAGAAAGTAGTGTCTTTTTGGCAAGATTGGATGAATACTATACCCAAAATTAGGGCAATGGCTATAACTGTTTTTTTCATATGAATTATCGAATCACTTTTTTTAATACCCCTAAAACCCCCCTGATAAATGTAGCACTTGTCAAAACCTTCACAACAGGGTTCATTCGGGTGCTCCTCCGGCTGGAAGGCCTTTGGCGCGTTGACTTTTCTTCTTTTTCTTTTTCGGCCTCCTTTTCAGCTCGTTCTATTTTTTCCGTTAAGATTTCGTAAGCGCTTTCACGGTCTATTTCCTCGTTGTACTTTTTGGTCAATTTGGATTTGTCCAGCACTTCCTGGATTTCCGCTTCGCTCAAAATATCCATGCGGCTCATGGGAGCGCGCATCATGGTGGCTGCTAACGGGGTCGGGCGTCCCTTTTCGTCCAAAGCGGAGACTAGGGCTTCTCCTGTTCCCAAAGACGTTAGCACCTCTGCGGTATCGTAAAACTCGGTGATGGGATAGTTCTGTGCTGTAAGTTTTATGGCTTTACGGTCCTTGGCGGTGAATGCACGTAGTGCATGTTGTATTTTAAGTCCCAATTGCGCCAAAACCTCATCCGGCACATCGGTAGGGTTTTGGGTTACGAAATAGAGTCCTATTCCTTTGGAACGAATCAATTTTACAATACTTTCAATCTGGTCCAGAAGTGCCTTGCTCGCGTTATCAAAAATCAAATGGGCTTCATCAATGAACAAAACCAGTTCTGGGCGTTCACTATCTCCTTGCTCTGGAAAAGTGGCATAGATTTCGGCCAAAAGGCTCAGCATAAATGTGGAGAACAATTTTGGTCGGTCTTGAATGTCGGTCAAACGGATAATGTTCACATAACCTCTACCATTGTCATCGATACGTGCCAAATCATCCACTTCAAATGATTTTTCGCCAAAGAAAAGGTCGGCACCTTGTTGTTCCAGTTCGATTACCTTTCTTAGTATGGTCCCGGTGGAGCTTGTGGAGATCCTTCCATACGCTTTTTGGAACTCGTCCTTGCCTGCATCGGTGGCATATTGCAGCACCTTTTTAAAATCCTTAAGGTCGAGTAACGGGAGTTTATGGTCGTCACAATATTTAAAAATGACAGCAACGATTCCTTCTTGTGTAACGCTAAGGTCCAAAATTCTGGAAAGCAATACAGGTCCGAACTCGGAAACAGTTGCCCGCAATCGAACGCCGCCTTGTTCGGAAAGTGACATAATTTCCACGGGGAATCCCTTGGCCTCAAAAGGAAGGCCTATTTTTTCTTGGCGCTCATTTATTTTTGGATGGCCTGGGCTTGGCTGGGCAATACCGCTCAAGTCGCCTTTTAGGTCCATCAGCAATACGGGAACCCCCTTATCGGAAAGGTTTTCCGCCAATACTTGAAGCGTTTTGGTCTTGCCCGTACCGGTAGCTCCGGCAATCAGCCCATGGCGGTTCATGGTTTTTAAGGGAACCTTTACATAGGCATTGGTCAAAGTTTCACCATCTAGCATTCCGGCCCCAACAGTGATATAATCGCCTTTCATGGCATACCCCTGTTCTATATGCTCGAAGAATTTTTCTTTGTTGCCCATAGCGTTCAATTTGCGATAAAAATAGGGTAATTTTAAGCAAAACTAAAAATGAGATTATGAAACCTATTCAATGTACAATCCGTGTTCTGTTGTTGATTGGCTTTATGGCAACAACATACGCCCAGGAATCCACAGATATTATATTTTATAAATCGCACGAGCCTAAAAAGCAAAATGCGCCGTATAGTGATGCGGTACAGGCTGGCAATATGTTCTTTTTGGCCGGCCAGATAGGTATGGATCAAACCACAAGGACTTTGGTTAAGGGCGGGGTACAGGATGAAACCAGGCAAGCCATAAAAAATATTGAGGAGGTTTTGTCACAACATGATATGACATTGGAAAATGTGGTGAAGTGTACTGTGATTTTAGCAGATATCGGGGACTTCGCGGCATTCAACGAGATTTATACCCAATTTTTCACAAAGAAACCCGCTAGAACCACTTTTGCGGCCAGCGGCCTAGCGGCAAATGCCCATATAGAGATAGATGTTATCGCTGTAAAGTAGGTGAAACCATAGAAGTGAATTATCTTTGCGGCATGGTAGAAGAAAACGTGATGGATTTGGTGGGAAAGGGCCTTATGTTGCCCTTGATGGAAGAATTTTATACCATTCAAGGAGAAGGTTACCACAAAGGAACGGCCGCATACTTTATTAGGGTAGGGGGCTGCGATGTAGGATGCCACTGGTGCGATGTAAAGGAAAGTTGGAATGCCGAAACCCACCCGCCTACGGCAATCGATAGTATTGTCGCCAATGCCGAAAAATATTCGGATACCATTGTAATAACTGGAGGGGAACCCCTTACGTGGGATATGGGACCGCTCACCCATGGCCTAAAAGCCAGGGATATGAAAACCCACATCGAAACTTCGGGAGCATATGCGTTGACAGGTGTGTGGGATTGGATTTGCCTATCCCCTAAAAAGAACAAGCTCCCTGAAGGAGAAATCTACAAAAAAGCCCATGAGCTAAAGGTAATCGTGTACAACAAGCACGATTTTGTTTTTGCCGAGGAACAGGCCGCTCAGGTTGGAGAGAATTGCATGCTCTATCTACAGCCAGAGTGGAGCGTAAGAGACAAAATGGTCCCTTTAATAGTGGAATATGTGATGAAACATCCCAAGTGGAAGGTTTCCCTGCAAACACATAAGTACTTGAATATTCCTTAGCCAAATTATTAGCGCCCTCCATATTTTTGAAGGTCCAACAGGCATTCGGCATCCAAATGAGGGATAGAAGCCAAGCCTTTGGATGTGTTTTGTTGCATTTGCTTTAGCAGTGGCCCTCCAAACTGCAATTCCGCCCGCATCAAACAGCCATCTACATTGCAATGGTTTTCAGATTCTGTGTCTTCATGGTCGTTTACCGATTCCGTAGATAAGCTGACCAAACCGAACAAATGTCCAAATTCATGGAGTATGGTAGCTGTTTCAATTTCTTCAGTACTTATAGCAGCACTGCTGTTGGCCATGGTTCTTACGGTAGATTCATAAATTACCATGGAGGTATTTCGGTAAACGGCACCTAAGGTAACCAGATTTTCGCTTTCATCGTCGCTTTCTGCAGGGGCATCCGCAAAATAGATGTGTATTGCCAAAGTTGAACCATTGTTGTATTCGTCCCTGTTTTCATCTTCCAGGTCTACCACTTCCTCAAGTGTTAGACTTTCCTCGTCAGAAGAGGAAACGGCGGAATATGTAAATTCAATGTTTTCCTTGTGGGTACGTGCCCTTAAGAACTCTTCAAAATTGGTGATTGCTCCAGCTGTAGGGGCAAAACCGGTCACATAATCAATCTCGATCAAGAGTCGGTCAAAAGTATCGTTGGAGAGAAAGTCCCGGGCAGATGCGCCAGTGCTCAGCCGATTTCCTGCCATTAAGTTTGCATTGGATTCTGGGGAAGAGACATCAGGGTCTTTTGTACAACTTATCAGCAATCCAAAACTACATAAGGCGAAAAGAGCAAATTTTTTCATAAGAAGCTAATATAAAATAGAACGTTCCATATTGGAAACTAGTATTCTTTTAATGTGAGCCTTGCCAAATAGTCGTAATGCTCACCGGAAATTACAAGTTCACAATCAAGACCATTGGATTCACATGCATTGCGCAATGTATTCATATCTACGTAAACCCAATCAAAAGGTTTGCTTTTTTGGCCTTTGTATTCCATTTCAAATTCAACTTCACCATAATAGCTTCCATTATCCGGAATCCAGTAGCCGCCATCGTCATCCTGTTCAAACATGTACACAATATCACTGGAATCGAGCAAAATCTGACCATTGGGACGCAATAATGAAGCCAAATGTTGTAGAAAACCACTTAAATTTTTCAGTTTTCCCGCCAGACCTATGCCATTCATCAACAATAGCAAGGTATCAAACTTTTCTTCTGAGTATTCTAGAATGTTGTTCAGTACGGTGGACTCGACCCCTCTGTTCTTGCACACGGTAATGGCGCCTTCAGAATGGTCCAAGGCCGTTACCTTGAATCCTTTGTTTTGAAGATAGAGCGCATGGCTGCCTGCTCCGGCACCAATATCCAATACTTTTCCTTGTGCTAATTGCAAGGCTTTTTGCTCGAGTTTGGGCATTTCACCATATGTTCGGAACAAATAGGGAACAGGAATCACATCTTCTTCGTCCAAAGATGAAAAGGTTTTTATGTCCTCCGTATACCGGCCGTTTTGATAATCTTTCAGGGCCATTCCAAAAACATCTGTCATAGTTTTGGTTTGTTTCTGCAAAGATGTGACTTTAATAGTATAGAAAGGTTTAAAATGGATAAGTTTGTGTCCTATGGAAGAAGTGCTAAAGGAATTACCACAAAAGGCCAGGGAGAAACATTCCGAGAACAAAAAGTTCTTCGCCAAGCTAAAAAAGCGTCCGCCGAAAGACCTGGATTATACCATGCAAGGGCTGCACGAGGCAGAGTTTGAGCGTACCGATTGCCTTAGGTGTGCCAACTGCTGCAAAACCACGGGACCATTGTTCACCAATGCCGATGTTGAACGTATCGCCAAACACTTTAGGATGAAACCCTCACAATTTATCGATGAATTTTTAAGGGTAGATGAAGAGAACGATTATGTTTTACAACGTGTTCCCTGCACATTTCTGGGAGCGGACAATTACTGCTCTATTTATGATGTACGCCCCAAAGCTTGCCGTGAGTTTCCACATACGGACCGAAAAAAATTCCAACAGATTTCCAACCTTACTTTAAAAAATGTAGCGATTTGTCCGGCAGCTTTTAATATTGTTGAAGAAATGAAAAAGGCCGTCAAATTTTAATGATTTGCTATATTTGAAGGAATGGAGCAGGTGATTTCATATTTTGAGACCATTCCTTCGTTGCACCGAAGCCTAATTTTGGTGGGAGGGATAACATTTTTTTGGGTTTTGGAGGGTATTGTGCCCTTGTTCAATGTTCCCTATAAAAAATGGAGACATTCCGTTCCCAACTTCTTTTTTACGCTGACTACGATTATCGTGAATTTTCCGTTGGCCTTTCTTTTGCTGAAATCTTCGGATTGGGCGGTGGAAAACCAATTTGGGATCATTAATTGGTTACCCGAAATACCATTATGGCTTTATGTTGTTCTTGGTGTTATCCTCTTGGACCTTATCGGCGCCTACGCTGCGCATTGGGTGGAACATAAAGTAAAGCCATTGTGGATGGTCCATTTGGTGCACCATTCCGATCATAATGTGGACACTACTACGGCGAACCGCCACCATCCCTTGGAAAGCTTGATCAGGTATGCCTTTACTTTGGCGGGGGTTGTAATTGTCGGAGCACCCATTGGCGTTATTATGTTGTACCAAAGTTTGTCCGTGGTATTCTCACAGTTCAACCACGCGAATATTCGTTTGCCCAGAAATGTGGACAAAGCATTAAGTTGGATAATTGTAAGTCCCGATATGCATAAAGTGCACCATCACTATCAATTGCCCTATACCGATTCCAACTACGGAAATATCTTCTCCATTTGGGACAGACTTTTTGGTACCTATATGTCCATGGACCCCAAGGATATTGTGTATGGGGTGGACACCTTCCCGGATGAAAAGGAAAATGCCAGCATCAAAGGACTGCTGAGGCAACCTTTCCATAAATATCGGAGGCCCACGACCAAAGGATAGGGTGTCTTCACATGAGTAGGCAGTTGCTAGTCAACAATCAACAGTTGCCAATTGTAAGTCCGAGGGCAGTCGGAACCTTTTGCCATTGACCCATCACCCTTCGCCCATCAACGAAAAACAAATAACCTTAAACAATCCAACAATCCAACAATCCAACAATCCAACAATCCAACCATCCAATAATCCAATAATCCAACAATCCAACCATCCAATAATCCAATAATCCAACAATCCTTTCACCCTTCACCCAAACCTCCATCAACCCAAACCCCTCATCCGTCAATTCAAACGGGGCATCCGTCAATTGATGGGCAAAAAGCTCGGCAGAACTCCCGAATTTGTCCTGAATTTTTAATAATCAAAAAAACAATACACTATGAAAAAGATACTTTTTTCAATGTTGGCCGTGGCCCTGTTCTGGTCCTGCGGCAAGGACGATGGCCCGGATACCCCGCCAGCGTCCAGCAAGCCCACCATTGCCAAGTTCACCCCCGATACGGGCAGTGTGGGCACACCGGTGACCATAACGGGCACCAACTTTTCCACCACGGCTGCCGAGAACACCGTTAAGTTTGGCAGCGTTACCGCAACAGTGGGCAATGCGACCGCCACGCAACTGGTGACCACCGTGCCCACGGGAGCCACCACCGGCAAGATAACGGTGACCGTGGACGGCCAAACGGCCACCAGTACCGGAACATTTACCGTTAAAGTAGTGGACCCCGATAACCAGTCGCCCGTAATGGCGGACCAAGAGTTTACGGTCCCTGAAAACATTACCGATGCGGACCAGATAGGAGAGGTGGACGCCACCGACCCCGAGGGGCAGGACCTTATTTTTGAGATCATAGAAAACGACAACGACCTGTTCCTGCTTTCGGAAAAAGGCGTGCTCACCCTTGCCCAGGGCAAGACCCTGGATTTTGGCACCGCCGCACAGCACACCATTACCGTGGGCGCATCCGATGGCAACACCACCACACAGGCCATGGTGACCATTGTAGTGGAAGAAGTGGAAGAAACGGGCACTATCCCCTTTATAACCAAATGGGAGACCACCGCTGCCGAAGAGACCATTTATATTGGGGCCACTGAGTCTGAGTATGATTTTACCATCGATTGGGGCGATGGTACCGTGGAGAGCATTAATGCGGTGCCCGATAACTTTGCGTTTGGGCATACCTACGCGGAACCCGGCACCTATAGTGTGGCGATACAGGGGCAGTTCCCGGCAATTAATATGGATGTTGTTGATGCTATCCACGCAGAAAAATTGGTAAGTATAGAGCAATGGGGCAACATAGCGTGGCAGAGTTTTCACTATGCATTTTTTGAATGTGAAAATATGACCTATAAGGCCAATGATGCACCCAACCTTTCCAAAGTTACCTCAGTGAATGGAATGTTCCGGTCTGCGTCTTCTTTTAATGGAGATATAAGCAGTTGGAACACCTCCTCTGTAACGGATATGGGTGGTATGTTCTCCGATGCCTCTTCCTTTAACGGGGACATCAGTGGTTGGGACACCTCTTCTGTAACAAATATGAAGTACATGTTCCAAGGTGCCACTACCTTTAACCAGGACCTAAGCGATTGGGACACCTCCTCTGTAGAGGGTATGCGCAGTATGTTCTATGAGGCCACTACCTTTAACCAGGACCTAAGCGATTGGGACACCTCCTCTGTAGAGGGTATGCGCAGTATGTTCAATGGAGCCACTACCTTTAACCAGGACCTAAGCGATTGGGACACCTCCAAAGTAACGGATATGAGAGACATGTTCTCTGGAGCCACTTCCTTTAACGGGGATCTTAGCGGTTGGGATACCTCTTCTGTAACGAATATGAGTTATATGTTCTTTGGAGCCACTTCCTTTGACCAAAACTTGGGCAGTTGGGACATCAGCAATGTTTTCGATATGGAAGATATGCTCCGCAGTAGCGGTTTGAACCCGCAGAACTATGATAAGACCCTTACAGGTTGGTATGTGGTGGATCCTGATGAAATGCAGTTGCCACAAGGATTGGTATTAGGGGCACAAGGGGTCACCTATTGCAGCGACCTAATTAGAAATACGTTGATCAACCAATATGGTTGGACTATTGAGGATGGGGGCCTTGACCCCAATTGCCCATAGTAAGGGTTTACATTTTATAAATGTCCTTTTTCCCATATAGAGGACAGTAAATCACCGGAGGCCATTGTGTTTTCGGTGATTTTTTTATGTCGGATATGAGACTTTAGAAGTCGGAAGTCGGAAGTCGGAAGTCGGAAGTCGGAAGTCAGAAGTCAGAAGGCAGAAGGCAGAAGGCAGAAGTCAGGAGTCAGGAGTCGGGAGTCGGGAGTCAGTGGGCAGTGGGCAGTGAACAATTAGCAATAACCAAATAACTGGAAACCCAAAAGTAGAGACAGGACTCAGGAACAAAGACATAAGACGATAGCAAACAATCAACAGTTGCCAATTGTCAATTCGAGAACCTTTAACCCTTCACCCTTTATCAAAAATCCGAGCATCGCACAATCCACCCTTCCACTCCCTGCCGGCCGCAGGCGGGCGCTCAGGGTGCGTTCACAATGACAATAGGATAATGCTCCAACCATCCAATAATCCATCCATCTAAAAATCGAACAATGCCCCTTCGACTCCCTGCCGGCCGCAAGCGGGCGCTCAGGGTCCTGGCTTCCAACTATCCAATAGTCCATAATCGAACAATCGAATAATCCAACAATCCTTTTCCCTTCGACTACGCTCAGGGAACAAATGTTCAAGCTCGATTTCAGTCAACCAAAAACCATCAACCAATAAATCAATCGTAGATCAAATACTTCGCCCTAATTTTTTTGAATTGCTGCAAATCGTCTTGCCAAGTCGCCTTGATTTCTTCATTGGTCATGCCTTGCTCAATCTGTTTTTGAAGTAGGGGCGTGCCTGCATGTTTGGTAAAACCGTCGGTCAAAAAGAATTTGGACTTGTCAGAAGTATTGTTGTAAGCATCAATGATCCATTCCATGGTGACCTCGTCCATTCTGGCAGTTTTGGAAAGATCACGACCGTAACAGGTCTTGCCTTCTTCTTTCGGGTATTTGGAGCCGAAGTTGGGCTCGGGCACATAAGTGAAATCATAAGCCGTACTGTCCATAAAGGATGCGCCGTAGCGTTGAAATTGAAACTCGGTGCCACGACCGGCGTTTACATTGGTTCCTTCAAATAATCCGAGACTTGGATATAATGTAATCGAGGTGTCATTGGGCAAATTGGGCGATGGGCGGATGGGCAGGTGATATTCAGAATCGTGTGAATAGTTCTCCAATTCAATTACGGTCAAATCAGCTTTGTTGCCATTTTCCAACCATCCTTCGCCATTGAGCATTTGCGCGTATTCGCCCATGGTCATCCCATACACCAAAGGAATCGTGTTCAACCCCAAGTAGCTAGTGTGTTCCTCCATCATGGTGGGTCCATCCACATAATGTCCGTTCGGGTTGGGTCTGTCCAAAACAATAATGGGCTTGTCATTTTCGGCGCAGGCTTCCATCACCAGTTGCAAAGAGGCAATATACGTGTAGAATCGAACCCCAACATCTTGAATATCAAAAAGAACAACATCCAAGTCGCTTAATTGCGCTGCGGAGGGTTTTCGGTTCTTGCCATAAAGGGAAATGATGGGCAATCCCGTTTGGGTGTCCACACCATCTTTCACGTGTTCCCCCGCATCTGCGGTGCCTCGAAACCCGTGCTCTGGGGCAAATACTTTTATTAGATGAATATCTGATGAAAGCAAAGAATCCACCAAATGAGTGTGTCCATTTTCACTGAAAATAACACTGGTAGGGTTGGCCACAACACCTACTTTCTTACCTTTTAAAAGCGGAAGGTACGCCTCGGTTCGGTTGGCCGCCACTTTAATGGGAGCCGGCGCTTCACTTGAAGTTCCTGAATTTGAAATTGTTTCTTTTTGTTGTCCCTTGCATGCAGAAAACACCAAAAACAACAATAAAACTGTACTTTTGAAATGATATAAAATGGGCATTCGTTGAATTTAGAATTATTTATTGCCAAACGCCTTGTTACAGGGAAGGAACATAAAATTAGTATTTCCGCCCCGATAATAAAAATTGCCATCGCTGCAATCGCCATCGGTGTGGTGATGATGCTCATTGCCATTGCTACAGGTACCGGGCTTAAAAACAAGATACGTGAGAAGGTCGCGGCCTTTAACGGTCATATCCAGATTTCGAATTTTGACAACAATAATTCCGAGGTCTCCCTGACACCGATTTCGATTCATCAGGACTTTTATCCCGAATTTAAAAATGTGGAGGGGGTGAGGCACGTACAGGCCGTGGCCACCAAAGGTGGGATTATTAGAACCGCCGATACGTTTGAGGGGATGCTTGCCAAAGGCGTGGGCACCGATTACGACTGGAGCGAATTTAAGGAATATTTGGTCGACGGTCGATTGCCCGATTACAGCGGAGACCTTAACGAAGAGGTGCTGATTTCCAGTTTGATGGCCAATAGATTGCGGTTGAAGGTCGGGGACAGCTTTTTTTCATTTTTTCTCAGGGATGGGGATGCGTCCAAGCCGCCGAATAATCGTAGGTTTGAAATCGTAGGTATTTATGACAGCGGTTTTGAAGAGTTTGATGAAACCTACGTTTTTGTGGATATCCGCCATATTCAGTTGATGAACCGATGGGAAAAGGATGCAATTGGAAATTTTGAAGTGTTTCTCGATAATTTTGACCAGTTAGAGGAAAAAAGCAATGAAATTTATGGAAAGACCATTTCCAGTTTAGATACGCAAAACATCAAAAGTAAATACTTCCGCATATTTGAATGGATCGGCCTTTTTGATTTCAATATCGCTTTGATTATTGGTATTATGATCATTGTTGGGGGTATAAATATGATTACAGCTTTGCTGGTCCTTATTTTGGAACGTACCCAAATGATCGGTATTTTAAAAGCATTGGGGTCTGCCAACTGGAGCATCCGAAAAGTTTTCTTGTACAATGCCGCTTATTTGATTGCTATCGGACTTTTTTGGGGCAATTTGATTGGCTTGGGGGTCATTTTTCTTCAGGACAAATACCGTATGCTCAAATTTCCGAACCCCGAGGAGTACTATATCGATTACATACCGGTGCACATGGACTTGCCGACCATCTTTTTATTGAATATCGGGGTGATGTTACTTTGTTTGTTGATGCTTTTGATTCCATCGTACATCATCACCAAAATAACACCTGTAAAGGCCATTCAATTCGAATAGAAACGATTTTCTGCTGTGGGCTTTTCAATCTAATTTGATAACTTGTCAAACAAAATAACCCACTATGACATTTAAATATTGCACCACCTTATTTGCTATACTTTTTGCAACATTCATATCCGCACAAAAACTTTCCAGAACCGAAAAAAAGATTGTTTCCACCATTGAGAAAAACAACGACGATGCGATTGGTTTTCTGGAAAAGGTAGTCAACATCAATAGCGGAACTCTCAATGCCGAAGGCGTTAAAAAAGTGGGTATGGTTTTTAAAGACGCCTTTGACGATATTGGATTTGAAACCTCATGGATAGAAATGCCCGCAGAAATGAACCGCTCTGGGCACTTATTTGCAGAGACATCGGGTTCAAAAGGGAAAAAACTGTTGCTCATCGGGCACTTGGATACTGTTTTTGAAGAAGACAGTCCATTTCAAACTTTTGAAATGGTAAACGACAGCATTGCCCATGCTCCGGGCGGGAACGATATGAAAGGCGGGGACGTCATTGTGCTGTATGCCTTAAAAGCATTGTCCGATAACGGTCTGCTGGATGATGCCCAGATTATTGTAGCATTTACAGGAGATGAGGAAAGTACCGGAAGTCCCTTGAGTATTAGCCGTAAAGATTTGATAGATGCCGCGAAGCGAAGCGATATTGCCATTGGGTTTGAAACTTCTACAGGGTTCAATTATGCCACTGTTGCCAGAAGAGGTTCCTCGGGTTGGGCAGTGGAAGTCGAGGGGAAGCGGGCCCATTCCTCTGGAATTTTTAGCGAGAGTACAGGGGCCGGTGCCATTTTCGAAATGTCGCGCATCCTTCATCAGTTTTATACCGATGTCAAGGGCGAGGATTTGCTGACTTTTAATCCTGGAGTATTGCTGGGTGGAACCTTTGTGAATTATGATGAGTTGACCAGTAAAGGTGATGCCTTTGGAAAAACCAATGTGGTTGCCCAAAAGGCCGTCGTCAAAGGAGGGCTCCGATTTATATCCGAAGAACAAAAAGAACGAGCTAGGGCCAAAATGAGAGAAATCGTGGCCGATAACCTCCCGCAAACTTCAGCAAGCATTAGTTTCACGGACAGCTACCCTGCCATGGGGCCTACGGAAGGGAACCGTGCATTGTTGAGTACATTGAACGAAGTAAGTTTGGATTTAAAGCAAGGAGAAGTTTTGGCCTATGATCCAGGAAAAAGAGGGGCTGCCGATATTTCTTTTGTGGCAAATTATGTGGATGGCCTAGATGGATTGGGCACCATGGGCTCCGGCGCACATACGCCCCAGGAAACTGTTGACCTGAACACCATTGAAGCCTTGACAAAGCGTACCGCTATTTTGATTTACCGATTGATAAATACCCAATAATGATAACACTGAAAACAAATACTGCCACGGTAAAAATTGATACAGGAGAACTGGTGGGTTATGAAGTGAACGGGCACGAATTTATGCACCAAAAAGGAAGTCCGGGATGGGGCAGTTCCGACACTGAAATGTTTCCTATAATAGGCCCGGTAAATGAGGCAGAGTTTCGCGTAAAGACCCCAAAAGGTGAAGCGATACAAGATCAACACGGACTTTTGCGCCAAATGGAGTACGACTTGGAGCAGCAAACTGCTACTTCTGCCGTTTTTGCAAAGCAATATCAATCGGGCACCGAGGTTTCCAATTCAAAGTTCCCCGAAAAATCAACTGAAGCCGTTTTGTCTTGGCCATACGATTTTAGGTTTGATAAGTCCTTTTTATTGACCGATGAAGGCCTCGAAGTTCATTTCAAGATTTCGGGAGAACAGGGGATGCCTTTTATGTTGGGATATCATCCAGCTTTCAAACTACATTCAGAATCACCGGTCATTATCGCGAAGGATAAAGAAATTTCTTTGGAAGCGGTTTTGGCTGTTGGCAATCGAGCGCTTCCCGTGGAGAATTGCAGTTCCATCACACTAAAAGATGAGAAACAAATCACCATTGAGACCGAAGGTTTTGGAAATTTTATGTGCTGGACACTAGTCAAGAACATGGTTTGCATTGAACCCATATCATTTTATCCCTATGCCGTGGATCAGACCGAACTGCATCAAGGATTTCAAAAACTGGATGACACGGCTGAATTTAAAGTTGTTCTGAAACCAAAAGCATAGCTTTACTTCGATCTATTGGGCCAACATTTGGCTCTTGTCCTGTTTTAACAAGTATTGGGTGAGAATACTCTCCGTTTCCACCGTATGTTTTTGTGGGGTGATAAAGGCCTCCACATCTTCTAGGGTTGATATTTGAATATCGGTGTCGATAAAGCCAAAGCCCTTATAAATGCCGTCCGCGATTAATATCACGGCATTTTCGTTTGCATCCCTTCCTTTTTCCTTGATGATCCGTATTTCGGAAGTCAATAGTTTCATATGTGCAATCGCTGCCTCCACTTTGTGGTTGTAGTCGGACACCGCTTCCTCTCCCCGGCAAATTCCTTCGCAGGTATTTATTTCGTGATGGGAACAGGCCGCGTTGGTCTGTTGTAAATGACAATATCGGGGGCAGAGCGAAAAAGCTTTGCATACTTCTTCTAGGTAAGCTCTGCATTGCGTTTGGTTATGAATCACTTTTAATGGGTTGGGCGCCCCTTTAATGTTGTTGTAAGCTAGGTGCGTAATCCCATTGCGGTCTTCATAGGCGAAAATTGCATATTGTTTGCCCGTTCTTTTTTGGGCGCGATTGTAGGGAGGAAACAACCTTTTTATTTCGGCGGATTCCATCAACAGGGCGACCAGTTCACTTCCTGCCAACTTAAAATCAATGTGGGCCGTTTCGCTGCACATTTGGATTTCTTTACGGCTCTTGTCATAAAAATGTCCCAGCACCCTTTTCTTGAGGTTGATGGCCTTTCCGACATAAATAACCTCCCCTTTCTGGTTCATAAAATAATAGATGCCCGGTTTTTGGGGAATATTGTCAAAAACAGCTTTGGGCAGATGTGGTGGAAGGGTGGCTTCTTGGCTTCTGGCATTCAGAAATTTTTTGAACACCTCTTCCGCTTTGGGATTTTTCAGAAGTTTGTCAAACAAAAGTGCCGTGGCGTGTGCATCTCCCCTGGCGCGATGGCGGTCGACCAGCGGAATTTGAACGGCCGAACACAATTTACCTAAACTGTAGGAGCGTAGCCCGGGAATCAATTGGCGCGATAAACGCACCGTGCAGAGCTTTTTTCGTGTAAAATCAATTCCAATTTGTCGGAACTCCTCTTTGATCACACCGTAATCAAAATTAACGGAGTGAGCCACAAAAATACAGTCTTCGGTAATGCTCTGCACCGTCTCTGCAATTTCTGGGAAGGTCGGAGCATTTTGCACCATTTGGTCATCAATACCTGTAAGTCCTGTGATAAAATACGGGATGGGACTTTGCGGGTTGACCAGGGATGTGAATTCGTCCACGATTTGGACCCCATCGTATTTAAAAATGGAAATCTCGGTAATCTTGTTGCCCTTGATCCCGTTTCCGGTGGTTTCTATGTCGATTATAGTGTACAAACTGGGAATTTCGAATATTGATTCAAATTATGGATAAAGTTTTCAGCATCCAAGGGCGTTTCGTTTTTGCTTTAAAATTGATTGCGGTATTGGGTCGGTGTGCAACCTTTGAACGCTTTGAACTTGCGGTTGAAATTGGCAATGTTGTTGAACCCACACTGTTCTGCAATTGCCGCTATGGACAGCTCAGGGTTTTTTACCATAAGTTTGCAGGCGTTTTCAATGCGAATTTCAATCAAAAACTGAAAAAAAGTTTTGTTGGTCCGCTTTTTAAAGTACCTGCAGAAGGCATTCTTGCTCATATTCGCCTTTTCTGCTATTTCATCCAGTGTGATGGGTTCTTGATACCGTTCCATCGCGTAATCGTACACCTTGCTCATTCGTTTTCCCTCATCGTCCGTAAACGATTTTCGATACACAAAGGAAGATAAGGGGATGGTTTTGCTTTTGTTGATTTGGTTGATGATCATCAAAAGTGATGCAATCTGTTCCACTTTGTTTTGATGGGAAAGTTTACTGAACAAGGGAATGAGTTTACTTTTTCTGGATTGCACCATCATTCCAAATGCCGATTTTTTAAAGAAATTTTGTGTGGACGATAGATCCGTTAGCTGGAAAAAGTCCTGTCCAAAGGAATTTTGGTCAAAAAACAAGGTGTGCATCAAGGATTCTTCTTTGCTTCGGGCATCGCTGCGGAACACGTGCGGGATAAAACTCCCGATCACCAAAACATCCCCAGCTTTGTATTCATTGATACGATCTCCCACAAAAAGGGACCCCGAACCTTTTTCCACATAGCTGATCTGAATTTCCCCATGCTGGTGCAATTGGTCATAAAATACTTGCTCCCGGTCAATTTGATAGACGAGGGCTTCATTCTTGGGTTTGGGTATTTTAAAGGGCAATACCTTCATAAGTGAGCCTAAATTATTTCAAAAATAAAAATTATGGATATCTTAAGGTAATATAGTATAAGAATAAGCTAATAATGATATAAAAGATAGTGCGCGGCTCTTCGTAATTTTAGGTATAAATAATTTGAGAAGACTATGGTAAAATGGGAGGGCGTAATGCCTGCAGTAACAACAAAATTTACGAGTGACGATAAGTTGGACCTGGATATGTTCGAAAAGAACATCAAGGCACAGATAGATGCAGGCGTGCACGGAATCATCTTGGGGGGTACCCTGGGAGAGGCCAGTACCTTGGAACAAGCGGAGAAAGATACTTTGATAAAAAAGTCGTTGGAGTTGGCGGATGGCAAAATACCTGTGATCATGAACGTGGCCGAACAAAGCACCAAAGGTGCCATTGAAGCGGCTCAAAAAGCGGAAAAGGTAGGTGCACAGGGGTTGATGCTATTGCCTCCCATGCGCTACAAAGCGACGGATTATGAAACTGTTGCTTATTTTAAGGCAGTGGCAAAGAACACTTCGCTGCCCATCATGCTCTACAACAATCCTGTTGATTATAAGATCGAAGTCACTTTGGATATGTTGGAGGAATTGATCGAGTGCGAGAATATTGAAGCCATAAAGGAGTCCACAAGGGATATTACCAATATCATCCGTATACAAAATAAGTTTGGCGACAGGGTCAAAGTTTTTACGGGAGTTGATACCTTAGGGTTGGAAAGCCTTGTGATTGGAGCCGTAGGTTGGGTAGCTGGCTTGGTTTGTGCTTATCCCGCTGAAACCGTAGCTATTTATGAGTTGGTAAAGGCAGGAAGAACGGAAGAGGCACTGAAGCTATATAAATGGTTCATGCCCTTGTTGGAGTTGGACATCAGTCCGCAATTGGTGCAAAATATTAAGTTGGCCGAAGTGGCAACGGGCATAGGGACCGAATATGTGCGTGCCCCTAGACTGCCTTTGCAGGGCGCGGAAAGGGAAAGAGTGTTAAAAGTGATTGAAGACGCAATGAAGAAGAGACCGGAATTGCCGGAATATAACAATATAAATAGTATCGTATGATTACAGGTAAAAACTGTATTGGAGGACAATTTAAGGCTGATGGGGCTGTAGAGTTCAAGACCGTGGACCCGAAGAAAAATGTTCAGAACCCCACCGTATTCATAGAGGCCACAAAAGAAGAGATAGAAAGTGCTGCTGAGCTCGCTTGGGAAGCATTTAAGGTGTTCCGAAAAATTTCGGGAAAGCAAAGAGCAGATTTTTTGAACACTATTGCCGATGAAATGCTGGCCTTGGATCAAGAACTGTTGGATACCTATATGCTGGAATCTGGCCTGCCCGAAGGTCGGGCCATTGGAGAGCGGGGAAGAACGGTTTTTCAATTACGATCGTTTGCAAAATTGGTTGAAAACGATGATTGGCGCGAAAATACTTTTGATGCAGCACAGCCCGATAGAAAACCACAACCCAAGGATGATTTGCGCAAGACTATGATTCCACTAGGGCCCGTAGTGGTTTTTGGGGCCAGTAACTTTCCGTTGGCCTATTCCACCGCAGGTGGTGATACCGCGAGTGCGTTGGCTTCCGGTTGTCCCGTAATCGTAAAGGGGCATCCCATGCATGCTGGCACCAACGAATTGGTCGCATCGGCCATTGTTCGGGCTGCGGATAAAACAGGAATGCCCAAAGGGGTGTTTTCCAGTGTAAATGGAGGCACTCAAACAGGAATCGATCTGGTGAGCCATCCAAAAATAAAAGCCGTTGGTTTTACAGGTAGCATTGGTGGCGGAAGGGCACTTTTTGATTTGGCCGCTAAACGAGAAGAGCCCATACCCGTTTTTGCAGAGATGGGTAGCATCAACCCGGTTATTATGACCGCAAATGCTATCTCCAAAAGAGGAAGTGAGCTGGCAAAGACCTATGCGAGCTCCATCACGTTAGGGACGGGACAGTTTTGTACCAATCCGGGACTTTTGCTCACGGTAAAGAGTTCGGATACGGAAGCATTTATTCAAGATTTGGCAAAAGAGACCACGACCATTGATGCCCAAACCATGCTGCACCCCAACATTAAAAAGGGATACGAATCCAAAGGAGAAGATGTGATTTCTCAAGAGGGTGTTGAGGTAGTGGCCAAATTTGACGGAGAATTAAGCGCAAATGAAGCTGCCTCCATCATTGCTACGGTTGAAGGCAAAGAGTTTTTGAAAAATCCGAAAATGCACCAAGAGGTTTTTGGACCATTTTCAATGGTGGTTCAATGCAAGGACCAAGCAGAACTTCTTCAGATTATAGAAGGCTTGGAAGGGCAATTGACCGGAACCCTTATAGCCGAAAAAGATGATGAGCTGAATTTGGCTGAAATAGTGGATTCCCTTCAAAACAGGGTTGGAAGAATTATTTACAACGGAGTTCCCACAGGGGTCGAGGTATGTGCATCCATGCAACACGGAGGACCGTACCCTGCATCAACGGATTCCAGATTTACGGCCGTGGGCATTCATTCCATAAAAAGATGGGTGCGGCCCATAAGCTACCAGTCCTTTCCAATGGAATTGTTGCCGGACCATTTAAAAAGATAGTGAGTGGCCAGAAAAACATTTTTTTGTGTGGATGCCCATACGTGTGGCAATCCCGTTAGAGTAGTGGCTGGCGGAGCCCCCAATTTGGTGGGCAGGGATATGAGCGAAAAGCGCCAACATTTTTTAAAGGAGTTTGATTGGATTCGAAGAGGATTGATGTTCGAGCCGCGGGGGCATGATATGATGAGCGGCAGTATTTTACTGCCTCCCCACGACCCAGCCAACGATTTTGCCATTCTTTTTATAGAGACATCGGGCTGTTTGCCCATGTGTGGACACGGAACCATTGGCACGGTTACGGTGGCCATAGAGGAAGGGATGATCGTGCCGAAAATCCCTGGAAAAATCAGTATGGAAACCCCAGCCGGATTGGTTAAAATCGAATATCAGTTAACGGGAAAAAAGGTGGAATGGGTAAAACTGGTCAATGTGAAGTCCTATTTGGCGGCTGAAGATCTTTCTGTGGAATGTCCAGAGTTGGGTGAGCTCAATTTTGATGTGGCCTATGGCGGAAATTATTATGCCATCGTGGATCCACAGCAAAATTTTAAGGGATTGGAGGATTATACGGCAAGCCAAATCATCAATTTTTCGCAAGTGGTTCGGAAACGTATCAATGAAAAATACCCTGATATGTTTGTGCATCCCGAAAATCCGACCATAAGGGATGTTAGCCATATGATGTGGACCGGGCAGCCTATCGATGCTACGTCATCGGGCAGGAACGCGGTTTTTTATGGAGACAAGGCGATAGATCGTTCTCCTTGCGGAACGGGAACATCGGCGCGTATGGCACAACTGTTTGCCAAAGGAAAGCTGGGTATGGCAGAGCCTTACGTTCACGAAAGCTTTATAGGCAGCAAATTCGTGGGTAAAGTTGAGCAAGAAACCATTTTGAACGGAAAGCAGGCCATAATCCCCAGTATTCAGGGGTGGGCACAGGTAACAGGCTATAATAATATCATAATAGATGATGATGACCCATATGCCCATGGATTTCAGGTTATCTAATGCAAAAATCAATTTAAATGGAACATAGAGCAATGCAAACTTTTTTGAATAAACTGGGTTTTTGGGTGTTTTTTATCATGGCAACAGCGGGTATTTCGCAAGAAAGTAAATTGGCGGATCTTGTTACTGAGTTTGAAGCCGATGATTGGGCATTGAACCGCACCTATAACATTGATGAATCCGAAGAGTACTACCAGCGTTTTTCCAAATTTTATACGGATTGGCAGAAGCGGATGTCCAATCTTGACTTTTCATCATTGTCACAACAGGGCAAAGTGGACTATGTTCTTTTAAAAAATTTGATAACCAAGCGGGCCTATTTATTAAACCAGGATTATAATGATTTCAAGGAAGTAGCGGAGATAGCTGATTTTACAAAAGATGTTTTCCCTTTTATTAAAGAGCGGCGAAGAGGTAAAAAGCCCGATGCAAAAAAATGGGCGCAGACTTTTCAAGATGCTACGGATGCAATGGGCGCAGAAATGGAGTTTTGGAAAAGCAAACCGTTCAAAGATTGGCAAACTGCCGATAAAGCTTCCGAACTGATTACTTCTTTCCAGAAAGGATTGGAAGAGGCCTACAATTTTTATTACGGCTACGACCCCGATTTTACGTGGTGGGTGGAAAAACCCTATCAAAAGCTAGACGAGAAACTGACCGCCTACGCCGAATTCCTTAAAGAGAACTATTCGCAAGGTAGTGTAAAGGATGATGGTAGTGGAATTATTGGCAAACCCATCGGCAAGGAGGCACTGCAAGAAAGCTTGGCGTTGGAATTTATTCCATATTCGCCTACAGAACTCATCAAAACTGCGGAAGAGCAATTTGAATGGTGCAAAAATGAAATGATCAAAGCTTCCCGAGAACTTGGCTACGGCGACGATTGGAAAAAGGCTTTGGAACATGTAAAAAACACCTATGTTCCTGCGGGTGAACAACCACAGGCCATTATGGAGCTGTATTCCCATTCCGTGGATTTTATCGAGGAAAGGGATTTGATCACATTACCAGAACTGGCGAAGGAAACTTGGGGAATGAAAATGATGAGCCCCGAAAGACAAAAGGTAAGCCCGTTCTTTTTGGGTGGAAGGGATATTATTATTTCATACCCGACCATGGAGATGGACCATAACGACAAGTTGATGAGCATGAGGGGCAATAATCCTAATTTCTCTTTTCCCACAGTACAGCACGAACTCCTTCCCGGTCACAACCTTCAATATTTTATGACCAGTCGCCATAAAAGTTATCGTAGACCATTTTCCACCCCATTTTGGACAGAGGGTTGGTCTTTGTACTGGGAAATCATTCTCTGGAACAAGGAGTTTCCCCAGACCCCCGAACAAAAAATGGGCATGCTTTTTTGGAGAATCCATCGATGTGCACGAATCATTTTTTCGCTCAAGTTCCATTTAGGGGAAATGACTCCTCAAGAATGTATTGACCTTTTAGTGGATGAAGTAGGGCATGAGTATGCCAACGCCGAAGCGGAAGTGAGACGTTCCTTTACCACAAGCTATCCGCCGTTATATCAGTTGGCTTACATGATGGGTGGCCTGCAATTCTATGCACTCAGAAACGAAATGCTCGAAAAAGGATGGACAGAAAAGCAGTTTCATGACAGGGTGATGCTGGAAGGACGCATGCCTGTCGAAATATTGAGGGCTTTGCTACAAGAACTTCCTTTAACTAAAAACTATAAGACCAAATGGAAATTTTCCACGGAGTTTAATTAAGGCAGTTCCCCCACTAAACCAGAGTAGAGGAAAGCAAGAACGGGTTTAGATTTTGAAGATAAACCCGTCTTCCTCCACTTTTTTTTCATATTTGTCCTTGTCAAAAACGTAGAGGTAGGCGCCTTTACGGGATACGCTCATATCTTTTTCGTCCAGTTTTATAAGGACATCCAAAGAATTGATCTTGTTGATGAAGTTCCGTTTGTCCAATTTCTTGTCCAAAATGGATTCGTATAAATTTTGAAGCTGTCTCATCGTAAACTTTTCGGGCAGTAGTTCAAACCCGATGGGCTTGGTGAGCGCTCTTCTTTTTAGTCGGGCCTTTGCTTTTCGTACCATTTCATTATGGTCAAAAATCAGTTCAGGAGCTTCTTTGATATCAAACCAATGAGCGGCGTCTATTTGGATGCCATCAAAACGATGACTGTCCACATCGATCAGGGCATAATAGGCAACAGAAATCGTTCGCTGTCCGGGGTCTCTATCAATTTTACTATAGGTATGGATTTGCTCCAGATAAATATCGTTCAGCCCGGTCAAGGTCTCCAAAACCCTAACGGCAGCCTCGTCCAAATTTTCATCTCTTTTTAAGAACCCACCTATAAGTGACCACTTTCCCTTTTCGGGTTCAAAGTTTCTTTTGATCAGCAATATTTTTAAGTTCTCTTTATCAAACCCAAAGATGATACAGTCGACCGCCAATAAAACCTGATCTTCTTTCTGATAATAATTGAGATGCATGTTCGGGTTTTCTGGCGCCTCCAAGTTTTCTTCAAACATTTCTTTACATATAAATTGAATGCTAAAATATAACAAATCTTAAAAGTAGTCTTTTGAGTGCTTTTTTGGATTGAGGCATCATTTTTCTTGTTTAAACCAAAAAACTTTCGTTATTTTAAAAATGTAAATACAACACTTATAAAAGATTCCTTCTAACGTACTTTTTTTACAAAGCAAATTAGGTGAGAATTTTGTTTTTTTTGACACAAAACCAAAACGGATTAAATCAAATGCACATGAAATTTTTAAGGTATATCACCATTACGGCCGCCCTGTTTTTAATTACTTTTTCCAATGCACAAAACCCAATTAAGGTCAGCGTGCAGGAAGATGCGGAAGCACCGGTAGTCAGCAAACATATTTACGGTCACTTTGCCGAGCACTTGGGGCGTTGTATTTATGAAGGGTTGTATGTGGGAGAGGAAAACAAGATTATTCCAAACACCGATGGAGTGCGAAACGATATTATTGAAGCCCTTAAAGAACTTGATATTCCGAATCTAAGATGGCCGGGAGGCTGTTTTGCGGACACCTATCACTGGAAAGACGGTGTAGGCCCCAAAGAGGATCGTCCTACCATCGTTAACCGCTGGTGGGGAGGTACCACAGAGGATAATAGTTTTGGGACCCATAACTTTTTAAATCTTTGTGAAGAGCTGGGTGCGGAGCCTTATCTGTCGGCAAACGTTGGCAGTGGTACCGTACAAGAGTTGATAGACTGGGTACAGTATACCAATCATGACGGTATAAGCCCAATGGCCGATTGGCGCCGTGAAAATGGACGGGAAGAACCTTGGAAGGTGAAATATTGGGGCGTTGGCAATGAAACCTGGGGCTGTGGTGGAAACATGACCGCAGAGTACTATGCAGATATCTATCGTCAATATGCCACCTTTATGCCGGGTTGGTCCGGTGAGACCGAGGTATATAGGATTGCCTCTGGAGCATCGGAAGATGATTACCATTGGACCGAAACCTTGATGAAAAATGTACCTCACGAATTAATGGAGGCTGTTGCTCTGCATGATTACGCTGTGTTTGATTGGGACGATAAAGGCCCATCTGTCAACTTTGATGAAGAGATTTATTTTAAGACTATGGAGCAGGCGCTCAATATGGAGGAGTATGTGACCAAGCATATCGAAATTATGGATAAGTACGACCCCGAGGGCAATGTGGACCTATTTGTTGACGAATGGGGAGGGTGGTACGATGCCGAACCAGAAGTAAAGAACGGAGTGCTTTTCCAACAGAATACCATTAGGGACGTAATGATTGCCGGCACCGTGCTCAATACCTTTAACAATCATGCCAGAAGGGTGAAAATGGCAAATTTGGCACAAATGGTGAATGTGCTACAGGCAGTGATACTTACCGATGAGGAAAAAATGATCAAAACGCCTACCTATCACGTTATGCACATGTACAAAGTGCACCACGATGCAAAATTACTGCCATCCACGATCGAAGAAAATGCAGAGTTCAGAGGGCTTCCGGTATTATCCGTATCGGCATCCAAAGATGGAGGGGAGAAGGTTCATATCTCCGTAGTGAACATTGATCCAGAAAATGACATGGAGGTGGAGATGGACGTATCCGCATTGGGCCTTAAAGATGTCGAGGGGAGCATTTTGACATCGGATGAGCTACAAGATCATAATTCCTTTGATGATCCAGAAAAGGTGGCGCCTAAGGAATTCAAAGGAGCCAAATTGAAGAAAGGGAAAATTACACTGACCATTCCTGCACATTCACTTATTGTTTTACAAGGAAGTTAGGAGAGAATGAAAAAAGTCCTATTGACACTGGGAGGTCTATTGCTGTTGAACATAGCATGCAAGGAACAGTCCAAAAATGAACAGAGTGATCAAAGTATGGTCACGAAGTCGCCTGACTATCCCATTGAGTCCGTAAACATCCAGAACGTAAAGCTCAAAGATGAGTTTTGGTTGCCCATCATACAACGGGTTCAAGAAAAAACCATAGCATATGCGTTGGCCAAATGCGAGGAAGAAGGTCGCTTTGACAATTTTTTGATTGCTGGAGGAGAAATGGAAGGAGAGGTAAAAGGAGCCATGCCGTTTGATGATACCGATGTCTATAAAATTATTGAAGGAGCCTCCAATTCCTTGATCAGTGCTCCCAATCCCGAATTGGAAAAATTGGTCGATTCTTTGGTGTCCATTGTTAAAGCCGGACAGGAGCCTGATGGTTATTTGACCACTTGGCGAACAATCAACCCGGCCAATCCGCCTGCCAATTGGGTGAATGTTGACAAGGGAGAACGTTGGGAGTCCTTGGCGGCAAGTCACGAACTCTATAACGCAGGCCATTTGTATGAAGCCGCCGCCGTTCACTACAAGGCCACGGGAAAACGAAACTTTTTGGACATTGCGCTCAAAAATGCCGATCTAATGGTGGAGACCTTTGGCGATGGCGAAGGAAAGATTGCTGCGGTCCCTGGACATCAGGTCATAGAAACGGGACTCATCAAACTGTATCGGATTACCGGAAAAGAGGATTATTTAAAACTTTCCAAATACTTTTTGGACAATAGGGGCAATCCTGAAAACCATGAACTGTTCGGGGCTTATTCGCAAGATCACCTACCTGTTGTGGCACAGAACGAAGTAGTGGGGCACGCCGTGAGAGCCGTTTATATGTATGCTGCCATGACGGATATTGCTGCCATGGAAAAGGATACTGCCTACTTGGATGCGGTGAATGCGCTCTGGGAAAACATGGTCAACAAAAAAATGTACATAACAGGGGGTATTGGGGCCAAGCACGACGGTGAAGCATTCGGTGAAAACTACGAGCTGCCCAACCTAACGGCCTACAACGAAACATGTGCATCCATTGGAGATGTGTATTGGAACCATAGGTTGCACAACCTTACCGGGGATGTAAAATATTTTGATGTTATTGAAAGAACCTTATACAATGGGTTGATTTCTGGATTGTCGCTGGATGGACAACAATTCTTTTATCCCAATGCCTTGGAATCCGATGGGGTCTACAAGTTCAATAGGGGAGCATGCACCCGACAAGATTGGTTCGATTGCTCTTGCTGTCCAACCAATGTGATTCGTTTTGTTCCGGCATTGCCCGGATTGATTTATTCCAAAGAAGGAAATACACTGTATGCAAACCTGTATGCCAGTAATGAGGCAACCGTGGAATTGAAAGGGCAAACTGTTAGGGTAACCCAAGAAACTGCCTATCCATGGAACGGAAAAGTGAAGTTTACCGTACAACCTGAAGAGGAAGGCGAGTTTACGGTCAGGTTCAGGGTTCCCGGATGGGCTAGAAACCAAGTGCTTCCTGGCGATTTGTATCGGTATTCATCCAAAGACGAAGCGAGCAACAAGCTTAGTTTAAATGGAGAAGAACTGGATGCGGTCGCCGATGATGGCTACTTCACGTTGACGAGAACTTGGAAACCAGGGGATGAGGTCTCACTGGAATTCCCAATGTCCGTTAGAAAAGTAATTGCCAATCCAAAGGTGGCAGAAGACAAAGGGAAAATGTCCCTCGAGTACGGTCCAATGGTCTATGCCGTGGAAGAAATCGACAATAAAGGTACTTTTGATGAAATCGATGTAAAACCCGAGGACAGTTTTAAGGTGGAGATGCAACCGGAACTTTTGGGAGGCGTCAATACTATATCCAACGAAAAATTAACCGCAATTCCATACTACGCTTGGTCCAATCGTGGTATTGGCAAAATGAAGGTATGGTTACCTGCAGAGGAAAAATAATGCATCGAAGTTAGAAAAAGAGTAATGAAGAAATATGTAATAGGACTCGATTATGGTTCCGACTCGGTAAGAGCGGTAATGATCGATACCCAAAATGGGGCGGAACTGGCCTCCGAAGTGTTCTGGTACCCCAGATGGAAGGCCCAGAAATATTGTAATCCGGCCATCAACCAGTTTCGTCAACACCCTTTGGATCATATTGAGGGGTTGGAACATACGATAAGCTCCGTAGTAAAGCAGAGTGGTGCGTCACCGCAAACCGTAAAGGGCATTTGCATAGACACTACGGGTTCTTCACCAATGCCAGTAACCCAAGACGGTGCAGCATTGGCATGTGTGGAAGGTTTTGAAGAAAATCCAAACGCCATGATGGTGCTTTGGAAAGATCACACCGCGGTAAAGGAGGCCAACGAAATCAACGAATTGGCCAGAAGCTGGGGTGGTGAAGACTATACCAAATACGAAGGTGGGATTTATTCTTCCGAATGGTTCTGGGCCAAAATACTTCATGTGGCCAGAGCGGATAAAAGTGTGATCGATGCCACGCATACTTGGATGGAACATTGTGATTTCATCACCTATCTCTTGGCAGATGAAAAGGATTTGAAAACATTTAAAAGAAGCCGATGTGCAGCAGGACATAAAGCCATGTGGCACGAAAGCTGGGGCGGATTGCCCGATGCAGGATTTTTATCAAAATTAGATCCATATTTAGCTTCACTTCGGGATGACCTGTATGATGATACCTTCACCTCCAACGAAATAGCAGGCCATTTAGATAAAGCATGGGCCGATAAATTGGGCCTTACCACCGATACGGTGATTGCCGTAGGCACTTTTGATGCCCACGCAGGTGCGGTAGGTGCCAAAGTGGATCATCATGCGTTGGTTCGGGTAATGGGAACATCCACTTGCGATATTATGGTATCTTCCAACGAAGCGGTAGGCGATAAAACCGTCAAGGGAATCTGTGGACAGGTTGATGGTTCCGTAATTCCAGGTATGGTAGGTTTGGAAGCAGGTCAGTCCGCTTTTGGAGATGTATTGGCTTGGTTCAAAGGTGTATTGCAATGGCCATTGGACAACCTTGTTCTAAACTCCGAAATATTGTCAGAAGAACAAAAAGCACAGCTCAAGGCCGAGGTGGAAGCGAATTTTATTCGCTCTTTGGCAGAACAAGCAAAAAATATTCCGCTTGCAGAAGCCGTGCCAGTTGCGTTGGATTGGGTGAATGGACGAAGAACCCCAGATGCCAATCAAGAATTGAAGAGTGCCATTTCTGGAATTTCATTGGGAACCAAGGCCCCGCATATTTTCAAATCCTTGGTGAACGCGATTTGTTTTGGCGCCAAAATGATCGTGGACCGTTTTGAGGAAGAAGGCGTAAAAATCGAGACCGTGATCGGCATTGGCGGTGTGGCCAGGAAATCACCATTTATTATGCAAACCTTGGCCAATGTACTGAACATGCCCATTAAAGTTGCAGAATCTGACCAAGCACCGGCTTTGGGTGCTGCGATATACGCAGCAGTGGCCGCAGGGATTTATGAAAATGTGATTGAGGCCAGCAAGGTGATGGGAAGTGGTTTTGAAGCCGAATATTTCCCACAATCGTCCCAAGTGGAAGTATATGCCAAATTACTGGAAGAATACAAACAGCTTGGAAACTTCGTGGAAGAGCAAACGAACAAAAACAAATAAGTATGCGTTCAAAATATACATCGCTCAAAGAAGAATGCTATGAGGCAAACATGGAACTCAACGCCTTGGGTCTGGTCATATACACCTTTGGCAATGTGAGTGCCGTGGACAGGGACCATGCGGTTTTTGCCATAAAACCCAGTGGTGTTCCTTATGAAACCCTAAAACCAGAGGATATCGTGATCATGGATTACGATAACAATGTGGTCGAGGGCAGTTTAAGACCTTCATCGGATACCAAAACACATAGCTATCTCTATAAAAACTGGAAAAATATTGGGGGAGTGGCCCATACGCATGCCATGTACTCGGTTTCTTGGGCACAGGCACAAAAGGATATCCCAATTTTTGGGACCACACATGCCGATCATCTCACCCAAGATATTCCTTGTGCCCCGCCAATGGCTGATGAACTGATCGAAGGAAACTATGAGCACAACACGGGAATCCAGATTTTGGATTGTTTCAAGGAAAGAAATTTGGACTATAACGAGGTCCAGATGGTTTTGATCGGAAACCATGGTCCTTTTGCTTGGGGAAAAAATGCGGCCAAGGCAGTTTACAATACCAAAGTATTGGAAACCGTGGCACAAATGGCCTACTTGACCTTGCAGATTAATCCACAGGCACCAAGATTAAAAGATTCACTAATAAAAAAACACTACGAGCGTAAGCACGGTAAAAATGCTTATTACGGTCAATAAATAAATCACAGTAAATGAAAATATCCAAAAAGGAAATCTGGTTTGTCACGGGAAGCCAACATTTGTACGGGCCAGAAACTTTAAAACAAGTCGCCAGCGATTCAAAAGATATTGTTGAAGGATTGAATGCAGTTGGAAAATTGCCTGTCAGCTTGGTTTTTAAACCCATTGTTACCACGCCGCAAGAAATTACCGCTCTCTGTCGTGAAGCAAGTAACTCCACCTCTTGTATAGGGGTCGTGACCTGGATGCATACTTTTTCCCCAGCTAAAATGTGGATTGCAGGACTCAAGATATTGAGCAAGCCTTTGTGCCACCTGCACACCCAATTCAATGCAGAAATCCCGTGGGACAGCATTGATATGGATTTTATGAATCTGAATCAATCCGCACATGGCGACCGGGAGTTTGGATTTATGATGTCCCGGATGCGTAAAAATCGCAAAGTAGTGGTAGGTCATTGGAAAGATGAGCGAGTTCAACAAAAACTATCCATTTGGGCGCGAGTTGCTTTGGGAGTTGATGAATTGCAACATATGAAAGTGGCCAGAATCGGTGACAATATGCGAGAAGTTGCTGTAACTGAAGGGGATAAAGTTTCGGCCCAAATGCGCTTCGGGGTTTCAGTAAACGGTTACGATTCATCCGACATCACCAATCTTATCAATGGATTGGAGCAAAAAGCTGTAGATCAATTGATAGAAGAGTACGAATCGAGCTATAACTTGTCCGATTCGCTTCAAAAGAATGGAGCACAACGACAGTCTTTAATAGATTCAGCCAGAATAGAACTGGCACTCAGAACCTTTTTGGATGAAGGTGGTTTCAAGGCCTTTACCGATACTTTTGAGAATCTGGGCGTTTTAAAACAACTGCCGGGACTTGCCGTGCAGCGTTTAATGGCAGATGGCTATGGTTTTGGTGCCGAAGGCGATTGGAAAACCGCCGCCTTGACCCGAACCATGAAAGTAATGGCCGAAGGGTTGGAAGGAGGCACTTCCTTTATGGAAGATTATACCTACCACTTCACACCTCAGAAAGATTATGTCCTGGGCTCTCACATGTTGGAGATTTGTCCTTCCATTGCAAGTGCAAAGCCCTCTTGCGAAGTGCATCCTTTGGGCATTGGGGGCAAAGAAGATCCTGTGCGATTGGTTTTTGATTCCCCGGCAGGAGAAGCGTTGAACGCATCTTTGATCGATATGGGCAACAGGTTCCGTTTGATCGTAAATGAAGTAGAGGCCGTGGAACCTATGGCCGATTTGCCAAAACTACCGGTGGCACGGGTGCTTTGGGATGCAAAGCCAAACTTGGAAGTGGCCGCAACCGCTTGGATTCATGCGGGAGGAGCACATCATACGGTTTATACACAGGCATTGACCACCGAATATATGGAAGACTTCGCCGATATTTTCGGTATAGAACTTTTAGTCATAGATTCGGATACGAAACTCAGGGCATTTAAAGATCAACTCCATGCCAACGAAGCATATTATCACCTATTTCAACATGGGATGTAATTAACTAACAAAAACTATAATGATGAAAATAGCCAAACCTTCTATATTGTACCCATTTTTGCTTTTGGTCTTTATGATAGGCTGCAAGCAAAACAAAAAAGAGAGTCAATCAGAAATGGAAACCACGAAAACAGAAAACAATCAAAATTCTATTGAAGAAACCATCTTTGGGGAAATGCCAGATGGGACAAAAGTGAAAAAGTTCACTCTGAAAAATGAAGCTGGAATGGAAGTGGATGTCATCACCTATGGCGGCATCATCACCCGTTGGACAGCTCCAGATAGCAATGGGGCCTATGAGGACATTGTTTTAGGTTTTGATGATCTAGACCAATATCTTGATGGAAACCCGTTTTTTGGGGCACTTATTGGTAGGTATGGAAACCGTATAGCCAACGGGAAGTTTTCTTTGGACGGAGAAACCTATACGCTGGCCACAAACGATGGCGATAACCATTTGCATGGAGGAGAAAAAGGATTCGATAAAGTGGTATGGGACGGAGTTGCCAAAACTACTGAGGAAGGTGCTGCCGTAGAGCTCACCTACACCAGTGAAGATGGCGAGGAAGGATATCCCGGAACATTGGATGTAAAAGTCACCTATACCCTTACGGATGACAATGCATTGGATATTCAGTATGAAGCTGTGACGGACAAACCGACCGTTGTCAACTTGACACAACACAGTTATTTTAATCTTTCCGGCCAACTTTCCGAACCTGTTTTGGATCACGAAATTTATTTGAACGCAGACACTTACTTGCCCGTTGATGGTGGTTTGATTCCAACAGGAGAATTTAGGGAGGTTGCTGGAACCCCTTTCGATTTTAAGGAGCCAAAACCAATCGTTAAGGAGATAGAAGCCGATAATGAACAATTGAGACTTGGTCAAGGTTACGATCACTGTTGGGTGCTTAATGAGGATGAAGACAATTTTCGTTTGGCCGCCTCGGCGTATCATTCAAAAACAGGTCGTTTGTTGGAAGTGTACACCAATGAACCCGGCATACAGTTTTACAGCGGAAACTTTTTGGACGGCACCTTGCCTGCAAAAGGAGGGGGTACCTATGTAAAACGTTCGGGATTCTGTTTGGAAACCCAGCATTATCCCGATAGTCCCAACCAGTTGGATTTTCCTTCAGTAAGGCTAAACCCAGGGGAAAAATATACTACAAGGACCATGTATAAATTATCAACCAAATAAAATTAACCGTCATGCAGACATTGGATACTTTTGATTGGGTTGCGATATCCATCTACTTCCTGATCCTTCTCGGAATTGCATTATGGGTAATCCGAAAAAAGGAGAACAACACGGAAGATTATTTTTTGGCAGGTAGAAACGTAGGCTGGTTTGTGGTCGGTGCTTCTATCTTTGCTTCCAATATTGGGTCGGAACACGTAGTTGGATTGGCCGGGGCAGGTGCCGGTGACCGTTTGCCCATGTTGATTTATGAGATCCAGGCATGGGTGGTTTTGATTTTAGGTTGGGTATTCCTTCCGTTTTATGCTAGGGCAGGAGTGTTTACCATGCCCGAATTTTTGGAAAAACGCTTTGACGCTAGAGCGAGGTGGATTCTTTCCGTTTTCTCCATCGTGGCCTATGTGCTCACTAAAATTTCCGTAACCATTTATGCCGGAGGTATAGTTGTTTCCGCACTCTTGGGAATCGATTTTTGGACAGGTGCCATTGCAACTGTGGTACTGACCGGAATTTACACTGTCCTTGGAGGTATGCGGGCCGTGGTATACACGGAAACCTTACAAGCCGTGATCTTGGTGATCGGGGCCGCTGCACTTACCTTTATTGGGTTAGATCATGTGGGAGGATGGGAAAGTATGAAGGAAACTGTTACCCCCGAATACCTGAACATGTGGAGATCAGCGTCAGATCCTGACTTTCCGTGGCCCCCCTTATTGATTACCAGTACCATTACGGGTATTTGGTATTGGTGTACCGATCAATATATCGTACAGCGGGCACTAACGGCAAAGAATATCAAAGAAGGGCGAAGGGGAACCATTTTTGGCGCACTGTTAAAACTGTTGCCGGTATTCTTGTTTTTGATTCCGGGTGTAATCGCCCTAACGCTAAAAATGCGAGGCGAATTGCAATGGGACAGTCCCGACCAAGCGTTTCCTGTTTTAATGAGCAACCTATTGCCATCGGGACTTCGCGGACTTGTGGCGGCTGGTCTCTTGGCCGCTTTGATGAGTTCGTTGGCTTCCGTTTTCAATTCGTGTTCCACACTGTTTACAGTTGATATTTACAAAAAATTGAGGCCAAATACCCCAGAAAAAAAATTGGTAAGAACCGGTCAGATCGCAACGGTGATCGTGGTGATCATCGGTATCATATGGATTCCTATCATGGCCAATATTTCCGGTGTGCTCTACGAATATCTACAGAGCGTACAATCCTACATAGCACCGCCTATCACAGCAGTATTCTTGTTGGGGATTTTCCATAAGCGGATCAATGCCCAAGGTGCATTTGTAACCATGGTTGTCGGATTTATAGTGGGAGCACTGCGTATTGTGCTGGAACTGGTAAAGGATTCCTTGAATCCGGATAGTTTTTGGTTCCTGCTGGGCAATATGAACTTTTTGTCCTTTGCGGCATGGTTCTTCTTGTTTTGTATCATATTGATTTTGGTCGTTAGCTATGCGACGGCAGCCCCATCTGAGGAAAAACTCAAAAACCTGACCTATGCCACCATCTCGGAAGAAGAGAAAAAGCATAATAAGAGCAGTTATAATTGGAAGGATATTGTCATTTCGCTCGTTATCATAGCCATCGTAGTATACGTGATGATATGGTTTAATGGGAACTAAGACTTTCTAAAAACGATTGGAAAAAGGGGTGCTTGGAGCGCCCTTTTTTATATCTGAAGACTTCCGGCCAATTGTTTCAAGATAATCTCGGAAACCTTGGCTTGATACTTGGCATTGCTGTTACGTACCTTGGCGTTGATATAGTTTAATTGGGCCGTTCTGAATTCAATCGTAGGAATAATACCAATACGGTACTTCTCCACGGTAATATCCAGGTTTTCTTTGGCAATGGATTCATTTTTTTCTTCCAGTTCCATCAAACTAATATTGGTAAGGTAGGTTTGATAGGTGCTGTTTACCATGGAAGTCAAACTCTGTTCTTGTACGGCTATGGCTATTTCGGCATTCTCCAAGGCAATTTTACCGATTTTTTCGTTCCTGTTCTGATTGAATCCGTCAAACAAGTTCAAAGATGCCCCAAAACCATAGTTGAATCCATTGGATTGTGAACGCGTGCTAAATCCTAGTTCCGAGGTGGAATTTCCGATGTTGTAACCAGTGGTCACATATATCGAAGGATACCGGGAAGCTTTTATTTGTTTAAGCTGCAATTCACTTATACGTTTACTTATTTTTTCCGCTTGCAACTGTGGGTTCTCTTCAACTACCTTGTTTTCCAATTCTTCAAGGTTCAGCTGTTGGTCAACAAAAATTTCAGGGATAACCTTAAAATCGATTTTTAGATCACGGGCCAGTTGTTCGTTCAATTGGATTTTTGTGTTTTTGTGCAGCTCTTGCTGACGTTGCATTTGGGTTTTATCCGTATTCAGGTCCACTTGTGCGTTCAACACCTCTAACTTGGAGGCTTTACCTATGGTAAAACGGTTCTGCGCCAGTTCCACGCGTTGTTCGGATATCAATAGGGTACTGTCCAAAGCGGAAAGTTGCTGCTGCTGCTGTACCAAATCGTAGTATGTGGTCATTACATCGCCCACTTTTCCTAAAATGGCCTGTTTTAGCTCAGCTTTGCCCAGTTTTTTGGTTTCCTTGAGCTGTTCGTAGTTGGCGAACATGCGCAATCCGTCAAAAATGGTCCATTCCAGGGCAACACCGTAGTTCAGGTTGCTGTTCTTGGCATTATCTCGCTCTACTTCCGTTCCATCTACACGCGTTTGCGATAAGTTTTGTACACTATTGTTGTCCACTACACTAGCAGTAACTTGTGGCAACATGCCAGCCTGACCCGGGCTCAAGCCCATTTCATCCATGCGAAGGTCGTTCTTTGCGGTCTTTATCTGGTAGTTGTTCTCAAGCGCGATCTTTACAGCTTCTTCAACGGTAAGCACTTCCTGTGCGTTGGAGGAAAGTGTTATGACCAGTAGAAATAAGAACGGTAGGTAATGTTTAAAATCCATAAGTTATGTTAGCTCCAGGGTTTTAAATTCTGGTCTTTGAACTTTTTTTCTTGACCACATGACGTACAATGCTGGAATAATGAACAAGGTAAGTGCAAGGGAGAACATGGTTCCTCCTATGATTACTACCCCCATCCCGGTTCTACTTTGTGATGCCGCACCAAGGGACATTGCTATTGGCAACGCACCAAGGGCAACGGTCAAACTTGTCATCAAAATAGGTCTGAGCCTTGAGACCGAAGCTTGCATTATTGCCTCAAATTTGGAAATATGTTCGTTTTCCTCTTGTAACTGATTGGCAAATTCCACGATCAGGATTCCGTTCTTGGTCACCAGTCCAATCAGCATTATGGTTCCGATCTGGCTAAAAATATTCCATGATTCGCCGAACAGCCACAAAGAGAACATGGCCCCGGCGACTGCCATCGGTACGGTCAAAATAATAATAAAGGGGTCTATAAAACTTTCAAACTGTGCCGCCAAGATCAAAAAAATCAACAGGAAGGCAAGTCCAAAAGCAAATGCGGTATTTGAGCTACTTTCCACAAAATCCCTTGACTCCCCGCCAAGGTCAGTAGTAAAGGTATCGTCCAGAACCCTATCTTTTATGCGCTCCATAGCTTCGATACCATCTCCCATGCTCATGCCCGGTGCAAGATTCGCCGATACGGTGGCGGACATATATCGGTTATTGTGATACAACTGAGGTGGACTGCTATGTTCTTCGGTATTGACCAAATTGTCCAATTGAATCATTTGTCCATCGTTGTTTTTAACAAATATTGAGGTCAGGTCCATGGGTTCGTTCCTGTCCTGTTTGTCGAACTGACCAATGACCTGATATTGTTTTCCGTTCATAAGGAAGTAACCAAAACGTTGACCACTTAAAGATAGTTGCAGGGTCTGGGCAACATCCAGTACGGACACACCGAGACTTTCGGCCTTTTCCCTATCGATGGTTACATAAAGCTCCGGTTTGTTGAATTTTAGATTTACGTCCACAAATGAAAAGGTGGGGTCCTTTTCCGCCTCGGCCATAAATTCAGGCACTTTTTCCTCTAATTTTTCAAAGTTTTTTGCCTGTATGATGAATTGGAGCGGCGCACCACCCCGTTTGTTCACGGAAATGGTGGGTCGTTGGAAAACACTTGATCTACCGCCAACATACGATTTTGCCCATTTACTGAACTCATCTGCAATCTCGGCCTGTGAGCGATCACGTTCGCCCGGTTCCGACAATATGATACTGGCCCTTCCACTATTTACAGAAGATGCACCAAAACCCGGAGAGGTCAGAATCAAGCCTACCTGTGCTTCTGGAATGGAATCCAATACCAACTGGGTAATGCCATCCATGTATTTTTCCATATACTCATAGGAAGATCCTTCGGGTGCTTTGACTACCAAACGTACGTAGCTACGATCATCATAGGGAGCTGTTTCTTTTTGTAGTAGGTTGTAGAATAGGACGATAACTCCGATGCAGGCGAGCAATAACGGGAAACTCAACCATTTCCTTGCCATAAATTTCTTTAATGCCCGTTCGTAGGACTCATTCATCATAATGAAGAATTTTTCCGTGGTCCTGTAGAATTTGGATTGACCTTGTTTGCCCGGTTTTATCAGGTAAGCGTTCAACATGGGTGTCAATGTCAACGAAACAAATGCCGACACGAGAACGGCTGCACTGAGGACTACCCCAAACTCCCTAAAAAGCCTTCCGACGAATCCTTCCAAAAATATTACTGGAAGAAAAACGGCCGCTAGCGTCACGGAGATGGATATGACCGCAAAAAATATCTCTTTCGAACCTTTTACTGCAGCCTCAATGGGCGTCATACCTTCCTCTACTTTCTTATATATGTTCTCCGTCACCACAATGCCATCATCTACTACAAGGCCCGTAGCAAGAACAATGGCCAATAAGGTGAGTACATTGATGGAAAACCCGAACATCCACATAATAAAGAAGGTAGCGATCAAGGAAACTGGGATATCGATCAATGGTCTTATTGCCATGGACCAGTTCCTAAAGAAAAGATAGATCACAAGGATGACCAATATTATGGATATCAACAAGGTTTCGGCAACTTCGGTCACCGCCCTTCTCACGAATACCGTATCGTCAACAACAATGTTCAACGATATATCTTCAGGCAAATCTTTTTTTAACTGCTCATATTCTTCGTAAAAAGCGTCGGCAATTTCCAGATAGTTGGTGCCGGGTTGTGGGATTATCGCGGTTGCAACCATGGGTTGACCCAAATTCGTCATCTTGGTCTCCATGTTCTCCCCTTCCAACGAAGCTTTTCCGATATCGCTCAAATGCACCAATCTTGCACCGTCCGACTTGATTACGATATTGTTGAAACCATCTTCGGTATTTAGGTTGCCAATGGTCTTTACGGTCAATTCTGTATTGTCCCCCGTCAATTTACCGGATGGAAGTTCTACGTTCTGTGATAAAAGTGCCGCCCTTACATCGGCCACTGTCAACCCGTATGCCGCAAGTTTTACGGGATCTATCCATAATCGCATGGCGTACCTTCGTTGCCCCCAGATTTGGATGCTACTCACGCCTGGAATGGTCTCCAATCGCTGGGCAATGACATTTTCGGCAAAATCGGACAGTTCTAGGATATTCTTGTTGTCGCTCTGGATGGTCATGGAGAGAATCCTTTCGGCATTGGAATCTGCCTTGGACACCACGGGGGGCGCATCCAGGTCCTCGGGTAGGCTCCTGACCGCTTGTGAAACTTTATCACGAACGTCGTTGGCCGCTTCCTCTAAATTTTTATTCAGATTGAACTCTATACTTATGGAACTGGAACCCTGTACACTGGAAGAGGAAATATTACGTATTCCATCAATGGAGTTGATGGCCTTTTCCAAGGGTTCTGTAATCTGTGATTCGATAATGTCCGCATTCGCACCGGAATAATTGGTTCTGACAGAAACTATTGCCGGGTCGATGGACGGGTACTCCCGGATTCCTAAAAATGTATAGCCAATAGCTCCGAAGAGTATAATGGCTATGTTCATAACAATCGCAAGTACAGGCCTTTTTATGCTTAAGGTTGATAAATTCATAGCTCAGCGTTTACGATTTATTCTAGGTTAACTTTAATGGGCGTTCCATTCTGAAGTGCCATAACCCCGTAGGTGATTATGGTATCTCCAGGTTGTAGTCCGGAAATCACTCTTACGGACGACCCTGTTCTGGCGCCTATTTCCACATCAATCTCTTTGGCCTTGCCATTTTCAACGATATAGATTCTTTTTCCGTTCTGTACCGGTATCAGAGCTTCGGTTGGTACAAGAATTGCATTCTCCGCAGTTTCCAAGGGTAAATTTACATTGGTATAGGCACCGGGATATAACTTATGGTTCTTGTTGCTCGTAATCGCTCTTGCCCTGAGTGTTCTTGTGGCAATATCCACTTCTGGGTCTATGGCGTAAATCGTTGCTTTATGCACTTCCTTTGAATCGGATGTGGTAAAGGTCAATTCGGTGCCGACCTGAATTTGGGATGCGTATTTTTCCGGAACAGAAAAGGTGATTTTCAAATCATCGGTATTTACCAATTTGGCGACTACGGTCGTAGGCGTCACATAGGTGCCTTTTGAAATGGACCGCAACCCGATGGTACCGGAAAACGGAGCCCTGACATTGGTCTTGGACAATTGTGCGGATATAAGTTCGGATTCCGCGCTCGCGGAAAGATAATCGGCGCTGGCAATGTCATATTCCTCTTGGCTGATGGCCTGTTTTTCCAATAAAAGTTTTGCCCGTCTTTCGTTTTCGGAGGCCAATTTTTTTGCGGTAAGTGCCTTGGACAACTGGGCCTGTAATTCTATGTCGTTTACCTTGAAGAGAATTTGTCCCTCCGAGACTTCGGAACCTTCTTTGAAATTGATACTTTCCACGATTCCGGAAACCTCGCTCCTTATATCTATCTGTTCATTGGCTTCCAAAGTACCCGAAATGGAAATGTTGTCCTCGAATTTTGAAGGTTTCAATATGGTTCCGGAAACCGTAGCGATCTTGGGTCCGGAATTCCCGGACTTACCGATTTCGGAATTGGACTTAATCCTGTAAGCTATAAGAGCACCTACTCCAACAACTAATAGTGTGTAGACGATGTATTTTACTTTCATTTTGGTTTGGTGGCGGTTACGTTGTCTTTATTTAAAAACAGACGATTATCAAAGATAAACCTAGTATAATATTCAATGAAAGTCGTAGGTGTTATTTTAACATAGTAATCCGCTCAACAGCCATATGTTAGGGGTTAACGACATATAATTCCATATAAAATGAAGAATTTGATTTCTGGTTTGTTAAAATTTAACGACAATCGTCGAGTGACCAATGTCATTTTTTATCAGATTTAGTGGATTTATCTTTGATAAAAGCGAATTAGTCATGAAAACTGTGCTCATACCTACCGATTTTTCAAAGAATTCCCTTCATGCTTTGCAATATGCCCAGCAGCTTTTTAAATGTGAGCGTGCTTGCTTTTTTGTGTTGCATGCCTATGGCGAAGAGGTGTACGGTGAGTATAAAACGGCTACGGACGATATTGATGAACTCAAAAAGGAAAGAAAGGCACAAACAGAAAAGAAATTGGATGAACTGGTAAATACAGTGGTCGGTGAACCACCAAACCCGTTGCACAATTTTGAGACCGTTGCCAGTTTTGACAGTCTGGTTGACGGCGTAAACGATTTTGTGGATGAGATGAACATCGATGTGGTCATTATGGGTACGAAAGGAGCGACTAGCAGTCACAAGACCACATTTGGGAGCTTTACCATTGAAATATTCAAGTATGTAAAATGCCCCGTGTTGGCCATACCGGAGGATTTTGAATATAGGCAACCCAAGGCCATCCTTTTCCCCACGGATTATTTGCTGCCCTACAAGCGTCGGGAGTTAAAACTGCTGGGCGATTTGGCCGGGAAATTCAAATCTAAGGTACATTGTCTTTACATTACGGATTTTGACGAACTCAGTCCACGTCAAGAAGACAATAGGCTTTTTTTGGAAGGTACGTTGGACAAGGCCTATTTATATTTTGAAACTGCTCCCGTAAAGAACAAGGCGGGGCTGATTTTGGAACAGATTGAGCAGAAGGAGGCCGGTATGTTGGTGATGATGAATTCCCGTCATTCGTTTTTTGAGGATATGTTGTACAGGTCCACTGTGGATTTACTCGGTTTACAGGTGAAAATACCATTTCTGGTGATGCAGAACATTAAAAGGTAGGGGGCATGAGAAAGAAGCGGATTGTACTGCCCACGGACTTTTCCAAAAATGCATGGAATGCCATTGCCTATGCTTTGACATTGTTCAAAGACGTTCCCTGCGATTTTTTTGTGCTGAACTCCTATCAAGTCGGGGCATCGGGTCTATCAACCAAAATGGCAGGTGCCAACGATACCAGACTGTACAATTTGATGAAAGGGCAATCTGAACGCGATTTGCAGCGTGAACTGGAAAAAATCAAAAGCTTTGATGATAATCCAGAACATACTTTTGTTGCCAAATCCATTATGGACACCTTGGTGAATGCCATAGGCCAAACTGTTTATAAAGAGGAGATCGACTATATCATCATGGGGACCAAAGGAGCTTCCGGATTAAAGGAAGTCTTTATGGGCAGTAACACCTACAAGGTCATCAAGGAAATGGATTTTTGTCCGGTCATAGCCGTTCCAGATGATTATATCCCCGATGGAAAAACGGATTCCATATTGTTGGCCACGGGCTATGAGCATCTTTTTGAAAATTATGAGCTCAAGCCATTGTTGGGTCTTGTAGAGGATTTCGATGCCAAGCTATCGATAATCCATGTAGGAAGTTTGGAGCACCTGTCGTCCGAACAAAAAGCATCGAAAAAAACATTGGAAAAACGTTTAAAATCCATCGATTATGAATTTGTGGAAGTGGAAAAAGAGGTTTCTATCAACCATACCATTCAACAGTTGATCGATGAAGACAGGGATATCGACATAGTAGCTATGATCAATCAAGATCACGACTTTTTCGAAAGATTGACCCGAGAGCCGGTCATAAAAAAACTGACCTTTAACTCCAAGGTTCCCTTTTTGGTCATTCACCTATTTGAATAGGCTATAAAAATGATTTGGCCAACTGTACGATTTCCCCTTTTTGAAGCACGCCCGATTTTCTCCAGAGCTGTTCACCGTTTTTAAAGAATATCATAGTGGGAACTCCTCTTACCTGATACGTATTGGCCAGCTTCTGGTTTTTGTCGACATCAATCTTAACGATTTTCAAATCATCGCCCATCTCATCTTTCACCTGTTTTAAAATGGGTGCCAACATTTTACACGGGCCACACCATTCGGCGGAAAAATCGATGAGCGTAAGTTGTTCGCTGTTGATCAAATTGGCAAACTTTCCTTTCATGATATTTACATTTAGCAGATGCAATTTATAAAAACCCATAAATTCATAAAGTAACTTAGGTCACCTGACAACCTCTATGGCCAAAAAATGAATAACTTCTTTTCGGCTCGGTTACTTTTTCTATCTTTAATGGCTGCACTTAATTCAAACTAAACCTTATATGTACACAAAATTTACCGGATATTTTCTTGCGTTCCTATTATTGGCTTCCTGTAAAAACGAATCAAAAAAGGATGAAGACACGTGGCGTACCAAAAAAGCTGCTGTGGAAAATGCCGTCCAGAATCAATTGTTGGAAGTAGAAAGGAATGAGGGTTGGGAACTACTGTTCGATGGTGAGTCGTTGAATGGTTGGCATTTGTACAATGACCCGGGAACCGAATCTGTTTGGGAGGTGGTCAATGGTGAACTGCACAGTAATGCCAACGATGAATCCCTGACCGCTGGCGATTTGGTCACCGACCAACCTTACGAGAATTATGAACTTACTTTGGAATGGAAGATAGCCGGTAACGGTAACAGTGGAATTTTTATAAATGTACAAGAATTGCCAAATGTCCCTACAGCTTGGCAGAGTGGTCCAGAGTATCAAATTTTGGGTGCGGACCACATGGATTATGATCTACCGGAGAAACGGCCAGGCTGTTTATATGTTTTTCAACCCCAAAAAAATACGGTAGAGATACGGCAGGGACAATGGAACAGGGCCCGAATAAAACAAATGGACGGTAAGGTGGAATTTTATCTGAACGGCATTTTAACGGCAGAAGAAGATTTTAAATCGCCCGAATGGAAAAACCAAATCGCCAAGACCCACTTTGCGAAGTATCCAGAATTTGGCAAGACCACAGAAGGAAAGATAGCCTTGCAGTATTGGTATTTTGAAACATGGTTCCGAAATATTAAGATCAGGAAACTTTAGATCACCAAAACGGGAACTTTTGGCGAGCTCATTAGAAATTTTCTAGCGGTGCTTCCATAAATGTTCGTGTTTCGTAGAAAGGTGGAATTCTTGCCCAAAATCAACACATTGGGCTTCTCCTTCTTTATGGTCTTTTTCAGGTTTTGAACGACGCCTTTTCCCTTAACTAGTTTAAAGTTCCATTCTTTCAAGTGCTTCTGATGGCTCTCCGTCAGTTTCTTGAACTTGGCCTCGCAATTATGCCAAAGCTCATCTGCAATTTCATCATCATCTTTCCCGATATAGGGAAAATAGGTAATCGGGGTTTCATTTACATAAACACCAGTAACTTCCAGTTCTTTAAAATGCTCCCGGAATTCGTTGGACCAAGCAATCACTTTTTTGTCGCTGCCTTTGGTTTTTAGGTCGATTGCGGCAAAGAGTGTTTTATACGGTGTGCTTGCAGGAACGGGACAGAACATAGCTGGGGAATTGAACATCTTCAACGATACCGTTTTTAACGGAACATCTCCTGTGCCATCCTCTTGGGATTTGCTGCCAAAAATAAAAAGCGTGGAACTTGTGTTGTAGGGCAACTGGTTTTTAATGGCATTTATGGTGCTATTATCGTCCGTTACGGTAGGAGTCACTTTATCCGAATGTTTATGGAACAATGGGACATAGTTTTTTTTGATATACTTTAAGATCTTCTCCCGGAGCTGACCACTGCTCAAGGCTGTAAATTCATCTAACTCGCCAATAAAATCAAACTTGATGTTATGATATAGAACCACGGTTTTGATGGTTGGAATATGATTTAGTAGGTAGTGGGCATTCGCAATGCAGGCATGGTCATATTTTGATAAATCCAGACCTATAAATAGTTTGTCAATCTTCATCTTCTTCGGAATTGATAATGTTTTTCAGTTGTTCCAAGTACGCCTTTCGTTCTTTCTCCTTGGCCTTTAGCCACATTTTATGCGAGGTCTTGGTAAACTCGCGGGCCAGGGAGTAAATTATAAGCAAGATAATAATGGCAAACGGAAGTCCGGCAGAAATTACGGCAGATTGCAGCGCTTTTAATCCACCCGCAAATAAAAGGGATGCCGCCACACCACCTTCCAATAGCGCCCAAAATATCCTCTGCCCCACGGGAGCGTCCAGTTTTCCACCAGAAGTGATACTGTCTATGACCAAGGAACCAGAATCCGATGAGGTTACAAAGAATATGGTTACCAATACAATTCCAACAAAGGAAGTGACCGACGATAAAGGAAATTCCTGTAAGAGTACAAAAAGAGCTGTGGACAGGTCATCGGAGACGCTCTGTGCTATAGGGGCCAAACCTTGCGATTCTACAAAAATGGCCGCCCCGCCAAAAACGGACATCCAAACAAAAACCAGTAGGGATGGTACCAAAAGCACTCCCAAAATAAACTCTTTAACCGTTCTTCCTTTGGAAACACGGGCGATGAACATGCCCACGAAAGGCGACCAACTTATCCACCAGGCCCAATAGAAAATAGTCCAATCGTGCTGCCAATTGTTATCTTGATAGGTTTCTGCCCAAGTTCCGATCTTGATCAGAGAGTTCAGGTAATTCCCAACGTTTTGAACAAGTCCATCCAAGATAAATGAAGTAGGCCCTATGAACAAAATAAATATCAAGAACAGTAGGGCCAATCTCATATTGAGAACGCTTAAAATACGAACTCCTTTGTCCAATCCCAATACCACCGAAGCCGTTGCCGCCAAAGTGATGATAATGATAAGGATTACATGGGTTTGCGTCGTATTTTCAATACCGAACAAAAACTCGAGCCCGGAACCTATTTGTTGTACCCCTATGCCAAGTGTGGTGGCCAATCCAAATACGGTCGCAATCACGGCAATAACGTTGATGACATGACCCAAAAAACCATTTGCCATGTTTCCGATAAGAGGGCGAAAAAGAGAGCTGATGGTTAACGGGTAGCCCTTGTTAAAGGTGAAGAATGCCAAGGCCAACCCAACAATAACATAAGGTGCCCACCCATGAAAACCATAATGTAGGAAAGTGAACAACATTGCATTTTCAGCCCTTTCCCCAAGGGTGTCCACAGGTAGGGGAGGGTTCTCATAATGGAACATGGGCTCTGCTACGCCATAAAACATTAACCCAATGCCCAACCCGGCCGAAAACAGCATGGAGAACCATGCGAAAGTCGAAAATTGAGGTCTGGCTTTTGGACCGCCCAATCTTATTTTTCCAAATTTGCTAAAGGCAAACCACAATGCCGCCACCACAAAAATATTCATGGTTACAATGAAAAACCAGCCAGCATATTCCGAGGTCTTCTCTTGAAAATAGCCAAAGGAAGATACCAAGGACTCGCTATAAAAAAAGGAGACCAGAATGGTGGTCAAAATGATGATCGCCGCAGGGTAAAATACCGGGGCATGAATGTCAAAATACTTATTTTCTCCTTTTTTGGCCATCTACAATTCTATTCTTTAGCGTAGGAGGATAATGAAATTGCCCGAATAAAAAAAATACTTCATACAAAAACAGCATTCTTTAGAGGTTTCATCATGTTGGATGAATTTTAATCTTTAAAAAGGGGGACACAACCATTTGCATTATTGTTCATCCTTCTACAAACTATAAAACTATTTTGAAAATGAAACGGATGTTTTTTAACGCTTTGTCTTTAATGTGTATTGGTGTAACTCTCTTGTCTTGTTCATCGGATGATGGACCTGAATGTGTGCAAGATTTTACCGGTAAACTTACTGCCAATGAGGAGATACTGTTAGGGGAATGGATTCTTAGTGACATTGTTGCCGCAAAAGAATTGGATTTGACGGATGATGATACGGACAATGCATCAACAAATCTTTTTGAACAATATGAAGAGTGTGCCAGAGATGCGGCCTATACCTTTGATTCGGACAGAAGTTTTACTTATGAAATAGGAAAGTATGGGGAAGATTGTGACTATGCGGTCCCTTCTTCAGGAACGTGGGAATTGAATTCGCAGGGACTTAGTCTGGTGTCTTCCTGTACCCTTCAAACCACTAGTCTGGAGTTTAATGAGGATTTAACGGCATTTACGTTTTCAGAAATATATAATGTGACCCAAGTAACCGGTACTGTTGTGCAGACAAGGATAGACTTTACGTACACCTTGGCTCCATAGAATTAAGAGTAGAGGTCGTACGGGTAAGTAAAGAATATGTTTTGGCCTTTCGTAGGGAACAGGCGGTGTTTTGATCAGCTAAATTGATTTTGTTGGATGAATTCGTTTTGTGAAATAAAAGGGTGAGGGCGTAACCTGACTGAAAATGTTATAAATACACTATTGTTTTTATTCAGACTAGGTAAGCAAATAAAGAGATTAAAATTTGTTGTTAGTTCGAAATTTGTAAATTGCAGGTGTAAAATGTTTGCATTTACCAAAAATGAAGCCAGAATATTTGCATAACCTCAAAATCGACCCTCTATCGGAGAACACCTTAGAGGATGATTTTAGCATAATATATGAGTTCTACAGGCCTAAACTGGTTGTAATTGTAAACAGTTACATACCTTCCCAGGAGGATGCGGAGGAAATCATCCACGACGTCTTTATCAAATTGTGGGAAAAATGGGGGACGTTACAGATTACCTCCAATTTTACGGGGTATATATATAGTATGACCCGAAATGCTTGTTTGGATTACCTCCGGGCCAAAAAAAATAAGCTCACCAAAGAAATGTCCTTGGAACAGCAAGAGTTTTGGTTGAACCATGGTGCTTTGGCAGATGACGTGGCTTCATCGATTTTGGCAAATGAACTCCAATCTTTGGTGGATAAGGCCATAGAGCAACTCCCCGAAAAATGTAAGAAAGTCTTCACGAAAAGTAGGGTGGAGGGATTGTGCCATAAAGAAATATCCGAAGAAATGGAAATTTCCCCAAAAACCGTGGAAAACCATATGAGTAGGGCTCTGCGACAACTTCGGGTAGCATTGCGGGAGTATTTGCCTTCTTTATTTTTATAAATTTTACTTTCCGACTAGGGGGTACCCTTTCCTTTTACGTCATGCTATTGAATACTGTTCCTATAACAAGATGAACAACAAGGATATCAATGCATTGGTAGAAGGTCGACTGCCAGATGATAAAAAGGCTGAAGTTGTAAAGTGGTTGCTCAAGAACCCTAAGCAACAACAACGTTATCATGTTCTCAAAGCAAGGCATGTCGCCAAACTGCTAAAGGAAGGTGAGCGTAAAAACGTATTGGGCCCCAAAAGAAAATTTGCCGATTGGTTTAAATATGTGGGGTATGCAGCTTGCGTTTTAATAATGACTACATTGGCCTATACGCTGGTTTCGCCAAGTGAACAATTGGAGGAAAAACCTTCACAGATAATTTTGGCCTCTACTTCTATCGGAGAGAACAAAACCATCACCTTGTCGGATGGTACAAAAGTTACATTGAATTCGAACACCACATTTTCCTACCCCGAAAAATTTTCGGAAGGATCAAGAAATGTCAGTCTTCAAGGAGAAGCATTTTTTGATGTGGCCCATAATCGGGAAAAGCCATTTGTTGTGGCTACCGAAAACGGCATGAACATTCAGGTGCTGGGAACGGTTTTCAATGTTAAATCCTATCCGGAAGATGAAAATGTGGAAACGACGTTAGTTTCGGGAAAGGTCAAAGTAGTGGAAGAACAAAATCAAAAGACGGTCGTATTGGCTCCTTCCCAAAGAGCTACCTATGTCAAAGATGCCGACAAACTTATTGTAGACAATGTACAGACCAAAAAATTTACTGCATGGCGGCAAGGCAAACTTATCTATGATGAAACGCCCATAAGACAGGTAATAAGCGATTTAAAAAGAAAATACAAGGTTGATATATCCGTGGAATCCCCTGGGATAATGGATTATAAATATACCGGGGAGTTCGACAATCTTGGTATTGAACAGATTCTGGACCTTTTTGAGGTGTCATCACCTATACTCTATAAAATGCACAATAACCAAATAACACTATTTATGAAACAATGATTTAAAAAGAGAGAGGAAGGTGTTCCCGCACCCTCCCCTCAGAAACTATTTAACCACATAAAAATGTAATTAAACATCGTAAACTCATCAAAATTATGGAAAAAAAGGAACTTTTTTTACCAAAGGTCCCAATTATTAGGATAATGAAAATCTATTTGATCTTAGTGGCGCTTACTTTGGCCAAATTATTTGCTTCGGAAGCAAATGCCCAAAGCATTTCGTTGGAGGCAAACAATGTAAGATTAAAGAGGATATTGAACGAAATCGAACGTAAGAGCGATTACAGCTTTTTCTACAACAACAGCATTGTAGATGTCTATTCCAAAAAATCGTTGAAAGTTGAAAACAAAACATTGGACGATGTATTGAACGAACTCTTCTCCGAGTCCGATATCGATTTTAGCTTTGTTAGGAACCAGATCATTCTTTTTCCAAAGAACAATCCAGAGATCAAGGATAAGATAGAGAGCCTTTTAAGTAAGCACAATATTGATAAAGTGCCTACGGCTTTGAGTCCTGACAGAATCAACGAGCTCATTAGAACAAATGTGCAGTTTACCGTAAATGGAAAGGTCACGGACGATGCCGGTACTCCCATTCCTGGGGTGGCGATACTGGTACAAGGTACTTCCAAAGGTACTACTACCGATTTTGACGGGAATTACAGTATTATGGCAGATGCCGGTGACGTGCTTATTTTCAGTTATATAGGTTTTGTGACCCAAGAAATCGAGGTTACGGGAGAACAGACCATTGATGTAACCCTTAAAGAAAATGTTGCCGCACTTGATGAGGTGGTTGTTGTGGGTTATGGTACCCAGAAGAAATCCGACCTTACAGGGGCTGTTGGTGCAGTGGACAGCGAAACACTTTTAAAGGCTCCGGTGAGCAATGCCTTGCAAGGAATGAGAGGTAAGGTAGCAGGGGTTAATGTATTCTTGAACTCAGGTTCACCTACAGGTTCCCCAAGGATTGTGATTCGTGGTGTTGGGACCATCAATTCCTCAACAGACCCGTTATATGTTGTTGATGGCGTTGTAATGGACGATATCCAGTTCATCAACCCTAACGATATCGAGCGTATGGAGGTGCTCAAAGATGCATCATCCGCGGCTATCTATGGTGCTAGGGGGGCCAATGGTGTAGTTTTGATTACGACCAAAAGAGGTTCGAAAGATGAAAAGATAAGTATTGGTTATGATGGTTTCTTGAGTGTGGGAAGCATCCGTAAGAAAATGGATTTGTTGAACGCGGAAGAGTGGTTGGAAGTAGTTCGTACAGGTATGGAGAACACTCCAAAGTACCGTCCTGACGACCCGGCTCCGGTATTTACGACAAACGATCCCAATTTGTTCGATGCGCAAGGCAATCCGCTGTACGATACCGACTGGCAAGATGAAGCCACAAGAACAGCGTACTCCAACAATCACCAATTATCGATCCAGCAAGGAAGTGAAAAGTCATCTATAGGTGTGTTCTTGAATTATTCCCACATTGAAGGGATAATGCTGAACAACGAGTTGGATAGGATAAGCGGTAAAATTGCATATGATGTTACTCCAAAGGATTGGTTGAAATTGGGCGTGAACCTTCTTGTAAACGACGTTAAGGACACCGAGTTCGAAGAAGGCGGCGGTGGACAGACCCCAAGAAGGACCATGATTGAAATGCCTCCGATCTTTCCGGTAAAATTCCCTGATGGAACATGGAGCAATAGCCAAATGATCAGCGATGCCTACAACTTGGAGTCCATGTCCAATCCGGTTCACGTATTGGAAACACAGGAAAGGTTCTGGGAAAGAAACCAGCTTTTTGGAAATTTCTACGCGAATTTCACCATTATGCCAGGTTTGGAATTTAGGACACAATTCGGTTTCGATAAAAATATCAGGAACAAAAAAGAGTACTCCCCAAGAGATTTGGTGAATATTTCAGCACCTAATGGTTTTGCCCGTATTTTTAATGAAAAAAGTACATATTGGCAACAGGAAAATTACCTTACTTATAACAAGGAGTTTGGTGATCACAGAATCAATACCATGTTGGGTATTAGCTGGCAAGAGCGAACTTACGAGTCCTCTAACATTTTTGCCAAAGGCTTTAGCGACGACTTTTTCCGTTACAACAATATAGGATCCGCGAGCAATCCAAATGCACCGGAATCAGAAACAAACGAGTGGGCTTTGAATTCCTACTTTTTGCGTGCAGGTTATACGTTCAAAGATAAATATTTGTTGACCTTGACAGGAAGGGTTGACGGTTCTTCAAGATTTGGTGAAGACAATAAATATGGTTTCTTTCCTTCGATCGGTGCCGGTTGGAATATCAGCGAAGAAGCTTTCATGGAAGATGTTACCGCGATCAACAGACTTAAGCTACGTGGTAGCTACGGTATCACTGGTAATACGGAGATTGACCCATATAGTTCTCTGGCAACAGTTTCTTCGGGAACAGTTTTGCTAAACGGGACAAGGGTAAGTTCCAGTTCCGTCAACCGTTTGTCCAATCCAGGGTTGGAATGGGAAAAAACCAGTCAATTCGATATAGGTTTTGATCTTGCCGCCTTTGATTACAGGTTGCGTTTGGAGTTCGACTACTATGATAAGTTGACAAAGGACCTTCTATTGGATAGGCCTGTACCTTATACAACAGGGTTTACATCGGTAAGGGATAATATCGGTTCTGTTTCCAATAAAGGTATCGAGGCCATGGTCACCGCTGAAATTATCCGCAAAGCGGATTTTGGTTGGGAGACATCCTTTAACATGAACTACAACAAGAACAGGATTGAAAGCTTGGGTGAAAATGACGAGGATATCGAGCCAGGACCATTTTGGGTGTCCGGTAGCCAGACCATTCTTAGAGTTGGAGAATCTTTGAGCTCCTTTTGGGGTTACGAGCGTTTGGGAACTTGGGGAACCGATGAAGCTGCCGAAGCTGCCGAGGTCGGAGCCGTTCCAGGTGAGGCCAAGCGATCTGCAGAAAAGAAAATCCTTGGAAAAGGTTTGCCGGATATTACGGGAAGTTTCATAAACACCTTCCGTTATAAGAATTTTGATTTCACCGCGGATATTCAATTTGTTGCAGGTGTAGAGATTATGCAGCAATTCTATCACTCTACCGAAGACCGTTCAGGTATTGCCAACGGACTGTCCACCATTCTTTATGATGGTTGGACCGAAAGTAACCAGAACACTCAGGTTCAGGAAATCAGGAACCAAGCGTATGCAGGGCAAAACAGTCAGGTAGATAGCCATTGGGTAGTTGATGGCTCCTATATCAGGGGTAACCTATTCTCTTTGGGTTATAACTTCAATCAACAGTTTTTGGACATCATGGGCTTGAACCGTCTTAGGGTATATGCCAGTTTGGAAAATGCTTTCGTGATTCATTCCAAAGACTTTCAAGGGTACGACCCAGAAGCTACTTCATGGGGCGGGAACCAATGGGGACAGAACATTTTCTTCTTCCAGTATCCCAAGCCAAGAACGTTTACCATCGGATGTAGCCTCAAATTTTAATACATAAAAAAGATATCATGAAAATTAAATATATAGTTTTTCTAATCGGAATGATTGTATTGGGTTCCTGTTCGGATTTTTTGGAAGAGAAGCCCTTGAGCGAACTGGATTCCAATCAGTTCTTCTCAGAACCAGATCAGGCCTATAGTGCTGTAAATTCACTGTATAGGACCGGTGCTCCAGATATGACGGATGGTGGGGTATATAGTGGAACCCCCATGATGCTCGGTGGGTACATGTCCGGGTATTTTGTGAACGAATACGCAGGTCAGGAACTCCATGTGAGCAATTCTCAAGAGCTTACCCTTAACGGGGATAACATTGGAGGTTATCTTCAGGATAGATGGAGAGAACTTTACTTGGGAATCTCCAGGGCAAATAACGCCATCAAATATATTCCGGAAACACCTGGATTAAGCGATTCTGAACGGTCGAAACTATTGGCTGAGGCTAAATTTTTTAGAGCGTTTTCATACTATTTCTTAGTAAGATGGTTCGGTCCAGTACCATTGACCACAGAACCTTATGAATCTTTGGAGAATCTATACCTGGAAAGAAGTCCTGTGGCTGATATCTATGCGTTGATAGAACAAGATTTGACCGATGCGCTTAGCGGCGGATTGCCAACGGTGAGTATGGCGGACAACGGTAAGCGTGTTACTGCTGGAGCGGTTGCAACCCTATTGGCCGATGTATACCTGACCATGAGCGGAAACCCATTGAATGCGGACCATTATAGTGATGCAGCCAGTTTGGCGCAGGACATTATAAATGGGACATATGGTTCCTATGATTTGGTACAGCATGATGAGTTGTCCCCAGGAGTTGTGGATCTTGAAAATTCCGCCTACAACAAGATCAGAAAGTCAGATGCATCCGCCGTGGAGCATATTTACATCAAAGAGTATGATCCAGAGATAGAGACGTCTGTTTACCCAAGGTATTCCTACCCTGTGGCACTTGCTTCAGAGGTCCTTTATGATATCACCAACGGGGCATACCTTCCTTCTGATGGATTTATGGATTTATATGACCCGGCAACTGACCTGAGAATTCAGGAAAAGCAATATTTTCATTCTACTTTTCAAGATTCAGGGGAAACCTTTGCAACAGCACCTTACGTATGGCACGATGATACCGCCATTTTTGAAACAGCTAATTCCGGAAAGGATTTTGCAGTTTACGGGTATGCCGACGTATTGTTGATAGCAGCGGAAGCCATTGCAAGATCTAGCGGAGTAACCCCGGATGCCATTAACTATTTGGCTCAAGTACGCGCTAGAGCTTACTGGGAATCTGACATCGCAACGGTTGAAGCAGATTTATCAGGTTTGGGAACAGAGGCTTTTGTACAGGAAGTTTGGAAAGAAAGACATAGGGAATTGGTTTTCGAATTCAAAACTTGGTTCGATATTGTTCGTACAGGACAGTTCCCTGTAGCGGATGCGCCCGGTTCCATATCCTTTGTGAATGCCGTTGGCCATACTACGGAAAGAGGTAAGCAAATTGAAGAAAAGCACATGTTGTTGCCTTTGCCTGGGCCGGAACTTCAGCGTAACCCAAGTTTGGGTACCGACAACAACGGTTATTAATACATAGTATTGAACTATGAGGCCCATCATATCCTATATGGATGGTGGGCCTTAATTTTAATATATAAGATACTCATACATAGGAATCAAGAGCTTGGAACGTAAGTTCCGTGCAAGCGTTGATAGTGATTCCTTTTAGATTGATTCATATTTTACTCATTTATAATTAAACCAAACCAACAAATGCAGATAATAGAGAATTCTACGGTCTACGATGCGATTATAGTAGGCTCTGGAGCAGGCGGGGGCATGTCGGCGAAGGTACTGTCTGAGGCTGGCCTTAAGGTCGCGGTAGTGGAGGCGGGCCCATTTTTCGATCCTGCGAAGCCTGAGCACCAGACCCAGCTGAAGTGGTCTTACGAGAGCCCCCGTCGCGGGAAGAGCACTCGTTTCCGTCCCTTCGGGGACTTCGATGCGGCCTACGGTGGCTGGGACATCGAGGGAGAGCCCTACACCCAGAAGGACGGCACAGACTTTTCGTGGTTCCGTTCGCGGATGCTGGGGGGGCGTACCAACCACTGGGGCCGCATATCGCTGCGTTTCGGCCCACAGGACTTCAAGCACAAGGACGTGGACGGTTACGGAGACAACTGGCCGATAAGCTACGAGGATGTAAGGCCGTACTACGACAAGGTGGACAAGATGATCGGGGTCTTCGGGACCAACGAGGGTCTTCCCAACGACCCTGACGGCTTCTTCCTTCCCCCGCCAAAGCCGAGGTTGCACGAACTTTTTTATATCAAGGGAGCCAAGAAGAGCAACATCCCGGTGTACCCATCGAGGATGTCGATGCTCACCAAGAAGATCAACGAGGACAGGGGCGTGTGCTTCTACTGCGGACAGTGCAACCGCGCCTGTCAGGTATACGCCGATTTCTCTGCGGGGACCTGTCTTATCTTCCCTGCCCAGAAGAACGGCGGGCAGATCGACCTTTACGTGAACTGTATGGTGCGGGAGGTGACCACGGACGAAGAGGGCCGTGCCACGGGGGTGTCGTACATCAACAAAGAGGATAGGAAGGAATACAAGCTCAAGGGCAAGGTAGTGGTGCTCGGAGCCTCAGCCTGTAGTTCGGCGCGTATCCTTTTGAACTCCAAGAGCAAGCAGCACCCCAACGGACTGGGGAACAGCAGCGACGTTGTGGGCAAGTACCTGCACGATTCGACGGGAGCTGACAGGGCGGCGTTTGTCCCCGGCCTTATGAACAGGAAGGTATCGTACAACGAGGACGGTGTAGGGGGCATGCACGTCTACTCCCCATGGTGGGGGGACAACAGCAAGCTGGACTTCCCGCGCGGTTACCACATCGAGGTATGGGGCGGCATGGGGATGCCCAGCTACGGTTTCGGCTTCAACGTTAACGAGTTCAACCAGTTCTTCGGGACCCAGGTGGGCGGCTACGGGGACGTACTTCGCAGCGATGCGAAGAAGTACTACGGAGCGGTAGTGGGCATGGCCGGAAGGGGCGAGTCCATAGCGAGGAAGGAGAACTATTGCGAGATCGACCCTACCACGGTGGACGAGTTCGGTATCCCTGTACTGAGGTTCAACTACAAATGGAGCCAGTTGGAGATCAACCAGGCCAAGCACATGCAGGACACCTTCGAGGAGATCCTGATCAACATGGGCGGTGAGCCGTTGGGCAAGAAGCCTGGGAAGGATACCAACTACGGGCTGCACAACCCGGGTAAGATCATCCACGAGGTGGGGACGACCCGAATGGGGGACGACGCTCGGACCTCGGTGACCAACAAGTACCAGCAGCTTCACGATGTGGACAACGTTTTCATCGTGGACGCGGGACCATTCGTGTCGCAGGCCGACAAGAACTGTACATGGACGATACTGGCGCTCTCGATGAGGGCCTCGGAGTACATCGTGGAACAACTCAAACAACAAAACATATAGCGGTATGGACAGAAGGAAGAGCTTAAAATCGATAGTGCTCGGTTCGGTAGCGGGCGGATTGGCCATCCATGGCTGCAAGCCCTCGACGGAGGGCACGGAACTTACGGAGGCACCGAAGATCACCTATCCCGGGAGGGTGCCCCAGGAGACGGAACTGATCGACGAACTACGGGAGGAACAGTTCCTGAACCCTCACGAACAGGAGACCTTGACCGTGCTGTGCGACCTGATACTTCCCCCATCGGAGGAGTACAAGGGAGCCTCGGACGCGGACGTAGTGGGCTTCATCGAGTTCATGAGCAAGGACGTGGAGACCCTTCAGCCGGACATCCGCGGGGGCATCATGTGGCTGGACCACAAGAGCAACACCGAATACGGCACGGAGTTCAAGGGGGCCACGGAGGAGGAGCAAAAAGGAATATTGGACGGGATCGCGTACTATGACCCCGAGGTGCCGGGCAACGAGAGGCCCTTTGAGGTGAACTTCTTCTCCTTGGTCAGGAACCTGACCATGACGGGCTTCTACACGAGCAAGATCGGGATCGAGGAGATCGGTTACAAGGGGAACCAGCCCAACGTATGGGACGGTGTCCCCGATGACGTGCTGGAACAGCACGGGGTATCGTACGACGAGGAATGGCTGGCCAAATGTGTGGACCAGAGCAAGCGGGGCGTCATCGCAGAATGGGACGAGAAAGGTAATCTATTGACCTAGTGCAAAAAAAATAACCGAGCCTTCTTTATGGAAAATTACAGTACATAAGATGGATTTGAGTTAGTTTAGTTAATTTGATGCAGGCTCCTTTTAAGGAGCCTGTTTTTTTATTGGATTCTTCAAAAGTTAACGTCTTTTCCTTCACTTAAATCAAGCTTGTTCAATAACTGATACAACATTTCTTTGTTTTTGCCTTTCGACAGGTTCATCTAACTTCAGGCTTGTTTTCACGAAACTATAGCGTATTGACACATATAATCTACGAAAACCATTTCGGAACAAAATAATATGCTTTGAATATGGTTTAAGTTATTGATATTCATATTTTTAATTGTTTGTTATTTTTATTTTGAGTTTGGGCCGATGTAACGAATGCCCGGGTGATTTTCGAATGAATATTTTTTGCACAGTTCATTTTTCTACATTTATCATAACACATAAAAATTATTTCCATGTACTATTTAGGAATTGATTTGGGAAGCTCTTCGATTAAAATTGCTTTGGTCGAACAGGCAACAGGGAAAAAGGTGGCGATTGTACAAGAACCGGAGCAGGAAATGTCGATGCTGGCACCTAAAATGGGTTGGGCGGAACAAGAGCCTGAACTATGGTGGGACCTTGTTTGTAAGGGCATAAGAAGAATTACAAGGGAGAACCATGTTTCTTCTGACAATATATTAGGTCTGGGGATTGCCTACCAAATGCATGGTCTCGTAATAGTTGATGCGGATGGGAAACCACTCAGAAACTCTATCATATGGTGTGATAGCCGTGCGGTGGGGATTGGTGATAAGGCGTATGCGGAATTGGGAGAGGACCAGTGCGATTCGACATTGTTGAATTCGCCAGGAAATTTTACGGCATCCAAGTTAGCTTGGGTTCGTAAAAATGAACCTGATGTTTTTGAAAGAGTGCACAAGTTTATGCTGCCAGGCGATTATATCGCATATAAATTGAGCGGTAAAATCGCATCTACCATATCGGGCTTGTCCGAAGGTATATTTTGGGACTTTTCCAAAAACAGGATATCCAAAGATATTTTGGAATATTACGGGATTCCGGAAAGCATGGTTCCCGATATTGTGGAAACCTTTGGTGATCAAGGCAAGGTATCAAAAACCGGTGCTCTAGAAAGTGGTCTTTTGGAAGGAACACCAATCGTGTATCGTTCAGGTGACCAGCCCAACAATGCGTTATCGCTTAACGTATTGAATCCTGGAGAGGTGGCTGCAACGGGCGGTACTTCTGGGGTGGCCTATGCGGTAACGGACAATCTTTCGGTAAAAGAGTGCTCTAGGGTCAATAATTTTGCCCATGTCAACTACAGCCCGGATACACATGTTAGAATTGGAAAGCTTCTTTGCATCAATGGTTCTGGAATTCAGTACAGATGGCTTTTGAACAATTTGGATGTATCCTCTTATGATGAAATGAACTATTTGGCCTCGGAAATTGAGATAGGTTCTGACGGTGTCTGCGTGATTCCTTTTGGAAATGGAGCCGAGCGCATGCTGAACAATCAGGATATTGGGACAAGAATCGTAAATCTTAACCTGAACAGACATTCCAAAGCACATCTTTGTAGGTCCGCTCTTGAAGGAATCGCTTTTTCATTTGTATACGGTATGGAAATCATGCGGTCGGACGGAATTCAGACCAAGGTCATCCGTGCAGGAAATGACAACCTTTTCAGGTCTTCCATATTTTCCAATACCATTGCGACACTTATTCAGGAAGATATAGAAATATACAATACCACGGGAGCCATTGGAGCCGCCAGAGCGTGCGCCATATCCAATGATGGCTATGACAAATTTCAATCCTATATGGACAATGACCATGTATTGACGTATACACCCCAAAAGGATATGAAACCTTACAGGGAAGCATATGAAAAATGGAAAAATGAACTTCAATTAATATTAAAAACAAAATAACAATGGCACATTTAGGCAACGTAGAATACTTTAAGGGTATAGGTGATATCAAATTTGAAGGTAAAGAATCCGATAACCCACTGGCGTTTAAATTTTATAACCCAGACCAAGTGGTAGCAGGAAAGACCATGAGGGAACATTTTAAATTTGCAATGGCATATTGGCATACCCTATGTGGAACGGGAGGAGATCCTTTTGGTCCTGGGACCAAACAATTTCCATGGTCTACCGATAACGACCCAATAAAGGCAGCAAAAGAAAAAGCGGATGCCGCATTTGAATTTGTAACAAAAATGGGTTTCGATTACTATTGTTTCCACGATTTTGACCTCGTGGATGAAGCTGATAGCTTGGCGGAATCCGAGAAGAGATTATCTGCAATTGTGGATTATCTAAAAGAGAAACAACAAGCATCAGGGGTTAAGTTACTTTGGGGAACGGCCAACTGTTTTTCGAACCCACGTTACATGAACGGAGCTGTTTCAAACCCAAATTTTGATGTGTTGGCCTATGCCGGTGCTCAGGTAAAAATGGCCTTGGATGCTACCATTGCATTGGGAGGTGAAAACTATGTGTTCTGGGGTGGGCGCGAAGGTTATATGTCCTTATTGAACACCAATATGAAGCTTGAACAGGACAATATTGGAAGGTTTTTGGGGATGGCCCGTGACTATGCGAGAAAAGAAGGGTTCAAGGGCAATTTCTTTATAGAGCCCAAACCTATGGAGCCTACAAAGCACCAGTACGATTTTGATGCGGCCACCTCCATTAACTCTATTCGCGAATATGGCCTTCAGGATGATTTTAAATTGAATATAGAGGTGAACCATGCTACATTGGCACAGCATACCTTTCAGCATGAGTTACAGGTTGCGGCAAATGCGGGAATGTTGGGAAGTATAGATGCCAACCGTGGAGACTATCAAAATGGCTGGGATACCGATCAGTTCCCGAACAATGTTTTAGAAGTTACAGAGGCCATGTTGGTTTTCTTGAAATCCGGTGGACTGCAAGGAGGTGGTGTCAATTTTGATGCTAAAACTCGAAGAAACAGTACGGATCTGGATGATATTTTTCATGCGCATATCGGTGGAGCGGATACGTTTGCCAGAGCACTGTTGGCTGCCGATGCCATTATGCAGGAATCGTCTTATGAGGATTTGTTGAGCGAAAGATATGCTTCGTTCAAAGAAGGAAAAGGTGCTTCATTCGTATCGGGAAAACTGGAATTTGCAGACTTGTTCAACCATGCACTTGAGGCAGGAGAGCCGAAACAGATAAGTGGCAAACAAGAACTTTACGAAAATATTGTTGGAAAGTTTGTATAGGCCTGCCGGTCCTACGTTCTAAATAATAATTTACTCTTGATGGTAAACCGTCCTTGGACATATCCTTGTCCAGGGACGGTTTTTCTTTTTCAACCAATATATTTTATGATTATTCCAATACTATAAAATCACTATCTTTTAAAACTAATTTTATGGTATCCATGAACAAATTGACCTTAAAGACCATCGCTTCCCATTTCAAGGTTTCCGTTTCAACGGTTTCCAAGGCAATCAATGATAGCCATGAGATCAGCGAGGAGCTTAAGGTGAAAATTCAGAAGTTTGCCAAACAAAATCATTATAAGCCCAATCGGGTCGCCCTGAATCTATTGAATAGGAATACCAAGACCATCGGGGTCGTTATTCCCAATATCCTGAACTATTTTTTTGTTCAAGTGCTCTATGGTATCGAGCAGATTGCTGATAAAAGGAGATATAGTATTATTACTTGTAGTACCAATGAATCTATTGATAAAGAAGGGAAGATATTGGACTTTCTATGTTCCGGTGCGGTGGATGGTGTTATTATTTCAACGGTTGCGGGCGAGACCCAGCTCCCTCATCATATGGAGCATTTTAGGGAGCTCTTGCAAAAGCAAATTCCTTTGGTAATGTTTGATAGAGTGACCGAAAGCATTGAATGTGATAAAGTTGTTGTGGATGATTTTGAAGCAGGCTATAAGGCAACCAAACACTTTTTGGCCACGGGGTGCAAAAATTTAGCCATTGTGAATCCCATAGCCAACTCCCTGATCGGAAACTTAAGAATAGACGGGTTCAAAAAGGCCTTGAAGGAAAACGGGCTTGTTTTTGACGAAGAAATGGTGGTGTCCATAGGTCCTCAGGATGATATGGGACTTATGCTATCAGTATCATTGGATTTTGAAAAGCTGAACGGAATTTTGGTCTTTGATGAGATAACAACGGTCAAGGTGATGGATGTTTTACGGACCAAGGGCTACTCTATACCCAAAGATATTTCGATTATTGGCTTCACAAATGGGGAGTTGTCCAAGTATGTGACTCCATCGGTTACCATGATCAGTCAGCACGGGCGCCATATTGGAGAGAGTTCGGCCAATAAACTTATAGACAGGATAGAAGGAATAGGTGGTTCGGAGGATTTTGAGACGAAGACCATAAAAACAAGCTTGGTGGTAAGGGAGTCTACCTTGCCCTTGGAGCATCAAACATAATAAAGACTCTTTTTGTAAGTCCCGTCAATTTTTCGGTTTGATTTTATTAATAAGTTGAGCAATTTTAAGGTCTATGGATTTTATTGGAATGCATTTAGTGTTGGATGCAGGCCTTCAATCGAACGGTACAGTTCTCAAATACCCATACCGTAGTGGACAATCAGACCCAATCAGGGGAAATCCAACCGATTTTCTCCAGTTTCTTCAAAAGCTGGGACAGGGATTCCCTGTATGTGCGGCCAGAGTTTGGCCCGTATAGGCAATATTGTTGTGACAGGGAAGTGTCAGATGACTGGCAAGTACTAGTTGGATTTCATGGGCCTTTCCTTGAAAGTAATGGTGAAGGTAGTGCCCTTGTTGACTTCACTGTCCACTTCAATGCTTCCACCATTTCCGGTAATCTTTTGGTGGACGAGATATAGTCCGACACCTTTGCTGTTGCTCATCCCGTGAAAACCTTCGTTCAATTTAAAAATTAAGTGGCCGACCTTTTTCATATCAAAGCCCATACCATTGTCCCTATACGTTAAGATGCTTTTCCCATGCTCCACTGTACTCTTGATGGTTATGATGGGAGGAATACCGGATTTGGAGTATTTAATAGAATTGGTGATTAAATTGAGAAAAACACTTTCCAAGGCCGTAGCGTTGAACCAAACTACGGGAAGTGTCGAAAAATCTATATGGAACTGCGTGCCCGATTGCTTGACCAGGCTGTCAATGGAGCTTCGAACTTTATCCAAAACCTTCATAAAGTGGGTCGGGGCGAGTTGTTTTTGGACCATGTCCATTTTCTTAAAATTATCGATGTTGGAGTTCATCGTATCTATTAAGCCAGCAGAACATACTTTGATCATGGTCAATATTTCCTTGGTTTCGGAATCACTTACTTTATTCAGATCAATTAAATTGACCAACGAGATGAGATTGTTTATCGGAGATCTTAAATCGTGGGAAGTAGTGTAGTTTAATTGTTGTAGCTCCTTAATGGCCAAGGAGAGTTCGCTTAAATGGGAGAGCTGTTTTTTTTGGAGTTCCTTGGTGTGGGTAATGTCCTTCGCAATGGAATAGATCAAACCTTTTTCGGGAAGCGGCACGGAGGTCCAGTGCAACCAGACCAATTTTCCCGATTTGCTGACATACCGGTTCTCAAAATTGACCAAGGGGACGTTTTCCAAAATCTTTCGTCTTTTTGCGGCCGTCATTTCCCGATCCTCAATATAGATGAACTCGGCAATTTTCTTTGACTTCAATTCTTCCTTTGTATATCCCAAAAGCGAGACAAGTCCTGGATTAATATCAACAAAATAGCCTTCATAGTTTGCAATGCATAAACAATCGAAGGACTGGTCAAAAAAGGGCCCCAGGGTTTCGTTCAGGGCTGTATGGGATGGAGTAGTCATTAGATAGGGTAATTGTTGTACCGGGTCTTCCTCCGATCAAGGTAGATGGTTCACAAATATAAGAACCGTCATTAAATTATACTGTAAGAAATTACCTGTAACCTATGGAGTACATCATATGGAAGGCCAGTAGTACAAGTCCCTAAATAGAACCTAAGAAGGACTATTTTTCCCTATTTAGGGGCTTTTGCAACGGTTATTTATCGCTTACTGGATTCCAAATCCCAATTTCAGCGGTTTCGCGGGCATATACCAAAGGCGTTTTGCTTTTTTTACCTAGAACTCCTTCAATATCGTTGACGATCAACTGATTTTTTCAAGTTGAGTGACATTTGATTTTGTGTTTTCTTGTTTTAAAGGTTATGCAAAATAGTGAGAAAGCAAAGCTGTGATATGGCTTTTATAAAACAACATTTATGGTTCACATTGAAAAGTATTGTTGAAGTACTGTTCTACTAAAAGAAACATTTCGGGACTCATGTGAAACACGGTATCTTCTACATAATGGTCTTTTGGATATACTGACTTGCGTAGAAACTTTTCAAAAAACAGACCCTCACCGTAAGGCAGTTTGTACAGGTTATTAATCGTTGTGACGATTACTAAACATTGGAGCGATTTTAATCTTTGGACATGATGCTCAAATTCCAATTTTATGATCAGCATGAAACGATAAGACCATAATCCTTGGAATGATGAAACTATTTGGTTTTCCCTCTAAATTTCACATGGGAACCAATGTCACCCGCATCATAAAACGCAATAGCGATTGCGGGTTCATCAAAAAAGACATGAATCGATTAAATGGTCGTGGTTATGGATACCTTCTTTTCAATTGAAAAAGGTCCTTTCGTCTATCTTTTAGGTTGCGGACACTTCCAAATTGATGGAGCTCCCTTAAGAGGTCAATATCGACATCTGCAATCAAGATCATTTCCGAGTTGGGGGTGGCTTCAGCCTTTATTCCATTGGTGGGAAAGGCAAAATCACATGGGGTGAATACCATGGATTGCGCATACTGGATATCCATGTTATGGACATTGGGCAAGTTGCCCACACTTCCGGCAATAGCGACATAACATTCATTTTCTATGGCCCTGGCCTGCGAACAGTTCCTGACCCTTGAATACCCATTTTGGGTGTCGGTCAGAAAAGGTACAAAAAGGATGTCCATGCCTTGGTCTGCAAGCAATCTGGCCAATTCAGGGAACTCTGAGTCGTAGCATATTAAAATGCCGACTTTCCCGCAGTCCGTGTCAAAAACTTTCAGCTGGTCCCCGCCTTGCATGCCCCAAACTTTTGTTTCATCAGGGGTCACGTGTAATTTTTCGTAACGCTCCACCGTTCCATCCCTTTTGCAAAGATACCCGACATTATAAAGTTTATCATCCACGATCTCGGGCATGCTCCCTGCCACAATGTTGATATTATAGGAAACCGAGAGGTAAGAAAATCGTTGGACGATTTCCGAGGTGTGGGCCGCCAGTTTACGAATGGCCTCTGATTCGCTCAAATGATTGTCCTTGGCCATCAATGGTGCGTTGAAGAATTCAGGGAACAGGGCAAAATCCGAACGATATCCCGCTAGCGTGTCAACGAAATATTCTGCCTGTTGGAGCAAGGCGCCGATATCTTCATAATGCCTCATTTGCCACTGGATCAGGCCCAGTCGAACCACTGTTTTCTTTTTTGCGGCTTTCTTTACTGGTTTTTGATAATAGATATTGTCCCATTCCAACAAAACAGCAAATTCCTTTGAGAAATCATCCCCTTCCAAGTATCCTTTTAGAATCCTGGCTGGATGGAAATCGTTGGACATTTGAAAGTTAAGTACCGGGTCGTTGATCTCCTTGCGCTTTACCTTTTCTATGTATTGCTTGGGAGTCAGTGTATCGGCATAGGTGTGGTAGTTCGGGATACGACCACCAAAGGCAATACCTTTGAGGTTCAATTTTTCACAAAGCTCCTTCCTGTAGTCATAAAGTCTTCTTCCCAACCTCAGCCCTCGAAAGCCCGGTTTTATGAACACATCTATCCCATAAAGCATATCCCCTTGGTCGTCATGCGAATCGAAGGTGTAATCGGCTGTGATTTCTCTGTAGGAATGGTTGTCATCAAAGGATTCATAATCAACGATAATCGATAGGGCGCAACCTGCTATTTGACCGTTAACCTTTATGACGACCTGTCCCTCCGGAAATTTTTCCAAAAGGGTCTGGATGTCTTGTTCTCTCCAATAAGGGTCGGGTATCGAGGCATAGACGCTGCGCATAACCTCCTTTATTTCCAAATAATCCTCCATTTGGAGGTATATGAGTTCAACTTTATCTATATCGCTTAGTTCCATTTTTAGGGGTGTCTTGTTTATTTTGGAATGCTTCGGAAATCATCATTTCCAGTGAGCGTGGGTTGCGTTAAAAACATTTGGTTAGAAGGCTGGCCCCCTATTACCGAGCAATCCCTGATCACAGCGTTTAAATCTAAGGAATTTTAGGAAAGATATGTAACTTCTGAAGGCTAGTTTATAACCTTGATAAAAATATTGAAGATGCCCCCAAATTAGGGAGTAAGTTTTATCATTGAATCTGTCGCATATGATTGGAAGAAGCGAGCCATCTTTAAACTATGTAGTGTAAGCTGACCCGAAAAAGGGGCTTAAGCGGTCTAGTCTATCTTATTGTTGAAACGTAAGAACCATAAATAGCTTGCAACGAATCCGTTGTTTTTCATGCACATTGATTTGTAGTTTCATAACAAAAATCGGGACCTTGGGAGTTCGAGATCCATAAAAGTGATATTTGGAAGTCTAGCTATGCTCCAGATAATCAATCTTGAACGAATTTTGGATCACTCAACGTTTTCAAAAATGAAATCAGGTTGTTCTTTTCCGATTCGGTCAGAGGTATACGGTTACCATTACTTTTAAAGGTTTCATCCAGGTTATCGGAAAATAGGACACCTTCGTCAAAGTAATCCAGAACCGCCTTTAAGGTGGCGAATTGTCCAAAACTACCATAAGGAGCAGTAAACTCAACATTGCGCAAGGAGGGTACCCTGAAACTCATATAATCTTCCATATCTCCAGTTATCCGAGCTCTACCGGCTTCATTGGGGTCTGTATTTATGGGGAATCCTATGTTTCTGAAACTTTGGTCGGTAAAGAGTTCAGTGCTGTGACAGTCAGCACATTTTTGCCGAAACGTTTCATAGCCCTGTTTTTGGCTCTCCGTAAAAGAAACTCCTTCATTTCTCGTTACCTGATCATAAATACTATTGGATGAAATCAGGGTATATTCATATTGGGCAATGCTGGCATAGATTCTGTCCGGGGTAATTTCACTATCCCCAAATGCTTTGTTGAACATTTCCTTGTACTCGGAATCTGTTTGCAACTTTCCCATGACTTCCAATATCGAGGAATCCATTTCTTCGTGGGTGATGATAGGCACCAATGGTTGATTCTCCAATGCTAACTTGCTTCCATCCCAATTATAGAATTTCATAAACGCCAGATTTTGGACGGGCGGTACATTTCGCAATCCAATCCTGCCTTCAATACCGATAGCCTGCGTATTGGAATCTGCAAAGGCATTTTTCCTGATGTGGCAATTGGCACAGGAAATTGTATTGTCTGTGCTCAAGCGTTTGTCAAAAAACAACCGTTCTCCTAACTCCACCCCGTATTGGGTAGGGACATTGGCATAAAAAGCATTGTTGACATCAGGAAAATTTTCGGGTATTGAAAGTTCCAATTCTGGGTTTTCAAGCGGCACGGTTTCCATGTTATCCCTACTGCACGAAACCTGGATGGCCAAACCGATGCAAACCAGTAAACATTTAAAAGCCTTCATACAATTGTTCTTAGTTGTAAAAGGGCTGCCTGTACACAAGCAGCCCTTTAATAATATTTAGTTTTCTACGCTTTCAATGGAGAACATTCCTTTGGTATCGGAAGTTCCGTTTCCTCCCAAGTTATCCACGAACAATACCATGTTGGCCGCCGTGTGTATACTAGGTATTGCATTGTCCTCGCCCAAAATAACGGTGTTGGTCGACCCGCTTAAAAGCATATCAAAATCTGCTTTAATGGTAATGGTCGGTGCACTATTGCCCACCATGGCATTCGTGGGCAGGTTCAATGTAATTTCTCGATAGGCATCCACACCTTGGGTATAGGTGGTTTCATCATCAATAGTACCTTCTACGGTGCTTCCTGTATGTACGGAAAGTGTTTTATTGTCCACGTCGTAGAAGCCTTCGATTTTCGTAAAACGGTATCCGGTACCCCATTCCCAATGCATTTCTGTGTCATTTTCCCCCGCCAAGGCATAAAAACTGGGAAAGCTGACCTGGTCGAGCGTATTGAGGTTGTTTCGAACTCCCAGTCCAAATTTGATCTGGCTGTATTCGCCGGATGGAATCGTGTTCAACACATAGTTCAAGGACGAGGGGTCGGATAAATTGACCACCGTGGCTCCATTATCCAAATCATTGATGTTATAAGGAATTTCTGTTCCATCGACTTGGATTAAGCGAATATTGCTGATAACGTATTTTACCTCGGCAAAGTGATGTACCTGCCCTTCTGTTGAGGTGTTTTCAGTTGCCGTTGAAGAGTTGGCATCTCCCAATACAATGGTTTCATCTCCAAAAGTATTGTGGAATGCCAGGGTTACGTCGTTAGCTACGGGAGCATCATCATCGTTGCTGCAGGATAGTATTCCTAGGGAAACTGTGATGGCTAAAAGGATGTTCTTAAAATTTTTCATGATTTAATAATTAGTTTATTTATAGATTCTTTTTAAAAATTGATTTGTAAAGAGGAGAAAAAATTTCGCCCCATTCTTGGTATATTTCCCCAATCGGCATAGGTGCTGTAATATTGGTTCAATACATTTTCTGCTCCCACTTGAAGCACAGTTTTATAGTTGTTCAGCTTGAAGGAATAATCTGCCGATAGGTTCAATATGGTATAGGCAGGCGTTAGGTCCTCGCCGTATTCTGGACTATAATGCTCTTGTTCAACATCTCCAAACAAAGTGGTTTGAACTCCAAATGCCCCATTTTGGTAGTGCAATGAAGTTTGATAGCTCAAAGGCCTAATAAAGGGCAGATTTCCCTGGTCATTGTCAAGTCCTCTGGCGTAGGCCAAGTTACCTTTCCAATGCAGGTCGCTGTTGATGGCGTATGACGAATTCAGGGAAAAATTCAACAAGGTGGCATAGTCCAGTGAGGTGTAGCCCTTGACCCCAACGGATTGGTAGTTCATAGGGCTGCCCAAACTCAAAATCCGTCCGATGATATAGTCTTGGATATAAAAATAGTTTGCATTGGCGACCACACTGAATTTTTCGTTACGAAAGCCAGCACTGGCATTCAGCTCGTAGGAAACCTCATTCTTTAAATTTGGATTTCCTATATAATCATATCTATCAAAACTATTGTAGATATAATAGCCGTATCCCTCGGATACCGAAGGTGCCCTGTGCCCATAACCCGCCCCAATGGAAAAATCAAATTGATTCACCTTGTGTTTATAGCCAGCATATAGACTGGGCAACCAACGTGTTTTTTCCTGTGGTGCCCCTGGGTAAAAAATCCAGTTGAAATCCACATATTTGGAATGGTTACAATTGACTCCAAGTGAACCACCAAAGTTTATCTCGCCCATTTCTGATATTTCCAGAGCATTGTTCAAGGAGAGTCCTGCGTATTGCGTGGTTACCCAGGGCCAGCTGTAGGCAAACATTGTCCGCTCACTTCTGTCCTGCGGATACATGCGCATTTCGGCAATGGATAGGTTGTCATACGCATTGAGCTGAATCTCGGAACTAAACCTGTTCTTTTGGAGATGTACTTTGGATAACAGCCCGTAAGTGGTGCTCCAACCCGGCATGTCCATATGTACCAAATTTTCTGGTCTGGTGGTGTCGTCCATATAATGTTCAATGGCATTATAGTACACCTTGGTATCCCAGACCTTCACCAAACCCTCCTCAAAAAATTGCTTATATGTCGCTGAGGTGATGATGGCTCTTGAAAGCCACAGGTCCATCGGCAATGCAGGATATCCGACATCTTTGGCGACATCAAAAATGGCATCTACCCGAATAGATGATAAATCACCAGTTTTATAGGCCAATCCTATGGAGGTATTGAACTTCTTGTATTGGGAATGGTCCACAACCTCGTCGTTTCCATCCGTATAATTTTCAGCCCTGCGGTAGGAGATGCTGCCCTCTGCTACAAAATTCCGGCTGGAATAGGCAATATTTCCCTGATTATAGAGCTGTTCATTGTTCAGTTCAAAACCGGTTTGATAGGTGCCCGCCCAATTGGATCGCATGCTAAAGGGGGTGCTCTTCCTTTTTAAATCCACGCTGCCTGCAACTGTGGCTCCATTGGAAGCTCCTTGTTGCCCGGATGTTATATTGACCGAAGCAAGGTTGTTGCTTTCCACGTAGGATGTTATGGGGTCCATTTTGTCCGTACAGGCTCCGAAAACATGCATACCGTCAATAGTGATGGTAGACCTTTCCATACCCATATTGTTCAACAAGGGTTCCCAAGCATATGCACCTCGTTTGATAAAGCTGATATTATCCGAAGAAGCTAGAAACTCATCGACCGTAACATTCATCTTCATGGCTGTTGCAATCTTCTTTTTTATGGTTGCCGTAACTTGAACCTCCTCCAATTCTTGAATACTGTCCAAGGGCACATCTTTTTCCTGTCCCATCATGGTAATGGTCAGCAGGAGAAATACTAGAGTTATTGATCTCGTCATCTTAAAAAAGTATATCAATATGAAGTTCTCCTTTCTCGCCTTCCACGCCCGGAGTAAAATCGGTAGGTACTTCCGTTCCTTTGATCACTTCGCCATTGGAGTCTTGCAGTATAAAATTCAAGGTCCAATTGCCGGTCATGGTATAGTTGACCACTCCGTAATACAATCCATCTTCCCCTTGCGTCAAATCTTGATTATTTGGAGATGAATGATTGCCCATGGATGGTTCCGGCATTCGGGGATCTAAGAGCAAAGTCGCATTTTCAACATGGCTGAACGAAAATTGGGATGGGTCAGGAAAATTTCCCGCCGCAACCTCGGGCTGGTCGTACTTATATATGCCCGCTATCAATTCATTTTCAGCGACTTTTGGCCTTCTTGGGGCCATCAAGGCAATGTAGTATTGCTCACCATCGTTGCCCGTGAAATTGGTCATGTTCAAATTCATGTTGGGCTGTGGCGCCACCGTAATGGCTTGTTGAACTACAAAGCTGTCATTGTCAATGGTCACTGTAATATAAAATTGCCAACGCGTATCCGAATCTGAAATGACATCAAAAACAGTATAGCTCGAAAAGTAATCGCCAGTTGAGTCATATGGAACCTCATAGCCATGTGGACAAGAATAGGCCGTTTCATTAGCATCCATGCGTATTGGTAAAGCGGTTATTTCAGCATTTTGTACAGGCTGGTCGGATTCGGTTTCAACAATATTGAAACGCAATTCATTATAGCCCTTAAAGAAAGCGCCGTTCAAAGTCTGCAGGCTTACTTGGTAGCCGTTACTATTGATGGATACAGCTTCTTCAAACTCATATTCATCGGTAACCACCGCATTTAGTTCTGCTTCGTAATCCGTTTTGTCCAGGGTACATGAGCTAATCACCGCAATGGCCACCACGGACAGGACAGCATTAAAAATTTTCATTATTGATTAATTTAAAACTGTTAGAATTCACCATAAATGCCGTTCTACAATACCTTGTCTTTGGATTGGGCAAGCGTATCGGTGTCGGCAAAAAGGTATGTGAAAATGAATAGCGGTAGGAGCAGCGCTATTCACAGGTGGTTTTAAACCAATCCAATTGGCGGCCGTAATAAATTGGTAATGATTAGGTGGTCGTACAATGTATTGTAGTACGCTAAAATATTGTTATTGGGATTGATGTTAAAGTTTTGAAAACCAACATTCTTGGAAATATCTTGGTAAAAGACGATGTTGGTTTCTATGGAAAATGTCTTTTTTTCGTGACCATCTTTTTCCTTTTCAGAAGCTTTGGCCAATTGTTTTGCCAAATAGCATTTCCCATTACAATTTAATTCGGTTTTGTCCTTGTTTACGCAAAGTTCATTTTTGATATAATCATAAAATACTATGTATTCCATGAGTGGAACAATAGGTTTTAGCAGCATGTAGCATGCGATTATGATTATATATGTTTTCATGCGAGGTGCATAGCGAGCCCGTATTTACAAACTTTTTAATGGCTTGTGCAGGAAAATGCTCTTTTTTAAATCGTATTGAGAAAGTGTATGATATTGCCCATGTGCGCCCAATATCAATTGGAAGAGAAATATCAATGTTTAGTACATCATGTTATCTTGAATTGATTCACAGGCGTTTTATTTACTGACCTGTTGGCCAAGCGACAAATGCAATTCCCGCAAAAATCCAATAACAATCTATGATGAAGCTATTGATGAAAAGGGAATGGGCGGTTTTAAAGGAAGATCCGTTAAAATAATAGCGTAGTTGCTTTTTAGGAAAGCGATGTATGCTGCTCGGTATTCTTTTACTTCACTTGATAAAGAGATAGCTGCAGCTTCTTGAAAATAAAGTGGAATGAACAGGAGGTCCAATTGCGCTGCCGGAACCCCCTTTTCTGGGCCGTTGCTTTCACTTTCGGCCAACATTTTGGCCAAATAGCACTTCCCATTACAATTTAATTTGGGTTTTTCCTTGTTCACACATAAAACAGTGGAAATATAATCGTAGTTAAACGCATATTCCACATATGGAACAATGGGTTTAAAAGAGTGAACTATGAATAATATAATTAGTATAGAATGCTTCACACTCTGTAAAAAAGGTCGTTGCAAAGATAATGCTTCACATTCTAATTTTATAAAAATTAACAACAAGAAACTTTGTGATTTGTGCATGGGGGGATGATGGCCCCATGTCCGATGTTTTAAATCAAAAAGAAAGGGAACAGAACGAATCCTGCCCCCAATCTCCAATGAAACTCTGTATGTATTTTTGGGATTGTTCTCAATTCCCATAAAATAGTACTACTGTATTTTGATATCCACTGAAGTTCTGCTTTGCCAACCAGTAACATCGGTTACGGAATAAGAGCAGTGATAGTCTCCCGGGTCAACATCTTCTGGGATGGTTATGGAAATACTGATCTCGTAATCTGTTGTGCCACTGGGAGTATCAAAATTCTCAATGTAAATCATGGGGTTTACAGCTGCCTTGGTCTCTTCCAATTCACACTGGGCACCTTGATCATCATGGGTATGATGGTCAAAATTGTGGTGAATGTTCAAACTATAGGCCGCCAATCCCAAGTTGTCGGTAACCTGGGCTCTAAAGGTATAGGTCTCGCCTCTTTCCAAGGTTTCGCAAGCCTGTGGAAAACCACCTGCATAATTAACGGTAATGGTAGGTTTTTCCTCGTCAACACTGCTATCGTCACTACTGGAGCAACTTGCTAAAAAAAGCATGGAGAATGCGATCAGGCTATATTCTAATTTTAGTTTCATAGTTCTTTTTTTAAAAACCGTGGGGACCCTTGTGGAGCCCCACGGTTAGTTTATTTAAACTGTAGGTACGGTTACATCGATATGTGTTTCATACTCCAAAGTGTTGCCATCTTCATCTTCAATAGTAAAGATAGCGTGGTATTCACCTGCGGGAGCCGTTGCTGGAACATCGATATGCTCATGGAACTCTGCTTCGGATAGTTCGTGGTATCCTTCGGAAAAGGTTTGTTCAAAATCCCATTCCACTTCACCTTCGCCTACGGGCAAATCATGTCCGTGAATATCGACCGTAATTTCATGGATTCCGTTCACGGCTTCGATCATAAATTCAATGTGAACATCACTTCCTCTGTCTACAGTTTCATCCATATCAAAATCGCTGATGGTAATCGGGGCCAAAATTTGAATGTGGCCTTCAACCTCTGTACTGTTGCCCAATTCATCCGTAACGTTCAATGTAATATGGTATTCACCTGCTGGAATATTTGAGGGTATGTCCACATGTTCATGAAAGGTTGGGTTGATCACAAGGTAACTTGCATCCGTGAACGTTTGTTCAAAATCCCACTCCACTTCGCCCTCACCTACTTCAAGGTCATGGGCATGGATGTCCACTTCAATACTGGCAACCTTACCGGGAGCATTGATCTCCGCTTCCATGTGTATGTCCGAACCTTTGTAGGCCACTTGTTCCGTAGAGTGGTCGCTTCCTTTCCCAAATTCAAAGTTGGAAATTTCTGGTGCCGCCACGGCATCACCGTCATTATCGTCACTGCTGCAAGAATGTAGAGCAAGTGCGCCAAATGCAATAATCGCTAAAGATTTAAAATTAGTTTTCATGTTGTTTCTGTTTTTGGTGTTAAACTTTATTAGAAATGATTAAAATGGTACGGTCATCGAAATAGATAGGTTCCTGCCAGGTTCAGGAACATCGATGAGCCTATAAAAACTGGTATGATCGTAGTATTCGGTATTGAATACGTTGTTGAGTTTGATGCGCAATTGTGTTGGTTTTCCATTGCCAAAGAGTTGAATTGTTGTATTCGCCGACAGGTTAAGGGCTCGATAGCCATCCGTTACCTCTTCGGGAGGTACAATGTCATTTTGGGCCGCTGTTACCCTAAAATCAGCTGTTAGCTGTGGTGATTGCACAAATGCGATATCTTTAAACTGATAAGTGGCCGAGAACAATCCCGAAAGCGGTGGCGAAAACGGAATGGTAAAATCTTTTTTTGGTCCACTGGTCTGCCTTGAATACACGTATTCGGCAGAAGCATCCAATCGTAGGGCAGGAGTAAGCTGTACCCCTGCGCGCGCTTCGCCACCAAAGCGGAATACCTTGCTTTGAGTGTATTCATAAATTTGAAGGGTCTCATAATAATTGGAGGTCGGGTTCAGATAAATGAAATTCTCAAAGAAGTTCACGAAAGGACTGATTCCCAAATTGAATGTAGTGGTGTTGTGGTCGATATCGATGTCCAGTTGATAGGATTCCTCCGGATCTAATCCCAAGTCACCCCTTTCGTAACGGTACATGTGGTAGTTTACCCCGTCGGAAGCCAATTCGTTGGCCAGGGGCATCCTAAAGCTTTTGCCTATATTGATTTTATAAGTGGTATTTGGTTTGATATAGCTTAAACCAATAGAACCACTAAAGTTGTTGAACTCGATGCTTTCGTTGCGGGCACGTTGCAGATATACTTGGGAAATAGAACCATCAGGATTGTTCACCGGGGTTTGGAACCAATCAAAATGGGATTTTGTTTCCATAAGGCCGGCGTCATATCGTAGTCCTCCCTGTAGATGAAAATTTTCATTGATTTTATAATGGTCAAAAACAAAGATTCCGGCGGAATACCTATCATATGCGGGAATCAGAAATCCCCATCCACCAATATTATTGTTCTGTAACTCCGTGTTTAGTCCAAATACCAAGTTATGCTTTTCATTGGGACTAAAACTGTCCTTTAGGTTGAGGGAATAGGTGTTCTTGGTGAATATCCGCTCCCTACTATTAGGTGGTTTGGGCATGTATCCATGCGGAACAGGTTCCGAATTTTCATCCCGTTGGTTGTTTTGATAGCCCAAATCCAACTCCAAAGTGTGCTGATCTAAGAAATAGGAAGTATTATTGGTGATTTTAAAGTGGTTTACACCATGATAAGGGAGATCCACATCCCTACTTGAATTGTCGTAGTCAATATTCGAGGAACGAACCTCTAGTCCATGGGCGTTGGCAAAAAATCCATTTTTGGCGTTTACGTTACTGAAAAAAGTTTCGGACTTTATATTGTCCCGGACAAAACCTATGCTGAAACTGGCATTGATTTCTTCCCCCGCCGTATTTCTGAGATTGTTCTCATAGAGCTCAAAAATGTAGTTCTCATAATTTATCCGGTCAGTTGGGACTTTATAATCAGCATAGTCCCTATACGTTAAACGACCTCTGTAAAACCAATGCTGTTTTCTTCCCTGTACTCCGGTTGATATTCCAATGAGGTCATTATTGGTCTCGCCAAGTAGGTTTATTTCACCGTTGAAGGAATTGGGCAAAGGTATCTTGGAGGGTTGAATATCCACAACACCAGCAATGGCATCCGACCCATAAACGAGGGAAGCGGGCCCTTTGATGATTTGAATACTTTCTATTCCGTACTGATCAATTTCAAGACCGTGATCGTTGCCCCATTGCTGTGCTTCATGTTTAATGCCGTTTTGAACCACACTTACCCTGTTAAATCCTAGACCGCGAATAACTGGTTTGGATTGACCCGAACCAATGGTTATGGTGCTTACGCCCGGAATTTTTTTCAAGGTTTGCATTAAACTGTTCTCTCGGTTCTTGTTCAGGAAATCTTCGTCCACTCCAACCGAAATAGTAGAGAGTTCTTGAGCTTTCCTTTTTTCTGTTTTTCCAAGGAGTTCCACCCCGTCCAAATTGGTTACGGATTCCTTAAGGATTATGGTTAGTCCTTCAATGTCACCACCTTCGACCGTAATTGTGAAATGTTCATGCGCGTATCCTATGTGCGTAATTTCAAAACGGTATTTTCCGGCGGGAACGTTCTTGATTTGGAACTCGCCATTCTCTGTAGAAACAGCATACAGGTCTTTTCCGATTATGTTTACTCCGGCGATGGGTGCCGAGGTATTTGCATCCCTAACACTACCCGATATGGTATAGTGTTCTTGTGCGGATGCCGAAACGCATAGACTGAAAAGCAGCCATGCGAATAGCACGTATTTAATCATTTAAGGAAATACTTTGTGATTCTTAATTCACTTCGTGGTTGGAAGTTGACCGATCATGGCCCATTTCAAATATTTCTTGAAGGTCTACATGAATTGATCAATGATCAAATAATAGGAAAATTGTTGGTGCCATTGAGCATATGGACAAATGCACAAACAAATTCATTAAATCCCGTAATAGGGGGTAGATGCTTCTAAAAATAAACGAATGGGATGGCTTAAACGGACGGCGGTGGCCGTGAGAAAAGCTGGCTTGTGGCCAAGGTGCCAGTAACCTGAAAATTGTATTCGGAATCAATTTCTTGTTGAACAGCAATATCAATCTCCTCAGAAATTGATGCAGTAGCGTCATTAAGAATACCTGGGGCATGAGTGTCGGAAGCGATATTGTGACATATGGCGCAATGGTCCATATAGCCATCGGAATCGTCGTGATGAGAAATCACATGCAGGCCAACCAGCTTTGTTGCCAAAAATAGGGCAAGTAAAGCGTAGGAGAAGCTATTTAACAGACGACTTTGTTTCATGCTTTTACAAAGCTATTAAAAAATCACTAGTAACGGTGAACAATATTTTTAAATGTTGAAATAGTATGATTTTTTATAAAAAAGGTATCCCTTAAAATGGATTTGACGACGGCATAGGTCCATGTCAAGCCAGGGGATAGTAAATTAAAGGAGATGGTGCTCATGGTAATGTCCAAGGATAGAATAGGTTAAAGTAAAATGTTTGTGTCGGGTTTCAGTTAAAAGGAAAGAGCAACATATTTTTTTGTAAATAGGTAGAAACGGCAATAATCCCAAATGAACCTTTTTGTTTAAAATATACGTCAATTGCCGTATTGGGTCAATTTGTGTTTCCCACTAGGTTTGTGCCATAACCATTTTAACAACCAACTACCATGGGAAAACTTAAATTCATCTTGGCTCTTGCAGTACTATCAACCTTCGCTGCAACTGCCCAACAAAGCATACATTGTGTAAAGGGCGATTGTCAAAACGGATATGGCTTTTCAACAATTTTCAATGGTAATCAGGAAATTGGTTATCAGGTTGGTTTCCACGAGAACGGACTACTTCATGGGATAGCCAATCAGACCGGAAATTTTGGCAAATACTGGGGCACCTTCAACAATGGAAAGAAAGAGGGTTTTTTCAGTTATGAGAGCGAAGGTAATATGTATGCCTTTGGTATGTTTATAGACGGTAAAAGAGAGGGATTGCATGTAATTAGGAATAAGGCCGATTACGATTTTAGGGATTACAAAAATGATAAGTACATAAGCAACAGTCCGTTGCCTACAACAGGACTTTCGCCATGCATAATGGGTAATTGTGAAAATGGGAATGGAGTTATGGTGAACGGCAACGACGCTATTTACAGTAGCTGGAAAAATGGGAAAAAGAATGGTATGACGATGGAGTTCTTGGTGTCCGAGAAAAAGATTGTTTTTTCTGAATTCTCGGAGGGTATCGTAGATGGCATCCAAATGATATGGCATTTTGACGGAAGCAAGGAAATCATGCAGGTGCAAAATGGGACCAAAAATGGGCGATATCTGAAAAAGAACAACAACAATACCCATGAGGCCGCTATCTATAAGGACGGTCAATTGATAACATCTTTATAGGGCTATCCGCAGAATAACTTTAAAAGTGTACCATGCGAAACTGTATATTAATGGCGTTCCTTTGCGCAAATGTCCTTGGTTGGTCACAACTGACCATTCCACCGAACGATCCCACCGCCCATCCCAGCTACACCGCTTTTTTTGAAGCGGGCAAGTCCCGAAACAACAAAGCTCGATTATTGGCCGCCGCAGAGCTTTTGGAAATATATCCCGAGAACGCCAAAGCCTTCGATTGGGTGGCCAGTGCGCTGTATGACAATAATAGACCTGATGATGCGGTAATGTTCTCGCAATGGGCCATAGCTTTTGATAGTTATAATGTGCAGATTGGTTTTCCAGGGTTTTATCATGCTGTTTTTGCCAATAGGCCTCAAGATGCAAAGAAGTTTCTCGAAAACATACAAGCCGTGGGCCAGGACCAAGCGGGCATGCAACGGAATCAACAGGCATTGAGCGGTTACCTGAATTCCTTGGCCAATTATCCCCAGTTGTCCGCAACGGTGCAAAAGGCCAAAGAATTGCTTGCCAACTATCAAGAACGGAATAGGCTACGGGCAAAGGCCGCCTTTGAAAACCTAGGGTCCAGTTTGGGGGCCAGCTATGAAAACATTGCCCAGAATACAACTGCCGATAAGATATTGACCGATTGGATCAATGCAGGAAAGGTTGTGGAAGAAGGCCTGATTCCAAGGACACTCTATACCGATGCCTTGGTTTATATGGCCGAGTTGTCGGAAAAGGTCAACTTTTCCTTTGGCCAAAAACTCGAACCACACTTGGAGAAAATTGTTTTTGACCAGAAAAACTATTCCTTGCCCTCCAGATACAGGGCATTTTTAAAATTAGCACGGGTGCAAGCCGCCCTCAAGAGATGGGATAGGGTGTTGGCATCCAGCAGTTTCATGATGGACGAACTTAAGGGAAACGCTCCCTCTACGGCCGTACTGGCAAAAACGTATTTCTATATGGTCATGGCTCTTACCGAACAGCACGAATATAATAAAGCCTCCCTTATTGCCGATGCATACATCAAATTGTTGCCCAAAGTAAAATCCCCTGAATATTTAGCCGAAGCCTACTATGTACTGTTGCGTGCTTATGCTTTCAACAAAGATGTGGAAAAGGGCAAGGCCATACGAAAAAAGGCCCAGGAATTCCTTAAAATTCCAGGAGTGCAAAATGAACCGTATGCTCCCTTTGTGAAGAATGGCCTATCCACTACCGAGAATATCCTAGCGCAAGAGGCCTTTGCTTTGACCGGTAATCCGTACAATGATGGTATTCGGTTGATAGGGTTGAAAAACTATACGGAAGCCGCCGAACAATTGGAAAAAGCCAAGGAAGAGGAAGTCAAAGTGTTGGATGGATTATCAACCTTGGCCCAAAGAGGCTATCTGGATAAGTTCCAACGGATTAATGGCATGTTGGCTGCCACCTACTATGAAACCCAACAGTTCGATAAAATCTATGACGTCATAGAATCCAACCGGTCCTATTCCTTGTTGAACGATAAAAGAAGCAAGGTGAAGCATGTGCCATTGAAGGAGCTTCAAACCATGCTCGGTACCAATGAAGCCTATCTTTCCTTTATCGATGTTTCCAAAGGAAGTACTTATGAGGGTACCTATTTAATGTGTTTGGTGCGCAAAAACGATATCACCATAAAGTATAATAGATCGGCCGGGGCCTTTGTCGATTTATTGGAAAACGACAAGGAACTCATTACACTTGAAAAGGAAATGGCCAAAAATGAATTCCGACAGCCCAGTCTGGATTATCTGAACGGAACAAAAACAAGAAAGCCCAATATGTTTGCACCGGGAGAATTCAAATTGATGACCCAGTACCTACGTAAGCATATGGAAGCCAAAGTGGTGGAAGGCCGATATGTTTTTTATCAAAAAGATAAAATGCCGGACCTTCTGCATCGATTTTACATCACCTTTATCGAAGGCTTGGAAGATAAATTACAAAACATCACCAAACTGACCATCAGTCCGGAAGGATTGACTGGCACTGTTCCTTTTGATGCATTGAGGGATAATCAGGGCCGTTATTTGGCCGAACGTTTCGAGATGGGTTACATACCCAGCGCATCGCTTTTGTACAGCCTGAGAAAACAGCCCAAAAGAAAGTTTGAAAAGAATGTTTTAGCCTTTGGAGGGGCTACCTATGCTCTGCATTCAGCTCCCAAGGCTCCTTTAAACTCTATTGGGGATTTAGAAAAGCTGCGCTACCGAGTACGGGAAGATCTTGAAAAAGGGCAGCCCTTGGACTACGCCTTTTCTACCTTTCAAGGAAAGGAACCAATGACTTTTTTAGAAGGTGGAAGACATGAAGTGGTAGTGATAGAGAAAAAAGTGCCCCTTACGGATACTCGCCTCGACGACATGATGACCGAGAATGAACTGAAGCGAATGAGCAGGGCCAATGAACTGGGCAAGTACAGGGCGATTCATCTTTCGAGTCATGCCAGCGTGCATCCCTATGTATTCGATTTGAGTGCCTTTGCCATGACGGTAAAACCCGCACCTGTGGATGGCGAGGATGGTATGCTGGTCGTGGGCGAAGTGGAAAAACTAAACCTTCCTGTAGATTTTGTGATGCTCAGTGCTTGCCAGACCGCCTTGGGCATTGAGTCGCCAGGGGATGGGATCAAGGGACTCAACCAAGCCCTTTTCAATGCAGGAGCGAACAGTACGTTGACTTCTCTTTGGAGCGTAAGCGATTCGGGAACTATGTTTCTGAGCGTGGAACTCTATGATAGGATGTTCAATAAGAACATGGCCACATCTTCTGCCTTGGCCGAAGTAAAACGCAATTTTATTTCCGGAGTATTTGGAGACCAGACCCATCCTTATTTTTGGGCACCTTTCATCTATACAGGATATTGATATCATCTTGTTAAGACTTCTTTCAATGCCAATAAAGGAAAGATTACCGCTATCGTCAGCTGACATCAAAAAACTCAGACAACAGTTGTTTGCCATGTTGCTATTTCCTGTGGTGGTGATCGGGATGTTCCTGTTAGTCGTTTCATTTGTGTTCAAGGATTTCAAGAACAGTTTTGTGGGGGACACCGTGGTGATTTATGTGGTCATCGGTTTTTGCCTATTGTTTTTTGGCATCATCGCATATATGATCGGCACCATTGCTATCGATTTGCGACGCGGGATAAAATATCGCATCTCGGGAAAGATAACGGACAAAAGGCTCAATATACAGACCACGGGTGGAGGCGAATCGGGAGCGGGTGGAAAACGCAGGACTACCAGACATTATTACCTGTATGTGGATGGTGAGGAATTTTCGGTAGACTACAAGGAGTATACTAAAGTTAGGGTAGGGATGCAGGTGGTGATGGACAGGGCGCCCAAATCCCAAAGAATCCTCGGCCTTGAAACGCTCCCTCACTCCGATGCAGAAGTTGTTCTGCCTTCAAATAGTGAAAGGGAACGGTTTCTGGAAAAGCGGATTCCGCATACCCGATACACCCAAAAAGATGTTGAGGCCCTCAAAAGAATTTGGCATGCGGTGTTAAAACGACGTTTGTTTATTGCCGCTCCGTTTGTTTCTATGGTGGTTTTCTTGTTGATCAGTGGACTATGGGGTTTCGCGGTATTCCTCTTTCCGCTTTGGGTGGTGCCATTGTATCAGTTCTATAAACTCTTTAAGACCCATAGAAATTATCGAAGGGATAAGTTCAGTGCCCATAAAAAAGGAGTGACGGTCTTGGTCAAGGACAAGCTTACCATCACATCCAACCGCAGGTCAAACTCCAATAGGGTACGGACCACCGATGGAATGTTGGTGGTGAATACCGTACTGTACGATAAACTTTCCGTTGGGGACGGGGTTACTATTTTCAAGACACAATTTGGAAATGTGCCCATTAGCCTTAGAACTATGAATCAAGAAGAATTTTATCTCATATAATACGAACGGCCAAACTGATATGGTATGATGGGAATTATTTTTTTGTTGATTGCATTGATCGGGCCTATGGCGTTGCTTTCCACTTTTCTGTACTATCGCTTTCCGGATGAGTCGGTGGGGCGAATGGACAGAAGTATTCCTCTGTTGACCACTGCGCTGGCTGGCTGGGCGTTTTGCACTGGTTGGTTGTGGTTTTACTTGTTCAACTTGTACGTCAGTTTACCAATATTGGTATTGGCCATAGGTTTGCAATGGTATGCAACCTCCAAAAACCTTAACCCCAAATTACGCCGGATCAATGCTATATTGATTTGTGCCGCATTTGGCATAGGACTCCTTGGCTATTTTTATTTTGATGTATGACCAAAGTGTGGGAAGGGAAGCTTTACAGAGGCACGGTAACATATCTTGTCCCCCTCAACAAACTTTTCAAATTCGGCATTGGTCACCTCATAAGCTTTTATTGGCGCGCCGTGTTTTTGAAACTATATAGGTAGGGGGCTCTGTGGGCACCTCCCGTAAACCTTTTTTCAAGACGGATCAAGGCGTTGGTTGCCAACATTTTTCTTTGAAAAGCGATACGATTGAGTGGTTCGCCCATGATTTTTTCATAAACATTTTGCAGTTCTTTCATGGTAAATTTTTCGGGCAATAGGTTCATGCCCAGTAGTTTTCTGTCGAGATTTGCACGCAGGGTATCCAATGCGTTTTGTACAATTTCATTATGATCCATCATTAAAGGAGGAAGTTCATCCAAAGAATACCAATCAATACTATCTGCCAAGGCGTCCGGAACCGGATTTACTTCTTCAAAATTGATCAGCGCATAGTAGGCGATGGATATAAATCGGTCCAATAGCCATTCATTGGCTTTAGGGTCCAGTCCGTTCATTTTCAATATCCGTTCCATGGCTTCGGAATCGGATCTATCGAGTCCTCCAAAAGTATAGAACTGTTCCAAGTAAAGGTTGTTGATTCCCGTACGCTGTACCACGCCTTTGGTAACCGCATCTTGCAAACTTTCATTTCGTCGCACAAAACCTCCAGGCAATGCAAATAGCCCGGTGTTATGGTATTGCAATACCAGTATTTTTAAATCTTTCCCATTGAAACCGAATATGACTGAATCAAATGCGATATGGGAAAGATACTCTTCCTTATTAAGGTTTTGTGAATGCTTATCGGTTTTCAAAACAGAATTTTTGGTAAATAAAGCATGAAAAGTCGTAAAAACAAAGTATTATTGTTACATATTGTTACAATAATAAATATTCAAAAGCACAATGAAAAAATTAACAACAAACTTTCTGGTTCTACTGGGGTTTGGTCTTTCGGTAATAGCGCAGGACAAGAATGCTTTTCCTGTTCAGGTCGACCTAAAGAACGGAACCATCGAGGGACTCTATGACACCCACTCCGGCATCCAAAAGTATTTTGGTATTCCCTTTGCTAAACCTCCTGTGGGCGAACTGCGATGGAAAGCTCCACAGCCCTTGGATGACTGGAACGGCATAAAAGAAACCAAAGAATTTGGTCCACGCCCGGTACAGGCCATGGTGTTCGGTGACATGAAATCAAGGTCCAACGGGTTGAGCGAGGACTGTCTATATCTTAATGTATGGACACCGGCCAAACATAATGAAAAGGATCTTCCCGTACTGGTCTATTTTTACGGCGGGGGCAATGTGGCAGGCGATGCCTCGGAGTACCGTTATGATGGTGAGAGTATGGCCAAAAAAGGTATTGTAGTGGTGACCACCAACTATCGTTTGAATGTTTTTGGAAATTTGGCGCATCCTGAGTTGACCGCTGAAGCTTCATATAAAGCCTCTGGAAATTATGGACAGTTGGATCAGAACATGGCCCTTCAATGGGTACGGGACAATATTGCCGCTTTCGGAGGAAACCCCGACCAAGTAACCATTGCAGGAGAATCTGCCGGTTCCATAGGAGTCAGTGTGCAAATGGCATCTCCTCTATCAAAAGACCTTATTGCAGGAGCGATTGGGGAAAGTGGAGCCGCAATTTCGCCCACTATGGCTCCCGTTTCCTTGGAAGAAGCTGAAAAACAAGGAACACAGTTTCTTGAAAGCATAGGTGTAGAAAGCATAGCAGCGTTGCGAAAACTGAGCACAAGAGAGATTTATGAAAAGTACAATGACTCCAAAAGGTTTGGTTTCCCTATGGTCGTTGATGGCTATCTTTTGCCCAAGACGCTTCCTGAAATATTTGCTTCAAAACAGCAAGCTCAGGTACCGTTATTGGTGGGTTGGAATTCTGCGGAAATACCAGGTATGGCATTTACGCAGGGTCCTATTACAAAGGAATCGTTCGTAGAAAAGGTAAAGCAGAATTACCCTAAAAAATATGAGGAAGTTTTGGAGCTCTATCCCCATGGTACGTCCACAGAAGTGGAATGGGCAGCGACCAATTTGGCATCGGATAATTTTATTGCGTACAGTACCTGGAAATGGTTCGATTTACAACGTAAAAACTCGGACCAACCCGTTTACCGTTATCTGTACAGTAAGATACGTCCGCCTTTACGGGATCAAAACCTGGTCTCGGGATTAGCGGGCGGGACCGTAGAACGGGATTCCAATGCACCACAAATGCCCAAAGCGATTGGGGCACCACATGCTGCCGAAATCGAATATGCAATGGGCAATTTGCATCTTGTAGATGATTATGCCTGGACCGCCGATGATTATAAAGCATCCAACACCATGCAGGAGTTTTTTGCCAATTTCATTAAAACTGGAAATCCCAACGGCGATGAAGTTCCCAAGTGGGATGCTGCCAAACCAAATGAGAGTGATCCTCCGGTAATGGTCATCGATACGGAAAGTGGATCTACCAAGGCAGAGAACGATGCACGCTATAACTTTTTGGACAACGTCTACAAAAATTGATACTTTTTGCGGGCATAGCAATAACAGTGGTACTGCTGGCACTTATCCTTTCCAAAAAGGTAAGTGCCCTTTCCGCTTTGATGCTTGTGCCCGTCGTCGGCTCATTGATTGCTGGCTTCGGTCTGGATACCGCTGATTTTGCGATAGCGGGCATCAAAAACATTGCACCCGTGGTGGCCATGTTCGTTTTCGCCATATTGTTTTTTGGTGTATTAACGGACGCCGGTATGTTTGACCCGATCATCGATACCATACTTAAATTGGTGGGCCGCAATCCGGTTAAAATTACCATAGGTACAGCTATCCTGTCCATGATTGTGCATTTGGATGGTTCTGGGGCGGTTACCTTTCTCATTGCCATTCCTGCCATGCTACCCCTTTTTGAGGAACTCAAAATGGATAAAAGGGTATTGGCCTGTGTGGTTGCCCTCGGCGCGGGTACGATGAATTTGGTTCCCTGGGGAGGTCCTACCATTCGTGCGGCTACAGCATTACAGGTCGAGATAACGGAATTGTACACTCCTGTTATGATCCCCCAATTGTTCGGGATATTGTTCGTTTTGGCCATTGCCTGGTATTTGGGCTCCAAGGAAGCCAAACGACTTCAGTTGGATTCCATGGAAGATGGAGGGAAGAATTATTCGAGAAAGATAACAGAAGAGGAAGAACTTCTTAGAAGACCTAGATTGTTCTGGTTCAATGTTATTTTGACCATTACTGTAATTGTTTTTCTGATTATGGGTATTGTTGCGCCTGCATTGCTATTTATGCTCGGTACCATTATTGCCCTTATGGTAAACTACCCTAACCTTAAGGATCAAGCGTCCCGAATAGATTCGCACGCCAAAGCCTCATTGCTGATGGCAAGTATCTTACTGGCAGCAGGTGTCTTTACCGGTATTATGACAGAATCGGGTATGATTGCTGAAATGGCAAGTGCAACCGCAGATGTCATTCCTGCGGGTGCCGGAAAACAAATTCCGGTGATCATGGCGGTCACCAGCATGCCCTTGAGCTTTGTTTTTGACCCGGATTCCTTCTATTTTGGATTTCTGCCCGTGTTATCGGAAGTTGCCGGACAGTTTGGTGTGGAACCCATTAGTGTAGGACAGGCCGCTATTTTGGGACAAATGACCACAGGATTTCCATTAAGCCCATTGACGGCAACCACTTTTTTGCTCATTGGCTTGGCAAAAGTGGATTTGGCAGAACACCAGCGGTTTACTTTTAAATATGCTTTTGGTACGACCATCGTTATGACCATTGTTTCCCTATTGATCGGGACCATTCCCATTTAAACTATGATCAAACAAGAAAAAACAATTCGCATTGGATCAGGGGCAGGGTATTCGGGTGACCGAATAGAACCGGCTGTGGATCTCATAAAAGAAGGCAATTTGGATTATATCATATTCGAATGTCTTGCAGAGCGGACCATTGCTTTAGCACAATTACAGAAAATGCAGAACCCGGAGCTGGGATATGACCCCTTGTTGGAAGAGCGAATGAAGGCCTGCTTGCCGTATTGCGTTTCCAATAAGGTGAAACTTATAAGCAATATGGGAGCAGCGAATCCTATTGCCGCCGCTAAAAAGACTGCTGGGATTGTACGGGAACTTGGGCTGGCCAATTTGAAAATAGCGGCCGTTTTCGGTGACGACGTTATATCGATGCTCGACTTCAGGGCAAATAAATTTTTGGAAAGCGCAGATTCCTTATCGGTTTTAGGGGATGAGATCATTTCCGCAAATGCTTATTTAGGCGTGGAAGGGATTTTAACGGCATTGGAAGATGGAGCCGATATTATCTTGACAGGTCGAGTGGCCGACCCATCTTTGTTTTTGGCTCCCCTTGTGCATGAATTTGCGTGGTCGATGGAAGATTATCCACTCTTGGGAAAGGGAACGGCTTTAGGTCATTTAATGGAATGTGCCGGCCAGGTATGTGGCGGCTACTTTGCCGATGGGGTAAAAAAACAGGTGCCCAATTTGGGTAACCTCGGATTTCCCATTGCGGAAATAGAGAGTGATGGTTCTTTCCATATAACCAAATTAAAGGATTCGGGCGGCGTGGTCAATGGGGCAACATGCAAAGAACAATTACTGTACGAAGTGCATGATCCATCAGCATATTTGACCCCAAATGTAGTAGCTGATTTTTCCAATGTTCATTTTAAGGAAATAGAAAAGGACAAGGTTGAGGTTTACGGGGCTTCGGGAAAGGCATTGACCGGAAAGTTAAAAGTTTCGGTAGGATATCGTGATGGTTACATGGCGGATGCGCAAATAAGTTATGGAGGGAGCTATGCAATGGAAAGGGGAAATCTTGCCATTGAAATTATCAAGGAACGACTTCAAACCAAGAGTCTTTTGGTAGAGGATATCCTTTTTGACTTAATTGGGGTAAATAGTCTTTTTAAAGACGAAGTATCGGATATCAACCCTCAAGAAGTGCGGTTGCGCGTGGCAGCCAAAACAAAAGTCAGGGAAGAAGCTGTGCAATTGGTCAACGAAGTGGAAACGCTCTATACCAATGGTCCTGCCGCAGGGGGAGGAGTTTCCAAGTCAATTAAGGAAATCATAGCCATACAATCCATTTTGATTGACAAAGACCAGGTGGAACCAAAAGTTGAATATTTTGAAAGTTGATCTATGAAACTTAAAGATATAGCGCATTCGCGAACAGGAGATAAGGGAGATACGATAAATATCTCTGTAATTGCCTTTGATGAAAAGGATTATCCCACAATTAAAAAGCAGGTGACCACTGCAAAAGTGAAACGATTTCTTGGGGAGACCGTGAAGGGTGAAGTGGTTCGCTATGAACTCCCTAAACTGGGAGCAATGAACTTTGTAATGCAAAAAGCGTTAAGGGGCGGGGTCACACGTTCACTGCGATTGGATAAACATGGAAAGACATTGTCCTCTATATTATTGGAAATGCCACTAACTACTAACGATTAAACCAGATTGATGAAAACATTTTTACAATTGACCTTGGCACTTTTCGCCTTTCAACTGACCCTTGCACAAACTTCCAAAGGGACCATTGTAATCGATTCCATTTATTCGGAGAACCTGATCAATGATTTTGGAGAGAACCCTACTCGGGAAGTCGGAGTATATCTTCCGCCGAATTATGAGACCGAAACCAAGAAGTATCCGGTCATTTATTTTTTACATGGGTTCTATGGAGACCATACCATGTCGGAGCAGATGAAGGAAATTTTGGATTTTGCCATAGCGACTAAACGTATCCGCCCCTTTATTTTAGTGGTTCCCAACCAAAAAACAACCTATGAAGGTAGTTTTTATGCCAATTCGGGAGTTTTTGGAAACTGGGAGGATTTTACAGTTCAGGATTTGGTATCCTATATGGACGGGAATTATCGAACCATACCCAAAAAAGAAAGCCGAGGAATAACAGGGCACAGCATGGGGGGGCATGGTGCTTTGAATATTGCCATGAAGCATCCAGATGTTTTTAATACTGTATATGCCATCAGTCCGGGAGCGCTGGCCATAGTACGTGAATATGGGCCCAACAGCAGCACATTTAAAGAACTTGCTGAAATATCCACTTATGAAGAGTTGGAAAAAACTTATTTTGGCAAGGTAATGGTAGCCTTTGGTCGCTCTTGGTCGCCCAATCCCGATAATCCGCCTTTTTATAGTGACTTTCCATTTGGATATGAGGATGGGGAATTGGTGATTCATCAAGAAACACTGAAAAAGTGGCACGATAATATGCCTTTCTACAATCTTGAAAATTACATAGACAACCTCAAAAGTTTAAAGGCCATTAAAATGGATTGGGGACGAAACGCTGGTGAACGATTTACACAGCAATGCAAGATGTTCAGTATCAAGTTGGAGAATTTAGGAATAAAACATTTTGCAGAGGAGTATATCGGAACACACGTGAACAATATATACACAAAAGATGGGCGTATTCCGCAACAGGTACTGCCGTTTTTTGAGTATTATTTACAATTTGATTAATTCTCTTGTTTTAAGTTGTTTATCAATCCTCGTACATGAGTTAAAGTAAAAATGCAAATACACTTCTAGGGAATAGTGGACATTCCCTATTTTTTGGTTAGGGCTGATTTCGCTTTGTGGGAAATGACAAGTTTCATGAGGTCAAAACCCTTTTTGTGACCTGGTCTTTATTGATTCGAGGAAAATGGACACGTTGTTATAGCCCCTCCAGGTTTCCATGATAGATTGGATAAAGGGATGAATGACCAAATGGTTAAAATTGGTGGTTTTATTCGGTGTAGTCTTTTATAAGTGTATCAACGCATTGAAGCTATTGTAACCAAATGAATGTACGGGGCAACCATCGGTGAGCTGGATGGTCCAGACCACCAAAGCCTTCAATCGGCTAAAACAAATACTGGGGAATACCTACTAACTAAGTTGCTTCGGCATATGGAAGTGTAACGCACAGCATAAATTATTTTAAACTGTACAGATACGGGCCTCCCTTGATACCTTGTTTTTTCTTTCCAGTGTTCTCCAAAACATTCATTTGGAATATACGTTTTCTGAAATTTCTTCTGTCCAGTTCAACATTTAGAATGTCCTCGTACAAGTTTTGCAGTTCTTGTAGGGTAAACTCCTTGGGAAGGAGCTCTCCTACGATAAGCTTATCCCTTAAATTGTTTTGTACAAAGGAATACGCTTCGCTGATCAGCTTTTTATGATCGTAGCCAAGGTTGTTGGGTATATCGTCCACATCGAACCAATCAATGCTCGTAATGTTGTCCCTTAACGTCAAGGGATGGTTCTCCGGTTTGATCAGTGCATAGAAACAGATGGTGATGACCCTTTTTAACGGGTGTCTATCCAAAGCGGTATAGGTCTTTACCTGCTCGAAGTGAATGTTCCTAAAGCCCGTTAGGGAAAAAAGGACTTTAGCGGCACAATCTTCAATAGTTTCGTGTTCTTCCATGACCCCTCCCGGAACGTGCCATTGGTTTTTAAAATGTCCTAACGACCTTTTTATAAGAAGGATCTTTAGTTTTCCATCAACATATCCGAAAACCGTTATGTCAGCTGTGACGGAACATTCGAAGGAATCCGATTTTACTTGGATATCCTGTAATTTTTCTTGAGTATTCATTTTTTTATGGGAAATATTGTCTTTTTCTCCGAATGGGTGTTTATATTTTATATATTTGAAACTATGTTAAAAGTACACAGAATATATTTTATGCCTCTTTAAAAACTGTGTTCAAAGAAAAAATAATAGTAATGGATAATCCCAAATATAAAGATTTGAAAGGCAAAGTTGTCGCAATTACAGGTGGTGGAGGTATTTTATGCAGTACCCTGGCCCATGCTTTTGCCGAGCAGGGCGCAAAGGTCTGTGTGATGGATTTGAATATGGAATCCGCCCAAACCGTTGCCGATAAGATTCATAAGTCCGGAGGCATGGCAATTGCCCTTAAAGTGGATGTTCTTGATCGGGAAAGCCTGGAAGAGGCCAAAAAGAAGATTGCACAGAAGTTTGGTTCCTGCGATGTCCTGATCAATGGAGCGGGAGGGAACCATCCTTTGGGAACAACGAGTGATTCCTATTTGCTCAAGGAAGATCTGGAAAAAACCGCTAAAGATTTTAAGACATTCTTTGACCTGGATATGGAGGGGATTCAATTTGTGTTCAACTTGAATTTTTTGGGAACCCTTCTGCCCACACAAGTTTTTTCCAAGGAAATGGTGGGGCGCACAGGAAGTAGTGTTTTGAACATCTCCTCGATGAATGCCTTTACGCCACTTACCAAAATACCGGCCTATAGTGGGGCAAAAGCCGCCGTTTCCAATTTTACCCAATGGCTTGCCGTCCATTTTTCCAAAGTTGACATTAGGGTCAATGCATTGGCCCCCGGTTTTTTTCTTACCGATCAAAACAGGAGTTTGTTGACTGAGCCCGAAGGAGGCCTTACCTCTAGAGGGGCTACGATAATCGATCAAACCCCCATGGGGCGTTTTGGAGAACCAGAGGATTTGGTAGGTACATCATTATGGTTGTGCAGCGACCAGTCAAAATTTGTTACTGGGATTGTGGTTCCCATTGACGGCGGGTTCAGTGCATTTAGTGGTGTTTAAAAAAAGAAATTAAAAGCTTTAAAATTCAATGATTATGGGGTTAGAACAAACATGGCGCTGGTACGGACCAAAAGACCCCGTTTCCCTTGCTGATATTAAACAGGCCGGCGCAACCGGCATCGTAACGGCATTGCACCATATTCCAAATGGAGAAGTATGGCCGATATCGGAAATAAATAAAAGAAAAAAAGAACTGGAGGCCTTTGGTCTCACTTGGTCGGTGGTGGAGAGCATACCCGTGCACGAGGACATTAAAAAGCGAACGGGAAAGTATGAGACCTATATAACGAATTACAAACAGAGCATTGAGAATCTTGGTTCTTGCGGAATAGATACGGTGTGTTACAACTTTATGCCCATCCTGGACTGGACCCGAACGGATTTGTCCTATGAAATGCCAGATGGTTCCTATGCACTTCGTTTTGATGCCGTTCAATTTGCAGCATTTGAACTCTTTATCTTAAATCGAGAGGAAGCCTTTGTCCATTATTCCAAGGAAACCATTGAAATGGCCAAAACAGCATTCGGATTGATGGACGAGGATGCAAAGAATCGTTTAGTGCAAAACATCATTGCCGGTCTTCCAGGGGCAGAGGAAGGATATACGGTGGAACAATTTCAACAGGCTTTGGACATTTATCGGGATATAGGAGAAGATGAACTTAGAAACAACCTGTACAGCTTTATCAAGGAGATTGGCCCGATCGCGGAAAAATCCGGGGTATTTTTAGCAATACATCCCGATGATCCCCCATACCCTATCTTGGGCCTCCCAAGAGTGGTAAGCACGGAGGAGGATGCCCAAAAACTGCTTGCGGCCTACGACAGCCCTCACAATGGACTGTGTTTTTGCACGGGGTCTTATGGCGTCAGGCAAGACAATGATTTGGTGGGCATGGCGAATCGATTGTCAGAAAAAATCAATTTTATACATCTAAGAAGCACGAAAAGAGATGCGCTCGGCAATTTTTATGAAGCGGACCATCTGGATGGAGATGTGGACATGTATGGGGTAATGTGCGAATTGCTCAAAGAACAGCTCGGGCGCAAGGAAAGAAACGCAAAGAACCAACGTATGCCCATGCGGCCCGACCATGGACACCAAATGTTGGACGATATCCATAAGAAAACGAATCCAGGATATTCCGCCATAGGACGCCTTCGTGGCCTTGCGGAATTAAGGGGACTCATGTACGGCATCGAAAACTCTCTGCTAAAATGACATTTATAAAGGAGAACTTTTTACTGGGGACGCCACAAGCAGAGGAGCTGTACCACGGCTATGCCAAGGAAATGCCCATAATCGATTACCATAACCACTTGTCGCCCGAACATGTGGACAATAATAATCAGTTTAAAAATCTCGCTGAGGCTTGGTTGACGGATGATCACTATAAATGGAGGGCAATGCGAGCTTGTGGTATTGATGAAGCTTGTATTACCGGTGATGCATCGGAAAGGGAAAAGTTTCAAAAATGGGCCGAGACAGTTCCTTACACCCTAAGAAACCCCTTATATCATTGGACACACTTGGAACTAAAACGTTACTTTGGAATCGATGATCTGCTTACCGGAAAAAATGCGGGACGTATTTATGAGGATACCAAAGAACAACTGCAAGAGAAAAGCCATAGTGCATTGGGACTGTTGCAACAGTGCAACGTAGAGGTCATCTGCACCACGGACGATCCCATCGATGCTTTGGAACACCACCGTAGCACAGCGAAAAAGAATTCCTCGCTAAAGATGCTGCCAACCTTCAGGCCCGATAAAGCATATGCCATAGAGGACAATAGTGTCTACAGGGCCTATTTGGAAAGGTTGGGAGAGGTCTCAGGAACACAAATATCCAACTATCAGGATTTGATAGAGGCTCTTAAGAAGAGAATGATATTTTTCCATGAACAAGGTTGCCGCCTTTCCGACCATGGTCTCGAACAGTTGTATCATTTTGAAATGAACAGCTATGATATTGAGGTCATCTTTGGAAAGCTGTTGAATGGCCTTCCTTTGGAAATAGAAGAAAGACAATACTTTATCTTTGAGACCCTGATCCATCTTTGCCGTGAATACCATAAACTGGGATGGGTACAGCAATTCCATTTGGGAGCGTTGCGAAACACGAACAAGAGAAAATTCGATCAGTTAGGACCTGATACCGGGTTTGATTCTATAGGTGACTTTCCACAGGCCATCAATCTGGCCAAATTTTTAGATGCCCTGGAGAGTACAGGGGAACTCACCAAAACAATCCTCTATAACCTCAACCCCGCCCTTAACGAAGTTTTTGCCGCAATGACGGGTAATTTTAATGATGGCAGTGTACGGGGAAAGATGCAAATGGGTTCTGGATGGTGGTACAACGATCAACTGGATGGTATGGAAAAACAGTTGAATGCGATATCAAATATGGGGTTGCTCAGTTGTTTTGTGGGCATGCTTACCGACTCTCGAAGCTTTTTATCCTTTCCCAGACACGAATACTTTAGGAGATTGTTGTGCAATATATTGGGGAATGACATAAAAAAAGGCCTTGTGCCCAATGATATCGAATACATAGGCGGATTGGTCCAGGACATTTCTTACGGAAATGCCAAAGCCTATTTTAAATTAGGAGATAACTAAAAAAAAGTAACAGAATGAAAAAAGTAGTAACCTTCGGGGAAATAATGCTTCGCTTGTCTCCACCGGGATTTTTGAGGTTCTCGCAGGCCAACAGTTTTGATGTGGTCTATGGTGGAGGGGAGTCCAATGTCGCAGTTTCTCTGGCAAACTATGGTGTGCCAGTGGATTTTGTGACCCGATTACCAAAAAATGATATTGGGGAATGTGCCTTGATGGAGATGCGAAAGCGGGGTGTCCGTACCGATAACATAGTTTATGGTGGAGATCGCTTGGGTATTTATTTTTTGGAAACAGGTGCGGTCAGCCGAGGCAGTAAGGTGGTCTATGATAGAGCACATTCTGCCATGGCAGAGATAGCGCCTGGTATGGTGGATTGGGACAGTGTGTTCAAGGATGTGGAATGGTTCCACTGGACCGGAATCACTCCGGCGATATCGCAGGGAGCAGCAGATGCCTGTATCGAGGCCGTGAAAATCGCCAAAAAACATAGGGTTACCATATCCACCGATTTGAACTACCGCGCGAAACTGTGGAACTATTGTGACGATGCCAAGCGAGAAGAGATCATGTCCGAACTGACCTCGTATTGCGATATTGTTTTGGGAAATGAAGAGGATGCGGAAAAGCACTTCGGCATCAAACCCGAGGGACTGGACATTACCACGCAGGGCGAGCATGTGAAGGCGGATGCTTTTTTATCGGTCTGCCAACAGATGATGAAAAGGTTCCCCAACGCAAAAAAGGTCATTACAACATTAAGGGGATCTTTGTCAGCTTCGCACAATACGTGGGCGGGCGTGCTGTATAATGGCAGTACCATGTATACCTCCAGGAAATACCAGATTACACACATCGTGGACCGTGTCGGGGGAGGAGATTCCTTTATGGGCGGTCTCATTTATGGGTTGTTGAACTGGCCTGAGGATGACCAAAAAGCATTGGACTTCGCTGTAGCGGCCTCATGTTTGAAACATACCATAAAAGGGGATGCCAATTTGGCCACCGTTTCTGAAGTAGAAAAGTTAATGGGCGGTGATGCCTCTGGAAGGGTATCCCGATAAAATTCGAGTTAGTTTCGTTAAATTCCCATGGGGAACGGGTGTTCGGGCTCCATGGTCTTAATCAAAAATTATGGCAAGATATACAAGGTTGGAAGTGGTACGGAGGATGCAAGAAACGGGTATGGTCCCGTTGTTCTATCATTCCGATATCGAAATAGGGAAAAAGGTGCTCAAAGCATGTTATGATGGTGGTGCCCGGTTGTTGGAGTTCACCGCCCGTGGTGACTTTGCCTTCGAAGTTTTCTCTGAGCTGAACAAATACGCCATCAAGGAGCTGCCTGGTATGATCATGGGAGTTGGTTCCATTACAGATGCAGCTGCAGCATCCATGTACATGCAAATGGGTGCAAGCTTTGTGGTGACCCCATCTTTAAGGGAAGATATCGCCATAGTGTGCAATCGCAGGAAGGTACTTTGGTCACCGGGTTGTGGCTCTTTGACCGAAATCAACAGAGCGGAAGAATTGGGCTGTGAACTCATCAAACTCTTTCCAGGGTCTACTTACGGTCCGGGATTTGTAAAGGCCATCAAAGGTCCCCAGCCTTGGACAAGTATTATGCCCACCGGAGGGGTAAGTACAGAAGAAGCAAACCTACGGGCTTGGTTTGACGCTGGAGTAACATGCGTGGGCATGGGTTCAAAATTGATTTCCAAAGATGTTCTGGAGCAAAAAGATTTTGAAGGGTTGCAGAAAAAGGTAACGGAAACTTTAAAGTTGATAGAAAAAATCAGAAGAGAGAAATAATGAAACACTTCACTGCCATTTTTTTATTGTGCACTTTGTTTTTCGCCCTTGGCTGTGAAGAAACCTCAGGGATTAGGACGATACGGCTGGCACATGGCTTGGATATCAACCATTCGGTGCACAGGGCCATGGTGAAAATGGGAGAAGATCTTGATAGTGTTTCAAAAGGAAAGCTTCGAATCGAAATCTACCCCAATCAACAATTGGGCACTGAACGTGAAATTCTGGAGTTGATTCAATTGGGAAGCCTTGATATGACCAAAGTGTCGGTCGCCACCCTGGAGAATTTTGCCCCGAAGACCAGAATATTGGGGCTGCCCTATCTTTTTGAGAGCCGGGAACACGCATTTGAGGTGTTGGATGGTCCGATCGGACAATCATTGTTGGACAATGCCGAACAATTCAGATTGAAAGGTTTGGGGTATTACGATGCCGGATTTAGAAGTTTTTATACCGAAAAAGAAGCCGTAACTGCGCCAGATGACCTAAAGGGTCTCAAGATACGGGTGATGGAGAGTATTACCGCAATGGATATGGTCAAAAGTCTCGGAGGCTCCCCGACCCCCATTTCGTGGGGAGAGCTTTACACATCCCTACAACAAGGCGTGGTGGACGGAGCGGAGAACAATCTTCCCAGTTTTTATCTTTCCAAACATTATGAGGTGTGTCCTTATTATTCGCTGGACGAACATACATTTTCGCCAGATGTCTTGATTGTTGGTACCCAGTTTTGGGATGTCCTTTCAGGACAGGAAAAAGGTTGGCTCGACAAAGCAGTGAAAAAGTCGCTGGAGCATCAGCGGAAATTGTGGGCCGAATCGGAGGCTGAAGCGTTGGAAAAAATCAAGGAAGCTGGTGTCGAGATTTCATATCCGGACAAGAAACCGTTTATCGAAATGACAAAGAAAATGTACAGGACCTACGAAGAGGACGAAGAATTGAACAGCATGATAGAACAAATCAAATCATTGGCAAATTGATGGGACTCAAAAGGACATTGGAAAATATTTTGGCGTACTTGCTGGTAGTGTTAATGAGTCTAATGGTACTTAATGTGCTTTGGCAGGTGTTCAGTAGATATGTTCTAGGTACGCCAAGTGCCTTTACGGATGAACTTGCCAGATTTCTTATGATCTGGTTGGGGTTATTGGGAGCGGCCTATGTATCGGGGAAAAACGGTCATGTTGCCATCGATGTATTGGCCAAACGGGCCAATGCCAAAAACCAAAGAGTATTAAAAAGAACAGTGTCTGGTTTTATTATCCTGTTCTGTCTTGCGGCAATGGTGACAGGCGGCGGATGGTTGGTGTATACGACGTACGAACTCGAACAGCACTCCCCGGCATTGGGGTTGCCCTTGGCGTATGTATATGTCGTGATTCCCTTGAGCGGATTGATAGTGACCTATAACAAAGTCGTGGATATAATAAAGGATTGAGCCTTATGGAATATATACCCTTGCTAGTTTTGATAATCAGTTTTGTGGGGCTTTTGGCCATTGGTACTCCTGTGGCGTGGAGCATAGCCATTTCATCTATGTTGACCCTACTGGTCAGTTTGCCCATGCTGCCCGCATTCGCCACCATATCCCAACGAATGGCCACGGGCTTGGATAGTTTCGCCCTGTTGGCGATTCCATTTTTTATATTGTCAGGGGAACTGATGAACCATGGGGGAATTGCCCACCGTTTGATAGCTTTTGCCAAAAGCTTGGTAGGGGCATTGCCCGGAGGGCTTGCCCTGATCAATATTATATCGGCGATGTTCATGGGCGCCATTGCAGGTTCGGCGATGGCCTCGGCCTCGGCCATGGGAAGCATTCTGGGACCGGAAATGGAAAAAGAAGGCTATGATAAGGGTTTTTCGGTATCCGTCAACATTACCTCGGCTACGACAGGGTTGGTGATTCCTCCAAGCAATGTATTGATCGTGTATTCCTTGGCAAGTGGAGGTGCATCCATTGCCGCTCTTTTCTTGGCCGGATACATCCCTGGTTTGATTACCGGTTTATTGTTGATGGTGGTCGCCATGTTCTGGGCCAAGAGGAAAGGCTACGGCAAGGGACAACGAAGCTCATTAAAACAGGTTTTTAAAACGTTTGTTGATGCCGTACCAAGCCTGTTCCTGTTGGTTTTGGTCATTGGGGGCATCGTGGCCGGTGTGTTTACCGCCACCGAAGCTTCCGCCATTGCGGTGCTCTACAGTATGATACTGGGCTTTGTCTATAAAGAGATAACGTTCAAAAAACTACCCAATATCTTTTTGAATGCTTCGGCCACCACCGCTGTTGTGATGCTTTTGATAGCGGCCTCCATGAGCATGTCATGGGCACTTTCCTTTGAGCATATACCGCAGGAAATCAGTTCTGGACTATTGTCTGTTACCGATAACAAAATTGCCCTATTGCTCATCATAAATATAATCTTGCTGATAGTGGGTATCTTTATGGACATCACCCCGGCCGTGCTCATATTTACCCCGATATTTTTGCCCATTGTTACAAAATTGGGGATTGACCCGGTACATTTTGGCATCATTATGATCTTGAACCTTTGCATTGGCCTTTGCACGCCTCCGGTGGGCTCGGTACTATTTGTGGGCGTGGGTGTGGCAAAAACATCCATCGAAAAAGTGATCAGGCCCCTGTTGCCCTTGTTTGCGGCCATGATACTGGCACTTTTTCTGATCACCTATATTCCAGAGTTGGCCTTGTGGTTGCCCGGTCTTTTTGGTCTATAATCGAATTTTAAAATGTAATTTTTTAACTAATGACACATAAAATGAACAAACTAAAACTAGGCGTCTTGGCATTGCTACTGTGTTGGGGATGTGCCGATACTCCAAAAGACGAAGCTCCATGGGTCGAATTGTCAGATGGTACCCTAAACGGATGGAACCAAAAAGGTGGAAAAGCCAATTACCAGGTGAAAGAGGATGCCATCGTGGGATCTACGGTACATGATACGCCCAATTCCTTTTTAACAACGGATAGGATGTACGACGATTTTATTCTGGAGCTGGATTACAAAGTGGATTCCACCATGAATTCGGGAATCCAAATACGAAGCAATAGCTTTCCCCATTATCAAAATGGGAGGGTGCATGGCTATCAGATTGAGATAGACCCATCGGACCGGGCGTGGAGTGCCGGAATTTATGATGAAGGGCGAAGAGGTTGGCTCGTAACCTTGGAAGATAATCCTGAGGCACAAAAGGCCTTCAAACAAAATGATTGGAACCACTATCGCATCGAGGCCATCGGAGATACGATTCAAACCTGGATCAACGGAGTTCCAGCGGCACATTTGATCGATGACAAAACAGCAAGCGGCTTTATTGCGCTTCAGGTGCACAGCATTGGCAAAGATCAGAAGGCGGGAACGGAGATAGCCTGGAAAAATGTCAAAATCTTGACGGACAGTCTTTCAAAATACAACAAAGAAATGCCCTTGGCCCCGGTCGTGACCAAAAATCAACTAACCATTGATGAGGAGAAAAACGGATGGAAATTGTTGTGGGACGGCGAGACTACCGAGGGATGGCGAGGTGCCCGATTGGACGATTTTCCAGATAAAGGATGGGAGATCAAAGATGGTATATTGACCGTACTGTCCTCTGGGGGCGAAGAATCTGCCGCCGGTGGTGATATTGTGACCACGGAGCTGTACGGGGACTTTGAATTGAAAGTGGATTTCAAATTGACGGAAGGTGCCAATAGTGGTATAAAATATTATGTGGACACTGATTTGAACAAGGGACCCGGCTCCTCAATTGGTTTGGAATATCAAATTTTGGACGATGAAAGGCATCCCGATGCAAAATTGGGAAATCATAAGGGTAGTCGTACAGTGGCATCTCTGTACGATTTGATTCAAGCTGATATCAATAAGCCCATCAATCCGATCGGGGAATGGAACACGGCCCATATTATTTCTAAGGACAACCATGTGGAGCATTGGCTCAATGGCACAAAGGTATTGGAGTACGAGCGAAAAAGCGATCCATATCGCAAACTGGTATCCGAGAGCAAGTATGTGAAATGGCCCAACTTCGGAGAGGTTGATAGAGGCCATATATTGTTGCAGGACCATGGGGACCATGTAAGTTTTAAGAACATCAAAATAAAACCAATAGACTAAATATAAATGTATGGGAGCGCGAAGAGACTTTATCAAGAAAACAACGATCGCTGCCATTGGCATGGGACTGCCCGGTAGCATCAATGCCATGACAGCCAAGAGTTATAACAATATTTTAGGGGCAAATGATAGAATCCATGTTGCCCTTCAAGGTTTGGGCAGGCGATATGGAGCCTATATACCTTCCATTGCGGCTAAGCAAAATAATGTGCGCCTGGACTATCTATGCGATGTTCGTGGGAGCCAATTGGAAAAAGCGGCACAAAATGTATCTGAACAAATATCATATGATCCCAAACAGGAAAAGGATATCAGAAAAATTCTTGAGGACAAGGATGTGGATGCGATTTTTATGGCAACGCCGGATCATTGGCATACACCCGGAGCCTGTATGGCCATGGAAGCCGGGAAACACGTTTATTTGGAAAAGCCCTGCAGCCATAATCCCCATGAGAATGAAATTGTGGTCGCGTTTCAAAAGAAATACGATAAGGTGGTCCAAATGGGCAATCAGCAGCGATCTTCCCCCCAGAGTATAGAAATCATCAACGATATCCATAAAGGAATTATTGGCAAAGCCTATAAAGCAATAGCCTTTTATACCAATGGAAGGGGAGAAGTTCCACTTCCGGTAAAGACTGCACCACCAGAGGACTTGGACTGGGAACTGTTTCAAGGGCCCGCCCCAAGAAAAGCATATGAACACGATACCTGGAACTATAACTGGCATTGGTACGGTTGGGATTATGGAACCGCCGAAATGGGCAACAATGCAACCCATGAACTGGATATAGCCCGATGGGCACTGGATGTAAAATATCCGGAATATGTGGAGGTAATCGCTGGAAAAGAGCAATTTATGGATGACGGATGGGAAATGTACGACACCATGGAGGCGACCTATGCATTTGCCGATGATAAGATCATTCAATGGGATGGAAGCAGTAGGAACGGCTATTCCAAATACGGTCGAGGTCGAGGTACCCTTATTTACGGTTCCGAAGGTTCGGTAATGGTAGACCGCGACGGATATGAACTGTACGACCTCAAGGGGCAATTGATCAAGGAAAATAAATCCGACGGTAACGAAGGAGGAACTGCTCTTGGAGGTGGAGGAGACCTGTCAACGAGGCATGCAGTGAATTTCTTTAATGCCATTCGAGGAAAAGAAGCGTTGACATCACATATAGAAGTGGGGGCCATTTCGCAAATGTTGACGCACTACGCCAATATGGCCTATCGCATCGATAAAGGCTTCAATGTGGATGGAAACACGGGAAGAATATTCGATCGGGAAGCCATGGAGCTTTGGAAACGAACATATGAACCAGGGTGGGAACCAAAACTATAAATGGATATGAAGCGACGAGATTTTGTAATAAAAAGTAGTTTGGCCAGTTCTGCCGCCCTGTATGCCCCAACGGTACTTGCGTACGGAACCCCCAGTGCGAACGAAACCATCAATGTGGGGGTCATTGGAACCGGGGACCGGGGCGGCGGACTCATTCCATTTATCAACCAGATTCCCAATATGCGGGTGGTCGCTTGTTGCGATATCATCCCCTTTAGACTTAGTTCGGGACTTTCAAAAGTAGAAGGAAAGGCCAAGGGCTATTCCGATTATAAAAAAATGTTGGAAGACAAGGATGTGGATGCCGTTTTGGTGGCCACTCCATTCAGTACACACTCCAAAATAGTTGTTGATGCCCTAAAAGCGGGAAAACATGTGTATGGGGAAAAGACCATGGCAAAGGGATACGAGGGGATAGAAGAATTGGTGGTGGCGGCCGAAGCATCCAATGGCATATTCCAAGCAGGTCACCAATACCATAGCTCCCGTTTGTACTCACATGTCGTGGATGAGATCAAAAACGGTAAAATAGGTAAGATCACGGCTTTTGAGTGCCAATGGAACCGAAATGGCAATTGGCGCCGTCCTGTTCCTGACCCAAAATGGGAGCGTATGATCAATTGGCGTATGTACAAAGAATTTTCAGGCGGTCTTTTGGCCGAACTTTGTTCGCATCAATTGGATTTTGCCAACTGGGTAATGGGTGCCATGCCCGAAAAGGTTATGGGCATTGGTGGTATCGATTACTGGAAAGACGGTAGGGAAACCTATGACAATATACATCTTATCTACAGCTATCCAGAAGGAGTGCGAGCATCATTTACCTGCCTTACCAGTAACGCCATGGGCGATTATAAAGTCAAGGTAATGGGGGACAAGGGAACTTATATTTTGGACTATGTAAAGGCTTGGTATTATCCAGAGGGCAGTTATCAGAAAGAGATAGGAGAGGTCGATGGTGTTTCTGGGGCTACGTTAAACTGGGACCAAGGCAGGGGCATACCTTTAAAGTTTGACCATGAAGACCCAAGCAAACAGGCCTTGATTGATTTTAGGGACAACATTGTGAACAATACGTTGCCCGTTTCCAATGCCAAAACGGGGGCTATGGCCGCAACTTGTGTGCAAATGGGATTGGACGCTATGTATGACGATAAAATAGTGGTAAATGCACTAAATTTATGATGGGCCTGATTTTTACCATTTAAAATCAAACCAGATTGATTTTGGAATTTGATGATGGATTGAAAACGGAGGTGCCATAAATTGATTGACACGTACAATACCGATTGAGGAAAAGAAATCCTATTTTTTGGAAATGGCGGATTCATTTTGGAATAGTGAACCTAAGCCCTGATAAGGAAATTGATGGTGACCGTCGATACAAAATCGATACAACAATTGAAGTATATCCAGGTATGACAACTTTTTTGGCTTTCGGTTATCCTTGTCGACCTGGACATAATTGACATGAAAGGATCGCAATACGATAGTTGTTCATTTACCCTTTTTCTTCCATCAAGGAATAGCATTTTTTTCCTATAATAAGCTTGCATCAATTATAGAAGGACATTTTTTGTTCCACCCAAGAATTTGCATTTCTATCAATGAACCGGTCTGGACAAGCCCTATTTCGTTGGGCTCCTTTTTTAGGCGCAGATTACTTTCCTAGGTCGGTTTATAGAAACCGGCATGAGCTGTTTATCCTCCCTTTCCGTCGCGACCAGTTCAACATCTCCTGTGAGCGAGCTATGTGATGCCCTCTTTTTTTGATCAGATGGCACTTGAGGTGAAAGTACCGTTCACTTTTCTTAGGATACCCAAAGGATTGTCGTTTTGTAATTCGGCTGGTAACATGGATTGTGGCCAATTTTGGAAACAGACGGGGCGTACCCATCGAACTATGGCCGAGGACCCCACGGAAGAGAACCTACTGTCCGTGGTCGCTGGGAAGGGGCCACCGTGAAATATGGATGGACAGACTTCGACACCGGTGGGAGCACTGTTGAAAATTATGCGACCCACCTTATTTTTTAGGGCATCCACTACCTTTTCATATTTTTTTATCTCCGATTCATCACCCAATATTGTTCCGGTAAGTTGACCTTCCAAACTATGAAGGATATCGGTGAGTTCCTCCTCATCGGCACATTGGACAACAAGGGACAACGGTCCAAAAACCTCTTGGTGCATTACTGGGTTCTCCAAAAAATCCTTTCCGCTTACAGCAAGTAGTTGTTGTTTTCCATAATTTGGCGGCAATTCCTTCCCAAACTCCGCCACAACGGATACTTTTTCGTGGCCAGAGATTTCTTTTCGTCCCTTTTCATAGTTTTCATATATGTTGGGATGCAACATACTCGATGGATCCAAAATCGATAGTTGTTCACCCAATGTGGAAACAAAATTGTCCAAAGCCTTGCTTTTAAGTCCGATCAACAAGCCGGGATTGGTGCAGAATTGGCCAGATCCCAAAGTAATTGAGTTGGCATATACAGAGGCCCAATGATCCTTTTTGTCCTTCAAGGCAGAGGGAAGCACAATAACTGGATTTACACTCCCCATTTCTGCGAATACAGGTATGGGTTCTTCCCGTTGCATACCCAAATTATAAAGTGCCGTTCCTCCTCGGATACTTCCCGTAAAACCTACGCCCTTTACTTTTGGGTGGGTAACCAATCTTTCTCCCACCTTGATTCCACTGCTGTTCAAGTTTGAAAAAACGCCATCGGGCATTCCTGTTCTTTTTGCGGCCTTTATAATGGCCGACGCGACAAGTTCGCCGGTTCCCGCATGCATGGGATGGCTCTTTACGATGACAGGACACCCCGCTGCCAGGGCACTTGCTGTATCGCCGCCGGCAGTAGAAAAGGCAAAAGGAAAATTACTGGAACCAAAAACTACTATGGGGCCAATCGGGACCAACATCTTTCGGATGTCTTCTTTGGGTATAGGTGTGCGTTCGGGAATTGCGGTATCTATGGTCGCATCGGTCCAAGAACCTTCTTCCAGCAATGTGGCAAATGCATTGAGCTGCCCCATGGTACGGCCTCGTTCTCCCAAGGCGCGACCTTCGGGAAGCCCGGATTCCTGCGTATAGGTCTCGATCAACTCATCGCCCAAATTCTCAATCTCTTCCGCAATGGCCCTCAGAAAACCTGCTTTTTTGACGCCGGAAAATTGTTTGTACTCCTGAAATGCCAGTTCCGCCAAATCAACTGCTTCGTCAATTTCTGTTGAGGAGGCTTCATAGAAGGTCCAAGCCGTTATTTGGTTGCTTTTTGGATTAAAGGTGTGGAATGTTCTCTCGCCATTCCCCGATACTTTTGAACCGATATAGTTTTTACCTGAAATCATTTTTTAGTTTTTTTAGTGATTAGTAAAGGGTATTTTAACATACCTTTCATTATTTCTTTTGTTGTAACCTCTTTATGGAGTAGTCAACAAAAGCATTGATCCCGAAATTCCAATTAGGAATTTTATCTGCTGAGTTGACCCAATTCACCAACATACCCAGTTTAGGTGATTCAATGATCACCCTGTCCTGTGGTTTATGGGTGAACCCCATATCTTTTTCATTTCTATCCAAAGTTGGAGCGAACATGGTTCCGCAAAAAAGAATGAATCCATCGGGATATTGATGGTTATCATTGATGACTTGTTTCACCAATTCTTCGGGAGACCTGCTGATTTCTCCCATGTCACTCGAATCTTTTAATTCAAAATCGTCGGTACCGGTAATCGTTAAGGATACCTTGGCAGTTTTTACGTCGTCCAACGAAAAAGATTCATCGAACATTCTGAACAAGGGACCCACGGCACAGGACCCATTTTGATCTTTTGCTTCTCCCAATAACAGGGCACTTCTGCCCTCATAATCCCGTAAATTCACATCATTGCCCAAAGTTGCCCCTACTATGTTGCCTGAATTGGTGACCACCAATACTATTTCAGGTTCTGGATTGTTCCATTTTGAATCGCTGAGCACACCAATCTCCGCACCAAAACCCACTGATGAAAAAGGTTGGCTTTTGGTAAACACTTCCGCATTGGGGCCAATACCAACTTCCAAATACTGGGACCAAATCCCTCTTTTTTTTAGTTCATCTTTTAAACTAACTGCCTGTGGCGAGCCCGGGACTATGTTGTTGAGACTTTCACCAATGATGGAGGTGATTTCGTCCCTTAGTTGCATGGCCAGTTGAGGTTCTCCTTTTGCCCTCTCCTCAATTACCCTTTCCAATAAGCTCTTAATAAAAGTGACCCCGCATGCCTTAACGGCTTGAGTATCGTTAGGGGCCAGGAAAAAGGGCTTGTTATAGTCCTTTTGATGATAAAGTGAATTTTCCAAAATTTCTTCCAAAGCTCCCACTTTTGTAATATTCGGATTCTTTACATCCAATATTTCTTTGTAGTTGCCTGAATTGATGAGTTCTCCCGTAGATTTGAAGTAATAGGATAGATCATATACCCATTCTTTATGCGCCCAAATTACATGGGGGCCTTCAACATTATTATAGGCGCTTTCAGATGGTACGTGGCATCTTCCTATCCAAACACCTTTATTTGCAATGGAACGGTTGATCAATAGGTCTTTCATGGTAAAAATCTTGATTTAAATTAAACCCACTTATATGTTTTTTCTCTCTTTAGTTTAAGCAACTACAATATTGGCCGAGTGCGAAAATGGCAACATGGTCTTTTTTATTTGTAATTATCACATTTTTTTTGCACAAATAACAACAAATTGATAAATTGCTATTGTTTAAAGTGTAAAATATACAATTAATTATAACGTATTCAAATTTCTTTTTTCTACGAAAAAAATTAATTGTTTATAACCAAGTTCAATATTTACTACTGAAATGATAAACACTAAAATTTTGGAAAAAATGTTTCTTGAGCATTACCAAGAATGGTGTTTGTTGTCCTATAGTTATCTGCATGATCTTGATGACGCAAAGGATGTAGTGCAAACAATTTTCATAAAGCTCTTACAGAAAAAGGAACATAAAGCTATTGATAATTTAAAATCCTACATCAATACTGCGATCAGAAATGAAAGTTTAAAAAAAATTAAGAGCAAGCAAAGAACCTTCGCCATATCCCACTCCGCTACCCATGTCCCATCCTATGAGAATGAGCTTATTCAATCGGAGATTTCCGAAACAATCCTTAGGGAATTGGAATCTTTGCCAGTACAAAATAGAAAGGTATTTGAGCTTTGTGTTATAGAAGGAATCAAATATGAAGGTGCGGCAGAAATCCTGGGCATAACAGTAAATACAGTCAAATACCATTTAAAAAAGTCCTTCAAGATACTTCGCTTGAATTTGAGAAATATACATTTATGGATGCTGTAAAATAACACATTCATAAAAAATAATATAAAAATTTGTGATTTTCACTACCCGTTTCTTTGATTTTTAGGTCTTATAAGTACATGATGTATTATCATCTTTTTAAACAAAGACTAAATTGATCGTAGAAATTATCCTTAAAAAATTAAAAGGGCCCATAAGCGAAGAAGAAGAAATTCGATTCAAAAAATGGTTGTCTGAAGATGATGAAAATTTTTCAACCTTTCAAAGGCTCTCAAATTTACAGGGTAAATCGAAAGAATTGGGAGATATAAATCATCTGGACCCACAAAACGCGTGGGAAACAATCCACCGGGAACTTCGCACCAATAACGCAAGCAAACGCACCAAAAATTCTTATCACAAGTTGATGCGCTATGCGGCAATTTTTGTTGGTCTTGTGGGGATATCCCTTCTATATAGATCATTTTATATAGAAGAATCGGTAGAATGGGAGGCAGATCCAACAGCTATTACCTTGGAACTGGGAAATGGCGAAACCCGAGTTCTATCTCAATCAGGTACAGCGGCCATTACTACAAAAGAAGGCAATGTTCTGGGCACCAAAGATGATGGTGTGGTCGACTATTCTCACAATGATGTTGAAGCAGATGATAATGCGTTGGTGTACAATACGCTCCATATCCCAAATGGAAAAACATTTAAAATTGTCTTGTCAGATGGAACCACGGTCAATCTTAATGCAGGTTCGACCTTAACGTATCCAATAAAATTTATCAAAGGACAAAATCGAGAAGTAACCTTGATCGGTGAAGCTTTCTTTCATGTGAAGAAAAATGAGAAAAGTCCATTTATCGTCTCTTCCCAATCCTTGGATATACGTGTTTTGGGAACCCAGTTCAATGTTTCCGCCTATCCCGGGGATACAGATGAAAAAACGGTATTGGTTGAAGGATCTGTTAGGGTATATGAATCGGGAACGGATTACAATGAGGATGATTCCACATTGCTTACCCCAGGGGAAATGGCTTCATGGCAGCCCACGGATAAAAAAATAGACGTCAAAAAAGTCGATACCGAATTACATACCAGTTGGATGCAAGGCAAGCTTGTTCTTAAAGGGATGAAATTTAAGGATATCGAGAAAAAACTTGAAAGGCGCTACGGGGTAAACATAGAGAACAGGAACAAAAAAATGGAAGATAGGGTGTTCACTGCCACTTTTGATGTTGAAACCATCGAGGAAGTGCTCAGCACTTTCACAACCGAAACAAGCTTTGATTACGTGATAGAAAACAACCAGATAATCATTCTAGAATAAATAACCAAAAACCAGTTATACGCCTATGAAATAAATGCACAAAAAAAATCGGGAGATGCTGCAACACCTTCCCGATTTGAGATTATTAACTCAAAAAATAAGTTAACTAAAAACATTACAAAGGTATGAAAAATTACATCAAGAGCACTCTGCCTTGTTTAACAAACAACTTGTCGCTGACGGTGAAACTAACTGCACTTTTCTTGATAGTTTCCTTTTTTTCGACACATGCAAATTCCTACTCCCAAAATACCAAACTCAGTTTGGACATGAAAAATGTAGAAATTGTGCAAGTGTTCGAACAGATTGAATCTGTTTCAGAATTCAAGTTCTTTTATGACAACAAAAAAGTAAATGCTCACAGAAAGGTCTCTATCAATGTAGACCAAAAATTGATCGCTGAGATACTCGACCAACTTTTCCAGGGAACCAACGTTTCTTATCTTTTTAACAAGCAACAAATTATTTTAAAGACCAGAAACGCAATCGATGTAGCTCCGACGGACTCAAGTCCTTCCTCATCTCCCGATGACGATTTCCAAACCACACTTTCAGGTGTAATTACAGACTCCAATGGCGTACCCATACCAGGGGCATCTGTGATAGAAAAGGGCACCACTAATGGTGTTGCCGCCAACTTTGATGGAGTTTATGAGATAACTGTTCAGAATGCCAATGCCGTTTTGATAGTCAGTTCCATCGGGTTTACAAGAAAAGAAGTCCCGGTTGGAGGATCCACGACCCTTGATATAGTATTACAGGAAGATACACAGAACTTGAACGAAGTTGTGGTAACCGCTTTGGGGATTAAGCAAGAAACCAAGAAATTGGGATATTCCATCGCCAAGGTTGATGCTGACGAGGTGAATGTAAACCGATCTACAAATTTTATGAATACACTGCAAGGTAAGGTTGCTGGGGTTAATATTTCTTCCTTGAGCTCCGGTCCCGGTGGATCATCCAAGGTTAGAATCCGTGGACAATCTTCAATAACAGGTACAAATAGCCCTTTAATTGTTGTCAATGGTGTGCCAATCGACAATACTTCTTTTGGTACAAGCCCGGGTAGTACAAGTACTGAAACTGGAACAAACAGTGGAGGTGTGTATTCCGATGCTGGAGATGGTTTTTCCAGTATTAACCCGGATGATATTGAAAGTATGACAGTTTTAAAGGGTGGTACAGCAGCTGCACTTTATGGTTCTCGGGCAAAGGATGGTGTGATCATGATCACCACAAAATCTCGTGGACGTCAACGGGGTTTAGGGGTAACCTATAATATAAACGTTACAGACCGCACACCTCTGGATTTTACCGATTATCAGTACGAATATGGTCAGGGTGAAAACGGGGTAAGACCAACATCTGCCAACCCAACTTCCGGACAATGGTCTTTTGGTGAACGGTTTCAGCCTGGAATGACACAAGTTCTTTTTGATGGTGTTGAGGTCCCTTATGTCCCTGTATATGACAGAATCAAGAAGTTTTACCGAAATGGTACGGATATCACAAATTCAATATCTATTTCAAATGGCTCCGAAAAAGGCGGTTTTAACCTTTCTCTTTCCAATTTAGGCAGTACGGGTATAACCCCAAACAATGAGTTCAAAAGAAATACCGTGAATTTTGGTGCGATTTATGACTTGTCGGACAAAGCCAGCGTAGAAGCGCATATCAACTATTCCTATGAGAAGAATGTTAACCCACCCAACGTAGGACAACAGGATAATACGATTCCTGTGGCCCTTTATAATATGGCCAATTCGATGCCTTTGGATTTATTGGAAGAGAAAAAACTAGATGAGAACGGGAACGAATTTGTATACAGTAGGTTCAGAAACCGTACCAATCCTTATTTCACGCTTGCCGAGCAGTTCAACGAAATTAGAAGGGATAGGGTTTTTGGTAATGTTGTTGCCCGTTATGAGTTTTTTCCTTGGCTTATTGGTCAGGTTCGGATAGGGCAGGACTATTGGTCACGATCTCAAGAATTCAATGGGTATCCAACAGGCCAAGCCTCAAGACCTGCTGCTCCCGCTCCATTCTTTAATGGAACCTTTACTCAAATAGCTAGAAATTTTCGAGAAACTAATGCGGATTTTCTTTTGTCAGGAAGTATAGATGTTAATGAGGATTTTGAAGTTGGTTACAATGTTGGTGGAAACCAAATGAGAAGAAGAGAACAAATTAATAGAGTTGATGTCACCGATTTTGTGATCAGGGACTTATATACTGTTGGAAATGGTAGGATTAAAAATCCAGACTATGATCTTTACACGCGGGGAATAAATTCGATTTATGCGGCTGTTGACTTGTCTTACAAGGACACCTACTTTTTAAGTGGAACGGCCCGTAACGATTGGTTCTCAACACTTTCCGAAGCAAATAGAAGTATTTTGTATCCCTCTGTTTCCGGTAGTGTTCTCTTTTCCAACTGGTTAGGGGACGGTGCAGACTGGCTGACCTTTGGTAAATTCAGAGCTGCATATGCGGAAGTAGGAAGTGATTTGGATGTGTTGCCTTATTCTGACGCTCTATTTTATAACCTTGACACAAACTTTTTTCCAGGGCCGGATGGGGCTCCAAAACCTGTAGCTGGAGCATCTACAACAGTTCTTCCTAATCCCGATCTCCGCCCAATGCGCATTAAAGAAACAGAGTTTGGGTTGGATTTGAGAATGTTCGATAACCGAGTAGGATTGGATGTGGCCGTATATCGCAAGACCACAATAGATCAGATCATACCAGCGCAGATCTCCAATTCTTCAGGATTTGTAAGTCAGTTGATTAACAGTGGTGAAAGTAGAAGTGATGGTGTTGAAATGGTACTGAATCTAGTGCCCATCCGTAACGATGATTTAAAATGGGATTTCAATTTCAACGCATCCTATAACAAGACCAAGGTAATCAGTCTCCTTAGCGATCAGCCAGGGGAGAGTATTTTGGTGGGGAACCACATATTTAATGGTTACCTATATCAGGTTGTGGGCGAGGAAATTGGTCAATTGGCCGGTTTCGGGTACAAGTTCGATGACCAAGGAAGACAAATATTTGCAGATGATGGAAGACCTTTAAGGTCGGACGATATCAAATTCTTTGGTAGTGCATTGCCTAAATGGGCAGGTGGTATTACCAATACCTTTAGGTATAAGGAGTTCAATTTGTCCTTTTTGATTGATTTTAAACTGGGCGGAAAGATGATATCCGGCACCAACTTTAATGCTGTTAGACATGGCCTTCATAAGATGACCCTCCCTGGCAGGGATACCGGAGTTATTGGTGATGGTGTAAACCAAGCAGGACAACCGAATACTGTTGCAACAGAGTCACAAACCTATTGGGAAGTCGTGCGTTCGCAGCAATTGATCGAACCCATTGTGTACAATTCTGGATTCTGGAAATTGAGGCAGATAACTTTAGGTTATGATTTCCGAAAGTTCATTCCGGAGGATTCCTTTGTGCAAGGTGTAACCCTGAGCTTGATTGCAAACAATGTGGCGATGCTTAAAAAATGGGTTCCCAATATTGACCCTGATTCCTTTAGCTTCAGTTCCGATAATGTTTCTGGATTGGAGTCCACAGGTGTACCGACCACAAGAAGTCTCGGGTTTAACCTAAACGTCAAATTTTAAATAAGACATCATGAAAAATATAGGGAATAGAATCATAATCTTTGTAATCCTCATAGGTCTATTGGGATGCGAAGAGAATTTTGATGAACTCAATACCAACACTGTAGACCCAACAAGTGAAAGCATAGACCCAGTGTTCCTATTGAACAATGCGATCGTTGGACTTTCCTTCCCAAGTGGAACCAATATCTACTATGATGAAGCGATTGTGCAACAGATAGTGACCCCCAACTCGGGATTTGTGGCCGGGGCCAACTATAATCAGGATAACCGAAATAATACCGGTAACCAGTGGGATGCATACTATGAAAATGTCATAAAACATACCAGTGACGTTATTATTCAGCTCAACGCCATAGAATCAGACCGCTCGAACCTTTTGCAAATGGCGCGTATTTTGGAAGCCTATGCTTTTATGGTCCTTACCGATGAATATGGGGAAATCCCCTATTTTGAAGCTGGTAAAGGCTTATCTGAGCAAGTTGTTTTACCAAAGTACGATCCACAGGAGCAAATCTATCCAGACTTGATCACAGAGTTGACCGAGGCTAGGGACGCTCTCAGTGCTTCGGCTCCTGCAGAAAGCGGGGAAGCTTTGTATGCGGGTGATTTAGATCAGTGGAGAAAATTGGCAAACTCCCTTTTGGTGAGGATTGGTATGCGACTTTCGAATGTAGATCCCACCGTGGCGGAACAGACCGTTCAAAGTGGCTTCAATGGAGGTGTAATGGAGTCCAATAATGACAACTTTGTGGTTAGGCACGATAACAATTTCACCAACCCATACAGTTTTACCTTTAATGGAACGGAAGCCAACAACTTCTATTTGACAGATGTATTCGTGGATTACTTGTATAATAACGATGATCCAAGATTGGCCTCGTTGGCAATCAGGTATGTGGGCGCTGCATCGGGACCGGACCAAGTGGAGGCAATTGCCTCTAAGGATTCCGATGATCAAATAGGGATGCCCATGGGATATGATAACAGTACCATAGGCACTGTTGCGGCCAATGAAGGGCTTGCCAGTTTCTATGACTTTTCACAAGTAGATCGGTTTACATACGGCGCCCAGTCTTCGCCAATGTTTCTTTGTACCTATGCCCAGACCCAATTGTTGTTGGCAGAAGCTGCGGTCAATGGATGGGTGACAGGTGATCCCTCCGAGTATTACGAAAATGGAATACGCGGACATATGGAGCAGGCAGCGGCCTATGGAGAAAGTGTGGCCATTGCCGGAACTGATATTGATGCTTACATAGCTGCCAACCCATTGAATCTGGCCAATGCTGTTGAGGAAATCAATACACAATACTGGGTGGCTTCCTTTTTGAATGGACCAGAGCTATTTGCCAATTTTAGAAGATCTGGCTATCCAGATTTGACGCCCAACCCATATCCTGCACAGGATATCACCAGTGATTTCATAAATAGGTTGACTTACCCTCCTGCCGAGATAGCCGTAAATCAGGCAAACCTTCAAGAGGCGGTTTCCAGAATGGGGCCCGATAACTTGGATACCAAGGTTTGGTGGGATGTAGATTAATCAGTAACCGATATTATCAAAAAGAAATAAAAAAATGAAATCAGTATTAAAACAAATTATAGCCAAGAATAAGCAAGAAGAAAAGGACCATAAGTTGGCGAGGCAGGCAGAAATTGAGAACCCAAAAACCACGGATGACAGAAGAAACTTTCTAAAAAAAACCGCATTGGGAGGCATTGCAATGACGGGAATGATGGGACTGGGCATCGAGGATACCATAGCACAGACCACTTCAAAGGTCAGCCGTATGTCCGCGCCCTCGGAACTCAAGATTACCGATATGCGTTATGCCCTCACAAATGTGATGGGCGGCACGGCCATAATCAAGATAGAGACCAATCAAGGAATTTATGGCCTTGGTGAGGTGAGGGATGCCGCAGACGTACGCTATGCCCTATTCCTTAAGAGTAGGATTCTGGGAGAAAATCCTTGCAATGTCGAAAAAATATTCAAGAGCATCAAGCAATTTGGGGGACCTGCCAGGCAAGCTGGAGGGGTCTGTGCGGTTGAAATGGCGCTCTGGGATATTTGCGGTAAAGCATACGGTGTACCCGCTTGGCAGTTACTGGGGGGCAGATACAGGGACAAAGTAAGGCTCTATGCCGACACTCCCGAAGCATCCTCACCTGAAGAGCAAAAGCGATTAATAGATTTCAGGGTAAATGAACAGGGATACACTTGGCTTAAAATGGATGTTTCCATTGGAGAGCTACGGGGAAAGCCCGGTACAGTGGTAAACGGAAAGTTCTGGGAAAATGAAAGAGGTGTTTTGGCCCAATGGGGAGATCGCCGTAATATGATGTCCTACGGAAATACCATGCATCCTTTTACGCAAATACAGATTACCGAAAAAGGACTGGAAGTATTGCAGCAGGTAGTGGAAGATGTTCGGGACATGGTAGGTTATGAAATTCCAATTTCCACCGATCACTATGGACACTTTGACCTCAACAATGGAATACGTTTGGCAAAGGCCCTGGATAAATATAGGTTGGCTTGGTTCGAGGATATGGTGCCATGGCAGTACAATGAACAATGGAGGACCATTACCGATGCCATTGAGACACCCACGACCACAGGGGAGGATATTTACCTTTTAAAGGACTTTATGCCCCTTATTCATGATAGGGCGGTAGATATCGTACATCCGGATTTAGCCTCTTCTGGAGGTCTGTTGGAGACCAAGAGAATTGGAGATTATGCCGAGGAATTCGGTATCGCCATGGCCATGCACCAAGCAGGTACACCTGTTTCTTTTATGGCCAATGTGCATTGTGCGGCTGCGACGCAAAACTTTTTGGCCCTGGAGCATCATTCGGTGGATGTGCCGTGGTGGGAAAGTCTGGTAAAAACGGTTGGTGGTTTTAAGATGATCGACAAAGGTTTTGCCACTGTTCCACTTACCGCACCAGGTTTGGGGATAGAGTTGGATGAAGAAGTGGTGAAGGAACATTTGCATCCTTCGGATAAAACATTCTTTAAATCTACAGAGGAATGGAACGAGCTTCGTTCCCACGATAGAACTTATAGTTAATAAATAACCTGGCAACATTCTACCGAATGAATAAGGATGTGCCAATAGAGTATCATCGCCCTTGTGTATAGGGGCACGTTTTGATGTAGTTTGATTTAGTTTGAGTTTGATGGGAGAACTCCCGTGTTAACGGGGGTTTCCTGTCTAACTTGATACAGTGGGGAATTCGTGAAGAACAGACCCCTTTTTAAGGGAAAATTAAAAAAATATAGAACATGAGAAATTTAAGGATAGTATTGGTGCTAAGTTGCTTTCTTGGTTTTTTTTACGCCAAATCGCAAGGAGTTACAGCTTCACCTGAATACATTATGGAACTGACCTCCAACTGGACCGGAGAGCGTTTTGAGGACGGAAGGCCAAAAGTTTCCGATGCCTTGTTGCAAAGAATGAAAAATATTCAAATTGAAGAGGCCTGGGGCTTTTTAAGAAGAAAGGGATATCACAATCAATATGAAGGCGAATGGGAAATAATCCATCCAGAAAATGCCATGACCGGTAGGGTGGTCACTGCACAATATATGCCACTTAGACCAGACTATCAACAATTGGTGAAACTTAAAGGAGCACAAGAGAAACGGGATACCATTGGAGGAAGCAATTCATGGCCCATTCAACAATTGGTACCTGGAGACGTCTACGTGGCAGATGGATACGGAAGAATTATAGATGGTACGCTGATTGGTTCCAATTTAGGAAATGCCATTTATACCAATTCCAAAAACGGAGTGATTTTTGACGGTGGCGTAAGGGATGTCGCCGGCCTCTTGGATATTGAGGGATTCAATGGCTGGCACAAAGGTGCGGACCCTTCTTATCTGCAGGAGGAAATGTTGACCAGTATTAACATGCCCATCCGAATTGGAAGGGCAACCGTATTACCGGGCGATGTGGTTTTGGCGAACCAACATGGCACCGTTTTTATTCCTTCCCATTTGGCTTCGGAATTGGTACTGTCTTCTGAAATAGTAGGCCTGCGTGATCTGTTTGGGTTCCAAAGATTACGGGAAAAAAAATACACCGCGGGACAGATAGACACGAGATGGACGGAAGAGATCAATGCAGATTTCGAAAACTGGCTAAAGGAATATCCAGATAGCCAATTACCCATGTCCAGAAAAGAACTCAATGATTATATGGCATCTAAAAAACAATAGATATCTGCCAGCATAAAACCAATAGAATGAAAAAACACCTTATTGAATTTTCAACCATTACAAAACACTGCTTTTTAGGAATACTTCTTTGTTTCTCCACCACTTTAGTGGCCCAAAAGAATACTGCTGAAGTCAAAAAAATTGATGGCACCGTAAGTCAGCTTTACGAAGCCATGGTCGATAGAAACAAAGATAAACTGGAAGAATTGACCATGAAAAGTCTAACCTACGGTCACTCTAGCGGTAAGATAGAGAATAAAACGGAATATGTGGATGGCGTCATGAACGGCGGATTTCTGTTTTCATCGATAACCCCGATAGATCAAACCATAGCAATTTCTGGTAAAACCGGTGTGGTGCGCCATATTTTTAAGGGAGAAGGCACCAATAACGGTACACCGGCAAAAGTCAATATTGGTTGTCTGTTGGTGTTTCAAAAAGAAGGTAAACAATGGAAATTATTGGCGAGACAGGCCTATAAACTTTAATACCTACAATTTTGAAAAATATAACCATATATTCAATAGCATTAGCATTGGCAGCTCTGCTTTTCCTGGTAATAATCGGGATGGCCATAACGGGCCATATCGATCAAGCCGGACTTTTTATCCTTGGATTTTTTGCATTGTTGGCCTTCGGGTTTAACGGATACGAAAAAATGAAGGGTTTGATATTCACCACAATGATTTTTGCAGGTGTGGCGGCAGCACTATATTACCCAGTTTACTTTACCCACATTGGTGATTTTAAATTCACCGTGCTCATTATTCCCTTGATACAGATTATCATGTTCGGTATGGGAACAACGATGAGTGTCAAAGATTTTGCAGCCGTATTTCAATCACCAAAAGGAGTGATGATCGGAGTTTCGGCACAATTGATCGTAATGCCCCTAATGGGCTATTTTTTGGCACAGATCAGCAATTTTCCACCAGAAATTGCAGCTGGAATAGTGCTCATAGGCTGTTCTCCCAGTGGTGTAGCCTCTAACGTAATGGCTTTTTTGGCCAAGGCGAATGTCGCACTTTCGATAACCATTACTTCCATTGCAACACTTTTGGCACCATTTCTTACGCCTTTAATGATGAAGTTGTTCGCCGGAGAGTTCATTGAGATTGATGTGTTCGCCATGATGTGGAGTATCGTAAAGATGATCATTATACCTATCGGGGCGGGCTTGCTCTTCAATAAAATATTTGGAAATCGTATTAAATGGTTGGGTAGGGCAATGCCTTTAATATCCATGTTGGCCATAGGTCTAATAATTACCATCATTACCGCAGCAGGAAGGGACAGCCTTTTGGAAATTGGCGGCATTTTGATGTTGTTGGTATTGGTCCACAATATTTTCGGGTATTTACTGGGGTATTGGTACGCTAGGCTTCTTAGGATGTCCGAAAAGGATGCTAGAACCATTGCCATTGAAGTGGGAATGCAAAATGGCGGATTGGCCTCGGGAATTGCCAACAGTCTGGGGAAAATTGCGACCATGGGGCTGGCACCAGCCGTATTTGGCCCTTTAATGAATGTAACGGGGTCCATTTTAGCATCATACTGGCATGGAAAACCTACCGATGAAACGCCAGAAACAGCAATAACCGATTAAAAAATATAATAATTATCTCTTAAGTCAAAAGTAACCAAATATGAAAAATTCAAGAAGATCTTTTATATCCAAATCAATCATGGCCAGTGCAGGATTGGGAATGGTGTCATCAGCAACATATGGTTCAGAATATCAAAAAGCAATAGATAAAAATCCAAAATTATCCGCACCATCAGATTTGAAAATCACGGATGTTAAATGTGGCTTTATTCGCCGTGGTAGTGGCCTGTTCGTAAAAATACACACCAATCAAGGGATCTATGGTTGTGGTGAAGGGGTGGATGCCGTTCCAGGAACTTACCACTTGGTCAAAAGGATGGGGTTTTTTCTAAGGGACCAAAGTCCGTTCAATGTTCATAAAATATTTGAAGATATCCGTCGTGCAGGTCATTTTGGTGGCGGGCAGTCGGGTACATACGTGGCCGTTCTTTCTGCCATAGAGACTGCTTTATGGGATTTGGCGGGTAAAGCTTTGGACTTGCCTGTTTATCAATTGCTTGGTGGAAAATTTCGTGATAAGGTAAGGGTATATTGCGATACCGCCCTTTATCGTGTTCGTTTCCCGTCACCGGATGATTTTGCCACAGCAGCAAAGGACGCCATTAAAAATTGGGGCTTCAATGCGTTGAAATTTGATTTGGATTACGCCAGTGATCCTGATAAATATGACCGATATAATTGGACGGCCAGTCCTGGGGAAATCATAAGAATGTACGATCAGCTAGCCGCAGTAAGAGAAGCGGTTGGGCCAAAAATAGACCTTTGTGTGGATATGCACGGACGTTACGATCATGTAACTGCCCAGACGATTGCCAAGAAAGTGGAGGATCTTAACCTTACATGGTTGGAAGAACCGATTCCCGCGGAAAATTTTGATGCCTTCAAAACCTTGGCAGAAGAAACCAGCACACCAATTTCGGCAGGTGAAAATGTGTATTTGGGCCACGGATTCAAGCAATTGTTGGATAATGGAGTGGATATTATTATGCCAGACCTTCAAAAATGTGGTGGTTTAGGGGAAGGACAACGCATTGCGAACCTTGCTAATTTATATTACGTTCCCTTTTCGCCACATATGGTGGCTTCCTTCTTGGGGGCTATGGCTTGTGCCCATGTTTGTGCTTCGGTTCCCAACTTCCATTTAATGGAGTGGCAATCCTATTTCCATACAGATCCAATGTTTAAAGAAATCGTCACCTATGACGAAGGGGATTGGGTTAAGGACAGCTTTGTGAAAGTTTCGGACAAACCGGGTATTGGAGTGGATATCAATGAAGAGGCGATGAAGAAATATGCACCGGAAGGAATACCTTTTTTTGAATAATCAATGACTCATTAAATAGATACTATTATGTTACGAAAAAAGTATATGGTGCTAATGGTTCTTGTTGGTCTGGCAACCCAGATGATGGGGCAACAGATCAGCAAGGAAGAACTTATTTTTTTAACTCCGCAATGGACAGGAGAGCGTTTTGATGACGGAAGGCCAAAGGTGTCGGATGCTTTGTTGGAAAGGATAAAATCCGTCAGCGTTGAAGAAGCTTGGGCCGTAATGAAGAATGAAGGCTATCGCTATCAAATTGCCGAAGGTTGGAAAATGATCAACCCGGATAGTGTGCTCGTGGGACGTGCTGTTACGGCAACCTTTATGCCAGGTCGGCCCGATGTGTGGAAGGCCATAGATGACCGAGGGAAAGCTGAAGGTAAAAGGGGACAGAATACATGGCCCGTAGATATCCTGGTACAAGGTGATGTTTATGTAGCCGACCAATTTGGAGCGGACAAAGATGGGCCAACAATCGGAGATAATGTTGGTAATGCTATTTATGCAAATTCAGGGAATGGAATTGTATATGACGGCGCGCTAAGGGATGTGGAAGGATTGATGGAAATTGGAGGATTTACTTCCTACTATACCAGTTATGATGCTTCACATCATAATCCCCCCGGAGATTTGAACACGATGCTGGTCGGAATAAATCAACCAACCAGGATCAGGACTGTAACGGTAATGCCCGGCGATGTCGTATTGGGAAAAATGGGAGTGGTGACCTTTATACCTCCACATTTGGCAGAAAAAGTAGCTACCGTTTCCGAAGTTGTACGTTTACGGGATATGTTCGGACATCAGCGTATTAAAGAAGGAACCTATACTGCAGGACAAATCGATACCCGATGGGCAGATGAAATTGAAAAGGATTTCAGCAAATGGCTCAATGAACATATTGATGACCTTCCAGTTTCCCGGGAACAGATTCAGGAAATATTAAAGAAAAGAACTTGGTAAGTTCGTATTCACTCTAATAAAATAAAGATGCTGGGCGGAATCTTATTTATTCCGCCTTTGCATTCTATACTTTTCATCCGTCACCATGTCCACTATACAATTGTCACATATATTCCGTGTTAAGCTTCTCGCCGCAGTCATTTTAAGCATCACGTTGGGGTGTCAGCCTTCGACCGATAAAACTACACGGCATACCACCTGGTCCCACTATGGTGGAAGCCCTGATCAATCCAAATTTTTTGAGTCCCCCAGCATTACCAAATCCAATGTAGGTGAAATGGAGCTGCTGTGGAGCTATCCTTCCGGTGATGACCGATTTTATTTTTTCAGTCCCATAATCGTTGACAGCACCATGTATGTATTGGGAAAAAATAGCTCCTTAATCGCTATACATGCTAAGACCGGTGATGAACTTTGGATACATACAGACCTTTCCGGTATTACACGAAGGGGCATCAATTATTGGGAAAGCGAGGACAAAAAGGACAAAAGACTGTTGTTTACGTTGAACAATACCATACAGGCCATAGATGCCGTTACCGGAAAATCCATACAGGACTTTGGTAAGGATGGCTATGTAGATCTTCGCGAAGGCTTGGACCGGGATCCCACATCCATTACCCGAATTCAACCCATGACGCCGGGCGTAATCTATGATCATCTTTTGATTTTGGGATCTGCACCTGGTGAAGCTTATTTTTCACCGCCAGGTTATGTAAGGGCCTACAATGTTGTCACAGGTAAACTGGAATGGACCTTTCATACCATTCCGCATCCAGGGGAATATGGTTATGATACTTGGCCGAAGGATGCTTATAAGTATGTTGGCGGGGCCAATGTGTGGAGTGAGATTTCGGTGGATCCCGAACGCGGGATTGCTTATTTACCAATCGGGTCGCCAACCTATGATTATTATGGTGCGGATCGTTTGGGCAGTAATTTGTTTGCTAACTCCTTGGTCGCCGTAGACGCCAGAACAGGGGAACGGATTTGGCATTATCAAACAGTACACCATGATCTCTGGGATTATGATCTTTCACCTGCACCTCAATTACTTACAGTGGACAAGGATGGTGAAAAAGTGGATGCCGTGGCCATCGCTACCAAACATGGTTTTGTTTTTGTATTCGATCGTGAAACCGGAGAACCTTTATTTCCTATTGAGGAAAAGACTTTTCCCAAAAGTGAAATGCCCGGCGAAGAATCATGGCCAACACAGCCTATAACTTCACTTCCGAGCTTTACTAGGCACGAGGTAACCAAAGAAAATTTGAATCCTTATTTCTCGGATAGCCTTCGTCAAGATTGGCTAAAACGACTGGATTCTGCCAAATCTGGATTGTATGTTCCACCTTCCGACAAATATGAGACGATAATGATGCCCGGCGCATTGGGGGGTGCCAATTATGGAAACACTGCGGCAGATCCTGACAACGGGATTATGTACATTCAGACTCAGGAATATGCATCTACCTATAGATTGAATAAAGTGGAGCCACCAAAAAATGAACTCACGGACAACGATGTCGATAGGGTCAAAAACCTTTATAGCTCCTCCTGTATCGCCTGTCATGGTCCAAATATGGAGGGTGGGGCAGGTCCTTCCCTTAAAAATATTGGTCACCATATGTTTTATCAGGAATTCAGAAATACGGTAATCAATGGAAAAGGCGTAATGCCCGGTTTGGTTCACGTTGACGAAGAGTCCTTAAAAGCTTTATTCAAGTTTCTTGGTGGTGACCCCGAACGTAGAAGTTTTAGATTTGGCAATCAACAAGCAGAACCTGTGGATGGTCCCGTTGTAGCTTCGGGAGGAGTAACCATCCCACTAGATGCGCAACGAGGTGCTCCCATGCAGGATTATCCTGAAGGTGTTGACCATCCGGAAGATAGATATACAACCGATTATGGCTTGGATTGGCCTGGCTTAATAGACCCGCCTTGGTCTTCAATCCTAGCATATGATTTAAACAATGGCACTATTAAATGGCGACGACCCATTGGGGTGGATTCACTTTATGTGCAAGGTGACGAGAGCAAAGGAGCACCTAACGGTACGCAGCGAAAGGGAATGGTCATTACCTCTACCGGCATTGTATTTACAACAGCTAAGGGCGGCAGAGTTTATGCTCTGGATGCGGATGATGGGAGTGTGCTTTGGGAAACTACCTTGAGCAATGAAACCAATGCCCAACCAAGCATGTTTACCTTGGATGGGAAAGAATATTTGGTAATCAATGCCACTTCCGGATTTAGAAGTGATAGTTATGACCATTCAAAGAAACCGGGAGCAATTGCCAAAGGGTATGTAGTATACGGTATACCGGATAAAAAGTAATTAATAGAGTTCAACGAGAAATAACACACAATTATGAAGTCTGTACTTAGTTTTCTATGCTGTCTAATGGGCAGTATTTGTATTTCCCAAAATCCTAGCGAAAGAGTAGTTCACAATGACCCCTCCACCTATCGGGAATTAACATATGTACATGACGGTGCCGGTAAAATGGGATTTACGCAGTTAATTGGTCGAAATGATTTAGCAACCAATTTTTTGTACTTACACTCTGGTGTCATCCAGCCAAAATCGGGCATTGGACATCATTTTCACCATACCATTGAAGAAATGTATGTGATTCTGGATGGCGAAGCCGAATTCACTATTAACGGAAGAACTTCAAAAATTAAAGGTCCTGCGTTGGTTCCATGTAAGCTTGGGGATTCCCACGGAATTTATAATACTTCTGGGAAGCCGCTTAAATGGTTGAACTTTGCAGTAAGTGAAGTAAAGGCACAGGGTGACGCTTTTGATCTGGCCGATGATTTAGTTGGGTCCAAAACAGATGAAATCCCAACGTTCGTCGCTTCACAATTGGCGAAGGATGAGCTTAAGCCGGACGACAAAGGTTTTAGGGGTTTAGAGGACAAAATTTATAAGGGTGAAGGAGTGCTTTATAGACGGGTGTTAAGACCGGAAGTATTCCGAACAAACTGGAACCATGTGGACCATTTAGTTGTTCCTTCTGGCAGTAAAACTGAAAAACGTCAATTAGAAGGCGTAGAGGAAGTATATTATGTGATGAATGGTACTGGGTCGGTAACTGTAGGTTCTGAGACGGTCAATGTCGGCAAAGACGATTCTTTTTATGCCGGTTTGGGGGAGGAAATTTCTTGGTCGAGTACAGGTGGGGATGACCTCGAAATATTGGTCATCGGTATAGCCGGATCCAAGGATGACGGAATGGCAATTGCTAGGCCATTGGAAAAACCAAAGGCCATGGTTTTGCAGATGGATTTTGTAGTAGACAAGGAAAACGCGGCCGCTTTTGAAAAAATGTACTATTCAATCTATGTGCCCGCTATGGTGGTACAAGATGGATATTTAAGCTCAAAATTGCTTCGGCTTTTTTCAGATGATTTGTCCAAGGAAATACAAGCGGAACCTACAACCTACAACTACCAAATTCAGATATCATTCGATACCGAGGAAAACCGTAGAAAATGGGTGGCAAGTGACCAACATCAAATTGCATGGCCTGCTGCTTCGGGTTTAGCCAAGGAATTTAAATGGCGAGGCTACGATGTCATGGGTGATGATGATCAAAAGGAATAATGATCTATTTTAAAGATAGTTCACATACCCTTGCATGTTTGTTCTTATTTTGTACACTTTGTCATAGCTAACTATAAAAAGTGTTTTCATATCCTCATCTCCAAAACCTAGGCTCACAGGAAACGAAGGAAGGTTTATCATACCTATAAATTCTCCTTCGGAATCAAATATCTGTACTCCAAAATAAGTGGCTACGTAGATATTTCCCATAGTATCGATGGCCATTCCGTCCGCACTGGAAGATTTGCCTTTACGATCCAGGACGTTGCCCGTTAAGCGCAATTCTGCAAACTTTCTTCCATTGGAAATAGTACCATCATCATTTACATCATAGGCCCAAACAAAATTATCCTTTGAACTGTCTACCGGATACCAGGATTCATCATCATAACAATTATTGATATAAAGCGTTTTTTCATCTGGGGATAATAAAATGCCATTGGGCATAGTAAATTCATTGGGTTCCACCAACCTCGTGATTTCCCTATCGGGTGAAACATAATACACAGCTCGTCCAGGTTGGAATTTTTCCGCTTCCATGGTAAATTGGGGGTCCGTGAAATAAATGCCCCCCTTGCTATCTGTAATGATATCATTTGGGCCATCTATAGGTTTTCCGTCGAAAGAATCCACAATAACACGTATCACGTTTCCTGATGTTGTCATTTCTACTACCCTGTGCCCAATCATATCGCAAACCAGCAGGTTGCCGTTTTTATAAGGATATAATCCATTGGCCTGCATTTTACCTTCCATGATATTTTTATAAGATCCATCTGGTTCCATGGCTACAATGGAGCTTTTCTCAGGGTCGGCATTCCAATTTTGGTCAAAGTACATATTGGAAAAATATAGTTTACCGTCCATCCATTTCGGCCCCTCGCTAAAGGTTAAATTTGGTTTGGTCTTAGAACCGTCTATCAATAATTCAGGTTGGGCATCTTTAGGAATTATCTGGTGATATTTTTCAAGTGCTGCCTGCTGCTTGGTCAGATAGTCTTCCCTAACAGGCCAAAAGATATCCAGTGCATCATAGCCCAATTCACCGGCTACCCCAGAATGGACTACGTTACCGGGAACCAAGACCAAATCTGCTGGTTGCATATTTATTTCTTGGTCTAAAACGGTTTCCTTAAGGCTTCCCCTTAGTAAAAACGTTATTTGTTCTTCTGGATGAATATGTGCCTGCGACTCGGTATTTGGGTCTGCAGAGACTAAGCTGAGTTGTATGTCACCTGCAGAAACAAGTCTGGTAAAGACACCATTTGTAAGTTGTGTCAATTGAATATCATAAAAGTCATAAACTGTATTGGGAATAATCGTCGCTTCTGCGTTGGAACTTACTTGTGGAATTTCTGATGGAAGATCGGTAATGCCCATTTTTTGCAGATAATCCAACCGAATAGGACTATAAACTTCCATGATCTTCGTTACTTCGTCACCAACAACAATCTCGCTATCGCTTCCTTTTTTCTGAAAAATAAAATCCATTTTGGGAGTGGCACTGTGGGTGCCATCTGGTTCTTCCCGCTCTTGGGCCATCAGGGTGAGATTTTTCCCTTTGCTCCTTAAATTGATGGTACCTTGCATGACGATCAAAAATCGATCCGTGGACAATTTTTCATTGGGTATTGTCCTATTGGGTTCCAATTCCAGAACACTGACCAAACTTCCATTTCCCCAGAACATTTTCGCAATAACTCCAGGATATAATTGTAGACTATCCAAACTTTGAAGGTTTTGAGCGCTGCCAACCTCTAGACTGGGTTTTATTCCTGTTGATGGCAATCCCGACAGTTCCTTGACCTGAAGTCCGTATTGCTTTATTAATTCGTCATTTCGCTCTTCCCATTCCGGTTTGGAAGAGGAATTGCAACCACAGATTAAAATAAATAGGAGTAATGTGGAAGCAACTTTTATATTTATAGAAATACCATTCATACTATTTTAATTTTCAGTGTTCGTTTTCAAAAATGACATTTTTAATGAATTCTTGTTTGGACTTATTACTTAAATAGAAGTTGCGCAAATTTATAAAGGTCATGCCGCCATACGGGCCATGTATGTCCTCCTGGATATTCGCTGTATTCGTATTCAATGCCTATTTCGTCAAATTTTTTCATCATCACCTGACAGTTTTGATAGGCGATATCCTCTTCACCTCCCATAGAAATAAAGAAGCGGTCCAAATTACTATTAATTTTTTCGGTATTTTCTTTCATAAAAGCATATTGTGGACCGGAAAGTTCATCGTTATTGGCGAACCATCCTGAGCTAAAAACACCCAGATAAGCGAACATGTCCGTGTTCTGAATGCCTGCGTATAGTGTTTGTAATCCACCCATGGAGAGTCCGGCCAAGCCTCTATTTTCGGCTCCTGTCTTAACACGGTATTTGTTTTCCACAAAGGGTATCGCTGCTTGCTTAAGTTCGTTTTCAAAGGCCTTCAGTGAATTTTCGTTGAACCCGGCGAGACCGCCAGAGGAAACATTTCCGTCCAACATGGCAATAATCATCGGTTCAGCCTCATTTTCGGCAATTAAATTGTCCAATATTAGATTGGTTTTCCCTTGCATGGCCCAGCCCCGTTGGTCTTCACCACCGCCGTGTAAGAGGTAGAGCACCGGATAGTTGCCGGTTGACCCATCGTACCCCGGAGGTGTATAGACATACATTTCTCGCCAAGAACGGGATGCCTCGGAATAGTACTTGTTTATTCGGATATCGCCATGGGGAACATCCTTTAGGCTGTAGTATTCATCTCCCTTAAACGGAATCTCGATTCCACTGGCCATACGGCCCATTCCATAAAATGATTCACTGGCAGGATCTGCAACCGCTATACCATCGATGAGTAAAGAGTAGTAGTGGAAACCTTCGGTGATGGAGTCTGTGGTAACGGTCCAAAAACCTTCATCATCTATTTCCATGTCGTATTTTTTACCCAGGTCTATTTGTAGATTTTTGGCATCCGGAGCCTTGGTCTTGAAAATAACACGCTTATCCGGTAGTATTTGCGGATACTTTGAGTTTCTTATATTGGTGCTTGCTGGTAATCCGAGCACGCTGTATTTGTTGAAAAGTGATTTATCAACCGGTTTAAAGAGTAATTGAGAAAACATGTACAAGTCATTTTTCCACACCTCAAAATCATGTCCACCTGGTTCCACATAAAAAATATGGGGTACATCGTGTGCACTCAAGTAATCACTCGTGCGTTTACTAAAGGACATCAGACCGTCGGCATCGCCACAACTGATCCATAATACTTCCAATTCTTTAGCCTTTTCAGGATTTGGCAGTAATTCTTCAGGTACTTTTGTATTCGGAGCCGAAGAAAAGGCACCTACCCAGGAAAAAGTATCCAAATTGCCCAAACCAAAATTTAGGGTTTGCCCACCACCCATAGAGAGACCTGCAATGGCACGGTGCTCCTTATCCTTGTAGACTTTGAATTTTTTCTCGACATACGGAATCAAATCGTTCAACAAGTCTTTTTCAAAAGTGGCAAATGCGGCCACTTTATCCTGGGCAAAAATATTACCCTCGGCCCGGTCATTTTTCATGGCGCGACCGTTGGGCATGACCACAATCATGGGTTCCAATTTTCCTTCCGCATAGAGATTGTCCAAAATTGCGGCCGGAGCTCCATTTTTATACCATTCCTTTTCATCGCCACCGATGCCATGTAATAAATATAATACTGGATAGCGCTTTGATTTGGAATAACCTGGAGGGGTGTAAATGAGCGCTTTCCTTTGAGCTCCGACCGTTTTTGAATTATACAGAATACTGTCGATACGACCTTTCGCTATTCCGGACTTTTCCATATCAAACCCTTTAGGAGCGTGCCTTTCGGCAATTGGATTGTTGGCCTGATTACGAAGAACATTCAATAGTTTAATGGCATATCTTCTGCCAAGGATACGGTAGCCTTCTGCATTAAAATGAAGATTATCCTTTGCATCCGGAACTCCTTTTGACGAAACAATATGTGCATTCGGTATCGTTTCTGGAAGCGTTGCAACAATTTCGTTCATACTCGAACAAATACCGCCTTGGTCCGCATGTACCATTTCACCGGCAATTAAGGGTGTTTTGGAAGCCTCAAGCGCCAAGTCTTCAAGCAGGTTGTCATATACTATTTTCACTTTTTTGGGCCATAGGGTGTCCCCGGTGTTCGATTCTCCCTGATGCAATAAAATACCCTTTATAACACCATCTTTTTGAGCAATCTTTGCCATCTCTACGAGACGACCATATGGATTTCCGTCGTATTCCTTAATCATATTCAGCATCCAATCCGGTGCTGTTTTGACATAATCCTCATAACTATCCTTGTTGAAAAGTTCAATTTTACAACCTCCTACAGCTACATTGATGACCCCAACTGTAATGCTGTCCGGAAGTTTTTCAACAAGCGTTCTTCCAAAGTAATCTGTAGGTGTAAGGCCCGTTTTACAACGGCATAGGGGCGGTATGGCCGTGTACCAATTTCCTTTCTTTCGATTAAGTTCCGGACAGTCTACTGCTGCCAAAACCTTAAAACGGTCCGTTACATCAACAGTGTCCTGTGCTTCTATACGCGCATTGCCTTCCATGTTTGACTGACCAAAACTCAAATAAATATGAAAGTTTGGGTCCTGACCCATAATTTTTATGGAAGACATTAGGAGTATTGCCAAAACGCCGATGTGGATTCTTAGTTTTTTCATTTTTAGTGTTGTGTATCTAGTTTACAATTAAAAATATCAGTCATTAATTAATTGGTTCCTTTTCATCCAATCAAATAAGGGAGTAATCCAGCTGGAGTGTTTGAAAATAAATCCATGACCTCCTTTTGGATAAATATGCATTTCCACATTTACTTTCTTGTGTCTCAATTGTTCAAAATATTCGATACTATTGTCCACATCAACAGTGATATCATCTGCAGCATGCGTTATGTAAGCAATTGGTGTATTTGTATTCACTTGTAATTCATTGGAGAAAAGTCGAATATCTTCATCACTTGGATTTTCACCTATTAAAGCTTTTCGAGAACCATCGTGGGTTAAATTACTGGTCATGCTAATCACTGGATAAACCAAAATTTGAAAGTCGGGCCGTAAGCTTGTGTTCTTTACATTTTCTATGTGTGCTTTTTCAAAATGGGTGGAAACAGTTGAAGCTAAATGCCCACCAGCAGAAAACCCCATTACACCAATTTTATCTTTGTTCAACCCCCACTTTTCAGCATTTTCACGCACTATTTTTATGGCTTGTTGGGCATCTTGCAAAGGGCCAATTTTTCTATCTACCATGATCTCATCATTTGGTAAGCGATATTTTAAAACAAAAGAGGCAATACCTTTTTCAGCTAAAATTTTCGCATTGCCAATACCTTCTCCTTGATAAACAACAACACTATAACCACCGCCGGGAATAAGAATAACGGCTGTGCCTGTTGCTTTTTCGGGATTTGGTTTAAAATATTCCAGGGTAGGATGGGTTACATTCCTATACAAACCTTCTCCAGATTCTTTTATTCCAGAGGGTTTTGAATTTGGAATTTCAGAAGAATATAGATTTATTATTTCCTGCGCGTTTATAGCGGAAAATGATATGAAGAATAAAACTATATGGTAAAAAACATTTTTCCCCATTAAGTAGATTTTAAGTTACTCGGTAATTACTTTTCAAAAATTTAATTGTGCTAATCCAGTACGATGTCGTTACCCGATGTTGCATACAATCCTAACAGGGCACCGGTAAAACCTCCGGCAACATCGGTAGAAAGAATATCTCCAGAAACTGTTCCGCCAACCGTTTTGAAATCCGAACCGTCTACCGCATAACTGAATTGATATTCATCCCCTTCGGCTGATATTTTTAGGTCTATTGGGCCATTCAAATCAATCGGTTCCGTTGCGATGATTTCAGAAACTGTTTCGCCACGCCAATTTGGTTTACTGTTTTTCTGAAGAACTAAATAGTTTTCCTTTCCTTTTTTTGTGATACCGAATACATAATTGGAATTTTCATTCTGGTAGGCCGTAACTCCGGCCATGTCTTTTTCTGATTTGGGCTCATATTCCAAAGTAGTTGTAAAGGAAAAGGTTTTATGCTGTTGCCGATGAAATAGTGTTGAGGTAGGTTTTCGTTCCTTGATGTTGGTAATGAACGGGGTGATTTCCAAGCCTTTCTTTGTTTGTTTAATGAACGCTTCCCGTGTCCCCCTTAGACCAATCCATCTAAAATCCAGCTTATCCGAAGAAAAATCATCTTCATACGTGAAGTTTCCATTGGGTAAAAAACCATCTTGACCGGTTTTATTGGTTACGCCTTGCGGCATTTTAAGTGTTGGCTCCATCGGGACCAACCCGTTTTCGAAGACAGGATATTCTCCGGACCAATCTACGGGTAGAATGAAGGTCTCCCGACCCGTATTAACACGGTTTTCTTCATTGGGTCTAATGGCGAGGAATACGCCGTAATATTGGTCGTCCGGACCTTTAACCAAATCGGCATGGCCGGCCCAGTCCACCATATTTTCTCTGTCTTTTGGAAAGTAACGTTGGGTCAAAATCGGGTTGCTTGGAGCGGGAATATAGGGGCCTTTTGGACTGTCGCTTTTAAATATCACTTCACTATGCCAATCGCCCGTACCACCTTCGGCGCACATTAAGTAATAACTTCCGTCCTTTTTATAGATATGTGGTGCTTCGATCCAAATAGGTTTTTCGGTAATATCTACGCCACCATCTACAATGATTTTGTCCGTACCGGCTATTACTTGATCGTTCTCAATATCATATTCCCATATTTTGATGACCCTGTGCCCGTTGTATAATTCTTTTCCTTTATCCGGGGCATCATTATGTACAACATAAGCCTTACCGTCATCATCAAAGAAAATGGAGGGGTCAATTCCGCCAAAACCTAGCTTTTTTGGGCTGCCCCATCCTTTCATAGGGTCTTTTGTTTTCACTATAATATTTCCTAGTCCCCCAGAAAAAGCCGTAACAATCATATAAAATGTATCATTATAAGGGTTGTAGGTTATGCCAGGGGCGTAAACACCTTGACTAATACCGGTATCATGAGGGTTAAACTCGGTAATATCATCTAAAACACCTCCTAAATCAGTCCAATTGACTAAATCTTTAGAGTGAAAAATGGGTACTCCGGGAAACATGGCAAAAGAGGAGCAAACCATATAATAGTCGTCTCCCTTTCTGGTAATGGCCGGGTCTGGGTAACATCCTTGTAGAATCGGGTTATAAAATTCATTCGCTTCCAAGGGATGATCATGGTACACCTGATCGTTACCCTCGTACACCACTTTGGTGAACACGGGGGGCGTGGGTGCTTTTTTGGGTTTTGGACCTGCATCCTTCACCGAAAAGGAGTACAATCCCGCTACTGCGACCAATAACAAAATGGCCGTGATTCTTTTAAGGTTTTTTTTGATTTTTTTCATGCTGATTTAGTATTGCTGCTGTTGTTGTGAGTTTTGCTTCTTGAACTTATGTTTTTGTCTTTATTCTGATGATGCTCAATGACATTGCAGGTGCGGAATACATGAATTTTTTGTCCACACTGTACTCCTCTGTGACCGGAACGACATTGTCTGGGTTGTCGAAAGTGTTTTCAGCTTCAGGATCTCCTGTAAGCACGGTCAATGTTGCATTGGGAACCCTATTCTTAAATTTGGAAAGGTTTACCTCCATATTTTTTGGCGCCTTTCCCGCATTGACCATTTTTAGGATAACATCTCCTGTATTGCTATCCATCACTGTGGAAGCGGCCAATGTGGTGTCCTTCCTTGAAAAGTTGACGACATTTTCATAGTAGTGATCGCCACTGTTTTTCATGAAAAGTTTTTGCACATAAAAATTTGGGGTAGGGCACAACGTGGTATTATCAAAGAACACCATATCGGTTGTCCATTGGGTATGCCCTTTTTTGGCCAGTAAGGGTGCATAGGATGCCATTTTGACCACATCGCCGTTTCTTTCAATGGCCGTTAGATGGACCGCTTCTGCTATGGCATTATAGAGTTTGTTGCCCCATGAGGCATATTCCCCCAAATACACTTGGGCTTTCTTCCTATCATAGGCATCGTACCGTTGCTGGTTGCCCAAATACCAATCCGGCTCAATATAATAGTGTTCATCCACCATGGGAAGCTTCAATTTGTTGCTCAGTTCCCATCCCTTGTCAAAATCTTCCCCATCCAAAAATGGACCTACGGTACCAATGACCGTAATTTCTGGATGCTTTTGCTTTACGGCTTGGTGGAGCATGGTGAATCGTTCCTCAAATTCGGGAGTCATTTTGTCTTCATTCCCAATGCCGACATATTCCAGGTTGAAGGGTTCGGGGTGACCTGCGGCTGCCCGCTTGCTGCCCCATTCAGAGGTGGCCGGCCCATTTGCCCATTCAATCAAATCCAATACTTCCTGAATATATTCATTCATCTCATCCATGGGAAGTGCCTGTTGTCCTTTTCCCCCAATTCTCCATGTGCCTCCGGAATTCTGGCAACTCACACCTGCAGGAACGACGGGTACAGGCTTTGCACCGATGTCCTCACAGAACTGGAAATATTCAAAATATCCCAAACCGGCTGTTTGATGGTACCCCCAGATATTGCGCTGTTCCACTCTCTGTTCAATGGGCCCAATGGTATTTTTCCATCGGTACATATTGTGCAAACCGTCACCGTGCACCAGGCACCCTCCCGGAAAACGGACGAATTTGGGTTCCATATCCGCTAAAAGTTGGGCCATATCCGCCCTTAATCCGTTGGGACGGTTCTTGAAGGTTTTTTCAGGAAATAGGGAAACCACATCCATGGCAAACTTGCCTTTGGTCGTGGACAATATGACCAAGTGGGTAGTATCCCTGCTTTGCCCGGGCACCAAAGTTGTGGTGTATTTTTTCCAATCCTTGGCAGCGCTCTTTATTTGGTTTTCCGCCAAAATGCTACCATCAGTCCCTTGCAAGCTAATATCCAAGGTTATGGGGTCATCGCCCAGTTGTTTCAGAAATACAGAGAAATTGTAGGTGTCGCCAGCCTTGACCACCATTCCATCGAAGCCCAAATTTTTGATTCCCACCCCTGACTTTCCTTCGTGTTCTTCGTAATTGCCAATAAATTCGGCATCGACCACTATATAATGTGGGTTGTTTTGATGGACTGGGTTTGAGGTCTCCACGCTGATTGCTCCGTACGAATACCCCGGTTCCATATATTCCCAATATGAAAATGGATTCCACCCCTGTTGTTCGGTGGGATCATATTCAAAGGATCTATTTTGAACCATTTCGGCATATATTCCGCCATCTGCGGCATAGTTGATGTCCTCAAAAAAAAGGCCCAACAATTCATCACTTATTTTTTTGCCCCCACTGGGCAATTGAGCTTCCAAAGTGGTACCGGATAAGCAAATAAGAATGAAAAACAGTATAAAACTGGTTTTATGGCTTAGGAGATGTTCATTTGATTTCATATTGTTTCTGCTTATTTTGGCCTTACCAATCGTACGTCGTACACTGCGCTGACCGTACTGTTGGGGTGAGCCACAAACTTTACACGGACGAATTTTTTTTCTTTTAAAAGTGATTCAGGGATGGGATACGTCTCTTGCTTGAATTGACTGATATTGTATTTTTTGGTATTGTCCACCGTGGCCACCTTTTCATCATCAACATAGATGTCAAACTTGCGTTGGCCCCATTCAAATCCCCAGTAACGTACCAACAGATCCAGGTTGGGTTCCGAGCCTGTGGCCATTTTATAACTGAAGTACCCTTCGTCCCTTGCCTCTCGCCAAAAATCATCATGGGAATTGCCAGAATTCGATTTGGATTCTTCCATATAATGGTCAGATTCGGGTTGCTGTTCTCCTGTGGCCACATGATCTACCGTCCTTCGTTCCAATTCAAGTTTTTTCTTCTCCATATTGGACAATGAATCTAAATAACCCTTGTATCCAGATTCAGATAGCGTCAGCCAATACATCATATATCGGGCATCATGAATTTGATAAAAAGGCTCCAATTCGAGTTCTTGGGGATTGACCATTTTTACATCCAACTTATAGTGAAGGGGCTTTCCTTGGATAGGGGTTAGTTTGTCCGCAATGGTTTTTAGATCATCTTCAATAAGAATGGGAGCTTGATCCAATGGCAAGCGTTTTCCTCCGGCATATTGTCCAAAACGGCTGTCATCTGCAATAAGACCCTTTAGGTCTTCGGTTCCTGTTTTGGCACCCAATAAAATGGGGCCATGAAAAAATGCCACGTATTGGGGAATATTGGGCAAGTGCTCGATATGGTTTTTCATCGGAAGCGAAATTTCGACCTCATCGCCCTTTTTCCATACTCTTTCTATCGGAATATAGGAGGATGGTATGGCGGCATGTTCGTACACCTTACCATTAATTCGTATTTTGAAAGCGTCCTTGGCGACCCAGCCAGGGTAGCGAATCAACAGTTTGAAATTTCCGCCACCTTGGTCAAAGGTCAATTTCGTGGTCTCACCGTTTGGAAAGTCCGTTTCCTGTTTTAGTTTGATTCCTTTTTCCTTCCAATCCAATTCGGACGCTATAAACAAATTGACATATAGCGCATCTTGATTGTGGGAATAAATAAACTGGTTGTATTTGCCGTGGTTTTCCATTCCTGTGCCCACACAGCACCACATCGCTTCGTTGGGCGCCGAATATACTCGGTAATGTCTTGGTCGGGCCGAGGTAAAATACACGTAACCTCCATGCTCTGGATGTTGTGTTGATAAAATATGATTATACAGCGTTTTTTCGTAGTAATCCGCGTATTTCGCGTTGGGAAACTTACGGAACAATCCTTCGGTCAACTTGAGCATGTTGTAGGAGTTGCAGGATTCAGGCCCATCATCCTCGGTCACATAATCAATGCTGGATGCCACGCTCGGAAAGTGCTCTTTTCTGCTGTTTCCCCCAAAGGCCAAACTCCTATTGTTGACCACAGTCTCCCAAAAATAGGTGCTGGCGGCACCGTACTTATCGGCGTCGTCCAATTCCGCGATTCGCTCAAAACCAATGAATTTTGGAATTTGAGTGTTTGCATGCTTATTGTTGAGGTTGTCTATCCCTTGTGAGAGCGGGTCCAAAACCTGTTTGTGGGAAAATTGTTTGGCGGCTTTCAAGTATTTCTCATCTCCCGAAATTTGGTAGGCATCCACATAGCTTTCGTTGATACCGCCATGCTCCATATCCAACATTTCCTGCATTTGTTCATCCGTAAGGTTGGAGGTGAGGTTAATCCCCCAATCACAGAAATTCAAGAAAACGGTCTTTGCCTCCTCATTGTCTCCATAAAGCCATGCATCCCTTAAGCCTGCATAGGTCTTGTGTAAATTGTACCAAGGTGCCCATGAAGAAAAATACACTTTAAAATCTCCATTTTTAAAGGATGACCAAAGCTTTGCACTGTTTGGAAATCCTCCCACATAACCTTTTCCCCATTCTGGATTGTTCTTGGTATTCGCATCTTGACATTTTTTCAATTCGGCCACCATATAATCCATGCGTTGTTTGCACTCTTCATTTCCCGTAGCTGCATAGTTTATGGCCATTGCGGATAGGTAATGTCCGCCAACATGGCCGTCCAATCCCTCCCAATTGGGATAAGCAGAGGCTTTAGGTTCCAATCCGGCCTGTTTGCGATAGGGTGCCAAAAAACGGTCTGGGTCATATTTAAGGAGTACTTCAATGTTCAAATCCCGGGCATCTTTGAACGGACCATCCAGCAGTTCAACGTCGCCAAGTGGAAACTCATTTGGATACAATTTTTCTTGAGCTTGCCCAAATTGTAAACAAACGACCATGCAAACTAGCACTATGGGGATTTTGACTTTCATTGGTTTACTCATTTGTTTTGCATTGTTCGCTAAACTTTTTATTCCATCTCATTTACCCACTCTTTCCCTTCGGGACTCCTCCGCCATTCAAAATAATTGTCAAGCACCTTTAATGATGCCTCACTGGGAACTGGACCCAAATGGGGACTTTGTTCAAAATACATCACTTTGGGGCTTTCTTCAGAAAAGGCAGGCCACTCAGGTACATTTTCTCCATTCGGATTCCCATATTTCGCAAAATTTGTCCAATAGTCACCCATTGCTTTGGAAATGGATACATCTGATTTGGAAACCTCTGGATTGTCCGTGTCCAGATTTTGGAAAACATAAGGTACTTCTTGAGCATGTGGGGAACCGTATCCATATTTGGGTGAATCTTCGGGATATTCGGGATGCTGGTCAAAATAGTAATAGTACACCTTTGAATCACCTGTTCTTGATTGAAGGCGTGCCCAGCTCCAGGTATGCCAGCCAAAAGCGGCATCACGGGCTAAATCCCTTGCGGTTTTCGGAACGGAATTTTCACTTACAGGATAGGCCTCCAACAGGTCTTTTGAAAACTGGCCATATCTTTTTTCAACGTTTGCGATGAATTCTTCGGGGGTTTTTTCACGAGAAAAGCTGGCGCCTTCATCGGAATTGTACCCGATTAGTACCGGCACATCGTTAAATTTTCCTTGCTCGTATAGTTTAAATTGATCATCGGGAATCACATGTCCGTCGATAATGGGCCAAGCGCCTCCCATGCCCATACCCATAGGTAATTCGTCTACTGGTGTGTTTCTCAGGTCTTGTATTGAATTTGCCCCTACTTTTTCGGCATAGGCCAGTCCGTCTTTCTCTGCAACGGTTAGGTTCTTCATATTTTCCCCGGGAAACGTTACGGGTCTGGACGGACCAAAGGATCCTCCACTCTGGGAAATGGCACCTTGAAACAAACCTTTTGCCAAAGGAGAGGCGCATAACATACTTACTGAAATACCTCCGGCAGATTCTCCAAAAATCGTCACTTTATCTGGGTCACCTCCAAAAGCGGCGATGTTGTCCTTCACCCATTGTAACCCTGCAATTTGGTCCAGAATACCGTAGTTGCCCGAAACCTTATCTGGATTTTCAGCACTGAGTTCAGGATGTGCCAAAAAGCCGATTTGCCCCACACGATAAGCAATACTGACCAAAACCACTCCTTTTTTGGCAAGGGCAGCCCCATCATAAACAGGTTCGGAAGTAGCACCAAAGCTAAAACCACCGCCATAAATCCATACTAAGACCGGAATTTTTTCGTCAGGCGAGGTTGCTGGTGTCCAAATATTCAGGTATAGGCAGTCCTCGCTTTTTCCATTTTGGTCGTTCCCCTGTATGGGAGCAGGACCAAATTCGGTTGTTTCCTTAATGCCTTCCCAAGGTTTTACAGGTTGTGGGGCTTTCCATCGTAAATCGCCTACTGGAGGTGCGGCAAAAGGAATTCCCTTAAAGATGGTAAGGCTGTCCTCTACGATTCCCTGAACGATACCATCGTCAATTTTGACTTGACCTGGAACTGATTCTGGCTCTTTTTCGCAGGAAGCAAAAGCAATTAGTAATATTAGAAAGAATGATAGTGTACTATTTTGCATAATTGACGACTTGATTTAGTTGTTTAGGTCTTCCCAAAGGTTAGGTAGAAACCTATAATATAAAAGATGACGCCAAGTAGACCAGTCATGTCCGCCATTTCCTCCATCATAGTATTCGTGTTTTATGTTGTGGTTGTTTAGAGCATCTACGAGTCCTTTCACCCTTGCGTTGAAAAAACCTTCCGCTTCCTTAGTTCCTTGACCTACGAAAAGATAATCGACCTTGTCATTGACTTTTGGATCATTCAAGAAAGTTGCCAACGAAGTTTCCGCATCGGTATCGCCAGCGCTAAGAATTCCAAAGTTTGCAAAAAGGTCAAGTGACCTAAAACCGACGAACATACTGTGACGGCCTCCCATGGACAATCCGGAAATGGCCCTTCCTTTAGGAGATTCTATCGTACTGTAATTTTTATCTACTATTGGAATCACATGGTTTCTTAGCTCTTTTTCAAAAATATCAAAGGTCAGTTGTGCATGCTCAGGATGATTCCGATGAATGACCTGATTGTTGGGTATGGCAATAATCATTGGTTTTGCCTTGCCTTCCGCCAAAAGATTGTCCATAATAAAATTTGCCCTTCCATCATAAATCCAATTGGATGGGAGCTCGCCACTCCCTCCTACCAGATAGAGTACTGGATATTCTTTACTGGAGTCATAGCCGGGAGGAGTGTATACATACAATTCTCTTTCGCCATTGGTGACATCCGAATGATAAACGTGACGCGTAACATTTCCATGGGGAACATTTTTCGCATCATAATACGAAGGTTCGTCACCATGCACCACCAAAGTACTGTATGGTGGCATGGCCGTAAAAGCGGCCTGGGTATTATTGGGATCTGCAATTTGTGCACCATCTATCCTAAAATGATACGAATACATATCCACCGGAAGGGGGCCAATAGTCAATGACCAGACCCCATCATCACCTTTGGTAAAAGGGATGGGCTCTCTTCCCTTGCCCAAAGCAGTGTTTATGGCACCCGGGTTCAATACCACATTTTGGGCATCGGGAGCCTTTACCCGAAAAGTAACGGTGCGGTCATCATGCACTTCGGGAGAATTTACCGCGGCACTAAAAGGAATCAACCCTTCCGTATCTTTCTGGGGGTTATAGTCCAAGTTGACATTCGCTTGCTGACCAAAGCCAAGGGCTGCAGTTAACAGCAGAGCAGAGGTGAAAATTTGTAAATAAAAATTCTTAAAATTCATAGTAGTGTATTAAAGTTTCATCGCCTGCTTCAATTTTTAAAAAGTAGCTGGGCAAATTCATAAAGGCTTCTACGCCAAGTCAACCATTCGTGTGCCGTCTTGGGCGATTCGTAAAAAGTGTAGACAATACCTTGTTTGTCCAACATGTTCCTGAAGGCGCCGATAGACCAGGGAAAAGGGTTTGGTTCTTTGGTACCCATGCTCAAAAAGAAAACATCCATTTTTTCATCAAGCGACGCACCATCGTCAAATACCCCATTCAAGAAAGTAGAAGTATCAATGGCATCACTACTGGGGTAGTTGGAAGTACCGCTGAAACCTCCGTAAGAAGCGAAGGCATCCAAGTTGTTCATGCAAATGCGCATAGTTTGGTTAGCTCCCATGGAAAGTCCGGCGATAGCCCTTTGCGTCCGGTCCGTTTTGGTCCTGAATTCAGCATCGATCATGGGAATGATTTCGGTCATCATCACTTCCTCGAAAGCGGAGGCGGGTCTACCACCGGACTGACTTTTCATCAGTTGTTCCGGTCTGTAGGCGTAGCCGTTATCCATCACGATGATCATCGGTTCCGCTTTGTTTTCTGCTAAAAGATTATCCAAAATCAGATTGGTATGCCCTTGGGAGGCCCATCCGGTTTCATCCTCAAAACTACCATGTTGTAAGTAGAGTACCGGATAACGTTTGTGCGTTTCATTCAAATATCCAGGAGGTGTATACACAAAACAACGCCTCCAGGCCTGGGTAATCTCAGAGAAATAGATTTTTTCCGAAACCAAACCATGAGGCACCTTTTTAAGGGCATAAATGTCCTTATCGGTTGCGGGTATTTCGATGCCGCTTCCCCATCTGCCCGCGCCGTAGTAGTATTTGGTACCAGGATCGGGAACCGATGCCCCATCCACATTCAATTGATAATAATGAAAGCCTTCATCCTGCGGTTCGGATTCCCCGGTCCACATTCCATTTGCATCCTTGGTCATTTCATATTTGACCCCACCGATATCCAAACGGACATCGGTGGCATTGGGAGCCAAAATTTGGGCTCGTACTTTTCCTTCGGAATTGACCTTCGGAAACTCTTTTCCGGGTTGGTTGGTCACCGATGGTTGGTACCCATCACTGCTTTTGGATTGGGCAAAACTGTATCCAAATCCAAATAATGTGATGAGCGTCAGTGTAAAAATGCTTTTTTTCATGTGTTCTCGGAATTAAGCATTTTACTTGGCAAACAACATGGGAGCCATTTCGTGCAGGCTGCGTCGCCATGTTTGAAATTCATGGGCCGTATCTTCAGAAATATAGGAGGCCACTGGATAACCGGCCTCTTTTAATTTTTCCGTAGCCGCTTTAATAGTCTCTGGACGTTCCTTACTGCCACAGCTTAAAAATATAAGTTTTACATCATCTTTGTCGACATCCTCAGGAGCGTATGTACCACCACTTAACAAGCCGTAATATTCGAATACATCAGGCTTGTTCAAGGTAATCATCTTTGTTTCCATGCCACCCATGGAAAGTCCTGCCATGGCCCTATGCGATGCATCTGCTACGGTACGGAAATTTTTATCCACATAAGGAATCAGTTCATCCACCATTACAGTTTGAAACGGGGTGATGTCAAAATTACGGAGTCCCCCGAACTTGATTTCGTTGGTCATACCATAGGTCATTACGATTAAGAAAGGTTCTATTTTACCCTCGGCGATAAGATTGTCCACAATCAAATTGGCGTGACCTTGGTTGCTCCATGCGGTTTCATCTTCGCCCCAACCATGTTGCAGGTATAATACCGGATATTTCTTGTTTGGGTTTTCGGCATATCCCGGTGGAGTATAGACGAATGCCCTTCTTGATGTGTTCGTACTGGGTGAGGGAAACAAGATTTGTTCCACTTTACCGTGAGGAACATCTTTTAACGCATAGAACTCTTGGTCATGTGCAGGAATTTCGATACCGCTTTCCCATCGGGTGGAACCATAGAAATTCAGTGCTCCTGGGTCGTTGAACGTTCCACCATCTACATTCACGTGATAGTAATGGAATCCCTCGTCCATTGGGCCTTCGGTAGTGCCCATCCATGAGCCGTCTTCAATTTTATGGAGCTTTGTCCCCCCTCTTCCGCCCAGGCCAAGACTTACCCGAACACTGTCGGCGGATGGTGCTTCTATCTTAAATCGTGCATATCCCTGTGAATTGACTTGTGGATACTCCTTCCCAGGTTGGTTAAGGGTTGAGGGTTTGAAGTCTTCGATTACGGTTGTTGAATTGGTTTGGGCCGTACCTATAGTACAGCATACCAGTGCGAGGATTAATGTTGCAGCATTAAATTTCATGATGTTTGTTTTTAGTTAACTGTTGCTAGATTCTTATTCTTAGTTTTATTTGTTAGCGTAAATAAGTTGGGTTTTGTGTAATTTGTTACTTGGTTACCAAGATTTTCAGGACACTTTGTAAAACGTTTGAAATTGCATCAAATATTTTCCGATACCAATATAAGTGTTTATATAACACATAAAAAGTGAATGATAAAGAAATTCAGGAAAGTGTGCTATAAAATAATCAAAGTGACTATTGTTTATTGTAAAGAATATCATACGTATATTGATCTTATTTAATTATTAATGTATTCGCAATACAACAATCAAGGCTATTATATGAAAGGGTTACTTTATTTGGTTTGCTTTTGTCTCCCATTTTCATTTTTTGGACAACATTCCAATGATTTAAAACTGTGGTATGATGAACCCTCCGGAGCTATATGGGAAAATGCACTGCCGATGGGGAACGGCCGCTTGGGCTCTATGGTATATGGCAATGTGAACACTGAAATATTCCAACTTAACGAACATACGGTGTGGAGTGGAAGCCCTAATAGAAATGACAATCCAAATGCACTTGAGGCCCTTCCCAAAGTCAGAGAACTCATCTTTAATGGCAAATACAAAGCAGCCGAGCAACTGGCCAACGATAAGATCATTACCAAAAAATCGCATGGCCAAATGTTTCAACCCGTAGGAAATCTGGAACTTTACTTTCCTGGCCATACCGAATACAAGGATTATTACAGGGAGTTGGATATCAGCAATGCTGTAAGTAAAACATCCTATAAAGTCAATGGTACCACCTACACAAGGGAGGCATTTGTGTCGTTGACCGATAGACTGCTGGTTATCCGTCTTACAGCCAATCAACCGGGTAAGATCAACTTTATGGCCAATCTCACCACTCTCCACGCTAACTCAAAAATAGAGACCAATCCAGAAAATCAAATCACACTTTGGGGCAGAACCAGCGATCACGAAGGTGTTGAAGGCAAAGTGGAATTTAATGCAGTTACGGGGTTGAAGATTAAAAATGGAAAAACCTCCCGAACAGCTACATCGATTATGGTAGAGAATGCGGACGAGGCTGTATTGATGGTTTCGATAGCCACCAACTTCAATTCTTACCAAGATTTGAACGGTGATGAGGTTAAGCGCGCTAAGGAGTTTTTGGATGCGGGTATTGATAAGGATTATGAAGTTTTAAAATCCGACCACATTAAAGAATATCAAGAATTGTTCAACAGGGTAATTTTGGACTTTGGAAAAACGGAAGCCTCAAAACAGCCGACGGACGAACGTCTGGTCAATTTTAGGAATACCCAAGACCCTTCCTTTGTGGAATTGTATTTTCAATATGGGAGATATTTGCTCATATCCTCTTCCCAACCCGGGGGACAGCCTGCAAACCTTCAAGGGATATGGAACCAAAACATGAATCCTGCATGGGATAGTAAATACACTATCAATATCAATGCGGAAATGAACTATTGGCCTGCGGAGCGAACCAATCTTTCCGAACTTCACGAACCCTTTCTCAAAATGGTCAAAGAACTTTCGGAAACTGGTGGGGAAACAGCCAAGACCATGTACGGGGCCCGTGGTTGGATGGCACACCACAACACCGATATTTGGAGAATAACCGGACCTGTAGATGGAGCATTTTGGGGCATCTGGAATGGTGGGGGAGCATGGACCAGTCAGCATCTTTGGGAACACTATTTGTATAACGGGGACACCACTTTCTTAAAATCAGCCCTTCCTATTCTAAAAGGAGCTGCGGAATTTTATGCGGACTTTTTGGTACGGCATCCCAACTATCCTTATTGGGTCATAGCTCCCGGAAATTCCCCCGAAAACGCCCCCGAAGCACATCAAGGCTCGTCCATAACAGCCGGTTCCACCATGGACAACCAACTGGTTTTTGATGTGTTCAACACCTATATTCAAGCTGCGGAAGTTTTAGGAAGGAAGAGCACTTTCATTGATTCTCTAAAAGTATTGCGAAGTAAATTACCTCCTATGCGCATTGGCATACACAACCAATTACAAGAATGGTTGGATGATGTAGACTCACCTGAGGACCATCATCGCCATATTTCCCATCTGTACGGTCTTTTCCCGTCCAATCAGATCTCTCCATACAGAACCCCTAAATTGTTCGCCGCCGCAAGGAACACTTTACTGCAGAGAGGGGATATTTCTACGGGATGGAGTATGGGCTGGAAGGTAAATTGGTGGGCGAAAATGCAGGATGGCAATCACGCCTATAAATTGATCAAAGATCAACTGACCCCAGTAGGAATCAATCAAGGTGGTGGTGGAACGTATAACAATTTGTTCGATGCCCATCCTCCTTTCCAAATCGATGGGAACTTTGGGTGCACCGCTGGAATTGCCGAAATGCTATTACAAACTTCGGACGGTAGCGTTCACCTGCTTCCGGCTGTTCCCGATGCACTTGATAGGGGATACATAGGCGGATTAAGAGCCAGGGGAGGGTTTGAAGTGGTAGCTATGGAATGGAAAAACAAGGAACTTGTGGCCGCTTCAATCAAATCAAATTTAGGAGGCAATTTGCGACTCAGGGTTCCCAATGAAATTGAGCATATCGGAACCGGAAAGTTAAAAAGAGCACAAGGGAACAATCAGAATAAGTTCTTTACAGTCAGTAAAGCGATAGACCCAATAGTATCCGAGAATTCTTCCATTGAAGAATTAATATTGCCAAAAACATTTCTGTACGATATAAAAACGGAAAAAGGGAAGGTGTATATTTTTAGCTTAAAGAAATAAAAGGTTTCGCCCCTACGGGCAAGCGTACTGGCATTTAACCAATACTCAATAAATATTCACGTCTAAGGGAGCTAAAATCAAGTTTGGGGCTGCAAGTCCACTAAATCTTACCTCAACTTTTGCGCATGGGTCAATAAATCGAAGGCACTAGAACCCACCTCTGGAAAGCCGAGTAAATAAGCGATTTTCAGCTTTTCATAAATTTATGCTCACCAAATAGGTGATTTTTTATGATACTCATCGTTTATTTGAACCTTACCATTTCCTTGATTTTAACTGCCTTCTCAAAATGATCCAACTTGTTTTCCAAAATCCACCATTTTGCCACTTCCATTAAAAGCTCTGGATTGTCATTCTTATTTTTGAAAAATGCATAAAATGATAGTCCAACATTTTCACCTTTTAATGAAATTTTACTATCGCACACCTCAATGATTTTCTTTCTAATGGCTGTATTCATCGTTTATTTGAACTTTTGCTTTACTAAATATATTTGCTGGGAAGTTTTACTTTTTCATAGCAAATAAAATATACTATAAATCATTCCCAGATTAAATCCTGCGTGACAAAAAATAGCTCCCATCAATGAACCGGTCAATTCCTTCATCCTGAAAAAGAGAACGCTCACAAGGAACATACCCGAAACCCAAATTAATGTTGATATTGGAAAAAAGCTCCAGGTATCGTTTACGAATACGAGTCCAAAATGGGCAATATGGGTAGTTGCGAAGGCTAGACTATCCACAATGGAGGCTTTTTTTCACCTATCGATTTGGCAAAACAGCCATGGACGATACCTCTAAAAAATAATTCCTCACCTATAGGACTGAAAATCATCCCTGTTCCGGCCATTATCGAAAACAGTATCAATTTGTCCTTGCCTGATATACCTTCAGGAATTTTATAGGACTTGCCAATGTATTCATACCAATTTTGATAAGACCCCCCATAAAGTTCCTTGCCGACATAGTATAGTAGAAAACTAAAAGCGATACCAACGGTTAATGCCAATATTAGGCCACCCAATTTATTGGTTCCTTTGATTCCTATCCTTTGACGTCCATTTTTGTTCAGGAAGAAGAATGGCACCAATGCAGAAACGAACATTATTGCACCGATGGGACCGTAGTTACCACTTTGATTGGCCTTTAGCACCAAAATGAACCTCGGAACACAGATAAGCAAAATCAAGATAAGCCCGAATTTCCAATTGAACTTGAACAAATTTTCCCAATAAGGTTTTAGTTCTGATTTTCTCATCGTTTATTTAAACTTTTATAAACTTAAGGTTTTTTACAAATTGATTTAAACTGTCATTCCCATATCTGAATCACCTGCCTTTTTCTCAAATTATATTTGTCTCCACTTTTTAAAAAAAAGAACATTTGATTTTTGTCAGGCAATTATTTCATGTCAAAGTGGATGGGACGTATTAAGCGAGACACTAAAAACGGTAAATTTTAATCACTAAATATTTTTTATAAGATTGTATATCAATACTTTATTGGTTGTTTTGCTGTGCTCAATTTTCTCCGATGAAGGTGGTATACGATGTCCGTTTTTTACAGACTTACATAGGGATTCAGTTTTGATAATATTTACTTAACCCCGATTTCTTGTTCTCTATCAAACTGTTTGATTTTTTTGCTTTAAATATCTTTTTCCGTTTGGAAGCGAACAACCTCAAGAACTCCCCCGACCCTGTGCTTATAACTTTGGTTCAGCAGGGAAACCAGTTGGCCTTTAAACAACTATATCATAATTACTGGGATAAGTTGTATGCCTATTCTTTTAATATATTGAATGATACGTGGCTCACGGAAGATGTGTTGCACGAAGTATTTACGCAAATTTGGGTGAAGCGTGAGGATTTGGAAATCCTAAACCTTAAAAGTTATTTGTTTAACGCTGTCAGGAACAGGGCCTTGTTAAAAATCAGGAATGATAAATTCACCATTTTGGATGACTTGATCATTAATAAATTAGAGTTTAGCCCAGAAATAGAGCAACAGTTCGATAAAAACGATACCGTATTGGCCATAGAGCATGCGGCCAAAAAGTTGCCTGCCCGCTGCAGGGCCATATTTTATATGAGCAAGTTCCATAATTATTCTTCGGCGGAAATTGCCAACCACTTCAATATTTCCCAAAGAACTGTGGAGAACCAAATAAGTTTGGCGCTCAAGCACCTTAGAAAGGAATTGGGCACGGCACTGTTCGTGGCCGTTTTTTGCAACTTGGTTTAGCCTTAGGTTAGTTTCACGTACCCACACTGTTACCAAAAGATTAAATAAGCACTTTTTTGATTTTTGGTGTGTGAAATAAGGGGGGCAAATGTGTCTTGTATCTGTAAAGGTCCAAACATGACAAAAACTGAATTTTTCAAATTGTTAAAAAAGTTCGAGGAAGGCAATTGTAGTAAATCGGAAGACAAAATACTCCATACTTTCTGCGAGGAAGTCCAGATAAAAGGGTTTGAAGAATCTTGGAATATATCGGACAAGCAAGAAGCCCGTATTAGGTTGTTCCGCCGAATTATGGTTACGGTAGAAGCCCCTCAGGAGCAAAAAAGAAAGAAGGGGTACCTCTGGCAAATCGCGGCCGTATTTGCTGGTTTGATTGCTGCCGGGTATATCTATTGGGAAATTTCATCAAGCTCAGCTCTTATGGTCCCGACCGATGACGTAATCACGCTGGAACTAGGGGATGGCAGCATCAAAATTATTGAAGAGAATACATCTACCCCTATTTTGGGAGCCAATGGCAATATTGTCGGGAAGCAAAACAATGGCACCTTGGTATACGATAAGGTTCAGGAATCTAAGGAAATTGAATATCATACCTTAAAAGTTCCCTACGGAAAAAAATTCCAGTTGGAACTCTCAGATGGTTCCTTGGCTTACCTGAATGCTGGATCGACAATAAAATACCCAATTCAATTCTTAAAAGAATTTGACAGGCAGGTCTTTGTTCAGGGAGAAGCTTTTTTCGAGGTCGCCAAGGACGCTTCCCATCCCTTTATCGTGAATGCCGACCAATTGGATATTAAGGTTCTAGGAACAAAATTCAATGTACACGCTTACAGTGAAGATGACTCTGCAGAGGTGGTACTGGTAGAAGGTTCTGTGGGGCTATCATCCAAAAATGGGCTAGCAGTCGGTCAAAGTCTTGTTTTAAAACCAGGACAAAAAGGAAGTTTTAATAAAGAGGAACACAGTATGTCCTCAATGCCCGTGGCCACCGATGTGTATACCTCTTGGATGCAAGGCAAATTGGTGTTCAGGGATATGTCGTTCCAAAATATTCTGAAGAAGTTGGAGCGTCGTTACGATGTGACCATAATTAACGGGAACCCAAAGTTGGCCAAGGAAAAATTCAATGCAAGTTTTGATGACATAACTATCGCCAAGGTCTTTGAAAGTCTAAAAAAATATCATGGAATCGATTATTCGGTGAGCAAGGATACCATAACCGTAAAATAAAAACCAAAACAATCTTAACTATGTAGAAAAACCAAAAAAATGTTAAGCAACCCAAGGCTCGCGCCCTTATAAAAGGGCATAAAAAAATCGGAAAATGCGGCAACATTTCCCGACTGGTTTAAAAGTGAGCTGTTAAAAAAACAACCACGTAATAACACTATAAAAGTATGAAAAAACTTCTTATACCTAAAAGAAGGCCTAAATCTGTTTTGAATACATTAAAAATGAGGCTGAGTATCTTATTCCTTTTATCGGTCTTCTTTACCATGCAAGCGAACGATTCGCATGCACAGAACACCGTGATATCTCTGGATTACAAAAATGTTCCCGTCTTACGGTTGATTGATGAAATCGAGAGTCAATCAGGGTTCCATTTTGTATATCGAATAAAGAATGTAGACCTAAACCGTAAACTTTCCATTCAGGTAAAACAAGTCCCGATCAACAAGGTGCTGGAACAAATGTTTGAAACATCCCGGACATCCTTCACCATTGTGGAAAAGGACAAGCAAATACATCTTGTGAAAAAAAGGTTTCAGGCCCCACCTTCACAAAATAAAAATGTAAATGCTTTCCAATTTAGGGTAGCGGGGATAATAACCGATGAAAACGGAACTCCATTACCCGGTGCAAGCATTGTGGAAAAGGGCACTACAAACGGTACAACTACGGATTTTGATGGAAACTATACAATAGAACTGGCCGATTCCAATGCTATATTGTTGGTTTCTTATTTGGGATACGCATCCAAAGAGATTGATGTGAATGGACAATCTACCCTAAACGCACAATTATTGCCCAATACCGGAGAATTGGATGAGGTGGTGGTAACGGCCCTGGGTATGAAACGAGAAAAGAAGGCCTTGGGCTATTCTGTCAGTGAAACAGATTCGGAAAGGTTGAACCTTGTACCACAAGAAAACGTGTTGGGCGGTCTGTCGGGCAAAGTATCTGGATTGAGCGTTAGCCGGTCAGGAAACGATGTATTTGCAGAATCTTATGTGACCATTAGGGGAAGGACTTCCCTTACGGGTAACGATCAACCTTTGGTGGTCGTGGATGGGGCACCTGTAGGAGATGCCAGTGTGATGGCCGATATAAGTGCCATGGACATCGAAACGGTAAGCGTGTTAAAAGGAGCTAGTGCCGCGGCCCTATACGGTTCAAGGGCAGGTAACGGTGTGATCCTTATTACCACCAAATCCGGTTCTGGAATGCAAAAAGGAATAGGGGTAAGCATAAATACCACCGTAACCTTGAATTCGCCATACAAATACATGGACCTCCAGAACAGATTTACCAATGGGCAACGAGGTCAGTTCAATGAGGCCACATGGCAACATTGGTACGGTGCTGAAGAAGGCACGCAAGCTGTGCAATGGAACAGCAACGGAGAGGCTGTCCCCCTTCAGTTTTATGACAATAGTTTACAGGATTATTTCAGGACAGGGGTGACCACTATCAATGATGCAACGGTTTCCGGTGCTTACGCAAAGGGTAACTTTAGGTTGGGGATTTCACACTTAAAGGGAGAGGGGATCACCCCGGAAGCCGAATTGGAAAGATTGGGGCTAAACCTAAATACAAGTTACAAGATCACCGACAACGTAAATATTTCGGTAAACCTGAATTTGACAAATTCCTATTCGGATAATTATCCATCCAACCTCATTGGTGACAACGACCAATATTTTGATATTTACAATATTGCACCTCACATCAATATTAATGACCTGCGTGATAACATTTGGGTGGAACGCAATGTGGAACAGCGTAAAATCACCGAAGGATATAATAACCCATGGTGGTTTAGCAGTCAACGCAAAAATGGGATAGATAGGATCCGAGGGTTCGGAAATATTAAACTGGATTGGCAGATAACGCGCGATTTCAGTGCCATGGGGCGCGTGTCCTACAGTAGCAACAATAACAAGCAAGAAATCCGTAGACCCTGGGATTATCAAGGTTTCGGGGACACCCAGCCAAATGGTTCTTATTTTATAAACAGGGGACTGAACAGGGAATCGAATGCAGAAGTGTTGTTTACCTACACAAAAAAGATAGGCGATTTTCATCTTTCTTCGTCTGCAGGTGGTAACCTATTGAAGTTTAAAGGGGAACGTATTGATGCTGGAGGTGATAATTTGGTGCTGCCCGGTTTGTTCACCTTATCCAACGTGGCCAGGGGGGGGCTTTCTTATAATAGTTCACTTTCAGAAAAAGCTATTTATAGTGTATATGGTTTGCTGTCATTAAGTTATAAGGATATTGCCTTTGTGGATGTAACCGCTAGAAACGATTGGTCCAGTACATTGCCCAAGGAAAACCGCTCCTATTTTTACCCATCCATTTCTGGAAGTTTCTTGGTTTCCGAAGCCTTGGAAATGCCTAGTTGGGTATCCCTTATCAAACTGCGTTCTGGTTGGGCCGAAGTAGGTAAAGATACCAATCCGTATGCCATTCAACCTATATTGTCTCAAGGATATTGGGGCGACGACTTTACCTATTCCCTGCCAAGTAGTATGCCCAACACTACCTTGAAGCCAGAGATAGCTACATCCTATGAAGTGGGAACGGACCTCAAGTTTTTCAATAATCGATTAGGTTTTGATGCCACCTATTATAAAAATCAAAACAAAAACCAGATTTTGAATGTAAATGCAAGTCCTCTGTCAGGATATACCAGTACCACTATCAATGCAGGAAAGGTGGAGAATTATGGTGTTGAATTGGGCATGCACCTAGTTCCGATTCGTACCAAGGATATATTATGGAACATGGATTTCAACTTTACCACTCAAAAGAGCAAATTGGTGGAGCTGGTGGATGGAATAGACCGAATCTCCTTTGGGGGAGGACGGGATATGGGCTCTTTTACACGAGTTGGCGGTGAAATAGGGGATCTCTATTCCCCATTTATCGAAAAAGTGGAGGAAGGACCCTATGCGGGATGGAACCTTTTGGATGCCAACGGTAGATGGGTGGTAGATCGTACTTATGAGAACCAAATCAAGGTCGGAAATTTTAACAACGACTTCACTTTGGGGATGACAACTTCGTTCACCTACAAAAACTTTACACTTTCCGCCAGTTTTGATTGGAGACAGGGCGGACAGTTTTTCTCCGAGTCCATGAAACGTATGGCAAGATCGGGCAAAATCGAGGATTGGCGGAACGGGGTAAGCTCCAGTACGTTCTCCGGTATTTTGGATGCAAATTCATTTGGTGGCGACCGCGAGGCGTTGGCCAATGAGATTGCCAACAATCCAATTTACAGGGACAATGATGTTTGGGTAGGTGGACGTACCGAAGAACTGGGAGGTTTTGAAAACAACGGTAGCTACAACGGGGCATTCTTCCCAGGGGTTATCGATAACGGGGATGGTACCTATACCGAAAACTTTGGAGGTCCTGGAACACAGCTGTTCGATGCTTACCGCGTAGTGGAATCAAGCGGAAGTTTTTGGCGTACGGGATATGCCTTTATGTACGGAGCATCTTTTGTAAAGCTAAGGGATATCACATTTACCTATAACTTCCCTAAAGAAGTGGCCGAAATGGTTTCAGCACGAAACATTTCACTCTCCCTGTATTCCAAGAACATCATTTTATGGACGGAAGCTGGAATCGGTATTGATCCCGAGGTAGCGTACGATAGAGGCCAGCAAGGTCACGAGAACTGGAATTTGGCCCCTTGGACCGCTCCTGTAGGATTTAGACTTAATGTTGGATTTTAATAAACGGATACAAATGACAAGTATAAAATATAATATCATAAAATTCGCCCTGTTCAGTATGCTGGCACTCCACATAGCCTGTAGCGAATCGTTGACCGAACTTAACGTAAGCCCAAACGATTTGGCAGATACCGAGGTGGATATCAAGTTTGTTTTAACAGGTATTTTGAGCTCTTCCGCACAAATGCAAAGCCAAATATCCTACGACTGGGGCGAACTTTCGGCAGCTACACAATATTTGCAGCGCGACTTTACCAGTTATGAAGAGAACAATTACCAATGGTCTCCCATGGATTATGGTAGTTTTTACCGTCCATTGAAAAACGCCCAATACATTTATGAACGGGCAGAAACGGAGAAGGAAGGACAAGTGAAAAATTATTACCAGGCCGTGGCATTGATCATGAAAGCGTACGGTTTTGGATTCCTTACTTCAGCGTTTGGTGATGTGCCTTATAGTGATGCGCTTAGGGCCGAAGACGGGGGAGATGCGTTTCAACCAGTTTACGATGATCAAAAAGATGTGTTTTTGGGCATTTTGGCGGATTTGGAAAGGGCCAATGAGATGTTGAGTTCCACAGGAGTGATTTCTGAAGTTTCCGATGCGGATTTGGTATTTCAGGGCGATAGCCAGAAATGGAGACAGTTTGCCAATTCCCTAAGGTTGCGTTTCTATATGCGGCTTTCGGAAAAATCCGAAGTAGATGCTCAGTCAGCATTCGCTGAGATTGTTCAGAGTGGAGCACCATTGATGACGGGAAATGATGACAATGCCTCAGTTTCATATGTTGGTACGGATTCGGACAATAGTTGGCCCGGCGGGCCGCTGAACTGGAGTAACCGTTCAGAATTCTATCGTCGCAAGCCATCATCAACACTTGTGAATGATTTGATCGACTTGGGCGACCCCCGTTTGACCAAATGGGTAGCTCCCGTGGACGTCCAACTGGTTGAGGGAGCCGAGAACTCTGTTGTACTGGAAGATGGAAGGCTAAAACGGCATATTGACGTAGATGTTGATGCTATCAATTCTGACAATAATCCTGAGAATGATATCAACACCGCCCTTTATGTGGGGCTTCCCGTAGCATTGAGTTCGCCAAACGATTTCAATATGGCCGCTTCCACATTGACCGATTATGGGGATGTTATCGCAACGCTTTCACCGGAAACATATTTAGCTGCTGCTGCGAATCCACATACCTCATATTTAACACCCATGTATTCGGAAAATACGAACGAATTGGTAAAGGCAGTGTTCATGAATGCCGCAGAGGTTGAATTTTTGTTGGCCGAAGCCAGTGCCCGTGGATGGATAAACGACAATGCATACGACCACTATGAAAATGGAATCCGATTGTCGTTCGGTCAGTATGAGATAAATGATGGGGATGCAAATGCCGTTTATGATGCGGAAAATGATGCATTGATAACCTTTGATGAAACTGCTTATATAACCAATGCACAAGAAATTTTCAATACCTCTGGCAATCCACTTGAACCGATAATGCACCAAAAATGGATAGCACAATGGTTGACCTACGAATCATGGTTCGATTGGAGACGTACCGGGTTCCCCGACCTAAATCCAAACATCATCTCGGGCTCTAGGGGGCAAGAGACCCCTGTTCGGTTTATCTATTCCGACCCTTATAATGAAACCAATTTGTTGGATGCCATTTCATCAGGATTGAACCCGCCAGAAAATGACCAATGGTCACAAATATGGTTGCTTCAATAGTGGTTTAATTAGCAATGCCATTAGAGCTTATTGTAAAGGGCGACTGTTTGGTCGCCCTTCTTTTAAACCTCTTGAAATTGATGTGAAAGCAGTAATTATTTAACAATCCAATAAAGTGGCAAATTGTTTCAAGAATAAGGAAAAACGTAATATTCAAAACTTAAATTAATCAAATGATACGCAAACCAAAACTTACTTACCGACTGTTTCAATTCACAGTTATCTTATCGATTTGTCTTGCTTCCTGTAAACAAACCGAAAGGCACGGGGACGATCATTCCCACGGACATGCCGATGCAGACCATCACCATACGCACTATAAGGAACAGGATACCGTTCTTTCGCATAAACTCATTTTTCCAAGTAAAGTCCCAGATCGGATCATTGCCAATTTACCTGAAGATCCGGCAACAACTTTGGCGGTCAATTGGAGGACCAACCAACAAATTGAATCCGCTTATCTTGAGGTCGCTTTGGCTACGGATGGTCCTGAGTTCAGATTGGGCAATATTCAAAGAATAAAGGCCGATTCCGAATTGTTTGAGAACAAGCACGAAAAACACAATGAACCTTTGGTGAAGGCATATTACCATTCCGCGCATGCTACGGGTCTGGAACCAAGTACAACTTACGTGTATCGCGTTGGTACAGATATTTTGGGTGAGGATGGCAATCAATTGTGGAGCGAATGGTTCCAGTATACCACAGCTTCCGATAAGAAGGGAGAAGAGTTCAGCTTTATATATTTTGGCGACGCGCAGAACGATGTAAAGTCTATGTGGAGCCGTGTTATAAGAAACTCTTACAAGAAATTTCCGTCCGTGGACTTTATGTTGCATGCAGGGGATTTGATCAATGATCATGATTCCAATCTACAATGGGGCGAGTGGTTCCATGCAGGTAGTTTTATCCATGCAACCGTCCCTAGTATGATGACCCCCGGCAACCATGAATATAAGGATACCGTACTTACCCCTTTGTGGAGGCCACAGTTCAACCTGCCTAAAAATGGGCCCAAGGATATGAAAACTGTTTCTGAAACAACTTATGCAGTGGATTACCAAGACCTAAAGATCATTTCGATAGATGCGGTGCTCTTTGATAGGCAATCCGAATCAAGGGAATCACAGGTACAATGGTTGGATTCTGTTTTGGCAAACAATACCAAAAAATGGACAGCTTTGACTATGCACTTCCCCTTATACACCCCCGCACAAAAAAGAGATGATAATGTCGCCCTTATTCAAAATTTAAGACCGTTGATCGATAAGTACAAGGTCGATTTGGTTCTACAGGGCCATGACCATACCTACGCAAGGGGCCAAATCAGTAACGAAAAATCGGGAGTGACCTCTATGTCCGATGCAGGAACCATTTATGCAGTGTCCGTAAGTGGGCCAAAAATGTACGAATCCACCAATAAGGATTGGATAGAAAGAAGGGGGGAGTTTACCCAATTGTTCCAGATCATTACCATTAAGGAAAATAAGTTGAGCTATGAGGCCTATACCCCAATTGGCACTTTGTACGATGCTTTTGACCTGATTAAAAAGGGGGGCAAAAAGGAACTTATCAATAGGATTCCTGATACGCCGATTCGTTTAAAAAAGGATTTTGTAGAGTAATGTTTTCGGTAAAAAGTATTGTACGGGCATCAATTAATGTTTTGGTATGCTTTCCTTTTATGGCCACTGCCCAAGATATGGTTCATGGGATTGTTTATAACGATTTGAACAATAATGGGAAAAAGGAGCGAAAAGAACCTGGAGTGTACCATGTGGCCGTAACCAACGGGATCGAGGTAACGCTTACCGATGCAAAAGGCAGATACAGTTTGCCTGCGAACAAGGATATGATCGTTTCCGTAATCAAACCATCGGGTTTTGCCGTGCCGACAACTGCGGATCAGCAACCCTTGTTCTATTATACCCATAAACCTGAAGGTTCTCCGGAGAGCGAAGATGTGTGGGTTCAGCCAACGGGCAGGTTACCAAAATCTTTGGATTTTCCGTTGCTGGTACAGAAAGAATCTTCAGATTTTTCAGTATTGCTCTTTGGTGACCCCCAACCTGATACGGCGGAAGACCTTGTTTCCTTTGATAAAGCCATTGTTTCCGAATTGTTGCACACGGACAAGGCTGTTTTGGGTATAAGTTTAGGGGATCTCGGGATAAAGAAAGTATGGGCGGATTACATTAAAGTAGTTGGGAAAATCGGGGTTCCATGGTACAATGTATTGGGGAATCACGATTTGAACAAAACGGACAGGGACGAGCTGAGCGATGAGACTTTTGAACACTACTTTGGTCCCGCAAACTATGCCTTTAATTATGGAAATGCCCATTTTATTATGTTGGACGACGTGCTATATCCTGATCCTCGTGACGGGAAAGGATATTTGGGCGGTTTTCGGGAGGATATTTTAACATTTGTGGAAAACGACTTAAAATATGTGCCAAAGGATAAGTTGATTGTTTTGGGGTTCCATATTCCTATTTATGAGTTTGAACCGGGACCCGATCATTTTCGAAAAGGTGACGTACAAAGATTGTTCGACCTGTTAAAAGGATATGATCACACATTGTCCATATCAGGACATACGCACTCGCACAACCATCACTTTTTTACCGAAGACGAAGGATGGCCCAATAAGGGGTTTCATCATCATTATAATCCTGGTGCAACGTCTGGTTCGGTCTACAAGGGGCCAATGGATAGTTATGGCACGCCTTCATCCATTATGAGGGACGGGACACCAAAAGGATATGCGTTTTTAAATATATCCGGAAATACCTACGAGTACGAATTTGTGCCATCTGGCGATAATAATGCCAAAATGAGTATACACATTCCCAAAATTGTTCCACAAACCAAGAAATATCGCGGTGAGCTGGTCGTCAACTTTTATCAAGGAAGCCCAAGGGATACTGTGGAATATCGTGTGGATCATGGGGAGTGGACCCAACTTCCATTGACCCCGAGGTTCGATAAATTCCTTCAGGACTTGGATTATGAATGGGACCATGCCGAAGAACTTCCGTGGGGTATTCGCTTAGCTACGCCCTTGCCCTCTTCGCATATTTGGAGTGCGCAAATGCCATCAAACTTTACTTTGGGCGAGCATACGTTACAGGTACGCGCCACAGATTGGTTGGATCGCATGTATACTTCCGAAGCAAGCTTTATAATTGTGAAGGACCATTAAAGATTCTGAGTTAGTTTAGTTTGTTTGGGTGCAGTTTCCGATGGGACTGCACCCTTTTATTAATCCGGGCATCACCTGGGATACCAAGGAGAAAATGGACTTACACAGAATGGACTATATTTTTTATAAAGGGAGTATGAGACCCGTAAAATAGGAAACTTATATGACTTTTATGGGCGAGCCATTGGCTATTGAGGGCAAGGAATTTACATATCCTTCGGACCATGGGTTCATAGGGACCACATTTGTGGTGGATTAAGTACGAGGGCATTATGTCTTTTGGTTTGTAACTCTTATAGAACTAAGCATAGAGGCAGCTTGTGGGGCCTGTTTTTTATCCAGCTGCTTCAGGACTACTGTCGAAGCAGGAATCAAGGGTTTAGGTTCTAATCAATTTATTCATTCTTTATTCGAATACGGCTTGACAAGGCATTGTAAGCTTCCTCTGGATAAGGCTACATGTCCAGCGTTTCCCTTCAAGATTATTTTATCTTTCAGTATGATTTTTATCATTTTTTCCAACAGGGGAGGGGTATAGTTTCGTTCCGCGAAAACCTTATTAAAATATGCCGGTATCCTAGGATTTAGGGAATGGTCAATGGATAATGAAAAAGCTGTACCATGAAAAGAGGACGACCTATTGATTTTATGGCTCCTGAAGATGAACTTAATCATGAAATTTTAAGACTCAAAAAAGAAAAGAATGCTGTCCTGCTTTCTCATTACTATCAACGATCTGAAATACAGGAAGTTGCCGATTATGTAGGAGATAGCTTGGGTCTTTCACAGGCTGCTTCCAAAACCGATGCGGATATCATAGTATTCGCTGGAGTGCATTTCATGGCAGAAACGGCCAAAATCATTAATCCGACAAAAAAAGTGTTGCTGCCCGACCTTTCCGCCGGGTGTTCGTTGGCCGATTCCTGTACCCCGGAAGCTTTCAGGCTTTTTGTGAAAGCTCACCCAGAACATTTTGTAGTGACCTATATCAACTGTTCCGCCGAGATTAAGGCCTTAAGCGATTATGTATGTACCTCTTCCAATGCCCTAAAGATAATTTCGGCTCTTCCTGAGAACGCTCCCATTATTTTTGCGCCAGATAAAAATTTGGGTCGCTACCTTATGGAACAGACGGGAAGGGATATGGTACTGTGGGATGGCAGTTGCATTGTCCACGAAGCATTCTGTATCGACAAATTACTTGATTTATGCCAAAAACATCCGGATGCTTTGATCATTGCCCATCCTGAATCCGAGGAACATATTTTGAAAATTGCAAACTATATCGGTTCCACGTCTGGCATGATAGCCTATGTTAAGCAACATCCCAAGGAAAAGTACATTGTCGCCACGGAGGTCGGCATCCTTCATGAAATGCAAAAGGAGGTACCGGATACCATGTTGATTCCTGCCCCGGCAGTGGAAGACAACAGTTGCGCGTGTAGCGAATGTGCTTATATGAAAACAAACACCCTCCAAAAAATATATCGCTGTCTCAGAGATGAGACCCCCGAAATAGAAGTACCTGAAACCATTGCCACCAAAGCTTTGGTTCCCATAGAACGAATGCTGAATCTTTCCAAGTAGGTCAATAATGGTTTCAACCGATTATCTCGTTATAGGTTCTGGCATTGCCGGTCTAACGTTTGCCCTTAAGATGGCCCAAAAATTTCCAGATCGTTCCGTCTGCATCACTACAAAGTCTGAAATGGATGAGTCCAACACCAAATTTGCCCAGGGCGGTATTGCGTCTGTTACAGATCTAAGCGGGGACTCCTATCAAAAACATATATCCGATACTTTGACGGCCGGAGACGGACATTGCGACCCAAGCATTGTGGAGATGGTTGTTACCAAAGGACCGGAACGGTTAAGGGAATTGATGTCCTGGGGCACTCATTTTGATAAGGACAAGAATGGTCGTTTGGCCCTGGGGCGTGAGGGTGGACACTCAGAGCACCGTATTTTGCACCATAAGGACAGTACAGGGCATGAGATAGAACGGGCCCTTCTGAATCAGGTGTGTCAGCGACCCAATATCACCGTTTTTCAACACCATTTTGCCATAGATCTTATAACGGAACACCAAATCCATGGATCCAAACAAAGCATACCGACCTGTTATGGAGCCTATATCCTTGATCGAAAAACCGGGACAGTAAAGACCTTCTGTGCAAAGAACACGGTCTTGGCCACTGGTGGAGCGGGGACGGTATATGGCCATACCACGAACCCGGCTATTGCCACTGGAGATGGCATTGCCATGGCCTCAAGGGCGGGGGCGCAGGTCCTGGATATGGAGTTTGTCCAATTTCACCCTACCGTTTTTTATGATGGCAAGGCCGGACAGTCATTTTTGATATCAGAGGCGGTGAGGGGTTTCGGGGCATATTTAAGAAATAAAAGAGGGCATCGATTTATGCCCGATCATGATAAAAGAGCAGAGCTTGCGCCTCGTGATATCGTTTCCAGAAGTATTGATCTAGAGTTGAAAAAATATGGGGACCCCTGTGTTTTTTTGGACTGTACACACCTTGATCCAAAAGAATTTAAAACACATTTCCCCAACATTTATGAAGAATGCCGGTCCAGACATGTCCATATTGAAAAAGATTGGATTCCCATTGTCCCAGCGGCCCATTACCTCTGTGGAGGAGTTGCGGTGGATCGACATGGAAGGACTACGATAAAAAACCTTTTTGCCTGTGGAGAATGCTCCAGAACCGGTTTACATGGAGCCAACAGGTTGGCATCCAATTCTTTATTGGAGGCTTTGGTGTTTGCCGAGAATATTTTCGGGTACCTCGAACACCAAAATAGAATTCCCAAATCGGTTGTTGTCCCCAAATGGGACGATAAGGAGACCCACTTTACCCATAAAAAAACTATTATCAAGAACAATCGAGATCGATTACAGGCATTAATGCAGGATGATGTTGGAATTGTTCGAAATACCGACCATTTGCGCAAAGCTATCAAACAGCTAGATACCATACATAAGGAAATTGAGGAACTATATCGGCTGACAAAAGTAGACGTAAACCTTTGTGAGTTGCGGAACATGATCAATGTGGCTCATTTGATCATAGCACAGTGCTTGAAAAGAAAAGAAAACAAGGGAGGGTTTTACAATATTGATTTTGAACCAGAAAGACAAATCGTCGAGAACATTACATTCATAGATCATAGCCTATACTCCAACAATGCTGTCGATGGTCCAAAGGTCGATACCAACGCCAATGACATTCCCAAAAAATCTGGGAATAAACAGATTTATATTAAAGACACATCGGACAATCATATAAAATACACATTATAATAAAGCCCCATTCCTTTCATATCCCAGTCATGGGAATTGCGTTTACCGTTGACACCCCACTGAAAGTTTCATATTTGGGCATTTTTATTCACCCAAAGTATTCAAATACAATGCTAAAACCAATCCAATAGCCGTTGCCACACCTGTCCAATATTTATCTTTTTTGAAAGCTTTGGGAAAGACTTCCAAAGCCAAGGATGCAACAACTGCACCACCCGCAAAACACTTTATATAATTTAAATATTCTTTTGAAACATCAGCCAACAAATAATGTCCAAACAAAGCAGATGCTGAAAGTATTAGTGCAGTACCAACCCATAGCCAAAGAATTTTCTTTTTAGAATGATCATCTTCAGCCATTTCTTTGGCTCCCCCAGCTGCCTCTGGTAAATTGGATAGAAGTATAGAACCGGACAAGGCCGCTACTGATAATGGTCCTGCTCCGATCAATGCTACTCCCAATGCCAAATTCTCAGGTATTCCATCAAGGGTAATTGCTGCAAGTAGACCTCCACCACTTTTAGAGCCCCATTTTACTTTTACCAAATAATCTAAAATTGTGAATGTAATGGCCCCAACGAAAACAGTCACCAATGTAATAGTTATCGAATTATTTTCAAGTGCTGGATGTATCAATTCTAACAGAGCTGAAACTAAAAGCGCTCCACCTGCTAAAGAGACCAAAAAACCTTCCAGCCGTTTGGATAAATTTCCGTAAATGCCCCACAATGCTCCAATTATTAGAGCTCCCGATACAATAATTACTACGACAGCTGTAACCATAATCTCTTTGAATAGTTTTTCTTTAAATTCCTACAACGTGTTTGTATAAGATTAGTTCCGTTGTTTAAGCCCATACGCACCAAACTGCAAATCCGCGAGGATTTTCAGAAGTAGGCGAGAACAAGCAATTGCTTATAACCATGTTAGGCTTTGTTTTTATATTCACTTATTATCTCTTCGTCCCATATTTGGGCTTCAATGTATTTGTCATATTTTAAGCTTTCTTCGGCTAAACACTTTTCGTCTGATGGGATTCCGTACTCACTTATCAAGTCATTCATTTCGTTTAGCAAGAAAACTTTTCCGTTACAAGCCTTTCTATAGGTTTCAAGTTTTGGCTCATCGTAAAACTGAAATGATACCATACTATCAGGATAAGTAAAACTTATATGTTCAGGTCTAAAAACAGATATAGGAATTTTTATAACTCCTGGATTTATGTACCAAGATTTCGCCCAATCACATTCTCCTAATGTAAAATAGAAAGGGTCATTTCTATTTGGTTTACCTCCTTTTGATATAAATTTTTTCTTAATTCTCTTTTCTAATGCTAACCTTAATTTAATATAATTCTCTGGTCTTTTACTATTCCATCCCTTCGAGATTTGATTTTGGATTTCTTCAGCTTTTTCATAACCAAATTCAGTAATGTTTCGGAATGGTCCATTTTCAAGTTCATAATAGTGAAATAAGAATTTCGGTATGGTCATATTTTTTTCAAATAAAGCCTAACGGTTTTATATACCGTGTTAGCAATGGTTTTTTTATTTCTTACCCTTTTTTATGAGTTTCAGAGCCCAATCATAATGGCTGGATGTTGCAGAAATTAAATAGGCGCCTAGAGATGTTGTACCCGTCCATTTATATCTCTTTTTCTCGAAGAGTTCATCGTTATCATGTTTCTCTATTACACTTTGAACCTTCTCAAAAGAATTTTGTAGAATTTCTCTGACTTCTCCCAAGTCCGCTTTTTTATACTTTTCCCAAATCCATTTATTCAATTCGGGTACTGTTCTCCAAGTATATCCTTTTGCAGGAATATTAGGCTTTTCTCCCTTCATACCTACTGTGTACCAATCTAACATCATTAAGTGCCAATGGTGTAAGTGTGCTAAAACATCACAGATATTTCTATTCATCGTATCAAGATTGAATTCTGCAAGTTGTTCTTCCCAAGTATATTTGTCTATGAAGTCATTTAGCTTTTCATAATTCTGTTGACTCAATTTCAGTAGTTCATCTTTTGTTTTTGGTCTAGGCATCTCTTTATTTTTCGATTATCGCTAACGCCCTTCTAAACGCAGTCACGTTGGGAAGCATGCCCAAGGGGCGGGAATTGCGGAGCAATGTAGCGACTTGGTTGGGGCCAGAGGCTTTCAAAATCCGTCCCAACGTTTAGTATAAAAATAGTAGCGGATTAAAAATCACTATCTTTTCGGTTAGACGCAGACCGTCTTTGTTTTTACATACTTTAGCTTTAGTGATGAAACCGCAATTTTTATATACGTTGTTACCTGCTGGCGTAGTTTAAAAAAATGATTAATTTAGTTCGGTATCTTTATCATTAATCAAATCGTTTTCAATTTTTTCTCCATTTATAAATTTAGATGCTAAAGTTTTAAAACTATTAGGTGCGAATAAGGCTATAAAATGAGGAGCATCTTTTATTTTTGAAAAATTCAAAGAATTTTCCTTTGGTAATTTCTTATAATGTCTAATAGCACCATTTATATGTGTTTTAGGGTCCAATGTTCCGTGTAAAATTAAAGTTGGGGGCATTTGTTTGGGAATTCCTTTAAAATAATTGTCTCTTGGATATGTTGGCATAGAATTTTCAGCTAGTAAGCCTGCTAATGGACTTGAAAATAATAGAGCTTCTGATTCCGCAATTACTTCATTTTTTTTGAGTTTGGGTCTTAAATTATTTTCAGAGGCTGAAATTACTTGAACTAAAGGTATTGAATTTGAAGATGTTTTGTATTTGCCATAATTGGAATAAAACTCTGTAAGTTCTTTTATAGCATTATTTAAAGGCTCAAAGTTTTCGGTTTCTAATCCCTTTATAATTTCAGGAATTTGGTTTCTTGTATTTGGTACATCCAATAACCTCCCTAATATTATAGACAAGTCTTGTTTTGGTAATTTTTTAGAGAAAATCTCATCACTCTTAGCCTTTTGTATAATTTTTTTTAGTCTAAAAGCTAAAGGGGCTTCATTATCACTTATTTTTTTATCATAATACGCCAATACTGCATTTCCGATATCATTTACAACAAATGACCGATGGCTTAAATCGTATTCTTCGTCATCTTGTAATGGAACAAGTGAATCTAATATGATACCATCTAGTTTTGTGGTTTCCAATTGTAGTAAACGCATTACTAATTGGGTTCCGTATGAAACGCCATATACATACCGCTTTCCAGTTCCGCTGAAATTGTTAATAAGTAAACTAAGGTCTTTTGCTGCATTGGTGATTGAAAAAGCCTGTACATAGGAGGTATTGCTATACATTTGGTTGAAACAAGGCCCCCATTCATCATTAGCAAGTGCAATTCCGTTTGGAGAATCTATAGCTTCTTCCTTCGGACATATTTTGCTCGATAGTCCGGTTCCTCTATGGTCTGGAATAAAGATATCTAAGTGAGGAAATGTTTTTGAAAATAAATCCACTAAAGGGTATAAACTTGCTCCTGATTCTCCAGGCCCTCCAGCGATTAACCAAATAGAACCTTCTCTATTTTTTAAGGCTGGAATTTTTCTAATAAATAAATCAATAGAATCATTGTTATTTGACAAATAGTTTAGTGGGACTTTTTCAATGGTACAAAGTGAGGATTTAAATTCATTAAAATCATCGTAATCAGTACATTTTGAAAACTGCGCTTTCACGCTTATTGTACATAAAATAAATAGTTTTAAAATTATAAACTTATCTTTCAGCATTTAATATTTAATTTTAGTTCGTTTTTTGCTTGCAGGTAACGCCCTGCTAAACGGAGTGACGTTCTGGGTTTTGAATTATGTGAATTTATTCGCAAATAATTTAAAAGACAAGTAGAACGTTGCCAAATTGCCTTTAGGTGATGTTGGGCCGGGTTTTTGGTGTTTTCGATCGTGGTGCCGTAGGTCTCGGATCCCGACCGCATTGGCAATTTGGTTTAGCGGGGCGTTGGGACGGATGTCCAAGGGGCGGGAATTGCGCAGCAATGTAGCGACTTGGTTGGGGCCGGAGGCTTTCAAAATCCGTCCCAACGGTTTTGTATATGAAAAGTAGCGGATTTCATGCACTAACTTTTCGGTTTATAACAGACCTTAAATTTATGAAAATCAGTTTGATTAAAGCTTTTAAACCGCTATTTTTTATATACGTTGTTGTGTGTAGGCTTTATTTCAATCGTTCAAATTCAAAGTCTATTTTTAATGAATCTCCCGAAACCAAAGCGTTTATTTTCTCTCCATTTTTCCAATATTTGATTTGTTTTGGAAAGTCCAATGAGTCGTTTGTACAAGTAAATTCATTGTATTTCAATTCGGTAATCGGAAAGGTAATTGATTCTGTTTCTTCGGGAACTTTCACGATTAAAACCCATTTTCCGTTTTGTTTTGCGATTCGTATTTTTTCTTGCTTAATTGTGTCGGAACCTTGCATAGTAAAGCCGATTCCCGAATATTCGTTTTGACTTATTTTTTCCCAGTTTTCAAATGTTTTTTTGCCCGTTTCTTCGTGCAATCTTTCCCATTTTCCGAGTAGCCAATCGAAGTTTTCTACTGCTTTTTTTGAATTATTTTTCTTTTCGTTTGTTATTGAGTTACACGATGCAATTATAGATATCGTTGCAATTAAAAGTGTTAATTTTATAAGTGTTTTCATTGAATTATAAGTTTATAAATTTGGTTTCCAAAACATACTTTTTACGTATGTCCTGATTCATTTTTGAGATAATATTTGCAGTTATCTTTTCTGATTCTTTCGGGTTTTCTTTACTTAAAAAAGATGCCTTTACGAGCGATAGATAAACGTGTTCGGATGTCAGTTCACGTTCCAACTTTTCCAATAATTTTACGGCTTCTTCCTTTCTTTCAGCTTTGTATAGACAGAAACAATAATTGATTTCGATGATTGGCGAAAGCGAAATTTGCAACAGGATTTCGTAAAGTTTAATGATTACGTTCCAAAAGTCGATGGTGAACGAAAGCGTTGTCATATACTTGCTCACAATCAAAGTTTCAATATAAATTTTACTGATTTTGTCAGGCCTTTTTAGATAATGAAAACCAAGATTAATCATTTCACCATTCCATTTTTTGCGGTCTTGATTGAAAAAGGAAATCAAGTTCCCATCACTTATTTTAGCTTCTATTCTCGCTATATGAAAGCAAAAAAGGGACAATAAATTGCTCGTAGATTGTTGGTTGTAATCGTTGAATAAGATTTTGGCGAGGGCAAAAGATTCCAAACATAAATCTTTATTTACGATTGATTTTTGTTTTTCGTTGAACGAATCGAATCCTGAATTAAAAACACCATATAAAATTTCTTCGACTAAAGAAATTTCTTCATTTTGGATGCTTTTTATGATTCCAGAAATTTGTCGGTCTTTATATTCGGCTTGAAGCGAATTTTTAGTCCTTTTGACCATTTTGTAAATGGCTTCGTTGCCAAGTAACGTGCTTTCAGAAATCTCCCGAACGTTTAGTCCAAAGATGTTTTTTAATACAAAAACTATTTTAGCTTGTTGAGAAATAGTTTTTGATGAAGCGACAAGAAATATTGTTTCTAAACGCAAATCATTTGTTTTCGGCTCGGAATAACTAGTTGTTTGATAAACTTCTAAATCAGTTGTTTTATTGTTACGTTTTAACTGGTTCAACAAATCGTTCTTTGCCGTTATGTAGAGCCAATCCTCTTTCTTTTTCGGTGTATTGTTGGGCTTCCAATTCTTTACCGATTTTAAAAAACTGTTTTGGATAGCATCTTCGATTTCTGAAAAATATCGTATCCCAAATTGGCGAGTCAGAGCCGAAAAAAGCTTACCATATAACGCTCGGTAATTAGTTTCAACAATTTGATTGCTCATAATCTTCCATATCCATAATTTGTCTTACTTCGGTCGTTCCGCCCCAAATATGACAAGGACATTCTTTGGCAAGTTCTACTATTGTTTCCAGGTTTTGAGCTTGTAAAAGATAATAACCTCCAATTATTTCTTTCGATTCCAAATAAGGTCCATCTTTGACAACTGAATTTTTGCCTGAAATCAAAACACCTTTCTGTTGTAGCCCATCTCCCGAAATTAAATGTCCTGATTCAGCTAATTTTTCAGCCCAAGTCATATGAGCATTCGCCAATTCTTCCATTTCCTTTGGCGATAAATTTTCCATTTTTTCAATGTCTTCGTGTAGTAATAATAAAAACTGTTTCATTTTTTAAAAGTATTGATTTATTCTAAAGACAATTAAGGCTTTCGCTTTTGGACATTATCGTGAAATTTTTTCGATCGTGGTGCCGTAGGTTCCGAGTCCTGACCGCATTGGCAATTTGGTTTAGCGGGGCGTTAGGACGGATGTCCAAGGGGCGGGAATTGCAGAGCAATGTAGCGACTTGGTTGGGGCCGGAGGCTTTCAAAATCCGTCCCAACGTTTTGTGTATGGTGCGTATACCGTAGGGTATGCACTATACACCTTGTTGTAGCACGTTTTCAATTTTTCTTTTCTTATTCATACGTTCAAACGACATAGTTTTAGAAATTTCATCAGCAATATCCAATAGCTCAATAGCTTTGATTAAATACGGCTCTTGTTCAGCTATAATAGTTTCAGTCTGTCCAACTTCTGCTAGGTATTCAGATAATATTTCCAAGTGTGTCTCTGTTAATTTACGAGTATTGAGATATTCCTTTAAATCGACATTCTCAAGTTTTAATAGTTTTTCAATATCGATATCAAGCTCACTTTGAAAACGTTCGTTTGAAATTTCAACCCCTTGTGTCACATTGCCTTTTGATTTTAATCCAAGAAAATTGGATAAAATTTGACTCAAAACTCTTCCCAATTGCTCAATCTGGTCTTTTAGTAAATCTCTTTGCTCCATAATTCTCTTTAATGTGCTACAACGGTCTCGTATAACCGTCAGTTACGGGTTAATATGCGTTAATTTTCGGTTTGACACAGGCGTTAGCAATTCCGAGTGGATTCGGACGTAGTCGAATCCGCCGTAATTGCGGTTATACATCTTAAGTTTGATTCTCTTTAAATTGATACCCTAATCAGAAAGAACAAAAGAGAGAATTAAGGTTATGTTATACGTAGAAGCTTCAGACTTCGTCAACATTGATAATCCTCTCTCTTTTACTACTATAATCACGTTCAGTTCTGTGAGACCTTGATCTCGTTTTCAAGTTGTTGTGATACCGGTAGCCAGTTCTTTCATAAATCATTTCCTATGAATAAATATAAAGAAACTTTTGGAGTCGACATCAGTAAGGATGTCTTTGATGTACATGGCAGTAACAAAGGTCACGACCGGTATAAGAACGATGAACCTGAGTTCAGGAAGTTTCTTAAAGAATTACCTGAAGGTTCATTGGTCGTTATGGAAGCTACAGGCTATTATCATTACAGACTGGCACAGTTTCTTTACAAGAACGGAGTAACCGTATCCGTTGTAAACCCATTGTCGATCAAACGTTTCGTTCAGATGAAACTGGCCAAGGTAAAAACGGACAGGAGCGATGCGAAGGCTATCTGCGAATATGCCCTGATCAATGAAGTCCCACTTTACAATGCCTTAACGGATACCCAGAGAGAGTGTCTACAATTGTTCAGGTTATTGGACACCTATTTGAAACAACGTACGGCGACCAAGAACAAGATCCATGGAGAAGCAGTTTTGGGCATACCCTCAAAGTTCGTCCATCGCTCTTTGGTACGCAACAGGAAACAGTTGGATAAAGAAGTCGCTGCCATTGAATCGAAGATACTGTCATTGGTAAAATTGGACCGACAAGAGCAATTGACTTTGTTGACCTCTATACCGGGAATAGGTCAGAAGACCGCATTGTTTCTAATAGTGGTAACAGATGGTTTCAGCAAGTTCGAAACGGCATCACAGCTCTGTAGTTATGTTGGTATAACCCCGACCATTAGGGAATCTGGCAGTAGTGTAAGGGGTCGTGCCCGAATAAGCAAGGTCGGCAACAGAAAGCTTCGGAATTTATTGTTTCTATGTTCCTTTAATGCTTGTAAGCACAACAGGGCCTGTAAGGAAGTCTATGAGCGGATAGTGAACAAAGGAAAGAGCAAGAAACTGGCATTGATAGCGGTGGCCAACAAACTGCTTAAACAGTCCTTTGCCATTGCCAGGTCAGGGAGGCCATACGATGAAACTTACGTTTCAACTTTGCCCAGGTAATTGATCATGAAATAGAATAAAATATGGCCTGAGAATCTAATTTTTGAATCTATGGGCTTAGAATGATTATGTCTCAAAACAAGGAAGAATTTATTTGTTTTTTACCTCAGTTCTTTGTTGGGCATAGTTATATTTCCGTAACGTATTTTTTATTCAGAACTGAATCCAAATCATTTCTTGATTTTATGTCAGTATATTTTCTAAACTAAACATTCTTTTTAATAATTTCCAAACCATCAATTACTTCTATTTTATTTCCATTGTGCAATACACAAGGTATTAGAGAATATGATTTAAAATGCTTAAATCTGTCTTTAAATTCTTGAAGGTTTTTCGAATCTCTTGAGGGATTCATTCTGTGAATTCTACTGACTAACATCATTAAATCTAAATCTGTATTAAAATTCACATCATTTGATTTATAACGTTTGACAATGTTTTGAGGATATGAATTTATATGCACATAATAACCAAATGGTTCTCCAGGAACATCTCCTTCCACAAAAGAAATTCTCAATTCATTAAATTCATCTTCTTTCCCAAGTCGTTTTTCCCAACCTTGAAAAATTTTAGTTGCCATTTCTTTATCTGTGAACAAAATTCCCATTGCGGAAGGTTCTTTAAATCCATAATCGTGTAAAAAAGCTACACCTTTCCAACCTGCTTTGTCCCACAGTTCAAGATCAATAAAACCACTCACAAAAAGAGTTTTTCTTTCTTTTTCGGGAAGACTTCTTAATTTTCCTAATTCTGGCTTTCTTGCTTTTATACCTCTTAATCTCCAATACAACTTGTCATAACTCTCTGAATCTTCAACGTTGTAAAATGTTGCTCCTTCAAGTGGTTCTGGAATATGTTCAAATTTTCCGTCATTAAAATATACTGGAATAAACTTTGTGTTATTTGCACCAGCGTTGTAGAGTTGTTGGTAAATTAAAGAACTTTCCCATTTTATTCCCATTCCTTTTTCGTCAGTTCCCATTACACGATTGTAATAAGTTTCTGTACAAACGACCAATACATAGTCAGAATTTTTTACATTTCTGTCCATCCATTTTGGCCATCCTTCAGGTGGTGAGTCTTCATATTGGTCTAATGTACAATCAATTCCTTCACTTCTCAATTTATCGGACAATTTCAAGACTTTATCTTGATGTTCTTTGCTATCGTGACTATAGCTGATAAATACTTTCGGATTTGTTTCTTCCATCTTGTTTGTCCTAATTATTCCCAACTAGCTTATATACCCAACTTTATTCAGGATATACCGTCAATTTGGTCGGCTATTCATAACTTTTTCAGTTGAAAACAAAGCATAGCTTTCTTATCGTTCGATAAAACTTTGGGGGAGAAGTTGAGGTTAAATGTAAGAATTTTCCAGAAAACCTGTCCCAAAGATCGGGGTATCTACAAATTGCCGTTTTCTTAGCATTTTAAACCTGATAAAATATAATCGAGCGAATGATTAAAGGCTTGAGTAAAAACAATGTGTTAAAAAATTTGGATGCAATTTCATCCTTTTAACTTGTATTTGATGCTTACCAGACCTATGAGAAGTTAAAAAACTTTTCCAGTTTTTTATCATTTTTAGTGTCCTTCAAATATGAAATGGCAAACAATATATTCCAATACAAAGGACCATTTGCCAAAGCCCATTTACCGGTGCCTTTTTCAATTAATTTTTGCAATTCTTCTAATTTATCAATTACACTTGCTCGGTTTACACCACCATTTATCTCTTCCCTCTCAATTTCAATTTTATGATAAATTCTATCAATGTTCCTAGGCTTAAGTTTGTATAACGACTTTTTGGTAGATGATATGCAAAAAATTTCAGGTTTTCCATTTCGATAAAGGTATCTACCATACCCGCAAATCTGAGTAGCTATTATTTCTTTTTTCTTATTCCACATTCCTGTCTTAATTCCCTTTCAGTCTCCCGACGACATAATTCCTGAAACGTATCTTTTAAGAAATTTCTCTTAAAATAAGGTGGTAAATTAAATGAACCAGATCCAGAAGGACTAATTGTATTTTTATGTTCCTCGTTCTTATCGGTTTGAGTGGCAAAACCAATACCGTCTGAACAAAAAACTATAACACTTCCACCTAATTGATTAGAAAGTTTAGATTCATTTAACGACAGTAATTTACCATTTTTGTCCACCACAAATTCAAATCGCAAATCGGGATAGAATGCTCCATCAATTTCAATCTCTTTATTGCACAAACTATTTGTAAGTCTATCCTTTATAATAATTAGTTTTTTGACATCTGATTTTTGATGTATTATCTTCAAGCTTTTCAGCGGTCAACTCTGTACACAATCTTATTTTTGATTCATTGTGGGCATTTGAAAGTTCTCGTTTTACCAAATACGGTAATATGATTTCCAGTGGCCCTGGTAGTTGGTATTTATCAGTTAAATATTCTATCGAATTCTTTCCATATTCTAGAACTTTGTTCAAATCACCATTAAAAATAATTGCTTCCTCACCTGGTTTATTCTTGTTGAAAACATTTATTTCATATCCATCCTCAAAGGTTAACTTAGGCGTCTTGAGATTATGTAATAAAATTTGATCTCGGCGTTCAATTGTCTTAAACTTAATTCTATCTAAAAACCTATTTTTCAAGTAATAAATGGAAAATAATAATAGACTTAGAAAGCTAATGTTGGTTTTTAATGAACCCATAAAATCAATTGGGCATTCCCCATCCACTAAACGCATGTTCATTAGAAAGCAATCAATTGATTCTTTGATTTTTATATCAGTAGAAAAAAGTTGGATTAAGCTAAGTACAACAAGCAACAATCCCAATAAACTTCTTAATTTGTAGAATTTAACAATCCAAAATCTATCAAAAGGTTTACGTACTGAAAAGTACCAATCATAAAACAAAACTAAAATTGTTTTCATAAAATGGATTGTATTTATTCCTAGTTAGCTAAATATACCTTAAATCAAAGAAAATACTTTAATATGTCAACACATGAGTTGCAACAATGGAAAAATAAATTTCCGGATACCGTGAAATTCAATAACCAAAAAGATCTTTCTATTCGAAAAGAAACCAATTGGACATTGTTTAATAAAATCCAACAAGCACTAAATGAAATCCCTTCCTACATTAGCCCTAAAGCTTATATTGATAAAACCGCTTTAATTAAAGGAAATGTCATTATTGAAGATGGAGCGCAAATCTTTCCTTATACAACAATCCAAGGCCCAGCCTACATTGGTAAAAATTGTGTAATAGGAAACTTTTCATTTATACGTGGAAATTGTTTTTTATCAGAAAACACCTTATTAGGAAATCACTCTTATTGCTATAAAATGATTGCCGGTCTATCTAGCAGAATAGCACATTTTTGTCATTTGTCCTACAGCATACTTGGATATAATAGTATAGCCTCCGCCTATGTAATTACAGCAGTTGTTAAAGCGAATAGAAAAAAAATGAAAATTGGAAAAGATGAATTTCTAAAATTTGGATCAATAATCGGAAGTAATACCCACATATCCCCATTTTGCGTAATATCACCAAATATACATATAGGGAATAATTGTTTTATAGGATCTCATACAATTATCAATAAAGATTTAAAAAGTGGGCAAAAGCTAATTTTAGATTATGTCAACAAAATTCAAAGAAATGAAATTTCCATTCCAGAGAGAGACATGCTTCTGTAAGCTCCCCCTAGATAGAACTGCTTATTCTTCTAAAACTTCATCAAATTTATCGTTTTTAATTCCTTGTGCGGTACCGCACAAGGAATTAAGTTCCAGATATTGTTTGGGGGACACATATCCCAGGGCCTTGTGTGGCCTATAATTGTTGTAATCCTCCATCCAAATTCGTGCCTGTTCCCTTACCTGATCGATGTCCTCAAAGATGAACCTGTTGAGGGTCCCTCTCCTAAAACTGCCGTTGAACCTTTCCACGAATGCGTTCTGGGTCGGTTTGCCCGGTTGGATATATTTAAATTCGATATCATGCATCTCGCTCCATTGAGACGTTAGCTTAGCGATGAACTCAGGACCGTTGTCCATCCGTATGCGTTTGGGCTTGCCCCTTCGGTTTATCAGATGGTTCAAGACCCATACCACCCGGTTGCTTGTCAGGGAAAAGTCGACTTCGATGTGCAGCGCCTCCCTGTTGTAATCGTCCATGATGTTGAGTGCCCTGAACCGACGTCTGTTCTCCAGGACGTCGGTGACAAAATCCATGCTCCAGGTGTGGTCCGCCTCCGCCGGGACCTCCAAAGGTTCCTTTACGCGTGCAGGCAGGCGTTTCTTTGCCTTTCTTCTCAATGGCAGTCCCAGTGTCCTGTAGACACGGTAAACGCGCTTATGGTTCCATGGCCTTCCCTCCGCCCTTAAACGGTGATAGGCCATCCAGAAACCTTCCTCCGGATGTTCCCTGGCCTTTTCCCGAAGGGCCTGCTCGATCTCGCCGTCATCCTTTGGCAACGGACTGTAATAATAAACGCTCTTGCTGATATTAAGGACACGGCACGCCCTGCTGATGCCGTAATGGGCAAGATCCTTGCCAATGCTTCGCTTACGGCAGGGCCTCAGAGCTTTTTTTCGATGATCTCCTTTGCCATTTGGTGGTCAAGGGCCAAGGTGGCGTACATCTGCTTGAGCTTGCGGTTCTCCTCCTCGAGCTCCTTGATGCGCTTGAGCTCCTTGCCGCTCATACCGGCGTACTTCGAACGCCACTTGTAAAATGCGGCGGAGCTGACCCCGTGGTCACGGGTTATCTCGGCAACGGACTTGCCGTTGTCGAACTCCTTTAAAATCTTCGCGATCTGTGTTGGTGAAAATTTGCTCTTCCTCATAATGCTGCTTAAAATTAAGATTATTATTCTACTTTTAAACAGTTCGGTTTTAAGGGAAGCTTACACTTCCAGATTTTCCAAAAAAGTAACCAAGGCAAAAATCACGGATATAACAATTCATAAATTTTCGCTTTCTGCAGCTTGATAAGCAAATCTGACTGAATACTCTGATGTGCATTTTCCATTGCCATTGCCAATTTGTTAATATCACTATCACTGGTTAATGATTCTGACAATCGCTGCTGAATTATTTGAAGAGATCGATCTCCACTATAGTTTTTTTTCATACGACTCAAAATAGTGATGGTCATTTTTTTAATAAGGGGATTATGATCATTATTATTTTGTGTTGATAATTCTTTGAACAAATTGGAATATTCATTAGCCAAAGCACATTCTCCTTTAAGATGAAAAACTTCTCGATAATCCTTAAAATCCAAATATTTTATTTTGTTGTATTTGTATACTGCTAATGGAAGAAAAAGACCCATTACGGTTAATGCTATAATCGAAGAAATTCCCAAAGTTGACCATTGATTTCCGGTTAAAATAATTGCACTTATAAATGATCCTAGCACAGATGGTATCCAAGATAAAATATAGTTTAATTGACCTTCTTTCATATTTTAAGTTTTTCTGTTGAATTATAGAGTTATTTTTTTAAATGAAGTATATAGAATGGATCCAACTAGAATTTTAATCTTATCTTGCAGATACTCCCTATCTTTAGGACAGATTTTCTACAGATCCAATATAATTGTCAAGCTATTTTCTTATCGTTCAATAAATCTATGGGGGAGTATGAGAACTAAATGTAAGAAATTTCTAGAAAGGGTGCGGAAAAGATTTTAAATGAATTAGGTATAATTATGTGAAGCTCAATTTTCTTCAAAAGAAATATCAAAATCAAACAACTTCTTCGGATGAACTTCTAATCCTTTTGCTAGTTCATATATTGTAGACAATCGCCTACAACCTGAAAAAGTACCTTAAATTCGAACAAAAACGCGCAAAAAGCGGGGCGGGACAGCTTGTTTTGATGGCAGTGGCCAAAAGTGTGCTCCAAAACCTGTTTCACGCTTCCATGACGCATCGGAATTTGGACTTCCGTTTCTGAGCCGACAAGAAAAAAGCCCCTTAAAGGGGCTGATATTCATCCATTATTTGACCGGTTAGGAGCTTGTGAAACGGTTCCCATTGTTGGCCAGGATCCTGTTTTGGTCCACGTCTATGATCGGATATCGTTCATGCAGGTTCATCGTATCTTTCATTTAAGCTGATTTTTTTGTTGGAGATCATATTTGGAAACACTGTTCCCATATGGAGCTTTTCAGGCTGTTGGGCCCATTTGAGGAGGAGGCCATAGAGGATTCCATTGGCCATCATCGCCCCAAATATCAAAACCAGATTGAAGGAGAAGATGACCGCCATAAGGGAGCCGATGACGGCCAACATTTGAAGGGCAAACAAGGCCACAGGCAACCCAAAAATCAGGGCACGCCCACGGATATGTCGATAGACTTCATACTGTTTCATACGGCTACATAAGGATTTGATACCAAAGCGCACGGTGTGCGTTAGACGACGATACCAATCAGATAGGTAAAGATGCCCACGACCGCCCCGGCGATTAGGACAAAGACCAGGACCCGTGTAATCCCTTTTTAAGGTCAGCGTTCTCCCCAAAGAAATGCCCTGCATTAAACAGAAACCCAATGAGGAAGATGACCCCGAGGATGATGGGAAAGATGGTTCGGATGGTATCCGAGATGTCGTTGACGGAATCCTCGATGCCCCAGATCTGGGGGTAGATAGGCAGGGTAAACAAAAGGAGCAACAGCGTTGCCCAAATTTTTGAAAGTGGTCTCATACAATGGTTTTTAGGGCCCTTCTCGGGCAGATTAGAAATTCAATTGCGGAATTTCCAGTGTTTGGGAAGGTTCCTTGGAAACCGTATAAATTTTAACAGTTGGGAGCGTTAAAATTTGGGAGATTTTGAACGAAAAGTGGGATAAGATAAAAATTGTGCAATGGAAGTTTTAAACTCTTGATATGAGAAATGCACTAAGAATACTATTCCTGATTGCCATGGGTACCCATAGTTTATCCTTTGGGCAAGCCAATCCTGATTCTTACCTAGTGGTCATCGATCCCGGACATGGCGGTACAGATTCCGGGGCCATCGGGACCCATAGGGTCTTGGAAAAGGACATTGTACTAAAGGTGTCCCAAGAAATGGTACGATTGAACCGGGAAATCCATGGCGGTGCCGTGGAACTATACCTTACCCGATATACCGATACCCTGATTTCCCTCGGCGATAGGACCGGATTGGCCAAAGCCTTGAAGGTAGATGTATATGTGTCCATCCATTGCAATCAGGCCCAAAGGGAAGTAGCCCAGGGCTTCGAAGTGTTTGTATACAAGGGTAGTAGAAGGTATATGGAAGCTTCCCTACAATTGGCCAATACTGTCGTCCAAAATGTAAACCAGCATTTGGGCCTAAAGATGAGGGGAGTGAAAGCGGCCAATTTTCAAGTACTTCGGGAGACCGTCCAAGTATGTCCTTCAATATTGATGGAACTTGGGTTTCTGTCCAATGGGGTAGAGGAGGAGCATTTTAAAAAAGAGGAAAGCATAACCGCTATGGCCCTTGTCCTATTGGAAACCTTAAACGCATTTTTTGATGAAGGAAATAGCAAATGAGGCCATAGCATTGGTCAAGCGCATTTTTATGGAAGTCTATGGTCAGGTCAGATACTGGTTCAGGAAAGGGGAATAATTCGATTTAACTTAATCATTCCGTAAAGATAACCATGCTGAAGCCCCTTGACCGTTTCTAAACAGTCTACTGTATCTATTCAACTTGTGGACTTCCTCAAATTTGGTATGGAATTATCTTAATTCGGATTATAAGGCATTTACGCTAATGAGCTTTTAAGCAAATACCCATTTATGGGTATTGTGATGTCTGGTATCATCGAATAGTTTTAAACATACCAAAAATCAATTCTAATGAAAAAAATCAAAAATTATTCATTGACCTTAGGTGTAAGCTTTCTGCTATCAAGTTGTTGTTCTCTTTTTGGTGTTGATTGCGATCAATGTGAAGAAGCAAAATCAGGAATCGAGTTAGCTGATTTGCTATTAAATGATTTTGAAGGAGAAAAGGAGGAAGATGAGGAAAGAGGAACTTTTTTCAGGGTAGTTCATACTATTCTAAATTTTGCCAGTGATTTTGAGTGTCCTGAAGAGGTTAAGGCCGCGGGGAGTCATCAGGATCAATTGCAACTCATTTATTATAACAATGAAGACACTGATTTTGCGAATCCAACTTTGGTAGAAACTCAAAATGTTTCTATTGATAAAACCACCCAACCGGATAAACAGTATTCCATTAGAAATGAAATTGTTTTTGAACAAGATGGTGTTTATGATCTGGAGAGTAATATTGATAGAAATAATGAGGTCCCAGAAAGAAATGAAAACAATAATAGTAATTCAAACAGTCCATTGGCAAAAGGATATCGTCCAAACCCAAGTAACTTAATATATGTAACCAAGGATATGCTGGGAAAAAATGGAGTTGACCATAAAAAGAGCAACAAATTTATTAAGGAATGGAAAATAATAGTGGAGTGAGAAAATCATACTCAATTCTTCTTTTTGTACTGCTTTCCATTTCCTCCAATTCATGTTGTTGGTTCAATGAAGATGCTTGTAAAGATTGTTTTGAAAAGGCCAATTTATTTTTTCCATCCACAGTCAGCAACTTACAAATTACTAGGACCTTTCAACCAACTTATATTGGATTCCAATTTTACCCACAGGGAACAGTGGTTGGGGTTTTACCCAATGTTATTGCATTCAATGAATTTTTTTCCATTGAAAGGGAGATGCCAGGTACAAACATTAAGGTCATATATTTTTGGAACAGGGATACGCCACCCGCTTTTACCGATTTGCAAGAGGGCGAATTAATCACTTTTTATAAAACTGTAGTCAATCGACGAATAGATAACAGTGTGGATTGCATATTTCAAACAGCAGAAGAGGTAAAATCAATACTGGATGTAAAAATAAAAGCGGAAAATGGAGAGGAAGTTGGCAGAAGAACGGTGGAACAAACAATTTTTAACATCCCTGCTGGGCAGTATGCCACCTTTAATTTTGAGTTTGAGTATCTGGTATGCGGCAATTATGAATTTAACATTGAAATTGACCCGGAAGGTAGACTTACTGAGACATCGGTCAAGGACAATAATTTTTCAGAGGTAAAAACAAACTTTTGCTTTTAAACTAAATGTTGCCATTATTTAACTACTTTTTTTGGGTTCGCTAAATCCTCATCTCTATAAACTATGGAAAAACCCCAGAATTTTTAAGGAAAAGCTACAATGATTTTACAGGATAAATTTATAATTTGCAGATTATCAAAGTTTTACCCAATTGCTTTCTCCTTTTGTTTTAACAAAAATCCCTAGGAATGGGGATTCCTTTGAAACCAATATTCAACCAAATTCGACAACAACCAAAAACAAAAGTAAAAAATGAAAACACCTCTATCCTTAGCCATTGTGTTCACATTGATTTTCAATCTATCTGCACAGGAAAGTCGAACTTTAGAAATTCCAAAGGAATTTAATCTAATGTCTAATTTGCAATTAGAACAGACTGGATTTCAATTCTTGATGTCCAGTCAAAATTACGATAGCAATTATGGGATTTATGTCAAATTATATACCTCCAATGTAAATGGAGACTCCAATAAAAGAAGATTGGATAGAGCTGATTTTAAGCTGATTAATTATAAGACCAAGGTTTTTTTAAGTATTGTGCATGTTGCTTTGCAAAAAGTTGATACTGGAAATATCCGTTTGGAAGAACTTCAACGAAGTATTCGTGGATTAAAGTTGTCTGATATAGAGGATTACAAGTTTAAGGTTTTCGTTCAAGCTAAATCTCATGATACTAGTTGTATTAAAACCTTAGTTCCTAACACTGAAATAGTACTTAATAAAAAGAAAGTCTTACTAAGTGAAAGATATTTAGTTCCCATGTTTGCTGAAAAAATTCAAGAAGAGCCAAGTGATGATCCTTCAGAATGTTGGTTGTTTGAATCAGAAGAGTTGGGCCTATTTCGGATTAAACCTCACAACTTTTTCATAGTTGACACCGAATTTTTCTTTATGGATGGGTTGGGTAATATTGTACGAAAAAAGGATTATGAAGATTATGCAATTGACGCATATTCAGAGAAAGATTTTAAACTGGCGCAAGACGACGGGAAATCTATGCCTGGCCTGAGATGCAAAACAGGAATGAACATAATGTTTTAATATGAGATATTTGGCATTTCTTATTCTATTGATGTTTTGCCAAAATATTACCTCGCAAACGAAACTTGAATCAGTTTTTGACCATATCAAAAACTTGAATTTCAACCAAGCCAGAATTTCAGCCAATTCTATTAAGGAAAAAGAATTGGAGGTTACCTTGCTCCACCTGATTTGGGTTTTAGAGCATAAACGAACAAAGCAAATCACCAATTTAAATATTTCAATCTCAAAAGAATTAGATTTTGTACAGTTGATTGTAATGGGATATCGAGACTTGTATAATGAGGACACCAATAGTCTGGAGGCCTACAAAAGATTTTCAAAAGGCTTATTACTTGCTGAAGAATTAAATGAGGTTTATATGATAAAGGTGGCGTTAATGGGTATGTTGGACCTTTTGCGCCGCGAGATTTTTATAGGCAGCACTCAATTTAAGTATTATTTGGATTACTTCGGACGATTAAGGGAAGACAATACTGACGCAGTGATTTTAACTTTTTATGAGATAGTTTTTCAATCAAAAGCGAATGAAAGTTTAGCACTGGGTGATGAATACCATAGAAAAATCCAGAGTCTAGATTCTCTTTTTTCCTTATTGCCTCAAAACCATGCTTACTATCCCTATTATTATCATGAGAAAGGAATTCAAAATAAAATCGCAGGAGATTTTAAGGCCGCTGAAAGTTTTTACGAAAAAGCAGATAGTCTGGCCCGAATAGATATCAAATATGAAGACCTTCAACAAACTAACCTCTGGCAGTTAGCAGATTTGATGCGTCAAGAAGGACGATTAGACGAGGCTAGACGATATCTTAGGTTATGCAGGGATTATTCGAAAGGGCAAAGAGATGTTTTTTATAATGACCGGTTATATGCTTCTATTCTCCAACAAGAAAAAAAGTACGATTCTGCCTATCATTTTCTTATGAAGTCTATTAATCTTGAATATACTTTAGGTTTCAAAAACAATTCCTTGGAATCAGCAATCCTTGCAGTGGAAAACGAGACAGAGAAACTGCGTCTGGATAGTTTTCGTTTAGACACTAAAAGGAAACAAAATCGCAACTGGCTTATCGTTGCTTCCATAGCTTTGATATTAGGAACAGGAATTGCTATCCTTCTTCAAAAAAACACCACCAAAAAACGTTTGTTGGCAGAACAGGAGGCCCAACTAAAACAACAAAGAGTGGAAAACTTGCTTAAAGAACAAGAACTGGTCAGTATTGATGCTATGATTGAAGGCCAGGAAAAAGAACGTCAAAAGGTGGCAGGAGAGCTACATGATGATTTGGGAAGTCTAATGGCAACTATTAAACTCCATTTTGACAATGCCAAAGTGAATAAAAAAGACCCTTCACTGCAAAATGCCCAAAAGCTGTTGGAAGAAGCTTATCAAAAAATACGAAGCATAGCCCATAATAAGAACTCGGGTGTCATGAGTCATCAGGGGCTATTGCCTGCAATCAATAAAATGGCCCAAATTATAAGTGAAACTAATGCATTGGATGTTACTGTGGAGGACTTCGGCCTTGGTGACCGATTGGAAAATTCTTTGGAACTTTCCATTTTCAGAATGATACAAGAGTTAGTGGCCAATGCCATAAAACATGCTGATGCGACCAAAGTGAGCATCCAAATCACCCAACACGAAGACAATTTGAACATTATAATTGAGGATAATGGTAAAGGCTTTGATCGCTCCAAATTGAAAAAAGAACAGTCTGGAATGGGATTGACCAATATCGAGAAACGAGTTGAACACCTGGAAGGCAACTTTACAGTGGACAGTGTCCTTGGTAAAGGGACTTCAATTTTAATTGATATACCTGTATGATTACCGTAGCCATAGCCGAAGACCACCAAGCCCTTATTGATGGGATTAAATCTTATGCAAGGTATGAAGATGATATAAAGATTATTGGCCATGCCAACAATGGTGAAGAATTGCTTAAGTTAGTCCGACTTAAACAACCCAAGGTGGTACTTTGTGATATTCGAATGCCCAAATTGGATGGTATTGAAGCCACAAAAATTATCCTCAAGGAATTGCCCTATACCAAGGTAGTGGCCTTTACCATGTTTGACCAGGACGAGGCTGTAAAACAAATGCTGGAGGCTGGCGCTCAAGGTTATATTCTAAAAAACAGCAGTCTAGAAATAGTTTTGGAGGCCATTCGAACTGTAACCTCGGGAAAAACCTACTATGATAAAAAAATCCATTTGCCCAATACCGAAAAGAATAGCTCTAAAAGTGTTCTTTCCACCCGAGAGCGGGAGATACTACAGTTAATAGCTAAAGGACGAACCTCTCATCAAATTGCCGATGAACTCTTTATAGGCAAAAGCACGGTGGACACGCACCGTAAAAATATGATTCGGAAACTTAGTTTGAGTGGGGCTGGAGAATTGCTACGATATGCAGTAGAGAAGAAATATGAGTTTTAACTTTTAGTCAATTTCTTGTTTGATCTAATGGGCAATACTCCATTTATTATTTAAAGCACTGGCAGAAGTGCTCAATTGGACAAAAAATACCTAGGAATGGGTATGTTACTATTTTTTTTTGAGAGTTAGCTTCACAAAATCAAACACTAAACTTTCTTTATATGGAAACCCTAAAGCTTTTTATATCGATTGTTTTCTTTTTTATAGTTCAGATAATTGTTGCACAACAGAATGTTACCATTGATTTAAGTCAAAATGTGAATCAAGTAAGAACACAAAATGTTTCACCGGAACAGGTTTTAAACATATCAGTAGTCAATAAACTGCCTAAAGGTATTTATGAAATATCTGTTGAAAAAAAGTATCAGTTACCAGAGGTGCTCACCTTTGAAAAAGATTCACTCGCCATTGAGTCAATAGGTGGTGGTGTTCAAATGTGCGCGGCATTCTTGGAGAAAATAAACGACTTTCTAACTACAGAAAAAGAAAGTGATATTCCTTTAGCTAAAGAGATTTTATCAAAAGAGTTGACCATTTTAAGGGAAGAGCTTTCGACAAAAGACACAACTACCGAGGGATGTATGTCCTATCATCTAATGAAAGGTGAACAGGTACTTGCCATGACCGAGGAACAATTATTGCCTCAGAAAATTGCCAAGGGTCAATCCTTAGAGGTGACTGTAAAGAGAAAAAAGGAAAACGATAAATATGATATTTGGAAATTTGTTTATGTCACGGAGAAAAAGGGCAAATGGTTGACCACATATGGTTTTACTTATATAACTCAAATTTTTCAAAAAAGTGAACCTTTTTTTTCAAAACAAAAGGATTCGGTATTTGAAGTCGCACCTTTAGATAAAAGATCAAAATTATCTTTTGTGCCATCTATATTTTTCACATGGTTCCCATATAAGGACCTGAGCAATAATTTTTCCCATAGTATTACTGGAGGCTTGGGTTATGATTTAGAAGCGCCAACTGCATTTTTAGGGTACTCGTTACTTTTTAATCAAAATATTGGATTTTCGATTGGGCTATCTGCTCATCAACAGGAATTTTTACATGGTAAGTATAATGAAGGGGATATTTTGAATGAGAATTTAGAAGGTGATCAATTAAATGAAAAGCTCTATACGTTGAATCCGTATTTTTCATTAAGCTTTCGATTTGGAACATCTCCCTTCACTGCAAACAATGAGAATGACTAGGATATGAGAAACTACATTATTACGCTCGAAATAATATTAGCTGTCTTCTGCATATTAATTCCAATTTTTTTGAGGATTGCAGATAATGGGGTAACTTTCAGACCAAGTATCAGTCATTATGTACTTATGGAAAGAAGGCATGTTTTTGGAATGGTATTGACCATAGCCTATTTTCATCAACGATAAGGAGCACCACATATACCATGTAACAAATGGAACCTGCCACGCCATACAAAAGCTCCATATTGGAACTGTGCTGCCCGATCCAAAATATCCCTGTCCTTTTTATGTAGGCAATCTGGTTCATCTATCATGTTTAATTTTCAGGGAATTCCGGTTCCCTTGTACCATGAACCAATTTCATGCTGTTTGAACGAACCTGCAACTCCCAAGTAATAAGCGGGTGCTTTCCTGAGACCATTGCAGAATATCATCGATCCCTATTGCATCCCATTTTGAACTGTGCTTGGAAACCTCTGTTACCATATGTTCCCACTTATTACTTTCGGCGCCCGCTCTCGAGAGATATGGGATATCTTTGGTACAGTTCATCACAGTAGTATCTGAACAGTGATGGTACGGTAATCCTTTTCTATGTATCAATAGCTACAGAAAAGATTGCCCAAATTGGGGTGAAGCTGTCTCGTTGATTCGGGGCAGCTTCTTTTTTTTTGAGAAAAATCATCTGGATAAAATAAAAAGGGGAACTCGGCGGTATGGATTTACCATAGCTGCTTCAAACCCAATCCCCCAACATGGAGCTTCCAGTACAAGGATAGGTGCCATCTTGCGGGAGTGCCATTGTGCTTTCAAGAATGGGACAGCTATCGCAAGAGGCATAAAAAACAAATGGGCAGGCCTACGCATTATATATATCGGACGCATCCAAAGAGATGACGCATGGTGCTGCCTGGAATCGGAAATACTTTGCAATGACACGATTAAAAGTCCAGATAGGTGGCCTTTACGCTTCGATAACCTGGTTGGGTTTGTTGTACCTGACCCTTCTTAATGAGTAGTGGATGACCTTACCATCCTTAAAGATCAGATAGAGGTAGTTCTTTTTTAATAGTCTAAGTTCCTTGGTGATCCTGTACATCCATACGTCACAGTTCATATCATTGTACAACAGTCCCAACTTTTCTTTGACCCTATGTTTGGACATCCCGATCAAATCGTCATATTCCCCTGTTCTGTGTTTCATTCCCTTGAGCTTAAAAATACTTTCCAACTGTAGTAAAAATTCCACATTATGGATACTGTTTTCATCCACGATTTCTGATAAAAGCTCCGAAAAATGACTATTGATGGTAAGGTTCCGACCTACCATCTCATGGGCCAATTGCAGGTAGTTGTTCGCCCCAGAACTGCTCGGGTCATGTTCAATGACGCTCTTTCCAAGGGCGGATGCCTCGGCCAATCTAATATTTCGCGACACGACCGTATTGAAGGTCATATCCCCAAAATGTTGCAGAATAGTGGCTCGTATGTGCTTATGTTCCGTGATGATCGAATTGTACATGGTAATCAATATTCCTTCGATATCTATCCCCGGATTTATATTTTCCCGTATACTTTTTACGGTCTCAAACAGTTTGGTCAATCCCCGAAACGCAAAATATTCGCACTGCAGTACCACCAAAATGGAATCGCAGGCAGCCAGCACATTCAAGAGGATCATGCCCAAGGCCGGTGGACTGTCAATGATCAGATAATCATACTCTTCTTTGATGGGTCTTAGGGTTTCCTTTATCGTGAAATAATTTTGATGGCTTTTCCGGTCCAGTTCAAACCGGCTCAAACCAATATTGGAAGGCACGATATCGAAGAGAGGGTTGGCCGTCCTGTTGATACATTGCGTAAAGTTGGCCCTATTGGACAACAGTTGGTACAGGCCGTGGTCCACATGCTCTATTCCCACGCCAAAGGAGGCATGGGCCTGGGGATCGGCATCTATGACAAGGACTTTATGGCCAAGGGTGGCCAAGGAGGCCGCTAAATTAATGGAGCTGGTGGTTTTGCCGACCCCTCCCTTTAAATTGGCAGTAGCGATAATCTTTCCCATTTGGTGCAGGGTTCCAGTTGTTATAAATTACTATGCTGTTTTAGACATACTGAAATATACCACGACTTTATAAGTAAACACAACATAAAGTGATAAGTGGTACAATAGGGAAATATCTGGTAAAGGAAGGGCCACAATAGGGAAATATCTGGTAAAGGAAGGGCCACAATAGCGCCGGCTTTAGGTGTTTAAAAGCTCATTGACCGACCCTTTGGCGTTTGCTGTTGTATTATATCCATTAAAGGACCTTTCCGGTGGAGAGCGATTTAGTCCCAAGGTGGAAACGCCGGACATGGTATACCACCTTCGCCGGATAGAATTGAGCACCCTCAAGACTAACGCAAAATCCTGATTTTAAAATCACTAAATCCAAAAGTTAGGTGGCTCTCATTTTCCGTTTTTGGTGGTCTCAACCATCCGGCTCATCCAGATAAGCTTAGGATCAGGGGATCTCTTTGGTTTTCAAATAAACTACAACACGCCTAATACAGGTGCGGTGCCATTTAATGGAAGCATTCGTCAGACCTTGTGGAAAACCATCAATTTCAATAACACCTCAAAAGCCAAAAAGTAGTTTTCTCTATTCTTTTCTCTTTGAAAGGAAGACCTGCCTACCAATTATTACAACTTCTTGACCACTTATTGGTTTTTGAATGGCAGTGTTGGTCGGTTTTGTTTTTTTTATTAAAAAATTAGGGAGAATACCACTAATTATTTTTCAGCAATCAAAAACAAGAAATAAACCACGAACAAATTCAAATATTTAGTAAAAGGAACTATCGAATTTTGGAAAGTTTTTGAGCCCAAAAAAATAAAAACTAAACCATTCAAGTGTTAGTGGGAAGCATAAGATTATTATTCTGATGATCAAGATGGGATAGAACCGATTAGGATTATCATGAACTTTAGTGACAGACCCTATATAAGATAAGGTTTGTCCTAAGATCTGTGTTGTTTAATAAATGTAAGCATATGAAAAAAAACACCTCATTTCAGTCAAAATCATTGATATATCCTATATCCATAAATACAACTTTAGCTTTGTTAATCACCTGTTTTTCAGTGGTCTATGTGTGTAGTTTGGGGTTAAAAGAGTATTTTTCTTTACCAATTATGTCAGCTAATATTTCAGAGCATAAAACAGCTCCTTCTAAAGCGAATATTTCTAGCCCCTATATCGTAAACAGCACATGCGCGGAAGATATTTTAGGGCTTTCAAGGCCAGACGCCCTGTGGCCTTTTGATGTTGATGGACTTGATGGTGTTAGCGACCATGACCCTCTAACAAGTAGTAAACCATCATTTGATTCTGTGGATAAAATAGCGGGTGCTGGTTCTGCAGTTTTTAATGGTGTTGATAATTTTATTTTGTATGCTGGTCGGAATGGGGATAAACAATTTATGAGAAAGGCTTTTGATAAGTTGTCTGTAGGTTTTTGGATGAAACCAGCCACTCCATTAAAATCAGGCTCTCAGGTTCTTTTTTATGAAGGAGGGCCAACAGACGGTGTTATGATTATCTTATCCGATAAAGGGAACATCGAGGTAAATATAATGGGATCATCTACATTGGAATCAGTAGAACCTATTCCTTTTCCGAATGATGGGGAATGGCATCATATTGCATTTACGTATACGGAAGGTGAGCTATTGGTAGTTTATCTGGATGGTATTGTAAAAGGGATGCTGCGAACAAATATAAAAATACAGGAACACCATGGTGAATTGGAATTAGGCCAAATGGGAGGCTTTGGTAAAATTGTATCGGCTGACAATATATTGAGTATACCCCCTGGTGCTTCTACTTATGAAGGCAAAATAGATGAGGCCTTTTATACTTATAAAGGTATTCAAGGAGGGGATCTTTTACGATATGTACAATGTTTGTCGGGTAAATCATTTAGTTCACGTGCTCTAAGAACAGCGGATGCTTTTCAAATTGCTTCAAGCAAATGGTTTCAAATAAATTTTGCAGAAGAGATCACGGCGGAATTGCCAGTACCTGATGAAGACAGCGACCCTTTATTAGATGGGGCTTTATTTGTAAATGCGGCAGGGATAAATGCCGAAAATAACATCATATATTCCATTAGGAGAGGAGATCAATCGGATTTCTTCCCAAGAATAGATTTTAATTTTATGGTAATAACAGAACTGAGGGATGCTACTTTAGTATCCGATTATGAATATGTAAATAATGTGGTGGGACCCATAAAAGGGCTTCCTAATGAATTAAATTATATATCTGGAGATGTTTACGATAATCGCTTATATGTAAAACCTACTTTGAGTACAGACATAATATATGTCATAGATATCGACGTAAACTCTCCTGGTTTTTTAACGGTGGAGAGAACAATTCAGTTAGAAAAAAGAATATCGGTTTCAGATTTTGTTATAGATATTAATACAGGTCTTTTATATACATCTTCAGATACTAAAGACTTGTTAGAAATTAATTTAGGAACAGGAAAAATAACTACTCTTGCAACTTTAACATACCCTGATGGACCAGGTAGTGGACGACCAATATTCGGAGCTCAATTTATGGATTCAAATGGGTTTTTTTATGGGATTAATAATAACGATGGTATTATCTATAGGGTAGATTTAAACAGTACGAATCCCGATGCGGTGTATTTTTTACAAAGTACACAAACTTCTAATAATGATGGAGTGGGGAATAATATTGATATATTATTAGATTTTGGGGATGCACCAGATTCATATGGGACTTCACTGGAAAACTCAGGAGCCAGACATTTTGTTGATTTTGATACTGATAGCAATTTACCATTTGTGATGTTAGGAAGCACGGTTGATGAAGAATCGAATGCTTTTTCAGGTCAAGGAATCGGAGATGATAATGATAATGAGGATGATGAAGATGGTTTTTTTGAAGACTCTTTATCTTTTGATGTTTCTGCTGGTAATTTGAGAACACCTGAAATTTCTTATACAAATTCAACAATAAATCTAGTAAATATATATGCTTGGATAGATTTTAATAAAAATGGACGCTTTGATAATGAAGAATCTATCAGTGTTTTTGCTCCTCCTTCAGGGAACCTGACCACGTCTGTAGTTTTAGAATGGGCTTCATTGCCTAGTGATTTATTATTAGATGGGAACCCTACTTATATGCGTGTACGTATCACTACAGATGACTTAGAGGATAGTGATCCAAATGATGGTATAGATGACCGATCTATTGGAGCCGCTTCTGATGGAGAAGTCGAAGATTATCAAGTGCTTTTGACTTGTGTTAGCCCTGCACCTGCGTTTACGCAAGTAGACCCGACGTGTACGGTGGCAACGGGCAGTGTAAGTGTGACCAACCCGCAGGGAACATCGACCTATACGCTGACGGGCACCTCCCCGGCAGTGGCACCACAAACGGGAACCAGTTTTACGGGCTTGGCCCCGGGAACTTACGAACTGACGGAAACCACTTCGGCAGGCTGTAGCTCATCGGCAAGTGTTATCACGATTACTCCACAGCCAGTGACCCCTCCTGCACCTGCGTTCACGCAAGTGGATCCCACGTGTGATGTGGCAACGGGCAGTGTAAGTGTTACCAACCCCCAGGCGACATCGACCTATACGCTGACGGGCACCTCGCCCGCGGTGGCACCACAAACGGGGACCGGTTTTACGGGCTTGGCCCCGGGCACTTACGAACTGACGGAGACCACCTCGGCGGGCTGTAGCTCATCGGCGAGTGTCATCACGGTCGCCCCACAGCCGTTGACGCCCCCTGCGCCCGGGTTTGCGCAAGTGGACCCGACGTGTACGGTGGCAACGGGGAGTGTGAGCGTCACCGCCCCCCAGGCGACATCGACCTATACGCTGACGGGCACCTCGCCCGCGGTGGCACCACAAACGGGGACCGGTTTTACGGGCTTGGCCCCGGGCACTTACGAACTGACGGAGACCACCTCGGCGGGCTGCAGCTCATCGGCGAGTGTCATCACGATCGCCCCACAGCCGTTGACGCCCCCTGCGCCCGGGTTTGCGCAAGTGGATCCCACGTGTGATGTGGCAACGGGCAGTGTAAGTGTTACCAACCCCCAGGGGACATCGACCTATACGCTGACGGGCACCTCGCCCGCGGTGGCACCACAAACAGGAACCAGTTTTACGGGCTTGGCCCCGGGCACTTACGAACTGACGGAGACCACCTCGGCGGGCTGTAGCTCATCTGCGAGTGTCATCACGGTCGCCCCACAGCCGTTGACGCCCCCTGCGCCCGGGTTTGCGCAAGTGGACCCGACGTGTACGGTGGCGACGGGGAGTGTGAGCGTCACCGCCCCCCAGGGGACATCGACCTATACGCTGACGGGCACCTCGCCCGTGGTGGCACCACAAACGGGGACCAGTTTCACGGGCTTGGCCCCGGGCACTTACGAACTTACGGAGACCACTTCGGCAGGCTGTAGCTCATCGGCGAGTGTCATCACGATCGCCCCACAGCCGTTGACGCCCCCTGCGCCCGCGTTTGCGCAAGTGGACCCGACGTGTACGGTGGCAACGGGGAGTGTGAGCGTCACCGCCCCCCAGGGGACATCGACCTATACGCTGACGGGCACCTCGCCCGCGGTGGCACCACAAACGGGGACCAGTTTCACGGGCTTGGCCCCGGGCACTTACGAACTGACGGAGACCACCTCGGCAGGCTGTAGCTCATCGGCGAGTGTCATCACGATCGCCCCACAGCCGTTGACGCCCCCTGCGCCCGCGTTTGCGCAAGTGGACCCGACGTGTACGGTGGCAACGGGCAGTGTAAGTGTTACCAGCCCGCAGGGAACATCGACCTATACGCTGACGGGCACCTCCCCGGCAGTGGCACCACAAACGGGAACCAGTTTCACGGGCTTGGCCCCGGGCACTTACGAACTTACGGAGACCACCTCGGCGGGCTGTAGCTCATCTGCGAGTGTCATCACGATCGCCCCACAGCCGTTGACGCCCCCTGCGCCCGGGTTTGCGCAAGTGGACCCGACCTGTACGGTGGCAACGGGGAGTGTGAGCGTCACCGCCCCCCAGGGGACATCGACCTATACGCTGACGGGCACCTCGCCCGTGGTGGCACCACAAACGGGAACCAGTTTTACGGGCTTGGCCCCGGGCACTTACGAACTGACGGAGACCACCTCGGCGGGCTGTAGCTCATCGGCGAGTGTCATCACGGTCGCCCCACAGCCGTTGACGCCCCCTGCGCCCGGGTTTGCGCAAGTGGACCCGACCTGTACGGTGGCGACGGGGAGTGTGAGCGTCACCGCCCCCCAGGGGACATCGACCTATACGCTGACGGGCACCTCGCCCGTGGTGGCACCACAAACGGGAACCAGTTTTACGGGCTTGGCCCCGGGCACTTACGAACTTACGGAGACCACCTCGGCGGGCTGTAGCTCATCTGCGAGTGTCATCACGGTCGCCCCACAGCCGTTGACGCCCCCTGCGCCCGGGTTTGCGCAAGTGGACCCGACCTGTACGGTGGCGACGGGGAGTGTGAGCGTCACCTCCCCCCAGGGGACATCGACCTATACGCTGACGGGCACCTCGCCCGTGGTGGCACCACAAACGGGGACCAGTTTTACGGGCTTGGCCCCGGGCACTTACGAACTGACGGAGACCACCTCGGCGGGCTGTAGCTCATCGGCGAGTGTCATCACGGTCGCCCCACAGCCGTTGACGCCCCCTGCGCCCGCGTTTGCGCAAGTGGACCCGACGTGTACGGTGGCGACGGGGAGTGTGAGCGTCACCGTCCCCCAGGGGACATCGACCTATACGCTGACGGGCACCTCGCCCGCGGTGGCACCACAAACGGGGACCAGTTTCACGGGCTTGGCCCCGGGCACTTACGAACTGACGGAGACCACCTCGGCGGGCTGTAGCTCATCGGCGAGTGTCATCACGGTCGCCCCACAGCCGTTGACGCCCCCTGCGCCCGGGTTTGCGCAAGTGGACCCGACCTGTACGGTGGCGACGGGGAGTGTGAGCGTCACCGCCCCCCAGGGGACATCGACCTATACGCTGACGGGCACCTCGCCCGTGGTGGCACCACAAACGGGGACCAGTTTTACGGGCTTGGCCCCGGGCACTTACGAACTTACGGAGACCACCTCGGCGGGCTGTAGCTCATCTGCGAGTGTCATCACGATCGCCCCACAGCCGTTGACGCCCCCTGCGCCCGGGTTTGCGCAAGTGGACCCGACGTGTACGGTGGCGACGGGGAGTGTGAGCGTCACCGCCCCCCAGGGGACATCGACCTATACGCTGACGGGCACCTCGCCCGTGGTGGCACCACAAACGGGAACCAGTTTTACGGGCTTGGCCCCGGGCACTTACGAACTGACGGAGACCACCTCGGCGGGCTGTAGCTCATCGGCGAGTGTCATCACGGTCGCCCCACAGCCGTTGACGCCCCCTGCGCCCGGGTTTGCGCAAGTGGACCCGACCTGTACGGTGGCGACGGGGAGTGTGAGCGTCACCGCCCCCCAGGGGACATCGACCTATACGCTGACGGGCACCTCGCCCGTGGTGGCACCACAAACGGGGACCAGTTTTACGGGCTTGGCCCCGGGCACTTACGAACTTACGGAGACCACCTCGGCGGGCTGTAGCTCATCTGCGAGTGTCATCACGGTCGCCCCACAGCCGTTGACGCCCCCTGCGCCCGGGTTTGCGCAAGTGGACCCGACGTGTACGGTGGCGACGGGGAGTGTGAGCGTCACCGCCCCCCAGGGGACATCGACCTATACGCTGACGGGCACCTCGCCCGTGGTGGCACCACAAACGGGGACCAGTTTTACGGGCTTGGCTTCGGGCACTTACGAACTGACGGAGACCACCTCGGCGGGCTGTAGCTCATCGGCGAGTGTCATCACGGTCGCCCCACAGCCGTTGACGCCCCCTGCGCCCGCGTTTGCGCAAGTGGACCCGACGTGTACGGTGGCGACGGGGAGTGTGAGCGTCACCGCCCCCCAGGGGACATCGACCTATACGCTGACGGGCACCTCGCCCGCGGTGGCACCACAAACGGGGACCAGTTTCACGGGCTTGGCCCCGGGCACTTACGAACTGACGGAGACCACCTCGGCGGGCTGCAGCTCATCTGCGAGTGTCATCACGGTCGAAATTGAAAATTCCTTGGATAATTTAACACTTAGTTGTCCTCCTACAGTAAGATTGGAATGTGGAGATTCTTTTGATGCGGAGAGCATCGGTTTTCCTGAAATTCTCACAAGTTGTGGTGAGGTTAATTTCACATTTATAGATACTGAATTAATAGGGGGATGTTCGGCCAATACCGGAAGCTTTATTAGAAGCTATACAGGTACAGATGATTTTGGTAACACAGCGATATGTGAGCAAACGATTATTATAGAAGACACTACACCGCCATTATTTGAAGATAATATCTCTGATGTGTTATTCATGGATTGTGAAGAGCTACCAGGTATGGTTACACCGATTTTTACCGATAACTGTGATAGTGTAGTGAGTATTGATTTTACAGAAAGAGAGATATCAAACGGAGAATGTGCTCTTAATAGAACGTTAGAGCGTACCTGGATTGCTATAGATGATTGCGGGAATGAATCCTCTTTTGTTCAAACGATTCATTTTACCTGCCCTTTGCAAATATATACTGCCGTATCGTCTAACAATGATGGAGCGAATGATATCTTCATGTTGGAGGGCATAGAATGTTACCCAGATAATACTGTTAAAATATTTAATAGATGGGGGGTATTGGTGTATGAAACCGATAATTATGATAATAAAAACAGAGTTTTTAGAGGGATTTCAGAAGGTAGGGTTACTATAACTAAAAATAAGAAGTTACCCGATGGAGATTATTTTTACATAGTTATCTATAAAATTACTCGAGATAATGAAGCTGAAAGTGATGTTATAAAAGAAGCGGGACACCTGTATTTAAATAATTAAGTAATGTGAGATATATTGATTGGGTTGAATTTTTTATACAATATTGTATCTATCTATTAAACTTCAAATAGTACAAGAGGAAGCATAATCTGTAAGTCCTGTCATATTTGAATTTATAAATTATAAAAATTAATAAGACGTTTTTGAAAGTGACCTCCCAAAATTAGGTGTCGGTCATAACTAGAGAGTCTGGGCTGTTTTCATTCATTTCAATGTACTCGTTGGGAGACATGTCTCCCAACGAGCTGTGCGGTCTATAATTGTTATAGTCCTCTTTCCAAATATCAAACTTTTCCTGGGCATCCTCCAAAGAGAAGAACCAATTGGCGTTCAGGCACTCGTCTCGTCCCCTGAACGAACCGTTGAAGCTCTCGATGAAAGGGTTATCCGTGGGCTTTCCGGGCCTCGAGAAGTCCAGTTCGACCTTGTTCTCACAGGCATTTGTCCCATGCCTTCTGATGAACTCACTTCCATTGTCCACTTTGACACGGGTTGGCAGTGCTCCGTTCCCAAAAGTAATGGCTTCCATTACTTGTACGACATCACTTCCTTTGAGGGATATTTCCTGTATGGATGGCCATACGAGCTTGCAGCAACGCTGGATGGAGATATTGTACTCCATCCGACCATCCCACGCTTTCGGGAAGGCCTCAGAACTTTTTTTCAGCACGTCCTGTAGGATCTGTTTGTCCAGACTCAGGTCGGCGAGCAGTTTCTTCAACTGTGCGTTCTCCTCCTCCAGGTTCTTCAGCCTCCGGAGTTCAGAAACACCCAGGCCACATATTTCTTCTTCCAATTGTAAAATGTGGTCTCGCTGATGCCCATCTTGCGACATACCTCTCGGATACGGGTCCCCGTCTCCTTCTGTTTGATTGCAAATACAATCTGCGATTCTGAATACTTTGATCGTCTCATAAGCAAATACTTGTTTAAAGTTAAACATTTATTCGCCCGGATTCTCCAGTTTTAAATTGTCCGGTTTGACGGGAGGAGGTCAAAAGCTTGGCTACAGATTTCGAACAAGTATTACTTGAATCACACCAATTATTCTTTCCGCATTGTGTTTTCATTTAAAGAATACTTCATTTGATATGAATTTATACTGAAGTTTTTTTCAATGAGCTAATACTCTAGTTTTTTAGAGGTTGGATGCTCGGTAAAAGAAAATAGGTTATTGATACTTTGGATTGTGATCAAGACAAGAGGGGTGTATGCAAAACAAAATTTAATTGGTTAAAAGAACGGGTGTATATGCGTGAAAATAAGAATGTCATTTTAGTAATGTTTTTTTGCTTTGCAATAAGTTCGGTTAAAGCGCAACAAGAGGCTCAATATACCCAATATATGTATAATACATCTAGTATAAACCCAGCCTATATTGGGAGCAAAGAAAATTTGAATATTACTGCGCTACACCGTAGTCAATGGGTGGGGCTTGAAGGAGCACCCAAGACACAGACACTGGCCATTAGCGCTCCTATTGATTATGATAAGAGGTTAAGTCTTGGTCTTTCTGTAATAAATGACGTGGCAGGAATAACTGATGAAACATATTTTAATATTGACTTTTCTTATAATATTCCCTTTGGAGAATATGCTAAATTAAGTTTTGGATTAAAAGCGGTAGGCCATTTATTAAATGTAGACTTTCAGAAACTGTCAATCTTTGACGGTAATGATGTGAATTTTCAAGAAAATATAAGTAATGAATTTACTCCTAATATAGGTACGGGAGTTTATTATAATACAGATAAATTTTACGTTGGCCTTAGTGTTCCTAATCTATTGGAGACTTCTTTTTTTAATAAAACAGATACAAATGAAGGAAATGCTGATTCTTTATCAATCTTGAGAGATCGGATGCACTTTTATTGGATTACAGGTTATGTGTTTGATCTTAATGATTACGTAAAATTTAAACCAGCAGTATTGACAAAACTTGTTGTTGGGGCACCTTTGCAGGTAGATATTTCTGGGAATTTTCTGCTCTACGACAAGTTATCATTAGGGGTGGCATATCGTTGGAGTGCATCAGTAAGTGCTTTGGTTGGGTTTAGGGTATTTCAACCACTTATGGTAGGGTTTGCATATGATAGAGAAACCACGGCCTTAGGAAATACGAAATTCAACGATGGGAGTTTTGAAGTTGTGTTACGGTATCAATTACCAGAAAAAATATTTGGTAAACGCCGTTTAACACCTCGTTTTTTTTAAATAGAGTAAACAATAATTCAATTTGTATAGTATGTTGAGATTGCAAGGTAAATCATTTCTTTTTGTAATATTTTTCATAAGTTCCAGCCTGGGTGTTTTTGCACAGCATACATTATTATCAATAGGGAATAAGGAATATGAGATGTTTGAATATATAGATGCTCAAAAAACTTACCTCAAGTTAGCTGAAACGGGTTATGAGAGTGCTGAACTTTTTGAGAAATTAGGAAACACCTATTACTTCAATGGTCTATATGAAGAGGCTTCAAAGTGGTATGAAAAATTGATAGTAAATTATGGGGGTAGTGTGGAGAGCGAATATTATTACAGATACGCCCAGACCTTAAAATCGGTTGGTAATTATAAAGAGGCAGATCTCTATATGCGGACTTTTGCAAAAGTAAGCCCGGAAGATAGTAGGGTTGAATTGTATCTGAAGAAACTTGGTGAACTGGAAAAATTAAAAAGGTCCTTAAAAAGGTATAGTGTCAAAAACCTTGGGATGAATTCATCCTACAGGGACTTCGGGACATCCTATTATGGAAACTCTGTGGTTATTAGTTCTTCTAGGGGAAATCCGGACGAAGAACCGGACAATCTTGATGAATGGGCTAAAGAACCTTTTGTAGATATGTATATAGCTACTCGTGACACAGTAAGTAATGAACTTTATGAGATCGGAAGATGGGGATTTGATTTGGGCCTGAATGAATCCACACCGGTTTTTACAAGAGATTTAAAAACGGTTTATTTTACGGCAAATGCCAGGGAGGGCCGTAAGTATAGAAGAAAAAAAAAGGGTGAAATAAAAACAAATCAGTTAAAGATATATCGGTCATTGATCAATGAAAAAGGCGAGTGGTCCAAACCTGAGGAATTGCCTTTCTGCAGTGATGAATATGCAACGGCACATCCGTCCCTTAACAAGGATGCAACAAGAATGTATTTTTCTTCGGATATGCCGGGAGGAAAAGGAGAATCGGATATATATGAAGTAAAAGTATATTCCAATGGTACGTTTGGAGAACCCAGAAATTTAGGGGATATCATTAACACCGAAGGGAGAGAAACATTCCCATTCGTTACAAAAGAAGATGTACTGTATTTTTCTTCAGATGGACATGTTGGTTTTGGAGGTTTGGATGTTTTTGTCGCACGGATTAGTGATCTTGAAAATGGCAAGGACAGCATTTTAAATTTGGGTGAGATCATCAATAGTAAAGAAGATGATTTTGGGTTTGTGATTCAAGAAAGTAGAAAAAAAGGATATTTTTCTTCAAATCGACGAGAAGGAAAGGGGAAAGATGATATCTATAGTTTTGAAGAATCAGTGCTTAAAGTAGAAGATGATCTTGTAAAAAAACTGGAGTTGAACAATATCTATTTCGATTTGGATAAATCATTTATAAGACCAGATGCATCGGTAATTTTAGATGAAATAGTGGATGTTCTGAATGCGTATCCTCAAATGGAGATTGATATACGCTCGCATACCGATAGCAGGGCAACAAAATATTATAACCTAAAACTGAGTGATAGAAGAGCGTATAGTACAAAAAGATACTTGATTGAAAATGGTATTAAAGAAGAACGATTAACCAGTCATGGTTATGGGGAGATAGAATTGGTAAACCACTGCGGTGATGGCGTAAAATGTAGTGAAGAAGAACATCAATTAAATAGGAGAAGTGAATTTATTATAACTAAAATCTAAATGGGTTTTAATAGTAAGCTTATTAATTTCCTATCTAATAAGATGCTACCTATAGGTTTCGTCGGAAATGATCGGTGCTTGCAATGATGTAAAGTATAAGAGATTATAAGTTTTTTGAGCATTTCATTTTTTTATTGAAAAATCTTTCACAAGCATAATCCAATCGAAGAAAATAAAGAAGCCCCGGGATATGTGCTATACAAGTTTAAAATTATCATGCTATATAATTCCCTCAATCTCTAGGACAGTGTTTCTTTAAAAATAACTGTGATGATGATGTTGAAAGGGGGGACGGGGGGAGACTCATAACCTGCCCTTTTTGTTGAAAATTCTTTTTTTCCTTTTGTACATCATGCCACCTTTTTTATCCTTTGTTGATACCCTGTTGACGGGGTCTCGTCATTAAGACTTTGGTGCCTCCGCTCGGTATTGACAAAAGTGTAAAATGACCTTTAACTGTGGCTCGGAACTGACACTACCATTAAAAAGGATAAACTAGATAAATAGGTTGGTTTTTTTGTGTTGAGAGGTTAGTGAGATCTATCAAAATCAATAACATGTCCAGTTATTTCGTCTGCAAGCACATTTATTACATTGACTGTTCGTAATTAAGGAGCTTTTTGTTTTTTTAATTTCCTTGAGTGATGTACTTAGGGTTGTGGAAAACTAGATTCAATCAATAGTTAAAGAATGAAACTGTGGTAAGTGCCGAAAACGTCTTTTTTAGTTTGACTTATTGGCATTACATAGGAACGAAAAAATAATACCGATGAAAAAAGTACTGTTTTTTATTTTTGTCGGTTCTATTTTTCAATTTGGGAATTCACAAAGTTTGCAGAAACAAACTTTAGCTATTCAAGGTTCTTCCCATTTTGTGAATGTTGACATTAGGAGTTATTATATAGTTGAAAGCATTGGTCAAGAGGGTGTTATAAATTCTTTTAATGCCAATGGTCATTTGCTGCGCCAAGGTTTTTTGCAGCCGTTATCGGCTTCTATTATATCAAACACTTCTAGAGAAGATATAGAGGCACTGGTGTATCCAAATCCGTTTTCAGAAAAAGTCAATATTCAGTTCAAGGAATCAATTATAGATGTTTTACATGTTACAGTCATAAATATTTTAGGCGGTATTATTTCAACGCAACAATTTGGTCCGACACAATCTATTAGTTTGAATTTGGATTATTTGTCATCGGGTGTTTATGTGCTTTTAATACGAATGCGGTCTAGATTTTTACAAATGAAAATTATTAAGCGTTAGTATGAAGAAAGGATTACTGTTTAAACTCATTTTTATAATGGGTGTTTCCGGGTTTTCTCAACAGCTATATGTGGATTATGGGTTAAATATTTCATCTTTCGACTACAAAAATTCTCGAGGGAAACCAGTAGATAATATTTTATCGAAATCTAAATCGTATTTAGGTATGGGGTATAGACATAATATTAACAATGAACGAACCCTGTTTTTGTCTATAGGAGCTACATATAGTAGTTATGGTGCTATAGGAAGTGATATCCGCTTGGATAATTACTTCGATTGGAATACTAGTTATATGGGGGGTACTATAGGTTTGGATATTACATTGTTTCAATTAAGGGATTTTATTTTTTATCTAAAAGCCGCTACGGCTATTGAATTTTTGATTAGGGGAAATCAAACGATCAATAATCAAGTATTCAATCTTATAGGAAAAGAGGAATTTAATAAAAGTATTCTATTTATAAAGGGAAGCATAGGAATGCAATATCCAATCTCTAGAAATACATCCATTTTTGCTAATTATAGCTACGGTAAAACAGTATTTATAGATAGTGTTATTGATGAAGAAATTTTAAAATTGAATTTACATCAATTTGGGTTCGGCTTTATTATAAGTCTACCTAATTGTAATTGCAAATATTAAATACATACGAAGATGAAATATACTTTTTGTGCTTTTTTATTATTTGCTCTGATGCGTTTTGGTCATGGGCAAACAGATGGAATTACATATCAAGCTGTTATTATAGATAATAATCCTCAGGAAATTCCAGGCGTGGATGTCCAATCAAATAATTTGCCCAATGTAGCATTACAAGTCAGGTTCACAATTATAGATGATATGAGCTCTTCCGAATATCAAGAAATTCATCAAACAGAAACTGATGCTTATGGTATGATTAATTTAGTTATAGGAAGTGGATTGCCCAATATTGGTGCTTTTGATGAAATATATTGGAACGACGCCAAATTTTTAAAGGTGGAAATCGATTTAAATGATGGTAACGGTATGGTTGAATTTAGTTATCAAAAATTAACCTATTTACCATATGTTAAACATAGAGAGATTATTGCAACTTCGACTTTGGACGTCGATGGAGAAACTAATTTAAATAATAGTTTCACAGTAAATAACGGAAGCCCAACATTATTAAGTGGTGATTTGACCGTCGAAGGGCAGGTGAGCTTCCAAGGTGAATTGGAGGTCGGAGGAGATACCCAACTGTATTCGGATTTGGATGTGGATGGGATCACGAATTTAAATAGCGATCTATTTGTGAACAATGGGTCGGACACCAATTTATCGGGTGATCTGAACGTAGAAGGACAGTTAGGGGTTAAAGGGGATACCCACCTGTATTCGAATTTAGACGTCGACGGAGAAACTAATTTAAACAATAATTTAACAGTTAATAATGGAAGTCCAACAGTATTAAGTGGAAATCTGACCGTAGAAGGACAGGCGAGTTTTGAAGATAAATTAGCGGTTGGAGGAGTTACTATACTAAACTCGAATTTAGGTGTTTTAGGTGTTTCCACATTAAACAATACGTTAAATGTAAATGGAAAAACCAATTTAGACAATAGTTTAGCAGTTAATAATGGAAGTCCTACACTATTAAGTGGTGATCTGACCGTAGAAGGAATGGCAGATTTTAATGGAAAATTAGCGGTTGTAGGAGATGTTCAACTAAATTCAGATTTAGATGTTGATGGAGTTACGAGTTTAAATAACGATTTATTTGTCAATAATGGATCGGCGACCACCTTATCGGGGGATTTAACCGTACAAGGGACATCAAAGTTTCAAGATGGTGATTTTGAAAATATAAAGGTGGCCCAAAATTCGAATTTGAATGTTCTGGATGTTTTAGGTGTTTCCACATTAAACAATACATTAAATGTAAATGGACTGAGTAATTTAAACGGGCAGGTAACAATTAAAACGAGTGTAAGAGGAGGGCAAGGAAACTATAAGGCATACCCGTTAGGTATAGAAGGCAGTTCACAGGGTATTGCTGTAAAATTGAATGCAGGTACTCCAAATAATTCTAATAATTTTATTACCTTTTTTGATAAAGGAGGCAGGGCAGTAGGTCGTATAGAAGGGGAAACAAAAGCAGAAGTAAAGAGTTCTTCAGACTATATCTATGAGCAGACTATGTTGGTTGCAGATGAAGTACTAGCAGCAGGAAATCAGGTATCCGCGGTAATACCAATTCCTGTTGCAGGACTGGTAATAGGAGGAGTAGGAGAATGTTTACCTTGTGTAGCTATGGCAGCTGCAGATTTAACTATGGCAACGGCAAATTTAACAAATTTTAACAGGCAGGCATTTTCTGACTTGGGGGTAACGTATCAATCGGGTTCAGCAGATTATGCAGAATGGTTAGAACGTAGTAACGCTCTTGAAAGAATTGAAGCAGGCGATATTGTAGGGGTAACTGGAGGAAAAGTTTCCAAGCATACGGGGAATGCGCAACAATATATGGTTGTTTCTACAAAACCAGCCGTATTGGGCAATATGCCAATGGATGGTAACGAAGGGTTATATGAAAAAGTGGCCTTTATGGGGCAAATACCCGTTAAAGTTCGTGGTATAGTGTTGCAAGGCGATTATATCTTGCCTTCGGGTTTGAATGACGGGACAGGAATAGGGGTTTCACCTCAAAAAATAAAAGCAGAACAGTATCGTGAAATTGTTGGTGTGGCATGGTCAGAAGTATTAATAGACACTGGCATGTCCATGGTAAATATGGCTATAGGTTTAAATGGTAACGACGTAGCTAATTTAGCTGTAGAACAAGAAAAAAAGATTAAAGTCTTAGAAGATAAATTTAAGACTTTAGAGCAACGTTTATTGGTATTGGAAAATGGCGGCTCTGTAGAAACTGTAAATGTAGATGAAGAAGCAACTGCCAAGGAAAATGATATACCTCAAAAAGAACTGACAAGGTCCCAATTAATGGCATCTTATATGCCACCCGAATTAAGTGACGAGATTATGGAAGAGGCTATGATGTATTTGGAAAATGCATTTAAAGAAAAAAGGGTGGACATCGAAAATCACTCTGGATTAAATAAATTGTTTAACGATTCAAAATATAGAGCAGAAATTATGGCCAAAACAAAGGCCAATTATAAAATATATTATAATGGGCTTTTAGAAAAAAACTAGAGTGAACGGAAGGCGTAACTATAAAGCTGATCAAAGAAAGAGGCATCGAGAAGGCGGCATACCGGCAATTATGGATGCTTTGAGATTGCAGTGATTAATCATTATGGCAGCTAAAGAAGTCACCCCGGATGATAGAGATGGGGTCTTGAGAGTCTTTAAATCAATAACAAGAAGTAAGATTGTGTGTAGGAGCTGTGATTTTGGACCCTAAAAATGTATGAGCTTTGGCTTTGGACAATATGTTGAAGGTAACGCGTAGCCTTCCCTAAAAATAGGGCAGCTTTAAAATTTAATGGCCCATTGTAAAATATATATTGCAAATTAAAGAATGATAGTCATGGTGTTTCGTGCAAAGTTAGCTATAGAGCGACAGGTCGAATTTGAAAATCTAAAAAAAGAAGAGAAGGTTGTGGACCAGCCATGGTTGGAAGGTTTGGTTAATGTAACCAACCTTTATTTAACAACACTCTTTACATTTTTTGAGTTTGAAGAACACATAAATAAGTATTAAATACTTTTCTGTATAAATTGCTAAGACTTTTTTGGGAATTCTTGTTCCTTTTACTATAAATATAAACATTATAAGCTATGCCAAATACGATATGATTTATGTTTTTTAAGATATGATCATCAACTACCAAAAGTCCTAAATCGAAAGCCTTATTTATCAAATCTAAATCGTTTGTAATATCTAATTTTAGTTTTATCACCTCTTTTTTTAGTATGAAGTCTTCATTGCTCTCGATATTCAAATCTTTTTTTATTTCATCAATGGGAATTCCAGAGGCATATTTTTTAAGAAAAAATATTTCTATATGGGTTAACGGTTTAGCTTGCATTTTTTCTCTGTTATTTGGTTAAATAATCGACTTCTATGGTGTAGAAATGTATTTGAATATACGATGCGGAGCATGTTTCTTAAATCATATCCAACATATGTGCTTTGCTTTTAAAAAATTAATTGAAGTAAACCTCTCTGGTTTGAATAAAGAGAATAAAAACTATAGACATGGCCATTCAACAATCAATAAGTGGTTAAAAAGTTGTAATAATCGATAGGGTAATTTTCCTTTTTTATCAAAAAGAGAGTGACCAAGGATGATATATGCAGTCATATTCAAAGGTTTCCTGGTAAAACCAAGTGTTTTGTATTGTATCGACAATAAAGAAAATAACTAAAAATTTGTAGGAATTATATATATATTGCTTTTGCTTTATTTATAAAATGGCTATTTAATAGCTATGTGGATATTTTAAAATAATTAAAAAAAATGGAATCGCATGTGGTCGCAACCAAGCAATTTTAATGCGCTGGAAGCCCGTGAAAATCTATGCACTCAACCCCAAACAAATGAATAAAAAATCTGCCCTTCTTTATATTCTGCTCCTTTTTTGTATGAATATATTTGCTCAAGACCAAAAAAAACTTGACAGTCTTTTGCATGTTTACAGTGCTCAGAAAGAGGACTCAAGCAAATCTAAAACATTGAATGAGATTATTAAATTTCGATTTTTTAATAATCCTGATGAAATCACTAGGAAGTATATTGAGGAATTGATTGAGCTTTCCAAAAGAATCAATCGGTCAAAAGGTGTGTCGGCAGGTTATTATTGGTTGGGTGAATATTTTCGGAAAAAAAATATACTGGACTCTTCTGCCATATTCATAAAAAAAGCAATAGCGGTAAATGAAAAAATTAAAAACCTTCGAGGCCTTGCTCTTGATTATTATTCGTTAGAAGAAATTTATAATCAATCGAAGAAATTTGATTCAGTCATTCATTATGCAAACAAGTTTATTGATTTATATAATAATAGAGATCGCATTCCAACGAAAAAGCATGATGTATTCGAAAACTTAGGCGATGTATATCATATCCTAGCAGGTGTTTACCAGGACTGGGGCATGTATGATTTGGCTTTAAAAAATGAATTTAAAGCATTGAAATTCTTCAATGAAAACAATAAGGAGACTACTTTCGTGAAGAACCGATTAGGGAATATAGAGTGGCGTTTAGGCAACTATGAGCAGGCACTAATGTATTTCGAGGAAGCAAAGAATAGCTATATGCTCAAGCATGATACTATTGGTGTGGCAGCTATAATGCAAAACCAAGGTAATGTATTTACTGACCTTAAAGATTATGATAAAGCCATCGCTCTATATAAAAATGCCATGATTTTACGTAAAGATGATAGATTGATCGAAGCTGAACTGTGGACAAATATTGGAGTATGTTATTATCTATTAGACAAAGATAAGGAAACCATAAACAGTTTTTGGAAGGCTTATAAATTATACAAAGACGTGAAAAGAGAAGAACCTGTTATTTATGACAATATAGGGTGTTATTATAGCAAAAAAAATGAATTGGATAGCGCTTTATACTATTTGAATAAAGCTATTAAATTTTCTGAATCAGACCAAGATGTAAGGAATTCTTCCATCGCCTATAAAGATCGCCATGAAGTCTACAAAAAAATGGGCAATTACCAACAGGCATTAGAAGATTTCAAAGCACATACCAAGCTAAAGGACGGTATGTTCAACAAAACGAAATCGCAACAAATAGAAGAGCTTCGGATCATTTATGATACGGAAAAAAAAGAACAGCAAATCGAAATACAAGAACAAGAAATCAACGTTTTAACCATAAAAGAAAAAGTCTACGACATGCAGCGTTTGCTTTTGGCCTTCGGTTTGCTCATTGCCTTTATTGGTGTTTATGCCCTTTACCAGAGAAACAAACGAAACAGGCTGGCCAAAGAAAAAGCAGAAATGGATTTAGAACATAAGACCAAAGAACTTACCACGCATGCGTTACATTTGGCCAAAAAGAACGAGGTTTTAAACGATATAAAGGAAAAAGCCAAGGCAGCTAAAGCCAAGGCCATGGGCAATGGAGGTTATCAAACCCTTATCCAAACCATAAATTTCGATTTACAGGACGACAATAACTGGGAAAATTTCAGTAAATATTTTAAAGAGGTCCACAAAGGTTTCAACGCAAAGGCACAACAGCAATTTCCAAATATCACCAGCAACGACTTACGCTTAATGGCCTTGATAAAAATGAATTTATCTTCAAAAGAAATCGCAAATATCCTTAACATTTCCGCAGATGGCGTTAAAAAAGCAAGACAACGTCTTCGTAAAAAGATGGACTTGGATCCAACGGATTCTTTAGAGTCCAGTATTATTGCCATTTAATCATTTTCTGGGTTTAATTCCTAAATGCTTGCATAGAAATAAAGGAAGTTTCTATTGGTTGACTTGTACACTTGGGCGGGTAATTTATTTTAAGTAAGCGTTAAAAACATCTGTATTTACAGGTGTTTTTTTATGTGTACCCCCTTTGTACCCGAGCTTATTTTTGATTGACCATATGTGGAATTTATATTTATGGCTGATGTGATTTTTTTAATGTCGTGTAGGAAAGGACTATGGACTTTTGTTTGTAATTCATACAAAAAGACAAAAAAACACAAAGCAAATAACGATTAGTTCAATTCATTGGTAACATGGAAAAAATCAATGCCATTATTGTTGGAAGAAATGTAAAATTGGTCAATTCAATAAACTATGTTCTAAAAGAGTTTGAAAATATTTTGGTTTGTAACGTATTCGCCAATATCGATGCAGTTTATAAATATGAAGATAAAACTAATGTGGACATTATCTTTTGGGATCTTGAAGAAGAAGGTTCTTTGGAAAAACAATTTAAAAAGATAAATAGAGATGAAGAGGAAGTGAAATTTATCTGTATATCCTCAAACCCAAAAAATGTTCTAGAGGCATTCAGGTTTGGTGCTGTTGATTTTATACAAAAACCTATTAGTACAGATCATTTGTTTAAGGCTATAAAAAAAGCCAATTACATGTTGAATAGTGCTTTAACTATAAGTGAAAAGAGTTTAAGGTATGGTAAATCAGTTAAGTTTATAATTGTAACCTCCTTGAAAGATGTGAAGATTATAACCGTAGAATCTATTGTCTATATGAAATCAGAAGGACGATATACGATAATTTACAAACAGGATGGAGAGGTTATTGTTTCTAGTAAAAACCTTGGGTTTTATGAAGAATTATTGAAACAAAATAATTTTTTTAGAATTCATCACTCCTTTTTGGTTAATGTCGATTCATCTTTAAGAATCAGAAAAGGAGATGGGGGTGTATACTTGCATGTCATCAATAATAAAAACCTACCTATATCAAAAAGAAAGGTGGAATCTTTTTATCGTTTTTTAAAAACACTTTCCTAAATGGAAGGGACGGATTAAGGGAGTCACTAAAAACGGCAAATATGGATCACCAAACATTTTGTTGTAGTAGGTTGTAAGTCAGTACTTTATAGGTTATTTTGCTATACTCGCTCTTTTCCGTCGAAGGTGGTATACAATGCCCGCTTTTTGCACCTGTAAGGTTAATTTGTATCTCATTTATTATACTTTAAAATTATGAACATGAAAAAGAGTTATTATATCATTGTTTTTGCCAGTATCCTGGCGGGCCTTGCTTCCTGCTCCAAGGACAGGGACGACGCGCCTGAAGAGGTTCTTGTGGAATCCCTGGAATTTGTCGATATTGATCCCGATCAGGGGACACCGACACTGGCCATGGGGGATAGTCTAAAGCTAGAGGTGGGCATCGTCCCTTCCAATGCCTCCAACAAGAAGGTGTTCTGGAGCAGTTCCTCCCCAGAGGTGGCAGAGGTGGCACAGGACGGGACCGTAAAGGGGATTGGACCAGGGGGGACGGTTATCAAAGTACGTGCGGACGATGCTTCCCGGGCCGGGGCCGAGATCACCTTGCGCGTGCTCGACACGACCAATGCCATCACTTCTTTTAAGGTCAACGGTAACAATGCCACCATAATCGGCAATACCATTGGCTTTGCTTTTCCGGCGGATAGCGATGTGGACCTTTCCAAACTGTCCCCTGTGATCGAGCATACCGGTGTGGCGGTTGATCCCGATAGCGGAGCGGAACAGGATTTCACCGACCCGGTGGAGTATACGGTCACGGCTGAAAACGGGGAAACCAAAACCTATACGGTCACTATAGAAAAAGGGCTGAAAAGTACCAATGCCATCACCTCTTTTAAGGTCAACGGCAACAATGCCACCATAATCGGCAATACCATTGGCTTTGCTTTTCCGGCGGATAGCGATGTGGACCTTTCCAAACTGGCCCCTGTGATCGAGCATACCGGTGTGGCGGTTGATCCCAATAGCGGAGCGGAACAGGATTTCACCGACCCGGTGGAGTATACGGTCACGGCTGAAAACGGGGAAACCAAAACCTATACGGTCACTATAGAAAAAGGGCTGAAAAGTACCAATGCCATCACCTCTTTTAAGGTCAACGGCAACAATGCCACCATAATCGGCAATACCATTGGCTTTGCTTTTCCGGCGGATAGCGATGTGGACCTTTCCAAACTGTCCCCTGTGATCGAGCATACCGGTGCGGCGGTTGATCCCGATAGCGGAGCGGAACAGGATTTCACCGATCCGGTGGAGTATACGGTCACGGCTGAAAATGGAGATACCAAAACCTATACGGCCACTATAGAAAAAGGGCTGAAAAGTACCAATGCCATCACCTCTTTTAAGGTCAACGGCAACAATGCCACCATAATCGGCAATACCATTGGCTTTACTTTTCCGGCAGATAGTGATGTAGACCTTTCCAAACTGGCCCCTGTGATCGAGCATACCGGTATGGCGGTTGATCCCAATAGCGGAGCGGAACGGGATTTCACCGATCCGGTGGAGTATACGGTCACGGCTGAAAATGGAGATACCAAAACCTATACGGCCACTATAGATATAGCGTTCACTGCAGAAAGCGACCGGGCCGCCCTGATGGCCATTTACAATGCCAATCCGGAGGCTCAGGATGGATTGACCGTTTGGGGGAGCGAACAGCCCCTGAACGATTGGGAGGGAGTCACTACAAATGCCGAAGGACGGGTGATAGATATAAAATTATATTCGAAGGGGTTAAAGATGTTGCCCGCCGAGATCGGAAATCTTACGGCATTGGAGTATTTATATTTAGATAATAATCAACTGGAAACTATTCCCTCGGAGATCGGAAATCTTAAGGCATTGGAGCGTTTAATATTAACTAATAGTCAACTGGAAACTATTCCCTCGGCGATCGGAAATCTTACGGCATTGAAGGGATTATATTTATATAATAATCAACTGGAAACTATTCCCGCGGCGATCGGAAATCTTAGGGCATTGGTGCGATTTGATTTAACCAATAATAAACTGGGAACTATTCCCGCCGAGATCGGAAATCTTACGGCATTGGAGTATTTATATTTAGCCAATAATAAACTGGGAACTATTCCCGCCGAGATCGGAAATCTTACGGCATTGGAGTATTTATATTTAACCAATAATCAACTGGAAACTATTCCCTCGGCGATCGGAAATCTTACGGCATTGGAGAATTTAAATTTAGAAAATAATCAACTGGAAACTATTCCCTCGGCGATCGGAAATCTTACGGCATTGAAGGGATTATCTTTATATAATAATCAACTGGAAACTATTCCCGCGGCAATCGGAAATCTTAAGGCATTGGAGCGTTTATATTTAAATAAAAACCCGAATTTAACGAGCATCCCAGCATCGGTTTGCACATTGGGGAATAGTCTTGGGAGTAATTTTGGAGTAGACGAAGGCCTATGTGGGTAAGCGGCTTTTTTTAACAGAAGCGCAACCTTAAACTAAACGGTCAATAATGGATGGGACAATCTTTTATAGGACCCACCGAGAAGGGTAGAACACAGTGTTCAGGTCAATGGTTGGTTGGCTTTTAGGAACGGGCAGGCCTTGGGGTCTGCCCGTTTTTTTTGCTATGACTGGAAATCCGGGAAAGGGTATACCGTCCTTATCGGATAAAATTGACCGAGCTGCAACGCATTACAAAATACGGTTTTCAAATCAACAGATCTGGTGCTGCACGGAGCAGGGGGACCGCTCCCTTCATCTGAATTCGGTTTAAACAAAAGTTTCTGGATTTTAGGAGAATTTTTAGAGCTCCATCACAATGGAGTTGGAAGTGTTTTGGCAGGTGGCAACTTTTGGGCTGGTGTACGTCAAGGAGCCATTAGTACCGTGGGTACGGACTCGAACCCGCGAACCTATTCCACATAAATGCTAACTTTCAGAAAATCATACCTAATTATCTCCATTAAATTCAATGGACACAGAGATTTATATCTATAAAACTCTTTCAATATTTTTGATCAGCTAAGATTTCTTTCAATGCGGCCATATCTTCACTAACCTTTCTATCAATAATCTTGGCATAATGTTGGGTGGTCCTTAGATTTTTGTGACCTAACATTTGTCCCACTGTTTCTATCGGAACTCCATTGGAAAGCGTTACAGTAGTTGCAAAAGTATGTCTGGCCAAATGTGTCGTCAAGTTCTTTTTAATGCCGCATAGGTCAGCGATTTCCTTTAAATAGGCATTGGACTTTTGATTACTTAAAACAGGCAAAACACAATCTCCATTGATAACTTTGGGGTGGTCTTGGTATTTCTGGATAATACCCAGGGCAGTTGGGAGTAGGGGGATACCCAATCTGGATTTTGTTTTGGTGCGCTTGGAGTTGATCCATAAACTTCCGTCAATATGTTTTACTATATTGTCGGGATGTAGCTTTTGGACATCGATATAGGAAAGCCCGGTATAGCAACAGAACACAAACATATCCCGAACAACATCCAAACGTTCACCATCAATTTCCTTGTCCACCAAAACCTGTAGTTCCTCTTTGGATAGGAATTCCCGTTCCACTGTTTTGAACTGCACTTTATAATTGTAAAAAGGGTCTTTGCCAATCCATTCATGGGCAACGGCCATTCGGATTATCTTTTTGAAATTGTTGATGTATTTCAAAGCCGAGTTATGGTTACATTCTTTGGCTGTTTTTAAGAAGTATTCAAATCCTTTAATGAATTTCAAATCAACATCCCGGACCGGGATGTCTTTTTTTTTGAATTCAGACTTAACAAACTCAGCTATATGGTTCCTTGTAGTATGATATCTCTTATAGGTACCCAAGGCAAATTCAATATCAATGAGCTTCTTCATTTGTTGGTTATGTTCATCAAAAAGATCTAGAAGCATTTTGAGTTTTTCACCTTTACCCAAATACAGATTTTTTACATCGGATGAAGTGAAAGGTTTATTGTTCTCCAAAAGTTGACGATGGATTCTATTTATTCTACTTCTAACAGTATCCAAATATTGGTTCAACTCATTTGCTTCGAGGTTCGTTCCCTTCATTTTCCCCGTCCGAGCACTCCATTTTTGCGGGTCAACTTTACGTGAAATACTGAGTTCACTTCGTTGACCATCTACCGTTAAACGTAGGTATATAGGGACTTTCACCTCTTTTTCCTTGTGTTTTCCTTTAAGATAAAATAATTGAGAGAATGAATGGCTCATTTTTGATATCTTTTTTAACAAAAATAAAGGTATAAAATATAAAAACATAAATTTTATATTTAACACAAAATCAACTTATTACAAAGAAATCGGTGAGTCTTTTTGAAGTAAATTAATGCTCACCGAATAGGTCCCTTTTTTAATGATGATATTTGATATCAAATGAAACCAAATAAAATAAAAAAACCTGTAAATCAGTAATTTACAGGTTTTTTGTGTTGTTTTGATGGTGTATTAGTGGAGCCGGAGGGATTCGAACCCTCGTCCAAACAAGCAATAACCATGCTTTCTACATGCTTAGTATCTGCTTAATTTTCGATGCACACCTGACCAGATACGGCCTAATGTACACTTATCTTCTTTAGGTTTTAGAGATGTCGCCAAAGCAAGCGGACACCCTTGTGTTGACTTTTTTGGTGCCCCTAAAAAGGTCGCCGTCAACAAGGGCTACCAAGGGACATCTCGCTTCCCTACCTTGTAGGGACGAGGCAAATCCTACTATAATTCAGATTATGCGGCAAGAGCGTAATTATTTTCGCCAATTAAAAAGTGTGAAACATGAGATTAACGAGCTATATCCCAGCGCTCGGCATGCTTACATCGCCATTGGTCTTGCTGTCAAAACCGGTCGGCCCCATAATGTCATTCCTGCGAAGGCAGGAATCTCTCACTTTTTTATCAAAGAACTAAGCCTGCAGTTAGTGCAGTCTATGTATGGGCGTTCCCAAAATATTGTCTCCAACATTTTGGTCGGGCTATCGGCCGTACACGGTACTTGCCTCTATCCCTAACGCAGTTGGCAAAGGTAACTCATATCCATCAAAAAATAAAAAGTTTGGTAACCCTGCCTTTTCCTCTTATTTTGGTCAATAATTATACCATAATACCATATGAAGTTCGGAATCATCAGGGAACGTAAAAATCCACCAGATCGCAGGGTAGTACTATCACCGGAGGAGTGTCAAAATGTCCTCTCTCAATTTCCAAAAGCGGAAATTTTGGTCGAATCTTCGCCCATTCGGGTGTTTTCTGACCAAGAATATATGGATAAAGGTCTAAAAGTGATCACGGACATGGAAACATGTGAAGTGCTTCTCGGCGTAAAGGAAGTGCCCATCGAAGCATTGATTCCCCACAAAAAATACTTTTTCTTCTCCCATACCATTAAAAAACAGCCGTACAACAGGAAGTTGCTTCGAGCGGTTTTGGACAAGAATATCGAATTGTACGATCACGAAGTCATCACCGATAAAAAAGGGGGCAGATTGGTAGCCTTTGGACGCTACGCAGGAATTGTAGGCGCCTATAACGGGTTCAGGGCCTACGGGTTAAAGTATAATCTATACCAATTGCCCAAAGCAGAATCCCTTTTGGACCAACAAGCCTTGATTGCCGAACTAAAAAAAATACAACTGCCCAGCATTAAAATTCTACTTACCGGAAAGGGTAGGGTAGGCAATGGGGCCAAGGAGATGCTCGATGCAATGGGGTTAAAAAAAGTGGGCGTATCCGAATACTTGAACGATTCCTATGAAGAACCCGTATACTGCCAAATAGATGCTTCTGAATACAATAAAAGAAAAGATGGTGTACGCGGCAACAAATCAGATTTTTTTAAGAATCCGGAGGAATACAGGTCCAATTTTTTTAGGTTCACCAAAGTAACCGATTTCTATATAGCAGGTCATTTTTATGGTGATGGGGCTCCTTATCTCTACACTCGAGAGGATGCCAAACAACCTGATTTTAATATTAAAGTGGTGGCTGATATCAGTTGTGATATAGATGGTCCCGTGGCATCCACCATACGTCCATCCACCATTGCAGAGCCTATTTATGGCTACGACCCAGAATCCGAAACGGAAACCGATTTTAAAAATGAAAATGCCATGGCCGTTATGGCCGTGGACAACTTACCGTGCGAATTGCCTCGGGATGCCAGCGTTGGTTTTGGCGAAGCATTCTCAAAGTACGTGATTCCATCCTTCTTTAACAACGATGAAGATGGTATTCTGGAAAGGGCCCGAATGACCCAAAACGGAAAGTTGACCCAACGTTATGCCTATCTAAAGGATTTCGTGGACGGTAAAGAATAGTCCGTTGTCCAAAAACAATGGCTAAAAGCCAATGGTAGGTTGTTTTTTGGTATCTTGTTTTTCCTAAATTCTCAAAATACGGTGAAGTTCAATTGGATATTTTCTGGCGATGACAACCCGGCAATGCAACGCACCTGTATCGATATGGAATACAGCCTCAGACCAAGGATCACGCGATTTTTGTTGTCTCGATTGGATATCGACACGGACTTCTCCAATTTTCACTTCAATGTGGATGTGGATAACAACCGGGTTTCCATCGCCGATAAAACTCCAAAGGAATATACGGCCCAAATTCTATCGGGCTTTGATCAAGCCATAAACGGACCTTCTTTTTCTTCGGTGGCTTAATAATCACATTTTATCCATCACAATTAATAAACTTTTAAGGTTTGGCAAATAGGCAGAACGTAAATTCATGATTAATTTTGTCAGCTTAAAATATAAGTACGTTGCACAAAGATTTGATCATAGCGGCACTTTGGAGTATTTCCCCTTTTGGTGAGGCCAAGGTGGGCATTCCTTACGGTATGTACCAAGGGGTTAATGAGTACATCGTATTTATTGTGTGTTTTTTGGCCAATGTAATGGTTTTTCCTTTAATGATGTTCTTTCTGGAATATATCAACAAGCATTTGGTCAAATGGCGTTTTTATAAAAAATCCGCGGTATTCGTAGGCCAAAGAGCAAAAAAAGGTTCAGGAAACAAAATACAGCGTTTCGGGTTCTTGGGAATTGTATTGTTTGTAATGATTCCGCTGCCCGGCACCGGGGTCTATGCCGGTAGCATAGCTGCTTACTTGTTCAAAATGAAAAAACGCGAAGCTTTTGCAGCAAATACGATTGGAATCTTTTTCTCTTCTGTAATTATTTGGGTGGCCACCTTGATGTCAATTGAAGGGGGTTTGAGGTAATAGTTTTTTTGATTTTTACCATTCTTAAGAGGGGATTTATTTATTTTGTTCCCAACTTAGATCACTAACCTTAAACAAAGTTTATGGCTTCAGGTTTTTTTGCTGTTTTGGATGATATTTCCGCACTTATGGATGATGTGGCCACAATGAGCAAGGTTGCCACCAAAAAAACAGCAGGTATTTTAGGCGACGACTTGGCGGTAAACGCCGAAAAGGCAACAGGGTTTTTGTCCAATAGGGAAATTCCCGTACTGTGGGCCATTACCAAAGGTTCTTTTTTAAACAAATTGATCATTCTCCCGATTGCATTTTTGTTGAGTGCCTATCTTCCCATTGCCATCACCATTATATTGATTCTGGGCGGGGTCTATCTTGCTTATGAGGGAGCTGAAAAAGTGTATGAATACATTTTTCATAGAGAAGCTGAACATAGCAAAGAACCTACCGAAATCCCGAAGGAAGAATTGCCCGAACTGGAAAAACAGAAAATAAAGCAGGCCATCATTACCGATTTTATCCTCTCTGTGGAAATTGTGATCATTGCACTGAGCACCGTGGTCAATGAACCGTTGACCGTACAGATTGCCGCAGTATCTATAGTTGCTGTATTGGCAACAATCGGGGTCTACGGCATTGTGGCCTTGATTGTTCGTATGGACGACTACGGGTATAGACTTATTAATCTTAACGAACAAACGGACAGCTTCTCCGATAAAGTCGGTAAGGTTTTAGTGAAAGCACTTCCCAAAATCATTAAAGGATTGTCTATTGTTGGAACATTGGCTTTATTGTTGGTGTCTGGAGGTATTTTTACCCATAACATTGAGTTTTTCCATCATTTGTTCCCAAGCCTTCCGTCTATGTTGAAGGATTTTATTCTTGGGTTGGTCATAGGATTTGTGGCTGTGTTTTTCATGAAGTCGGTCAAGAAATTGTTCAAGCAGAGTTAAGTGCTCAAATCCCTGATCATATATGAATCCAGCCGAAATTTACATACTCGACCAAAAAGAACCCTTCAGAAGCATTTTGTTGCACCTAAAAGCTGTAATCGAGTCTGTTGTTCCTGATGTAGACATGAAATACAAATGGAGCATTCCTTGCTTTTATGCAGGCAAACAGCCCATCTGCTATTTAAATGTGTCCCAAAAAGGGAAGTATGTGGACATTGCATTTTGGAATTCGGCACATTTGACCCTCCATTTGGAAAAAATGGTTACGCAAAACCGTAAAGTGGTCAAATCCCTACGGTATTGTACTTTGGAGGAAATCGACCAAGAGGTGCTGGTAGATGTATTGCAGGAATGCTGCTCCCTAAAACAGAAGGGATTTTACAAACGATAACTGGCTACCGTTCGTTAAGGGGAAACTGGTTTGGTTTCTTTGTTTTTCAATTTAAAGAAAGCGATCCAGAGTGATGTTATTCCCAAAATCAACCAGAGTAAATCCACCAAAAGGATGTGTTCATATCCATTTTGATAGGCTACCCACATCCAATTGCCCGATGCAATTCCGTTCGCAATCGGAACCAACAATCCCAACACGCCACCTGAGATCAATGTCCATTTATTGGTAAAGGCAATGTTCTTTTTAAGGATAAAGAACATCGATGCAGCTAACCAAACAGGAAAATACGTTTGGTACAAAAAGTCACGGTTCACTTCTGTGGCAAACTTGACAAGGATAAACTCCAAGGCCGTAACAGGAAGCAGGGTAAGACAGATGGCCATATACCAATTGGCTACTTGTGCATTGAATTTTCTACGTTTTTCAGGGATACTCTTTTTATTACGAGCTACCAGCCAAATCATAATCCCGGATAGGATCACAAAACAGGAGACGAGTCCAAGAATAAAGGAGATGAGACGAAGCCCGACACCCGCATAATCACCAAAGTGAAGACGGAACATCATGTTTTTTACGCCATCCAAATAAGAAGTGTTCGTGGTGGGCACTTTTTCCTCTACCACGGAATTATCCGCAATTTTATAAATGCGATATCCAAGACCGTTCAATTTGGTGTCGTACCCAAGATATCCGCTAATGGCGGCATGCATGTTTTTATCCCCATAGTTAAAGATGTGGGTTTCGGTCATTTTAAAATCAGGCCAATCCTCCTTCATTTGGTTTACGAGTTGATCCAAATGGATTTCTTTGTTCAGTTTATCGTTCTGAAATTCATATACCGGATGATTGTACTCAAGGTCTTCAAATAGTTTGTTCTGGTCACCATTGTACATTCCCATGACCACGGGAAGTATCAAAATGCCTTTGAGCAAAAAGAAGGCTCCGGTAACGGCATACACAAATTGAAATGGAAATCCTATCACTCCAAGCGCGGTATGCGCATCTGTCCAAATCGTTTTTATTTTGGCCCATGGCCTGAAGGTATAAAAGTTGGAAACGATCTTGTTCCAGTGTACCAAAATCCCTGTTATAATGGCAAATAGGAAGAAAAAGGCCACCAATCCGGCCAAATACCTGCCGTATGGATATGGAATTTGGTCCAAAAAATGAAGGCGGTACAAGAACTCGCCCAAATGATAGTTGCCTTCATAGTCCCCTTTGGTCTTGTCCAAGGTGTCCAGATAGAAAAAGACACGTGCTTTGTCTTCTTCCGGGGCCAATGAATCTTGCGAAGCCCCCATGCTAACGGAAATGTTCCTTTCGTTATAATAGTGGCGGAGCTCCACATCCCTACCATTGAGGTTATGCTCTTTGGAGAGTTCGTCCAAATATCCGTCTATGCTTCCGGTTATGGCATCTTCTTGGGTGACGGCATGTCCACGTTGCCAGTTGGTGATCTCATCCCGGAAAAAGGAGAAAGATCCCGTAAAGAAAATTACATAAAGCGCAACACTGATTACAATGCCGCTTACGGTATGGGTATGGAAGAGTATGTTATAAATGCGGTTTCCCATGGTTTTAAACAAGTGGGTTGGTTTGGTTTCCAAAATAAAAGATGACAAACAGTAAAAGGCTGACCAAAAGATAAATGCCCCAAATTTTCCAGCCATTTTTGCCCAAAAAGGCGACGACCATTAACACGGCCCATAATATAAAGGCGGAAAAGGTACTGGTAATGATCACGGCAACATGGTCGAACCAGCTGGCCAAGGCCATATGGAACATCACCGAAACGATCAAACCGCCCAAGATGGCTGCGGAAATTTTCGCGAATCGTTGTGCGGGGGAGGGCGTCAAATATTTTTTGTTCGCTGGCATAGTCTAAAACAACAGGGTTTCAAAAATAAAGGAACAGCCAAAAGTGAGAATCAAAAAAGTGTAGTTCAGCAACCGCAAGGGGGCTAAGAGTATCACTAAACTGGCCACCGTCATTAAAATGATAAAAAAGGTGAATGTTCCTGCACCTATGCCCCAGTAAAAGCAGCTCAGCCCCAATGATAAAAACATTAGGGCCAAACCAACATATGTTGAGGACTTTTTGTGGTGGTTGATCGATTGTTCAAAGCCTAGATTTCCCACTGCAGACATTTTTTTTGATGTACTGTACAGTAGATAAAAAGCGATAAATGTTAGAAGGGAAATTCCAGTAGCCATAGTTATGGGGTAATGCAATAGGTAGCACAATGCCAAATAAACTCGTAGTCTTCACCGTTGTATGTGCCGGGAATTTCTTCTTTGGTTGTCGTCTCCACGATGTACTTGGTGTTCCAAGGTAGGGCAAAGGAAACTTCACCGTTATCATCGGTGTACAATGTTTTGGACCACAGGTCCGCAACATATACCTTAAATTCGTTCTTGGGAATGGGCTCGCCTTTGTACAATACTTGAAGCTTGATTTCTTCCCCATCATTTTCCAATTGTTTTACTGCGATTCCATCAGGATTTGCCGTTTTTGTATCGCCATCAGAACCTACTTGGACCTTTGCAGTGGAATGGTAATGTGTTTTGAAAATACCAAAATCGTACTGGGTATAATCGATTACATCAATTTCGCTGTTGTTCAGGGCAATGGTATAAACGCCATTTTGTGATGGTGTGAAGCTAGCCAGATAATGATCTTCTTTGGCCTCTGTAGTTAATGGAGTTTTTGTACCGTCAGGAGCAATTGCCCAAAGGGTAAATTTGGAAACTGCGGGAAAGGCTTCACCTTCTACTTTTTCAATAACTCCATAAGTGTACTCACCATAGTGTACACGTACTTCCTGTGCTTGACCAAGTTTTCCAGTTCCATTGGTCTCTATCCACAAGTAGTGGGCCTGGGCGGTAAGGGTCCCGAAGAGACAGGTTAAAAAGAGAATGAATTTTGTTTTCATGATGGTGTAGCTTTAAAGCCCCATGTACTCGCATGGGGCTTATTTAAATTGTTGATGTTAAAAACTATATGCCACGGTAAGTCTTCCGTTGATTCCCGGCTCCGATTGCCAATAGAGGTAAGAGCCATAATTGGCACCGGAATATAGATATTCGTCCAAAATATTGTTGATGTTCAACTGAACCCTGAAATTGCTATTTCTCCATGATAGAGCACCATCCATCCTAAAATAATCTGGAAGGTCGGACTGGTTATCTGCGGCCCAGGCCCATGTAGATCTATCCACTTGGTATTGGTAGCCCAAGGAAATACCAAATCCGTTCAACGATGATGTCTGGGCGAAGTTGTAGTTCAACCACCCATTGGTTACATGTTTGGCGTGACCGGCCACTCTGGTGCCTACGATGTCCGGATTGGGGTCTTCGGTTACTTCCACCTTGGTATTGGCATAGTTCAAGATTACATTTAGTTCTGGGGTAATTTGTCCTTGTAGGTCGAATTCTATCCCTTTTGATTGGACTTCGCCCAAATACATGGAGAAGTTTGGATTGGAAGGGTCGGTTGTCAAAATGTTCTCTTTGGTGATTTGATAGACCCCTAAAGAAGTCCTTAATCGTCCATCGAAGAAACTTTTCTTAATACCACCCTCAATATCGTTGGCATCAACAGGGTCGTTCAAAGGTTCCATATCAACGCTCATTCCTGCTTGTGGCAAGAAAGATTGGTCATAGAGTCCGTAGACGGTTAAATCAGGTAAAATATCAACGCTCAATCCAACACGTGGCGTAAATACATCATCGTTTTCCGTTTTTCCTTGAGTGTACAGGTTAGTGTAGCGTCCGGCCAAGGTCAATCGAATTTTATCATCCAAGAAACCAACTTCATCTTGCAGGTAATATCCTCGTAACGTATTTGCACTATACGGGGAACCGCCGTTTCTGTACTGAACATTAACGGAACGGTCAAATTCAGGGAAGGTGACACCATATTGGGGATTATAAATATTGAAGGGTGTCGCGGTATCTACAGGAAGTGTAACCGAGAAATCGGCCCAATAGGATTTATCGCTGAAATCAAAACCTCCCAATATTTTATGTGAAACAGTACCGGTATTGAAAGCACCATTAATATATAACTGAGCATATTTACCTACGGATAGAGCATCCCATTGCGATATTGTCCTGACCACATCACCAGTGTCGCTATCCAATGTCGCTATCCAAGCAGAATTTCCTATCTGATCATAGCGTAAATAGGCCATTTGTCCTTCAACGCTCCAATTATCTGAAAATTCGTGTTTGGCGTTCAAAAAGAAGGTAACCTCCAGAATATCTGTTTTGGGGTAATTGGTATCAACGAAGTTGAAATCACGGGGCAAACTGGCATATCCGTCTTCCACAGGCGCAAAAATATAGGCAGACCCCAAGAAGGATTCGGCATCCTGAAGGTTCATCTCTGCGGTAACGGAAGTTTTATCGCTGAACTTATAAGTAAGAGAGGGGGCGATGCCAAATCTATCGGTCTGTTCGTTTCCTCGGTGCGTATCGGTGGTTTGATACATGGCATTAAAACGATAGAGCAACTTGCCATTTTCGGAGGCTTTTCCCCCCACATCGATGGTACCGCGATAAAAATCAAAGCTTCCTGCTGTAAAAGAGGCATTGGCAACAAATTCTTCGGTAGGTTTTTTGGTAACTACGTTATAAAAACCACCAGGTTCCCCTGCGGACATCATAAATCCGGCAGGGCCTTTTACAAACTCAATGCGTTCCACAGTGTTCATGTCTTCGGCCAATGGTCCCCAGCTGTCCTGAACGTTTACTCCGTTCCTGAAGGCTGGTAAACGGAAACCGCGCATATTGATTCGGGCAAATTGACCCCAGTGCTCCAACATGGTAACACCGCTCACGTTACGGGTAAGTCCGTCCATTATGGTGGTAACCTGTTGGTCCTTGAGCAATTCATTGCTTATGACCTGTACATTTTGTGGTAGTTTCACCAATTCGGTTTTTAACCTTAGCGATGTTGAAGGCTCTCTTGCCAGATATTTATTTTGGTGTCCCTCAACAATGACCTCGTTAAGTTGTTCTTGTTTTTCCATCATTTTAACTGTTGAAACCTGCGTGGTTTGTCCAGCATTAATAGTGATGGCCTTGGTTTGCATTCCATAACCCACCATAGAAAAGGTAAGGGTGTAGGAGCCAGGTGCAAGGTTGTCGATTCTATAGGAACCCGAACTATTGGATGTAGCACCCAAACTGGTGTTGGATAGCATGATGTTGACGTCGGATAGAGGGCTGTTTCTTTGATCGGTCACTTTTCCTTCCAAACTTCCTGTTTGGGCTTGCGAAAAAGAAAAGATAGCTAGGCTGAGGATGAGTAATATATTCTTCATTAGTTATTTGTAACTGGTCTAAATAAATTTCGATTGCAAATGTATGTTCCTGTATTTAATCAGGCAAAAAATATTTAGACTAATTATAAATAAAAATAAAATTTAAATATAATTGATTTTAAATCAAAGGGTTGATTTTGTTAAAATTGTAGTTTGTGAAGAATTTACAGTGAATTGATGGTTTTTCTAATAGCGGTTAAATCCCTCAAAAGTTTTTCCAATAAACTTAAATCCAGCATATTGGCGCCATCACTTTTAGCATTGGCAGGGTCAAAATGGGTTTCCATAAAAAGTCCATCCACACCGGCAGCAATTCCTGCTCGGGACATGGTTCCAATTAATGCGGGACGACCGCCCGTAACTCCTGAAGATTGGTTGGGCTGTTGAAGGGAATGCGTCACATCCAGTACCACAGGTGCATATTGCTTCATGGTTGGAATGCCTCGAAAGTCCACGATCATATCCTGATAACCGAACATGGTTCCTCGATCAGTGATCCAAACTTGTTCATTTCCAGTATCGGTAACCTTGCTTACCGCATGTTTCATGCTTTCAGGGCTCATAAATTGCCCCTTCTTTAAGTTAACCACCTTACCGGTTTCTGCAGCAGCTACGACCAAATCGGTCTGTCTCACCAAAAAAGCTGGTATTTGAAGAACATCCACATATTCGGCTGCCATGGCAGCATCAGATATTTCATGGATATCGGTGATTGTTGGAACTTCAAAAGTTTCGGAAACCTTTTTTAGAATTTTAAGGGCCTTTTCATCTCCAATTCCGGTGAATGAATCAATGCGACTGCGGTTCGCCTTTTTAAAACTTCCTTTAAACACATAGGGAATGTTCAGTTTGTCCGTAATGGCAACCACTTTTTCCGCAATACGCATGGCCATATCCTCGCCTTCAATGGCGCAAGGACCTGCCAATAGGAAAAAATTATCGCTGTCCGTGTGTTTTATCTGTGGGATTTTGGTGATGTCCATTTCTTAAAGTTTGCACAAATATACTATTAAACCATGGTATCCTTTTTAGATTTATCGATACAAACCATCAACCATGAAAAATACATATGTTCTTATTTTACTTTGTTCAGTGTCGACTTTTGTACAAGCTCAATGGCAAGAAAGAGGAGGCACATTTGATTTGCCGCACTTGGAGCGTCATCAGTTTAAATTGAATTTGTTGAGTCCGGGATTTACCTACGAACTGGGCCTGTTTAAAAACCAGAGTGTGTCCACAAACCTTGGTTTGGCCACTGCTACCTATGAGGAAGGCTATGTTTTCGGTTTGGCGATGAACAACCGTTACCGCTATTACCATAATTTTGATAGAAGGGAGCGGCTGGACAAAAATACCTCTGGTAACTCCGGAAACTATATTGCTGCGGCACAGGCCATTTTCTTTTCACAACTTAGGGTTTCCACAAACGTTGAGGGCCCGGACGATTTTAATCTAGGATTTTACGGAATGGTCTATGGCATTCAACGTACGTATGAGAAGGGCTTCAATTTTAACCTGGAACTTGGTGCGGGCTATTACAAAGGAGATGGAGTGCTCGATGGATATGGACCTTTGATCAATTTTACCTTTGGTTGGGTAGCGACCAAACGAAAGAAAAAAGACCCCTATCTTGATTAAATAAAGGCACTGGAACATACTAATTTGACAAAGTTTGGGTTATAGTACTACCAAATTAACCTACATGCGTCGCTTACTATTTTTGGTATTCCTTTCTACGGGATTTGTTGTTCAGGCCCAATATGGCACAAATTGCGAAGTCCGCCAGTTGAAGCTCAATGCTATAAACCCAGGTGTCGAGTACGAAATGGCCTTGGGCGTTAATAGTACGTTGGATATTCGAGTAGCATATCAAGCAGCTTTAGAGCCAGCGAGCTCCCGACCCTTGGAAGATTTTGATTTTTTCCCGGCCATTACCGTTCAAAACAGATATTATCACAACTTGAACAGTCGAGAAAGACGCAGAAGGTCCATTTATGGGAATTCCGGAAATTATATTGCGCCTTCAGTTGCTGTTTTTTCTCCTGGAGACCGCTTGGTAGAAGGTCGGGTAGTGGATGGTGTCCATGGCTACGGTGGTCTTGTCTATGGTATTCAGCGTAGTTTTGATTCAGGTTTCAGTTTCTCCATTGATGCCGGTGCCGGCTACTATGTGGGGCCATTCAAAGGAACCATTCAGCCTGTAGTAAACTTGAGTATTGGGTGGATTATCAGCGAAAAGCGCTGGTGCGTTGGTTTGTAGGTGTTTTCGGTACAATGTTTGATAATTCCAGGGGAAATCAAACTAACCATTTATGAAAACTATTTCCTCCTCACTTTTATTTTTATTTATTGGGGCTATCGTATTTGCTCAATCTAACAAGGACGTTGAAAACCATCAGCTTACCTTGAATGTTTTGCTTCCAGGTATTATTTACGAACATGGACTTTCCCAAAATTCAACCATTGCTGCAGAGGCCACTATGGGATTTGCGTACCGAGAATCCGACTTTATAGCAAGCGGATTTGGAATATTTCCCATTGGCAGACTCCAATACCGTCATTACTATAATTTTGAAAGACGATTGGCAAAAGGAAAAAGCACTGCGGGCAATACAGGGAACTATATTGCTCCCACTATCGCTATTCAAGGAGGTAAGGCAATAATCGGGGATTTGGATTATATTTCTGATTACTTTGGAGGTGTCGGTGCCGTATATGGTCTCCAACGGACAGGCCGGAAAGGATGGCAATTTAGGTTCGAGGTTGGGCCCGGTTATTTTTTCGACGAATTTGAAAGTAACTTCGGTATTTTTCTTGCTTTAAAGCTCGGTTGGGTGGTCGGCAGGAACTGAGATGTTGGAACTTCCACAAAATCAATAAGATAAAAATAACATTTAGGTGTGTTGCACAACCAAAAATAGCAGTATCTTTGCGGGCTTAAAATTTAGGTTATGTCCAAAATCAAAAACATTGCAATCATTGCTCACGTAGACCACGGTAAAACTACCTTGGTCGATAAAATCATGTACCATTGCCAGTTGTTCCGCGAAAACGAGAACAAGGGCGACCTGATATTGGATAACAACGACCTGGAAAGGGAGCGTGGGATCACCATCGTTTCCAAAAACGTTTCCGTTGTTTACAAAGACACAAAAATTAATATTATAGATACCCCTGGTCACGCCGATTTCGGTGGTGAGGTAGAACGTGTGTTGAACATGGCCGATGGGGTTTTGTTGTTGGTGGATGCCTTTGAAGGGCCCATGCCACAGACCCGTTTTGTGCTTCAAAAGGCGATTGACCTTGGTTTGAAGCCTTGCGTGGTGATCAACAAGGTTGACAAAGAAAACTGTACGCCAGAAGAAGTACACGAGAAAGTTTTTGATTTGATGTTCGAATTGGGTGCCGAAGAATGGCAGCTGGATTTCCCAACTGTTTACGGTTCTGCAAAGAACAATTGGATGGGAGAGGATTGGAAAGTACAGACCGAGAACATTGAGCCGTTGTTGGATATGGTAATCGAGCATGTTCCTGAGTTTAAACCTCAAGAAGGTACCACTCAAATGTTGATTACTTCCTTGGATTACTCATCGTTTACTGGGCGAATCGCCATTGGTAGATTGCAACGTGGTAAACTTCGAGAAGGACAGCAAGTTTCTTTGGTGAAAAGAGACGGTTCCGTTGTGAAAACCAGAATCAAGGAACTTTACACTTTTGAAGGCTTGGGCCGTTTAAGAGTGGAAGAAGTAGTCGCTGGTGATATTTGTGCCATTGTAGGTATGGAAGGGTTCGAGATCGGGGATACCGTTGCCGATATCGAAAATCCGGAAAAATTGAAGACCATCGCTATTGATGAGCCTACCATGAGTATGCTTTTCACTATCAATGATAGTCCTTTCTTTGGAAAAGATGGAAAGTTTGTTACTTCCCGTCATATCAAGGAGCGATTGGAAAAAGAATTGGAAAAAAACTTGGCGCTTCGCGTACAACAAACGGATAGTGCCGATAAGTTCTTGGTGTTTGGCCGAGGGGTATTGCACCTTTCTGTATTGATCGAGACCATGCGTAGGGAAGGTTACGAGCTTCAAATCGGTCAGCCACAGGTAATCATCAAAGAGATTGATGGTGTAAAATGTGAGCCGGTGGAGCACTTGACCATTGACCTGCCAGAAGAAGTTTCAGGAAAAGCTGTTGAAATGGTATCCATCCGTAAGGGAGAGATGACCAGTATGGAGGCAAGAGGTTCCCGTATGGTATGCGAATTTGTAATTCCATCCCGTGGGATCATCGGCCTTAGAAACCAATTGTTGACGGCAACTGCGGGTGAGGCCATTATGGCACACCGATTTTTTGAATATCAGCCATTGAAAGGGGATATCGCACAGCGATTGAACGGTTCATTGGTATCTATGGAGAATGGGACGGCAATTCCTTATTCCATTGATAAACTTCAGGAACGAGGGAAGTTCTTTATCGATCCGGGAGAAGATATCTACGAAGGTCAAGTTATCGGGGAAAACTCCCGTCAAGATGATATGACGGTGAACGTGACCAAGACCAAAAAACTATCAAACGTACGTTCTTCAGGAGCTGATGATAAAGCGAAGATTGTACCTGCCATCAAATTCTCATTGGAAGAGGCCTTGGAATACATTCAAAAGGATGAATATGTAGAGGTGACTCCAAACCATTTGAGGCTTAGGAAAATATACCTAAAAGAGGTGGATAGAAAAAGAAACAAAGTAGTTTAAGAGTATTCAATTTGACATTTGAATAAAGCGGATGGGGTTTCATACTTCATTCGCTTTTCTTTTTTAGAGACCTATAAGGGGGGGCTTGATTCCCTTTGGTCCTGTCTCAAAAGATTAATGTAAATGTCCGTGGTGCTGCTCTCGCAAGCACGCTACCGCCGCTCCAATAATTCCAGCGTGGTTCATGAGTTCCGCTTTGACCACTTCGGTCTCAATATTTATGCGATGACTAAACTGTTCCCAGTTTTTGGAGGTGCCGCCACCAACAATGATAAGGTCCGGGCATACGATTAGCTCCACTAATTTTAGGAACTTGTTAAATCGTTTTCCCCATTTTTTAAAACTGAGCTCTTCGCGTTCCTTTGCCGAAGCGGCCGCCCACTTTTCAATCTTTTTGTGTTTTTTGTAAGGAATCTGTCCCAACTCAAAATTGGGGATAAGCACGCCATTGTAGAAGGCGCCGCTTCCCAGTCCGGTTCCGATTGTAATCATTACAACAAGGCCATTTTTGCCTTTTCCAATACCGTAGTTCATGGAGGCGTAGCCGGCAGCATCCGCGTCGTTCAATACTGTGAATTCTTGACCCGTATATTCGGTGAATAGTTCATCGATATTGACACCCACCCAGCTGGGGTGCAAATTTCCAGGGGATTTGCAGACACCATTTTTAACAATGGATGGAAAACCACAACCCACCGGGCCTTTGTAGTTAAAGTGTTCAACTATTTCGGCCACGACCTTGGCCATATCGTCGGGTTTTTTGGAAGCTGGTGTCTCAATCCGATAACGTTCCGTTAGCATTTCACCTGTTTCGGCATTTACAAGGGCACCTTTGATGCCCGACCCGCCAATATCAATACCAAGAATCTCCATAGAAAGGAATCAATGTTAGTTTGAACAAAGTAACAAAAACTTTTGCTGATCCAGTAATTTAGGTGGAAATCAATCGGATGGAATAGGGTTTTAGGTATTATATCGCTTTTTGGATGACCTCAAATACTTTGCTGCCATCACACTTTAGCGTTTTGTGTGGATATTTTAGAATCAACGCATAATCATGGGTCGCCATAATAATGGTACGCCCGTTCTGGTTGATGTCCTGTAGCACTTTCATCACCTCTACACTGGTTTGTGGGTCAAGGTTGCCCGTGGGCTCGTCCGCCAAGATCAGTTCAGGGTCGTTGAGTAGCGCCCTAGCAATGGCAATCCGTTGTTGTTCACCGCCCGATAGTTCGTGGGGAAACTTAAAACCTTTGGTTTTCATGCCAACCTTGTTTAAAACCTCCTCGATTTTATCGTCCATTTTCTTGGGGTCCGTCCAACCGGTCGCTTTGAGAACAAAATTGAGGTTATTATTGATGTTCCTGTCGGGTAGCAATTTAAAATCCTGAAAAACAATGCCCAATTTTCTTCGCAGAAATGGAATGTCCTTTTCTTTCAGGCTCTTTAGGTCAAAATCCACTACCTGTCCGGTACCTTGCTTTAAGGGAAGGTCGGCATAAAGGGTTTTCATAAAACTACTTTTTCCGCTACCTGTTTTTCCGATTACATAGACGAACTCTCCCTTTTTGACCTCGAGATCAACATCATTGAGAACCATGTTCTCATTTTGGAATATGGCTGCGTCTTGTAGTTTTACTATGGTTTCGGACATGATTTTATTTCAATGGCTTTACACAAAAGTATTTGAAAATATGGTAAGCAACATCAAAATAAAAGGTTAATCCCAAATTTATTTTGAAACTTCCATTGCTTCGTTCTTCCAAATTCTGGTGTTCAGGTTTAGATCTTCCACGATGCCTATGGCAGTTTTAATGTCTTCGTGTATTTTTTCAAAGATATTGCTATGCAATAAGCTTTTCTCTTTATCCAGACACAAAAAGCCATGTGGATGCTGTACCCCAAAATACAATTTGTTCTTATTGAAGGACAACAAGATGGGCCTATCGATTTTTCTTTTCAATTGGGTGATTCGCTCCATTAAAGAAGTGGACAGAATGTATCGGGCCTCTACTTGGTCGGTACTGTACACCATAAAATTATTTTCGAATTCTGTGTCTTCGAGATGCACAAGTTGCCCCCTTGCCATATTCAGGTTTTGAAAGTTTTTGGCCAAATAACCCGCCCTTTTTTCCATAACATCTGGCAAAACAACGGTGTGTCCATCAAATTTTTTGTTGAAATCCATTATAGCAAACATTCCAACAAAGTTGCTTCCCAAATTCTCTGTCGAGTGATGTTTGGAAAACCATGGTTTTATATAGTTGTAAAACGTATATACGTGGGCGAACATGGGAAGATACATTAAAACTGAACCATAAACACCTTGGCTCAGGATGTTGACATCTCCCATTAAAATGGAAGTTTTGCCTACCTGTCCGGACAATATGCCAAAACTTTGGTTGTATGATTTTTGCTGCTTTTTGTTTTTTCCAATCTGGAAATAACCAGGAAGTAATTTACTTTCCTCGATTTGCAAGGCGGTTATTTGTTTGCGTTGATCAAATTTGAATTCCGGGAACATTTTGTTCATGGCAACTTCTATGATCCTTTTTTCCTGTGCCTTGAACCTATTTTTGTAGGAATAGGAACCGACCATGAAAATAAAGAACGGTATCCAATACAGTGTGAATATCAGTTGAATTGGATTCCATGAGTTTCCTTGGGTCACATTGGCGATCCATTTGCTAAAGCCAGCGTTGTTGAAATAGGTTATTAAGGGTAAAAGGAAAAATCCAAAAATCATTAGCAACAATAAAATCGAAAATGTCTTTTGATAAAAAAGATGTTTCTTTCGAAGGCGCTCCGCTTCGAGTAGGAGCGGATACACCTCTTCCGTAATTTTTTTGTAATCGACCATTCCGTATGTTTAGTTGAATGAAATTTTTGGAATACTCCTCTCTTCTTCCTTAATGGTGAACAATGGTTTTTTTGAGTAGTGCATCATTTTGCCCATAATATTGGATGGAAACATCTCAATGGCATTGTTGAAGGAATTCACGGCGGCATTGTATGCCCTTCGTGCCGCAGAAAGTTGCTCCTCGACTTCATTGAGGCTGGATTGTAACAAAAGAAAATTTTGATTGGCCTTTAAATCAGGGTAGGCCTCGGCGCGTAACTGTAATTTGCCAAGCATTATGCCCAATTGACTCTCCAACTGAAATCGCTCCTCGGTTTCAACTTCTTTATCCAAAACTTTTTCTCTGAGCCGGGTGAGCTCGGTCAAGGTTTCCCGCTCATGTTTTATAGAGCCTTTTACGGTACTAATGAGCTGGGGAATTAGGTCGGTTCTCTTTTTAAGCATCACATCAATAGTGCTATAGGATTCTTCGACCTTGTTTTTTTTGCTGATCAAGTTATTGTACATGAATATGCAGAACAATAGAATCAGTACGGGAATAAAAATAAAATAAGACATCTCAACATGGTATAAATTAGATATTGGGACAAAGCCGAAGGCCACCCATTTTTGTAATCGTAAAGCCCCAAAAAGGACTTTGTATGTTGAGGTTTGGAATTCTTGCTATTGAAGGGGTTTTCAATAGAGGACTTAAAAATACTATTTCGTGCCAATAAATCAAGTTCAGCTTCGTAAATTTCGTCAAATGACAGATTAAAATATACTTTGGCCTTAAATTTGACGTTATGAGTAAAGTCAATCGAGAAGAGCGTAGAACACTATGAATCGAAAAAACCTCCTTTTAATTCCCATTTTTATGGGAACTTTTTTTGTGCCGTCCGCACAGGAAACCAAAATATATACCCACGAGAACAAAGCATATCAAGATGCCTTGGCGCTCTATAACAACGAGCAATACCAGGCTGCTCAGAACATTTTTGAGTCTGTAAAGTCCTCCACCAAAGATGGGGAGACCGAAGCGAATAGTGCTTACTATGCTGCCAACGCCGCAATTCGGTTAAACCAGCGTGGAGCGGATAAAATGATGGAAGACTTTGTAGAGCGTTACCCAACATCTACCAAACGAAATTCAGCTTTTTTGGACGTGGCCGACTACTATTTTGAAACGGGAAAATATCCTTACGCTTTAAAATGGTACAAAAAAGTGGATGAAAATTCCATGCCCTATTCGGAACGCGACCGTTTTAACTTTAACAACGGATATGCCCTATATGCATCCAAACGGCCAAAAGATGCAGAACGCTATTTAAATAAGGTCACTACATCCCAAAAATACGGTTCGCAGGCCAAATATTATTTGGGCTACATCGCCTATGAGCAGGACGATTACAATTCTGCAAGTGCACGGTTCGATCAAATCCGGGACCCTGAATTATTGGATGAAAAGTTGACGTACTATCAAGCTGACCTTAATTTTAAACTGGGCAAGTTCGCAGAAGCTATTGAGCTTGCCAAGAAACAATTGCCAAAATCAAATAGGGAAGAAATTTCCGAACTCAACAAAATTATTGGGGAAAGCTACTTCAACTTGGAACAATATGCCGAGGCCATTCCCTATTTGGAAGCGTATCGGGGCAAACGTGGAAAATGGAACAATACGGATTATTACCTGTTGGGCTATAGTCATTATAAGTTGGGGAACTACGAACAAGCCATTCAACAGTTCAATAAAATTATTGGAGGAAGCAATGCCGTTTCCCAAAATGCATATTACCATCTAGCGGAGTGCTATTTAAAATTGGATAAAAAGTCCGAAGCATTGAACGCTTTTCGAAATGCTTCGCAAATGGAGTTCAGTCCAGAGATCCAAAAGGATGCCTGGTTGAACTATGCCCGTTTGAGCTACGAAATCGGGAATGCCTACGAGCCCGTTCCTCAAGTTTTGACTACTTATTTGGAAACCTATCCAAAGGACCAGCATCAAATGGAAATTCAAGAGCTTTTGGTGGATTCCTATATTACTTCACGAAATTTTGAGGGAGCTATGCAGCTTTTGGAGGAGAACCAAAACTATGCGAGCAAGGAAACCTATCAAAAAGTGGCCTATTATCGAGGTATCGAACTTTTTATTGATGGTGATTACCAAGGTGCTTGGGAACGGTTCGATAAATCCCTGAAAAGTGCAACGAACCCAAATTTTGAGGCCCGGGCACTTTATTGGAAAGCGGAATCAGCTTACAGATTGAACCGTTTTGAGGAAGCTTTGGTTGATTTTGTGCGTTTCCAGAACTCACCAGTTGCCAAATCGCTTCCAGAGTACGAACATTTGGATTATAACCTGGGCTATTCGTACTTCAAATTAAAAGACTATAATAATGCCATTTCATATTTTCAAAATGTTGTGGGCTCCAATGCTATCGATGACCAAAGAAAGAACGATGGTTACCTAAGGTTGGGGGACAGTTACTTTGTGAACAGTAAATACCAATTGGCAAAGAAGGCTTACGATGCTTCATCAAAGATGAACGGTCCTGAACGTGATTATGCGGCATTTCAAAAAACACTTTGTGATGGCTTTTTGGGAAATAATTCAGCGAAGATCGATGGCTTGAACGAATTCTTGAGAATGTTCCCAAAATCGTCATTAAGGGATGATGCCCTGTTTGAGTTGGGCAATTCCTATATCAACGATAAGCAGGAAAGTTTAGGGCTTCGGACCTACGACAGAATCGTGGAGGAATACTCGGGCAGTAAATTCGCCCCGAGAGGATTATTGCGTTCAGGTTTGGTGTACTACAATTCCAGTCGCAACCAGCAAGCTCTGGAGAAGTTAAAAGAGGTTGTTCAGAAATATCCGAACACCCAAGAAGCCAAACAAGCGGTGGCCACGGCCAAGTTGGTCTATGTGGACGAAGGTCGGGTAGGCGAATACGCTGCTTGGGCGAGAAACTTGGACTTTGTGGAGGTGACCGACTCTGAATTGGACAACGCCAGCTTTGAATCCGCCGAAAGAAAACAAATCGAAGGCAAAACTCCTGTCGCCATACGAGGATACGAGGATTATTTAAAGCAATTCCCCAACGGATTGCACGCTCAGAATGCAAATTTCGCCCTGGCACAATTGTATTTTGCCAATGGGGAAAAAGATAAGGCCTTGCCAAAATACAAGGCGGTGGCCGATGGAGGAAACGGTGAATACACTGAACAGTCCCTGACCCGTGTTTGTGAGATTTATCTAGAAAAGCAAGACTACAAAAATGCCATCCCTTATTTGATAAGATTGGAAAGTACGGCCGATATTTCGGAGAACAAAACCTTTGCCCAATCCAATTTGATGAAAGGATATTACGGTCAAAAGGATTACTCACAGACCATTGCCTATGCCGAAAAAGTGTTGAATGCTCCAAAAATCGATGACCGTATCAAAAGTGATGCACAAATCATGATTGCGCGTTCCGCTATTGCGACCAACAATGAAAATTTAGCAAAGACCGCCTACCAAAATGTGAAAGGGATTGCATCTGGGGAGCTGGCAGCCGAAGCTTGGTACTACGATGCCTATTTTAAGAATAAGGAGCAGAATTTTGAGGCGTCCAACGAGGCGGTTCAAAAATTGGCGAAGGACTATGCGGCCTATAAGGAATGGGCGGGAAAAGGCTTGGTGATCATGGCCAAGAACTTCTACAATCTGGGAGATGCCTTCCAAGCGACCTACATTCTGGAAAGCGTGATTACCAATTTTTCTGAATTTGAGGACATCGTTTCGGATGCGAAGGGTGAACTGGCCACTGTTAAGGCCAAAGAGGCAGAGAGCAATTCATCCGTAGATCCCGACCAAAATTAAAGAGACACAAAAATGCAAAAGAGAACCTATATATTTTCAATACTTTTTTTGAGCCTTTGCGGAGTGGTTATCGCCCAAGAAGAGGATAACATTGGTACGGAAACGGTAACGGTGGTGAAGCCGTATTCCCCGACCGTTTCGGATGCCTTTAAAATTAAATCGTCCCCCAGCTTGAACGATTCCATCGTGCTTAAAAAAAAGAAAATCGATTACAGTATATTTTCCGTGCCCGTGGCATCCACTTTTACCCCGGCAAAGGGAAAGGCTTCGGGAGTGGAGAAAACACCGCCACCCACCTTGTACAATTCCTATGCATCCGTAGGTTTGGGCAACTACAACAATGCCTTGGTAGACTTTTATACCAGCAGGGAATTCAACAGGGGAGAAGATTTATTGGATTTTGGCCTTACCCACAACTCTTCCCGTGGCGATTTGGATTCCACCCCTTTGGAAACCGATTTCTACGATACCAAATTGAATGCTTCCTATGCCAAAAAGGACCGTTATATGGATTGGGGTGCATCCATAGGCTTGCAACACCAACTTTATAATTGGTATGGAATCCAGAGTGAATTGTTCAGTGAGGATGAAATCAATGGCATGGATGAGACACAAAACTATTTTAATGCCGAGGCCAAAGCGCATTTTAATATGGAGGATTCTTATTTTAAGAGCGGTAACCTATTGTTGCGACGTTTTTGGGATGCCACAGAATCTGCCGAGAACCGTGCAGTGATCAATCCCACTTTTGAACTTCCCGTAACGGAGGAATTGATTACAATTTCTGTAAAGGTGGATTATGTAGGAGGAAGTTTTGAGAATGGCTCCATTTCGGAAACGGGCAATGAAGGGGAGAAAAAGTACAGCAATCTGCAGGCCGGTGTTACGCCAAGCTTGTTGATCCTACGTGATGACTTGACGATTAACTTGGGAGCGAACATTGTTTACGGATTGGATATGGAAAACAGCGAGAACAACTTTTATATCTATCCGGCAGTCACCGCTTCATATCGTGTGATGGACGAAAATGTAATTGCCTACGGAGGAATAGAAGGTGAGCTAAGGCAAAATTCCTACCACGATTTTGTGGATGATAACCCATACGTTTCCCCAACTTTGGACATCGTTCCGACCGACCAACAATACGAAGGATATTTGGGTTTGAAGGGGCAGTTGACCTCCAATGTGGGATACAACATCAAAGGTTCGTACATGGCAGAGAATAGGAAGCCTTTGTTTTTCCATAACCCCATCAATACTTCCAGAGATGATGAGAAAAGCTATTTCTACGGCAACTCGTTTCAGGTATTTTACGATGATGTAAAAACATTGGGCGTGTTCGGTGAAATCAATGTGGATGTGAACCGCAACTTTTCTCTGGGCATCAACGGAGAATTCTATGATTACGATACCGAAACGGATAATCCTGCTTGGAACTTGCCATCAATTAAAGGGTCGGTTTTTATGGATTATCAAATCTCCGATCAATGGTACATGGGGGCCAACTTGTTCTATGTCGGCGAAAGGGATGATTTATTGTCGCAGATCAACCCGCTCAATTCAGAATTACAATTCCAACAGGTGGCCCTAGATGGTTTTTTTGATGCCAACGCGCACGTGGGATACCGTTTTAATGAGCAGTTGTCCATTTTCGTGAAAGCTTCAAATATTGCGAACAATAGCTATCAACGTTGGGCCAATTTTGGGGTTCAAGGGTTCCAAGCGTTGGCCGGTGTGTCCTATAAGTTTGATTTTTAAAAAAGAAGTCCAGGTAAACACAAAAACCAGAGTTGATATTTAATAAAATTAAAAAAACGTGGGCTCTCCCACGTTTTTTTTTGTTGGGCTATACTTCCTTTTCGATACACGGAAAAATTGAAGGCCCCTAAAGAAAAGAAATACTTGATTCTTAAAATTTTAATTTTAAAAATTGAGGGCTAACTATTCTAAATAATAGGTTGAACTTGGTTCGCTTATCAGTGCTTTTTCTATTTTTGATGGAAACCATCAGAAATGAAAAAGTACCTATTCATAGTTGCCAGTCTATTCGTATTTTCTTGTGCTACCGAGGAAGAAGTAGACCTTATCGTTACCAATGCCAATATTTACACCGTAGATGCTGATTTTTCCAAAGCATCAAGTATGGCCATAAAAAATGGAAAGTTTGTTGCCGTTGGCAGTACCGAAGAAATTTTAGAAAAATATAAAGCTTTACAGCAGTTGGATGCCGAGGGCAAAACAATCGTTCCTGGACTAATAGATGCCCATTGTCATTTTTATGGATTGGGACAAAATCAGCAAGTGGTCGATTTGGTGGGAACAGAAAGTTTTGATGAAGTAGTGGAGCGGGTAGTTGCGTTTCAAAAAGAACGTCCATCAAGTTTTATCCGCGGAAGGGGATGGGACCAAAACGATTGGGAAGTAAAGGAATTCCCTACCAAGGACAAGCTTGATGAATTGTTTCCCGATACTCCTGTGGCATTGGAGCGAATCGATGGCCATGCCTATCTGGTGAACCAAAAAGCTTTGGATATGGCTGGGATTACAGATAACACAAAAGCCGAAGGCGGTGAAATTGTGAAGGGGAATGGTGAGATTACCGGAGTTTTGGTGGATAACCCCATGGGGCTTGTCGATAAAATTGTCCCCGAGGCCAATCTGGAGCAGAAAATACAAGCACTTAAAGATGCAGAGAAGATTTCGTTGGATTACGGCTTGACCACAGTAAACGATGCGGGGCTGTCGAGGGATATTATCGAGTTGATCGATAGCCTACAGCAAGCCGGCGAAATGTCAATTCGTGTATATGCCATGGTATCCAACTATCCAGAGAATCTGGATTACTTTTTGGAGAAGGGCATCATCAAAACAGATGGGTTGAATGTCCGTTCCGTAAAGGTGTATGGTGATGGAGCTTTGGGTTCCAGAGGAGCTGCATTGAGGGCGCCTTATTCCGATAAGCCCGGTCATTTTGGGGCTATGGTCACGCCGGTCGACCAGATTGAAGCACTTGCACAGCGAATTGCAGCCACCGATTACCAGATGAACACCCACGCCATTGGTGATTCTGCCAATATTGTAGTGTTGAGGGCTTACGAAAATGCTTTGAAAGGAAAAACCGACCGCAGGTGGAAAGTAGAGCATGCACAGGTAATCTCACCATCCGATTTTGATTATTTTGAAAACGGCATCATTCCGTCCGTGCAGCCTACCCACGCCACCAGTGATATGTACTGGGCCGAAGATAGATTGGGTGCTGAGCGCGTAAAAGGTGCCTATGCCTACAAAGATTTGTTGGACAAGGCGGGAATGGTTGCCTTGGGCACCGATTTTCCGGTGGAGCAAGTGAATCCGTTTCTGACTTTTTATGCAGCGGTGGCCCGTCAAGATGTGGAACAATACCCCGAAGGCGGTTTTCAAATGGAGAATGCCTTGAGCAGGGAGGAAACCCTTAAAGGTATGACCATTTGGGCGGCCTATTCCAATTTTGAAGAAGATGAAAAAGGAAGCGTTGAACCCGGTAAATTTGCTGACTTTGTGATATTGAGCGACAATATTATGACGATTCCCTCCGAAGAGATTCCAAATATAACTGCCGAGCAGGTTTTCTTGGGCGGTGTCCAAAAGAAATAAAAAATAAAAAAAACCCCAAACTGGGGCTTTCATAGTTAGAGCTAAAACTTTTTAGTAACTGATCGGTAAGGTTGCCCTTGTAGTTCCCCAACCCATAACCAAGTTTCCATCATCATCAAAAGCAATACCGAACGCCTCCAGTTCTTCACTATCGGTAGAGGCCGAAGCAGTGGCGCGAAGCACATCGGCATCGCTGTCGTAAGAGTATGCGCCCCATTGGTGCAAATTGCTGTTTAGAATAACGGTCCACTCGTCTTCACCAGGAATGGTAAACAAGGCGTATGATCCGGCCTTGACCGTTTTTCCATCAATTTTTGCATCCTTATAAAAGGTTATTTCCGTTGCTTCGTTCGCCCCGGTTCTCCAAACTTTTCCAACAGGAGCCAGTTCGGCCAGGCTACGTCCCTTTAATTGCGGACGGCTATAAATAACACGGGCAGCTTTATCAGCTTCTCTTGAACTAGGGGGGTAATAAGCAATGTCCGCAGGACTTTTGTCCAACCCACTGAATTTTTGGGCCAAGGCATCCGTGGAGAATACCAAACCTGTGCATAGCACTAAAAGTAATACTGTTAATTTTTTCATGATTGTGATTTAAGTTTCTTTCAAAACTAGTTAATTAAATGTTGTTTAAATATACAGACGTGATAATTAAGTAACCTTACAATAGGGGTAGGGTTAAAAACAAAAATCTTATTTTAATTTCAAAATGATATTGATTAGTTTATTTTAGTTTAAATATGTAATTTAAATATGGTTAAGACTTTTATTTTTTAATCCTTAGAGTCATTTTTGTTTCAAATTTGTTATTAAATATATTTTTATGTGTGGTATTGTATGCGCATTTGATGTGAAGGAAAGTACGGAAGTGCTTAGGCCCCAATTGTTGGAGATGTCGAAGAAAGTAAGGCACCGCGGGCCGGATTGGAGTGGAATTTATTCCAATGACAAAGCAATTATGGCCCATGAGAGATTGGCCATCGTGGACCCAGCTTCGGGCAAACAACCGCTGTTCAGTGCAGACGGTAAATTGGTGCTTGCGGCCAATGGGGAAATATATAATCATCAAGAGCTCAGAAAGCAGTTCGATGGAAAATATGATTTTCAGACCCAATCGGACTGTGAAGTGATATTGGCCTTGTATCAAGAAAAAGGAGTGGACTTTGTGGACGAAATGAACGGAATTTTTGGTTTTGCCATATACGATTCCGAAAAAGATGAATATTTCATCGCTCGCGACCACATGGGAATTATTCCCTTGTATATAGGTTGGGATAAAAACGGGACCTTTTATGTTGCTTCCGAACTGAAAGCATTGGAGGGCACCTGTTCCAAAATCCAACTGTTTCCTCCCGGGCACTACATGCACAGCTCCGATGGAGAATTTGTAAGATGGTACAAGCGTGATTGGATGGAGTATGATGCCGTAAAGGAGAACGAAACCAGTATTCAAAAAATAAAGGATGCTTTGGAAGCGGCGGTTCACCGTCAGTTGATGTCCGATGTGCCATATGGAGTTCTGCTTTCAGGAGGATTGGATTCTTCCGTAACTTCTGCAATAGCTAAAAAATACTCTCAAAAACGAATAGAGTCTGGTGATACCACCGATGCTTGGTGGCCACAGTTACACTCTTTCTCCGTTGGGCTGGAAGGTTCTCCTGATTTGGCAGCGGCTCAAAAAGTGGCTGACCATATCGGAACTGTCCATCACGAAATCAAATTTACCATTCAAGAAGGTCTGGATGCGATAAAAGATGTTGTATATAATCTAGAGACTTACGATATTACAACTATAAGGGCGTCAACTCCAATGTACTTAATGGCCAGAGTAATCAAATCGATGGGGATCAAAATGGTTCTTTCGGGTGAAGGAGCCGATGAGTTGTTCGGTGGATACCTGTATTTCCACAAGGCGCCGAGCCCAAAGGATTTTCATGAGGAAACCGTAAGAAAACTGGATAAGCTCCATATGTACGATTGCTTAAGGGCCAACAAGTCATTGGCCGCTTGGGGTATTGAAGGGCGTGTACCCTTCTTGGATAAAGAGTTTATGGATGTAGCGATGAGTATCAATCCAAAAGATAAGATGATCAACGGCGAGCGCATGGAAAAATGGGTAGTGCGCAAGGCATTCGAAGATTATCTGCCCGAAAGCGTTGCCTGGAGACAAAAGGAACAATTTTCGGATGGTGTCGGATATAGCTGGATAGATACCTTAAAAGCTGTTGTGGCGGAAGAAGTAACGGATGAGCAGTTGGAGAATGCTCATTTTAAGTTCCCCATACAGACGCCGACATCCAAAGAAGAATATTATTATCGTTCAATTTTTGAAAGTCACTTCCCGTCGGATGCGGCAGCACTGTGTGTTCCCCAGGAGCCATCGGTGGCCTGTAGTACCAAGATTGCCTTGGAGTGGGACGAGGCCTTTAAAAATATGAACGATCCATCGGGAAGAGCTGTGGCTAAGGTTCATACCGATGCTTATAAGAAATAACCCCCGTTTAAACCAACCAAACGCAATGAAGCAGTAATCTAAACTAGTTTCATTTTTTAATTAGTCCAAAAAACCCCTTGTTCAAGGGGTTTTTTAGTTGTACCCTGCCATGGACAAGGGACGGTCCGAAAGTAAGTCGTTTTCCACAGTTTTTGTTGATAACTTAGGGTGTCATACAGCCAGTTCAAGACCATTTTCGAAGGGTATTGGTTATATTTGTAAGATTTGAATATTTGATGCAAATACAGAAAATATATGAGCGAAGAAGCGAACAAGAAACAATACTCCGCGGATAGCATTCAGGCCCTTGAGGGAATGGAGCATGTACGTATGAGACCTTCCATGTATATTGGAGATGTAGGGGTCAGGGGGTTGCATCACTTGGTGTATGAGGTTGTGGACAACTCCATCGATGAAGCGATGGGTGGTTATTGCGATAGAATCCAAGTGACCATCAACGAGGATAATTCTATAACCACAGAGGATAATGGTAGGGGTATCCCCGTGGATCTGCACAAAAAAGAAGGAGTTTCTGCCCTTGAGGTGGTAATGACCAAAATTGGTGCCGGTGGTAAGTTCGACAAGGATTCCTATAAAGTTTCCGGTGGACTCCACGGTGTGGGTGTATCCTGTGTTAACGCATTATCTTCTAGCTTAAAGGCTACGGTCTACAGAGACGGTAAAATATGGGAGCAGGAATACGAAAGGGGAAAAAGCCTTTACCCGGTTAAAAGTGTCGGGGAAAGCAAGGAAACGGGTACCATAGTTACTTTCATTCCCGATGATACCATTTTTACCCAAACTACTGAATATAACTACGAGACCTTGTCCAATAGAATGCGCGAGCTTGCCTATTTGAACAAAGGGATTACCATTATACTCACGGATAAAAGAAACAAAGACGAGAAAGGAGAGTTCATTTCAGAAACATTTCATTCCGAGGAAGGTCTGAAGGAATTCATCAAATTCTTGGATGGGAATAGAGAGCCTTTGATTCAGAACGTAGTTTCAATGGAAGGTGAAAAAAACGGCATTCCTGTAGAAGTGGCCATGGTCTACAACACGGGATATTCCGAAAACCTTCATTCCTATGTAAATAATATCAACACGCACGAAGGAGGTACGCACCTCTCTGGTTTTCGAAGAGGTTTGACCACTACATTGAAAAAATATGCCGATAATTCGGGAATGTTGGACAAATTAAAGTTCGAAATTTCTGGGGATGATTTCCGTGAAGGACTTACGGCCATTGTTTCCGTAAAAGTGGCAGAGCCGCAGTTCGAGGGTCAGACCAAGACAAAATTGGGTAACCGCGAGGTCACCAGTGCGGTAAGTCAGGCGGTTTCCGAGATGTTGACCGATTATCTGGAAGAAAACCCGGACGATGCCAAGCAAATTGTGGAGAAAGTGAAGCTGGCCGCCCAAGCCAGGCATGCTGCCGCAAAAGCGCGGGAAATGGTTCAGCGTAAAAACCCAATGAGTGTAGGCGGGCTGCCCGGGAAATTATCGGACTGTTCCGAACAAGACCCGACCAAATGTGAAGTTTTCCTTGTAGAGGGAGATTCGGCAGGTGGTACGGCGAAACAGGGAAGAGATAGGAATTTCCAAGCCATATTGCCATTGCGGGGTAAGATTTTGAACGTGGAAAAGGCCATGCAGCACAAGGTCTTTGAAAACGAGGAAATCAAGAATATTTACACCGCATTAGGTGTTACCATAGGAACCGAGGAAGACAGTAAAGCGTTGAACCTGGACAAACTTCGTTATCACAAAGTAGTGATTATGTGTGATGCGGATGTGGATGGTAGCCATATTGAAACGTTGATTTTGACCTTCTTCTTCCGATATATGAGGGAACTTATAGAAGGTGGGCACGTTTATATTGCAACCCCACCATTATATTTGGTAAAGAAAGGGGCCAAAAAGCGCTATGCATGGAACGATAAGGACCGTGATGCGATCAACGCAGAAATGGGTGGAGGAGCAGGTATCCAACGTTACAAAGGTCTTGGTGAGATGAATGCCGAGCAGCTTTGGGATACCACTATGAATCCAGATTTTAGAAAATTACGTCAGGTACAGATTGATAATGCAACGGAATCCGATAGAATATTCTCCATGCTAATGGGGGATGAAGTGCCACCAAGACGTGAATTTATAGAGAAAAATGCCGTCTATGCCAATATAGATGTATAGATATCAAGCATTTCACTAAAAAAATTCGCCCCGCAAAGGCGAATTTTTTTAGTTTTGGGTAAAACTTCAAAATTATGAAAAGAGTAGTTTTATTCATGGCATTGGTTTCTGTGGCTCTGGGTAGGGCCCAGGACCTGAACGATATCTTTGTCTCGGGTGTCGCAGATGCAGAGCAATTTGCCAATGCCTATTTGTCTCCCGTTTCTGAAGGAGCCATTTACAGCATTTCCAACGGATGGTACAATACCGCTGAGGCCAAACCTTTGGGCGGATTCGAAATATCCATTATTGGAAACATGACCGGATTTAAGAACAAAGATGATAAAAAAGCATTTTTGTTAGATCCGGCGGATTACGAAAACCTGGACTTTGTACAGAACCCTGGACAAGCCAGAATGGTATCGACCGCTTTGGGTGATATTGAGGGCGTAGAGGTCTTTGTCGAGGATCAAAGTGGTGTCTTTAGTCAGGACTTTGAGCTTCCTTCGGGGCTTGCTTCGGAAAACCTCAATTTTATCCCATCGGGATATATCCAAGCAAGTGTTGGTTTGGTCAAGGGGCTGGAGGTAAAAGCTCGTTTTTTACCAAAAATCAAATTTGATGACGATGCAAAACTCGGGCTCTTTGGTGCAGGATTGCAGTACGATTTCACCAAAATATTACCTGCGGACAAAGTGATGCCCGTTGCCATTTCAGCGGTCATAGGATATACCAATCTAAATGGTGAATATGATTTTACGGACTCGGACTTTATTGATGGAAGCGATCAACGGATTGATGCAAACTTTAAAACTTGGAATTTTAGCGCGGTCGTATCCACTAAAAATATTCCGGTCATCAATTTTTATGGAGGACTTGGGTATATCAGCGGTAAATCGGATATCGATTTATTGGGGACCTATCAGGCCAACGGACCATTCTTTTCGGAGGCCGTTGTAGATCCTTTTACCGTATCCGAAAGCGTAAGTGGAGTTGCTGCCACCTTGGGTACCAAGTTAAAATTGGGTTTCTTTAGGCTAAACGCAGAATACAATATAGCCGAATTCAGCACCTTCACCTTTGGTGTCAACTTCGGATTCAGATAGAAAGAAAACAAATCAACCGACCAAAACTAAAGAAGGCCCCATAATGGGGCCTCCTATTTTCATATATGTAGTCTTCACGTCATTCCCTGGTGGCGAAGACCGAGCCATTATCCAAGGTCAATATCTCTGGTGTTTTTGCTTTTTCCAAGCTTACGGTAATATCCGTTACTTCGGGGTCACCGTAGGTAATGGAATACGTCCCGTTTTCCTCGGACCATTTAAAATCGGTATAAAAAATCAATTTGGAGTTCGAATATCTTTGGTACCTGCCTAGGTATACATCGTTGAAAATCCATTCTTCTCGAACGGTGCCGGAGTTTTTGTCCTCAATGCTGGAAGATTCGGTTTTTGCCCAGATACCCAGAATAGGGTCGTGATTCTCTGGTACTCGGGTACAGTTGCTTATGGCAATGATGCCAACAATGGACAACAATGAAAAGAGCTTTTTCATAGTCAAGTAGGTTACATTAAATTTGGGACTATTATAACGTAGTTTTGTAGGAATCTATTGCATAAAACCTATAAAATATTTCATTTTTTATATCTCCTACATTTGTAATGGGGCTTTTCTTCACCTCAAATTGACTTTTAGATGATATAATTTGATGGAGTTGGCTCTCTAAAACTGGTAAAAGTCAGCTTCTTTCTGCATCAAAAGCATTATTTTTGAAGACTAAAATTTAAATCTATACAAATGAAAGTTACCGTAGTTGGAGCAGGCGCAGTGGGAGCAAGCTGTGCAGAATACATAGCAATGAAAAATTTTGCGGCAGAAGTTGTTTTATTGGATATCAAAGAAGGATATGCCGAAGGTAAGGCCATGGATTTGATGCAGACGGCCTCTTTGAACGGTTTTGATACTAAAATCACGGGAAGTACCAGTGATTATGGCAAAACAGCTGGTAGTGATATCGCAGTGATCACCTCGGGAATTCCACGTAAACCGGGTATGACACGTGAGGAATTGATCGGGATCAACGCCGGCATCGTAAAAACTGTTGCCACAAGTCTAATTGAACACTCTCCAGAGGTAACCATTATAGTAGTGAGCAATCCAATGGATACGATGACCTATTTGGTGCACAAGGCTACCGGATTGCCAAAGAACAAGATTATTGGTATGGGTGGGGCCTTGGACAGCGCACGTTTTAAATATAGACTGGCCGAAGCGTTGGAAGCCCCTATTTCCGATGTGGACGGTATGGTAATCGGCGGACATAGCGATGTGGGAATGGTTCCACTTATCGGACATGCCACTAGGAACAGTGTGAAAGTTTCTGAATTCCTATCCGAAGATAAGATGAACTGGGTCGTGGAAGAGACCAAAGTTGGAGGTGCCACTTTGACCAAATTGTTGGGTACCAGTGCTTGGTACGCCCCAGGCGCAGCAGTTTCCGGTTTGGTGCAGGCCATTGCTTGCGACCAGAAGAAAATGTTCCCATGCTCTACCTTTTTGGAAGGTGAGTACGGATTGGATGATATTTGTATCGGAGTACCAGTAATTTTGGGCAAAGATGGAATCGAGAAAATCGTTGAAATCGAATTGTCCGATGCAGAAAAGGCCAAAATGCAAGAAAGTGCAGCTGGCGTTAAAAAAACCAACGGACTTTTAGACGTCTAGATTGAATAAACCATAACCGACTAAATTGTCATTTCGGACATGGCCTTAAAAGAGTTTTTCCCTCAATTTGTTTGGAAATTTAAAGGTTTGTCCGAAATGACATTTTCATTTTAACAGCGTAACCATCGACCGTAATTGCAATTACATTAATTTCTATTGTCAAATCTTATCGGAAATGATATATTTGCACGCTGTTTAAGAAAACTTCTAAAAAATTAACAATCAATGCAGAATAAAGGACTTATAAGGCTTTTCGCGATCCTTTTTGGCTTGGTGAGCATCTATCAGTTATCTTATACTTTCATCACTAACAAGTTGGAGAAAGATGCTGAGGTTTACGCAGTTAGCCAAATTTCGGAAGCTGAGGAAGATTATGTTGCAAAGCGTGAAGCTTTAGAGGCATCGTATTTGGACTCTATCGGTGATAACACTGTTTTGGGCTTTACGAGCTATGAAGATGCCAAGACGAAAGAGTTGAACAAGGGATTGGACCTCAAGGGAGGTATCAACGTTACCTTGCAGATTTCCGTTAAGGATATCTTGAAAGGCTTGGCCAACAATACCAAGAACCCAGTGTTCAACAAAGCATTGGCCGATGCCGATGAAGCATCCAAGAATAGTGATAACACGTATTTGGAACTATTCTTTGAGGCTTTTGACAAAATAAAAGGCGATACCAAATTGGCATCACCGGATATTTTTGCCAATAAAGGTCTTAGCGATGATATCAATTTTCAAATGACGGATGATCAGGTAAAGCCTGTCATCAGAAGAAAGATTGATGAATCCATCGTTTCTGCATTTGAAGTACTGCGTGAGCGTATCGATGGCTTTGGTGTAACCCAGCCCAATATTCAAAGAGAAGGAAATTCTGGCCGAATCTTGGTGGAACTTCCCGGCGCTAGGGACATCGCCCGTGCACAAGAGCTTTTGTCAAGTACCGCACAATTGGAGTTCTGGGAAACCTATCCGCAGAGCAACAACAGCATTGGAAACTTCTTGGTAAGTGCCAATGAACGTTTAAAAGAAATTTTGAAGCCCGAAGCCAAAGAGGATACCGAGGCAAAACCGGAGTCCGAAATCGATTCATTGCTTTCCGATGTTTCTCAGGATTCCTTGGATATGACCGCTCAGGCCAATCCTATTTTGGGCAAACTGATTCCTGCCAATCCAGGGAGTCATGCCATTGCTAGGGCTATGGTTTCGGATACCGCCGAGATTGGTGAGTATTTGAGAATGCCAGAGATCAAAAGATTATTGCCAAACGATATTCAATTTACCAAGTTCCTTTGGGAGCGTCCCGCACAAGATGTTGAGGTAGTTGATTTGTACGCATTGAAATCCAACAGGGAGGGAACTCCAAGAATCAGTGGCGATGTGGTTTCTGATGCACAGGACACCTTTGACCAATTCAACAAGCCCGCAGTTAGCATGACGATGAACACTCGTGGTGCCAAGGAATGGGAAGAATTGACCGGAGATGCATACAACAACCAAACAGGTATTGCCATTGTTTTGGATAACAAAGTGTACACGGCACCAGGTGTTTCTTCCGGACCTATTTCTGGAGGACGTTCCGAGATTACCGGTACATTTACAGTGAACGAAACCAAAGATATTGCTAACGTTCTGCGTGCAGGTAAACTTCCTGCTTCCGCTGATATTATTCAGTCCGAAGTAGTTGGGCCATCTTTAGGGCAAGAAGCTATTGATAGTGGATTTATGTCCTTCGTCATTGCCATGATTTTTGTATTGGTGTGGATGATTTTCTACTACGGCAGAGCAGGAGTATTTGCAGATATCGCATTGGTATTCAATATTTTGTTGATTTTTGGGGTGTTGACAAGCCTTGGTGCTGTTTTGACGTTGCCGGGTATCGCAGGTATTGTATTGACCATTGGTATGTCGGTAGATGCCAACGTACTTATCTTTGAGAGGATAAAAGAAGAATTGGCCCGCGGAAAAGGAAAGGCGCAAGCCATTGCCGATGGTTTTGGAAATGCCTTGTCTTCTATTTTGGACGCCAACATCACAACAGGTCTTACCGCAATCATACTGTTTATTTTTGGATCGGGACCCATTAAAGGTTTTGCCACTACATTGATGATCGGTATTGTTACATCCTTGTTCACGGCTATATTCGTGACCAGATTGATGATAGAGGCCTATACAAGCAAAAAAGGAAGGCGATTGGATTTCAGTACTGGTATTACCAAGAACCTTTTTACCAAGTTGAGCATCAATTTCTTGTCCAAGCGTAAGATTGCCTATATTATTTCTGGAATCTTATTGGCGGTAAGTGTATTCTCCTTGCTTACCAAAGGATTGAACCAAGGTGTTGATTTTATTGGTGGACGTTCGTATCAAATCCGTTTTGAGAAAGCAGTGAATCCTTCGGAGATTGCTTCTGAACTCAATACTGAATTCGGTAGCGGAACCATGGTGAAAACGTTTGGCGATGACAATCAAATTAAGGTGACCACTCCTTACAAAGTGGACGAAGAAGGTGTAGAAGTGGATAACGAGATTCAAAATATGTTGTACACTACGCTACAAAAATATTTGCCAGATGGTACGTCTTTTGAAGATTTTACCGTTGGAGCATCAGAAAAGTCAATCGGAATTCTGCAATCGGTAAAAGTAGGTCCGACCATCGCGGATGATATCAAGAAAAATGCATTCTTGGCCATTATCGGTTCCTTGGCGGTAGTTTTCCTTTATATCCTATTGCGATTTAGAAAATGGCAATTCTCCTTGGGTGCCGTTGTGGCGGTCTTCCACGATGTAATGATCGTATTGGGTATCTTCTCCCTAACAGGAAGCATTATGCCTTTCAACATGGAAATCGATCAAGCTTTTATTGCGGCGATCCTAACAGTTATTGGATACTCCCTGAACGATACAGTGGTAGTGTTCGACCGGATCCGTGAAATCACCGCGCTTAAAGGATTCAATGATGGAGAAAACATCAATGATGCATTGAACAGTACTTTGAGTAGAACATTGAACACCTCGCTTACCACTTTGATAGTGTTGTTGGCCATCTTCATTTTTGGAGGTGAAAGCCTTAGAGGATTTATGTTTGCAATGATCGTAGGTGTAGTTGTAGGTACTTACTCTTCTGTATTTATCGCAACACCTGTGATGTTCGACTCATTAAAGAAGAAAATTGCTGCTGCTACAGGAGCATAGTTTTTCGTTTTTTTTACATTACACTTTATAAAAAAGGCCCTCGATCCGAGGGCCTTTTTTTATACTTTGTTTGCGGATAACGTTCCCAGCCACAATAACAATTGGCTGAACAGGGTGAAGTTCTGGATGACCCTGAGCTGACCATTAAAACCCCATTTATCCCGTTCTTTAGGATGATTGAGCATATAGGCCAAGGTTTTGGATAAGCTTTCGATATCTGTGGGGTCTGGATTTATTTGACCTGTTTTATTATGAACCACTTGATATTTAAGTCCTGCCGCATTGGACACTAAAACGGGCTTTCTTTTCCACATGGCCTCAGTTGCCGTTAGTCCGAAACCTTCTTGGATGGAATTCTGTACGACAATACTCGATGTTCGTTGGAGCGCATTTACGATCAATGCATTCTGCTTGGGATTATCCAAGGGCAGCAGTAATATGGCAATATCATTTTGCATACTGCTATCTACTTTTTTGTACGTTTCGGTAAGCTCTTTGAGAACCTCTTTGCCTTCCGGGTCGTCCGATACAAATGCAGGGTCCGGCCCCCCCATGACCAATAAGGTCATTTCAATACGTTTATATTCCAGACTTTTTGGGTCGCCATATTTTCGGTTGTCCATTTTCATTTTGATGAAGGCTTCCATCAGTTCCTTAAAACCTTTAAGACGGTCCCATCTTGAAATTTCGGTAACTATTGGACGGTATATCAAATCCAAATTTTTATCTGCATCCAGCACATCAAAAGAGCCGTCCGGCATAACTTTTCTCACCAGATTTTCATACCTATGGTAGAGTATGGCCTTATGGTCATCCAACACGCCGGACTGATACAAAATACCAATACACTTGTGCAATTGCAGCTCCCGGTTCTTATGGCTCAAGGGATCTATTGCCGGGGGTATAATGGATGTTCTATTTTTTAACGGTTTTGGAACGTAGGAGGGAAGACTGAAGACGAAGTGGTCGTAATCGTTTGTGTACGGTTCCAAAAACTTCCAGACGGCATCGGTAACATCGGTATCATCTTCTAGTCCGATGTGACACCTCCAAATAATGGAAACATTCTTCTCTTTTTTGATCATCGCCGCCAAGGGCATCGGTTGTGGGTCGTGTACCACTACAATGTCACCATCATTTATAAGCTCCAAGGCCTTGGAGAGATTGTTTTGGTTGACTTCCTCATAAATTTTCCGGTCTTCTTCCGTGAAAATACCGTTACCGCTTCCATGAATGGCATTATGGATACGTTTGGTCAAATCAAAAAAAGCATCTTTTTTGGCTTCTATTACAAGCCATTCGATAGATACACCTAGTTCACGAAGTATTCGCATTTGACTTGGGAGCATTTCGGCGACCCCGCCACCAATAGCGGTGGAATTGATCATCCAAATAGTTCTGCCCCGAAGGGATTCAATGGGTTCTTTTGCTTGTTCCGTAAAATCTAGCACGGAAGAGTAGAGCGAGCCGTACGCCTTGTAATCCACAAGTTTGGCACCTGGCTTTACAGTAATCTTTTGCATGTAAGGGAGTGGTTAAATGTTGAATTCCCTATAAGATAGCAAAAAAATAGCTGATTGTCTTACGTGTTGCTTTATAGGATAATTAAATGTTCGATACAGCGCCTTTTGAACCGTTTTCCGAAGGTTGGAGCTCAAAAATGTGCTCTGGGTCCAATTGTGGCTCCTTACGGTGCGAGACAAAAACAATGGTGGAGTCGCTTTCCCTTGCTATTTTGTTTACCAAAGCAACGAACAAATGCGCGTTATAATCATCCAAGCCGGCAGTAGGTTCGTCCAAAATAAGGAAAGGGGGGTGTTTTACCATGGCGCGGGCCATCATCACCAAACGTTTATCTCCTGTGGAGAGATCTCGAAAATGATCATTTTTTCGGTCCTCGAGGTTTAATAGGTTCAGCCATTGCAAAGCCAATTGTTTTTCCCTGTCCGTGGGTATAACATACAGTCCTATGGAATCATGGAGTCCGGAAATAATCATATTTTCCAAACTGTGATAGCCTCTGAACTTAGTGGTTATTGCCGGAGTAAAGTATCCTATTTTTTGTTTGAGGTCCCAAACGCTTTCGCCGCTACCTTTTTTTTGCCCAAAAATAGTCAGGTCTTGCCCATACCCCTTATGGCTGTCCCCTGTAATCATCGACAAAAGCGTTGATTTACCGCTGCCGTTTGGTCCAATGAGTTGCCAAAATTCTCCTTTTTTAATGACCCAATTGATTTCGTCGAGTACTTGGCGGCCGTCAAAACTTACAGAGACTTTGTTGAAGTTTACCAGTTCCTCTAAGTCAATATCAACAGTGGATAAAGGAGGAGGAATGGTTCCGTTAAAACTGATGGATTCGGGTTTGTTTTCTTTCCAAAAAACATCGGGCGATTCATATTTTAGCAAGTTGTTTCCATCCAGTTTAAAAAAGTGGTCGGTACTGGGCAATATATCATCCAATCTGCTCACCAATTGAATCAGGATTTTGTTGGAAGCAATGTCCGAAAGTTGCTCTTTTAGTTTAGCTTGGGTGGACACATCTAAATTATCATAAGGATTTACCAGTATGATGAAATCTGGGTCTTGTTGCAATAAATAATTGAGCAATGCCTTTTTCTGCTCACCACTGCTCATGGTTTTTAAAGCTTGTTCCTTGTTCTTGGTGAGTACTTTGATATCATGTCGCTCCTCTTCGTCCATGTACTTGTTGATTTCCGAGCGGGAAAAAAGAAGACCTTGCAACTGTTGTAGTTCAGTTAACCCTGCAACGGCATGGTTGTGGAGCAAATTTTGGACCAATGGGTCTATTTTGGAGTTGTTTTGTGTAAGGATCGCGTAGCTGTTGAAGCGCTTCATGGGGTATAAAGGTAAAGTCCCAAAATTACAATTATCCTCGGTTTACCCGAAAAATATGGACTGGATTATTCTTGTAAGTCGTTGTTTTATCCAAGTGCATTCGATTTTTTTGAGCCACTTTTTGGGAAGGTATATTATCCACATGAATGATGGAAATCAACGAATCCGTAAAATTGTTTTCAAAAGCAAACTTCTTACATTTTTGTGCTGCTTCAAAGGCGAATCCCTGCAACCAAAACCGGGGAAGCACGGAATAACCGATTTCCAGTTCTTCAATGTCGTCAACCGTTTGAACGAGCAGGCCACAAATACCGACCAGCTTACCTGTTTCTTTGGAGATAAGTGCATTCATGCCACCCAGATCATTTTCGTAACGTTCAAAAATTCTATCAAATTGAGTCTTGCAGGCTTCCGCAGGGCCTTTGCGAAGGCCCTCCCAATACTGTGTGGATTTTGGATGGTGATAAAATGGCAACCACTCCTCAAAATCTGATTCTTCGAGCTTGCGAAAAATCAACCGTTCCGAAGTTTGATTTTCTAGGAGATATTTACACATTTAATTGCGGGAAAAAGAGATGCTGTCGCCCACTTGCAATCCCAATTGGTCGGAAAGTCCCGCATTGATTTCCAGCACATATTTTGCGGGTGCCCTGGAAGGTAGGCTACTTTCATCCAACGGTTTTGCATTTTTTTGAAAGCTAACGACTTTCATTGCAGAGTTGATATAAATAATATCCAAAGGGATTTCGGTATTCTTCATGTAAAAATTCTGCTCCGCCTCTTCGGGTTGAATGAACAACATGCCTCGGTCTTGTTGCATTGACTTTCGGTACATAAGCCCGGTCAGGGTCTCATATTCGGTTTCGGCAATCTCTATGTCAAAATTCGCCTTTATGGAGTCTGTTTCCGATGACAGTACTGTAAGTTCACCTTCTTTGGTAAAGGAGACCTTTTCCGTTTTGATGGATTGTTTGGTCTCAGATTTACACGCTGCCAAAACAATGGCAAAGGCCAGAAGCGCTATTTTTCCTATTCGTACCATGTTGTTATAGTTCTACTGGTTCTGGTTTGATCATAAAATATACCCCGATGAGAATCATTGGAATGCTGAGCCATTGCCCTGTGGACAGCATGCCCAACGCGTCTTCGAACCCACCTTGACTTTTTTTGTAAAACTCCACAAAAAATCGGATCACAAACAATAACACCATAAAAAGCCCAAAAAGGAAGCCCGGCTTGTTCTTCCAATCCGTTTTCCAATACAAAAGATAAAGTGCTATGAATACAAAAACGTAGCAGAAGCCTTCATATAATTGTGCTGGGTGACGGTAAGGAATGGATTGTAAAATTTCCGTAAATTCTGGGTTGTGCTGTATCGCTTTGTAAGCTGCATTGGGAGTTTGTTCCTTTGTCAGTGCCATAGCCTGATAGGCAGGCATATCATCCGAATCGCGAATAAACCTTGTGGCCAGAAAATAGGATTTGTCCACTACCTTTCCATTGATTTCGGAGTTGAAAAAATTCCCGAACCGTACAAAAGCTGCTCCGATGGCGGAAGGTATCACCAACCTGTCCAACAGCCACAACATTTTAATATCTTTCCATTTGCGGGTATACAGCCATATTCCAATTATGGCGGCAATGGTGGCGCCATGGCTTGCCAGTCCCGTAAATCCCGTGAACTCGTACCCGTTTATAATACCAAAAAGGTTGCTGTTGGCACTTTCTCTAATAGGTAATAGAATTTCCACCAAATGGTCCTTGTAGTAGTCCCAATCATAAAAAAATACGTGTCCCAGACGGGCACCTAGCATAATGGAAACTACGGTGTAAATGAAAAGGGAATCCAGTTTTTCCATGGATTTCTTTTCGTTCAGGAAGATTTTCTTCATAATGAACCAGCCTAGGACAAAGGCCGCGATCCACAATAAATTATAATATTTTATCTGTATGAAACCCAATTTAAACAGGGTTCCTTCGGGGTTCCAATCAAATCCGAGAAAATACATTTATCTAAATTTTGGACTAATATAACTACTTTGGATGGTTGCACGGGTTAATTAAATTGCAATTTTTAAGGGACAGGGTCATAACCACTTCCGCCCCAAGGGTTGCAACTGGCGATACGTTTTATGGAAAGCCATCCGCCCTTGAACAGTCCATGCTTTTTTAGGGCTTCCAAAGTGTATTGCGAACACGTAGGGGAGTAGCGACATGTGGAGGGAAGCATGGGGGATATAAAAAGTTGGTAAAACCGTACCAAAAGAACAAATGGCGCTATCAAAATTTTCTTCATGCTATCTATTGGTAAAAGAGGATACAAGGTAGCAAAAAGCCCCGACAAAGTCGGGGCCTGATTTAAACTTATTCTACGGGTTGCACGGGTTCTAAATGTTCCCGTTCCCGATCCGTGTACAACCTTGACTTGATGACAAAACGGAGCCCCAGCGGAATTTCCAGACTAAAACTGGCACCACGTCCCGTAGTCACATCCACTGTTAGCTGTGTGTGTTTCCAGTATTCGAACTGGTCCTTGCTCATAAAAAAATCGCATCCGTGAATGGTGCCCAACTTCACATCGTTCTCATTGAGCATCAACTCACCTTTCTGGAAGCACATAGGGGAGGAGCCATCGCAGCAGCCCCCACTTTGATGAAACATCAATTCACCATGGCGTTCCCTAAGTTTATCAATGATTTTTATGGCGTTGTCGGAAACCAACACGCGTTTTGTCAAATTTCCCATTCTAGAAAAAGCCTAATTTTTTCTTGTCGTAGGAAATCAGCATGTTTTTGGTCTGCGTATAGTGGCTGAGCATCATTTTGTGATTTTCCCTCCCGATACCTGACTTTTTGTATCCTCCAAACGGAGCGTGGGCCGGGTAGTTGTGGTAGCAATTTACCCAAACCCTACCTGCTTGTATTTGTCTGGAAATTTTATAGGCCTGGTGCATATCGCGTGTCCAAACCCCGGCCCCCAATCCATAAAGGGTGTCGTTGGCGATTTCCAATGCTTCTGCTTCATCCTTGAATGTGGTAACACAGACCACTGGACCAAAAATCTCTTCTTGGAACACGCGCATTTTATTGTTTCCTTTTAAGATGGTGGGTTGTATGTAATATCCGCCTTCAAGCCCTTCGTTGTATGCGGCTTCTCCACCAGCTAGCACCTCGCATCCTTCTTCTTTACCAATTTGGATGTAGTTCAGGATTTTTTCAAACTGATCGTTGGATGCCTGGGCACCCATCATGGTGTTTGGATCGAGCGGATGTCCTAGTTTGATGGCTTTTGTACGTTCCACTACACGTTCTATGAATTTGTCATAGATACTCTCCTGAACTAAGATTCTGGATGGACACGTGCAAACCTCGCCTTGGTTCAAAGCGAACATCACGGCACCTTCCAGACATTTGTCGAAGAATTCATCATCAGCTTCCATAATGCTTTCAAAGAAAACGTTTGGGGATTTGCCGCCCAATTCCAAGGTAACGGGAATGATGTTTTTAGAGGCATATTGCATGATCAATTGCCCTGTGGTGGTTTCTCCCGTAAAGGCGATTTTTTTGATTCTTGGGCTGGATGCCAAAGGCTTTCCTGCTTCCAGGCCAAATCCATTTACGATATTGAGAACCCCGGCAGGAAGAATATCTTCGATCAATTCCATCAGAATCAAGATGCCCACGGGGGTTTGTTCCGCAGGTTTCAATACCACGCAGTTTCCTGCGGCCAAAGCGGGAGCCAATTTCCAGGCCGCCATCAAAATGGGGAAATTCCACGGGATGATTTGCCCCACAACCCCGAGAGGTTCCATAATGTTCATGGAAACGGTATTGGAATCCAACTCGCTCACGGAGCCTTCTTCTGCTCGAATAACTCCTGCGAAATACCTAAAATGGTCTACAGCCAAGGGCATATCGGCAGCACGGGTTTCCCGTAGTGCCTTGCCGTTGTCCCAAGTTTCTGCACGGGCCAGGGCTTCCAGATTGTTTTCCATTGCATCGGCAATCTTTAACAATAGATTACTTCGGTAGGTGGCCGAGGAGTTGTTCCACTCCGGGGCGGCTGCCCAAGCGGCATCAATGGCCTTGTCAACATCTTCTGCAGTTGATCGTGCAATTTTGGTAAACGCATTTCCGTCTACTGGTGAAATATTGTCAAAATATTCCCCCTTTGTCGGTGGTGTCCATTTTCCACCTATGAAATTTTCATACTGATCTTTGAATTTGGGTTTTTCCAGAACACTCTGTTCCGTCGTTTGTACATTGCTCATAATACGGTTTGTTAAAGTTAATTTTTATGTATCTGCCAATTTGTGCAAATGGCTGATTCTAAAAGTATTGATTTTACATCCTGTACATCTGACGTATTCTATTAATGATATGACCAATCCTCTTTGTTTTTATATTTTTAACAAAAAATGGCGCTATATTTTTTATATTTAGTAAGTATTTAGATTTTACTTTGCCAATTAGATATTTTAGTATGCGTTTGCCAGATAAATTTTTTAAGGAAAGAAAGCTCCAACATTTGGTCGAGAATCAGACCTCGTATACGTTGAACAATGCCTCGATGCATGTTTTTGAAACCCACTTACAAGCAGAAAAGGTGCTGCTCCAATTTGACCAGCCCGTACTTGCATCTATGTTGATAGGGAAAAAGGTAATGCACCTTCGGGATAAGAAATCATTCAATTTTCTTCCGGGTGAATCATTGATACTTCCTTCCAATGAAGTCATGTGCATTGATTTTCCCGAGGCGAACGAGGCTAATCCGACACGTTGCTTGGCCATGGCCATTTCTGATGAAAAAATCAATAAGGTCATCAATTTAATGAATGAGTCCATGCCAAAGCACGATGGTTCGGAATGGGCCTTGATGGATTACAACTACCACTTTACCAACGATGCCAGTATCTACGGAATTATCCAGCGGCTGTTGTATCTGTTTACCGAGAACCATCCATCCAAGGATTTTTTTGTGGATAATATGCTCCAAGAGCTCATCATTCGGATTTTACAGGGCAATTCAAGGGAAAAATATGCGCAAAATGCCGCTAAGCTAAGTTCCAATAATAGGTTGGCCTATGTGATAGAATATATTTCAACACACTTGCACGAGCCCTTATCTGTAAGTGAACTCAGTAAAAAGGCTTGTATGAGCGAATCGCACTTCCATAAGACTTTTAAGGAGGAATTGGGGGTAACACCGATTGATTACATCAACAGTGAGCGCATAAAAATGGCAATCGATCTATTGAAAAATCCTGATAGGAAGATAAAAGAGATTTATTTGGAATGTGGTTTTGAGAACCGTTCCTATTTTAACCGATTGTTCAAGCGAAAAATCCATGTTTCGCCAGGAGAGTATCAATCAAAATTTGTAAAGCACTAGTTTACGCTAAAGGTAGTTCCGTCCTTTCCATCTTTAATTTGAATGCCCAATTCGACCAATTGGTCCCTGATTTTATCAGAAGTGGCAAAGTCCTTTTTGGCTCTTGCTTCGTTTCTAATGTCGATCAATAATTCCATCACTCCATTTAAAGTTCCTGAATCATCTGTGGACATAGCTTGATTTTCAACACCCAGCACCTCAAAAACAAATGCGTGGAGCGAACTCGCGAGAGCATCCCTGTCTTCAGCAGAAATAGTTTCCTTGTCCTCCTTGATTAAATTGATGTGTTTTACCGCCTCGAACAATTGTGCGATCAGAATGGGTGTGTTGAAGTCGTCGTTCATGGCATCGTAGCATTTCTGCATCCATGCGGCTACATCAAAATCCGACTTTTCCCTTGTTTTTAATTTATCGATGCTGTCAAGGGCGTCCATCAAACGGTTGTATCCTTTTTCAGAAGCTTGTAAGGCTTCATCACTCAAATCTAAAATACTGGTGTAGTGCGCCTGCATCATAAAAAAGCGAACTACGGACGGGGAGTACGGCTTGCTAAGAATATTGTTGTCCCCGCTAAAAATCTCGGCAGGGTAAATATTGTTGTCGGTGGATTTGGACATTTTTCTGCCGTTCAACGTCAACATATTGGCATGCATCCAATAATTCACTGGAGATTTTCCGGTACTGGCTTCTGCTTGTGCTATTTCACACTCATGGTGAGGGAATTTAAGGTCCATTCCTCCACCGTGAATATCGAATGTTTCACCCAAATATTTGGTGCTCATTGCGGTACACTCCAAGTGCCATCCCGGGAAACCATCGCCCCAAGGGGATGGCCAACGCATAATATGTTGCGGTTCCGCCTTTTTCCAAAGCGCAAAATCCTGTGGATTTCTTTTTTCATCCTGGGCGGTAAGTTCGCGTGTATTGGTGATCATGTCTTCCAACTTTCTACCGCTCAACTTCCCGTAGTCGTGGTCTTCGTTGAACTTGACCACATCAAAATAAACCGAACCATTGGCTTCATAGGCCAATCCTTTTTCAAGAATTTCCTTAATGATTTCAATCTGCTCTATGATATGTCCCGTAGCGGTTGGCTCAATACTTGGGGGCAAAAGGTTAAATTGCTGCAAAGTATTGTGAAAATCCACAGTGTATCTTTGCACCACTTCCATGGGCTCAATCTGCTCCAATTTGGCCTTTTTTGCAATTTTATCCTCCCCCTCGTCTGCGTCGTTTTCCAAGTGTCCGGCATCCGTAATGTTTCGAACGTAACGCACTTTGTACCCCAAATGCTTGAAGTACCGGAAAATCATATCAAAAGACATAAACGTACGGCAGTTGCCCAAGTGTACATTGCTATACACCGTGGGGCCGCAGACGTACATCCCGACGTGGCCTTCGTTTATGGGTTTGAATAGGTCTTTTTTTCCAGTAAGTGAATTATGGATTCGTAGAGTTTGGTCTTTGTACAATTGCATTTAAACGGTTGGTGTTTAAAATTCGGTATCTAGGTTGATGTAGTCCAAAAACTCTCTTCGTGTGGCTTCGTCCTTGAACTTTCCGCCGTATTCGGCAGTTACTGTGCTGCTCTCAATATCTCGAATCCCCCTAGAGTTTACGCAAAGGTGTTTGGCATCGATAACACAGGCAACATCTTCGGTTCCCAGTACCTTTTGAAGCTCTCTTACGATCTGGATGTTCATGCGTTCCTGAACTTGTGGACGTTTGGCGTAATAATCCACAACACGGTTCATTTTGGAAAGTCCAACTACTGTTCCATTGGAAATATAGGCAATGTGTGCCCGCCCAACAATGGGCAACAAGTGGTGCTCGCAAGTAGAGTAAACCACAATGTTCTTTTCCACCAACATTTCACCATACTTGTACTTATTGTCAAAAGTCGAGGATTTCGGTTTTCTGTCAGGATGCAATCCGCCAAAGATTTCCTGCACATACATTTTGGCCACTCTTTTTGGAGTGCCCTTTAAGCTATCATCATCCAAATCAAGGCCAAGCGTAAGCATAATTTCTCTTACACTTTTTTGTATTCTTTCGATTTTCTCTTCATCGCTTAATACAAAAGCATCCTCTCTTAATGGGGTGTCCGATGAGGAACCTACGTGGTCGTTTCCTCTTTCTTCATATTGTTCTTCCAATGCCTGCTCTAGTTTCATAGCTATTGCTTAAGGAGAGCAAAGATATACATTAATAGGGGATTTAACATCTGGTTGCCGAGGTTTGACAACATAAATTATTGTTAACCCTAACACCGCGGTACTTTTATAATGCCCAAACCTACAGTCCTTTATGTTGAAAGCCTTTTTGAATACCTTATTTGTCCTATTGATTTTCCAGACTGCGCATACCCAAGTTGTACAAGATTGTGCTGATGCGGTTCCTATCTGTAGCAATACTCCTATCAATGGGGGGACCAATGGCTTTGGTGCGGACGATTTTAACGGAGCGGCCTCTAGCGGTTGTTTGGAACAGACCACTACGGGAGCCATAGAATCCAATTCTGCTTGGTATCGTTTTAGAACCGCAGAAGCGGGGCAATTGGGCTTTAATATTGGGCATAACAGCAATGAGGATTGGGATTTTGCGCTTTATCGTGCAAGTGATTGCAGCAATTTAGGGGAACCGGTGCGCTGTAACTTTTTTGATAATAGCGAAAACACCAGTTTTATCGGAGTAGGAGAGGACCCAACAGGTGATGGGGATTCGGTACATTATGAGGATTGGTTACAAGTGGAAGCAGGCGAAGATTATTACCTCTTCATCAATAATTTCAGTAATGTGAATTCTGGTTTTTCTATCCAATTTACAGGAAATATTTGGGTAGATTATCCCAATAGTGCATTGGATTGTTCTATCGTGAACAATTTATTGGGTCCGCCCATTGCTGCTTGTGAGGGAGACAGCGTGGTTTTGGATGCCACTACTTCGGGTGCCATCAATTATGAGTGGTACAGGGATACGGGAAGCGGATATCAACTTATCGCGGGCGCCAATACGGCCACTTTCAATGTTCAGAATACCGGGCAGTATCGGGTAGTAGTGACTACGTCTGCCGAAAATATAGTGAGCGATGTTCAAGTTGGGTTCAATAAAGTGCCTGTAACTGGAGGGCTGACAGATGAGACGTTTTGTCATCAGTTGGATATGGTTTTTGATTTAAATACCAAGAATACCGAAGCATTGAACGGAATGGATCCGGATGATTTTGTTGTGAGTTACCACAGTTCCCAAACCGATGCCGAGACAGGAACACATCCTTTGGAAAAACAATATGCAATTGCCGTAGGTTCCGAAACTATCTATGTTCGGACCACCTCTTTGGCAAATCCAGAATGTTATGATGCCACTCAAAGTTTTGTTTTGAATGCCGTTGAAACCCCAGTGTTAAGTTTTGAAGATCAGGCAGTGATATGCGAAGCAGTCGGAAGTTTGGAAATTGGGGACCCACAACCCAATGCAAATTACTCCTATCAATGGAGTTCTGGCGAACAAACACCTTCGATAACAGTTTCTCAAGGAGGGCAATATACTTTAACGGTATCCAATCAATCCAACGGAATAGTTTGTGAGGCCAGCCGTACTGTATTTGTGGAGATTTCCACAATGCCGCAGATATCCAGTGTGGATGTAGAGGATATGAGCGTGAACAATACGGTGACCATCAATACGGAGAACAGCGGTATGTACGAATACAGTTTGGATGGCGGGGATTTTCAAACGAGCAATGTTTTTGAAGGTGTCCCTCCCGGCGTCCATACGGTGAGCATGCGCGACCCTTACGGATGTGGTGTGGTCGAGCAGGATATTGTTGTGGTTGGATATTTGGCCATTTTTTCGCCCAATGGAGATGTAATGAACGAGACTTGGCAAATCGAGGGGCTTTCAACCTTAAATTCTCCCATTGTAACGATTTATGATCGTTACGGCAAACTCATCAAGCAAATGAACGAGTTCGACCCTGGCTGGGACGGGAGCTTTCAGGGCAAACCATTGCCATCTACCGATTATTGGTTCAAACTATCCTATGTTGATGATGATGGCAACCGAACGTATGCCAAATATTTGCAGAGCCATTTTTCATTGAGACGTTAATAAATAGGTCGTTTGTCGATTAACGGTAAATTTCTTCGATGAACACATACTAAACGTGCAATTCAGGGAGTTATAGGGAGGTAAGTAGCATAACCATTAGCCCCAAAATTCTATGAGAGCTCTATTTAGCGCTATCTGTTGCTTTTTTCTATTCCAAATAGTCAGCGCACAAAACTCCCCAGATTGCAGAACGGCAATACCGGTTTGTGCCGATGCGCCCATTTTGGGAACTACCGATGGTGGTGGCGATATCGATGATTTTGACCCCGAGGTGATTACCCAGACAGGCTGTTTGGAAAAAGGAAGTGTGAGTTCTGCCAATATAGAGAACAATACGGCTTGGTATGTATTTAGGGCGGGTACCGATGGACAGATTGGTTTTGATATCGAAGCGCTTCCCGTAACACCGGGCAGTCCAATTACTTCAGAATGGGATTTTGCATTGTACGGACCTTTTGATGAAACCTCGAACGATAATTTTTGCACCATAGTAGGCGATGGCAGTGCACAACCTATCAGATGTAACTATGAATATAACGATACCGGTTTTACCGGGATAGGGGCGAACCCTGTTGATGGGCGCGAAGGTGCCCCCTTCGTTAAGTCCAGCCAGAATACGTATGATGAATGGTTGGATGTAAGACAGGGTGAGATTTATTACCTGTACATCAATAATTACAACACCAATTTTGATGATGAGCCAGAGTCGTTTATATTGACGTTTACCGGTTCTTCCGTGGATGAAGATCAAGACAATGCCTTGGATTGTACTCTGCGTGACGAATTTTTAGGGTTTGATATTGTTGCTTGTGAGGGAGACCCGGACATTACCTTGTCAGCTTTGAATTCGCCTGTAGGTCCAAGTATAGCGGATATCACTTGGGAATTGGATGCAGATAATGACGGAACATACGAAACAGTATTGGCAACTGGGGCAGGTGCTACAGAACTGACAGTTTCGAGTCCAAACTCAGGACGTTATCGTGTTACCATTGAATCAACATTTGGTACCACGATAACCGATGATATCCTAATCACTTTCTACGGTACCCCTGAACTGGAGGACGTTCGGGTAATCGATGATTTTGTAAACAGTGACCAGACCGACCCGTACAATGTGGAGATTGTTCCGGTGGGCGATGGGAATTACGAATATGCCATAAACGGTGGGGACTTTCAGGATGACCCTGTTTTTGAGGATGTTCCTCCGGGCATCAACACAGTTATAATCAACGACAAGAATGGTTGCGGTACTACTCAACCTATCGAGTTTTTGGTGGTGGGCTATCCAAAATTCTTTACGCCAAATAGTGATGGTGCCCATGATAATTGGACCATTTACGGGGTGGAGCAATTGGAGGATCCTGTGGTGTACATTTTTGACCGTTACGGAAAGCTGTTAAAGCAGATGAACGTGAACGTGGGTTGGGATGGTACTTTTAATGGCAGGGATATGCCGTCATCCGATTATTGGTTCCGTTTGGAATACGGTCGGGACGAGGAAGGGCTTATTGTGGCAAAGTCGGTTCGCCGGCACTTTTCTCTGGTCCGATGATATAAAAAAAAGGCCGGAATTTCTTCCAGCCTTGTCCTTTTTTCTTTTTTTTGATATTTAAAACTTCAGGGTGTACCCTAAAGATATGTTTGTGTTTATTCTGTTCACAAGTGCAGCATTATCGATGCCGCCATCGAACAAATAGGAATTTACATCTTGCTCGGTACGGCTATACGCCAAATCCAATCTACTGGCCCCGAAGTTATAGCCTATACCGGCGGAAAAGCCATTGAGGTCGCCTACAAAATCCGTGTCCTCGTAAGGGCTTTGGTCATATCGGTAACCACCTCTAAGGCTAACTTGGTCTATTCGGTATTCACCACCTAAACGGAAGGAGTTCACAGCGCCAAGTGTATCGGAGATAAAATCATTTTCGGCCACAAAACTAGGATCGGAAGTTGGTCTAAGTTCCGCTTTGGACATATCTTGATAAGAGTAATCAAAGCTGATAAGGCCATCTTGTCCAAAAACCAAAGCTACACTACCCGTGTATTTTTCAGGCGTTTTTATCTTGTATTCGTCATATAGGTTTACAATGGTAAAGTTGATGAAATCAATATCCGTAACCGCTAAATTTGAGTTGATACGTTGCGATGTATCATCCGTTAAGGTGTACCATGTTGGGGATTGATAACTAGCTCCGACCCGAACGGCCTGATTGACTTTTGCGATAGCTCCTAGGCTAAATGAGAATCCATGGCCTTCGGTGTGCAATAAATTATCAAAAGAGATGCTCTGGATATCCGATTCGGTGTTATACCCTTCTTCGTCCAAATAGGTAGCTCTGTCATAAAGTACATTATGAAAGTTTATGGATGCACCTAAGTATAGATCTTCCTTATACTGGCTGGCAAAATTCAGGGTGAATTTGCTGTTATAGCCAGAGGTGTTCCGAACGTATCTTTGGTTTAGGCTGCCGTATTGAGCGTTGGAAAAATAAGAAGTGTTCAGGTCATCATCTTCAACAGGTTCAATGATACCGGCCTGAAATCCAAGAAATGCCTGTTGGGCCGAGTATCCCAAGTTGGCACCAATGTCCAAATAAGCATCTTCGATGTATTCACCTTCTTGGGTACGCAATGGTCCCAAAGGTTCACCATCGGCAAAATTTAGAAAATAATTGTCGATTCCGACATTGCTGTTTCCAGAAACGACCAATTGATTGTCGAAGTTCTCGACCAAATCATAATTGACCGCTAGTGCAATTTTTTTCCAGGGGCTATCTGTGGATGAATTCCATACAAAGACACCGCCGATTTGGTTAAAGTCCAATGAATTGTCCGTGGAATTTCTTGTGGTGTTGCCATAAAGAGCATCGTTGTTCCTGTGATAGTTGGACCCAGTAATGGATATCTCACTAAAATTAAATACCGCAGAACCAGCAGGGTTAACGTTCAGGGCCGATAAATCACCGCCCAAAGCTCCAAATGCACCGCCCATAGCTTGAAACCTTGCAGTCCCCTGTAGGTTTTCCGTGCTGTAGCGCATGACATCATCAATAGTCTGTGCACTTGCAAAAGTGCATGCCAATACCATGATGAAAGTTGAGATTCTTTTCATTTATTCTGATTTAGATTAATCAATATATAATTGTGAATTTATGGTCTACCACCACCGCGACCACCTCTGCTACTGCTGCCTGATGAGCGTGATGCGCCCGAAGACCTTGAGCCTCCGGAAGAACGGCTTACACCGGAACTTCTTGAACTGCTCCCGGAACTGCGGTAGCTCCCGCTGGATCTACTGCTTCTCGAAGAGCCACTACTTCTATAGCTTCTAGAGCTTGAACCGGTAGAAGAACGATTGTAACTTCTGCTCGGCGCAGTACTTCTGGATTGGTAGCTTCTGGAGCTTCTATTATATGTCCCACTACTTCTTGTAGCAGGGGATGTGCCATAAGAACGAGATGTTCTGGAGCTTCTGTTGTAGCTAGGAGAAGTACGGGTACTTCTACTTGTTCTATAATTTTGGTTTCTGGAAACGGCATCGGCACTTATAGATCTCCTTACATTTGATCTATTGCTGTAGCTATTGGAACTTCTTCTGTTGGCCAAGCCATTGCTTCTGGAAACGGTTCCATTGGAACGTCCACTATTGTTTCTAAATCTACTGGAATATCCGTTTGACCTAGATCTTAATGTAGTCCCCGGTATACGGGAAGCATATCCTCTTCTTCCTGACATGTAGGCGTAATTTCTGCCATAATACCCACGGTTGTAATATGGACGGGCCCAGTAGTTGCCGTAATAACCGCCCCAGCCGTAATAACTGCCCCAACCATAGTTGCCGGCCCAGCCCCAACCATTGTATGGGTATCCCCAACCAAAGTTGCCTGCCCAGCCCCAACGGTTATATCTCCATGGGTTGTTCCATCCCCAACCCAAGCCGGTATTCCATCCCCAGCCAGCGTTCCAGAGCCATGGGTCGTTCCAGCCATAATAACCGCCCCAGCCCCAACTGTTGTCATAAACATTGATGGAGACGCTGGAAGGATTGTCTCCCCATCCAGGGTTTCCGTTGTAATTGTTATTATATGCGAAATAATCGGTTTGTTCACCGTAGGGAATTGTATCGTTTTGTGCTTGACTGGAATAACTATCGATATCGGTAAAAACTTCACTGTCCAAAACTTCACCGATTTCATTGGCGCGGTCACCGAAGTATTCTCCATACATATTGCTTTCTTGCTCCTCTATTCTCATGGCTTGGGCGTTTCTCTTTTCAACACCAACAACACGATCGTTGGATGAATAGATGCTATCATTATAATAAGAAGCTTGCTGATAGGAACCACAGGAGGCCACAAAGATGGCACTGACCATCAATACGGCGGGGGTTCTTAAATTATTGTGGAGTAAAGACTTTAACATGGCGCAATTTTTATTGTTGAACATACTAAAAATAATTAGTTTTACCCAATCATTTTATTAATAAAGTCGCAAGTTTTGTGCCAAACTACAATTGATGGGTAAAAATTTAACGAGCAGAGAAGAGGATTATTCCAAATGGTATAACGAACTCGTGGTAAAGTCGGATTTGGCTGAGAACTCGGGAGTTAGGGGATGTATGGTGATTAAGCCATATGGATACGCAATTTGGGAAAAGATGCAGGCACAATTGGACAAAATGTTCAAGGAAACAGGTCATGAGAATGCTTATTTTCCATTGTTCATTCCAAAATCATATTTGAGCAAGGAGGCAAGCCATGTGGAAGGTTTTGCCAAGGAGTGTGCCGTGGTCACCCATTATCGTTTGAAAAATGCCGAGGATGGCAGTGGAATAGTAGTGGATGAAGATGCCAAATTGGAGGAAGAGCTCATTGTAAGGCCCACATCGGAAACCATTATTTGGGATACCTATAGAAGATGGATCCAATCGTATCGTGACCTGCCTTTAAAAGTGAACCAATGGGCCAATGTGGTGCGTTGGGAGATGCGGACCCGTCTTTTTCTGAGAACGGCCGAGTTTTTATGGCAAGAAGGTCATACGGCGCACGCTACTCGGGAAGAAGCTATTGAAGAGGCCGAACTTATGATGAACGTGTATGCCGACTTTGCTGAAAAATACATGGGGGTTCCCGTGATCAAAGGAACCAAAACCGAAAGTGAACGTTTTGCCGGCGCAGAGGAGACCTATTGCATTGAAGCATTGATGCAGGACGGCAAGGCATTGCAGGCCGGAACCTCACACTTTCTAGGTCAGAACTTTGCAAAGGCATTCGATGTAAAGTTTGCCAACAAAGAAGGAACGCAAGATTATGTTTGGGCTACATCTTGGGGTGTTTCCACTAGATTGATGGGGGCCTTGGTAATGACCCATAGCGATGATAAGGGATTGGTGCTTCCGCCAAAATTGGCGCCCATTCAAGTGGTGATCGTACCTATATATAAAGGTTTGGACCAGTTGGATGCCATTTCGGAAAAAGTAGAGCCTTTGTTAAAGGAGTTGCGTGATAAGGGTATTACTGTAAAATACGATACCCGTGATACGCATAAACCAGGTTTTAAATTCAATGAGTATGAGTTGAAAGGTGTTCCCGTGCGCTTGGCGGTGGGTCAACGCGATTTGGCCAATGGAACCTTTGAGGTGGCCCGAAGGGATACTTTGTCCAAAGAAATCGTAAAAGCTGAAGATGTAGTGCAAAAGGTGGTTTCGTTAATGGACGACATCCAAGAAAATATCTTTAAAAAGGCGTTGGATTATAGAAAAGGCCACATTACAGAGGTGGATTCCTATGAAGACTTTAAAAAAATAATCAAGGAAAAAGGCGGTTTTGTTTCGGCTCATTGGGATGGTTCGGCCGAGACGGAGGATAGGATAAAAGAAGAGACCAAAGCAACTATTCGCTGTATTCCATTGGATGCCAAAGAAGAAGAAGGCAAGTGTATGGTGACAGGAAAACCATCCACTAAAAGGGTGTTGTTTGCGAAGGCATACTAAAGAGCTTGCAAAAAATAAAAAATACTGTTGCAAGACTTAAAAATAGTTGTATTTTTGCATCCGCAATTATGCAACCATAAGGCCCGTTCGTCTAGGGGTTAGGACGCCAGGTTTTCATCCTGGTAACAGGGGTTCGATTCCCCTACGGGCTACGAAAAAGAATTTTGAGCTAAAAGGCTTTTATTTTTAACTTTGTAGCTTGAAATTTTGAAATTGAAATAATGGCCCGTTCGTCTAGGGGTTAGGACGCCAGGTTTTCATCCTGGTAACAGGGGTTCGATTCCCCTACGGGCTACAAAAAAGAATTTAGAAAGAATTAATTGTAAGCAATGGCAAACCATAAGTCAGCATTAAAGAGAATCAGAAGAAACGAAGCAGTACGTTTGCGTAACAGGTATCAGCACAAAACTGTGCGTAATGCAATCAAAAAATTGCGTAACGAAGAAGATAAGAAAGCTGCTGAAGCTTTGTTGCCTACCGTAGTTGGTATGATCGATAAATTGGCAAAGAAAAATATCATTCATAACAATAAGGCATCAAACCTTAAGAGCAAATTGACGACTCAGGTTGCAGCAATGTAATCTTTGAACAATCACAATATGTAAAACGCCTCCATTTATTTTGGGGGCGTTTTTATTTTTGGGCAAGCTGAGCTACCTAAAGGCTTTTCTTTTGTGCATCGTAACGCCTATCATAAAGGAGCCGTACATAAACAGTATCAAAATCCAAAGAACACTTCTAAGGTTATAATTGATCCATATTTTAGGTGCTTCATAACCTATAATTATCAAAAACGGGAAAAATAAGTGGAACACGGCAAGGCCCATGCAGGTCCAGAACATTAAATTGTGTGTGTTGGGATAGGGGCTGAATTCAAGTTTTTTCTCTTTATAATACATCCATACATTGAACAGCAATACCATGGAGGCCATCAAATCCGCATAGTAGAGATTGGAATAGAAAGGATCCTGGAAAACTAAGCTTATGGTATAACCCAATAAACTGGTGCCAGCTCCTATCTTAACCCATTTCTTGTGTTTTGGCCTATGTAAAACCTGCCAGAATATATGATAGAAAAACATGAAGGTTATCACGGAGTAGATGTTGAATATGATGACATTGTACCAACTGTACCGGGTGTCGCTCACCACTTGATATTCATCATGGAATTTTATAAAATACCCAAGTAATTCTGTTAAAAACGTGTACATGAGGTAGATGGGGTAATATCTTAAGGGAGTATCAAAATAAGTGCGGTAGCATGCCATGGATATCAACCACACGAGTAGATAGAACGGGAGGATATAGTGCTCTGTGATAAAGGTTAAAATTTCATCCATTAGCTATGGTGCCCGTCTTGGAGACAGTATCACGTTTTAGTTTGGCCGGTCTGTAAAAATAACAAAAAAGCCTCCGTTTTGGGAGGCTTATACTTTGAAGGATTTTATACTATCGGAACGCTTTTCGTTTACCTACAAACAATCCAATAATTATTAGACAGTACATTAGAACTATCGCTGTAAGCAACATTGGTCTAAAATAAATCTGGATGCCAATATTGAGTTTCAGTAGATAAATGATCAATATCACCGGAAAAATAAAGTAAAAGACCATAAGCCCCATTGAAATCCAAAAAAGCAGATTGTACCTTAAGGAGAATGGACTGTCCTCTGTATATTTTTCCCAAAGATATAGGACCACTATATATAACATTATAATAGAACCAATAATGTGACCATATGTGGTTTGATGATGTAAGGGATTGTAGGCTATTGCATTGATAATGTAGGCTATCAAACAAAAAATGCTCAAATAGCGTATTTGTTTCTTAAGAACTTGTCTTTTGATCACTTTTCTGAAAACTTCAAAAAAGAAGAGAAAGAAAACGATTTGATAAATATTAAAAATAATAACATTGTGCCATGCATATCTTGAGTCCGAAAAGAATAGGAATTCATTGCTATATTTGATAAAATACCCCAACAACTCTGTGAAAAATGTATAGATTATGAGCATGGGTAGATATTTTAAAGGTGTATCATAAAACCTTTTATACCTAACAACTGATATTAACCAAGTCAAAAAATAGATTGGTATATAAAAATGATCCTTAAAAATTCTGATAAGATCTTCTGGCATATAGCCTATTATTAGAAATCTGTGTACGGTGGAGGCCCAGAAGTACCATGATTAAGGTTCAAACTTCTGCTTCCACCTTGAAAAAGACTTGGAGCGAAACTAGCTTGTGAGGTGTTGGGTTCGTCTTTTTCACCTATTTCTGAGCTGCCTACAACTCCTTTGATAGGTTTTGCTTTTCCATCTGCATCGATATAGAATCCAAGTTCCTTACCATTGATCATAGTGGTGGGGACAATAAAAATGGAATTCTGTCTCGGGTGCACTACTTTTTCGCCGTCTGGGAAATCGGGCTTGTCCGGATAGTTCGCAAAATATAGTCGTAATGAAGCTACTTCGACACCAGCTTCTTTAGCTTCTTGCTCAACATATTTCATGTATTGTTCCATGTCGGCATAGGAGAAAGAGGTGAAGCGAGCCGGGATAAATTTTTCGTCGGCACTTCGTTCGGCCTCGAATTTCTCGATCATATCGAGCCGATTTTTCGTGTAGTTGTCGTATAAAGATTTGGACTCTTCCAAGGAAATGATTCCTTTGGGTGGAGCAACTTCTTCTTGCCCGGGCTCTGTTGGTTCTTCTTTTTTAGGGTTTTGTTGGCAGGCTCCCAATAGCAGCAAAATAGCTCCAAAAGAAGCAATTACAATGTTCTTGTTGTTTTTCATAGTTAAGTATTTAGTTCAGTTTTGAGGAAACTGGAATAAAGATATGCCTTTTCTATAAAATGGCTAAACAAAAAGCCCTTCAAAAACTTGAAGGGCCTGTAGTTATATCGCAATAAGTAAAGACCGTTTTTACTCGTTCATGGTAAGTAAAAACTCCTCGTTGTTCTTGGTTTGCTTTATGCGCTGCTCCATAAACTCCATGGCCTCCACAGGGTTCATGTCCGCCAAATACTTGCGCATGATCCACATGCGTTGAATGGTGTTTTCGTCCAGCAATAGATCGTCTCTTCGCGTAGAGGAAGAAATAAGGTCGATTGCAGGGAAAATTCTTCTGTTGGAAATTCTTCTGTCCAACTGGAGCTCCATGTTACCGGTACCCTTGAATTCCTCAAAGATAACTTCGTCCATTTTGGAGCCAGTTTCCGTTAATGCAGTAGCAATAATGGAAAGCGAACCACCATTTTCTATATTTCGTGCCGCACCAAAGAAACGCTTTGGCTTGTGCAGGGCGTTGGCATCCACACCACCACTCAATACTTTACCAGAAGCTGGTTGTACGGTGTTGTAGGCACGGGCCAAACGCGTGATGGAATCCAAAAGAATCACTACATCGTGACCGCATTCCACCAATCTTTTTGCTTTGTCCAATACAATATTGGCAACCCTAACATGCTCGGTGGCTTCTTTGTCAAAAGTCGAAGCGACCACTTCGCCACGTACATTACGTTGCATATCGGTAACCTCCTCAGGACGTTCATCGATCAAAAGGATAATTTGATAAACCTCTGGGTGGTTGGCCGCAATGGCGTTGGCAATATCCTTCAATAACATGGTTTTACCCGTTTTGGGCTGGGATACGATCATCCCCCTTTGTCCTTTTCCTATAGGAGAGAACAAATCCATAATCCTTGTCGAAAGTGTACTTTGTTTTTCCGCCAATTTGAACTTTTCCTTTGGGAATAGCGGGGTAAGGTGTTCAAAAGCCACCCTGTCACGAACCACTTGTGGGTCCAGGCCATTGATTTTGTTTACTTTGATCAGCGGGAAATATTTTTCTCCTTCTTTTGGGGGTCTTATATTTCCTAAAACGGTATCTCCTGATTTAAGGCCGAACAAACGTATTTGTGATTGTGATACATAAATATCGTCGGGAGAAGAAAGATAGTTGTAGTCGGAAGACCTTAGGAATCCGTAGCCATCTTGCATGATGTCCAGAACACCCTCACTTTCAATAATACTATCAAACTCGAACTCTGGCTCTTTGTACCTGTTCTTCAGGTCCTTGTCAAAGTTGCTGTTCTTTTTATCGTGGTGTGGCTTGTTGTTCTGGTTGTTTCTCCGGTTATTGTTTTGGTTCTTTTGGGGAGAATTATTGTTATGGGATCTCTTGTCCTGTGGTTTGTTATCCTGTGGTTTGTTGTCCTGTGGTTTGTTGTCCTGTGGTTTGGATTCTTTTTTTTGAGGCCTTCCTTGGGGTTTGGAATCCTCTTTTTTGTCTCTTGGCTCCCTTTTTTGTGGCGCTTTTTTGGTGTCGTCGCCTTCAGTACTTTTCGCCTCTGTTGGTTTAGGGCGCGGAGTTCTGGCTTTTCTTGGTTTAGGGGCCGGTTTTTCATCCGTGGTCGCGGTAACCGTTTCGGCAACTGCTTTAGGGTTGGATGCCTGAAGGTCCAATATTTGGTAGACTAGGTCTAATTTTTTCAATGATTTGAATTTGGGAACATTAAGACCCTTTGCAATTTCTTGCAGCTCAGGAAGCTTTTTAGCTTTTAGATCGGAAATCTCGAACATTAAGTAATGGAATAAGTTAAACTTGTGTGACTCTAAAATTTGAAGTAAAGTTATTTATGAATGCTACTGGAGAAAGAATTCCTAGGTAGGTGCTTGATAATAACGACACAATATTACAAATAATTTTTTAAGAATAAGGCCTTAATTCTCAAAAAGACGCCTATTTTTGCGAATCGAAACCGATTTGCACAATGATTCAACGGATACAAACGTTATTTTTGCTCATAGTAGGCCTAATTTCTGGCATACTTCCGTTCTTTATGAATTTGTGGGTGGAAGTGGATGGAAAAGAAGTGTTTGCCCAAGACCAAGTGTTGGTGAGCCTTGTTTTTTATCTTGTGACCGTTTTGGCAGTGGTATCGATTGTAATGTACAAGAAAAGACAAAATCAATTTGTGGTAAACAGATTGAATATGATATTGAACCTTTTTTTACTAGGATTTTTCGTTTATCGATCGCTAAGCTTATCCGGAGAAGCCGTTGTTTCTGAGAAGGGTATTGGGATGCTGATTCCTGTATTTTCTATCGTTTTTCTGGTCCTGGCCAACAGGGCTATCAAAAAGGATGAAGATCTTGTAAAATCTGTTGATCGCTTACGTTGAACCTAACATCTTAGTAGTATTAGTGCGAAAAAACCCTGGCTTCGGCCGGGGTTTTTATGTTTTGTGCTATCGTTTGCCCAACTCCACTACCTCCAAGTCCGATATCTTTTCCCCGTCGATTACAAATCTTAGCATTGTCCGCATCTGGTGAAAGCCATGTTTTCCACACGCGCCAGGGTTCATATGTAACAGCCCCAGTTTTTTGTCGCTCATCACTTTTAAGATATGCGAGTGGCCACAAATAAAAAGTTTTGGCGGATTGCTTCGGATTTCTTCCCGTACACGAACATCGTATCGGTTCGGATAGCCACCAATGTGCGTAATCCAAACATCGACCCCTTCGCACATAAACCGATTGTTTTCCGGAAACTCTTTCTGGATCACATGGTCGTCAATATTTCCGTGTACGCCACGAACAGGTTTCACGGCTTCCAACGCATCGGTAACGGAGAGGTTGCCAATGTCTCCGGCATGCCAAATTTCATCGGCCTGGGCGGCATACTTTAAAATGGTGTTGTCCATGTGGCCATGTGTGTCGGAAAGCAATAAAATTTTGGTCATTTCGCTAAAAATATGCTAAAAACTAGGGGTTGGATTTGTGTTGGAAAGGATTGGATTATCTTTAACGACCTAAAAGTAAGGGATTCCATTGAGATATTTTATTCAATTTTCTTATTTCGGAAAAGCATACCACGGATGGCAGAACCAACCCAATGCCATTACCGTGCAAGAAGTTTTGGAAAAGGCCCTGTCCACACTATTGCGCGAAAAGGTTGAAGTTGTGGGAGCGGGAAGAACCGATGCAGGTGTGCATGCTAAACAGATGTTTGGTCATTTTGATTTTGATGATATTCCTGATGCCGAAGACTTGGTGTACCGATTGAACAGCTTTTTACCGGATGATATTGCAGTGCAGGCCCTGCGTCCGGTTAAACTGGAGGCACACGCCCGTTTTGATGCAACTCAACGGACATACGAATATTGGTTGGTCAAAGAAAAGAATCCATTTTTGTTTGATCATGCCCATTTGGTAAAACATCATTTGGATGTGGACGCGATGAACAAAGCGGCCAAAATACTGTTGGGTTATACCGATTTTGAATGTTTTTCCAAGTCCAACACCGATGTAAAGACCTTTAATTGTGACATTAGGCAGGCGTTTTGGACATTGGACAAAGAAAAGTGGGTGTTCACCATAACCGCCGACCGTTTTTTGCGAAATATGGTGCGTGCCGTAGTGGGCACCTTGTTGGATGTGGGACAAGGTAAAATGTCCCCGGAAGAGATTCATCAGGTGATTGCAAGTAAAGATAGGGGAGCGGCAGGCGCCTCCGTCCCCGCAAAAGGATTATATTTGACCAAGGTTTTATACCCAAAAGAAATTTTTGATGAGCAAAAAGGATGATGTAGGAAAAGCGTTTGATTTTCGTTTGTTCAGGCGTATTTTTTCGAGGACCAGGCCCTATCGGGGTATATTTTGGTTGGTGGCCATTGTGGCCGTCCTTTCCGCGGCATTTGCCATCGGGATACCATTGTTGGTCAAGACCATAATTAACGAATCATTGGAGAGCAAAAATGCCGAACAGTTGCTCAATAATGTATTGTTGATGCTTGCTTTCTTGCTGGGCCAAGTGATCACGCAGTTGTTGTTCAACTACTATGCGAACCTTTTGGGCGAGTCGGTGATACGGGACATCCGAATCAATCTATTCGAAAAAATGACCAGCTTTAAAATGACCTATTTCGATAAATCTTCCATTGGAGTATTGGTCACCAGGGCCGTTGCGGATATGCAGCGAATCGGCGAGATTTTTAGCCAAGGATTTTTTATGATCGTGGCCGATGCGCTTAAAATGCTGTCGGCAGCCATCATAATGGTGGTGATCAATTGGAAATTGGCATTGATCGTATTTGCCATTCTACCCGTTATTTTGATTGCTACGCGTCTCTTTCAGCAAGCTATGAAAGTTGCTTTCGTGGAGGTGAGGGCCCAAGTGTCCAACCTCAATTCCTTTGTGCAGGAGCGTATCGCCGGAATGAAGATTGTACAGCTCTTCAACCGAGAGGAAATTGAAAAGGAAAAGTTTAGGGTCATCAACGAAAAACATCAAAATGCGTGGCTGAAGACTGTTTGGTACAACTCAATATTTTTCCCCATTGCTGAAATATCCAACAGCATTGGAATTGGTCTGGTGGTGTATTTTGGTGTGATTCAGAATATAGAAAATGTTGGGATGGACAACAAAGGCGCCATTGTCGCCTTCTTTTTCTTGATGGATTTGTTGTTCCGTCCACTGCGTCAGATTGCCGATAAGTTCAATACCTTGCAAATGGGAATGGTGGCCGCCAATCGTGTTTTCAAGATTTTGGATACCGATAGCCATATTGACGATAACGGAACCGTTGACAAAAAGGATGTCAAAGGAGATATCGAATTTAAGGATGTCCGTTTTGGCTACGTACCCGATGAAGAAGTGCTCCATGGCATCTCCTTTAATGTGAATGCTGGGGAAACCGTTGCGATTGTCGGGGCGACCGGTGCGGGAAAATCTACCATAATCAACCTGCTCAACCGATTCTACGAAATCAATTCGGGGAAAATTTTGGTGGACAACGTATGTTTGGACGATTATACCCTAAAATCACTTCGTTCCCATATTGCTATTGTATTGCAGGACGTATTTTTGTTTGCGGATACTATAGCACATAATATTTCTCTTCGTGACGAATCCGTTACTACCGAACAGATAGAAGCTGCAGCCAAACAGATTGGTGTGCACGAATTTATTTCGAGCCTCCCAGGTGGCTATCAATACAACGTAAAAGAGCGTGGGACTATGTTGTCCAGTGGCCAGCGTCAATTGATCGCCTTTTTGCGTGCCTATGTGAGCAATCCAAGTATTTTGATTTTGGATGAGGCTACCTCTTCCGTGGACACCTATTCCGAAATTTTGATACAACAGGCTACGGACAAGATTACCGAAGGCAGGACCTCAATTATTATTGCCCACCGTTTGGCGACCATCAAAAAAGCTGATAAAATCATAGTGATGGATGCCGGTAAAATCATTGAAACCGGAACCCACAAGGAACTACTCGAAAAAGGCGGTTACTACAACGACCTATACAATGCCCAATTCTTGGCCGAGGAGGTTGCATAATATTATTTCGGGGCAAAATCTTCAAGTCTTATTTCGCCTGTAAGTATCATAATGATGGGAATCAATATTGAAATCGCGAAATAAAGAATTAACAAGATCATATAGAACATAAGTAACCGACCTACAAGGGCCTTGCCTTTTGAGCTGGAGATTCTTATTATTACATAGGTAGAATACACTATCATGCTCAAAGAAACAATAAAGGAAAATGTAATATAGTGCTCTGGAACAAAAAGAAGTATGAATACCGATGGAATAAAGCTAAAAAGGCTATAATGGGCAAGAGTGTACATAAAAATGATGGTGCGCTCTGCAAAATTGTATTTCTTTTTATCAAAACACAACCAGCCCGATATGGCCATCAAAGGGATATAAACCAGGAAGATCAAGGCTTGATAATCCAAAACAAAGCCCAAGAGTTTTTCTTGATAGACGGTTGAGGCTCCTGTTTCAAAAGCATCGAATTCCAAAAAGTCAATGGATCTGGTCATCAGAAATACAATGATTCCGGAAAGGGTCAATGCAATTCCGGTATAGCTAATGGGGTTCAGGTATTTTCTGCGAATCCCCTGCAAATAACCCTCGATGACCATTTCAGGTTTGGTGAACAAATGGACGAAAGTTTTTATGAAAGTGTTGTCGAGGTTGAAATATCTTTCCAATAAATCGACCCACAGGTTTTTTACGGTCAACCTGTTGTGAATCACTTTTGCGCCACAAGCTGGGCAATACAAAAAATCCGTTCTTAGTCTTGTGTCACAATTTTTGCAGGTCATTGCTCCAAGTCCTTTTTAATGCGTTTTACCAACTCTTCCTTGTTTTTAAAAGGAATAAATTCCCCGTTTTTTATGTAAGATATCGATCCCGTCTCTTCACTCACTACCAAGCAAAGCGCATCGGTTTTTTCGGTAATGCCCACAGCTGCGCGGTGTCTCAGCCCAAAACGAAGCGGAATGTTACGGTCGTTGGAAACGGGCAAAATCACACGGGTTGCGGTAATGAAATTTTCTTGGATTACGATGGCACCATCGTGCAATGGACTATTCTTGAAAAAGATACTTTCTAAAATAGGCTGAGTTATCTTTATGTCCATGGTATCTCCGGTGGATGTTACAAAATCCAAAGAGTTGTTCCTTTCTATAACGATAAGCGCACCGGTTTTGGAGGTAGCCATACGTTCGCAGGCGTTTATTATGGCATCAACATCGGTGGTGGTGGAAATGGCTTCTTGTCGTAGAAACTTAAAACGTTTTAAAAAGTTTCGTTTGGAGGCAAAATTGGTGGAACCGACCATCAATAGAAACTTTCGAATCTCTTGTTGGAATACAATAATAAGGGCGATCAGTCCAATATTCATAAAACCACCGACCATACTGCTGATCATTTTCATTTGAAGCAATTCGGTCAATTTCCAGAGGGCCCAAACAATCACTATCCCTATAAAAATATTGATGGCGACCGTGCCCTTGACCAGTTTATAAATGTAATAGAGGAGTGCGGCCACAAGGACTATGTCGATGACATCCGTAATCTTGAATTCGAGAAAATTTAAAAAATCCAACCGCAGTGTTTTTGTAAAATTAGCAAAAATAGGAGAACCTCAAATTAGAGTGCATTCTCTTTTAATGCTTGTACAAGTTTAATACATTCTGTTGCTTCTTTTACATCATGGGCTCGAATAATATTGGCGCCTTTTAAAAGCGCAATGGTGTGCAGGGCCGTTGTGCCGTTCAATGCTTCTTTTGGAGATGACCCCAATACTTTGTAAATCATGGACTTTCTGCTCAAACCTATCAAAATGGGCAAACCAAAGGTTTGGAACATATGCAAGTGGTGCAGCAGGGTATAGTTTTGTTCCGTCGTTTTGGCAAATCCAAAGCCTGGGTCAATAATAATATCATTGATTTTTTTGGAAGTCGTCTCCGTTATCTTTTCTGAAAAATAAAACCTAAGATCGTTGATCAAGTTGTTGTAACCAACTTCTTTTTGCATGGTTTGCGGAGTCCCTTTCATATGCATCATAATGTAAGGTACTTGATGTTTGGACACGATATCAAACATCGCTTTGTCCAAATTCCCGGCAGCAATATCGTTGATGATGGCCGCCCCGTGTTCAATACTCTCGGAAGCTACTTTGCTTCGGAAGGTATCCACGGATATTAAAGTATGGGGAAACTTTTCCAAAATCAGGTCAATAATGGGAATCATCCGTTTGAGCTCTTCAGCTTCAGGAACGTGCTCTGCCCCCGGTCGTGAACTGTAGGCGCCCATATCGATAAAAGTAGCCCCGTTTTTGAGCATATATTCGACTTGGTCAAGCATGGATGCTTCATCCTTATATTTTCCCCCATCAAAAAAAGAGTCCGGTGTAAGGTTAAGGATACCCATGACTTTGGGCTTTTTTAGGTCGATGAGCTCACCTTTGCAGTTTATGGTCATAAAAAATATCTGCTTTGTTGGGTTTCATTATCTTTGGCAAAGTGCTTTAGAGCACAGATAAGTTGGACGAAATTTACGCAAATTAGCAACAATACATGCAGCAGACTTCCCAACAATACGATGCGGTGATACAAACCTGTCGTGAATTGTTTTCAAAAAAAGCCAAGGACTATGGCACCGCTTGGCGAATCCTGAGGTTGCCCTCCTTAACGGATCAGATTTTTATCAAAGCACAACGTATTCGTGGTCTACAACAGAATGATGTAAGGAAAGTGGATGAAGATGAGCGTTCCGAGTTTATCGGTATCATCAATTATTCGATAATGGCGCTAATACAAATCAAAAAAGGAGTGGTGGAACAACCTGACCTGACAGCGGATGAGGCCATTTCCCTTTACGACGAGCAGGTCGCTATCACCAAAAAATTGATGGAGGACAAAAATCACGATTACGGGGAGGCTTGGCGCGATATGCGGGTAAGTTCTCTCACGGATTTGATTCTACAGAAGTTGCTGCGCGTAAAACAGATCGAGAACAACCAAGGAGCAACTTTGGTAAGCGAGGGTGTGGATGCCAACTATCAGGATATGGTTAATTATGCAGTTTTTGCATTGATTCATTTAAAAGAAGCAGAATGAAATATTTAGTCTGGGTATCAAGAATAATAGTAGGGGTGCTTTTTATTATCAGTGGATTGATAAAACTGAACGATCCGATGGGCTTTTCCTTTAAATTGGAAGAATATTTTAGTCCAGGAGTATTGGATTTGCCTTTTTTGACGCCACTGGCCTTGGGAATTTCCATTTTTGTGGTAATTGTTGAGGTGATTTTGGGTGTTTTACTTTTGATAGGATTTAAGCCGAAATTCACGGTCTGGAGCCTTTTGCTCATGATTGTATTCTTCACCTTCCTTACTTTTTATTCTGCATATTTCAATAAAGTGACGGATTGTGGGTGCTTTGGTGATGCCATCAAACTGACCCCGTGGGAATCCTTTACCAAAGATGTGATTTTGCTGGTGTTTATTTTAATATTGTTCTTCGGAAGAAAATATATACAGCCGCTGTTCAGTCCAAAAACCAACTGGATTGTTGGCGGAGTGGCACTATTGGCGTGTATTTTGTTCGCCAATCACGTCTTGGCCCATTTACCCTCTGTGGATTTTAGGCCCTACAAAATCGGGGCTAACATTCAAGAAGGGATGTCCGTACCAGAAGGTGCCCCGAAGTCTATTTCTGAATATCGGTGGAAATTCATTGTTGATGGAGAGGAAAAAATATTTGTTACGAATGGTTCTTACCCCAATGTAGATGGAGAATTTACTAATGAAGTGGAAACAATTGAAATCCAGAAGGCTTACGAACCGCCCATACATGATTTCACCATTGAGCAAGAAGGACAGGATTATGCCGCCGAATTGCTGGAAGAGGATAAATTGGTGATGGTCATTGCCTATGATATGGCAAAAAGTAACCTTGAAGCTTTTGAGGATGTTGCCAAAGTGACCACCAAGGCAAAACAAAATGGTTATAAAGTTATCGGTATGTCCGCTTCGAGCGGCGATATGGCCAAGAAAATTATAGAAACCTATGGACTGGATTTCGAATTCTATTTTACCGATGAAACAACTTTGAAGACCATTGTGCGTTCCAATCCGGCTATTTTGGTACTCAACAAAGGGACCATTCAGCAAAAGGTACATTATAACGATTTTGACGAACTTAATTTCTAATCATAACATCAAAGAAAAACCCAATAATATGAGAACAAAGATCGTGGCAGGAAACTGGAAGATGAACAAGAACCTTCAGGAAACGGAGGAATTGTTGGCTGAACTTTCCGCCAAATTACCCGATACAACCGCAGATGTAATTGTGGCACCAACCTTCGTGAACCTTCAGGCTGCCAAAGAGGCACTGCAAGATTCCAAAATACAGGTGGCCGCCCAAAATATGCACTTTGCCGAGAGTGGAGCCTACACAGGTGAAATTTCTGCTGATATGCTGTTAAGCTTGGATGTGGACGTAGTTATTCTTGGACATTCCGAAAGACGCGCTTACTTTGGAGAGAACGATGAGCTTTTGTCCAAAAAGGTAAAAACCGCTATAGAGAAGGGCCTAAAAGTGATTTTTTGCTTTGGTGAGGAATTGGAGGATAGAAAATCTGACAACCACTTTACCGTAGTGGAAAGTCAATTAAAGAATGCCTTGTTTGACCTTGATGCCAGTGCTTGGGGCAAGATTGTTTTGGCCTACGAGCCCGTTTGGGCCATTGGTACAGGTGAAACGGCAAGTCCCGAACAAGCTCAGGAAATGCATGCTTTTATCAGAAAAACCATTGCGGACGGATTTAATTCATCCATTGCCGAAGATGTTTCCATTTTGTACGGAGGAAGCGTAAAGCCCGCCAACGCGGCTGAGATATTTTCTAAACCCGATGTAGATGGAGGTTTGATTGGAGGTGCTTCATTGAAAGCTGAAGATTTCTCGGATATCATCAAGGCGATTTAAATAATGTCATTGGTTTACCTCGAATACGATTTTAAAATAAGCCCGCTCCAACCTGCAACCGATATTCTGATTGCAGAGTTGGGGGAAGTGGGTTTTGAAAGTTTTGTGGAAAATGAAGCTGGACTTTTGGCCTATATTCTTAAATCCGAGTGGAAAGATGGTCTGCTGGATGATCTTTTTGTTGTTCAGAACAGCAATTTTGAAATACAATGGACCAGCAAGGAGATTCAACAGCAAAATTGGAACGAGGAATGGGAGAAAAACTTCCATCCGATCGTTGTTGGTGAAAAATGCATGGTACGAGCGCCTTTCCATAAAGCCATAGAAGTGGAATATGATATCGTTATCGAGCCCAAAATGAGTTTTGGAACAGGTCATCACGAAACTACCCATATGATGTTGCAACATATTCTGGACAATGATTTTGAAGGAAAATCGGTCTTGGATATGGGTTGTGGAACAGGTGTGTTGGCCATTTTAGCGAAAAAGCGCGGCGCTGGTGAAACCGAAGCCATCGATATTGATGAATGGTGCTTTTTAAACACCCAAGAAAATGTGGAGCGAAACGAGTGCTCCGATATTAAAGCTTTTCAAGGTGACAGTAGTTTGTTGAAAGACAAAAAGTTTGATGTGATCTTGGCCAATATCAACCGTAATATTTTATTGGAAGATATTCCTGTGTATGCCAATTGCCTTAAAAAAGGAGGAACACTTTTTTTAAGTGGCTTTTATTTAGAGGATTTAGATGCAATTTCCTCAAAATGTGGCGCCTACGGTTTGGAATTTGAGAAAAATCTGGAGAAGAACAACTGGGTTGCAGCAAAATATGTAAATTAGGAAGAAGTAAACTCCGTTAACAAAATGAGTACTAGAGAAAAAGAGTTGGAAGATGTCCTCGTGGAAGAGGAAACAACAAATGAGCACGAAATAGTTCTTTTCAATGACGACGTCAATACCTTTGACTACGTGATTACCACCTTGATCAATGTATGCGAACATACTCCCGAACAGGCGGAACAGTGTTCGCTGATCGTGCATTATAAAGGGAAATGCACTGTAAAAACCGGTGAATATTCTTTTCTTGAGCCCAAATGCAGTAAATTGCTGCAGGCTGGGTTAAGTGCAGAAATTGTTTAGATTCACCACTTTCTTCTACAAGTCTTTGTCCAAAAACAACATGCAAAAACCAAAATTTATGAATACGATATATTGATTCAGAGCCTGTTACCGCCCCCATCTCCCTACATTTAGCCTAAACAACAAAAACCAACCCATAAACCGCGCATTTTTTAAAATGAGTGAATTCTTTAAGGCTGAATTGAAAGACCGTTTTTTGGAATATGCTCTTGAGCGGAGCGACTATTTTCAAATCTATACCCTTTACGACGAATTTTTAAGACCGAACTATAGTCTGGAATATGTCCAGAAACTGGTGCAGGAGATTCTCAACTATGACCCCAACCTTTTGGATGTTATGGGGGGCAACGGATTGGATGTGTTTATGCTGGCCTCCACGGAAGGCACGGAGGACTTTTTGGATTCGGGTGGATTTATGAATCTTTATGTAAAAGAAGAAGAGAAATGGGATACCTTCCTTGGACAACTCTCCGGAATGCCAAAGCTCACAAAAGAGGAGAAAAAACAAATCAAAAAAGCCGCACCGGACCTCAAGCGCGAAAAATTTATGCTTGTGGGATTGATTTCTGCAGTGGCGGTGAGTTTTTTGTTTACCCTGATCAGTATCTTTAATGAGACACTTTTAAAACCTGAATATGTTCCGGCAGATGAGTTTGAACGTAGAATGGAGCAATTACGTGAACAATATATCTTGGAGAACAAGAAGCTTCAACTCGATTTGAGAGAGGCCCAACGCATTTTGGATTCGTTGCAAGAATAAGCTTCGTGTTGCCAACCTTTTTGGATGCTTCCAGTTGATATTAAATCTTATACCCCATAAGATTTGATTTTTAATGATTTAACACATTCGATTTAATCAATATTTGAATCAAACTCAATTATTTTGACGACATATTAATTTTATAGAACAAAATGGATTTTTGGTGTGATGAGTAGATCATCTTATTAATTTTTTGTTAAATTGATGCAAGCTAACTCAACAAACCAACAAACCATTGACACTTTACTCTCTATCTCATTCTTTTATTAAGAAGGGAAGTTTGTTTGCCATCTTTTTGATGGTACAATTTACGTTCTCTCAAAATGCTTCCATTACCATTTCGGGTGATTCAAAAACGTCCTCTGAGTTTTTTCGTGAATTGGAGGACACATCTGGGTATTCTTTTTTCTACCTCGATGCTTGGATTGAAAATATTGAGGTAGAACAGAATTTTCAAGATGCCACCGTTACTCAGATTTTGGAAATTGTTCTGTCGGGCACTGATTTGAACTTTTATGTACTTGAAAAAGAAAAACGTGTGTTTTTATTACAAAACACAGTGGTATACGATGAACTTCCTCCCAGTTTTTATCAAATAAAGGATTCTCTTAAAAATACTGCAGTGTTGGAAAACCGTGGTAATTTACCTCCTCCAACATTTTATAGCGATCAAGTGTCCCGAACAAATGAAAAACTTCCAGTCGTTCGGGTAGGAAAGGCGAATCGGCAAAATTTAAGGTCTACATATACCTTGAATGGACGAGTGGTCAATGCCGTTTCAGGTGAACCTATACCTGATTTGGCCCTTAGGGTGAAGGGCAGTGGTCGTGTAACGGTCACAAACGAACAAGGTGAATACGAGATGGAGTTGCCGGCCGGCTACAATGTTATTTCCACCAGCGCCATGGGAATAATGGATTCCGATCGTGAAGTAATCATGTATAATGACGGCATCTTAAATCTTCAATTACAGGAAAGTCTGGAGCAATTACAGGAAGTTGTGGTGGAGGCTGATGCCGTAAGCAATGTTACGGATGCCATATCCGGTAGTGAGGAAATAAGTTCGGAAGAGTCAAAGGATATTCCCCTAGTGTTGGGGGAACGCAACATTTTGGAGGTGGCCAAGGCATTGCCCGGAATTTCATCGGCAGGTGAGGGTGCCACTGGACTGAATGTGAGGGGCGGGAAAACCGACCAAAACTTGGTGTTGTTGGACGATGCCGTTATCTATAATCCAACCCATTTTTTTGGAATTTTTCAGGCCTTGAATCCGTTTACCACGGAAAAAGTGAATATTTATAAAGGAGCGCCTCCCGTTGAGTTTGGCGGGCGACTTTCCTCGGTATTGGATATTGAAACTAAAAACGGAGATACCGAAGACATATCCGGTGAGGGATCCATTGGCCCCGTTACAGGTAATCTGGCTTTAGAAATTCCATTAAAAAAAGAAGTGTCTTCCCTGATCATTGGTGGTAGGGGAGCCTATGCCGACTGGATATTGAAAGCTTTGGATGAAGAATCCTTGAACAATAGCGAAGCATCATTTTTTGATGGTATCGTAAAATATCATCATAAGTTCAGTGAAAACAGTGAAATCAGGGGGACCGCCTATTATAGCAAAGATAATTTTAGTATAACTTCTGATTCACTTTATAATTATAGCAACAGATTGGGTTCGGTTCGATGGGCCCACAAGCTGAGCGGAAAAACAACGGGAGTCTTAACGGCAAGTAATAGCAATTACAATTTTGGTATTGATTATGAGGATGAGGGCAACAGTAATTTTGAACTGGATTACACTATAAATGAATCGGAGCTACGTTATAAATTGAACACCCGGTTAAATGAGGTACACACTTTAGATTATGGAGTGTCGGCAAAATATTATGCGGTAGATCCAGGCAGTGTGGAGCCTAAGGGGGCAAACTCCAACGTAGAGCCCATTTCCATTGACAGGGAACAAGCTTTGGAAGGAGCCCTTTTTATTGGGGATGAATTCAAAGTATCGGAAAAGCTGCTTTTTAACGTAGGAGCGCGTTACGCTTTTTATGCAGCTATGGGGAAGGCCACCCAAAACAGGTATCAAGAAGGTGCTCCAAGAAGTGGGTCCACCGTACAGGACACTGTAAGTTATGATAGTGGTGAATTTATTAAAACCTACGGGGGACCAGAGGCAAGAGTTTCAGCAAGATATCTGTTCACCCCGGATTTCTCGGTAAAGACAAGCTTTAACAATTCCTATCAATTTATTCATACACTGTCCAATAATACCACCGTTTCACCCATTGACACCTGGAAGCTTTCCGACTTGAACATTAAACCACAAAAAGGCTATCAGGCGACATTGGGGTTTTTCAAAAACTTTAAGGAAAACATGTACGAATTGAGCCTGGAAGGTTACTATAAACGAATGGAGGATGTGCTGGATTTTAAGACTGGGGCCGACTTGCTGCTCAATGAGAATGTGGAGACAGAAGTACTTCAAGGCGAAGGAAAAGCATATGGTGTTGAGTTTCTTTTGAAGAAGAACAGGGGTAGTTTAAATGGATGGGTCAGTTACACCTACTCCCGATCTAAATATAGGTTCGACGGCGACACCAGTGAGGAACGCATCAACAACGGGGAGTTTTTTCCATCCAATTTTGATAAGCCCCACGACCTAAGCGTTATTGCCAATTACAAGTTTACAAGACGATACAGTGTTTCCGCCAATTTTGTGTACCAAACGGGCCGTCCGATTACATATCCTGTCGGAACCTTTAGGTTCAACAATGCGGATTATGTCACTTTTAGTGATAGGAATAAATTTAGAATACCTGATTATTACCGATTGGATTTGGGAATCAATATTGAGGGCAATCACAAAAAGAACAAATTGGCCCATAGCTTTATTACGATTCAAGTATACAATATGCTAGGTAGGAACAATCCATATTCTGTATTTTTTGTAACGGAAGATGGTGAGGTAAAAGCGTTGCAGAGCTCTATTTTCGGGGTGCCGATTCCTTCGATAACCTATAATTTCAAGTTTTGATGAAGAACAATAAATTTAGACCTCGAATTGTTTTGGGTTTTAGCTCTATTTTGATTTTTGGAGCGTGTTTGGATGAACTCGAAATGGAGACACTCCATGAAGATGGGCAACAATCCGCAGCCTTGGTCGTAGAGGCCGTATTAACTGATGAGGCAATCACTCAAAAGGTATACTTGAGCCGAAGCAGTCTTCGTTTGGACCTAGAGACCGATACCGTTTACAACCCTTACATCCCATTGGGCAGCCGACCAATTGAATCCGTAGATATGGAAAGCGGTGCCACGGTTCGTGTATTGGGAGATAATGGTGCAGAATACCGGTTTACCGAGGGAGAGGAAGGAATTTACCTATCTAACCAGCAATTTGCCTTGGAAATGGGGGTAAGCTATACCTTGGAAATCCAGACAGGTAATGGCGTGGAATACGAATCGGACCCATTGATCGTGCAAGGAAGGGCGCAACTTACCAATGTGTATGCGGAAAAGGCCATAAGTGATAGCGGGGAAGAGGGCATTGCCATCTATGTGGACAGTGAACCACAACAAGGCAACACACAATTCTATCGTTATGCGTATGAGGAAACCTATAAGGTAGTGGCCCCTAATTGGCTTCCCTATGATTTCGAGCTTACCGAGTATGATAATTCCGTAGCCCCTCCAAAATATAATTTGGAGATAGTGGAAAGGAAAGTGCAGAACCGAATTTGTTACAATACCGTTTCTTCCACGACCATTGAGCAACTTAGTACATCAGGTAATCCCAACAGTTCAATTTCCAAACATAGGGTTCGCTTTATTGGGAAAGATAATTTTATTATCTCGGAACGCTATAGCATTTTGGTGCAGCAACAAGTCCAGTCCGCAGACGCGTATTCTTTTTATGAGACCTTAAAAAGCTTTTCACAGTCGGATAATATTTTCTCGCAAATACAACCGGGAGCCATTTATGCCAATGTTTATAGAAAGGATGGAACCAGCGAGAATGTTTTGGGCTACGTGGAGGCAGTGGGGGTTTCGGACCAGCGGCTGTTCTTCAATTTTGATGATTTCTTTTTGGAAGAAGAGTTGCCCGAGTTCCCCTTTAACTGTAATCCAATGACTGCAAGAATTTATAACCCGCCACCTCCTCCTTCCTGTCCCGAAGATTTGTTGAGCAGATTGGAGAATGGTACGGTTACCTATTTCGGGAACTATTCCGAGGATTTGGTGCCGAACGCGATTTGTCCTGGGCCATATCTCTTTGTGCCTCGAATATGTGGGGATTGCACCTTGTTGGGCAGTAATGTAGAACCAGATTTTTGGGTGGAATGAGAGTGTTCAAATACATAATGGGACTATTGTTGGTGTTGTTTGGTTGCTTGTCGTGCTTGGATGAGCTGGAAATTGAAACGCTGACTGAAAACGAACAAACCACTGCTTTGGTAGTAGAAGCAGTACTGACTGATGAGATGATTACCCAAAAAGTATATTTGAGCCGAAGCAGTCTTCGTTTGGACCTGGACACCGATACCGTTTACAATCCTTACATTCCGTTGGGCAGCCGACCAATTGAATCCGTTGATATGGAGAGCGGAGCCACGGTTCGTGTCGTGGGAGACAATGGCACAGAATATCAGTTTACCGAGGGGGAGGAAGGAATTTACCTGTCTAACCAGCAATTTGCCTTGGAGATGGGAGTCGATTATTCCTTGGACATAGCCACCAGCGATGGCAGGGAATATGAATCGGACCCATTGGTCGTGCAGGGAAAGTCCCAAATTACCAATATGTATGCAGAAAAGGCCATAAGTGATAGCGGGGAAGAGGGCATTGCCATCTATGTGGACAGTGAACCCCAACAAGGAGCTCCAAAATTTTACAGGTACTCGTACGAAGAGACATATAAAATAGTTGCACCCTATTGGCGACTATACGATTTTGAACTTACCGATTATGATAATTCTACCTATCCACCAAGTTACACCCTCGAGATAGTGGAAAGGGAAGTGCAGAACAGAATTTGTTACAATACAATTGCTTCAACCACTATAGAGCAATTGAGCACGGCAGGTCTGCCAGAGAGCAATGTTTCAAGGAAATTGGTGCGATTTATAGGGAGGGATAATTTCATCATATCACACAGATATAGCATTTTGGTGCAAGAACAGGTGCAGTCAAGGGATGCTTATTCTTTTTATGAAACCCTGAAAAGTTTTTCACAGTCAGATAATGTATTTTCCCAAATACAGCCAGGGGCTATCTATGCCAATGTACATCGAAAGGACGGAAGCCGCGAGAGTGTTTTGGGCTATGTGGAGGCAGTGGGGGTTTCGGATCGGCGGCTGTTTTTCAATTTTGATGATTTTTTTCCTGGAGAAGAGCTGCCGCCGTATGCCTTTGGATTCAACTGTTCGTTGGCAACAGCTCCACTGTTAAGGACACGGGGTTGTCCCCAAAATCTACTGGATAGAATAGATCTTGGTCTTGTCAGCTTTTACTCCCCATATAATGAGAATCTAGTGCCTTTCGCAACTTGTCCTGGACCTTATGTATTTGTGCCAAGGTTATGCGGTGATTGTACACTTTTGGGAAGTAATGTAGAACCAGATTTTTGGATAGATTAAAAAACACAGCTTATGAAAAAACAATGGATAATATTTTTGGTTCTTGCAGCATCGTTTTTGAAAGCCCATGCTCAATATGTGATAAGCAATGTGGAGGAACTGGAAAACCTGAAAGCCCTGCCACAAGAAAAGGTGTATATACACCATACCGGCCCCATTGTGTTCACGGGTGAATATTTGCATTACGCCTTTTACTGTTTCAATGCCCAGAACAATCGCGCCAGTAAGGTCAGTTTTGTAGGTTATGTGGCCTTGGTCAATCAGCAAGGAGAATACATTGTGGAACAAAAGGTTCGGCTACAAAAGGGCAGATCCCAAGGTGATTTCTTCATCAATACCGATGTACCCTCAGGTAATTACAAATTGCTCGGTTATACCCAATGGATGAAAAACAATGGTATGGAACAAGTGTTCAAGGATGATTTGGTGATCATTAACCCGTATCAGGTAAATCAATCGGAGCTCTTATCGGATAATTTGGAACAAGAAGTACCCTCCGAAGAGATGAATATGCCTATGGATTCCTCTGTGGTGCAAATAAAACTGGGAAAAACCCATATTGGGACTCGGGAAAAAGTCACAATAACCCTGAAAAATTACAAGGCCCGATTGGGTTATGGAAATTATACCCTGAAGGTGCAACAGAAGAGTCAAATACCAGTAAGACCATCGGAAAATGCTATATCGTATGCAAATAGCTATTTTGGTACGAAGGGCGAGTTGGACAAGAAGGTGGGCGATAGTCTTTTTTTGCCCGAACAGCGAGGCGAGCTTTTGTTCGGTAAAGTAACGGATGAGGAAGGAAATCCTTTGGAAAGTGTGAAAATGGTTGTGTCCGTTCCCGGGGAAGAGTTTTTGCTCAAATTTGCTACTACCGATAGCAATGGAAATTTTTATACTTACCTAAGAAAGGATTATAAACAAGATAGGACCATTATGCAGGTTGCCGAAAACATGCAAGATGTTGAGGTGACCTTGGGAAAAGTCCCAAACTTGGATGCTTCTGGATTAGAATTCAACAAATTCCACCTAAAGCCGGGATATGCCGATTTGATACAGCGTAGAAGTGTCCACAATCAATTGGAAAACCAGTTTTTTTCGGTAAAGCCCGATTCCGTGCTATTGGGGTTCCCCATAGATCCTTTCGATGGAGGTATGCCAGAGACCATAGATTTGGATGATTTTACCCGCTTTCCCACTTTTCAGGAAACCCTTGTGGAAGTGCTCAACTATGCCGGGTACAGAAATAATCCCAATGGGAGCGATTATATCCGGATAGCCCAGGATTTTGAGACCTACAACGAAGTGGAGAACGATTTTCCCGCTATTGTACTGTTTGACGGTGTGTACATCCCAGATCATGAAAAGGTCAAGAGTTTCGATGCAAAGCAAATTGAATCCATCAGTCTGGTGCGCGATCAATTTAGAATGGCAGGAAAGGATTATCAGGGAATGATGTCAGTAATAACTAAGGATAGAAACTATTTTGAAGATTATACACCCGAACATGGAATAAATGTTTCAATAAAAAAAGCCTCTCCTCAGAAGAACTATTTTAAGCAGCGCTACCATGCGGAAGATGAAAATGGCAAACGGATTCCGGATTACAGAAGAATCCTACTATGGGAGCCACATTTTGAGATTATTGGCGAAGATAAACAGTTTGAGTTCTATACCTCGGACCTTACCGGGGACTTTGAAGTGGTTTTGGATGGGTTTACGACCTATGGAAAACCAATATCGGTTTATGGGACAATTAATGTAAAAGATGATAGTCAATAATTGTATTTTTATAGCGCAACTTAAAATAGAACCACATGAAATTATTTCCCCACAGTATTCTTTTGTTAGTTTTGACCGTTTTTACCATTCCCAGCGGCTTCGCTCAGGAAACGTTTGATGCTGAAATTGTATCTGACCTTCAAAAAACAAAGCAATATGCATTCGGTGTGAGCGAGGAACGCCATTTTAGGGGCGTTATGGCCTTGTATGATAAACTCCTGGCAAGCGGTGTGGAAATCATCGATTATGAAATTGTAGCCAAAGGCAAGTTTGTGAAAAATTTGGTAAAGGGTTCCGAGTTGGAAGGTTTGTACCAAAAATATAAGGGGAAAATTCGAGTGAGTGTATGCAGTGTTGCCATGAAAAAGCTCGGGGTTTCCGAAGACCAATTGATTACGGGAATGGAACCCGTTGCCACCTGGACGGTGCGCGTGCTCCAATTGCAGGCAAAGGGCTATAATGTGCTAACGTATTAATTTTTAGTAGAAAAAGGATACAACAAAAAACGCCAAGCTTTGCTTTGGCGTTTTTTGTTGTTCTTGACCTCGGGAGGATGGTTCCACGTCCTTAGCGCTACGCGCTGAAAATCAAAAACCCTCAAAATCAAAAAAGCAAGCTTTATGATTTTGCTTGCTTTTCGATTTATTCGTGACCGCGGCAGGATTCAAACCTTTGGCTGAATGCCTTGTATTTAAAGGATTTTAAGACCTTACAAAATCTGTTGACCGAATTACTGTCTTTTAATTTGGCCGTAATTCTTCATGATTCAACTTTCGATATAAAGATAATAATTTTAACTGTTTGAAATAAGCTCAAACAAGGATAAGCCCATTTTGAAATAATTAGAATCCTGATAAGTCATTTGTCAGTTTTGAAGCCCTGATTATTACCTTCAAATTTTGCGCTTGGTCCCTATCTGTTTTTTGTGGTGTTTGGGAAGATAAGTTCAATTAACAGTTTCAACGAATCAACCACCACTAGGTTAATTGATGCTCAAACGTATTTGGGTTTTCACGCTCGCGTGAAAAAACGAATAGCAAGAGGGTGATGCGCAAATTGCGCCATCACGGTTGTTTTCGGGTTTTTAACACATTGAAAACCAGTTAATTAAAATAATTTAGAAATGCTTTGCAAAATGGGGGTCTACAGTAGGCTTTTCGGAAATCTACAGTAAAACCCTCGGGAAGCCCTATAAACGCTGGAAATTTTTGACGAAAAAATTGACGCAATTTGACGAAAAAACAAAATTGGGCATATGGAAAAGCAATCTAAAGCTTAAAATAACGGGAGGGAAGGTTGGAAAGATATAAACTTGAAGGCATAGATTTTTGGATTCCAAAACGAGATGAGAAGAACATATCCTATGAATAGAAAAAGTTACCTCGCTCAGTAGTATTAGTTAAGGGTAAGATCTGGGGCTTGCAGCACTCCACTTCGTTGCGTTCGCCTTTAAATGGATTTCTGAATCATGAAAGGGGGATTTTAGCCTACAGAAAGGCTTGAAAACTCAGGTCCATTTGGAACCATGTGTACGCACAGGGTAAAGCTATCTGAGGAATCAGATATTGATGATCAACTCAAAGAATGGATTGTTGAAGCCTATGAAAAATCCATTTAAGGACGATTACCATATTTTGTTTTCAACCAAAGTTCAAATAATCGATGGATGAATAACCCCTTGCTTGATGAAGTGTAATCTCGAAAAGTTTTTCAGAGCAACAGTTAATTTTTAGTTCCGTAAATGGTGAATTTCCGATACTACTAAAAAGAAAGGGAAATGGAACTGAATGTTGATGCTGGTTCGACCACTTTTGGCTGACTCGTAAAATGCCTGTATTATAGTACTGATAATATCTTGGATAAATCTTATGTCGATTGCTACATTAAAGACAAAGGTTGTTTGTTCAAAACTAAATCAAAAAAACTTACTTTCTGCCAAGAAAATCTGTCTTAATATAATCCGTATATTGGTGGATGTCAAGTTATTATTACTGAACATAAAAAAATCAAAACACCTTAAGTATGCCATTATTCATGGACTTCCACAAAATCGATTCAGATGCTGTTACTGATGACGATATGTACAAAGCTCACTTGAGAGATGTGGCCGTACAAAATAAATACGGATTGATTTACAAGAAATATTATCTGAACCTTCCCAATAAAACAGCTTTTTGCTTGATTGAAGGTCCTGATAGAGAATCATGTGTCGAGAGCCATAAAGAGGCTCATGGACTTGGTGCGTGTAATGTAATTGAAGTATCACGAGAGCATGAATTTCTTCCCTATATGGGAGAGGGAGGCCAAAATGAGCAGGATTTGGCTTTGACGCTAACAGGAGCAATCGACAGTGGTTTTCGTACGATTTTATTGATCGACTTTTTGGACCTAATGGAAAATCAAAAATTGAAAGGCTCTAAAATAATTGATTTTATTAAAAACTGTAACGGTAGTGTAATTAAGGTTCCGAGCGAAAAGTATATGGCTTCTTTTATTGATGCAATTGATGCCTTAGATTGTGCACAGCAAATATCGAGGCACTTTGAATCTTCTGACCAAAACTCTTTATACAGTATAGCTTTAGCGACAGGAAGACCAGTTGATGAACACGGTAAAAATTTATTCGAAGAAACTAAAACTAGAGTAAATGTGATGTCAAGACTAGGTTTTCAAAAAGGAATATTTATGGATTTGGAAACAAAACTTTCTGCTTCCCGAAGCAAAGAATTTTCCAAAATTGATACTGAACGTGTAACTATTCTGGATGAGACATCTTACAAAGAAATTGAAAAACTGGATGAAGTTCTTCTGAAAAATCTAATCAATTCAGCTTTTAAGAGTGATGATCTTAGCAGTGAACTAGGGTTGAGCAAGACCCAAGCCTATCGAAAAATATCCTCTCTAGTCGGAATTTCTCCCAATATGTTGTTGTCCGAATTACGTTTGATACATGCGGCAAAAGCCTTAAAATTAGGAAATAAAACGGTTTCCGAGGTGGCATATGATTCAGGTTTCAATAGTCCAACCTATTTTACAAGAGTGTTTCGAAAAAGGTATAATATACTCCCGACCGTGATTGGCAAGTCTGTATCCAGATAACCAAAAAAACATACCTTTTACATCCTTCTTGTCTAAATTGTTTCAGCTTTTGGAACAAAACTTACAACTTGAGTTTCAATATCCCTTTAGTTTTACATCATGGAATAATTGGAAAATACCCTTTCAATTTCACTATTGCTACTTCAAGGTTTCCAATCAAAATCTATCACTAAAACATGAAAAAATGAAATCAAGCAAAAACAAAAAAAGATACTGGATAATCGTTACGACTTTCGCTCTTACATCTCTGACTGGACAAAAGATGACTTCCCAAGAAGTAGTTCTACGTACGAATGAGGTAAAAGGGGAGACACATATTTCAAAAGACGATTTTCCTAAGGGAAACATTATCAACATGGTCAATGGTTGGGGAGGAATGACAGTTGCCATAAACGAGCCTAAGGCAGGCACCGATTTCTCCCCTATCTTAAAAGGACTTAAAGATGATTTGTGCCAAGTGCCTCATTGGGGTTATTTGGAAAAAGGCAAAATACGAATCATTAATTCAGATAAAAAGACCATAACTGTTTTGGCGGGAGAAGTTTTTTATATGCCACCAGGGCATACACTTATTGTTGATGAGGATGCCAGGATTATCGACTTCAGCCCGGAGAAAGAAATGAGTGAACTCAACACCTTTGTAGTTAATAAGGTAGCCGAAATGCAGAACAAAAAATAAAAACATCATGAAAAAATTGATTGAAGAGTTGAGGAACAACACCCAGGGGCAGGTAATCCTTCCCCAAGATCATAGCTATGACGAAGCCAGAGCTATTTATAATGCAATGATAGACAAGCGTCCGGCAATCATTCTTAAATGCAAAGATAAAGAAGATGTAGTGCAGGCGGTCAAAATTGCGCGGGAGAACAATTTGGAGGTTTCTGTTCGCAGCGGAGGTCACAATGGGGCAGGATTGTCCTTAGTAAACGATGGTTTGGTCATTGACCTCTCCGAAATGAAATCAATAAAAATAAATCCAAGCGAAAAAACAGCGATCGTAGAACCTGGGAATACGCTAAACGATTTGGATAAGGCCACTCACGAGCACGGTCTGGCCCTGCCAGTGGGCATAAATAGTACAACAGGCATAGCTGGCCTGACCCTTGGGGGAGGGTTAGGTTATTTAAGCCGTAAGGGTGGTCTGGCCATCGATAATCTTTTGGAGGCCGAAGTGATATTGGCATCGGGGGAGGTGATGACCACTAACGCTTCTAAAAATCCCGACCTTTTTTGGGCCCTTCGTGGCGGTGGCGGTAATTTTGGGGTCGTAGTTTCTTTTACCTTTAATTTGATTCCTATAAAGAATGTATATGCAGGGCCTATGCTCTGGCCATTGGAACAGGCGGAAGAAGTCATGAAGTTCTATGATAAAATTACCAAGAACGCCACTAACGACCTCTACGGATTTTTTGCATTTTTAACCGTACCGCCCGCGGAGCCTTTTCCGGAACATTTGCACATGAAAAAAGTCTGCGGCATAGTGTGGTGTTACACTGGTGATATGGAAAAAGCAGCGGAGGCCTTCAATCCCATTCGTGCTTTCGGCCCACCTATTTTGGACTTTGTGGCCGAGCTTCCTATGCCCGCCCTTAATAGTATGTTCGATGAATTATATCCACCAGGATATCAATGGTATTGGAAAGGGAACTACTTCGATGAGTTGACAGACGAGTGCATTCAAGAGCATATAAAACACGGATCCCGATTGCCGACGATGTTTTCTACCATGCACCTCTATCCCATTGATGGAAAAGTCCATGAAACGGCACAGGAGGATACCGCTTGGGCAAATCGTGGCGCACGGTGGGCACAAGTAATCGTGGGGGTTTCTCCTGACCCCGCAGAAGCCGATAAAATTACCGAATGGAGTCGAGCTTATAATGAAGCAATGAAGCCCTATGCTCTTGGCGGTGGGTATGTCAATTTTATGATGCAAGATGATCAAGCCCGGGTTAAAGAAAGTTATGGAGTGAATTTTGATAGGCTTCGTAAAATAAAGAAAAAATACGACCCCGATAACTTCTTTCATATGAACCAAAATATCAAACCGAAGTAATGGGTTTTTACACTGTTCCATAACTCCATTTTTTATCCCTCAATTTTAGTGACTTTACTTTAGGAAGTAGATTTTGAAAAATTCCAATCTGTTGGTACAGGAGCGCTATGCCTAAAAATCCCCCATCAAAATAGAATATACATCTTTTAAAACCATCGAAATTATGAATACAAACCAAACAATATTATGGATATTATTATTTGGAGTTTTAATTACAGGATGCAAACAAGAGGAAAAAAAAGTGGAAACTGTAGAAGTGAAAATTGATTTGGTTAATGATGAATTTCCTGAAGCAAAACAGGAAGTAATGGAAACCTATGAGGCAATTGTTGAAAGTATTAAAGAAGGAGATATTGATAGGCTTATTTCTCTACACGCCTACAGTCCAAAGTTTACAGAATTCAAAAATGGAGAACTACGCAATGGTGGTGAAGCAAATGAAACATACGAACGAAATATTTTTAGCTCTGTAACCGAAGTGGTAAAATTCGATTCAAACGACTTAAAGATTGCAGTTTATGGCGATGTTGCAAATGTAACCTTTCATTCTGATTTTCATTTTAAATTCGGAGAAGACCTTGTGGTCGTTAATGACCAACTTACTCTCTTATTTGTAAAAACAGGGAATGGTTGGAAATTGGTTCATGAGCATCATTCACCTTTGAACGCAGCAGAAGAAAATATCTGATTCATTTTGGCACTTACGGTCTTCGGATAGGCCACCATGGCCCAACTGGCCAATAACAAAAAAATCTGGGATAATGTTCGGCCCGGTTTTGGCGCCCCTATTCCGAAAAAAATGTGGAAGAATCCATGAACTGGAAAGCTAATAGCAACAGGGAAAAGTTTTTCGTCATAGATTGCGATGGTGAACTCTGTGGTCTTGCCGGTTTGATCTTCCAAAAAGACGTCTATCGCAAATCTGTGGAGAGTTGAAGGGATTCATATTGTTCGTGAAAATTATATTGACTATCCCGAAGGTGAAAGTAACATCTATGCAAAAGATCAGGATGGACAGATAATTTGGTTTGCTGAATTGCCAAATGAAAAGGATTGTTATTCAAATGATATGATTGTGTGGAAAGATGGATTAATCCAATCATCAACATGGAACGGGTTTACTGTTTTAGTTGATGTTGCAAATGGAAAAATCATTGAATCAAAATTCACTAAGTAACCAAAGTTCAAATAAACGATTATAATTTTAGTTTGATTTTGAGTTTCTTTTGTAAGGCCAACATATCTTCTGATATTTTTTTGTCCAAAACACGAGCATAAATTTGAGTAGTAGCCAATTTGGTATGTCCTAGCATTTTGGATACGGTTTCAATTGGTACACCATTTGACAAAGTTACTGTTGTGGCGAATGTATGGCGTGCCATATGGAAGGTTAAATTCTTTTTGATTCCTACTGCATCTGCAATCTCTTTTAAATATAGATTGGTTTTTTCGTTGGTGATTTTCGGTAAAAGTGTTGCTGAGTACGTTGTTACAGGGTGGTTTTTGTATTTGGCCAGTACATTTTTGGCCGGACCCAATAGTGGGACTCTGACCGAAGTTTTCGTCTTCAATCTTTTTGTGACAATCCAATTATTCCCATCCTCGCCAACAATTAGATTATTTTTCGTCAACTCCATAATGTCTGAGTAACTGATTCCGGTATAACAGCTGAAAACAAAAAGATCCCTAACTCGATCTAATCGTTCAATTAAGAAGTTATATGTTTCTAAATTGTTTAGTTCGTTTGCACTTAAGAAATCTCTTTGTTTTTGTTCAAATGTTGGTTTCCAACGCAAAAAGGGGTCTCTTTCAATCCATTCCAGTTGATATGCAAGATTGATGATTTTTCTAAGCCTTTGAAGATGCTTCATGACGGTATTGTGGCTCATTGCCTTGGGATGGCCCTTTGGATAATAATTGACCAAAAACATTTCAAGATCTGAAATGAACTTGTAATTAAGCTGACGTAGATAAACATCAGTTGTTTTGAGATTTTTTTTCAGAAACCTGTTAATGTAATTCTCTGTGATTCCAAAATTTCGAATGGTGCCAGGAGCCAAAGTATTTTCAATTTTTCTGTTATGGTATTCCAGTAATTCCAAAAGAGTTTTGGAGTTGATATTTTCACCGTGGTAAAGTGATTTGACCAATTTTGGCGTTATCAGTTCTCCCTTGTATTTTAAATCTTGGTAAATACTTAATAATCTTGCTTGAACAAGATTTAAATATCGATTGATTTCTTGTGACTCTTTTGTTTTTCCTTTGACTTTTTTGTTTTGGTTATCCCAAAGGTCAATATCAATTTTTCTCTTGACACCAATATTGGCTCTTTTCCCATTTACGGTGATCCTTATAAAGATTTCCGCTTTATTGTTAATAGCTCGTGATTTGTTGATCCAGAATAGGATTGAAAAGGTGTGTGATGTTTTCATAGTTGTCATCTTAGGGTTAAACGTTAAGATGAAAGTCAAATCAACTACGTGCCAGTGTTTTAGAACTCCATTCGGTCAACAGTGTTGACGATTTGATTTTGTTGACCGATTTGCTACCGATTGATATGAAATCAAAACAAATTAAATGATACTCTAAAAATGCTGAAAACCTTACAGTTATAGATTCTGTAAGGTTTTCCGTTTGTTTGGCATTGCTGCCCAGTGACCGCGGCAGGATTCAAACCTGCAACCTTCTGAGCCGTAATCAGATGCGCTATTCAGTTGCGCCACGCGGCCTTATTTAAGGGCTGCAAATATATTTCTTTTTAACTTTACCACAAAACCCTAGCATACAAAAAATGGATTTTGCACCTTACATTCGTGATATTGAGGACTTCCCGAAGCCGGGAGTCGTTTTTAAGGATATTACCCCGCTATTAAAAGACCCGCATGCATTCAAAAAAGCAGGGGAGGCTTTATTGGGTTTTACAAGCAATATGAAGATTGATAAAGTAGTGGGAGTGGACAGCCGCGGATTTATTTTTGCGCCCATGCTGGCCGAAAAACTAGGAGCTGGATTTGTTACCGCGCGCAAGTCGGGCAAACTTCCGTACAAGACCATATCCGAATCCTACGATTTGGAATATGGGACAGGAACACTCGAAATACACTCAGATGCTATCGAAAAAGGTGAAAGAGTATTGGTGCATGACGATGTACTTGCGACAGGGGGTACTGCACGCGCAGTTTGTAAGCTTGTTGAGCAATTGGGGGGTGAAGTGGTTCAGTGTAATTTTTTGATTGAGCTCACCTTTCTTAACGGAGCCGAAAAAATAAAGGAGTATCCTAAAGAGGTATTGCTGCAATACTAATCCAATGCATTTTTGGTAACATAATAGCGCCAACCTATTATGGCCATCTGTAGTTTGGATGCTTTGGCCAGATCCAGACCCTTTTTGGTGTAGGAGGGGAGTATCACCTTGTTGATTTTTGCCAATATCTTGTAAAACATATAACTACATTGGTTTTCGCAAATATAAGTAAAGCAGTTTACAAGCTGTCAGATTAATAGCAATGTGGCAACCCTTAACGATTTTAAATAAATATAGCCGTTAAGAGTTGCACAAGAAGTGTGATGAATAACTTTACAATTGCTATCATTTTTTGATTGATTTTAGGTTAAAAAAAAACAATTATTTTATTGTTGTTTCTCCGAATATAGAATGATAAAGCTCATGATTCCAAGGAATTATAGGATAAATAATGCAATTGAATACGAGATTGTATCATAAAAAACGACTTGCTTCTTCAACTGAAACACATTGCCTTGCAAAAAGTTATAAAATGTAAGTTTAAATCATTTTTTATGTTTTAAAATGTTAGAATTGTAGGCGCTTTTTTGACCTCTTTTAGAAAACCTAGGGAGGTTTCGTTTAAAAATGGTCATTTTTTTAGGTTTTCGTTTTGACGTATAAAAAAAGAACCGCCTTAAAAGACGGTTCAATGGACTAATCAAAAAATGATTATATGGTAATCATTTGTCTTTCTTGGTGGTGATTTCTATAACGCCATTTTTGGCTTTTTTGCCGTAGTTCTCAACTGCTTTATCACCTTTTAATACATTTATACGTTCTATGTCGTTGGGGGAAATTTCTTTGATGTCCTTTGACTTCGCTTTTTTGCCGTCTACATAGTATAAAGGTTCGTCTTTGCCATCATTGTCAATAAAAAAATAGCTCGAGTCATCTCCTTTACCGATTACTTCGATATCCTCGTCATCCTCCGAATCTTTAATAATTATTACGTTCTTGTTTCTTTTTACATACACTTCCTCATCACTGTCCGTGTCAATAATGGTCAAATTTTTGCCTTTGCCCTTTTTTTCAATTTTTTTGATGGTTACATGTTTAATATCCCTATCATCGCCTGAGCTAATGTGAATGGAGGAACCACCTTCAATATGTAATTTTTCAACTTCATCATCACTAAGTTCTTTTCCGTCAACAACTACGACTCTACTTTTTCCCTTTCCCTTTACGGTGATTTCGGAGTTCTCATCAAGGACCATCTTCCCGGTTCCCTTTATTTTACGAATACTTACCTGTTTGTCTTTGCTGGCGTTCCAAAAGGAAACGACATTGCTTTCATCGTCGTACATAATGGTAATCGGACCAATTGGGCCATCAGAGCTGCTACTGTAATTTCCATTTACTTTTTTACCTTCTTTATTCTCCCCGCTCAATTGAAGCGATACCTCTACGATTTCCTTTTCCTCGTTCCTGACCGTGGTGTAGCTAAAATCGATACCCTCTTTGGATAGATCTTTTTTGATGTCTTCCAATTCAGTATCGGTAGTGTTTTTGTCAATGGTCAACTCCACCCTTTTGTCGCCCATAGCAGTTTTGCCGTACAAAACGCTTTCAACACTGTCCGAACCTTTATACAGGTAACTGTCCTTAATACTGAAGCTTACCAAGAACAATCCCAACAAAGGAACGATTACCAGAGTTTTTAAAACATTTACCTTTTTTGATTGATTTTGATTTAACATGACTATCCGTTTTTTGATTAATGAATTATAAAATGAATTGGTTAAAGTGAATTCTTGAGTGTCCACTGCCTGTTTTAGCATCAGGTATTGGTAGGATACTTTGTTCTCTGCTCTGGCTATGGCAAAGTGGTCCGCCAAATATTCCAAATTTTGTTTTACCGCGCTCTTGTACAACCATAATATGGGATTGAACCAGAAAAAAATTTTTAGCAATTCCAAAAACAAAATATCCAAGGTGTGGAACTGCCGGGCATGTACCTTTTCGTGCTCCAAGACCGCATGAAGCTCATCCTGCTCAAAAAGCCTTGGGTTATAAAATAAGTAGTTGAAAAAAGAGAAAGGGGAGATTTTCTTTTCCGTTTCCAAGTGCATAAAAGGTTTTTCCCTTCTTTTCCGGGCATTCTGGGCCAATCGTTTTAAGGAAGCCAATTTTAAAGCAAACCTTACCATCAAAGAAGTACAGACTACAATGTATAAAGCAAGAAGGATATTCTCTGGAGTGTACCAGCCATTGTCGGTGCTCGCTATGGCTACTTGGGATAATTGTTCCCCTGTCCCAACTATTACCGGTGTGTCAACGACAACGGTTCTTTGGATTTTGATCAACGGAAATAAAAAGGCCAATACCAATCCCGATAACAGGAACAACCTGTTTTCTTTAAAAAGGGTATCCCGTTTTAAGAAGATATGGTATACAGCCAAAAAGCTTCCCGAGATAAGAACGGATTGTAGAAAGTACATGAATATCGGTTCCATTATTTCTTCTTTTCGATTAGGTCAATGATTTCTTTGAGTTCCGAAATGGATATTTTCTCCTCCTGCGCAAAGTGGGACACCAAACTTTTAAAGGAATCGTTGTAATAGTCGGCAATCGCAGCGTTTACAAATTTTTTCCGGTATTCTTCCTTGCTTACAATAGGAAAGTATCTGTGCGTATTTCCAAAAGCCTCATAGTCCACAAACCCTTTCTCCTGTAAATTTCTAACAATGGTAGATAGCGTATTGTAATGCGGTTTTTCACCGCGTACCTCCTCTAGGATTTCTTTTACAAAAGCCTTTTTGAGGTCCCAGAGGATTTTCATGATTTCCTCTTCCTTATTGGTCAATTTTTGCATGATGCTGTAATAATCTGGTTCAAACCTAATACTAATATTTTAGTTGAACAACTATATTTATAGTTTATTAACTGTTTTTATAGTTTTTCTTTTTGAACGAACATTCTTGCTGGCAGGTTTCTTCCCTTATCTTTGCTCGCAAAAATTACTTTTTTGGGAAATCTACTTTTTATTATTTTGGGACTCGGGCTTCTGGTAGCTGGAGGAAATTGGTTGTTGAAATCGGCAGTAGCCCTGTCCCTACGATTGAATATTCCAAAATTGTCATTGGTATGACGGTGGTTTCCTTTGCGACCTCTGCACCAGAACTTATAGTTAGTATAAAGGCGGCCCTAGATGGTTTTCCAGACCTTGCTTTTGGAAACGTGGTAGGTTCCAATATTGCGAATTTGGGATTGGTTTTGGCCATTACTGTTATTATGGGCAGTATTGATGTTAGAAAAACTTTTTACACCACGGATTGGCCGGTCATGATTGTTGCTTCCCTTCTGTTCTGTGGATTTATTTATTTTGACGGGGAGCTTCAGCAATATGAAGGAATCATCCTTGTGTCCTTCTTGTTTATTTTTTTAGTTTACCTGTTAAGATTTCAAAAAACAGCGGTGGTCGACGAAATGCCAGAGGACGATGTGCCATTGCCTTTATATAAAATCGTCCTGTTTTTGGGAATAGGGGGAACAGCATTATGGGGAGGTTCCGAATTATTGATAGATGGGGCAGTGGGACTAGCATCCTCTTTCGGCGTAAGTGATCGTATCATCGCCATTACAATCGTCTCGGTAGGTACGAGCATCCCGGAATTGGCAGCTTCCATAATAGCAGTGATAAAAAAGGAGAAAGCAATATCTCTTGGAAACTTGATAGGTTCCAACATTTTTAACCTGTTGGCCGTATTGGGAATAACATCTATAATTGCCCCAATAACCGTTATGGATGATGGGTTGCTGTCCAGTGATATCTTTTGGATGCTGGGGATTTCATTTCTTATCCTTCCCTTGGTTTTCTTTCCTAAAGGCTTACGATTGGGGTGGAGGGACGGATTGATTCTTTTGGCTTTTTACGCCACGTTCATCTATTTTACCATAAAATAAAAACCGCCCCAAAGAGCGGGACGGTTTTCATCTATAATCAACAACTAATTTATATACGCGTTTATACCTTTGCGGATTTTACCGTTTTTATGATAACGGCCGCAACTTTGTATGGATCGGCATTGGAAGCAGGTCTTCTATCCTCCAACCATCCTTTCCATCCTTTTTCCACGGTCATAATTGGAATTCTGATGGAGGCGCCCCTATCGGAAACACCGTAGCTGAAATCTGTTATGGAAGCAGTTTCGTGCTTACCTGTCAATCGTTCATCGTTGTACTCGCCATAAACGGATATGTGCTCTTTGGTTACGGGACGGAAAGCTTCACATACTTTTTCATAAACTTCTTTGGATCCACAAGTTCTCAACAAAGTGTTGGAGAAGTTGGCGTGCATACCGGAACCGTTCCAGTCACCTTTAATAGGTTTTGGGTGGTATTCAATGTAGTATCCGTAGCTCTCGGTCAATCTTTGTAGCATATAGCGAGCTACCCAAATCTCATCACCTGCTTTTTTGGCTCCTTTGGCGAACAATTGGAATTCCCACTGTCCGGCAGCAACCTCTTGGTTGATACCTTCGAACTGTAGTCCAGCTTCCAAACAAAGATCTGCATGTTCCTCAACAAGATCTCTTCCCCAAGTGTTTCTTCCACCAACGGAACAGTAGTAAAGGCCTTGTGGGCCAGGGTATCCACCAACAGGGAATCCTAATGGTAAACCAGTTGCAGTGTCCATGATAAAGTATTCCTGCTCAAATCCAAACCAGAAGTCATCATTCTCGTCATCAATGGTAGCTCGGGAGTTGCTCTCGTGTGGAGTTCCATCCGCATTCATTACTTCGGTCATTACCAAATAACCATCTTTTCTTGCTGGGTCTGGGTAAATGGCAACTGGTTTCAACAAGCAGTCGGAGGAACCTCCTTCGGCTTGTTTTGTAGATGAACCGTCAAAAGACCACATTGGGCAATCTTCCAATTTACCGCTAAAATCTTCTTCTATTCTAGTTTTACTTCTAATGTTGGCTGTTGGCTCGTAGCCATCCAACCATAGATACTCTAATTTAGATTTGCTCATAATTCTGGTAGTTAATCGTTCTCAATTTTATGATTAACAAAAATAGTTTTTTCATTTAATTATCAATGTTTTAAGGGGGTAAAATCACAAACTTGTCTTTATTATTTATATTACCCCTGTTTTTAAAAGGGATGAATGAAAAAAAAGTAATTTTTGAAGTTTAAATTATTAAATTCTTAATTGTAGATTTGAAAATTAAAAATTATGGAATATGCCGAAAAATAGATTTCAAGCCTTAGCGGAGAGCCGCAATCGAGAGCATGCCAATATCAATGAAACGGGCAAAAGATCGGACCTGTTCGGGAAAAATGTTTTCAATGAGGAAAAGATGCTTCAATTTTTAACTTCCGAAGCATTTGATAAGGTAAAATCGGCCATTTTTCAAGGCACTAAAATAGACAGAAAGATTGCGGACCAAGTGGCGGAGGGCATGAAGGCCTGGGCGCTTTCCATGGGAGCTACACATTACACACATTGGTTTCAACCATTAACAGGAGCAACAGCAGAGAAGCACGATGCTTTTTTTGATATACTCCCAAATGGCAAGGCAATGGAAAAGTTTGGAGGAGCACAGTTGGTCCAGCAAGAACCCGATGCATCCAGCTTTCCCAGTGGAGGAATCCGAAATACCTTCGAGGCACGAGGATATACCGCTTGGGACCCTACATCCCCGGCATTTGTATATAAAACAACGCTCTGTATACCTACCATATTCGTGGCCTATACCGGAGAGGCATTGGATAATAAAGCACCCTTGTTGAGAGCCTTGCAGGCGGTTGACCAGGCTGCGACCGGAGTGGCACAATATTTTGATAAAAACGTAAAAAAGGTACACGCTACATTGGGGTGGGAGCAAGAGTACTTTTTAATAGATAAATCCTTAGTCAATTCCCGTTTGGATCTCTCCGTGACCGGGCGAACCTTAGTGGGAAGCTTTTCCGCTAAAGGCCAGCAGCTGGATGACCATTATTTTGGTGTAATACCTGCCAGGGTACTGGGCTTTATGAGCGAACTGGAAAAAGAATGCACCAAACTTGGAATTCCGGTCAAAACCCGTCATAATGAGGTGGCTCCCAACCAGTTTGAACTGGCCCCGGTTTTTGAAGAAGCCAATCTGTCCGTAGATCATAACCTATTGCTTATGGATGTGATGGAAGAGATTGCCGATAAATATAATTTCTCGGTGCTGTTCCACGAAAAGCCATTTGCTGGAATCAACGGTTCGGGCAAGCACAATAATTGGTCGTTGGCCACGGATACGGGAGTCAATCTGTTGAGTCCGGGTTCAACACCCATGAAAAATTTGCAGTTTTTGGCGTTTTTTGTGAATACCATCAAAGCGGTGGACACCTATGAAGAATTGTTGAGAGCTTCAATTGCTTCCGCTAGCAATGATCACCGTTTGGGTGCCAACGAGGCACCACCTCCTATTATTTCCATATTTATCGGAAAACAACTGAGCGATGTGCTCGACGAATTGGAAGGTGTTTCCAAAGGAAAACTTTCTCCACAAGAAAAAACTGAGCTTAAACTTAATGTTGTTGGAAAGATTCCGGAAATTTTATTGGACAACACCGATAGAAACAGAACATCACCGTTCGCTTTCACGGGCAACAAGTTTGAAATGCGGGGCGTCGGCTCCAAGCTGAACTGCGCCAAGCCCATGACCATGCTCAATACGATTATGGCCAAACAGTTGACCGATTTCAAAAAAGAGGTCGATGCCTTGATAGACAAGAAAAATCTAAAAAAGGACGAAGCCGTTTTCAATGTGCTCCGGGAATACATCAAAACCTCCAAGCGCATCCGTTTTGAAGGAGATGGTTACGGTGTGGAATGGCAGGAAGAAGCCAGAAGAAGAAAACTGAGCTTCAATCAAAATACCCCAGAGGCCCTTCAGGTAATCACAGCAAAGGAGAGCATCGATCTTTTCAAGCAGATGGATGTGATGAACGAAGTGGAACTCAAGGCACACAAAGAAGTGGAGCTGGGAGCTTACATCTTCCATATTCAAATTGAAGGGCGCGTACTGGGAGAGATGGTCTATAACCATATTATCCCTGCCGCCGTCAAGTATCAAAATTTGTTGTTGAAAAATATTCATGGTCTAAAAGAAGTCTACGGAGCGGCACATAAAAAAGTCGCCGAGGGGCAATTGAACATTTTGGAACAGATAGGCGAACACATTGTAGAAATCAAAAGGTTGACCGATGAAATGGCCGATGCCCGAAAAAGGGCCAACGGTATGTCCGTAGTGGATAAAAAAGCTCAGACCTATTGTAATAACGTAAAGCCCTATTTTGATAAGATACGGGAGCATTCGGATGCTTTGGAGAAATTGATTGCGGACGAGTTTTGGCCATTTACCAAATACCGCGAAATGCTATTTTCCAAATAGAGCCCTCCGAAAAAATTGAAAAGACGGAAAGCATATCAATAGTTTGATGGCTTTCCGTTATTTTTGCCCAAACCTTTCATATGTCATCGGATACCAGTAAAAGATATGCGCAAAGAGGTGTTTCTGCCTCCAAAGAAGATGTACACAACGCCATCAAGAACATTGATAAAGGACTGTTCCCGAAAGCGTTCTGTAAAATTGTCCCCGATTATTTAACAGGGAGCGAAGACCATTGTTTGGTGATGCACGCCGATGGTGCGGGAACAAAATCCTCTTTGGCATACATATATTGGAAAGAAACAGGAGATGTTTCGGTTTGGAAAGGGATTGCGCAAGATGCACTTATCATGAACGTGGATGATTTGATTTGCGTCGGAGCCACAGATAATATTATGCTTTCTTCTACCATAGGGCGGAACAAAAATTTGATTCCAGGGGAAGTAATTTCCGCCATTATCAATGGTACCGAAGAATTGATATCCGATTTGGACAAACACGGGATTACCATCCGTTCCACAGGAGGTGAAACGGCCGATGTGGGCGATTTGGTGCGTACCATCATTGTGGATTCCACGGTAACTGCCAGAATGGAGCGAAAAAACGTCATCGATAATGCCAATATCAAAGCTGGAGATGTTATCGTAGGTTTGGCTTCCTTCGGAAAAGCGAGTTACGAAACTGACTATAACGGAGGAATGGGGAGTAACGGTCTCACCTCCGCTCGACACGATGTATTCTCAAAATATTTGACCGAAAAATACCCGGAAAGTTTCGATGCATCCGTTCCCGAAGAATTGGTGTATTCTGGTAACACAAAACTGACCGATGAAGTACCCGACTCCCCATTGGATGCGGGTAAATTGGTGTTGTCGCCAACGCGAACCTATGCGCCCATCATCAAAAAAGTGCTGGAGCAGTTTTCATCGAAAGAAATCCATGGGATGGTTCATTGTAGTGGAGGGGCACAGACCAAAATCCTTCATTTTGTGGATAACCTTCATATCATCAAGGACAATATGTTCTCCGTTCCGCCTTTGTTCAAACTGATTCAAGAACAATCGGGAACTGATTGGAAAGAAATGTACCAAGTTTTCAACTGTGGACATCGAATGGAACTATATGTTGACAAGCAAGTGGCGGAAGAAATCATTGCCATTTCCAAGAGTTTTGATGTGGATGCGCAGGTAATCGGGCGAGTAGAACCATCAGAAAACAAAAAATTGACCATTCAAAGCGCTTACGGAAAGTTTGAATATTAGCATACGATTTTACTTGAAATAGCGTTTTAATATAAACCTCACGCTATGGAAAGAAAAGAGTTTCTCCGAAGTTTGGGAGCAGGTGCGGCCTTTGCTCTTACATTCCCCTGTTTACAAGGGTGCTCCAAGGACGAAATTGACGGAAATCTGGTAGAAGAGCCCACCGGTGTCGATTTTACCATGGACCTTACTTCATCAGAAGCATCCAATCTTTCCCAAAACGGTGGTTTCGTTTTAAAAAATTTAGTGGTCATTGCAAGAAATTTGCAAGGTGAATATGTGGCGGCAAGTCAAGTTTGCAGTCATCAATCTTATGATCAGGTACGGTTTGTGGACCAGAGCGGCGGTATTTTCTATTGCGATGTGCACGGTTCACGGTTTGACCAAGATGGAACCCCACTGAATCAAGTGGATGGAACCCCGGCCAAAGCGCTGAAGGTGTATAATACGGAACTCGATGGTTCCATATTACGGGTTTATGAATAGTTGTCAAGTCCCAAATTGAATGAAAATAATAACCTACATACTTCTATTTGCTTGCTGTGGTATGCTTCAGGCACAACAATGGCAAGAAAGTTTTGATGATGCACTTATCAAGGCGTCTGCGGAGGACAAACCTATTGTTCTCGTTTTCTCGGGATCGGATTGGTGTGCCCCGTGCATCCGTTTAAAGAAACATATTTTTGATAGCAAGGAGTTCAGTACATATGCTGTGGAACATTATGTGATGTACGATGCGGATTTCCCCAGAAAAAAGCAGAACAAATTGCCAGAGGAGAAGCTGAACGTGAACAAATCCCTTGCTGAAAAATATAACCCTAAGGGTTACTTTCCCCTAGTAGTGGTTATGGACAAGGATAAGCATGTTTTGGGCACCACAGGTTTTATGGCCAGGACCAGTCCGGAAAAATATATAAAGATCCTCAATAAATTTCTGAAATGAAACCCCTCGCAGCCTTAGCGTGCAGTTTATATTGCCTACTGTCGTTCGGGCAGCTAGGGCAAAAGGATGTTACTGTACAAAGGACCCTAAAATTAATGGGTACTCGGTTCGAGATTACCGTGGTGGCACCAAACGAGGATATAGGTTACATTAATATAGACGAGGCAGTATCCGAAATTGAGCGTATCGAAAAAATTATTTCATCTTGGGATAAAAACTCGGAAACTTCCCTTATCAATAAAAATGCGGGAATTAAACCTGTCAAAGTAAGCCAAGAACTTTTTAGCTTGATCGTGCGGGCCATCAAAATATCTGAAATAACGGATGGGGCTTTTGATGTCACTTATGCATCCATGGACAATATCTGGAAGTTTGATGGTACAATGGACAAGGTTCCGACCGAAACTGAAATCAAAAATTCAGTATCAAAGGTGGGATTTAAAAAAATCAAATTGGATGTGGAAAACCAGACCGTGTATCTCTCTGAAAAAGGAATGAAAATCGGATTTGGAGCCATCGGCAAAGGGTATGCCGCCGATAAGGCCAAGGATTTGCTGGTGTCCAAGGAGGTGAAGGGAGGAATCATAAACGCCTCTGGCGACCTTACTACATGGGGAACCAAGGCAACCGGGGAAAAATGGTTGGTAGGAATTGCCAACCCATTGAGCAAGGGCAAAGTGTTCAGTTGGTTGCCTATCGTGGAGTCATCGGTGGCCACTTCGGGGAATTACGAAAAATACATCACGCTCAACGGTGAAAAATATTCTCACATTATTGACCCAAGAACGGGATATCCTACGCGAGGAATCAACAGTGTTTCCATTTTCGCCAAACAGGCCGAGCTGTGTGATGCTTTGGCAACAGCAGTTTTTACCATGGGACGCGATGTTGGTTTGCACATGATCAACCAAATTGATGGGGTAGAGGCTGTTGTGGTGGACTCCGAGAACAAAGTTCATCGAAGTTCAGGGATTTTGTTCGATACGAATTAGTACATTTATGCTATGGAAAAACCTATTGCTCTATTGTTTCTTTTAATCTTGGCCAGTTCTTGCGTTGTCGTGCGAGAGTACGACAAAGTCTACGTGAATGCTGAAGAAATGCAACTGAGTGCCAGGCCTTGCGAAAGGTTCGAGACCAATTTCCATATTTACAGGGAAGCGTCCTCCGGAGCCAATGGCGGCAAAACAGGGGGCGGATGCGGATGTAATTGACCAGATTCTAGCTTAATCAACCTTAAACCTCATGACAAAGTTGTCCAGAATAGTAAAATCCGTTTTTATCGCCCTTTTCTTTTTGATGGCGTCCTTGGCCTGGTCACAACAGGATACTTCCTATAAACGACGGGTGTTGGAAGCAAGCGAGGTGGATTTGCTTTTTAGTTATTACAATCAAGATGGGCAAAATGCCGCTGTAACAGGGGGCGAGGGCACTGAGGAGCTGACCGACGCTACCTCAAGTATCGTATTGCGCATGCCCATGAACGAAGACGATATTTTAACGGTTGATGTTGGTCTGTCTGCTTACACTTCCGCTTCATCCAGTAATGTCAACCCTTTGGACGGTGGACTTAATGTTACTCCTTTTGATGCTTCTTCTGGAGAATCAAGAAAGGATATGTTGGTCTATATCAATCCAACCTATCAGCACAGTTCGGATGACCGCAACACCATTTGGAGTGCCAATGCCTATTTTTCATCGGAATATGATTATTCCTCTATTGGATTTGGTGGTAGCTATACCAAATTGTTCAATGAGAAAAATACCGAAATCACCCTGAGCGGTCGGGTTTTTTTGGATAAATGGAACCCTCAGTACCCCATAGAATTACGGGATGGCTTTTTTGATGACCGAATCACTGGAAATGGGACCTACAGTCCAATTTTTACGGAGTTTGACAAGGAAAACAGGAATTCCTATTCACTTTCCTTGAGTTTCTCCCAGATTTTGACCCAGAAATTGCAAGGCGCACTTTTCATGGATGTGGTTTCCCAGAACGGATTGTTGAGCACACCCTTTCAGCGGGTCTACTTTTCGGATTTTGAGAATTTTTATATTGATGAATTCCAATTGGCGGACAATGTGGAACAATTGCCCGAGAACCGTTTTAAAATACCTGTTGGCGGTCGATTGAATTATTATTTGAACGATTTGGTGATCCTGCGATCTTACTATCGCTTCTATTGGGATGATTGGGGTGTAAATTCACACACGGCCAGTCTGGAAGCCCCGGTCAAACTTTCGGATAAGTTTACCGTATATCCCAGCTACCGCTACTACACCCAAACTGCGGCGGATTATTTTTATCCAAAGGAGCAAGCATTGTCGACCTATGAGTTTTATACTTCGGACTATGATTTGTCCAATTATGATGCCCATCAATACGGGGTAGGAGTGCAATACAAGGATATTTTTACGAGTGCCCGGCTGCTCAATTTTGGTTTAAAGACCATCAACCTTCAATTTAGCCGATATAATCGTAGCGACGGCCTTGATGCTTTCATTGTTACCTTTGGAACTACTTTTGTTGGTAACTGACCTCATTTGGTTAGAAAATAATCCCGCTAAAAAATCGTAAATTCGCATTCCTATTAGGAGGATTGATTTATGCTAGACAAACTCAACATCGTAAAACAGCGTTTTGATGAGGTTTCGGACCTGATCATACAGCCGGATATTATCGCGGACCAAAAAAGGTACGTAAAACTGAACAAGGAGTATAAGGACCTTAAATTGCTGAGCGACAAACGCGACGAATACATAACCCTTACCAATAACATAGAGGAGGCAGAGGAAATTATTTCGGACGGCAGTGATGCCGAAATGGTGGAAATGGCCAAAATGCAGATGGACGAGGCCAAAAGTGCCTTACCCAAATTGGAAGAGGAAATCAAGTTTCTTCTGATTCCTAAAGATCCAGAAGATGCCAAAAACGTTGTAATGGAAATCCGTGCAGGTACCGGTGGAGATGAAGCCAGTATTTTTGCAGGCGACCTGTTCCGTATGTATACCAAATATTGCGAATCCAAAGGATGGAAGACCAACGTTATCGATTTGAGCGAAGGTACCAGCGGTGGATACAAGGAGATCCACTTTGAAGTAAACGGAGAAGATGTGTACGGAACCCTCAAGTTTGAAGCAGGGGTGCACCGTGTGCAACGTGTACCGCAGACCGAAACCCAAGGAAGGGTACACACCAGTGCCGCAACCGTAATGGTAATTCCCGAAGCAGAAGAATTCGACGTTCAAATTGATCCCAAAGATGTTCGGATAGATTATTTCTGTTCATCAGGACCAGGCGGTCAGTCGGTGAATACGACCTATTCTGCCGTACGGCTTACCCACGAACCTACGGGAATTGTGGCGCAATGTCAAGACGAGAAATCCCAGCACAAGAACAAGGATAAGGCATTCAAGGTGCTCCGTGCACGTTTGTATGATATGGAATTGGCCAAAAAACAGGCCGAAGATGCTGCCAAACGTAACTCTCAGGTTAGTAGCGGTGACCGTTCGGCCAAAATTCGTACCTATAACTATCCGCAAGGAAGAGTTACCGATCACCGAATAGGTCTTACCCTTTACGATTTACAGAACATTATAAACGGAGATGTCCAAAAGATTATCGATGAGTTGATGTTGGTGGAAAACACGGAAAAACTCAAAGAAGCTTCAGAAATATTTTAATCTTTAGCATACATTTTTTAGTACTTTCGAGAACGCACCTCAATGAAGATAGAAGATTTAATTGCCCAGATACGTCAAAAAAAATCATTCCTCTGTGTTGGTCTCGACACTGATTTGGATAAAATTCCAGATTACCTTCTAAAAGAAGAGGATCCTATTTTCGCTTTCAACAAAGCTATTATAGATGCTACACATTCCTATTGCGTGGCCTATAAACCCAATATTGCCTTTTATGAAGCCTATGGAATTGATGGGTGGAAGTCCTTGGAGCGAACCATGGAATATCTAAATACCGAGCATCCTGAGATTTTTACCATTGCGGATGCCAAACGTGGAGATATCGGAAATACATCTACCCGCTATGCCAAGGCCTTTTTTGAGACCATGGATTTTGATTCCATTACCATTGCGCCGTACATGGGGAAGGATTCTGTTGAGCCCTTTTTGGAATTTGAAGACAGGCATGCCATATTGTTGGCATTGACCTCAAATCAGGGTGCATTTGATTTTCAGACCAAAACACTGGATGGGCAGGAACTGTATAAAGAGGTGTTGTCCGTTTCAAAAACATATAAAGGCTCTGAACGATTGATGTATGTGGTCGGGGCTACAAAGGCCACTTACTTGGAAGATATTCGAAAAATTGTACCGGAGAGCTTTTTATTGGTTCCAGGCGTAGGGGCACAAGGAGGTAGTTTGCAAGAAGTGTGCAAGTATGGAATCACCAAAGATGTAGGTTTGTTGGTGAATTCTTCCAGAGGAATTATTTATGCATCAACAGGCAATGACTTTGCCGAAGCCGCTGCGGAAAAGGCATACCAAATCCAGCAAGAAATGCAAATTGAACTGAACAATATCAAATAGATCATATCTATGCCGATTTATAGGCTTTCTAAAATCTTTTTGATGTTCTGTGCCTTTCTTTTGAAAAACTCATCTAACTGATTCTCCTTTGCAGCTACACTGGCTGCTTTTTCCATAAAATTTTGGTGCATTATCTCCAAAATGGTAGCTGCTTGGCTTAAACCTGTAATCGGTGTTACGGCCCCTACTTTACAATTCTGATTATTCATAGCTCTCAAGATTTGTTAATAACAAAGATACGTTCAAAAGATGCTGGTGGACTACGTTGGTTGCAGGTATACGTCTATAAATCAGGTAATTTATCTAAAATTTAACGTATACAGCCGATTTCGGAGTCTTCGCTAACACTAGTTTTGGACAATATTAAGGTATCCTTGTTGCGGGCGCAATTTGGTTCAAATTGTCGGAACAATATGCTTTAATCCGTTCTACTGTTAACTCAAAAGAGAGGAGTGTTGTTTTTGGAACTCAAACTGAAATGTTCCTGGTTCAAATGTAGGATCCAACGTTTTTGGGATACCGATAAAAAAAACCGGTGAGGAACACCGGTTTTTAAACTAACTAACTCAAAAAAATGCTAACTCAGATAACTTGTACAAAATTCAAGTTTAACCTCTAGATCAAGGTTAATTTAACTTTAGGAATTTGTTATAATTACACTTAATTATTGAGTTTATAACGCTTACTTTTTTGAGATATTGCGTTTTTGTCAAAAAATTATGATTAATCCTGAAGTGCAAATACTTTTTTTAACAATTCTGTTGTTCTGGACGAAACTTTTGTCCTAATTTCCTTTTCCTCTACCGCAATCATGGCGTACACTCCTTCCAAGGCTTCATTGGTGGTGTAATCGGTTAAATCAGGGTTTACATCATTGGTCAACGGCAAGCTATTGTACTTGGTGATGATATTGCTCCAGATTTGGTCCGCACCTACTTTTTGGAACGAATTTTTAATCACTGGATTGAATTTGTTGTACAGTTGTGCCTTGGTCGCTTGCTGTAAATATTGGGTCGCTGCGTTATCGTTCCCCAACAAAATTTGTTTTGCATCGTTAAAAGTGATGCCCTTGACGGCTTGCACAAAAATTGGTGTGGCTTCTCCAACGGCATCTTCCGCGGCACGGTTGATAATTCTTAATCCTTCGTCGGCCAAACTGGACAGACCGATATCACGCAAAGTTTTGTCCACCTTTTGAAGTTCTTCGGGCAGCAGGATTTTTACTAGTTCGTTCTTATAGAACCCGTTCTCGCTCGTAAGTTTGTTCACTTGTTTTTCAATGCCCATATTTAGGGCCTCGCGGAGTCCTTGGGCTATTTGGTCGTTTCCGATACCAGTGGTTCCTTGGGGCAATTGGTTCACAACTTGCTGCAGTTCAGCACAGCCTACAAGTTGAAATACCAATACGCATAGCAATAATCTTTTCATGGTTAAATTTTTAAGATGTTATGAAAATACTTCGAAAGGATCAAAAACAAATCGTTTTTAAACTTTTTTAGCTGAAATCACGCTGTTAAAGCTCTAGTGCGATAAAGAAATTGGAGCATTGTTTACCATAATCTCTAAAGGCAGACCTTCATCGATATCAAAGCTAGTCCCCTCTTGTGTTACCATCACTTTTAAAACTCTATCCCTAAAATTTATTTTAAAGGAGTACATGTCCCATTGTTCAGGGATTTTAGGGGCAAAAGAAAGTTTTCCGTCCTTAACCCTCATGCCGCCGAAGCCTTCAACAATGCTCATCCAAGTTCCGGCCATGGAGGTGATGTGCAAACCTTCCTCTACCTCTTTATTATAATCGTCCAAATCCAATCGAGAAGTACGTAGGTAGAATGTATAAGCTTGTTCCATTCTTCCTAATTTGGCTGCCTGCACCGAGTGAACGCAAGGCGAAAGCGAAGATTCATGAACGGTAAACGGCTCATAAAAATCAAAGTGTTTTTCCAGTTCCTGCTCGGTAAAGTGATCCTCAAAAAAATAGAATCCCTGTAGCGTATCCGCTTGTTTGATGTAGGGTGAGCGTAAAATTCTGTCCCAGCTCCAATGTTGGTTGATGGGGCGTTCTTTTTTGTCCAAATCGGCTACGCGAATTAAATCCTTGTCCAAAAAACCATCTTGTTGCAAATAGATACCATGCTCTTCGGAATACGGGAAATACATGTAGGCAGCAACTTTTTTCCAAAGTCCTGTCTCGTCGTTGGTCAACTTGGTCTTTTCCCTTATTCTCTGATAATCGGAAGGATGGTGCTGTTGCACAAATTCCAACTGTTCCAAAGCATATTCCAGACACCATTTGGCAATGTAGTTAGTGTACCAATTGTTGTGTACGTTGTTTTCATATTCGTTTGGCCCGGTCACACCCAGCATCACATATTTGTTACGGTGTTCGGACCAATTGACCCGCTGTTGCCAAAAACGGGCTATACCGATTAGGACTTCAAGCCCCATTTCTGGAATGTAGCTATAGTCTTGGGTGTACCTTGTGTAATTGTAAATGGCGTAGGCAATAGCCCCATTTCTATGGATTTCCTCAAAAGTGATTTCCCACTCATTATGGCACTCCTCGCCGTTCATCGTAACCATTGGGTAGAGCGCTGCACCGTTCTTAAAACCAAGTTTTTCAGCATTTTCAATTGCTTTTTCCAGATGGTTGTACCTGTACTTGAGTAATTTTCTAGCTACTTCTTGGTTTTTGGTCGCCATATAAAATGGTAAACAGTACGCTTCGGTATCCCAATAGGTGCTTCCCCCGTATTTTTCGCCCGTAAACCCTTTGGGGCCAATGTTCAACCGAGAATCTGTTCCGGTGTAGGTTTGGTTCAGTTGAAAAATATTGAAGCGGATGCCTTGTTGTGCCTTAACATCACCTTCGATGGTAATATCGCTCATTTCCCAAATCTTTGCCCAAGCCTTTTTCTGTTCTTCCAAAAGTCCTTCAAAACCTAGAGATGAAACCTGGTCTAGAACACGTTTCGCAGCTTCGGTCAATTGACTGGATTCATGGTTGCGGTCTACCGTGTATCCGCCGAATTTGGTCAGACTTATTTTCCCACCCTTTTTTACGTTTTGAGAGAATTCAAAACCAATGGATAGTTCTTCTTTCTTTTGGGAATCCGGCGTTGTTTTTAAGTCTTCCCCATAGGCCAGATGAGCTTGCATAAACGTGCACACCTTAAAGTGGGTCTTCATGGTATGCGACTCAATAAATGCTCTGTTTTTATCGGATGAAATTTGAGTAGTGTTCCAGAATGTATCGTCCCAGTTGCTATCCTCATTGGTAATCCCTGCATCGATATAGGGTTTAAAAACAATTTCAGCATCGGAATTGAGCGGAGTGATCTCAAATTTGATGGCACCGACTTCATCGTGGGATAGGCTCAAAAATCGTGTAACCATCACTTCAATTTCAATGTTATTGGGCGTGGTGGCGACAAAACTTCTTTGATACCACCCTTCTTTCATGTTCAGCTCGCGCTTAAACTTTTTGACGTGGGAACAGGTGGCCAAATCCAAAGGAGTGCCATCAATCTCCACATCGATTCCAATCCAGTTCGGAGCGTTCAACACTTTGGCAAAATATTCAGGATAACCATTTTTCCACCATCCCACACGGGTTTTATCGGGATAATAAACCCCTCCGATATAGCTGCCTTGAAAGGTGGGGCCAGAATAGGCTTCTTCAAAATTGGCGCGCTGGCCCATGGCACCGTTGCCCATACTGAACAGGCTTTCGGAGGATTTTACGCGTTCCTTGTCAAACCCTTCTTCGATAAGGCTCCATGGGTGTGGCTGTATATAGTCTTGGTTCATTTATAAATGATTGATCTTGTGTTTGTTTACGGTTTGATCCTTGATTAGAATATACGTAATCTTTGACTAAGAAAAAATAACGGTCTTGTTGTTATAGACCATTGTTTTTCGCGCTACATGAAGTTGTACGGCACGAGAAAGTACAATGCGTTCCAAATCCCTTCCTTTGGCGATAAAATCCTTAACGGAGTGCGTGTGCGAAACCGTGGTCACATCCTGTTCTATGATAGGGCCGGCATCCAAATCTTCCGTGACATAATGACTGGTGGCACCGATAATCTTTACACCCCTATTAAAAGCGGCATGGTACGGTTTCGCCCCAGCAAAGGCAGGTAAGAACGAATGGTGGATGTTGATGATTTTTTGTGGAAATACATCAATCACCTTTGGTGACACAATCTGCATGTACCTGGCCAAAACAATAAAATCGACCCCATATTGCTCCAAAAGTTCCAGTTGTTTGTCCTCCGCTCCCGCCTTGGTTGCTTTGGTTACCGGAATATGAAAATACGGAATGTTGAATTGCTCCGCTACATATTCCAAGTCCTTGTGATTGCTCAAAATAAAAGGGATGTCCACCGATAATTCCCCAGAGTTGTATCGGCTGAGCAAATCGTAGAGGCAGTGATTGTATTTGGATACGAAAATGGCCATTTTTGGCTTGTACACGTCAGTAAAGGCGTCCCATTCCATATTAAAACCTTCGGCCAGTTCACGGCTAAATTCTTTTTTGAATTTGGATAGCTCCAATTCCTGTTCAAATTCACTTTTCAAACGCATAAAAAATATCCCTGCCTGTTTGTCCACGTGTTGGTCCAGGTAAACCACATTTCCCTTTTGTTGGTGGATAAAGGTAGTTACGGAGCGGATGATTCCCGATTGGTCGGGACAATTGATAAGAATGGTCAGTTTCATTGAACGTATTTAGGTGGATAAAATTATGGTATTCAAAAAAGGAAGCCCAAAGATTTGATATTTTTTATACAATCTTAATCAAAATCATTTTTCAATTGCATTTTCTGTAAATTGCAGTGCAAAATCAGACCCTTTATTGCAGATGGAACAAATTAAGCCCTACACCCCTAAGCATAAAATCAGAATTGTGACCGCAGCTTCCTTGTTCGATGGGCATGATGCGGCCATCAATATTATGAGAAGAATTATTCAGGCCACAGGAGTTGAGGTGATTCATTTGGGGCACGATAGGAGCGTGGCAGAAGTGGTGGATTGTGCCATTCAGGAAGATGCCAATGCCATTGCAATGACTTCTTACCAAGGCGGACACAACGAATACTTCCGTTATATGTTCGATTTGTTGAAGGAGCGGGGAGCTGAACACATAAAGATATTCGGCGGCGGCGGCGGAGTAATCCTTCCGGAAGAGATCAAGGAACTGATGGATTACGGTATCGAACGAATCTATTCTCCGGACGATGGCCGGGAAATGGGACTGCAAGGCATGATCAATGATTTGGTGGAGCGAAGTGATACTGCCGTTCCCGATTTACACCTTCCCAAAGGGAAATCATTGAAAAGCGAACTGCAAGCGAAGCATCCAAATACTTTGGCACGTTTGATTTCCTTGGCGGAGAACCGGCACGAAGAGTTCGAAAAATATCAGCCAGCCATAGCAAAAGAGCAAAGTAATGTCCCCGTTTTGGGAATTACGGGAACCGGAGGTGCTGGAAAATCCAGTTTGGTGGACGAGCTGGTGCGCCGTTTTTTAATGGATTTTCCAGATAAACATATCGGCATTGTTTCCGTGGATCCTTCCAAGCGAAAAACGGGGGGTGCCCTTTTGGGCGATAGAATCCGGATGAACGCCATCAATAACGAAAGAGTTTATATGCGCTCTTTGGCCACGAGGCAGTCCAATTTGGCCTTGTCCAAATATGTGTCCGAAGCTGTTCAAGTGTTGAAGGCTGCCAAATACGACCTGATTATTTTGGAAACCTCCGGAATTGGGCAATCCGATACCGAAATATTGGAGCACAGTGATGTATCGCTCTATGTGATGACACCAGAATTTGGCGCGGCTACGCAGTTGGAAAAAATCGATATGCTGGATTTCGCCGATATTGTTGCCATCAATAAATTTGATAAACGAGGTGCTTTGGATGCCCTACGTGATGTGAAAAAGCAATACGCCCGTAACCACGGATTATGGCATACCAATGAAGACGAACTTCCCATTTTTGGAACCATCGCTTCGCAGTTTAATGATCCCGGTATTAACAGCCTCTATAAAATGGTAATGGATACCTTAGTGGAGAAAGCTGGTTCCGAATTGAATTCCACCATTGAGATTACCCAAGAAATTGCGGAGAAAATCTATGTGATTCCACCGGCCCGAACCCGATATTTATCAGAAATAGCAGAAAACAATAGAGGTTATGATGCAAAAGCAAAGGAAGAAGCCAAAATAGCCCAAAAGCTTTACGGTATCTTTTTAACATTGGCTTCAACGTTGGAAATGGACCAAGAACAGGCCGAAGAGTCATTTTTGGATAAATCCGGCTTGAACGAAGATGAAGTCGGGAAACATATCAAAAGTGAAGAATCCAAAGCAATGGTCAACCTCCTCATCAAAGAGTTTGATCGCGTAAAAATGCATTTGAACCCTCATCATTGGGAGGCCATTTTAAAATGGAGGGAAAAAGTTGCCCGCTACAAGTCGGAAATCTACTCCTTTAAAGTAAGGGATAAGGAAGTCAATATAAAAACGCATACTCAATCACTTTCGCACAGTGAAATCCCAAAAGTATCCCTGCCCAAATACCAAGCTTGGGGCGATATTTTGCAATGGTTGTTGCAAGAAAATGTCCCAGGTGAATTTCCGTACACCGCAGGACTGTATCCTTTTAAAAGGGAAGGGGAAGACCCCACCCGAATGTTTGCCGGTGAGGGCGGACCAGAACGTACCAATCGCCGATTCCATTATGTAAGTATGGATATGCCGGCCAAACGCTTGTCCACTGCTTTTGATTCGGTAACCTTGTACGGAAACGACCCGGACCATAGACCTGATATCTACGGGAAAATAGGAAATGCAGGTGTGTCCATCTGCTGTTTGGACGATGCCAAAAAACTGTACTCCGGATTTGACCTGAGCAGTCCAATGACGTCCGTAAGTATGACCATTAATGGTCCTGCACCGATGCTTTTAGCCTTTTTTATGAACGCTGCCATTGACCAAAACTGTGAGAAATATATCAAAGAAAATGGTCTGCAAAAAGAGGTCGATGAAAAAATCAAAACCATTTTTAAAGAAAAAGGGATAGCACAGCCCGAATATTATGGAGAGCTTCCCGAAGGGAACAATGGTCTTGGTCTAATGCTTTTGGGCGTAACCGGGGACCAAGTTCTTCCTGATAATGTATACCAAGAAATTAAGGTAAAAACCTTGAATCAAGTTCGTGGTACGGTACAGGCCGATATTTTAAAAGAAGACCAAGCACAGAACACCTGTATCTTCTCGACGGAGTTTGCATTGCGATTGATGGGCGATGTGCAGGAGTATTTTATTGAGCAACAGGTGCGCAACTTCTACTCCGTATCAATATCGGGCTACCACATTGCCGAGGCGGGTGCCAACCCGATTACACAATTGGCCTTTACGCTCTCCAATGGGTTTACCTATGTGGAATATTATTTGAGCCGCGGAATGGACATCAACAAGTTTGCTCCAAACCTTTCGTTTTTCTTTTCCAATGGTGTGGACCCTGAATATGCGGTCATAGGGCGCGTAGCCAGACGCATTTGGTCCAAGGCAATGAAGGAAAAATACGGGGCCGACCCCAGGGCGCAAATGCTGAAATATCACATTCAAACTTCGGGAAGAAGCCTGCACGCCCAGGAAATTGATTTCAACGATATCCGTACCACGCTTCAGGCCCTTTATGCGATTTACGATAATTGTAATTCCCTGCATACCAATGCTTATGATGAGGCCATTACCACACCTACCGAGGAGTCCGTTCGTAGGGCCATGGCCATACAGTTGATCATCAACAAAGAGTTGGGGCTGGCCAAAAATGAAAATCCGATCCAGGGCTCCTTCATTATAGAGGAATTGACGGATCTCGTAGAGCAGGCCGTTCTAATGGAGTTTGACAGAATTACCGAACGTGGCGGTGTACTTGGCGCTATGGAAACCATGTACCAACGCTCCAAGATTCAAGAAGAAAGTCTCCATTATGAAACCCTGAAACATTCAGGCCAATACCCGATCATTGGGGTGAACACATTTTTGAGCTCCAAAGGTTCGCCTACCATTCTGCCATCAGAAGTAATTCGCGCTACCGAAGCTGAAAAGGAAAATCAGATAAAAACACTTCAAAATCTTCACAAGCGCGAAGCTGATGAAGCTGAAAAACAGTTGAGTGAGCTCCAAGAAGTAGCCATCAATAATGAAAATATCTTTAAAAAATTGATGGAGACCGCCAAATATTGCTCATTGGGGCAAATTACAGAAGCACTGTTCCAGGTTGGTGGGCAATACCGAAGAAATATGTAGGGGTCAACTAGTCGTTCTTGTTGATCAAGGACTTTCTCCACTTTTTAAAGGAAACACGGAATATGCGGATTTCTCTGCGAAGGAGGTTTAGGTATTCCTTTTCTTTTACACCGTCTCTTTCCAGGCCATTGCAATATGCAAGAATATTGCGGGTCATAATGTTTACGTAAGAAAGACTTCGCATTCTCGAGGAGTAGCAATTGCTCAATGCAGCTTGTTCCACTTCTTTGGTGATCAAGTCTGCATCCGCCAAAAGTGATTTGGAGATGTCATCTCGGAACGAATCGATTTTTCGAAGTGACAAAATCTCTCTGTTTTGAGAGAAATAAACCGCAACCGCTTCGCTCATGTCGCGAAGGGCCAAAGATCTACGGTATACACCAAGGGAGTTAAGAGAATTCCTCTCCATGTTTTTATAGCAATTTTGAAACATAAAATTACGCACGATCCAAAATTTCTTACTTTTGTTAGTAAAGCAATTATTCGATTTTACTTTCGAAAACAAAAAAATAGGAGTATATTTCTTTAGATATGAAGATAGATGATTTGAATTGGCAAATACTGAATCATTTGCAGCAAAATGCACGGGAATCTTTTGCCAATATTGGAAGAAAAGTAGGGCTTACCCCTCCAGCTGTTGCCGAGCGTGTAAAAAAGATGGAGGACATTGGTATTATTGAAGGTTACGGGGCAAATATTTCCTATGCAGAGGTGGGGTATCAGTTAAAAGCAATAATAATGTTGCGTGCCTTTATGGGGAAGTTGAAGCCCTTTTTGGACAAGGTAAAAACCTTTCAGGAGGTGGTGAACTGTTACCGGATAACAGGGAACGAGAATATAATAATGGAGGTAGTGCTTCGGGATCAATCCCATTTGGAAAAATTTATTGATGAGCTGATTGTATATGGCGAATGCCGAACACACATTGTATTATCTAATGTGGTGGGGAATTCTCCCATCAAAAAAAGTAAGACCAACAAGTAATTTTTCTTGTTAAATTGATGATTCTGAAACAGACTTTGGCTAGATTTTTGTTAAAATAGAGTTATGAAAAAAACATATTTGCTATCGTTTCTGACCGCTTTTTGTGCAATTTCTGTCTTCTCGCAACAATTGGTCTTGAAAAAAGGAGAGGTTGTTGGGAATCTTGCCGTCAATGATACTACCGAGAATACCTACTCCATTTATATACCCAAAGCCTTTTCCATGGACAAAAAATGGCCATTAATGGTAGTTTTGGATACGGATGGGAACGAGGACAAAGCACTTTCCATGTTTGTGGTAGCAGCGGAAAATGAGGGGTATGTGCTGGCTGCTCCAAAATTGTTGGACACCGTTTCTTTGACAAAAAATATGGTGGTGGTAAGCCAAACCATTCAGAAGGTTACCAGTTTGTTGCCCATACACGGCGATAGGATTTATGCTGCGGGCAGTGAGTCCGGAGGACAGCTTGCCAGTTTGGTTCCAATCTTAATCAGTGGAGTTAATGGTGTCATGTCCATAGGGGCCTCTTTGGCAAATAGAGAGCTTATCAACACCAAAGATCCCTTTCATTTTGTGGGAATCGTGAATAAGGAAAATTTTAATTATCCATTTATGTTGACGGATGCCAAGCTTTTGGATAGGTACAAGTTCCGTAATCAAGTATTGTTGTATGATGGCAGCGGGGAATGGCCCGGAGTTTCTTACTTGGAAAAGGGCATGCAGCTTTTTACATTGGATGCCATGGGGAGGAATTGGATTCCTAAAGATTCGTCCTATGTAGAAAAGGCCTATCAAGAAGATCTGGATAAACTGGAACAGCTGAAAGGTATAGGCGATCTATTGTGGACGGAGCAATATATGACCGAAATGGTATCCATGTACGGAGCTCTAAAAAATATGGACTCCATCCGGTCGGTGCAGAAAGATATTAGAAGGGATCGGGGGTTTAAGGCCATGAAAAGAGCTGAGAACGCTGCCTTTTTAAAGGAATCGCTTCTCAAGGAGGATTACCAATATTATATGGAGGAAGATGTGTACACCCATAATTTCAACAACCTGGGGTGGTGGAACCATCAGATGGGGGAGATTGGCAAATTCATTTCGGGTTCTAAACCCTATGAAAAACAGATGGGCCACAGGTTGAAGGGTTTTGTAAATGTGTTGGCCGAAGATAACATCCGAATAATAGCTTCCGAAGAAGTGGTGGATGAAGATGCCTTGGCATTTTTGTACATGTTGAAGACTATTCTGGAGCCCGAAAATCACGAATATTACCTCAAGACCATTTCACTTGGTGCCAAAAATGATGATTTTGGAACCTCCCTTTTCTATTTGGAAGAACTTTTGAAAAAAGGGTTCAAGGATAAAGAAAAGCTCTACAGCCTTGAGCACACGGCATTGTTCCGCATTACCCCGGAGTTCAACGAAATAGTATCCAAGTACCTGGACGATGCACGTTATGATATCAAACTCGATGAAAATAGACGGTAGACAAAGGCCTCAGTTCTTCCAAGTTTAAGCTGTATTTTTGTAAAAACAGCTTCAGGATGAAATATGCACTTTTACTATCGGTAGTTTTTTTAATGTCCTGCGGACAGGGTAAAAAATACCATGACGAAGAGGAATCCGTCACCCCGAAATCAGATTTGGTAGCAGATATCCTGGAATATCAAAAAGAACAGAACGAGAGTTTCAAGGACCCGGATTCATCCCCCTTACCCGATAAATACCGTAAGGATTTCGAGGGGCTCGATTTTTTTGAACCCGATACCAACTATATAGTAAAGGCGCATTTTGTGCGTACACCCGATGCAGAACCTTTTTTAATGCCCAGCACTACGGATAGGCAAACACAAGAAGTGGTCTACGGAATCGCACATTTTAAATTGAACGGAACCGAACATCAATTGGAAGTGTATCAAAGTTTGGATTTGATGGATGATGAGGAATATGAAGATTATCTGTTTTTGCCTTTTTTAGATAATACCAATGGTGAAGAAACATATGGAGGAGGAAGGTATATTGACCTGACCATTCCCGAAGGTGATACTTTGGTGATAGACTTTAACAAAGCATACAATCCATACTGCGTGTACAACAAAAAGTACTCCTGCCCTCTAGTGCCAAGGCAAAATTATTTGAGAACTAAAGTGAGAGCAGGAGTGAAAAATTTTAACAAGGACTAAAAAAAGCCTTAATCCTATTGGAATAAGGCTTTTTTAATGTCATATCATATCGCTTAGAAGGAGTATATCGCAGCGAACAATACGGAAGCCAAGCTTCCTGTTGGTGCCAAATCCTGATCGATAAAAGCGTCTTCGGCAGAGCTGTCCAATCTAATTTCCGGTTTAAGGATAAGGTTGCCAATAGTGGCGCTTCCGGTCAAGGTCAAGGCCAATACGCTTCCGTCTCCATCGGCATCTGAACCTATACCGGAAACATCTCCAAAGAAGTCACCTGTCATAAAGTATTCACCTCTTAGCCCTAAACTAAAAGTTTCAGAAACGGCATATTGTGGATATAGTGCAGCACCAGTGAAAGAGCCCCCATCATCCTCAGCACTAAAGTGAGCAGCATTGATACCCAAGAAGAATTCATCGGAAAGGTCAAAACCACCTGTGTAATCAACCTCAAAACCACCTTGGCTGTACAAGAAGTTCAAGAACTGGCCAGAGTAACCTAATTGAGCACCAACAGCGTAGTCACCGGTTGGGTTGAATTCGGTCAAATCCGTTGGGTTCATCACGGCGACCATAGCAGACCACTCATTGCCCAAATCAAAATCAGCCTTTAAACCTGTGTGGCTAAATGGCCCATAAGAGAATAGGTAAGATGTGCTATAGTTAAAGTTAGCGGCCGGAGAAATTACTTCGTAACCCAAAAACGTATTGAAGTTACCAAAGGTTAGAGTAACGGCATCACTTACATTCCAATACACATACAACTGGTTAATAATGTCGCCTGTTGCAGAATACATAGGAGATGCAAAAACCGCATCTGTACCACGTGGGCCAAATACCAAATCAGCCACAAAGCCTACTTTTTCACCTTCGTAAGCGGCAATAAGGTTGGCCATGCCCAAAGAGAAACCGGGTAATTGTGCAAAAGAGGATCCTGGAGCTATGGCATTCTCGTCATTGGGAGCTGTGATATTGGCTCTGTAATAAGCGTCAACAGTACCACTAAAGCTGAACTTTGGAGTTGTTTCTTCCTCCTGTGCAGAGGCTGAAAATGTTACCATTGAAATAATGGCGATAGCCAAAATTTTTCCGAAATTTGTGTTTATAATCGTTTTCATATCATAATCGTTTAAGTTGTCCTTTGCTTATTAGCGAAGGACCGTTAGTGTTTAAATGTGAGTTTGATTGAAAAGGTTATCAGACGGAGCGTTTGGCAGAACGCTCCGTTCCTTTTTACAATCTTGTGAGTTTGATGAAATACTTGTTTTACTTGTCTTGAGAAATGTGCTCAGGGTAAGCTTCCACTCCGTGTTCGTGCATATCCAGACCTTCGACTTCCTCTTTTTCTGATACTCTAAGTCCAAGAGTTTTCTTTAAGATGAAAAGTACTATGAAGGATGCAAGGGCTGCCCAAAGAATATAGGACAACGATCCGTAGGTCTGAACCCATAGTAGTTTGGCTCCTCCACCGTACAATAATCCGCCATCTAGTGCAAATAAGCCGATAAGTACCGTTCCAAGGAAACCACATACTCCGTGAACGGAGATGGCACCTACTGGGTCGTCAATCTTAAGTTTTTTGTCGATAAATTCAATGGATACTACCACTATTATACCACATACCAAGCCAATGGCAAGGGCTCCCCACGCACTCACTGCACCACATCCGGCTGTAATACCCACTAACCCGGCCAAAGCGCCGTTAAGGGTCATGGAAATATCAGCTTTACCGTATCTGGCCCAAGTAAAAAATAATGCTCCAATGGCACCGATGGCGGCAGCCAGGTTCGTGTTGATGATAACACTGGTTGCTGCGATGGTATCATCGCCGCCCCAAGCTAATTGGGAACCTCCGTTAAATCCGAACCATCCCAACCAAAGAATAAATACACCAAGTGCTCCAAAGGCCATGTTATGACCAGGAATGGCCTGTGCCTTACCGTCTACGTATTTCCCGATTCTGGGCCCTACCAAAATAGCGGCAACCAATGCTGCGGAACCACCTACGGCATGTACCACGGAAGAACCTGCAAAATCAACAAACCCTGCGGTGTTCAACCATGCATCGTCATCAAATGGCCAGTACCAGCTACCTGAAATCGGGTAGATGATGGTGGTAAGGACAGCGGAAAAGATCAAATAGGTAGAAAATTTGGTCCTACCAGCAATTGCTCCCGATACAATAGTGGCTGCTGTAGCGCAGAATACTGTCTGGAAGAATAGGTTGTACCAATCATCGGCACTAAAAAAGAAATATCCTTGATCGGATGGACTAGATCTAAAGAATCCTCCGCCTACGAGGTCGCTACCATACATGATACCGTAACCTACTGCCCAGAACATGACCGAACCAACGGCCAAGTCCATTACGTTTTTCATAATAATGTTACCAGTGTTCTTGCTTCGGGTAAAACCTATTTCCAATAAGGTAAAACCTGCCTGCATAAAAAACACCAATATAGCCGCAAGGGTGATCCAGAGAGCCCCCATGTCGCCAGTGATGGCTTCAATGGCTTTGTCTATCGCTTCTTGTTCTTGTACAATCATAATCTAAGTTTTTAAAGTTTTTTTGGCTATTAATGTTAGTTGATTCCTGCGCTTCCGCTTTCCTTGGTTCTAATCCTGTAGGCTTCGATAACATCGGAGACGAAAATTTTTCCATCACCTACGTTGCCAGTGCTCGCAGTGTCCAATAAAACGTTCACGGTTTTTTCCAGGAAGTCATCGCTAACCACGATAACCAAATACCTTCGTTGAATATCGCTAGTGCTGTACGATATGCCACGATAGACATGTCCTTGCTTTTCATTTCCAACTCCTGTTACATCCCAGTAACTAAAGAAGTTGACCTCAATTTGATGGAGGGCTTTTTTCACCTCATCAAATTTGGATTTTCTAATAATTGCCTCGACTTTTTTCATAATTAAGTAGTTAATTGATATCTCAAATATATATGATAAAAGCCAAGACCATAAAAAAGTATGGGGGGTGTCGTGTATTTTTATGGGTATAAGAAAAATACCCCTTAAATTTTAGGGGTATTTAATTTTATGTTAATATTTGTTGGGTATTTATTGATTTTAAGTTAACATTTGATGCGTTTGAGTTCAATTTTCGCAATATTACCTGTCTGAAAAACCATAAATGTTTGGTTTTTAACAAATTTTAACTTAAAAAATGTAATTTATAACGGCTAAATCTGTTTGGCGACCCACAATCCGAAAACAACGGCCAAAACGCCGACTCCGATACTGGAAATCATGTAGATAGAAAAATTGAGCAGGTCACCATCCTTTAATAAAGAATGTTTCTCAAAAGCGAAGGCAGAGAAGGTAGTGAACCCTCCGCAGAACCCGGTGGCAAGAAATAAGGTATTGTTGTAGTTAAGTATATATCCTTTAGCGGATAGTCCAAGAAAAAGGCCGATCAATAAACATCCAATAATGTTTACCAAGAAAGTTCCCAGAAAAAAATTATGAAAAAGGGGGTTGAGTGGTTTTGAAATCAGATAGCGTAAAACGCTTCCAAATCCCCCGCCCAAAAAAACAAGTAAGGCCTGTTTCATGCCCTAAAGGTACAAACTAAACCGCTTCTTTGTACTCGGTTTCAACAGTCTCATGAGGAAAAAGTTTAGTGGTAGACATGTCCGAAATCCGCTGAATCGGTTTGGTGAACCTTTGTTTGGCTCCATTCACACTGAAAATCAATAGAATGGCATTAATAGCAAGCAAAATGAAAAGAATACTAAAAAATACAGTCATTAGAGGTTAGGTGCATAATTAATGGTAATACAAAAGTACGACTTTTCCTATGAGAACGAAATCTAATGGCCGCAATTGTTGTGAAACCACTAATTTTTGTGGTAACTGTATTTAAAGCGTTAATTTTTAAGGAAGTACTTAATTAGGAAGAGGATGGCTATAAAAGATATAAAGGAAATAAGTATACCAATAACATTTTTATAATTTTTTTTGTGCAGTTTTTTGTCCTTTCGGTAGGATAACGTGATAATCACGACAAAGACAATAAAGAATAAAGCTGCAAAAATTACCTGTCCTGTGCTGAACATATTTTATATTTTTATACAAAGCTAAATCAAAATTAAGTAATGGAAAGTAAAATTAAAGCTGTGGAACTCTTCCACAATTCATTTGGTCTGGGTGTGTTGCAAAAACCCAAGGCAGACTTGGGGCCAGAAAAGAACAAACTCAGGTTTAATTTGATGGACGAGGAAAACCGTGAATATTTGGAAGCTGCCAATAACAATGATTTGGTAGAAGTTGCCGACGCCCTTGGAGATATGCTCTATATTTTATGTGGAACCATTTTGGAGCATGGCATGCAATATAAGATAGAGGAAGTGTTCGGGGAGATACAGCGCAGTAACATGAGTAAGCTCGGTGCTGATGGAAAGCCTATTTACCGGGAAGATGGTAAAGTATTAAAGGGGCCCAATTACTTTAAACCTGATATTAAGACCATTATAGACAAATAAAAAAGGCGCCATCGGCGCCTTTTTTGTTTGGTCTAGATGACTTCGTGTCGCCACCCAAATTTATCTTCAGCACGGTTATACTGGATATCCGTCATTCTTTTCTTCAACAAGGAAGCATAGCTTTCCTCAAAATCTGGCAAGTCATAATCTTTTCCATGATATCCAAAACCTGATATTGGGGAAACTACCGCTGCGGTACCCGCACCGAACATTTCCTTTAATGAGCCATTTTCTGCGGCCTCCACCAATTCATGAACGGATATTTTGCGAACTTCGGTTTTAATGCCTTCATCCTTGGCGATGTCCAAAATGCTCTTGCGGGTTATTCCGTCCAAAATACGGTCGCTGGTAGGAGCGGTCATCAAGGTGTCATTGATGCGTACAAAAACGTTCATGGCACCTGCCTCCTCAATAAACTCATGGGTGTTGTCGTCCGTCCAGATGACTTGTTGGTAGCCCTTGTCGGCGGCCAACTTTGTTGGATAAAATTGGCCGGCGTAGTTACCGCCAGCTTTAGCGTAACCCACACCTCCGTTGGCTGCTCGCGAATAGGTCTCTTCAATCAAAACCTTCACCTTTCCAGAAAAATAAGATCCAGAAGGAGCGCAGGCGATTATAAATTTATACTCATCCGCGGGAGAGGCATGAAATCCGTTTCCTGATGCAAAAACAAACGGTCTTATATACAGGGAACTTCCCGGGTTTTGTGGAATCCAATCGCTTTCCACTTGGATCAGCGCATTGAGGCCTTCCATAAAATGAGCTTCGGGAATTTGTGGAATGGCAAGTCTTTCCGCAGATTTGTTCAATCGCTTGCAGTTTTCTTCGGGTCTAAAAAGCCATACTTTACCGTTTTCGTCCTTGTAGGCTTTCATTCCTTCAAAAATAGATTGTCCGTAGTGGAAAATCTTTGCAGATGGGTCCAGTGTAATGGGCTGGTAAGGGACCACCTTTGGGGCAGACCACTCACCGTTCTTATAATCACAGACCAACATATGGTCGGAATAAACACTTCCAAAGGAAAGATTGTCAAAATCCACATCATGGATTTTTGAGCTTTTCGCCCGTTCTATAGCTATTTTATTCGCTAATGTTTCCATATCACTTACATTTACAGGGATAAAATTAGCTATTTATTGTTAGTTTTGGACGTTTATCAAATCTAAATATTAGACTTGGTCCACAAATACTTAAATGTTATTAAAAATGAGGATTTTTAACACTTTTACTACAATTATTTTACTCGGTATAGTGCTGATTTCGTGTAAGCAAGAAACCATTAAAGGCGATTATTTTGGAGAGGAATTCAAAGTTTCCGGGGAGGCTTCCAAAACATCCGCTCCGTTCGAAGGAATTTCCGGTACGGATTCCTTGCAGACCCAAATTGTTGGTGAGATCAAGGAAGTTTGCCAAGCCAAAGGATGTTGGATGAAGGTGGAACTGGAGTCCAATGATGAGGTTTTTGTTCGTTTTAAAGACTATGGATTTTTTGTGCCCAAGGACGCCGCTGGAAAAAAAGTGGTGATGAACGGCGCAGCTTTTTTTGAAGAGATGTCCGTTGAAGACCAAAAACATTATGCAGAGGACGAAGGTGCATCCGAAGAAGAATTGGCCCAAATTACCGCGCCAAAAAAAACATTAAGGTTTGAAGCGGATGGAGTACTGATCGCCAGCCAACCTTGAAACGAAAAATAATCGTTACGGGAGATGGCTCAAAGACCATCCAAATAGAAGATTGGGACGAACAGTACCATTCCAAACACGGTGCTGTTCAAGAGGCCTACCATGTTTTTATTGAGAATGGCCTGAGGTTGTTTGAAAACAGGAAAATCAATCTATTGGAAATAGGTTTCGGAACCGGGCTGAACACTCTTATTACGCTTCACGAAGCAGTGAGCCAAAAACTTCAAATAGAATATGTCGGTGTGGAGGCATTTCCCGTTTCCATGGAGGAGGTGAATCAGCTTGATTATTGTGAGCAGTTGGGGTTTGAAGGATTGGGGGAGGTATTTCAAAAAATGCATGACAGCCCATGGGAAGAAGCCATTTCCATTACAACCGATTTCTCCCTTTTGAAGCAAAAAAAAGATTTTAAGCATATTGAACAACAAAATTTGTTCAATCTTATCTATTTTGATGCATTTGGCGCCCGGGTGCAGCCAGAGCTTTGGACGGAAGAAATTTTCTCAAAAATGTATCAAGCGCTTACGACCGGTGGCGTCCTGGTCACTTATGCCGCTAAGGGTAGTGTGCGCAGGGCCATGCAGGCCGTGGGTTTTACTGTGGAGCGATTGCCCGGGCCGCCCGGGAAAAGAGAAATGCTCAGGGCCATTAAAACCCTTTAACTGTCAATAGCCTGTTAAGTTTTGGCGCTTTAGTATCATAAATAGATCTAAAGTTTAAACAAATATGTTAAACCTAAATTAACGTCTCATAAACAGTCGATTAAACCTCTAACTTTGTACAAAAGGATGATATATGAAGGTGTTGATAACAGGAGCTACTGGACTAGTTGGGCAAGCCATAGTAAAGGTGTTGCACCAAAAAGGCATTCCGGTAAATTATTTGACTACAAGTAAAGATAAAATAGATTCTTCCGAAGATTTCCAAGGGTTTTATTGGAATCCAGGTAAAGGAGAAATAGATCTGGAATGTTTTCGTGATGTACAGGCCATTATTAATTTGGCAGGTGCAAGTATCGCCAAACGTTGGACCCCCCAGCATAAAAAGAGAGTGCTTTCCAGTAGGATCAATAGTCTTCAAACACTGAAGAAAGGATTGGAACAATCTGAAAACACAGAAGTGGAATGTTTGGTTTCTGCATCGGCGATAGGTATTTACCCCGACTCTGTTTGTGACTATTATGATGAACAAACCGAGAAAGGGGATGATGGTTTTTTGGGCAATGTAGTGACCAAATGGGAAGCTGAGGCCGGTACTTTTCAGAGTCTAGGTCTGGATGTGGCCAAAATAAGAATAGGTCTTGTTCTTTCATCCGATGGAGGTGCATTGCCAAAAATGGCGGTTCCGGTCAAAAATTTTATCGGTGCGCCTGTTGGTAGCGGAGACCAATGGCAATCTTGGGTCCATCTTGAGGACTTGGCACAAATTTTCGTCTTTGCGGTAGAGAATAATCTTGCAGGAGTATATAATGCGGTGGCCCCAAATCCGGTTACCAATACAAAACTTACAAAGGAATTGGCAAGGGTCTTGGACCGTCCCCTCTGGTTGCCAAACGTACCTGCTTTTCTTCTGAAAGCTATTTTGGGAGAAATGTCAACATTATTATTGGCCAGTCAAAGGGTGAGTAGTAAAAAAATTGAAGATGAAAGCTTTACTTTTCAATATACCAATATATGTCAGGCACTAAAAGACATATATATTTCCCAAGAGGAGGGAATTCCGGCATCCATTGAAGCTTAAACTGTTCCAAATTCACACATTTTAAATAGATAAAGTCCGCTTAGGCGGCTTTTTTTATGTTTTGCGGTGACATTTTGACATTTTTATACAATTGGCAGTACTTTTGCCACTTCAAATCAGAATAAAACAATAGAACATGAGCAATAAAAGTAAGGTTGAGGAAATGGAAGATGAGCCTAAAAAGGGGCAAACCGAAGAGAGTACTGAGCTGAACGAAGAACATATAGCGGCCGAGAACGCAGAAGAAAACGAAGAAGAACTTTCCGAGGAGGAGAAATTGCGTGAGGACTTGGCCAAGGAGAAGGAAAAATTCTTAAGGCTCTTTGCAGAATTTGAAAATTACAAGCGAAGAACTTCCAAGGAGCGTATGGATTTGTTCAAGACCGCGGGACAAGAAGTCATGGTGGCCTTGCTTCCCATTATGGACGATTTTGACCGGGCGCTAAAAGAACTTTCCAAATCCGAGGACAAAGAAATGTTCAAAGGAGTGGAACTCATCAGCAATAAATTTAAGGAAACCCTTAAAAACAAAGGTTTGGAGCAAGTTGAGGCCACCCCTGGTGATACATTTGATGCAGAAGTGCACGATGCCATTACCCAAATACCCGCGCCCGATAAAAAAATGAAAGGAAAGATCATTGATGTTGTGGAAAAAGGTTTTAAACTGGGCGACCGAATTATTAGACATCCTAAAGTTGTTGTTGGAAACTAAAGTTTTATGAAGGAAGATTATTACGAAATATTAGGAGTCTCCAAAGGAGCTTCATCCGCAGAAATCAAGAAGGCCTACCGAAAAAAGGCCATCGAATTCCATCCCGATAAAAATCCAGGAGATGCCAAGGCGGAGGAAATGTTCAAGAAATCCGCCGAGGCCTACGAAGTGTTGGGCAATCCTGACAAAAGGGCAAAGTATGACCAATTTGGGCATGCTGCCTTCGATGGTAGTGGAGGATTTGGCGGTGGAGGTATGAATATGGATGATATCTTCAGTCAGTTCGGTGATATTTTTGGAGGAGCCTTTGGTGGTGGTGGATTTAGCGGCTTTGGCGGCTTTGGCGGCGGACAGCGTAGGGCCAAGGGGAGTAATCTCCGTATTCGCGTAAAGTTGACCTTGGAAGAGGTTGCCAACGGAGTGGAGAAAAAGGTGAAGGTGCGTCGAAAGCTTCAAGCGGAGGGCGTTACCTATAAAACCTGTCCAACCTGTAATGGTACAGGACAGATTACAAAAATCACCAATACCATATTGGGTAGAATGCAAACAGCCACAACCTGTACCACTTGCGGTGGATCGGGACAGGCGATTGACAAAAAGCCTATGGATGCAGATGCACAAGGCCTAAAAGTGGTAGAGGAAACAGTATCCATTAAAATTCCGCCAGGTGTTGAGGATGGTATGCAGCTTAAAGTTACCGGAAAAGGTAACGATGCACCCGGCAATGGTATTGCCGGAGATTTGTTGGTGGCCATCGAAACGCTGGAGCACGATACCTTAAAGCGAGAAGGAGATAATTTGCATTACGACTTGTACATAAGTATGCCCGAAGCGGTTCTTGGTAGCTCCAAGGAAATTGATGCCATTGGAGGAAAGGTCCGTATAAAATTGGAGCCAGGTCTGCAATCCGGAAAAATTTTAAGGCTTCGCGGCAAAGGAATCAATAGCCTAAACGGTTATGGTGCCGGAGATTTGCTCGTACATGTCAATGTATGGACGCCTAAGAGCATAAATAAAGAGCAGAGAGAGTTTTTTGAGCGAATGCAGGACGACGAAAACTTTGTTCCGAAACCTGAAAAATCGGATAAGTCCTTTTTTGAGAAAGTGAAAGATATGTTCTCTTAAAAGAAAAAAAATACTCTGTTAAAATAAAAAACGTATATTTGGAACTGATGTTGGGTGACCGATATCTAATTTTCTTTTTCATAGCAATTTTTTTCCCATCCTTGATTTTGTTGAGGGTGGGTTTTTGTTTTTATAGTAAAACAGGTAGCTAGCAATTACATATCTTTGAAAAAATAGTTTACATGGATCATATCCTTGTTGCCAAAAATGTGACCAAAACATATGGTAACCACACTGCATTGAGCAACATTTCACTTCAAATCCCGAAGAATTGCATTTACGGACTATTGGGTCCCAACGGGGCTGGTAAAACTTCCTTTATTAGGATAATCAACCAGATTACACACCAGGATTCTGGCGAAATTTTATTGAATGGCGAGCCCTTGGCCCCTAAGCATATTGCTTCTATCGGTTATTTGCCCGAGGAGAGGGGACTTTATAAAAGCATGAAGGTAGGGGAACAAGCATTGTATTTGGCACAGTTGAAAGGGTTGTCCAAAATTGAAGCCAAAGAGAAACTCAAGTACTGGTTCGACCGTTTGGACATTGGGGATTGGTGGGACAAAAAGATACAGGAACTCTCCAAGGGAATGGCCCAGAAAATCCAGTTTATTGTTACTGTACTCCACGAACCCAAACTATTGATCTTTGATGAACCGTTTAGCGGTTTTGACCCCATAAATGCCAATATCATCAAGGACGAGATTCTTCAGTTAAAGGAAAATGGTACCTCCATTATATTTTCCACCCACCGTATGGAATCCGTCGAAGAACTTTGTGAGTACATTGCACTGATTCATAAATCGGAAAAAATACTTGATGGAAAACTGTCCGATATCAAAAAGGCGTACAAAAACAATATTTTCAATGTGGGTGTGCAAGTACAAAATGATGCCCGTGATTTTATGAAATCTTTGGAGGACAAATTCAATATTCTTTCTTCGGAAATCGATCCCATTGAAAATCAATTAAATTTTAAAGTGCAATTGTCATCAGCGCACACCGGAGATATTTTAACGGTGTTATCAAAGAATGCCAACATAAACAGGTTCGAAGAGACCATACCCTCGGCCAACGATATTTTTATTCAAACCGTAAACAGTAAGGACAATGGCAAATAAACTTGGACTAATTATAAAAAGAGAGTATTTGGCCAAGGTGCGAAACCGTTCCTTTATCGTAATGACGGTTTTGAGCCCTCTTTTAATGGTGGGGATGATTGTACTTATCGCTTTTTTGGCCAAGGTAAATGATGACGAAACCAGAGTAGTAAGTGTTTTGAACAAAAGTTCCTTTTTCCAGAGCGATTTCTATCCTTCCAAAAATATCTCTTACGTACATATGGACGATCTGACCTTGGAACGGGCAAAGGATTCGACCAATTCCTTGGAATATTATGGATTACTTTACATTCCCGATGGAGAAACAGTGGAAGAAGTATCGCGCTCTGCCTACCTTTTTACCAAGAACAATCCAAACACTGCTGTTACCAAAGAACTGGAAGATGTTTTTCAAAATCAGTTAAGACAAGACCGGCTACAAAAATTGGGGGTCACGTCCGAACAGTTTTCCACGGTGGAAAAACCTTTCGAAATCAATCTTTCCACGTTTGATGGAGAAAAAAGTATGCGGGGCATTAACGAGATCAAGGCCTTTATCGGGGGAGGATTCGGCTATGCGATCATGATGTTCATTATTATTTACGGAGGTTTTGTGATGCGAAGCGTTATTGAGGAGAAAACAAGTAGAATTATCGAAGTGATCATTTCGTCGGTAAAACCGTTCCAATTGATGCTCGGGAAGATCATTGGCAATTCATTGGCCGGAATCACACAGTTTTCCATCTGGATCATCTCAGCTTCGGCCCTGTTGTTTTTGGCCGTATTGATTTTTGGCATTGATCTCAGCGCGCTTTCCAACGATGGTGTTATGACCCCGGGAGCGGCAGGAATGTCCCCGTTGGGCGGAATGGACAGCGATATGGTGATGTACGCCAAGGAAATCTATGATATTCCATGGGGGTTGCTCATCGTATCGTTCTTTATCTATTTTGTGTTGGGGTACCTTATTTATAGCTCCATTTATGCTGCAATTGGAGCGGCTGTTGATAACGAAACCGATACGCAACAATTTATATTTCCTATTATATTACCTTTAATGTTGGCTATTTATGTAGGATTCTTTTCCGTTTTCAGCAATCCGCATGGTCCCATAGCAGTTGGTTTTTCGTTGTTTCCGTTAACATCGCCCATTGTTATGTTAATGCGTTTGCCCGGTGGAATAGGTGAAGGTGGAGTACCTTTATGGCAGTTTTTGTTGTCCGTTTTCCTTTTGATCGTTACCTTTTTGGGCATCGTATCCTTGGCAGCAAAGATTTACCGGACAGGTATTTTAATGTATGGTAAAAAACCGACCTACAAAGAATTGATAAAATGGTTGAGATATTAGAATAGTATGCAAGACGGTGCAGAAGAAATAAAAGAAATTATCACGGAGGATCTTTGGGGGTCCATAAAGGATTTTTTGGATCTTGGGTTCCATATTGGCACTGGAGACAAATCCATTGACCTTACCATTGGACTTTTGTTGTTGTTGACCGTTACCATTGTTGTGACCAAGTTCCTTTTGAAGTGGTTGCGCCGAATTTTTACGCGCAAAATGGAGCAAGAGGACAAACACAAGTTCACCAGCGTTTTTAGGTTCATTAATTATGTAATTTACCTTATTGCCGTTTTGGTCACGCTAAGTGCGGCCGGGGTGGACATCACTTTAGTGATTACGGCTTCAGCAGCACTTTTTGTTGGTTTAGGTCTTGCATTGCAAGAATTGTTCAAAGATATCCTCGGAGGTATTTTTATTATAGTGGACAAGTCCCTACAGGTTGGAGATGTCGTAGAGGTCGATGGTAAGGTAGGAAAGGTGTTCGAGATTAAGCTACGTACCACCCGAGCCATAACCCGGGATGATAAAGTATTGATTCTTCCAAATCACAAGTTTATTAGCGATATTGTTTACAACTATACCCAAAACCATAGGACCACCCGCGAGAAAGTAAGTGTGGGCGTGGCCTATGGGAGCGATGTTGATTTGGTGACCAAAATCTTGGAAGAAGTGGCCAATACACAAAAACAAGTGCTAAAAAATCCAAAGCCATTTGTGCTGTTCGAGGATTTTGGAGATTCTGCCCTAATATTCTCCATTTATTTTTTCACCAATGATACCTTCCGAGATCCTCGCATAAAAAGCGAAATGCGGTATCAAATAAATGACAAATTCAAAGAAAACAACGTTAGCATTCCATTCCCGCAACGCGATGTACATATTATTCAGCCCAAACAAGAGAAGACATAAAAAAATCAAGCTACCATAATACAATCTGGAAGTGGTTCGCTTTCGTTGTAATACTTTGCAGCCAAGGCCTATTGGCGCAAAGCACGGATATTTTTAGATTGGAATACCTAAATATCCCAGAAAATGATACGGGTATAAAAACGCAACGCTACAAGGCGTTGTTCAACTTGCCCATAAAATTGAACGAAAAGCAGGATTACCTCATTGCTGGTGCCGAATATAACCGTTTTGATATGGGGTATTCGCAAAATCTTCCGTTTGATAAAAGTGAGTTGATACGTTTTCATATCATCGATTTAAATGTGGGGTTGATTACCAAATGGAACGAAAATTGGAATTTGGTAACGATTCTTACCCCTCGAATGGCATCCAATTTTGTTACGGGCACCGTTACGGGCGATTTTTTTATGAATGCAACCGCTACCTTATGGAAAGAGGGCGCAAATGCAGACAAACCCTACCGCATTGTACTAGGACTTACCTACAACAGTACTACCGGTTTACCGGTTCCATTGCCGCTGATCAATTATTATCGCAGGTTTCACCCAGATTGGTCCTTTACCTTTGGAATACCCAAATCCGGCTTGAGCTATTATATCTCCAAAAAGCATTCTTTGGAAATGGCATTGTTATTGGATGGATATTTCATCAACCTACAAAACGGCATTCCATTGGAAAATGGACAGGTAGCTTCAAAAATTTCTTTGACCTCGCTATTGGGTACCATGGTATATCAGTACAATATTTCCAAAAGAATGTCCTTTTTCGCGATGGTCGGCAAAACGGTTATTCAGGAAGGAGTTCTAAGGAACGATGACGAAGGAAAGGTTTTTATATTGAACAACGAATCAAATTTATATATTAGAACAGGCTTCAAAATCGGATTATTTTAAAAAGCAGCATATGTCAAAAATTTTGGTAATAGAAGACGAATCGGCGATCAGAAGGGTTTTGGTTAAAATCTTGGCCGAAGAGAACGATAGTTACAATGTGATGGAGGCAGAAGATGGCCTCGCAGGAATGGAAATTATCAAGAAAGAGGATTTCGACCTAGTGCTTTGCGATATCAAAATGCCCAAAATGGATGGAGTAGAAGTACTTGAAGCAGCAAAAAAAATCAAACCGGAGATACCTTTTATTATGATTTCCGGCCATGGTGACCTTGATACTGCGGTAAATACCATGAGGTTGGGGGCATACGACTACATTTCCAAACCACCGGATTTAAACCGATTGTTAACAACGGTAAGAAATGCATTGGACAGAAAGGAATTGGTGGTCGAGAACAAAGTACTCAAGAAAAAGATTTCCAAGAACTACGAAATGGTCGGGGAGAGCAAGGAAATTGCGGCAATTCAGGAAATGATTGAAAAAGTGGCACCTACCGATGCACGAGTTCTGATCACAGGTTCCAATGGGACCGGCAAGGAGCTGGTTGCACATTGGGTACATCAAAAAAGCCCACGTTCATCATCACCTTTTGTGGAGGTTAATTGTGCCGCTATTCCGTCGGAATTGATAGAGAGTGAACTGTTCGGTCACGTAAAGGGCGCATTTACATCTGCGGTAAAGGACCGTGCCGGTAAGTTTGAAGCTGCAAACAAAGGAACCATTTTTTTGGACGAGATAGGGGATATGAGCCTATCTGCCCAGGCCAAAGTGCTTCGCGCCTTGCAGGAGAACAAGATTTCTCGGGTGGGCTCCGATAAGGATATAAAAGTGGATGTTCGTGTGTTGGCGGCAACCAACAAAGATTTAAAAAAGGAAATCGAAGATGGAAAATTTCGGGAAGACCTTTACCATCGTTTGGCGGTTATTTTGATCAAGGTTCCGGCCTTGAACGAAAGACGCGATGATATTCCATTGCTTATTGAGCATTTTTCCACGAAAATTGCTGCGGAACAGGGAACCGGACAAAAAAGCTTCTCCAAAAAAGCTGTGGAACTGCTTAAAAGTTACGACTGGACCGGTAATGTTCGGGAGCTTCGCAACGTGGTAGAGCGATTGATCATATTGGGCGGTAAAGAAGTATCCGAAGAGGATGTAAAGCTATTTGCAAGCAAATAGTCAATTGCAATTTCCAAGACTTTCCAAGGCTTCCTTTGCCAAGGTTTTTACCCGTTGGTGATATTCCTTTTTATGTTGTGATAAATTGGTGTTCAACAACGTCAGACGTGCTTCTTCATAAATATTGGATACAAATCGATGGGCATCTTCGCAATCCACATCGGAAACCACTTTGTTCAACGAAGATTCAAAGCTCAGTAGACATTGGTGAACCTGTTTTTTAATGGCAACGCCTTGGGTCAACATCATGCCGTGGTTAAAATCAAGCACATCTGTAGTGTTCATCACCAATACATTGCTTCCATAATCGCTAGATGTTTCCTGTCCAAACTTTCGAAGCACATTGATTCCTGTAATTGTCCGCTCCAAAGCCTTAAGCAGTGCCGGGTTTGCTTTGGTAAAAGCACGGGCTTTGGTAGCCGTTTTCAAATAGTGGAGTGTGGATTCCAGACTTTCTATTGCACCTTCACAACCACAATCCATAAAATTGTCCTTGGTTTTCTCTATACCGTTCAGCGCTTTGTAGGCATGGTATTTGGCCAAGTTTAAATCTTTGGCCATAACGGCATCTTCAATTTTGCTTTTAATGTACTCTAAATTGGAACTTGCATATTCGCAAGCATTTGCCGGAGGGCTGAAGGAAGCCATAAGCCACAGGCTAAGTATGCCAATGGCAAAGACTATAAGTAGGATAATCTTTTTGCCTTTCATAACGCTTAGGATTTGGGACTTTGCGTATTGATTTACATAAAGTTACGTTTTAAAAGGTAGGATGTGCAAATAAATCGATTAAATAACCATCTAAAGGTATAAGCGGTCAAAACATCGATGAAGCGCACTATTGAAATACAGGTAGGTTGAAGGAGTGGTCAAAAAGAATTATATTCAATCCTATGAAAGAAATCAATACAGAGGATTATCGGGTCAGCGGCACTGTAAAGTTGTCCGAAATTGATACATATGAGGATTTTAATGAATCGGACAAGAAACTGAAAAAAGAGCTGAAAAATATCAGAAAGGACCTAGGGGATTTTCAGGACACCCTGTATGCCCACGGCAAATATGGTGTGCTGGTCTGCTTGCAGGGCATCGATACTGCGGGAAAGGATAGTTTGATTCGCGAAGTCTTCAAGGATTTTAATGTTAGGGGCGTAGTGGTACATAGTTTTAAGGTGCCATCTACCTTGGAAAAGAAGCATGATTACCTTTGGCGACACTACATTGCATTACCGGAAAGAGGAAAGTTTTCTGTTTTCAACCGAACCCATTACGAGAATGTCTTGGTCACCAAGGTGCATCCAGAATATATTTTGGGCGAGAACATTCCCAAAATTGATTCCGTAGAGGACATAGATAAGGAGTTTTGGGAAAAACGGTACAATCAAATCAACGCGTTTGAAAAGCATATTTCTGATAATGGGACTATAATTTTCAAGTTTTTTCTTCATTTATCCAAAGAAGAACAACGCCAGCGTCTTTTGCGAAGAATCGAATTAAAACAAAAGAACTGGAAGTTTTCGCCCGGTGACCTGGACGAACGAAAACTTTGGGATAGCTATGAAGCCTGCTACGAAGAAGCCTTGAACAAAACATCAAAGGAACATGCGCCGTGGTTTGTGATTCCGGCCGACAACAAAAAAGCGGCAAGGGTAATCGTGGCCTCCATAATGATGGAAGCGTTAAAAAAGTATAAAGATATAGAGGAACCTGAGCTGGACGATGAAATAAAGGCTAATTTAGAAACCTTTAAACAAGAACTGGAAAAAGAAACCACATGAGAACAGTCCTGATTTTGGCCTTTTTTTTGGTCAGCACTCCATTTTTTTCGCAGACCGAGGACGAAAAACAATTAAAAGCAATTTACGATGCCGCTTTGACCCAAGGCAAGGCTTACGATTGGCTCAACTATTTGTCCAACCAAATTGGCGGGCGTCTTTCCGGGTCGGTACAGGCCCAACAAGCGGTTGAGTATACCAAGGCCCAATTGGATTCGTTGGGATTGGATAAAGTGTGGTTGCAGCCGGTAATGGTTCCCAAATGGGTGAGGGGCGTTCCTGAGTTCGCCTATATTGAAAACAAGCCAGGACTAACCACCAATGTGCCTATTTGTGCCCTCGGAGGTTCGGTGGCAACACCTTCTGGTGGCTTAAAGGCCAGTGTAATCGAAGTTAAGGGAATCGAAGACTTGGAGAAGCTGGGCCGTGAAAAGATTGAAGGAAAGATTGTCTTCTATAACCGTCCAATGGACCCAACTATGATCAATACGTTCTCTGCCTATTCAGGATGTGTAGACCAACGTTATTCTGGTGCTGCGGAAGCAGGAAAATACGGTGCTTTGGGTGTAATCGTCCGATCTATGAACCTTCGTTTGGACGATTACCCGCATACAGGTTCCATGGGGTACGGAGATGTCCCGGTCGATACACGAATCCCAGCTGCTGCAATAAGTACCAACGGTGCGGAATTATTGAGCGCAACCATTAAGTTGAATCCGAATGCCAAGCTTTACTTTAAACAGAACTGCAAGCAGTTGGAAGATGTTCAATCGTACAATGTTATCGGGGAAATTACGGGGAGCGAATATCCTAAAGAGATCATGGTCGTAGGAGGACACTTGGATTCGTGGGATTTAGGTGATGGCTCGCATGATGATGGCGCAGGATGTGTGCAGAGCATGGATGTTCTTAGACTTTTAAAAGAAACGGGTTATAAGCCCAAACGTACTTTGCGCGTGGTACTGTTCATGAACGAAGAAAATGGTATGCGAGGAGGTAATAAGTATGCCGAGGTGGCTCGAAACAAAGGAGAGAACCACATATTCGCCCTCGAAAGTGATTCAGGTGGATTTACGCCCAGAGGTTTTTCCATTGATGCATCAGAAGAAAATATAGCCCAAATGCAAAGTTGGAAGAGTCTGTTCGAACCCTATTTGATTCATATGTTTTATGAAGGAGGTAGCGGAGCGGATATTGGTCCCTTAAAGGAAGAAGGAATGGTCTTGGCGGGGCTTAGGCCTGATTCCCAACGCTATTTTGATCATCATCATGCGGAGAACGATACTTTTGAGCATGTAAACAAACGTGAATTGGAACTCGGTGCCGCTACCATGGCCAGCCTAGTTTATCTTATTGATAAATATGGAACAGTTCCTGTTAAAAGAATCAAGGGATAAATAACAAAGCTAAAGTGAGCCGTTCAAATCATTGGTTTGGACGGTTTACTTTTTGATAAGAATTACGCTTTGCTGGCTTTTCTCATTCGTTTTGGTCCGTACCAAAGCCAAAAACCGGTTACGGTGAAAATAAAGAGGGAAACACCCATTACCGTTGTATAAACCAATTTAATATAGCCATTGGTGCCCAGATAATCGTCCACAATTGAACCGTCGTGAATGTTTTCCAGAAAGTCAGATCTTCTTTTTCCAATGGATAGCACATTTCCATTAGATCCATCCAATTGGACTTCATAAAAAGAGTCCACAAAAATAAATTTAACGGACCCCTTTTCTTTTCTGATATCAATTCGGTCAACTTGAAAAGTTCTGTCGGTAATTTTATTTTCAATGGTTGTGACCGCTATGGAATGAAGACTGTCAACAGGTAACCACGTATTTAGGTCGGAAGTTGTTCCTTTTTGTGTTTTTGGGAGAATATATCCGTTAGAGTTTTTTTTCCACCCTAAGATGAGTCCGGATATAGAAATAAAAAAGAAGAATATAAATAATAATGCTCCTGTGGTTCTGTGTACTTTTCTAAATATTCGTAATACTTTGGCTTGCTTCTTCCTTTTGCCCATTCGTCCTGTTAAAAATCCTAAAGATCAATAAAATTTATGGAAGGATAATGGGTGTTTGCCCCCGAATTTGGGGGGTAAGTTCGTATTTAACATAAATTTTTGAATGTTATGGCCCCATGTTGGGGAAAACCTCCTTTTATTGCGGGTGGGTGCTTTCCTCTAAATTTTTCAAAACTTTAGAACTTTGCCTTTTTCAAGTAGTTTTTTAGCTGTCGACCAATTGGGGAGTGACTCAGCATCAATAGTGATAGTTCTTATTTCCTTAGCAATTTTCCTACTGTTTTTCATGGCCTCCAAATGAGCGCCGCTGTGGGCAAACTCTTTTAGCTCTTCTTCCGTCTTCCAGAGTGTCATGGTATAATGGGTGGTCCAAACTCCTTTTTTCTTGAAGTCTTTATAGTTTGTTGCCCTTAATTGTTTAAGGATTTTTAGGGCTGTTGCCGAGAGTGCAAAGAATTTGAACGGTCCCCTTAGTTCAATGGATGTAATGGTCGCTTTCATCGATAGATGTGTTACTTGGTTAATGTAAAGGGGTCGGCGCAACAATTGTAAATATACGTTTTGTTGGAAAATAGAGCTTGACCACAATTGAAAAGTTACACTTGGATTGAAGATTTGGTGAACACCATAATAATCCTGATGCTTGCAAGACTGCACTCAAGTCTTATTTCCCGATACAGAAATTGGAAAAGATGTTTCCCAACAAATCGTCTGTGGTTACACTTCCTGTGATTTCTCCCAAATGATACAATGCTTGACGAATATCGATGGCCATTAAATCGCTGGACAATTCCATATCCAAACCTTCTTTTACCTTTTGAATTTCCTCCAAAGCTTTGAGCAAGGCATCATAATGCCTGCTATTGGTCACAATGGTGGTGTCACCGCTCAATGCCCCTGAATCCACCAAAGAAAGAAGCCTGCTTTCCAGTTCGGAAATACCTTCTTTGAGTTTGGCAGAAAGGAAAAGTACATTAGGTATCTCTGAAGATATCTTTTCTTTCTGATTTAGATTTAGGAGGTCCATTTTGTTGCATATGGGCAACAACTGTTTGTTAGGATAGCGCTTTTGAATTTGTTCAAGTTCTGTTTTTTCAAAATCCATTCCATCGAAAAGGTAAATAATGAGCCGTGCCTTTTCGATTTTTTCAAAAGTACGTTCAATGCCTATTTTCTCTACCACATCTACCGTTTCGCGGATTCCAGCGGTATCAATAAACCTAAAACCAATCCCTTTTATGCTGATATGGTCCTCGACCGTATCTCTTGTGGTGCCCGCGATTTCACTCACGATGGCCCTTTCCTCGTTCAACAAAACATTGAGCAGGGTTGATTTTCCAACGTTGGGTTGCCCTACAATAGCCACTGGAATTCCGTTTTTGATGACGTTGCCCAAGGCAAAGGAATCTATCAGTTTTTTAAGGACGTCACTGATTTTGGTAAGCAATTCGTTGAACTGGGTTCTGTCCGCAAACTCAACATCCTCTTGGGAAAAATCGAGTTCCAGTTCAATAAGCGAAGCAAAGTTCAACAGCTCTTGTCTCAGTTCTTGGATTTCATTGCTGAATCCACCGCGCATCTGTTGCATGGCAATGTCGTGGGCTGCCTCACTATCGCTGGCGATTAGGTCGGCCACAGCTTCCGCCTGACTCAAATCCATTTTACCATTAAGAAATGCACGTAGCGTAAATTCCCCTGCCGATGCCGAACGGCAGCCATTGCGCAACAATAATTGAATAATCTGTTGTTGGATAAAAGGGGAGCCGTGACACGAAATCTCCACCACATTTTCACCTGTGTAGGAATGTGGCCCTTTAAAAATGGACACCAATGCCTCATCCAGAATTTTATCACCATCAACAATATTTCCCAAATGGATGGTATGGCTTTTTTGTTCCACCAATTTTTTGCTTTTGATGGACTTGAACAACTTATCCACCAAGGTTATGGCATCTGGTCCTGAAACGCGGATTACGGCAATGGCTCCTGTTCCGGAGGGTGTTGCCAAGGCTACGATGTTATCTGTGTACGACATGGTTGCAAAAGTACAAATTAGCTGGTGTTTGTAACATTTTTAATGATTTGTATACTAATAAGATGAATCATCAAAATCAATCAAAAATGGAAGTTATCAATCAAAAAGCGGTTAGAACGGACAACACTTTGTTGGCTGTTACACATTTGACCCAGTTATTGGGGTATGCCATCGGCTTCGGGAGCCTTATCGTTCCCTTGATCATATGGTTGTCATCGAAAGATAGGGTTGAGGGTATGAACGAGCATGGTAAGGCCATCGTCAATTTTCAGATCAGCCTTATCCTTTACATCATAATCAGTATTCCGGCCATTTTACTTTTGGGCTTGGGAATATTGGGTTTGATAGGCGTAGGAATCATTGGGTTTATTTTACCTATCATTAACGCTGTCAAGGCTGCAAATGGAGAATCTCCGTTGCATTTTATGACGATCAGGTTTATATCGTAAAATAAAAAAAGCTGGAACATATTGCTCCAGCTTTTTCAATTATGGTTGAGTAGTTAGTTTAATTGTTCAGCATCACAGGCATTACCAACATGGTCACATGCTCGCCTTCGTCCAATCCATCGATAGGGGTCAGAATACCTGCTCTGTTCGGTAAACTCATTTCCAAAGAAACTTCATCAGAAGACAAATTGTTCAACATTTCCAAAAGGAATCTGGAGTTGAAACCAATCTGCATATCGTCTCCTTGGTAGGAGCAGGACAATCTTTCTTCCGCTTTGTTACTGTAATCCACATCTTCCGCGGAAATATTAAGTTCAGCACCTGCAACTTTTAAGCGTATCTGGTGTGTGGTCTTGTTCGAGAAAATAGAAACCCTGCGCACAGAACTCTGAAACTGATTTCTGGCAATTGTCAATTTGTTCGGGTTTTCTTTTGGAATTACCGCTTCGTAGTTTGGGTATTTCCCATCAATTAAGCGACAAACCAATTCCGTATTGTCAAAATAGAATTTTGCGTTGCTATCATTGTATTCGATGGTTACTTCGGATTCTGAACCTGCCAAAATACCTTTCAACAAGGTCAATGGTTTTTTCGGCATAATAAATTCCGCTACTTCGGAAGCTGAAACATCTTGCCGTTGATATTTTACAAGTTTGTGGGCATCCGTGGCCACAAAAGTCAAATTTTCTGGAGAAAACTGGAAAAACACACCGCTCATTACGGGGCGAAGGTCATCGTTTCCTGCAGCGAAAATGGTTTTGTTGATGGCCGTGGCCAAAATATCGCCCAATAGGGTAGTGGAGCTCGGGTTGGAGACTTCCACCGCTTTGGGGAATTCAGCGCCATCGGCGTATGCCAAGGCATATTTCCCGTGGTTGGAACTGATTTCCACCGTGTTGTTGTCCTCAACCACAAAGGTCAAAGGTTGTTCTGGGAATGTTTTCAAAGTATCCAACAACAAACGAGCAGGAACGGCAATGGTTCCCTCGGAATCGGAATCCACTTCCAAAACCGTACTCATCGTAGTTTCCAAGTCCGAAGCGGAAACGGTCAGTTTACTTTCTTTAAGGTCGAACAAAAAATTGTCCAGAATGGGCAAGGTGTTGCTATTGTTGATAACTCCTCCCAAAACCTGAAGCTGTTTCAATAAATATGTACTGGATACAATAAACTTCATCAACGAAATACTTTAGTAATAGTTGCTTTTTTAGCAGTTTTCCCTTCAAAAAGGGCATCTAAAATCAATAAAAACAAATATATCCTAAATGGATTTAGCAGAGAAACAAATTTATCAACAGTTAGGCGGTAAACTTCCGCTTTCTGTAGTAGCTGAAAAACAAGCCGAACAACAGGGTTAAAACTACTGGAAATCCAATGTTTACGAGCTGCCACTTGGTTTTTTGTTCCGCTATTTTTTTGACATCCAAGAGCGGGATGGAAACTTTCTTGTTCCGAATGTTAATAAGCCCCGTATTGTCCAAGAGGTAATTTGTACTGTTTACCAAGAATTCCTTGTTGCCATAGAAGCTATTCGTCCATTTATCGTAACCCAATTCCAGGGGTCTGCCATTACGTAATTGGTTCTTGATCACATCACCATCGGAAATAATGATCATTTTGTTTTCGGGGCCTTCTTCCAGCGTGTTTTGTAGCTTCAATGGTTTTACCCTGTTCTTGTACATCGAGGTAAATTTACCTTCAATAAGCACAGCTAGTGGCAGATTGCCATTGCTGTAGGTTTCCCGATCGGGTTCTTGGTTGATCATATCCAAGCTTACCACTCTAGGAATTCCATCGGTCTTCGAAAGTGGCGAACTCTGCAACAAAATGGTTTTTTGATAATCGTTTTCCAATACATCCATTGGACTTGTGAACTGAAATCGAACGGCCTCAATATTGGTGTTGATAGGGTGGTTGTTCTGCGAAAAAACCATCGGGTAATAAAACCAAGGTAGGGGATTGTATTGCGAATCGTTTCCTTCGCCCGTGGCCAAAACAATTTGGGTAAAATACAGATCGTTGACCAAAACAGGATTGATCCTAACCCCATATTTAAAGAACAAATCCTTCAAATTAAGCTCTCTTGGAATGGCAATCGCCTCGCCACCGCCTGCATAAATGCTGTCCATTTCCATATTGACTTGGTCTACCATCCAAATGGATTTACCGCCTTGAACCATATACTGATCCATCACATATTTTTCTTGGTCAGTGAATGCCTCTGTTGGTTTTGCAATGATGGCAAGGTCAAACCCTTTGAGTTGATCAAAAACGTTTTGTGGATTAGTGGCCACTGAATCCAACGTAATGGCGCCAATGTTGTAATAATCGCGTATGGTGGTAAGGTAATCGGCAATAAAAATATCATCCAGTTCGCCATTTCCTTTGATGACGGCAATGCTCTTTTTTTCTTTAATGCTGAGTTTGGTAAAGGCATCGGCAAAGGCATATTCCAATTGTTGTACCGAATTGTTGATGCGATTCTCAGCCGTAGAACCCAACTTATTTTTAAGTAACTGCACTTTTACGGTCTGGTCGTTGTAATTGACCATCGCCCAAGGGAAAACCAGCTCGTTGGATACTTTCCCGTTTTCCTCAACGGTAACATTGGCAGGCTGTAATCCCAAGCTTTGTAATTGGGCGACCGTTTCTTGTGGATTTTCGCTATCCTCCAAAGGATCCACCAAATTGTATTTGATGTTACTGTTCTTCGATGCGAAGGATTCCAACAATTGAATGGTTTCAGCTTTCAATTTGGAAAATTCTGCGGGAATGTTTCCATCCAACAATACATCTACGATAACGGGTGTTTCAAATTTTTGGGCCACTTCAACAGCGGGTTCTGAGAGTGTATAGCGTTTGTCTTCCGTAAGGTCGAAACGGGTGTAGACAAAACTGGCCAATAGGTTGATGACCACCACGGCCACAATCACTTTTACTATGGATACAAAAAACTTCCCCATTACCTTGGCAATTGTTTTAAACGTTGAAAAGTGAGATACAAAAACAACAATGTCAATGAGATAAAGTAAATCAAATCGCGGGTGTCTATCACACCTCTTGCAATACTATCAAAATGTGATTTTGCCCCGAGTGACTGAATGGTCTGTTGGGTTTCTCCGTTGGAAAACAGGGTGGCAGCGGCATCAAACCCATTAAAAATCAAGAAACAGACCAAAATCCCCACCAAAAAGGCGATAATTTGATTATCCGATAGGGTAGAAGCAAATATTCCTATCGATGTGTAGCAAGCCATCAAAAACAACAATCCAAAGTAAGAGCCCAGTACGACGCCGAGGTCGTAATTGCCCTCTGTAATTCCCAATCCAGCTATGGCGAAAACATACACTATGGTCGGGATTACTGCGATAACACACAAAAGAAAGGCGCCCCAAAATTTCCCGAGTACCAATTTCCAGACGGAGATAGGTTTGATCAACAGCAATTCCAACGTCCCCATTTTCCGTTCTTCGGAAAAACTCTTCATCGTGATGGCGGGCACCAAAAAGATAAAAATCCAAGGAGCCAACAAAAAGAAGTTGCTCAAATCGGCAAAGCCGTAATCAAAAATGTTGTATTCGCCCTTGAAGACCCAAAGAAACAGTCCATTGAGCAGTAAAAACGACCCCATGATCAAATAACCGATGGGCGATGTGAAAAAAGACCGTACCTCTCTCTTAAAAATTGCGAACATTAAGATGGGTTTGTTGATTGAATTTTATGAACACTCCAAGCTTCGGGCTTATCGGCGAACAATTTTTTGGTATTGCCCCAAACCCCTTTAAAGAAATCCGAGTGTCTATAGTTGTCCAGATGGGCTTCCGTATCCCAAAAACTATAGGTAAAATATATGTTGGAATTCGTAATGTCTTGATACAGTTCTACCATGTTACACCCATCAAAAGACAAGATGCCATTTTTGGATTCTTCAAAGATTCGCTCAAAACTAGCAATATTTTCGGGTTTAAAAGTCAGTTTTACAATGCGTATCAACATTTAGAGGAAATTTATGGTTACGGTATCCCTGTAATTCAGTCCAAGCAGGGAGGAAGCACCTCCAACGGAATTCAGATCACTTTTATAAATGGCGAGCTCTATATAACCCGCAGAGTTGAACAGGGCCAAAGCATCTCCGGGGCCCTTGCGCTGGTTTCGTTCCAGATTATAATTGATGATGCCATTATAGCTTTGATGCACCTGTCGTATTTTGGTGGTTCTCGCAATGATTTCAAAATCCCGTCCGCTTCGGTAAGCTTCAAACAGGCTTTTCTGAATGTTTGTGACCACGTTACCGTAGTTGTCGATGTAAATGACATTGCCTGTAATGGTTCTCCCCTCATTGGTGATTCGTGGCTCAAAATCCCGCAGTTCTTTTAAGTTTTGAAAGGGACTGCCAATAACTTCCAACTTGCCGCCGCGAGCAATGTGGCAGGCCACCTGCACGAATATATTGAGCACGGGAAAAGCACCGGCTTCCGCATTGGGTAGATTGATTTCCACGACTTTTTCAGGCTGAACCTCAGAAGTTATCAAGGAAATAACACCACTGTTGGCGCTTACAAAATACTGCCCGTCCACTTGAACGACGATATGTTCGTTTTCGGGTGAAATTTCGGAATCCACCCCTACGATATGAACTGTTCCCTTTGGGAACGAACGGTAGGCGTTCCTAAGGATATAGGCACATTCCTGAATATTGAAAGGGCTGATGGCATGCGAAATATCAACAATGTTACTGTCGGGTAGGTTGCCCAGTATTGCCCCTTTTACAGCACCCACAAAGTGGTCCTTGTATCCAAAATCGGTAGTTAGGGTTATTATTGGCATACAATACTGTTGATATGTTTTTCGACGTTCAAATTGATTTTTAGTTAAGTTTGTTTGTAAAATTAGTCAAAAAAGAAAGAATTTAATTCTTCAAAAACAACTGTAACACCTCACAATTTTTGAACGAACTAATAATTGAACTTACGGATATTAGCCCTCAGGAATTTTTTGGACAACAAAATTCCAATATCGAGTTGCTCAAAAAGTACTTTCCAAAGCTAAAGATTGTAGCTCGGGGCAATAAAATCAAGGTATTTGGTGATGAAGAACTATTGGAAGAGTTCGACAAACGCTTTGATGAACTGACCAGTCAATTCGCCAAGTACAACAAGCTTGATGAGAACATGATCGAGCGTGTGCTGACAAGTACCAGTAAAGAAGATTACACTTCTTCCTCCAGTAGCGGGGATGTTTTGGTACATGGTGTAAGCGGTAGGTTGATCAAGGCCCAGACCGCCAACCAAAGACGTGTGGTGGATGCCTGTAAAGTGGACGATATGGTTTTTGCCATTGGTCCGGCAGGAACAGGTAAAACCTATACAGGTGTGGCTTTGGCCGTTAAAGCCCTGAAGGAAAAGCAGGTGAGGCGAATTATCTTGACCCGTCCGGCCGTGGAAGCAGGGGAGAACCTTGGTTTTCTTCCAGGTGACCTTAAGGAAAAGCTGGATCCTTACATGCAGCCCCTATACGATGCCCTTAGGGATATGATTCCAGCAGAGAAACTGGAAAAATATATTGAGGATGGTACCATACAAATTGCACCAATGGCCTTTATGCGAGGGCGAACCTTGGACAATGCCTTTGTGATCTTGGACGAGGCACAGAACACCACCCACGCCCAAATGAAAATGTTTTTGACCCGTATGGGCAAGAATGCCAAGTTTTTGTTGACCGGCGACCCAGGGCAGATAGATTTACCAAGAAGGGTCATATCAGGTCTAAAGGAAGCATTGCTTATATTAAAAAATGTGGATGGCATCAGTATTATTTATTTGGATGATAAAGATGTAATCCGACACAAATTGGTGAAAAAGGTGATTGATGCCTATAAAAACATAGAGCACCAAAATCAATTCTAGAGAAAATTATGGGAATGAATACGCTGATGTCCACGGATTTTAATTTTCCTGGGCAAAAATCTGTTTATAAAGGAAAAGTGAGGGAAGTCTACACCCTGGAGAACGATATTTTAGTGATGGTGGCCACAGACCGCCTATCCGCATTTGATGTAGTAATGCCAAAGGGAATTCCTTACAAAGGGCAAATCCTAAATCAAATTGCAACCAAAATGATGAAGGATACAGAGGATATTGTCCCCAATTGGTTAATGGCGACGCCTGACCCCAACGTAGCGGTAGGCAAGGCTTGTGAACCGTTCAAAGTTGAAATGGTAATTAGGGGCTATATGTCCGGCCATGCCGCGCGGGAGTACAAAGCGGGCAAAAGATTGCTCTGTGGGGTGCCCATGCCCGAAGGGATGAGGGAGAACGATAAATTCCCTGAACCCATCATCACACCAGCGACCAAAGCAGAAAAGGGAGACCATGATGAGGATATTTCCAAAGAAGATATTTTAAAGCGGAGCATCGTTTCCAAAGAGGACTACGAAGTCTTGGAAAAATATACCCGCGCACTTTTTCAAAGAGGAACCGAAATAGCAGCCAAAAGAGGATTGATTCTGGTAGATACGAAATATGAATTCGGTAAAACCAAAGACGGTGAAATCGTATTGATAGATGAGATTCACACACCCGATTCGTCTCGTTATTTTTATGCGGATGGTTACGGGGAGCGTCAAAATAAAGGGGAAGCACAGAAGCAATTGTCCAAGGAATTTGTGAGACAATGGCTGATTTCCAATGGTTTTCAAGGCTTGGAAGGGCAGTCAGTTCCCGAAATGTCGGATGAGTACATCGAATCGGTGTCCAATCGATATATCGAACTTTATGAGAATATTACTGGAGAGAAATTTGTGAAAAGTGATATCTCTGATCTACAGGAAAGAATTTTATCCAATGTAACCGCATATTTGGCAAAATAATCGTTGCACACTTGTTATGTGACCAATAAAAGAAAGGGAATTCTGTGAATTCCCTTTTTTTGTTGCCTCAATAGTAATAAATCTTAAAACTAAATTGATATATTGACATGGCACAAACAAATTAACTAAACAAACCAACACCATGTCAGAAAAACAAAAAAAGGCCACCGCCTATTGGAGGGAAAACCTAAAGTATTTGGTTATTCTATTGACCATCTGGTTTCTGGTCTCCTATGGAGCAGGAATCCTCTTTAAGGATGCATTGGATTCCATTCGTATAGGAGGGTTTAAGCTGGGATTTTGGTTTGCCCAGCAGGGAGCTATCTACGTATTTGTGATTCTCATTTTTGTGTACGTTCGACTTATGAACAAGTTGGACAAAAAATATGGCTACAACGAGGATTAACCAATCATTAAAACTTTATCATGAGCGATGTTCAAATTTGGACCTATGTGTTGGTCGCACTATCCTTTGGGTTATATATAGGAATTGCCATTTGGTCCCGAGCCGGTTCCACCAAAGAATTTTATGTTGCAGGTGGAGGAGTTTCCCCATTGGCCAACGGAATGGCGACTGCAGCGGATTGGATGTCGGCAGCATCTTTTATTTCCATGGCGGGGATAATTTCCTTTGCAGGTTACGATGGCGCCGTGTATTTAATGGGATGGACAGGAGGCTACGTGCTTTTGGCCCTGCTATTGGCACCTTACCTGCGAAAATTTGGAAAGTTTACCGTGCCCGATTTTATTGGAGAACGCTATTATTCCAAAACGGCCCGTATCGTGGCCGTTATTTGTGCCCTTATTGTATCGTTTACCTATGTTGCTGGTCAAATGAGAGGGGTTGGGATCGTGTTTTCAAGATATTTGGAAGTTGACATTAATACAGGAGTCGTCATCGGAATGGTCATCGTATTGTTTTATGCCGTTCTTGGAGGGATGAAGGGAATCACCTATACCCAAGTGGCCCAGTACTGCGTGTTAATATTCGCGTTTATGGTGCCCGCTATATTTATTTCCATTCAAATGACAGGTAATCCTGTTCCCCAGTTAGGTTTTGGAGATACACTATCCGATGGTTCGGGAACTTATCTTTTGGATAAACTGGATGGTCTGTCCGAAGAACTGGGTTTTGCAGCATATACGGACGGTACCAAAAGTACGATTGATGTTTTTGCGATTACCTTGGCCTTGATGGTGGGTACGGCCGGATTACCACATGTTATCGTGCGATTTTTTACGGTAAAACGCGTCCGTGATGCCAGAAAATCGGCTGGATTGGCCTTATTGTTTATTGCTATTCTGTATACAACTGCCCCAGCTGTCGCTGTTTTTGCAAGGACCAACCTTATTGAAACCGTGAGTGGCAAAGAATACGATAATATGCCCGAATGGTTCAGCCGTTGGGAAAAAACGGGCTTGATTGCCCATGAGGATAAAAATGGAGATGGAAAAATTCAATATGTGTCTTCGCCAGAGGTAAACGAACTCACAGTAGATCGGGATATTATGGTATTGGCCAACCCGGAGATAGCCGATCTTCCTGCTTGGGTCATTGGTTTGATTGCTGCGGGAGGACTTGCCGCAGCTCTATCCACTGCAGCAGGATTATTGTTGGTGATATCTTCTTCGGTTTCCCATGATTTGATCAAGAACGTGCTTAAACCGGACCTTTCGGAAAAACAAGAACTCTGGGCTGCCAGACTTTCCGCTGCGGTTGCCGTTGTTGTGGCAGGTTACTTCGGAATCAACCCTCCCGGCTTTGTTGCAGCGGTGGTGGCACTTGCATTTGGTTTGGCAGCGGCCTCGTTTTTCCCGGCTATCATTCTGGGAATTTTTTATAAGAAGATGAATAGCAAGGGAGCCATTTCCGGAATGGTCGTAGGCCTTTGTCTCATGCTTTTCTATATGTTGAAATTCAAATTTGGAATTTTTGATGGAGGGCAAGGGGCTGTTGCCGGACTTGAGGAAAGTTGGTGGTTCGGTGTTTCGCCCGAAGGATTTGGATCTATTGCGATGTTGGTCAACTTTATTGTGGCCATCGTGGTGAATTTGTTCACAGCGGAACCTCCTGAAGCCGTACAGGAAATAGTAGAGAACATTCGTATTCCCGCAGGGGCCGGTGAGGCAATTGAACACTGAATGGACTGTGATTTTGCCCCGTTTTTCCGTATTTTTAAGGCAGCATAAATTTAATTACACATAATGAGTAACTACCACATAAAACACTTGGAGGAATATTTCCAGGTGTATCGAAAATCCGTAAGAAACCCCGAAGGATTTTGGGAAGAAGTAGCCGAAGAGCACTTTCTCTGGCGTAAAAAATGGGATTCCGTTTTGGAATGGGACTTTAACAAGCCGGAAATCAGTTGGTTCAAAGGGGCCAAGCTGAACATTACCGAAAACTGTATCGACCGTCATCTCCGTATCCGTGGGGATAAAACAGCAATTCTTTTTGAACCCAACGACCCGAATGAAGAAGCGGAACATATTACTTACCATCAATTGCATGAGCGTGTTTGTAAATATGCCAATGTATTAAAGGATAAAGGGGTTAAAAAAGGAGATAGGGTAGTTATTTATTTACCGATGATTCCTGATTTGGCCATTGCTTTATTGGCGTGTGCACGAATTGGAGCTATTCACTCCGTTGTTTTTGCAGGATTTTCATCAACTGCATTGTCAACAAGAATAAATGATTGTGGCGCCAAAATGGTACTTACTTCTGATGGTTCTTTCAGGGGCAAGAAAGTTATCGATTTAAAAGCTATTGTAGATGAAGCCCTGGAAAGCTGTCCGGATGTGGAAACCGTTTTGGTTACCAAGCGCACAGGCGGCGATGTTACAATGAAGAAGGGCCGCGATGTTTGGGTACAGCCCCTATTGGATAAAGCTTATTTGGACTGTGTACCAGAAATTATGGATGCAGAAGATCCTTTGTTTATCCTTTACACCTCTGGTTCCACAGGTCGTCCCAAGGGAATGGTGCATACTACGGCCGGATATATGATTTATACCGCTTATACCTTTAAAAATGTATTCCAATACCGTGAAGAAGATGTGTATTGGTGTACTGCCGATATAGGTTGGATAACCGGCCACTCCTACATTGTCTACGGACCATTGGCCAACGGAGCCACTACGGTAATGTTCGAAGGTGTACCCTCTTATCCTGACTTTGGACGGTTCTGGGATGTGGTGCAAAAGCACAAGGTGAGCCAATTCTATACCGCACCTACCGCAATCAGGGCCTTGGCCAAAGAAAACCTGGACTTTGTGACCAATTACGACCTTTCCAGTTTAAAGGTTTTGGGTACTGTGGGAGAGCCCATCAACGAGGAGGCATGGCACTGGTACAATGATCACGTGGGGGAAAAAAAATGTCCGATCGTGGATACTTGGTGGCAAACAGAAACAGGAGGAATCCTGATTTCTCCCATTCCATTTTCCACTCCCACAAAACCAACCTATGCCACTTTGCCAATGCCAGGTGTTCAGCCAGCACTCATGGACGAAAATGGTCAAGAAATCAAAGGTAACCAAGTGGATGGTAGATTGTGCATCAAATATCCTTGGCCATCCATTGCCAGAACTATTTGGGGCAATCATCAGCGATACAAAGAGACCTATTTCTCTGCTTTCGAGGGCAAATATTTCACAGGGGATGGCGCCCTTAGAGATGAGGTGGGTTATTATAGGATTACCGGTAGGGTAGATGATGTCATCATTGTTTCCGGTCACAATTTAGGCACGGCACCTATCGAGGATGCCATCAACGAGCACCCAGCAGTGGCAGAATCTGCCATAGTTGGATTCCCTCACGACATCAAAGGAAATGCATTGTACGGCTACATTATTTTGAAAGAAACAGGAGAGACCCGTAATCGTGACAACCTGAAAAAGGAAATCAACCAGTTGATAACAGAACATATTGGTCCAATAGCCAAATTGGATAAAATTCAATTTACCGAAGGCTTGCCAAAAACACGTAGTGGTAAGATCATGAGACGAATTCTAAGGAAGATTGCTTCCAAAGATACCAGTAACCTTGGTGATACTTCAACATTGTTGAACCCAGAAGTTGTGGAATCAATTATGAAGGAAAGTCTTTAATTATTTTTGGTCAATAAATAAAAAAGGGCCTCTTTATCTAAGGAGGTCCTTTATTTTTGTGGTTTTAGTTTTTCAATGGTTCGCAAAAAAGCAATTGCCGTAATAAAAGCGTCCCCCAAAGCGGTATGCCTGTCTTTTCTTGATATGCTAAATTTTTTGGCAAGATCATCCAAGGAGTATCTTTCCTTTTTTTGAACCACCGATGACATCAAGAGCGTTCTAATGTAGAGCGATTCGGTATCCAGCGTTTTATTTTTGAGCTTGGGAAGTCCATTTCTTTTAAGTGCTGCATTGATCATATTGACGTCGAACATCACATGATGCCCTACCAACACGTAGTTTTTTGCGTATACTAAAAACTGCTTCAGGGCATCGAGTTCGGAAATAGTGTTCTTTTTACTGTGTTTAAGGATTCCGTGGATTTCGGCACTTTCGGAATCATAATGTTCTTGCTGGAGGTAGACTTCAAAACTTTCTTTTACCACGATGTTGTTGTCCAAAAGTTTCAAGGCGCCAATGCAGAGCATTCTGTCCTTGGTCAAACTAAAACCGGTGGTTTCGGTATCCAGTACCACAAACGTATTTTCTTGTACGTCTTCCGGAAGCTTTTCTTTGAAATGCTCCTCGTATTCCCACCAAAAACCGGGAAGTTCCAATGGTTTTTTCTTGGAGAACGGCCACATCAGCGCAACATATTTTTTACTTGGAACCTTACTTCGATCAAGGATTGAATTTCCTTGACGGTTTTAAAAGTTCTTTTTAGCTTGATTTTTTCTTCCTTGTTCAATTTGTCCAACGCAATAAATCTGCCCGAGTCATTATGTAAAAGGCCTTGTCTGGTTCTAAATTTGAGCAATGCTTTACTAGCATAGGAGCAGGCCAAATAGAGTTCTTTATTGTTGGGTTCTAGTTCAGCGAGTTTTTCATAACGCTCCGCTGTGTTATTGATGGATTTGATGGAATGTGACAAAATCAATACCCGTGCCGCGTCAATAATGGGCATTAAGGCACGTAGTTTTAAATCGAAAAAGTCTTTGTGTTCACCATCTTGCTCCACTAAAAAATCCCTGAAAAACCCCGAGGGCGAAGGGTTTTGTAGTGCTCCGCTCGCTAAATGGGTAAAGAAGAGTGGATATCCTTGGACGTTATCAAAAATACTTTGTGATAGTTCATCGGCCAAGGCCTTATCTCCGTAAGTAACATTGTAGTCGAAAAAAATGGATGATAATAGGATTTCATCGGGTCCGGGGTTGTGTATCCAATGGGTGGTCACCTTTTTCCATTCGCTTAGACTATGGCACCATGACGGGTTAGAGGCCATCATATCGGCCGGGCAGTATTCAAAACCGATGGTATTCAACATTTTGGAAATCCGCTCGCCCAATTTTAGAAAATAAGCTCGAGTCGCTTCCAAACTTTCCTCTGGAACATCCTCGAAAATAATGGCGTTGTCCTGATCGGTGTTCAGTAATTGTTCGCCACGGCCCTGGCTGCCCATGCTCAGCCATGTAAATTTTACGGGTGGCTCTTCGTCCATTTTGGACAAAGCGATTTTTACTACCTGCTTAGTGGAGGCATCATTGAGTTCGGAAATAATTTTGGAAACAAGCCCCAATGGAATGTTCTGTTCCAAATAACCTTGGAGCAAATTCATAATTCCATGTCGAATGCCTCGCAATCTCTTTGCTTTGGTAGCTCTCTTTATGGCACGCAACAATACAGCGGGATTGTTTCCGACGGCCACCATTATATCGTGTTTGGAAAGGATTCCTGTCACCTTTGTTTCCGTAGTACCGTCCTCCGTGAGCACCAAATGGCTGATATCACTTTTCATCATGGCCATTTGTGATTGTGCCAAGGTAATCCCCATTGGGTAGGTGATAATGGGTGACGACATTATGGACTGTGCGGATGCAGTGATGGGGTACAAACCGGTTGCCACCTTTTTCCGGATGTCCTTATCTGTTATGATTCCAACAGGTAGGTCGTCCCGCAGAACCAACATACAGCCTACGTTATGCTCTGTCATTTTGTTGGCAATGGTCTTTACCTTTGTGCCCTCTTTGCACGTGATAAGTTTGGTGGAATATTTAATGGGTTGTAAATCCAGTATTTTATCGCTGGAATATTGATTGGAATCACTGCTTTCACCATAGAGTTTTCCGCGGTGCTTAATGGAGTAGGGGTTACCTGTATTGGAAGCGAAGCTTTCTATCAAAAAATTCCCGATACGTTTGTTTTCCAGTGCCAGCGGTTTAAAATCCTTGATGGGAATAGCGTAGAGGATAGTCTCTTCATATGCTTTAGCTTCCAGTTTATAGCTTTCGTTGGCCAGTAGAGGACGTAATCCGAACACATCGCCTTCATCACAGATGTCCAATATTTGACTCGAACCTGATTTGGATAGGGCAATGGCTCCTTTGTTCACAACATAAAAATTATCGTGGGGGTTTTCGCCTTGGGAGAAAACTATGGTATTTGTCTCTTTGTGGACTATTGTGACCTCAAGGGACAGTTGTTCCAATTGCTTGGTGTCCATAGTATTGAACGGGGGGTAGTTTTTTAAAAAATCGGCAATCCGCTCGGATATGGTGTTTTTCATACTACTAATTTAAGCCTTGGTTTTAGTTTCTGGAAATTATTGCTATATAACCTTTTAATAGACGGTTGTCTCATAGATACTGTATTCCCTAAAGTGATTGCCAACTTTTTACCTTGCCCATAAACAACTATCTTTGCCCATCAGAAAAATAAGAATACAATTTTCTAATAATCTATTAATCACATACAATGCAAGACGGAATCTACGCAAAGTTCAATACTTCCAAAGGTGAAATATTGGTGAAACTTACGCACGATAAAACACCTGGAACGGTTGGCAACTTTGTTGCCCTGGCGGAAGGGAATATGGAGAACAGTGCAAAGCCACAAGGAAAACCGTATTATGATGGACTAAAGTTCCACAGGGTAATTGCCGATTTTATGGTTCAGGGCGGATGTCCATCCGGAACGGGAACCGGAGACCCGGGATATAAGTTTGATGACGAATTCCATCCCGATTTGGTGCATGATGGACCAGGAGTGCTATCCATGGCCAATGCAGGACCTGGTACCAATGGGAGCCAATTTTTTATTACTCATGTAGCCACACCATGGTTGGATAACAAACATACCGTTTTCGGTCGTGTTGAAGAAGGTCAGGATGTTGTGGATGCCATTGCCCAAGGAGATGCCATTGAAACTTTGGAAATACTAAGGGTTGGCGATGAGGCCAAAAACTGGAATGCTATCGAGGCTTTCCGCACATTTGAAGGCGCAAGGGAAAAGCGTATTGCAGAGCAAAAGGCTGAAGCAGAGGCCGAACTGGAAAAGTTGGCCGCTGGTTTTGATAAGACCGACAGTGGGCTACGTTATAAAATCATTCAAAAAGGTAGTGGTGCCAAGGCGGAAAAAGGTAAAACCGTATCCGTGCATTATGAGGGAGCGCTGGCCAACGGTCAAGTTTTTGATTCATCCTACAAGAGAAAGCAACCGATAGACTTCTCATTGGGCATAGGACAGGTAATTCCTGGTTGGGACGAAGGCATTGGTTTGCTAAAGGAGGGTGATAAGGCTCGTTTTGTGATTCCATCGCACTTAGCATATGGAAGTACAGGAGCTGGTGGAGTTATTCCACCAAACGCAACATTGGTTTTTGATGTGGAATTGATGAACGTGAAATAAGAAAACTTCACGTCAAAGTATAGGAAAGCCTTCAGTAATGGAGGCTTTTTTATTTAGATCTGTTTACGCTTAAAAACAATAAACAGGCGTTAAGTGCAAGTAGTGCAACAAGAATGCTTAAAAAAGTTGTCATGGTTGTAACGTGTTTATAGGGTAACAATTCAACGGTAAAAAACCCTACCTATTGCTCGTGTAGACTTTTTTGTTACTTTTTTGAGCCATTGACACTCCATACCAACAGTAGGGCATTAACAATCAATAAAAACGAAAGTACTCCGAAAAAGGTATTCATTTATCTGAGGTTTAATGGTTATGGGGAACAGTGTTTGTTTATCTATTAGATAGCAAATAATAGAATGGTTGCGTGGAATTAAAAAAAAACAAAAAAAAGCCCGGGCATTTGCCCGGGCTTGTCTAGAAAAAAAGTTTATTATAACCTAATCCGCAACTTGTACGTTAACGGCGTTTAATCCTTTTTTACCTTGTTGTAGTTCGAATTCTACAACATCACCTTCTCTAATTTCATCGATTAAACCTGAAATGTGTACGAAGTGATCTGTGTTTGAACCATCTTCAGTGATAAATCCGTAACCTTTAGAATCATTGAAGAATTTTACTGTTCCTTTACTCATAATATAAATTGAAAAAAATTAATTGACCCCAAAGGTACGTTTAATTTATTGGGAATCAGTTTTTTTCTTTAAAATAAAATAATTATGTGGTTGGATCAGGGGTTAAACGTAGGTATGGCTTTATCTCTTCTACGCCTTTTGTGAAAATATTTTTGGCTTCTTCTGTTGGAATAGCAGGGCTAACCACCACTTTTTCACCATTTTTCCAGTTGGCGGGAGTGGCGACTTTATGGTTTGCTGTTAGCTGTAGTGAATCAATAACTCTTAGTAATTCGTAAAAATTACGTCCCGTTGATGCAGGGTATGTAAGTGTAAGTTTTACTTTTTTGTCTGGATCGATAATAAAAACCGAACGAACGGTGAGCGTATTGTCCGCATTTGGGTGAATCATATCATAAAGGTCGGATACCTTTCGCTCTACATCTGCTACTATCGGAAAATTAACTTCAGTGCCCTGTGTTTCGTTGATATCCTTGATCCATTCCAAATGAGAAGCTGCGCCGTCAACACTTAGGGCCATCATTTTTACATTTCTTTTCTCAAACTCGTCTTTGAATTTGGCCGCGGTACCCAACTCGGTGGTGCAAACGGGGGTGAAATCCGCAGGGTGGGAGAATAAAATGCCCCAGCTATCCCCAAGATATTCATAAAAGTTCAATGTTCCTTCCGAAGTAACCGCTGTAAAATCCGGAGCGGTATCTCCCAATCTTAATGTTGCCATATATATTTTAATTTTTAGGTTTATAAATCAGTACTCTACAAAATTACTGGATTATTTGGTCGACTTATTTTAAATCAGTTAAAAGTGTATTAAAATATAACTTTTTGACGGACGATTTAATGGATAAAAGTCATTATTTTTAGTAGATGGAAAAAGAAATCTTGGAACAACTGCGCTATCCGATCGGAAAATTTGAAACTCCTGAAACCATTACAAATGCCGATCTTGAACAATGGATTACTGATTTGGAAACCCTACCGCAGCGTTTGAGCGATTTAGTGATACCGCTTTCCGATGAACAACTTGATACTCCGTACCGTCCCGATGGTTGGACTGTCCGCCAACTAGTGCACCACATTTCCGATAGTCACCATAACAGCTATATCCGATTTAAATGGGCCTTGACCGAGGATACGCCGACCATAAAGGCATACGATGAAAAAGCTTGGGCCGAGTTGTTCGATACACGAACGGCACCAATTTTAATGTCGCTTTACCATTTGAGTGCCGTACATGCCAAGTTGGTATATTTATTAAAAGGTCTTTCAGAAGCGCAATTAGAGCGGAGTTTTATTCACCCTGATGGAAACCAGGAAACTTCCTTAAAAGAGAATATTGCCCGTTACGCATGGCATAGCAATCACCACTATGCGCATATTCAAAACTTGGTGACACGTAAAAAGTGGTAGGCTAAAGTTTCTTGGTCAAAATGTACATTGGTTTCTCTTTTGGTTTTACGTGGGGAAGCGTTACTTCGCTCTCTCTTTTGATGATAAAACCATTTTTTTGATAAAACACTACCGGCTTGCCTTTTTGCATGGCATCCAGCCAAATTACTTTTTTGTTTAGGGCTTTGGCCGTTTTTTCAATGAATTGAAGAACCTGTCTTCCGATTCCTTTACCTGAATGCTCTTTTAACAAATAGATTTTTTCGGCCTTTAGCGCATGGGTATTGGGTATCTCATCAATACCACAGTCTTTTACCAATTTGAGGATGCCAACAGTTTCATCTTCCAAATTGATCAAAAAATTGAGAGTATTTGGATTTAGTAATTCCCGTTCTACGACTTCAGAAGTAAAACCATTCGAAATGTAAGGTGTAGGGTCTTCATTCTCCCATAAGTGGAGATAGTTTTCGCAATACGATTGTACCCCAATGGTCAAATATGTTTCGAGATTATCATGGGTAACGGGAACCAGGGTTATGGTATTGTCCAAAATAGCACAATTCATTCTTTAGTTAGGTGTTTTTCCATTTAATGTTACAGCCCAAGCTGGGTTTTTGGTCTTTCTCCACCTCTTTGCCTTCTAGAACGGCGTCCATGGCGTTTTTAAGGTCGGTCCCGGTCAGAGGAATATCGTTTCCAGGTCTGGATCCATCAAGTTGTCCTCGGTAGACCAAGTTCAGTTTGGCATCAAAAAGATAAATGTCCGGGGTACAGGCCGCATCGTATGCTTTGGCGACCTCTTGGGTCTCATCATACAGGTAAGGAAAAGAGTATCCCTCTTCTTTAGCTTTTTGTTTCATCAAGTCCGGCGCATCTTGTGGGTAGTTTTCCACATCATTACTGGATATGGCCACAAAGGCAATACCTTTTTCTTGGTATTCCTTGGCCAATTCAACGATCAAAGGATTTACATGGATCACAAACGGACAATGGTTGCATATGAACATGACGACCATGCCTTTTTCTCCTTTTGCATTGTTCAAGGAGATTGTAGTGTCCGAAACGGTATCCAAAAGTTCAAAATTGGGAGCTTTTGTGCCCAAGGGGAGCATGTTACTGGGTGTCCTAGCCATTGTTCTATGTTTTTTGTTGTGGAAACGCTATGGTAAAAATAAAAAACGACCTGCAAAAATACAGGTCGTTTTTAAATTATGAAGGGAGTTTATTTTAGATATCGTCAAAACTCACATCGGTAAAATTGCTACCGGTCGCTGTCCCGTTTTCACTTAAACTTTCTTCTTCTTCCTCTTCCTTTTTAAAATCTTTTTGGTGGCGTTCGGAGATGACTTCACTTCCTTTTTCATCAATGATGTAATCCATCATTTCTTCCATAATCTCACGGAAAGCGCTAAAATCCTCCTTGTAAAGATAAATTTTGTGCTTTTTGTAGTGGAAAGAACCATCATCATGAGTAAATTTTTTACTCTCGGTTATGGTAAGGTAGTAGTCCCCGGCCTTGGTACTTCTCACGTCAAAAAAATAGGTTCTTCTCCCTGCTCTTAAGACTTTCGAATAAATCTCTTCCTGATCCATTGTATCTTTCTGGCCCATATGGTATAGTGTATTTAGTACTATGTTGAAATATGTTACCAAAAATGTAAAAAAAAAGCTAATTCAGCAACTTTTTTATGATTCTTTGCCAGAAAGCTGGTTAATGTAGAGGTCCTTGTAATACCCATCGGTATTGTTCAGTTCTTCGTGTGTGCCTTCCTGTATGATGCTTCCGTTATCGAGGACTATGATTTTATCCGCGTTCTTGGCCGAGGATACTCTATGGCTGACAATCAAAGTGGTCTTGCTTTCCGAAACCCTTTTTAGGTTGTTGAGTATCTCTTCTTCGGTTTCTGTATCAACGGCGGAAAGACAATCGTCGAACAAATAGATTTTTGGGTCTTTTAATAAAGCCCTTGCTATGGAAACGCGTTGTTTTTGCCCTCCGCTAAGGGTAATGCCACGTTCGCCCAAAACGGTATCGTACTTTTTGGCAAAGCCTTCAATGTTTTTATGGACCACTGCTTTTTTGGCAACTTCCACAATTTCGTCATGAGAGGCATTTTCATTCCCAAAACGGATATTGTTCTCAATGGTATCCGAGAATAGGAAAGCGTCTTGTGGTACGGCTCCTATGGCACTTCTTAAGCTGTCCAGGTTTAAATTTTGGACAGGAACTCCATCAATCAACACTTCTCCGGAAGAGGTGTCGTATAAACGCGCCACCAAATCCAATATCGTTGATTTTCCAGAACCTGTTTTACCAAGAATGGCCACGGTTTGTCCTGCTTTCACTGAAAAAGAAACATCTTTGAGAGCAGTAATGTTGGTGTCCTCGTACGTAAAGGTCACATTTTTGAATTCAATGTTCCCAGTAATCGGAGTTGGACCCGAAATTTGGTTTTGGATGGAAGGCTCTTCGTTCAAAAACTCGTTGATTCGCTTTTGAGAGGCTTCTGCCCTTTGAACAATGGATGTGAGCCATCCGACAATGGCCACTGGCCAAGTGAGCATGTTTACATACAGGATAAACTCGGCAATAATACCAATAGTCTCGATTTCCCCGTTGATGTATTGCCGACCACCAATATATATGACGAAAAGGTTACTTACTCCAATTAATAGGATCATCAACGGAAAGAACCATGCGTTTACCTTGGCCAATGCCATACTGGTATCTTTTCCTTCTTGGGCCAAACTGCGCAGTTCATTGTTAATACGTGGCTCAATGCTATACGCTTTGATTACCGATATTCCAGAAAAGGATTCTTGCGTAAATGTGGATAGTGTGGACAAAAACTCTTGTACCTTGGTACTTCTTTTATGGATGATCTTGCTGATTTGATAAATCAAAACGGACAAAACAGGTAGCGGAAGCAAGGTGTATGCCGCTAGGGTAGGTGCTTTTATGAACATTAGCGGAATCAGGCATGCAAAAAGTGTAAAGGTCTGTATGCCATACATAATGGCAGGGCCTCCATATAATCGAACTTGGTTGATATCCTCACTGATTCGGTTCATTAAATCCCCGATCCTGTTTTTTTTGTAAAAATTGAGGCTAAGGAACTGGTAGTGGTCGAAAACCTCGTTTTTTAGGTCGTATTCAATATATCTGGATACATTGATGATGGTCTGGCGCATCAAAAAAGTAAAAAGCCCTGAAAAAATGGCCGCTCCAACAATAATAAGAATGTATTGGAGCAATAATCCCTTGGCATCCGATAATGTAATCACATCCGACGTAAAATCCTCTACAGCTTGGATGGATTTGTTTACATAAGAAGGCATAACCAGAGAAAAAACTCTTGCAATTATGGTAATCAAAATACCCAATAGCAGTTTAAGCCAATATTTCTTAAAATATTTATTTAAGTGCTTAAGTTCCTTCATAAAAGGGAGAAAAGATGGTTTTTTAGCTTCGATGTAAGCGGACAACCCCGCAAATATATGCCATACCCCACAAAGTAAATGTTATAAAACTGATAAGAAAACAAGTTTGATAGGTAAGATTCAAATATAAGATTACTTTTGCGGTGAGAAAGCCAAATAATGACTTTAAAAGTTCTTTAAACATGTTAACCAGAAGGCACATTAGGGTAAAAGTGATGCAATGTATCTATGCATTGGTGCAATCCAAGGACGATTCACTTCAAAAGCAAGAGAAGTTCCTTAGAGTAAGTATAGAAAATATGTATGTTCTATACATTTTGATTTTGAGCCTTTTGGCCGAACTGCACCGTTTGGCCGAGAAACATGTGAGCCATGCTTCCAAAAAATATGTGGCTACCGAAGAAGATAAATATCCCAATCCACAAAAATTCGTCAAAAACCGATTGTTGTTGCAATTGGTGAACAACGAAGCATTGAAGAACGAAATCTCCAAGCGGAAACTTGATAATTGGTACCTGAACGATGAATACGTAAAAATTATCCATAAGGAGATGTTGGCAAGTGACATTTACAAAGAGTATATGTTCAATGGTGAAGATGATTATACGGACGACCGAAATGTGATCATTCAGCTATTTAAAGAGATCATAGCCCCCAACGAAAAAATTTACGATTACTTCGAAGATGATAAGCTTACGTGGGTGGATGATTTCCCCATAGTGAACACCTTTTTGGTTAAACGGTTGAAAAAAGCCAAGCCTGATTCCGGGGACCGATTCTTTTTACCGGCGTTGCTCAAGGATCAACAGGATATGGATTTTGCCAACGACCTTTTGACCAAGACTTTATTGAATGACGCCAAATGGGAGAAGGAAATTGAGGGCAAAACCCCAAATTGGGACAACGATCGTATTGCGGAGATCGACTCCATTGTTCTTAAGATGGCCATATGTGAGTTGTTGAACTTCCCGTCCATTCCAGAAAAAGTAACTCTGAACGAGTATTTGGAGATTGCCAAAGAGTATTCCACACCCAAGAGCAGCATATTTATTAATGGGGTCTTGGATAAGTTGGCTAAAGAGTACAAATCGGACGGAAGACTCCAAAAAATAGGTAGAGGTCTACAATAAACAATAATTCCTTAATTTTGGGAAAACAAATTTTAATCATGAAAAGAATAACAACAATTTTGAGTTTGATTGCAGTGGTTGCCCTAACCAGTGTATCATGCAAGGACAAAGCGTCGGAAAAAATAGTTGCTGACAATGTTGAAAGCGCTGTGAGCAGGGATGAGGCCGACAAAAAAGTTCCTGTAATGTCATTTGAAAAAACAGAGCACGATTTCGGTACGATTCAAAGAGGAACACCGCAAGAAACCGTATTTACCTTTACCAATACTGGTGATGCCCCATTGATCATTACCGATGCTAAAAGTAGCTGTGGTTGTACAGTGCCAAACCCTCCAAAGGAGCCTATTGCTCCAGGTGAAAAAGGAGAATTGTTGGTGAAATTCAACGGTTCCGGTCAAAACCAAGTGACCAAAACCATTACGGTAACAGCAAACACCGTAAAAGGTTCTGAAATCGTAAGAATCAAAGCATTTGTACAAGCACCAGAAGCTACACCAGCTGGTCCTGTAAAATAATTTAAAAAACCTAAATGGAAAACTTACAACAGTTTTTACCGCTGATATTGATTTTTGCAGTGGCGTACTTTTTTATGATTCGCCCGCAGGTCAAACGTCAGAAGGATGAGAAAAAATTCGCTTCGGAATTAAAGAAAGGAGACAAGATTATTACCAAGAGTGGACTACACGGTAAAATCGTGGAATTGAACGACAAGGATTTTTCCTGTGTCATCGAGACCATGGCAGGCCGTTTAAAGTTTGACCGCTCAGCCATTTCCATGGAAATGAGCAAAAAAATGAATGCTCCTGCTGAAAAGAAGTAAGCGTTTAAAATCCATAAAAAATTAAAAACACCCCCATGGTACAGGATAACCAGGGGGTGTTTTTTTTGTATTTTACTCAAAATTTTGAGAATTATGGGAACCAGAAGGCAGTTTGTAAAACAAAGTAGTTTAGGGGCAGCGGCCATGGGGGCATCAATGGTGCTTCCAACCGAATTGTTGGCAACGATCAGAAAACATATAAGTCCAAACGATAAAATCCAGGTAGGACTGATTGGCTGTAAAGGAATGGGATTTTCCGATTTAAGTTCCATGCTGCAGAACAGCGAGGTGGAAGTTGTGGCCCTTTGCGATGTGGATGAAAATGTGCTGCGCGAAAAAACCGCCGAACTGGAAAAAGGAGGAATCAAAAAACCTAAATGGTATTCGGATTACCGAAAACTGTTGGAAGATAGGGATATCCATATAGCGATAATCGGAACACCGGACCATTGGCATTGCTTGCAACTTACAGACGCCATTGATGCCGGTAAAGATGTATATTGTGAAAAGCCAATAGCCAATTCCGTTGCAGAGAGCGATGCCATGCTTGCAAAGGTAAACCAAGGCGATAGAATGGTGCAGATAGGACAATGGCAACGGAGTGAACCCCACTTTGTGGACGCCATCAATTATGTGCATTCCGGTAAATTGGGACAGATAAGATTGGTGAAAGCATGGGCCTACCAAGGGTGGATGTCATCGGTACCGGTGGTTCCGAACAGTCCGGTTCCCGCCGGTGTGGATTACGGTATGTGGTTGGGTCCGGCGGAGACACGGCCGTTTAACAAAAACCGGTTCCATTTTAATTTTAGATGGTTTTGGGACTATGCAGGTGGTTTAATGACTGATTGGGGCGTACACTTGATTGATTATGCCCTTTTTGGAATGAAGGCTTCCACACCCAAATCTGTGATGGCGATGGGTGGAAAGTTCGCTTATCCCAATGATGCCGCAGAAACTCCGGATACCTTGCAAACCGTTTACGATTTTGGTGACTTTTCTCTCTTGTGGGAGCATGCCACGGGAATCGATGGTGGTAACTACGGGCGAAATCATGGTGTTGCTTTTATAGGAAACAATGGAACCTTGGTGCTCGACCGTGGTGGTTGGGAAGTTATTCCTGAGCGTGATCGCCCGCATTGGAGCAAAGACTTAGGGCCTAAAATAGAGGCAGTTCCACTGCAACAAGGTGTAGGTCAAGGTTTGGGACTGCACACACAAAACTTTTTGGAAGCGGTCAAAACTAGGGATAAGACCATTTTAAAGGCACCGATCAAGATTGGTTACGATGCTGCGGTAGTAAGCCATATGGGCAATATAGCCTACAAAACAGGGGAGCGATTGTTCTGGGATGCGGAAAACCATAAATTCAACCAAGGCGAGGCAGATGCCCTATTGATAAAAGAATATCATAACGGGTGGGAGTTTCCTAAAATGGGGTAACTACGTTTTTTGGTTGGAATCTGTATGAATTTTTGGGGTGCATTTATCGATGTTCTAAACCTTAAATTGATTAATTGTATAATCCAAAAGTTCTTTGCCTCCACAGTCTCCATGTCCAGGAATTACATTTTCGATTTCAGGGAATTCAATTTTTATTTTCTCCACTGTTTTGGACCAATCCCCTATGTTTGCGTCCGAGAGGTTTCCTTTTGGCGCGTTTAAATGCTTGATTAGACAACCTCCAAACAAAGTTTTTTCGCTAGGAACATATCCGATGATGTTATCTTTTGTATGCCCTTCACCAAAATATTTTGCAACAATGACTTCATTGCCAACCTGAAATTCTTTTTGATTGTCAAAGCCGTTTTGCGGCAGTGTTTTTTCGTTATTTTCTTTGGAAAGCTCAATAGTATAATTTGTAGAATAGGATTTAATTCCATTTGAATGAAATTCTTTTAAGCCACCTAAACAATCAACATGAAAATGAGTCACAACAACAGCCTTAATCTTCTTTTTCCCAATCCACTTTATCAATTCCAATGATGCATTGTTATCAGTAGGGGTGTCAAAAATTATTGCTTCGTTGCCATTGATATAAATCATCCCATTGCAAGGATATTTACCATAAGTCTTAGTGTCTAAATAGGAAATATGTCTAAAAACGTTTTCGTTGATCTTCTCTATTTTTAATGTGTCCGTTTCGTAATTGGTATAAACCTGTTTATTCGGCTTGCACCCGTATAAAATAGAAAGGATCAATAGTACTTGAAGTAGGTTCCTCATAATTATGGACAACTGTCCGGTGCATGTTTGGTAGCCGGTTTATGCTCATAGACTTTTCTATTTTGCACAGCCCTTTGTTTTTATGTTTATACTTTCGTTTTATTACTTGAAACCGCTATTGTTTTATGCAATTTTAGTGGTTTGTTCTTAAATGGATCAGTAATGGTGATTTATTATATTTAGACTTTCCGCAATGTCAAATACCCACCGATTCCGCACAAAATAGAAGCTGCAAAAATTCCTATTTTGGCTTGAAGAATATAATCTGAATCTTCAAATGCGAGATCTGTTATAAATAATGACATGGTAAAACCAATACCAGCAAGCAGGGCTGTCCCATAAATTTGTCTCCATTTAACACCTTCTGGAAGTGTTGTCAATTTTAGTTTGACCAAGAGTTTGGAAAATCCAACAATCCCGATAAATTTACCTAAAGCCAGCCCGAATATAACCCCTAAGCTAACATTACTGATCAAGTTGTTGAGAAAGCTTCCAGAAAAAGTTATACCCGCATTGGCAAGGGCAAATATTGGCATGACCACAAAACCTACCAATGGGTGCATACCATGTTCCAGACGTTGAAGTGGTGTCATCGCAGCCTTGGAGTAACGTCTTATTTTATCTAAAATATGAAGTTGGTCAGATGTGATCAGGGTCACATTATTTGGTGTGGTTTTTTCAAACTCATTGGTAAGATCATTCATTTTTTTAACGAAACTTTTATCTTCAATTTTAACATTTGCAGGAATTGTAAGAGCTACAATAACCCCTGCGATCGTAGCATGAATTCCAGAGAGCAAAAAGGCCAACCATAAGCCTCCTATTCCAACTATCCCATAAAACACGGTGCTTCTCACCCCTAATAAGTTGGCCAATATAAGTACGGCAAAAAACACACCACCTATCAATAGGCTAATCGTGGAAATATCCGAAGTATAGAAAAAGGCAATGACCATTACTGCTCCCAGATCGTCCACAATGGCCAAGGCCGTTAAGAACACCTTGAGCGATATTGGTACTCTATTGCCTAATAAGTAGAGTATTCCTAATGCAAACGCAATATCTGTTGCCATTGGAATACCCCATCCATTGGAAGCTTCTCCTGTTAAATTGAATAGATAGTACAGTAATGCTGGTACCACCATACCTCCCAACGCCGCAAAAATAGGTAGAATGGCATCTTTAGGTTTTGATAGTTCACCGGCCATTATTTCTCGCTTTAATTCTAAACCGACCACAAAAAAGAATACCGACATCAACCCGTCATTAATCCAATGATGTAAGGATTTGGACACTGTAAAATCACCAAACCCTATGGTAAAAGTATTTTCCCAAAAATGATGGTAAGCATCTTTGAGAGGGGAATTTGCAAGTATCAAAGCTATTATTGCGGATGCAAATAATAGAATTCCACTTGTTGTTGAATTACTAATGAACCGGTTTACTGGAATTAACAAATACTTGTCTATGGGATCTAATCTCATTAAGGAAGTTTTTCTACTTTTTAAACGTTAAACTGTTTTTGGGAAAATGCTTTTTTGCTCTAAAAATTGAAATTATTGCGATAAAAGTCCAAACTATATTAGTTACAAAGGACGGCATAGCATTATAATAAAGACAATTTATGGCAACTAAAAATCCACCAATTAAGTTTAAATATTTTCCAAAGAAACTAAAATCTTTTGTTTTATATAAGGTCAAAGCATAGGATAATAAAATCATCAGCGACCCTGCCCATCCAGATATGTCTAAGAATAATTTCATGGCAGCACATATTAAACATTATTCTTCTTGATAAATTCTTGTCATTCTTTCCTTGAAGTCAGAAACTTCCATATTTTGTTCAACTGTTCTTAGTGCTTCTAGCAGTTGTTTGTTATTGTTGAGCAGCTCAGCAATGGCTTGATTGCCTGCTCGCCAGTATCTATGTAATTCGGGTAGTTTTTGCTTTGCTTTACCGGACAACTTTAGTAAATGCTTTCTGTTGTCTTCGGAATCGTGCTCTGAATCCAGATACCCGTTTCTTTTCATTTTTTTAGTTAATTTGATAACTCCTGGATGACTGATCTGTAGATTATCTGCAATCTCTTGAATAGATAATTTTTCATTTTTTTCTAGCAATAAAAATATCATATGCCAGTTGGGCTCTATGTCAATATCGTACTCCTTATAAAACTGTTTGGTCTGATTAACGAATAGGTCGTTCAATCTTTTTAACCTACCTGTTAAACCAGGAAACCCCATTTCATACAAAAAATCATTACGCATGGCATTAATTTATGTTACTGGTTACGCAAATATAAGAATAAAAAGTAACTGGTTACATATTTGGTGTTTTTTTTCACTATCCGATACCTCTTCTCATATTGAAAATTGCATATCGCGTTTAGCCAAACATTGATTAGATGATGTTTGGCCTACAATAAGTAAAGTAGTTAGTAGTTTTAGGGTTAAATCTCCTTTAGGAATTGACCAATGTCCTGTTTTGGCTGAGGGATTTGTGCTCGCCGACCTTTATTGGGCAAGAAAGATCCAAATTTGTGCGTACTTTCCTAAAATGGGACAGCTAAGTTTTTGGTCAAAATCTGGGGAAATTTTTGGGGTGTACTTATAGCCATCTTTGTTGGCATTTTGTTTAGACTGCTCATTTGTTATTTTCCTTCAAGATTTCTTCATACAATTCCGTAATTATTTCTGTTGAAGGTTCTTTCTTCATATTTTCAGTGCGTTCCTTTTGTGTAGTCTGCCATCTATATAACCAAGAAACACCCCATTTTTTGACAATTAGCCGATTGATAAAGGATTAAAAACCCAGCTAATAATAAGTGCTCAATATTCAATTTATCATTTTTTAAATGAATGCCAACGTTAAAAGATATGAATCGTTTTAAGGATTTATATCTTCCGATACCTGCCTGTCGGCAGACAGGAGTGAAGTTGGTTTTTTTTCCGTTAAAATTCCAGTGGGAATTGCCCAATGCCCTGTTTCAACTGAGGGCTTTGTTTTGGTACATAACTCTAAGCCCAAAAAAGCATCACGTTGGAATTATTTTGTTGGTCCGGTATTTCGGATAAATCAATACAGTGGGTTTACTTGAATACAAAAAGTCGTTTGGCACTATTTTATCAAGGCTGGCAGTATGTGTGTCTTAAGAACATCCCTGGATTGATTTCCTTTTCCGTTCCTAAAATTGCCTGCGGTTATCACAACAACAGTATCCAATTCAGGCAGTATAAAGATGAACTGTCCGCCCGCCCCTCTAGCTTCAATAGATTTGATGGGCTTTCCGTTGATTTCATACGTATCGTGCCACCAAAGGTATCCATATTCATTTTTATCCTTGGCATCTTGCAGACGGCCATACTTTTTAAAGGATTCGGTAATCCAACTTTCAGAAATAATCCGTTTACCTTTCCAAGTACCTTTGTTTAAGTACAATTGGCCGAACTTGAGCAGGTCACGAGATGTTAATAGCATACCACCTCCAAAGTATGGTTTTTCCTCGGTATCGTCTGTCTGGTTAATGTAGTTTGTAATGCCCAATGGCGCGAAAAGTTTCTTGTCCATATAGGATTCAAGGGGTAATTCCAAACGTTCGCTCAAACAAACGCCCAAAAGAAATGGATTTGCGGAACCATAGTCCAAGTAAGTTCCCGGCACGCGTACCATTGGAGCCTCCAAAACTGTCTTTAACCAGTTGTTGGAATTGTTGGGGTTTTGGTAGTAATCCTCTCCAGCCTGATTGTTCACATCCAGCCCGGAACTCATAGTGAGCAGGTCTCGCAATGTTATTTTGGCTTTCAAGGAATCTTTGGTATACTGAAAAGAATCGGGAATAAAATCGTACAATTTTTCTTCTACACTATCAATAAGGCCATCATCAATCGCAATGCCCATCATGGCAGACGAAATACTTTTGGATGCAGATCGCAGATCATGCGGAATATGGGCATTGTACCCTCCAAAATAGCTCTCGAACACCAGTTGGTTGTTTTTGGCAATGAGTACACTGTGCATATTGGACCACTCTCCGGTATTGGAAGCCTTTATCAGCTCCCGGAGCTTGACTTTGTCCATGTGGTACTCACCGATGTTTGCTACTTCCCAGCCATCATCCAATAGCGAGGGTGTGTTTATATTTTGGTCCTCGACCATTGGCTCCGAAGCGTATTCCCATCCGTTATCCGTATGGGTCAAACGGGTCGAGGTCAATACGGACGTACTCAAAAGGATTTCCAAATCAATATGGTCACCTTGTAAGTTGGCCTTAAAATTAAAGCCAGTGTTACTATCCTTAAAGGTCAAAAGATCTCCTTTTTGTTCAAAATTGCTCGCCCATGCACCCCTAAACCTTTGGTCGCCAAAAAATGGATAGGCCACTAGGCCATTATCGGTATTTTCCATGTACAGCATAATGTCGGTGCTTTGTAGTCCATTATTGAACATACATGGGTTCCATGCTGTGGAATACGTATCACTATCCGTTTTTGCAAAGGTAATGTGGTACAAAAACCTTCCTGTTTTTATAAACCCCGAAAGCTCATCGGCATTTTTTTTATACTCTAAATCGAAGTACAGACCTTCATCAACGCTAAAAACTATGTTTTTTCGACTTTCAGATACTACCTCTTTTTCAATCAGGGCAGTATCGTTCATAATTTTTAAGTCGTACCTGTTGTTCGACAACTTTTGCAGGGAAACACTAAAATTGAAACTATTTTTTTTCGGTAGATGGCCGACCCATTCACCTTCGTAGGAGTTATCCTTTTCTTGTGCGCAACCTAACAGCACAGTGAACAATAGTACTGTTGATAAAATCCATTCTTTAAACATGATCTTGATATTTTGAGACAAAAATACCGCCGCAATTATTCCAAAACTTGTATGAAATTAACATTGGCAATCGATCATCAGCCTGGCTCTATAGGTTTTTGGAGTAATGTTAAAGTGTGATTTGAAAACACGATTAAAATGGCTCTGGTCCGAAAATCCGGACTGGTATGCAATTTCAGTAAGCGAATAAGAGGAATGCAAGAGCAAAGGAAGGGCTGTTTTTAATTTGCATTGTCTTATATACTCCCCAAGGCTAACGTGGAGATATTTTGAAGCAGCCCTTGAAATATGAACAGGGTGCACATCCAATTGCTGTGATAGATACCCCAGATTAAGTGTATTCTCATCAGAATGAAGCAAATCTTTTAGTTTATCTACCCATTCGGGACGTTTGTTGGATTCAAACACCTGCTCCGTTTTTAGGTAATCACATATTTGAACCAATAAGGATTCGATGGCCACTTCGCTGAATGTATCGGTAAAGCTAAGTTCACGGTAAAGTTTGGCGAAAAGAAAGTGTACCTGTGGTTGCTGTATCAATTTACTTCCTTCCAGTACATCAAAAGTAATATCATGCTTTTGCAGCCAAGATTTCTCAAACTCCAGATGAAATCCGGCCGCATCAGTAGAATGTTTGGACCCGTAATGGGATTCCTCCCAATTGTTGAACATCAGGCTCCCGGTAGGGCACAAGGTGGTTGCCCTTCTGTTGCAATCCTTCATATTGCCTTGTAGCACATACATAAAATAAGGATTTTCATGATAGTGCCAATCTGTTTTTATTCCCGTGTACTTGTATTTCGAAAGCATAATGCCATCATGGTGCAACTCCGAACGTTTGTCGCCATAGTATTCTCCGCTGGATAGGATTTTCATTGATGATTTTGATTGATGATGCAATTGAGCCCTAATATAGCTCATTTATGGTGATGTTTTCAACGATAGCTATCATTCAAACCAATTCCTCCCTGGATCATGGGTATAATCTTTTCCAATCTCCTAATTTTGGTTTTCTCCTGTTTGGCATCGGCAATGTGCCCACAGAACTCCTTTTGCTTGTACGGAGTAAATTTTTCAAAAGCAACCTTTAATTGGGGATTTTTGGTCAATGCGGATTGCAATACTTCTGGAACTTGAACTTTCTTGGTCGTCTCGGCCTTTACCTCCAATCCTTTTTTTTGATTGTCCAACGCCTCTTTCATATAGGCCAGGACAGTTTTTTCGTCGATTTCCTCCAGACTTTGAAACTTCCAGTGGCGCATGCCCTTGGTTTTTCCTTCTTGGGCATTTTCCAGCACATTTTTTGGGTCCTTCAAATAAACTCCATTAAAAAACCAAACCCCAAAATGATGTTTGAACTTACATATCCCGAAAACATTTCTATGATTCAAAGTGTACACCGGAATACTCCACTTAAAATTTTCTTCCGCCTCTGTTTTTAATGCGATTTCCCTCAGAAAAACAATTCCTTCCCTAAAGGGATGTTCTTTTTGGTAATACGCTTCCAGTTTTTCGGACTTTTCCACAACTACTTGATTTGATTACCGGTAAGTTCGCAAATTTTTACGATAACCATCACGGCTTTTTCCATGCTTTCCAAAGGAACATACTCGTATTTTCCATGAAAATTGTGTCCGCCGGCAAAAATATTGGGGCACGGTAGTCCCATAAAACTGAGTTGAGAACCATCTGTACCGCCTCTAATAGGTTTTATGATGGGTTCAATTTGAAGGGATTTCATCGCCTCTTCCGCTATCTCCACAATATGGAAAACGGGCGCTACCTTTTCCCTCATGTTTTTGTATTGGTCCTCGATGGTCAAGGAAAGGAACTCTCCATATTTTTTGTTGAGTTTTTCCTTGATGTCGTTTAATAGGTCTTTTCTGGCCTGAAAATGTATAGCATCGTGATCACGGATGATCAGGTCTATTTCGGCTTTTTCTATTTCGCCCTTAATTTTATGCACATGGAAAAAACCTTCCCGATCCGAGGTGTGTTCGGGGACTTCGCTTGGGGGTAAATGGGATAAAAAGTCGTTGGCAATTGCAATGGCATTTACCATTTTATTCTTTGCGTATCCGGGGTGTACACTTTTACCGGTAACGGTAATCTTGGCTTTTGCCGCGTTAAAGTTTTCATACTCCAATTCTCCCACTTGGCTACCATCCATCGTGTAGGCCCATTCGGCGCCAAATTTTTCCACATCGAATTTGTGGGCCCCTCGTCCAATTTCTTCATCGGGCGTAAAGGCAATCCTGATTTTGCCATGTTTGATCTCGGGGTGTTGTATCAGGTATTCCATCGCTGTTATAATTTCAGCAATACCTGCTTTGTCATCCGCTCCAAGCAGCGTGGTGCCATCGGTGGTAATCAAGGTTTGCCCCTCGTAAGCCTTTAAATCTTCAAAATAATCAGGAGATAGCACAATGTTGTTCAACTTGTTCAGCACAATGTCATTTCCGTCGTAATTTTCAATGATCTGCGGCTTTACATTTTTACCCGAAAAATCCGGTGAGGTATCAAAATGAGAGACAAAACCAATGGTAGGAACTTTTTTATCCATGTTGCTGGGCAAAGTGGCCATAATGTAGGCGTTCTCGTCAATGGAAACATCTTGCATGCCGATTTGATGCAGTTCCAGTACCAATTTTTTGGCAAGGTCCCATTGTTTTTCGGTGCTTGGGGTGGACTGTGAATAGGGGTCGCTCTGCGTATCAGTGGTCACATAATCTAAAAATCGGGGCAATAATTTTTCCATGGTCGGTGTTTATTTACATCAAAAATAATGCTTATTCAAATGTAATTTTGCAAATCAAGTGCATTAATAAGTATCTTTCGGAAACCATTAAATTCAACTTCATTGAAACCGTTGGTACACATTCTTTTTTTGATATCCGGCTTTTATGGAACGGCCCAGATGGATTGTATTTTAGGCGTTGGTGGTCGGGATAATGAGACTATTGCCAAGGTTTTTGAGCTAACCGAAGAGCAGCAGGAGAGCTTGAAAAATTGGAGCGCCGAACTAAAGATCAGAAACGATATTTTTAAGGAAAGAGCAGAATATCTGATGAAACAAAACGAAGATAGCTCGCCTGAAGTGCTGATGGAAGTATCGAAAAAGTATCAATCTTTTATAGATAGTATGGCAAAAAATGTCCATATGATGGATAAAAGACTACTGGAAAGCTTTAGTCAAGTTCAGTACGATAGGTACTTGAAATTGTGTAACCAAATGACATTGCGTCCCATCTACGTAAATAAGTCTGTTGACGAAAATTGACCAAAATGTTAAGAACTGTTTTGAGAGTTTTTATTTTTGTCCAAAATCCATTCTGAATGTACAAAACCCTTATTCGCCCAGTACTTTTTTTGTTTGACCCAGAAGTTGTGCACCACTTCTCTTTTAGGGCCATAAAGTTTTTTTCAAGATTGGGTTTGGGCGGAATTTTCCGCAATATTTTTGTTGTAGATGACCCAAGATTGGAGCGGGAAGTGTTTGGCGTAAGATTTAAAAACCCAGTGGGATTGGCCGCCGGTTTTGATAAAGACGCCAAACTTTACAATGAGTTTTCGGATTTTGGATTTGGGTTTGTTGAAATAGGGACCGTAACCCCAAAACCACAGCCGGGCAATCCCAAAAAACGATTGTTCCGGTTGAAGGATGATAAGGCCATTATCAACAGGATGGGATTTAACAATAAAGGCGTTTTTGAGGCCGTTGAACAATTGAAGAAAAAGCATCGTGTAATTGTTGGGGGCAATATTGGCAAAAATAAAGTTACGCCCAACGAGGACGCATTGAAGGACTATCTTATCTGTTTTGAAGCTTTATTTAAGCATGTGGATTATTTTGTAGTAAATGTAAGTTCCCCCAATACGCCAGGATTGAGAGAGCTTCAGGATAGGGAACCGTTGACCAAATTGCTCAAGAAGCTGAAAACTCAGAATAAAAAGCTGGCCAAGTCCACGCAGAGACAGGAGAAACCGATTTTATTAAAAATAGCTCCCGATTTGACGGACGACCAACTCTTGGATATTATCGAAATTGTTGCCGACACAAAAATTGAGGGTGTAATAGCGACTAATACTACCATTGAACGTAAAAACTTAAAATCGCATCTGACCTTATCCGAAGAAGCCGGAGGTTTAAGCGGAAAACCATTGAAGGACAGAAGTACCGAGGTAATCCGTTTCTTGGCCGACAACAGTAGAAAAGCATTTCCGATTATAGGGGTAGGCGGTATACATTCCGAAGCGGACGCACTGGAAAAATTGGAAGCAGGTGCGGATTTGGTCCAACTTTACACAGGTTTTATATACGAAGGGCCGGCCCTTATCAAAAAAATCAACAAGGCCATTTTGGAAAAAATGGACTAGTAAGATATGCACGGCCCGTTATTATTTCTGGAAACCATCAATTCACCTTTATTGATTGCGTTTTTGGTGTCTTCCCTTGCGTTGGCATTATCACCTGGGCCGGATAATATTTTTGTGCTCACCCAAAGTATCAGTAATGGAACAAAATCGGGTCTGGCCACTGTGTTTGGGTTGGTCTCTGGCTGTTTGGTCCATACCACATTGTTGGCTTTTGGCGTTTCGGAAATCATCAAACGGAGCGATACATTGTTTTTTGCCATAAAGTTGTTTGGAGCTATGTACCTGTTATATTTGGCTTTTCAAGTTTATCGTAGTGACGCTTCCATACTTTTGGATAAAGAAAACAACCAGTCAAAATCGCCCCAAAAACTGTTTTGGACCGGGTTTACCATGAACGTTCTCAATCCAAAGGTAACCATCTTCTTTTTGGCATTTTTCCCTGGGTTTTTGTTCAGTGATAGTTTGAATACCGTAGTTCAGTTCTACATTTTAGGACTCCTTTTTATGTTCTCCGCACTGCTCGTTTTTGGTGCCATTGCAGTTTTGGCGGGTAGGATTTCTAAATATCTGTCACGACATAAAAAAGCAGGTTTCCATTTAAAATGGGTGCAGATAGTAGTTTTTATAGGGATTGCTGTTTATCTATTTCTGTCGGAGAAATAAGTGCTATTTTTACGGGAGACTATGCAAAAAGTAAAACTTATAGAATGTCCACGTGACGCCATGCAGGGCATCAAAACCTTTATTCCTACGGATGAAAAGGTGAAATATATTCAATCCCTGTTGGGCTGCGGTTTTGATACTATTGACTTCGGCAGTTTTGTTTCCCCCAAGGCGATTCCCCAAATGCAGGATACCGCTGAGGTATTGTCCCGTTTGGATTTGTCTCGTACCCAAAGCAATTTGTTGGCCATTGTGGCCAATGTCCGTGGAGCGCAGGATGCATGCCAACATGAAGCCATAAATTATCTGGGGTTTCCTTTTTCTATTTCCGAAAACTTCCAAATGAGGAACACGCACAAGACCATTGACCAATCCGTTGAAACTTTAAAGGGAATATTGGAATTGGCCGATGCTCACAATAAGGAAGTGGTCACCTACATATCCATGGGGTTCGGCAATCCTTATGGGGACCCATGGAACGTGGAGATAGTAGGGGAGTGGACCGAGAGATTGGCCGAAATGGGCACTAAAATCCTGTCATTGTCCGATACCATTGGCAGTTCCACACCAGAAGTAATCGACTACTTGTTCAGCAATCTTATTCCAAAGTATCCTGAAATAGAGTTTGGTGCCCATTTGCACACAACACCGACCAAATGGCACGAAAAAGTGAATGCTGCCTACAAGGCAGGTTGTCGCCGTTTTGATGGAGCCGTGCAAGGTTTTGGCGGTTGCCCCATGGCCAAGGACGAACTTACCGGCAATATGCCCACAGAGAAAATGCTGTCCTATTTTACTACAGAAAAGGCGGATTCGGGCGTTAACTGGATGGTTTTTGAAGCGGCCTACAATAAAGCGACAGAGTTGTTCACCGTTTACCATTAACTACTTTTCATCGGCATAAATTTGCCTGCCATTTATTTAGATTGAGTCTAAATGGATATATTTGGGGCTTCCAATGATCTTTCATTATGAAGTATAACGGTTTATTGCCCAACTTGCCCAAGGAACTACGTGTGTTTATTGCAACTTTCGTTATTGTGCTGTCCGTAGGGTATTTTACGGGATTACTCTTTATCCAAGAAACTGAATCTACCACTCCAATAGGAATTCAGGAGAACTATTTGGGCAATGAAGATGATGAAGATGCCGAGGTAATGAAATTTAAAAAAGGAAACCGTGAGATGCTGACCGTGGTTCACACACATGTGCTTTCAATGTCACTTATATTTTTTCTTTTGGGCGGATTGGTGTGGCTTACAAAAGCTCCTAAAAAACTTAAACTCTTTTTGACCCTGGAACCATTTCTTTCTATTATTCTCACCTTCGGGGGTATTTATGTCATGTGGTCAGGTGTAAGTTGGTTTAGGTACATTGTTGTTTTCTCTGGAATTTTAATGACAGTCACCTATTCCGGTTCAGCCGTTATAGTATTGTGGCAATGCTTGTTCCCGACCGGATATAAAATATCGGATGTCAGTTCTCGATAAATAGATAGTCGATTTCAGAATGACCAAGAAGCTCAATGCCTTGTTTTTCAAAGGATAGTAGGCTCAATATTTCGCTGACCTCTTCCTTGTTTACCAAGATGATGAAGTGCTTTTTGCCTACCGAAATAGGTATCTTACGTTGCTGACTCCAATTTTCAAGCTGTTTTTCCCAATAGGGGATATCCAACTGCTCAATGTATTCCCTCAGTGCATCAAGCTCCCATTCATAAAGCTCAAAACACAGATTGTTATATATCAACTGAAATAGTTTGGTATGGTCACAGAAAGTCAGCACCCCATTTTTGGACCGGTTCATTACATTTAAAAATCTGCACATAAAAAAGATTTGAACCCTAAAGATAATAATTATATAGAATGATTCTAAATAATTGTATGGAATTCTGGTTAAGCAAAGAATGTAATCCGAACACGGTGAGGTATTCCAATAAATTAGTGGTATATTTGCACGCAATTAATCCGTAATTGCAATGGAAGCTCACCAGAACAAAATTGTTGGAGAAGGTCTTACTTATGATGACGTTCTTCTTGTGCCGGCATACTCCGAAGTACTTCCCCGAGAAGTAAACATCCAATCAAAATTTACCAAGAACATTACCATAAATGTGCCCATTGTTTCTGCGGCCATGGATACGGTAACCGAATCCCGAATGGCGATTGCCATGGCCAGGGAAGGTGGTATTGGTGTTCTGCATAAAAATATGACCATTGAGCAGCAGGCGCTCAAAGTGAGAAAAGTGAAGCGTGCCGAGAGCGGGATGATCATGGATCCGGTTACCCTTCCCCTCAATTCTTTTGTGCGCGACGCCAAAGCGAGTATGAAGGAACATAGCATTGGGGGCATTCCCATTGTTGATGACAATAAAAAACTTATCGGGATTGTAACCAATCGAGACCTTCGTTTTGAAAAGAATGACGATAGGCCCATAGCGGATGTCATGACATCGGAAAATTTGGTTACCGTTGCAGAAGGAACTTCATTGCAACAAGCAGAGGTCATCCTCCAAGAAAATAAAATTGAAAAATTGCCCGTGGTCAACGATAAGGACGAACTTATCGGGTTGATTACTTTTAGGGATATTACCAAGCTTACCCAAAAACCAATTGCCAATAAAGATCAGTACGGTCGTTTGCGCGTAGCAGCAGCTATTGGTGTTACTGCCGATGCCGTAGATCGCGCTGGGGCATTGGTAAAATCTGGCGTGGATGCCATTATTATAGATACTGCCCATGGACATACCAAAGGTGTTGTCAGTATTTTAAAGGAAGTAAAGAAATCCTTTCCAGAATTGGAAGTGGTTGTAGGTAACATTGCAACCGCCGAAGCTGCCAAATATTTGGCGGAAGCTGGCGCCGATGCCGTAAAAGTGGGTATAGGTCCAGGCTCCATTTGTACCACGCGAGTGGTTGCGGGTGTCGGTTTTCCACAATTTTCTGCGGTTTTGGAGGTTTCTGCCGCGTTAAAGGGTACGGGAGTTCCCGTAATTGCCGACGGAGGAATCCGTTATACCGGGGATATTCCTAAAGCCTTGGCCGCTGGGGCTGATACTGTAATGTTGGGCTCGCTATTGGCAGGAACCAAAGAGTCTCCCGGGGAAACCATTATATATGAAGGCCGTAAGTTTAAATCCTACCGTGGAATGGGTTCTGTGGAGGCTATGAAGCAAGGTAGTAAGGACCGATATTTCCAAGATGTGGAGGACGACATTAAAAAACTGGTTCCCGAAGGTATCGTGGGGCGTGTACCCTACAAAGGCGAACTGGTGGAAAGTATGCACCAATTTATTGGTGGTCTACGCGCTGGAATGGGGTATTGTGGAGCAGGCGATATTGAAGCTTTAAAAAACAATGCCCGATTTGTGAAGATTACCTCCAGTGGTATTCACGAGAGTCATCCCCACAACGTAACCATTACAAAGGAAAGTCCTAATTACAGTAGGTAAACCAAAAGGTTTTTAGCTCGCTGGGAAATTTTTATTTCCCAGCATAGCTCTGCCAATCTTTGTCCTTGTAGATGTTATCACCGAAGTATTTGGCAATCTGCATAAAAGGATTAACTTGCTGATACCCTGGCACTGGAGACAACATATTCAATTCTTCATCCAAGAAAACTACGGTCGGGTAACTCATCTTGCCTTGTAGCAAAGCTGCTGCCAATTCGTGGTAGCCTCTTCTTCCGGATGGAACATATTTGAACGTTTTGCCTTGATATTCTATGGGGTCTTTACCTTCGGCATCCATTTTGACCATGTAAAAATTGTCCTGCATGTATTTGGATACTTCCGGGTTCTGAAAGGTGTTTTGGTCCATCTTCTTGCACCATCCGCACCAATCGGTGTACACATCCACAAATATTTTTTTGGGTTGGGCATCCGTTTTGGAAAGTTCAACGGCTTCCTCCCAGGAAATCCAATTAATATCTTGGGCTTGTACATTCAAGCCAGAGAATACTAGAAAAAGTAAGCAGATTTGGGTAAAAATTGAGCGCATAGTCTTGGTTTTTGACGTAATTGTCGTCCTGTCAATACAAAACTAACGAAAATTGTGCCAAAAAAGTATTGTCGTTAACAGTCTGATAACGCTTTGTGGGTTATTTTACGGTTTGCTTTTTTGATGTTTCAAAAAGCTCCTTCACATCAACTTGGTTGTTCAGGATGTCATCAAATGTTTCCCTTTTTCTGATTAGATGTGCCTTTCCTTGATACCATAGAACTTCTGCGGGTCTGTATCTGGAGTTATAGTTGCTCGCCATGGTAAAACAATAGGCGCCTGCATTTTTAAAACATAAAATATCACCTTCGGATATTTCGTTGATTCTACGGTTGCTACCAAAGGTATCGGTTTCACAAATATACCCCACTACCGAGTAGTAACGCTCCCTGCCCTTGGGATTGGAAATATTTATGATTTGATGGTTAGATCCGTATAGCATGGGTCTTATCAAATGGTTGAAGCCTGAGTCGATACTGGCAAAAACCGTGGAAGTAGTTTGTTTTACCACGTTTACTTTTGCCAAAAAGTAGCCGGCTTCACTCACTAAAAATTTACCGGGCTCAAAAGCAAGGGTGAGCTCCCTGCCATATTCTTTGCAGAACTCGTTGAATCTTTTGGTCAGTTTTTTGCCCAACTCATCCACATTGGTCTGGATGTCACCTTCTTTATATGGAACTTTAAAACCGCTGCCGAAGTCGATAAATTCTAGGTCCTTAAAGTTTTTTGCAGTTTCAAAAAGTATTTCCGAAGCGTAAAGGAATACATCAATATCCAAAATATCACTGCCCGTATGCATGTGGATTCCGTTGATGTTCATATTGGTCAGCTCCACAATACGCAACAAATGTGGAATCTGGTGGACACTGATACCGAACTTGGAATCGATATGTCCTACAGAAATATTGGAGTTTCCTCCTGCCATCACGTGCGGATTGATTCGAATACATACGGGAATATCGGGGTGCTTGCTGCCAAACTGTTCTAAAATGGACAGGTTGTCAATATTCACCTGAACTCCAAGAGCTGCAGCTTCCTCAATTTCTTCCAAAGAAACCCCATTGGGGGTAAAAATGATGGATTCCGGCCTAAAACCTGCCAAAAGCCCTAATTTTACTTCTTGTACGGATACCGTGTCCAAACCACTTCCCAAGCTGTTCAGCAATCTTAAGATACTGATATTCGACAAAGCTTTGGCCGCATAATTCAATTTAAGATTGGGTACACCTTTAAAAGCATTGGTCAGCTTTTTATATTGTGAGGTAATCTTGTCGGCATCATACACATAAAGCGGTGCTTCAAATTGCTCGGTAAGCTGGAGTAAGTCCTTAGAATTCATGTTATACGGTATTTTGAACAAAACTATGTGTTGTTACTTATACACGCAAGAAATAAAAGCATTTTTATCAAAATATAACAAGTTGTTTTATTTGAAACAACAATCGCCTTCTAGGAGTTGTGGCTTTAGCTTTTGATGTGTATTTTTAGACAAATCGGAACAATGAAATTACCCTTATTCCCATTGCAGTCGGTATTTTATCCGGGAGAAACGGTGCCACTGCATATTTTTGAAGACCGATACAAGCAATTGATCAACGATTGTAGGAGGGAAGCTATGACCTTTGGTGTTCCGGTTTATATCAATAATTCCATTTCTTATGGTACCGAAGTGCAATTGGTAGAGGTGGTGAACTCTTATGATACTGGTGAGATGGATGTGGTTTGCGTGGCGCGTCAAGTTTTTAAGGTACTTAGCTTTGAAAAAAAATTGGAGGGAAAGCTCTACGGTGGTGGAGAAATCGAGTTCTTGGAGGATGAGAACGATGCCGATGAAAGTTTAAGGGAAGAGGTGCTTCAAAAAGTAGGGAAGCTATACGATATAATGGATGTACCTTTTGCCAAAACATCCCCAAAACAATTCAACAGCTACTCGCTTGCCCATAAAATGGGGCTTTCCTTTGAACAGGAATACGAATTATTGCTGATGCGCAGAGAAACCGATAGGCTGAATTTTATCAAATCCCATTTGGAGGCAACCACCTATGTACTCCACAAGGTGAACCGCACCAAAGAGGTAATTGAGATGAACGGACATTTCAAAAATTTTGATCCCTTGGACTTTCAGGATTTTAAGTTGTAGCTGTTCTTATCACGGAAAGCGGTATTTTCTTCATACTTATCACTAATTAATCATTTAACATCTTCAATTTGTCAGCAGTGTTTTCTATTTTTGTCTGCAAACAAAAGTAAATTCACAGATGAATCTTCACGAATATCAAGGAAAAGAGATTTTAGCCAGTTTTGGAGTTAGGATCCAAAGAGGGATAGTTGCCCACAACGCCAAGGAAGCGGTAGATGCCGCAAAACAACTTACAGAAGAAACCGGAACCGGATGGCACGTAATCAAAGCGCAAGTACATGCTGGTGGCCGTGGTAAGGGCGGTGGTGTAAAGCTCGCCAAAAACTTGAAGGAAGTGGAAGAGTTGGCAGGTAGCATTATAGGGATGAACCTTGTTACCCCGCAAACATCTGCGGAAGGTAAAAAAGTACACCAGGTTTTGGTGGCCGAGGATGTTTACTATCCAGGTGACAGCGAAACCAGTGAATTTTATATGTCTGTTCTTTTGAACAGGGGAACAGGTAAAAACATGATCATGTATTCTACCGAAGGAGGTATGGATATAGAAGAAGTGGCAGAAAAAACACCGCATTTGATCTTTACCGAAGAAGTAGATCCTGGATTGGGATTATTGCCTTTCCAAGCAAGAAGAATTGCCTTCAACCTTGGATTGTCCGGAACCGCGTTCAAAGAGATGGTGAAGTTCGTTATGTCCTTGTACAAAGCTTATGTGGAAAGTGATTCAAGCCTTTTTGAAATCAATCCTGTCTTGAAAACTTCTGATGATAAGATTATGGCCGTGGATGCCAAGGTGACCATAGATGACAATGCATTGTACAGAAGAAAGACCTATGCGGAAATGCGGGACCTTCGCGAAGAAAATCCAATTGAGGTCGAAGCTCGCGAGGTTGGCTTGAATTATGTTGATCTTGATGGAAACGTAGGTTGTATGGTGAACGGAGCTGGTTTGGCAATGGCTACCATGGACTTGATTAAAATGGCCGGTGGTGAACCTGCCAACTTCTTGGATGTTGGAGGTACCGCGGATGCCAAAAGGGTAGAGGAAGCCTTCCGTATTATTCTTAAGGATACGAACGTAAAAGCAATATTGATCAATATCTTCGGAGGAATCGTTCGTTGTGATCGTGTTGCCCAAGGTGTTGTGGATGCCTATAAAAATATGGGAGATGCCATCCAAGTACCGATTATTGTTAGGTTGCAGGGGACCAATGCCGAGTTGGCCAAAGAAATTATCGATAACTCTGGTTTAGCTGTACATTCAGCCGTACAATTTAAAGAAGCTGCAGATAAGGTAGAAGAGGTTTTGAGCTAGTTTTACCCGCATAAAAATAGATAAAGGGCAACGTTTTGGTAACGTTGCCCTTTTTTTATTCTACAATTTATCCCCCGTTAATTTTAGTGCTTTTCTAGACTGTTAACACTATTTGCTTTCTATTGATTAGGTTCTTTGATTTCCGTTGAAATTCTTCTAAAGAAACCGAGTTTTTTTAGTGATTTTATTGTGGTGGCAACTACATTAAACATTTGTTAAATCGTTCTAAGGTGTAACAATTATGTTTTTTTATCGTCTTATTTTTGAGGTGTCATTAAAAAGGGAGCTTAATCAAGTCTCAATATTGACATATTATCAATCATCAATTTTAATCAAAAAACAAAATCATGAGAAAATTTAAAACAATCACGGTAGCTTTGGCATTTTTTGCAACTATGAGTGCTTTTGCGACAAAAGGAAAGAAGGCCACAACCGACAATAATCTTTCCGGGCAAATTTATGAGATGTTGAAAGACAATCAATTTAATGCCGATCAAAAAGAATTGACTGCAGAAGTGAAATTTATCGTTAACGAAAAAGGTGAATTGATCGTACTTTCTGTAGAGACCAAAGATGAAGTTTTGGAAGGTTTCGTAAAAAGCCGTTTGAACTATAAAAAGGTTCAATTGGACAATGTTGCTCCAGGTAAAGTTTACGAAATCCCAGTAAGGATTACCGCTTAATAAACGGGAATTGTTTGAGTTAGTTAGAAAAAGCCCTGAATTTCAGGGCTTTTTTGTGTACTAAAATGACCTATTTTGGAGTTATCTACTTAGGATTGCAAATCAAAATCATTATTTTATGGGTAGCCATGAGGAAAAACTGAGTATTCTCTCCGAGATGATTGCCTTTGCAAGGGTAGATCATTCCCTAAAGCAGTCCGAATATGATTTTTTGTTGAAAGTGGCCGATAACCTTGGGGTAAACAAAGATGTTTTTGATGGTCTTCTCAAACAAAAATCACCAAAAGTTCGGCTAAAGACCCAAGCTGAACGCATTGTGCAGTTTCATAGGCTTATATTGTTGATGAATATAGATCGGGAACAGCATAAAAAGGAAATCCATACGCTTTACAATATTGGTCTTAACATGGGGCTGCCTCCCACTGCTATTGGTCAGGTTTTAGAAGTGATGCACCGTTATCCGAACAACATTGTTCCGCCAGATGTGCTTATCAATATCTTCAAAGCGCATTATAACTAATGTCAAAATGACACATTTTTAAATTGAATATGTGTCAAAATGACACAATTTTTCCATTGGTACGAGTTTTGACTTTTACTTGGTGATTTAAATGTTTAATTAAAAATTGAATTGCCATGAGTATAGTAAAAAGAAATAACCTGTTTTTCCCATCCTTGATGAACGATTTTGTAAGTCCTGATTGGTTCGGTGGAACAGAAAAGTGGAATACTTCCATTCCTGCCGTTAACATAAAGGACAATACCGAAGGATTTGAATTGGAACTTGCCGTTCCAGGTATGAAGAAAGATGACTTCGCTGTAGAGATCGATAATGATGTGTTGACCATTTCCAGTGAAATAAAATCTGAGAATGAAGAAAACAACGATAATTACACAAGAAAAGAGTTTTCCTATTCATCCTTTAAAAGAGCTTTTACTTTGCCCGAAACGGTGGATGGGTCAAAAATCGACGCCAAGTACGAAGACGGAGTATTAAAATTGACATTGCCCAAAAAGCAAGAGGCATTGCCGAAACCCAAAAGGTTGATAGAGATTGCATAAGACATTAAAACACCAACTATAGGTGTTTCATGATGGTTGGATTAGTTGGTTAGTTAGTTGAGGCGCGCTCCTGTATATGCAGGAGCGCGTTTTTTATTCCTTTTCTTGGAGCATTTTTATCTCGTCCCTTAGTTTGGCCGCTTCCATAAAATCGAGCTCTTTGGCGGCGTTTTCCATGGCCTTTCTTTTTTCCCTGATCAGTTTTTCCTTCTGATCTTCCGTGATATATTTTAGGTCGGGCTCCGCAGCGCGCATTTCTTCCTTTTGGAAATGATACGTAGAAACCGAGTTTTTTGCCAAAGCGCTGTCCAGGTTTTTTTTGAGGGCCATCGGGGTAATATTGTTTTCCTTGTTGTAGGTCATTTGTTTTTCCCTACGGTAATTGGTCTGGTCAATGGTCTTTTGCATGCTTTCTGTGATTTTGTCGGCATACATTATAGCTTTACCGTTCAAGTTACGTGCAGCTCTGCCCACTGTCTGTGTTAACGAGCGGTTGCTTCGTAAAAAACCTTCCTTATCTGCATCCAAAATGGCAACAAGTGAAACCTCTGGCAAATCCAAGCCTTCACGTAACAGGTTTACCCCGATCAATACATCAAAAATACCTTTTCTAAGGTCTTGCATGATTTCCACCCGTTCCAAGGTATCCACATCACTGTGTATGTACCTGCAACGCACATCTATCCTTGTTAAATATTTGGTGAGTTCCTCGGCCATACGTTTGGTAAGGGTGGTCACCAAGGTACGTTCATCCAACTCCACACGTTGCTGGATCTCTTCCACGAGGTCATCAATTTGATTTTCGCTAGGCCGTACTTCAATCACTGGGTCAAGCAAACCTGTGGGGCGAATAATCTGTTCCACGTAAACACCCTCGCTTAGCTCCAATTCGTAATCGGCCGGTGTGGCGCTAACGTAGAGCACCTGGTTTTGCAAGGCTTCAAACTCTTCAAACTTTAAGGGACGGTTGTCCATGGCTGCCGGTAACCTAAATCCGTATTCGACCAAATTTTCCTTTCTAGAGCGGTCCCCACCGTACATGGCATGTACTTGGGGGATAGTGACATGACTTTCATCGATGACCATTAAATAATCATCCGGAAAATAATCCAATAAACAGAAAGGTCGGGTCCCAGGTTTTCTGCCGTCCAAATATCTGGAGTAATTCTCGATTCCGGAACAATAGCCAAGTTCCCGAATCATTTCCAAATCAAAATTGGTACGTTCTTCCAAACGCTTGGCTTCCAAAGGTCGTCCTATTTCTTTAAAATAATCTATTTGCTTCACAAGGTCGTCCTGTATCTCCCTAATGGCATTTTGCAGTACATCGGGAGAGGTCACGAACATGTTCGCTGGGTAAATATTCAGTGTTTCATATATTTCAATGACCTTATTGTTGTAGGGGTCCAATGCTTCAATTTCCTCAATCTCATCCCCAAAAAAATGGATGCGGAACGCATGGTCCGCATATCCGGGGAATACATCGACCACATCTCCTTTTACCCTGAAATTTCCGTTTCTAAAATCAGCGGTGGTCCGAGCGTACAGACTTTGCACCAACTGCTTTAAAAACTTGGTTCTTGAAATGACCTGGTCTCTATGGATGGTAATGACGTTTTTCTGGAACTCTATTGGATTACCGATACCGTACAAACAGGATACCGAAGCAACTACGAGCACGTCCCGTCGTCCTGATAGAAGGGATGAAGTGGTGCTTAATCGCAATTTTTCAATATCCTCGTTAATGGAAAGGTCCTTTTCAATGTAAAGTCCGCTTGTGGGTATGTAGGCTTCCGGCTGGTAGTAATCGTAATAGGACACAAAATATTCCACCGCATTATTCGGAAAAAATTGCTTGAACTCCGAATACAATTGTGCGGCCAAGGTCTTGTTGTGAGCCAACACCAACGTAGGCTTCTGAACGGATTCCACTACATTGGCCACCGTAAATGTTTTACCGGACCCGGTAACACCGAGCAAGGTTTGATGTTGGGTTTTGGACTCAATGCCCTCCACCAATTGTCGTATCGCTTCGGGTTGATCCCCCGTCGGCTTAAAGTCGGAAACTACCTGAAATTTCATAAGGTAAAAATACTAAAGGTAGCCGCTATATTGAAGCAAAGCAGAAATATTCTTTATTGGAGAAATTACAAATCACGTTTCTTCAATAATGCGTAGGATAAATAGATGAAAATAGCGGTCCATCCCATAACAATAAAGAACTCGTACCAATACACATGGTAGTCAAACTTCATGTTCTCACCGATTTGTTGTCCAATATTTTGAACGGCCGAAAGTCTGGTGAAAGGTTCTTTGATCAAATTGGACATCGATTCTAACGGAAAGAAGCGTTTTACAGCTTTAGCAGCTTCCCAACTCATCACCTTCCATCCCAATACACCAAACACTACCTGTTCCAAAATGGTCCATAAAATCAGGAAACCGAGGGCAAAGGCTGAACGTTTGACCAAAATCCCCAAGAAAAGGCAAAAGGAGAAGAAACCGACCAACTTAAGGAAGAAAGCTGGTAAAAACTCCAAATCAGAGAATATGATGGACATTTCGTTATAATCCGAATAGGCCAGGCCAAGAATCATGGATACAACGAAAACAAATATGGTGGATATCAAGGCAAAGCTTATTACAGTAAGGACTTTGGACAGAATAAACTCTTTTTTCGACAATCCATCGATCAGGTTCTGTTTAATCGTCTTGTTACTGTACTCATTGGACATCATGGATACAATGACTATGGCCAAAAACAACTTAAAAAGTGCCGTAACAAAGGTATTGAAATGCCAAATGTACGGGAAGTTGAATATGCCTTGGTCGGCCAAGTGAAACTCTACCGGGCCAATATCGAATTTTATGGCAGCAATAAGTGCAATGGAAGTCAGGAGTACAAAATAGGAGATGATCAGTACCTTGCTGGCCCTATTGTTCCAAAGTTTTATAAATTCTATTTGTAGGAGACGTAGCATTCGTTTTTTGATTATTGGTTCTTGGTCAAGGTTAAAAATTGTTCTTCGAGGCTTTCTTTTCGTTTTATAAGATGTGATAAGGTAATTCCTTTGTCAAACAGCATCTTGTTCAAGCTTTCGGCATCCATTTCTTCCTTTAAATAAGCGGTAAGGGTTCCGTTGAAATTTTCAATTTTTCCAAAACTCGCATTTTTTTCAAGTAGTTCTTGTAATTGCTCCACATCGCTGCACCTCAATTCAAAAAAGCCGTGACTGGCCAACATGCTGTCCACCGGTCCTGAGTATAAATTTTCCCCTTTTCGAAGAATGATCACGTGCGAACATACCTTTTCCACCTCGTCCAGTAAGTGGGATGCCAATAAAATGGTAGTGCCTTGATTTGCGATAGTCTTGATAATTTCCCGAATTTGATGGATGCCCTGAGGGTCGAGACCATTGGTGGGCTCATCCAAAATCAATATTTCCGGGTCGTTGAGCAGGGCTGATGCAATGGCCATACGCTGCTTCATCCCCAACGAATAGGTCTTGAATTTGCTGTTTCGACGGTCCCACAGGCCGACCAGCTCCAGTTTTTCCTGAATCTTGTTTTCCGGCACATTTTTTATTTTACAAACCAGTCTTAAATTCTGGATGGCATTCATGTATGGGTAAAAATTGGGGCGCTCAATGATGGCGCCAACCTTTTTTAAGGCGTCGTGGGTGGATGTGGTGCCATCAAACCAACTAAACTCCCCTGAAGTTCTATTTACAACATTTAAAATAATGCCCAAAGTGGTCGATTTACCACTGCCATTGGGTCCTAAGATGCCGTAAACGTTTCCCTTTTCAATGGTAAAGGAAAGGTCGTTGACGGCGGTGAGATACCCAAATTTTTTGGTAAGATGGTCTACGGTAAGTATTGTTTCCAAAAGATGCTATCGTTTTTTGAATGGTTTATACTAACTTGACGAGGTATATTACAATTTGTTACAAATAATCGAATACAATGTCGGAAGAAAAGTTGATGTCGAAAAAGAAACCTGCTTATCCCATAAGCAAGGAACTTGATGAATATTTGAAATATTACAACCGAAAAATAGAGATTCCCATCCATTATGATGACCTTCTCCGGTTCTCGGGAAGTGTTGCCGTGTATGATGCAAATGACGAAGATACCCTTTGGGTACGGGTGTTTTATCCAGAGTTTGATCGGGATGAAATAGATTTGGCCCTAAAGCGGGTCTATTCCAATTTTGTTTCCGATGGTAGCGACTCCATTTTTCAGTATTTGAATGTGGACTATGTGGATTATTGCACCTTCGGAAACTCAAAACCCTTCAGGATCAAGGTGCGGAATATTCTGAACGATAACTATACTTTGTTCTATGTGAAAAAAACAGATGCTTCGCGTGTGTACGGATTGGAATTGGAGCATATGTTGTCACCATACAACCTCAATTTTGTCATTTATCAAAATACCTTGATCGAGGAGCACATTGTGGGTATTCCCGGAGATGTGTTCTTCAAAAAAAATCTACCAGAATGCTCAGAGTTCGATAAAGCGCAGATTGCCAAGGAATTCGTAAAGTTCAATGAGCGCTGTATGATCCGTTTACTTGGTGATATGCGCTCGTACAACTACGTTATTGTGCCTACGCACGATTTTGATAGTGTAAATTATAAGATCAGGGCCATAGATTTTGACCAACAATGTTACGAAGGGAAGATTAAAGTGTACCGCCCACAATTTTTTAAAGAGAACAAAGTAATGGTGGATTTGGTTCAAAGCAAGTTGACGGTGGATTCGGTGAACCAATACATTGTGGAGGAACGTTCCATAATCGCCAAAAGAATCTTAAGTTGGGGCCGCAGGCTAAAACGACTTTTGGATGTGTGTGAAGTTGATACGATTGCTCCGCCAGAAAACACCGAAATGCTAAAAAACCAGTTATTGGAATTAACCGGGGACATTAATTTTCGGGATAGTAAAACCATGGGCGAGGTGTTGATACATGCCTTGGATTTTGTGAAACGTAACTACGAAGATGTAAGTATGCGGCAGATTATAGAAAAAAAATTCTAGCTCTTTTGCTCTTTGTTGAAATACACTAGATAGTAGTACATCTGTCGTTCCTCGTCCCAACCTTTTTCTACAAATTTTTCTGCGGATTCAGGGTTGATGAAGTCCATTTTTATCTGGATGTTGGTGTCCAGATTGATGACATTCTTTATTTTCTTTCGGGCATCGCTCACTGCCTTGTTGGCAATGTCAAAATTGGAAACGTCTTCAATACTGTACTTGGGCCCTTTTTCAACTTTATAATGTTTGAATTCGGGAATCAACTCCGGGTTTTCCATAACCTCGTTCAAAAATGAAGTCTCTTCAAAATTGTCATTCTTGGCAAAGTGGTTCACTGCACGGTTCATGAACATTACCTCTTGCTGTTTGTCCTCAGCGGGCAAAACCACATCCTTGGCAAAATTCTGACAGAATTTGAGGTAATTCTTGGTGTAGAAGTTATCATCGGTCAAGGGCAGCACGCCCAAAAAGTTTTCCAGCCAGTATTTGGCATCGTAGCGGTTGCTGTCCACGGACAGTACCTTGTAGCCTTCCTCTTTGCCAATATTGAAAACGATACAACCTTTATCCAGTTTATTGATGTTGATTCCTTGACGGATCAAAATCTCCAAGTTGTGTTCGTTCTCTTCAAATTGAAGAAAATCGTGCTTCAATTCACTTTTAAAAACACCTACGGCATCCGTTTTTTGGTTGTCGATGACCATATCGGAAAAATGGACAACATAAACCTCTCCGCTTTTGATGTGAGGGTGATTGGATTGCTCATATAGATGGGTGGTTATTTTTTTGGATAACCTATGGTTATCGGACGGATTATCAAAAATTCCTGAAACCGCTGTGTAAATCTCATTGAATTCCAAATCCACCTCATGCCCGAATTTATAGTAGTTTTCTTCTTTTTCCCTAAAAGGCTTAAAGAAATACTCCTTTAAAAGACCCGACATTTCATCGTTGAGCGAAAAGGGCTCTGCGGATAAAAAGGCAGACTCATTTTTACTTTTGTTGCCAACACGGTGAAGCGAAATACTTTCAATTTGGGCGTTATATAGGTTTAGCATATTAGGTGTTAATGGTTAAAACTTGGTCAAGTTCTCGGTTAATTCCAGTTTTCATCAAAGTCCATGTCGTCATAACTGTCCAAGAGGTCGTCATAATCTCCTTCTTGCTCATCATTATTGGGCTCAGCTTCGAACTTTTTTTCTGGTGGGGCGTCAGGCAGTTCACCAAAGGTGAACAATACATTTGGATAAATTCTCCCATCCTCTTTATCAACAATATCGGCCAGTTCCACAAAAAATGTCCACATACTAAAAAAGTCATAGACATAAATCAACTTCGGATTATTTTCAGTGATTACATCATCCAAAGTGGTTTCGTTCATCAAACGGATATCCGAACCGTTCTCGCTCATATCAAAAAGTGCAATTTCTTCATCTTGGTTCCATTCCTGGTCACACGTATAAAAAGAAGCCATTTCACTCCCCTCAAAACCAAAAGCTTGGGTTATGGCATTGTGGAAATCCTCCAAATTACTTTGGTCTTCAATTTCGATATCGCGAAAGATATCTTCCTCAGCATCAAGTATTATCCTGATTTTATAAATCATCCATCAAATTTTAGAGTGGGCACAAAGGTACAATAAATAGGCCTTATTTGGAGAACCTGTGCAGGGTAAAAGTCATGGCGGCCAAAAGGAAGAAGGCGCCAATTTGATGCACAATTCCTAACCAAAGCGGCACGGCGTAAATCAAGGTGAGTACCCCCAGTACAAATTGAACAAATACTAGAGCCAACAAAGTTTGTAATCCTTTTTCTTGAAGCGGTGTTCGCTGAATCTTACGGGTTCTGAACCAAATCAAGGCTATTGTGCCAACTACAATGTATGCCAAGTATCGATGCACAAACTGTACACCGCTCTTTCCTTCATAAAAGTTTTTGATAAGTGGCTGCTGCTCAATGTACACGGTTTCGTGAATCAGTTTGCCATCGCTCATCAGGGGCCAATGGTTGTGAATGAATCCTGCATCCAAACCGGCAACAAAAGCACCCCATACAATTTGAAGCAACAAAAGTACCAGTCCAACCCTGATCAAATTCCGGATTTTTAGATTGATTTCTTTTTTATAGGGGAAACTTAGATCTAGGGCCACCCATAAGCTATAAGCAAAGGTGAGAAAGGCCGTGGTCAAATGTGCGGCCAATCTAAAGTGCGACACATCGGGACGGTCCACAAGCCCACTTTTTACCATGTACCAACCGAGAAACCCTTGAAACGCACCTAAAAAGAGCAGGACCAGACATTTTTTTACGGTTGGACTGTCCAATTTCTTTTTGAATAAAAAATATAGGAACGGAATAATGAACACAATTCCTATAAACCTTCCAATAACCCTGTGCAGCCATTCCCAGAAATAGATATCCTTAAATTCTTCTATCCCGAAATGGTTGTTGAGTTTTTGATATTCTGGGTATTGCTGGTAAAGTTCAAAAGCTTCTTGCCATTCTTGCTCGTTCATGGGAGGAATGGTACCGTGAATCAGTTTATAGTCCGAAATGGAAAGACCGGAATGGGTTAGGCGGGTAATGCCGCCTACCAGAACCATTAAAAAAATTAGAAAACACCCAGTGAGCAACCAATACACTACATATTTGTTCTTTTTCATTCAGAATGGACTTTTAGATTCATTTTTTTGCCTTTTTCCAACATAAACTCGTAGGCAGCCTCATATTCGTTGGGTATTTCCCCTTCCAAAATTGCTTCCTTTATGGCGTCTTTGATGATGCCTATCTCCTTGGAAGGTTTTAGATTGAAGGTTTTCATGATCTCTTCCCCGGAAACTGGAGGTTGAAAGTTTCTAATATGATCCCTTTCTTCTACCTCTACTATTTTTTGACGAACTATTTTGAAGTTGTTCTTGTATTTTTTCTGTTTACGTGGATTTTTGGTCGTAATGTCTGCCTCGCACAAGGTCATAAGGTCATCTACGAAATCACCTGCATCAAAAACCAATCGCCTAACCGCAGAATCGGTTACGTGGTCTTCGGACAAAATGATGGGGCGAGAACTCATCAATACCATTTTTTGAACGAATTTCATTTTCTCGTTCAACGGCAAACGTAACCTCTTGAAAAGTTTGTATACCATTTTAGCTCCCACAAATTCGTGGGCGTGAAAGGTCCAACCGATTTTTTTGTGGAATTTCTTAGTAGGTGCCTTGCCTATATCATGCAGTAATGCCGCCCAACGCAACCAAAGATTGTCCGTGGTTTCGGAAATATTGTCCACGACTTCCAAGGTGTGCCAAAAATTATCTTTGTGGCGCTGCCCTTCTATTTCCTCTATACCTTGTAAAGCGGTAAGTTCTGGCAATATTAAAGGCAGTAGCTCGGTTTTGTGCATCAATGAAAATCCCAAGGATGGTTTGGAGCTCATCAAAATTTTGTTCAGCTCGTCCACAATACGCTCCTTGGACACTATTTTAATTCGGTCTTTGTGCCCCGTAATGGCCTGAAGCGATTTAAGTTCAATGTTAAAATGCAATTGCGTGGCGAATCGGATGGCTCGCATCATACGTAATGGGTCATCGGAATACGTAATTCCGGGTTCCAGCGGTGTACGGATAATTTGTTTGTCCAAATCGGCCAAACCATCAAACGGGTCCAAAAGCTCACCGAAATTCGATTCGTTGAGCGCCAGGGCCATGGCATTTATGGTGAAATCTCGACGATTCTGGTCGTCTTCCAAAGTGCCATCCTCCACAATGGGCTTTCGGCTATCTCGATTGTAACTTTCTTTTCGGGCACCAACAAATTCAAGCTCCAAATCTTTGTGCTTGATCATTGCGGTTCCAAAATTCTTGAATACGGATATTTCTGGTTTGCCCTTAAGTTTCGAGGCTACTTTTTTGGCAAGTGCTATTCCGCTTCCAACAGCAACCACATCAATATCTTTTGGCGTATTTCTGTTTAAGAAATAATCGCGAACAAAACCACCGATAACGTAGGAGTCCACGCCCAGTTCGTCTGAAGCTTCGCCGATAAGTTTAAAAATAGGATGTTGTATTGCCGCTGTATGGAATTCCTTCGCCATTGTTATTCCCGAATAACCTTCACCTGTCCGTCGTTGCTCAATTTAATGATGGAGGAGGGGGAAGGGTTTATATTTTCATCCGGCAAATTTACCACATAGTCCACTCCTTTTAAAATTTCTTCAGTAATATCCTTGAATTGTTTTGGGGTGGGATCGCCCGAAATGTTGGCGGATGTGGATACAATGGGTTTTCTGAATTTATTGATTAGGTATTGGCAGAATTTATCGGAAGCTACACGAATGGCCAAAGTGTTGTCCTCCGCAATTAAGTTGCTGGCGATACCCATTGGGGCGTCAAATACAATGGTGGTTGGTTTGGTTGCCAGGTCCATGATATCGTAGGCGACTTCGGGCACTTCTTTTACATGGCGCTCCAACATGGCCTGATTGGACACCAAACAGATGAGCGCCTTGGTATCTTCGCGCTTTTTAAGGGCATACACTTTTTTTACAGCTTCAGGATTGGTGGCATCGCAACCAATGCCCCAGACCGTGTCGGTAGGGTAGAGGATGAGTCCACCTTCTTGCAGCACTTTATTGCAATTGTTGATTTCTTCGATCAATGTTCTAGAATTTTAGTTGAAAATGGTCGGTCAAAGCCTGCCATTGTACTCTGTTTTTATCCATACCAATATTTCCTTTTTTTAATGAGACTTTTTGTGATCCCCAAATGGGTATGGGCTCTTTTTCACTGTTCTGGGCTTGTATGGATTGTGTTCCTTTTAAAAGCCCCATCATTTTGAACCAGAGGTCGTCCGCATTGGGGGCAAGTTTAAGGAACAAGCCTTGGTCAAACACCTTTTGGTCCATTGCATTGGGTGGATATAAAGTTCCGCCGGCACCAATGGGTAAGGTAAGTTTGGGATTTTTACACCCGGATGGGTTGAATTTCCATTGTTTGTAAGGCAATAATTCACCTGATTTACTATAGGTTATACACCGGGTTTGGTTTGCAATGATTTTATCAGGGTTCTTTTGATGGATTTCATAAAGTTTTGATAACCAGTTCTTACGGTACATCATATCATCATCGCAAGTAACAATGATTTTTTTAGGATACCTTTTTAGGGGTTCCACCAATTTTCTATGCGAACTGAAGTAGTCGGTAAATTCAATTGAAAACAATTCTCCCGCCAGATTATTCAGTTTTTTTGGGATATTGGTTTCTAAATCGCGGTGTAACCAAAGTACAATTTTTTCGGGTAATAGGTCTTGATTCAATAAACTCCGGATAGTTAGATGAACAATATGTAGCCGAGAAGGAATAGATGCCAGTGAAATTATAACCGGTACCTGTTTTTTATTGGATATAAGCTTTTCTTTTGATTGCCGAGTTAAATTGGCTTGATGAAAAAGTGAAACAGGAATTTCCTTGACCTTCATTCTAAGAGTTTAGAATCACAAAATTAAGCATATGAGATAACATTTAATATTTCTATTTTTGCTCAGATGAACCAAAACGGAACGGAGTCCCCGAAAATATCAGTAATCGTAAGCACTTATAATGCCGAGGAGTGGCTAAAAAAGGTGTTGTGGGGATTCAATTGTCAGATTTTCAAGGACTTTGAGGTAATTGTTGCCGATGATGGTTCGGGGCCGAAAACCAAGGAATTATTGGAGGAGATGTCCAATAAAGTGTTTTACAACATTGTCCATGTGTGGCAGGAGGACGATGGTTTCCAGAAATCGAGAATCCTGAACAAAGCTGTTGAGGCCTGTAGTGCAGATTACATCATCATGACAGATGGGGATTGTATACCGCGAGAGGACTTTGTGGAGGTACACTATATTAACAAAGAGCAAGGTTATTTTATTTCGGGTGGGTATTATATGCTTCCGATGAACATTTCCAAGATGATAACTTTGGAAGATATAGAGGAACAGAACTGTTTCAACATTCAATGGCTGAAGGAAAAGGGTATCCCAAAGACTTTTAAGAACAACAAGCTTACGGCAAGTGGAATAATCTCTAAGCTCTTGAACACGGTTACTCCCACCAATGCCAGTTGGAACGGGCACAATTCTTCCGGATGGAAAAAGGATATATTAAACGTAAACGGTTTTGATGAACGTATGCAGTATGGCGGACAGGACCGTGAATTGGGCGAGCGTTTGTTCAATTTTGGCATAAAATCCAAGCAATTGCGATACAGCGCGGTCTGTGTTCATTTGGACCACAAACGGGGGTACAAAACCCCTGAATCCATTGCCAAAAATCAAGCTATACGCAAAGAGACTAGGTCAAACAAAATGGTGTGGACACACTATGGCATCACTAAATAGTAGGCCAGCTCGTTCTTTTTTTCCAGTCTTTTTAGCTCTCTGAACCTTTCCAAAACACCAAGGGCGTTTAAGTAACAAATGGTCCATCCCTTTTTGCCATCCAAAATTCCCAAACGAAGGATGTAATGGTTAAAGAATTTCCAAACGGGCTTAACCGTCATCAGCAGATAATTGAAATGCTTTTCCCGGTAAAAATCCTCTTTGGCCTTTAATTGCCCGTACTTAAGCATTTTTCCTTTATAATCTTCGTGGTTTTTGTAGCAAAAATGAATCAGTTTCTCTTTAAGAATTCCGGAGGTACCGTCAACCACCAAGGTTTCATGGACTATTTTTTGATCCGTAAAATGAGCTTTGCTCTTTCGGAAAAGTCTATAATTTTTGTCGGTTTGCCAACCACTGAAGTGCAAAGGTTCGTTTTGGAACATAAACTTTCGGTAGAACCAATAAGCTTCATGGGCACTTGGGGTATTTATCGTTTCAAGGATTTCTTTTTGAAGGCTTTCGGTAATGACCTCATCGGCATCCAAGAACAAAACCCAATCGTTGGTGGCTTGTTTGAGCGTAAATGATTTTTGAGCGGTGAAGTTTTCAAACGGGTTTTGAATCACTTTTACTTTTGGGTGATTCAAAAGATACTCGTAGGTGCCGTCGGTACTGTAGGAATCAACGACCAATATTTCGTCAGCAAAAGAAACGGAGTCAATACATTTTTCAATGTAGCCCATCTCGTTGTAGGTGATTACAAGTGCTGATATTTTTTGCTTTGGGGTGCGCAAGTCAGCCATAATTTATTGGTGTAGTGTTTACTGTTTACAAATCTATAACAAAAAAGTAGCGTAAAAATTGTTTAGGCGTTTCTTTTTCTTACAAACAATGAGCTCTTCAACTTCCCTACCTCATTTCTGTTAAAACTTAAATAAGAACTTTTTCATTTATTGAATAGACGGGAAAGTGGGGCATACGTTGCGTGTTGAACTAAGATTTTTTTTCTTCAAATATCTTTTTTGTCCTACTCAGGGCGGCCCCTATTACTTGGTGCATGTCGTAGTATTTATACTCGGCCAGTCTTCCTCCAAAAATGGTGGTCTCCTTTTTGGCCATGTTTTGGTAAGCTTGGAAAATAGCCGTGTTTTTTGCATCATTTATAGGATAGTAAGGCTCTTTCTCGGATGAAGCTTCCAATGGATACTCTTTTGTGATGACGGTGGACTTTTGCCTGCCAAACTCAAAATGTTTGTGCTCTATGATTCTGGTAAACGGAACCTTTGCTTCTGTATAATTCACTACCGCGTTTCCTTGATAATTGGATTGTTCTAGCATTTCATGCTTGAAATCGAGCCCCCGATATTCCAGTTTACCATGGCAGTAATCAAAATACTCATCTATTTTACCTGTAAAAACTACTTGCTTGGCTAAACTGGTCAAGGCTGCTTTTTCTTTGAAGAAATCTACATTTGTTCTACACTCAACATCTTTTAATAATCCTTCGGTAAGTCTGTTGTAACCACCAATAGGTATACCTTGGTAAGTGTCATTAAAATAGTTGTTATCGAAAGTAAACCTTAATGGCAATCTTTTGATGATAAATGCCGGGAGCTCGGTGGCCTTGCGTCCCCATTGTTTTTCGGTATATCCCTTTATCAATTTATTGTAAACATCGTCCCCGACCAATGATAGTGCTTGTTCTTCAAGATTGGAAGGTTTGATGTCCTTGTACTTGCTGGTTTGTTCATCAAGAACCAACTTTGCTTCTTCAGGTGTTTTTGTTCCCCACATTTGATAAAAAGTGTTCATATTGAAGGGCAAATTGTAAAGTTTGCCCTCAAAATTGGCCAAAGGGGAGTTGGTGTATCTGTTAAAGGGAACAAAACTATTTACATAATCCCAGATGGTTTTGTCATTGGTGTGAAAAATATGAGCACCGTATTTATGTACGTTTATCCCTTCGATGTCTTCGCAGTAGGTATTTCCGCCAAGATGATTTCTTTTGTCGATTACCAGACATTTTTTGCCATGTTTGGTCGCCTCGTGGGCGAAAATGGCACCAAATAGCCCGGCACCAACAATTAAATAATCATACTTGGAGCTACTTTTCATAAGGTCAGTGTTTTAATAATTTTAGCAAATGGTTGGTCGCAATTTATGGATTAGCTGATTAAAAAGAATATTTTTGAAACATAAACACACGCCATGCAACATACTGACCTGTTCTATATTTCCCGAAACTATAAGTTTTCCAAGAATGCAGCTTCCAAGCCCAAAATGGATTGCGAAAATGTGTTATCCAAAATTGGTTTTAAAAATTTAGGATTTAAACAAAGCAATCACCCAAGTTCGGCGATTGGGGCCATCATCAGCTTTTTGGGAATCACCAAAGGTTTGATTTTATTACCTTTTTCGTCTACCCTTTGTATGCAATATCCCCTGAGCAAGTTCTATAATTATAAAACGGGCGTGGCCAAGCTCAAGGGGTGCAAAATCCTATTAATTGTACATGATGTAAAAACTTTGATGGGTAAAAACAAGAATGTAAAAAAGGAGATGAAGCATTTTAACAAGGCTGATGTTTTGGTGCTCCACAATGAGGTGATGATGAAATGGTTTGCAGAAAATGGCTATAAGGGGAAAATGGTGCCGCTATATCTGTTCGATTATTTATTGGCCTCCGGCCAGAGTTTGCCCAAAATGCCGGATAGCGTCGAAAAAGATGTGGTTTTTGCTGGTGGTCTGGGAATGGAAAAAAGTGCCTTTCTATATAAAGCGGATGAATTGGAACAAAAGGATTTTAAGCTAAAGCTCTACGGAAACGGGTATCAAAAGGAAAAAGTGGGGGCTAACTCCGTTTTGGACTATCAAGGAGTTTTTGCTCCGGATGAGGTGTTGGATAAAATGAAAGGGAATTTTGGTTTGGTATGGAACGGGAACGCTATCAAGGAATGTGATGGCGATTTCGGGAAATATATCCAGTATAACAATCCGCATAAAACCTCCTTGTATTTGTTGGCGGGATTGCCCGTAATTGTTTGGGACAAGGCCGCAGTTGCCAAATTGATAGAAGAAGAGCAGATAGGGTTTGCTATTTCATCTTTGGGTGAATTATCAGAAAAGCTGGATAATATTGATGGGGAGACCTATTCCAAAATGGTCTCCAATGTGGATGCGATAAGGCATAAAATCACGAACGGCCACTTTTTACAAGCGGCCGTCGAAAATGCTTTGGAACAGTTAAAATAATCGCTACACCGCTACATTGTGTTCACGTAACGCATTGTTCAAGGAAGTTTTCTTGTCGGTACTTTCTTTTCTTTTGCCAATGATCAAGGCGCAGGGCACTTGATATTCCCCCGCAGGGAATTTTTTGGTGTAGCTTCCAGGAATTACAACGGACCTCGCGGGTACTCGCCCTTTCAACTCAATGGGTTCATCACCGGTAACATCTATTATTTTGGTAGATGCCGTCAAAACAACATTCGCGCCCAAAACTGCTTCTTTTTCTACTCGGACACCTTCTACCACAATACATCTGGAGCCGATAAAAGCATTGTCTTCAATAATTACCGGAGCTGCCTGTAAAGGTTCCAAAACCCCACCTATACCGACACCACCACTTAAGTGAACGTTTTTACCAATTTGGGCACAACTGCCCACCGTGGCCCAAGTGTCCACCATGGTTCCTTCATCCACATAAGCTCCAATGTTTACATAACTGGGCATTAAAATGGTGCCTTGTGAAATATAGGCCCCGTGTCTTGCAACCGCATGGGGAACCACACGAACACCTTTTTCTTTGTAGCCCTTTTTCAACGGAATTTTATCGTGATATTCGAAAATGCCAGCTTCCAGCACTTCCATTTTTTGGATGGGGAAGTAAAGTACCACCCCTTTTTTCACCCATTCGTTTATCTGCCAGCCATCTTCTGTAGGTTCTGCACATCGCAGCTCTCCTGAATCAATAAGCTTTATCACCTCGCGTATGGCATCCTGAACATTTTTGTCCTCCAACAACTCTCTATTGTCCCACGCTTTTTCAATCAGCGTTCTTAATTCTGTCATTTTTCTTAAAGTTTATACAAAGATAAGCCCCATGGCAGAATTATGGTTCCCATTTTTAAGCGCATAACATTTTTAAGGTTATTTTTGCCAAAAAATTATTTTGGCTAGAATTTTGGCTTTGGATTTTGGAAAGGTACGGACCGGAATAGCGATTACCGATGAACTTCATTTGATCGCTTCTGGATTGACCACCATTGAAACCAAGGACTTGTTATCCTTTTTGGACGAGTACACCCAAAAAGAATCTGTTGAACTTTTTGTTGTGGGGCTGCCCAAGCAGATGGATAACACCGCTTCCGAGTCCGAGGAGCTTATCCAGGTTTTTTTGAAAAAGCTGAAGGCCAAGTTTCCTTCCATTCCCGTGGAGCGACAAGATGAGCGGTTCACCTCCAAAATGGCATTTCAATCCATGTTGGACAGCGGAATGAAAAAGAAGAAAAGAAGGGATAAGGCCCTAGTCGATGAAATAAGTGCCACGCTCATATTGCAGGCCTACTTAAACAGATTTTGATTTTATGATTTTACCGATAGTAGCCTACGGAGACCCCGTGTTGCGAAAAAAGGCAAAGGATATCACATCCGAATATCCAAAACTTGACGAGTTGATAACAAATATGTGGGAGACCATGTACAATGCCCATGGTGTTGGACTGGCCGCTCCACAGGTGGGGCTTCCCATACGTATGTTTATGGTGGACACCACACCTTTTTCTGATGATGATGAATTAACCGAAGCCGAAAAAAAACAGCTCGATGGATTCAAAAAAGTATTCATCAACGCTAAGATTGAAGAAGAAAACGGCAAGGAATGGGACTTTAACGAAGGTTGTTTGAGTATTCCCGATGTCCGTGAAGATGTAAAGCGTAAGCCTGAAATCACCATTACATATTTAGATGAGGATTTCACAGAACATACAGAAACCTTTGATGGCCTTTTGGCCCGAGTTATCCAACACGAATACGACCATATTGAAGGTATTTTGTTTACCGATAAGCTTTCAACCTTAAAGAAACGACTTTTAAAAAGCCGATTGGAAAAGATTTCCAAAGGAAAAATAACCGTGGACTACCGAATGAGGTTTCCCAATATCAAAAAAGGACGTTAAAAAAATCGCAGTTTGCGATAAAAACATATTTTTGCGCCCATAAATTATTATTTGAATGGCATTAGACAAGATTTTATCCATTGGAGGTAAACCAGGACTTTACAAATTATTGACCCAAACCCGAGGAGGCTTTGTCGGCGAATCCCTATTGGATGGCAAACGCGTAACCGTTGGTTTAAGAAGCAATGTAAGCGTGCTGTCCGAAATAGCCATTTACACCCTGGAAGAGGAAGTTCCTTTAAAGGAAGTGTTTCAAAAAATAAAGGAAAAGGAAGACGGTAAAAAAACCTCGATTAGCCACAAAGCCGAAAAAATCGAATTGGAAGAGTATTTCTTCGGAGTACTGCCCAATTATGATGAGGACCGAGTGTATGCCAGTGATATCAAAAAAATCATACAGTGGTACAACATCCTTCTCGACAATAACATTACAGATTTTGTTGAAGACGAAAAGGATGCAGAAGAATCTGCGGTATCTACCTCCGAAGGGGAAGAATAAACCCTATTCTTTTTTCCAATCCACCAACTTTGTTGGGTAATAGTTGATTTGCATGGATTCCAGATAAGGAAGCTGTGCTGCGAGACGTTCTTTGTAGTCGTCCCAATCAAGGTGCTCACTTGTAGACCAACCCAATTCGGCATATCCAATCAATCTTGGGAAGGCCAAATATTCCAATTCGGAACTGTTGCTAATGGTTTCGGACCAAAGTGGTGCTTCAATCCCGAGAATGTTTTCTTTGGCGAGCCCATCTGCATAGGTTTCAGGATCCCATGTATACCCAACGTCCACAGGGATGTAACCGGCCCAGTTTAAGCCATATTCTGAAATGGAATCATATTTCATGTCCAAATAGGCCTTCTTGGCCGGGGATAATATAATTTTTGAACCCTTTTCACTTGCTTTGATGGCATTTTCGGTACTGTTCCATAATTGGATCACCGAGTTAGGGTCAATATCCGCTTGTGCTATTTCGTCCCAACCAATCATTCTTTTGTTGTGCTTTTGAACCAACTTGCCGACTTTTTCCACAAAAAGAATATAGTCGCTCTTTCTGGTTACATGGCTTTCATCACCGCCAATATGAAAATAGGGGCCAGGGGTCATCATGGCAATTTCACCAATAACATCATCCAGAAAGCTGTAAACCGTATCTTTTTGGGCATCAAAAGAACTATAGCCCACTTTCATGTCGGTACGAACACGTGGGGTCTCTGCTCCCGCATAGTGCAAAAATGGATAACTCAACGATGCCGAATTGGTATGTCCGGGCATATCAATCTCAGGTACAATGGTAATATGTCGGTCTGCAGCATAAGCTACAAGGTCTTTGTATTCTTCCTGGGTGTAAAAGCCGCCTTCGCCACCGCCAACTTCGCTAGCACCACCGACCTCGGTCAGTTTTGGCCAGGATTTGATTTCAATACGCCACCCTTGATCGTCCGATAAATGTAAGTGCAACGTGTTGAATTTGTAATATGCCAAGGCATCTATATATTTTTTGACCTCATCTATGGTGAAAAAGTGACGGGCCACGTCCAACATGGAACTGCGGTATGCGTATTTAGGAGCATCCATTATTTTTCCCGAAGGAATTACCCACATAGGGTGGTCCGTAAGTGTATCATTGCTTTTTTCTGGAATAAGTTGGCGAAGCGTCTGCACTCCTCTAAAAGCACCTGCTGCGGTTTTAGCGTTCAATAAAATAGAATCCTTTTTAATATAAAGTTGATAGGATTCTGGCGTTTCCAAATCCATACTATACGATTGGTTAATGTAAATCAATCGCTCCAATTTATCTTCAGATGATGGGTTTACGGCAACATCAAGTCCTATTTTGGATTTAATGCTCTCCGACAACAACTGTCCTACTTTTTCAAACTCTGGGTTCGTGGTCGAAGTATAGATGACAGTTCCGGCATCCAGTCCAAAAGCACTCCCAGTGGGAATGGTTTTAATGGGTTTTGGAATCAAGGGAGCGCTGGCTAGGTCGGTTTTTGGAAAATTGATTTCCTCTTTTTTGGTTTGGCAAGCTGCCATGCAGAGAACTGCAACGAACAGCAAAATAGATCTGTATATCACGTTTGTTTAGTTTTAGTCCATGTAGTTTTTGATCACATCGTACCAGATGTCATACCCTTTGTCGTTCATGTGCAGGCCATCTTCAATAAAAATATCTTGTTTTACTTTTCTGTTATCCAGCATCGGATACCAAACATCCACAAAATCTATGTTCTCGTTTTTCGCGGCAAGTTTGTCAAGTTTACGGTTCAGTCTTCGGTACCTGCCCCTGTAATTCCAACGGGCAATACTTGGTTTGGCAGAAATTAAAACAATCTCCATGTTAGGGTTTCGCTGTTGAAGAATACTAAGAATGTATTCTGCTCTTTTTACAATTTTCCTAGGTCTCTTCTTGGCAAAAATATCGTTGTCGCCCTCATAAATAAAGACTTTTACAGGATTGTAGTTCAAGATAAGTGCATCCAAATAAAGCTCAAGGTCGGAAAATTGAGAGCCTCCAAAACCTGTGTTCAATACTTGATACTCTGGAAAACGCTCTTGAACATCTTTCCAAAAGCGAATACTGGAACTTCCCGTAAAAACAATGGTAGGTCTGGTTGAATCCCAAAGGGAATCGTTTTTATGCTGGATTGCCTTTACTTCATTTTCAAAGGGATTATCGGTTTGGCCTATGGCCATTAAAGGCACCATGAGCAACGCCATAAAAAGATGTTTCATTCTAGTGTTTTTGCCTTAAAATGAGGTTGAAGATAGTGATATTTTTCCGTAAGTAGGCTTTGTTGAAAAATACCAAAATACTTTTCATAAGTAAACTTTGACAATGGAATCCCAACCAACAGGAGTTCGTATTTTTGAACAAAATCCAAAGCCATGAACACAAGATCGGAACAGTTGGCCGCCTTCGACCGCCTTTTGACCATTATGGACGAATTGCGTGAACAATGTCCGTGGGACAGAAAGCAGACGATGCAAACCCTTCGCCACTTGACCATTGAAGAAACCTACGAGTTGGGCGATGCCATACTGGACAATGATTTGGAAGAAGTAAAAAAGGAATTGGGCGATATTTTGCTGCACATTGTTTTTTATGCCAAAATCGGTTCCGAAACACAGGATTTTGATATTGCCGATGTGGCCAACGGTATTTGTGAGAAACTCATCAACAGACATCCTCATATTTATGGGGATGTGAAGGTGGAGAATGAAGAGGAAGTAAAGCAGAATTGGGAAAACATCAAACTAAAAGAAGGTAAAAAAAGTGTGCTCGAAGGTGTTCCCAATAGTTTGCCATCCTTGGTAAAAGCCAACCGAATCCAAGATAAAGTGGCTGGTGTGGGATTTGATTGGGAACATCCCGAACAGGTTTTTGAGAAATTGAAAGAGGAGTTGGGCGAGCTACAAGAAGAAGTAGAGGCAAATAATGCAGATCAGATGGAATCCGAATTTGGCGATGTCCTTTTCTCCATGGTCAATTATGCTCGGTTTTTAAAAATTAACCCGGAAAATGCATTGGAACGTACCAATAAAAAATTTATCAAGCGCTTTCAATATTTAGAGCAAAAAGCAAAGGAGGCTGGAAAAGCTATGAGCGATATGACCTTGGCCGAGATGGATGTGTATTGGGAAGAGGCGAAGCAGTTGTAACATTTATCCATTCCCTAACATTTATACCTGCTCTAATTGTGTCCAAACTGACTATATTTGCCATCCTTTTTTAAAATGATTCCGTGTTTCAAAACTACACCAAAGAATTTGCCTATAATTTAAAGCTGTCCTATCCCGTAATCTTAGGGATGTTGGGTCACACCTTCGTGGCCTTTGCGGACAATATAATGGTAGGACAACTGGGTACGGCCGAACTGGCTGCCGTTTCTCTGGGGAACAGTTTTGTTTTTATCGCAATGTCCCTTGGAATCGGTTTTTCCACTGCCATTACACCATTGGTGGCAGAAGCTGATGGGGCCAAAGATAAAGCCGCAGGAAAAAGTGCCCTAAAACACGGTTTGGTACTTTGTACTATTTTAGGATTGTCCCTTTTTGGACTGATTCAAGTTTCCAAACCCTTGATGCATCATATGGAGCAGCCTCCTGAGGTAGTGGAACTTGCCATGCCGTATTTGGATTTGGTGGCTTTTTCGCTGGTGCCTTTGATCATATTCCAGGCTTTTAAACAGTTTTCTGATGGTCTGTCGCAGACCAAATACCCCATGTACACCACAATATTGGCGAATGTGGTCAACATCACCTTGAATTATCTGCTCATTTTTGGTTCCTTCGGATTTCCCAAAATGGGGATTGTAGGGGCAGCCGTGGGCACTTTGATTTCACGTGTGATCATGGTCGCTTTTATTTGGTATCTGCTAAAACGAAAAGAAAAATTTGCACCCTACGTGACCCATTTCAATTTTAGAAAGATTGAGAAAAAAGTGATGCGTAAAGTCTTCAGTTTGGGGTTTCCATCGGCATTGCAGATGTTCTTTGAGGTGGCAATTTTTACAGGGGCCATTTGGTTGAGCGGAGTATTGGGCAAAAATGCACAGGCCGCCAATCAGATTGCCTTGAATTTGAGCAGTATGACCTTTATGGTGGGGACTGGACTGGGCGTAGCTGCGATGGTGAGAGTAGGTAACCAAAAAGGACTTCGAAATCATATAGAACTGAAGCGCATCGCTGAATCTGTATTTTTCTTGACACTGCTTGTGGAAATAGCTTTTGCGGCCATTTTCCTTTTGGGAAGGCACTGGTTCCCCACGATTTATTTGGATGTGGACGATATCGCCAACCAAGCGGATAACACCGAAGTGATCTTTATTGCGGCCAAATTGTTGTTGGTATCGGCCTTTTTTCAGATTTCTGATGGGCTTCAAGTAGTGGTTTTAGGTGCCTTGCGCGGACTTCAAGATGTGAAGGTGCCCACACTGATTACTTTTATTGCCTATTGGTTGATTGGTTTTCCGATCAGTTATTACTTGGGGTTGCATACCAATTTTGAAAGCACAGGGATTTGGATTGGATTGTTGTCAGGGCTTACGGCATCGGCTGTAATGTTGTATCTTCGATTCAACTTTTTGACGAAGAAACTTATAACGCAATAAGAGGCATTCCAAGCTAGGAATCAAAATAAGAACAAATGGAACTACCTAAATTTTTATTGGCCGATAATACGGATTTTCCCGAGGCCATTTTTATCGTTCATACCGAATACCCCAGATTCATCATCAATCTGGAAAATGATGAAGTGGAATGGATGGAAGAATTCTCTAAACAAGATGAAGCTGATTTAATGGAAGAAGCAGAAAGCTTGATCGAGGCCGCCACCGCTTTTTATGATAGAGAAGTTTCCAGATACAATCAATAATGCTGGATCAATTACTGCAACAAGATAAAGAACTGTTTTTGTTCCTCAACGGATTGGGGACCGAGGCTTGGGACGGCTTTTGGATGTTTATGACCAAGACCAGAAATTCCGCACCACTTTATTTGTTATTGCTCTATTTGTCCTACCGAACCTTTGGTTGGAAAGGAACAGGGATAATTTTGGTGTCCGTCGCCTTGTTGATCACCTGCACCGATCAGTTGTCCAACTTTTTTAAGTATGGCATAGGTCGCTTGCGACCCTGTCACGAACCTGAAGTGAGCAGCGCAATGCGCTTGGTAAAGAGCTACTGCGGCGGACAGTTTGGGTATTTTTCTGCCCACGCGGCCAATTCTTTTGGTCCGGCTATTTTCTTTACCGTGTTGTTCAAGAATAAGGTAAAATACATTTCTTGGGTATTGTTGCTTTGGGCTTGCATTGTCGCTTATAGCCGAATTTATATCGGTGTGCATTACCCGTTGGATGTGGTTACAGGAGCCTTGGTAGGTTCACTTTTCGGATGGTTGTGGGCCAAGTTGGCTATATTTGCTTTCCAAAAAACAGGGGTATGATCTCGACTGCCAGATACTGGTTTTATATTGGATTGATTGTGTTGGTGTACATTATTGGGATGTTTGTGACCTTAATGGAGAACGACTCGGCCCAATTCGCGGTAATGGCCATGCGGATGGTTCAGGAAAATGATTTTTTAAGTCTTTTCAAAGGTCCTGAAGAGTACCTGGACAAACCACACATGCATTATTGGTTGGCCGCACTTTCGTATAAAATTTTTGGTATTCACGATTGGGCTTACCGCATTCCCGGTATTTTGTCAACTTTCTTAGGTGCCTACAGCTGCTACGGTCTAGGGAAATTGTTGTATAATAAGGATGTTGGTCGATATGCCTCATTGATTTTTATGACGGCCCAAACCATCGTCTTGGCCAACATCGATGTGCGCACTGATGCCGTTCTGACAGGATTTACCATTTTTTCCATTTGGCAGTTGGCCACCTATATTGAGAAAAATACGTTGAAAAGCATCATTTTGGGTGTATTTGGGGCGGGAATCGCCTTTTCCACCAAAGGTCAGATTGCTTTGGTCGTGATTGGGATAGCTATTCTCTGTCATCTGGCATATACCCGAAAGTGGCAGCAATTACTCAATTGGAGGGTTTTGGCGGCGATTTTGGTCTTTGGTTTGACGATTGCCCCGATGTTGTACGCGTATTACCATCAGTTTGATTTACATCCCGAAAAAGTAATCCGAGGTAAGGATAATCGAAGCGGTATCTTCTTTATTTTTTGGGAGCAGAGTTTTGAACGTATGAGTGGAGAGGGGATAGGAAAGAACAGTAGTGATTTTTTCTTTTTCTTCCATACTTTTTTGTGGGTTTTCCTGCCTTGGACAGTACTCGCTTTAATCGGCTATTGGACGAAGGTAAAGGCCTTTTGGGAAGCGAAGTTTGCATATAGGCCCAATCTTGAATTTTTAACGGTGGGAGGAATTTCCATTTTGTTCCTGCTCATCAGTTTTGCACAGTTTAAACTGCCGCACTACATGAACATTCTTATGCCTTTGTATGCGATTTTGTCAGCCTCTTTCTTGTATATATTGCATCGGCAACAAAAATTGAAAATGGCCAAAGTGATCTTAGGCATCCAATATTTTATATTAGGTTTGGTGACGATTTTTACACTTTTGATCAGCTTTTTAGTGTTCAAATTTGAGCATTGGTACAGTTATTTGTTCTTGCTGATGGCGTTGGCATTAGTGGCTTATTTCATTCTAAAAAAGGAAACTGTCTATGCCAAAATTGTTACCGTCGCCATTTTTAGTTCGGTGTTGTTGAACGGTTTGATGAATGCTCACTTTTACCCAAAATTACTCGAATACCAAGGTGGTTCCACAATGGCCGAAAAGGTGCGGGAGCATAATATTCCCGTGGAGAAGATTTATAAAATTTCGGAAAAATATTCGTGGTCCTTGGATTTTTACAATAAACAGCCGGTTCAAATAATTTCCGTACCCGAAATAGCCAAAAAGAATGATGTTTGGGTCTACGCTACGGATGAAGAATTAAATCGATTAAAGAAAAACGGAATTGCTTGGGACGAACAAATTACCGTGGATCAATTCCGAATTACCCGATTACAAGTCAAATTCCTGAATCCGAATACACGGGAGGACAAGTTGAACAAAATGCATTTGGTGCATTTGGACTAGTCCACGGATTCCAGTTTTGGTTTTTTAAAGTGATAGATCACCCCAAACAGCGAAGTTAGGGCAGTAATTAAAAAGAAAGCGAAGCTAATCCCAATGGACGTGCTTGCGTCCAGCCCCAACCACTCAGCACCATATAAAAAAGTCACTTCTCGACTTCCAATGCCGCCAATCGTCAATGGGATTACGGAGACAATGGAAGAAACCAGAAATACAAACAGGTAATCAATGGTATCAAAACTTACAGACAAGGATTTCAGAATAAATAATACACTGACCAATTGTGCCAATTGTACCAAGGCCGAAAATCCAACGGATTTCCAAAAAACGGGTAGGGTGGTGGAAAAAAAGGTCTTGTTCACGAACCAAAACACAACCACACTCAATAGAATGCCCGCTACAATCAATCCATAAAAACTTTGGAAAAATTCATTTTTGGACAACAGGGAAAGAACACAAGCATACACAAAAAGCAACAACATCCCACTTAAACGATCCAGCAGCAAACTGGATACCACTTTTTTGGTGCCGGGTTGGTATTCTTTCTGTATCACGTAGCCTTTGTAGGCATCTCCGCCAATGCCTCCAGGCAGGAACAGGTTGTAGAACATTCCCAACAAGTAAAGCTTCAAATTGCTCAACTGGGAAATCTTTGCTCCGATTTGATGGAAATATAAGTTGGTTCTAAAAGCGGATAAAACTTTGGACAATACAAAAAACAGCAACGCTAAGAATAAGTATAGTGGGTCGCTCTTTTTTAGCGTTTGGAGCACATCCTTCAACTCTATTTTGGTAAAAATAAAGTAAATCAATACTGCACTGATAATAATTTTTAGGGCAGTAATGCCCTTTTTACGCAGCTTTTCCGTCACCTATGCTGATTTTTTTAATGCGATATGGTCGCTTCTGCTGTGATTCGTAGTAGGTACGAATCAAAAGCTCCATCACAATTCCGATGGTGAACAATTGAATCCCCCCCACAATGAACATCATCCCGAAAATGAGCAGCGGTCTCGTACCGATATCTTGATCAAATCCTAGCTTAACGATTAGTAGGTACATGTTGATCAAAACTCCAAGGATGACCAACAAAACTCCAAAAATCCCAAACAAGTGGATGGGACGTTGAAAGTATTTTCTAATGAAAAGTAACAGCATCATATCGGCCACTACCTTAAAAACACGCTCCAAACCATATTTGGAAACCCCAGCGTGCCTAGCGTGATGTTTTACCGGAACTTGTTTTATCTGTGCACCTTCCAAATGGGCCAAAAGTGTGATGAACCGGTGCATCTCGCCATACAAATTCAGGCTTTTCGCAATATCCTTGGTGAAAACTTTAAGCGCACAGCCATTGTCCTTAATGTCAAGTTTGGTAACCCTCCGTACCAAAAAGTTAGCGATTTTGGACGGTATTTTTTTGACTTGGGAGTCCTTTCTTTTCTGACGTATGCCCGTAACTAGGTCATATTCTTCGGTAATGGCGTATTCCAACATTCCCGGAATATCGGAGGGGTCGTTTTGTAAGTCCCCGTCCATGGTGATAATATATTCTCCTTCGGCATAATCGATTCCTGCGGCCAAGGCCAAACTCTGGCCGTAGTTCTTTTTCAATTCAATCAAATGGACTCTTTTATCATCCATTTCCTTGACCTTGATGCGGGTTTTATCCGTAGAAAAATCATCCACGTATACAATTTGATAGTTGTATCCCTCAAGGCTCTCGTTGATTTTTTGGGTCAAAAGGACCACATTGTCCTCCTCGTTGTACAAAGGAACCACTATGGATAAAAGGGAATCTGTGACAGTGCTCATTCAGTATAAAATCTGTGCAAATTTATTGCTTTTATTTAAAGTTCCTTGGTAATCTTGTCCAATAGGACTTTTGCTGCATAGAACGGCGAAATTTTGTGGTCTTCGATTTCTGTCAACAATTGGGCCTGTTCTATTTTAAAAGTTTCTTTTTGGTGGAAAAATTGTTTGATGTATTCGTCCACCGTCTGAAGAAACCAGTTCTTGTTCTGTTGCTGTCGGTTCTTTTCAAAAAAACCGTTTTCCTTGTTGTGTTTCACGAACTGCTGAACCATGTCCCAGATTTCTTCAATCCCGGTTTTCTCCATGGCAGAACATTTCATCACCTTGGGGGTCCATCCATTGGCTTTGGGCGGATACAGGTGCAATGCTCTGGAAAATTCGCTTACGGCCAGCTTGGCGTGCTCCAAATTACTGCCATCCGCTTTGTTTATGGCTATGGCATCGGCCATTTCCATAATGCCCCTTTTTATGCCTTGGAGCTCATCTCCTGCGCCTGATAGTTTTAAAAGCAGGAAAAAATCCACCATGCTGTGTACCGCTATTTCACTTTGGCCAACACCTACGGTTTCTACCAAAATCACATTGTAGCCAGCAGCTTCACAGAGGATGATACTTTCACGGGTTTTTTGCGCCACACCGCCCAAGGAGGTTCCGGAAGGGGAGGGGCGGATAAAGGCCTTTGGGTCCTTGGCCAAGGTTTCCATTCGGGTTTTATCGCCCAAAATACTTCCCTTGCTCAAGGAGCTGGTAGGGTCCACGGCCAAAACGGCCACCTTGTTGCCTTGGTCTGTAAGGGTTTTGCCCAAAGTTTCGATAAATGAGCTTTTACCGACCCCGGGAACTCCCGTAATTCCCAAACGAATGCTATTTGTAGGTCGGGAAAGACACTTTTCTATAACGGCATTGGCTTTTTCAAAATGGGCGGTTTTTGTACTTTCCAAAAGGGTTATGGCTTTGGCAAGCATAGCTTTGTTGCCTGCAAAAATACCTTGTGCCAAAACATCAGCAGAAAGTTCTTGTTTTCTGAGTGCTTTGATTTTGGAAATAGTATCGGAAGGTGTCTTGTTCTCTTCTGCCAAGTGTACAGTTCATCAGTTTATACGAATTTATAAAGATTTTATGGGTTTGTTCGGACTTTGCTCGGTTTTGCCTCTTTATTTTTAACCATCCATTTCACAAAAATTTAATATCCGTTAAAGTGAACTTCCGCCAGCAAAGTGGTACCTTATTCGTTAAATAATCGGTAATCGTAAAAGGTGCCGATTTTTATGAACCTATAAACATTTAAAAGATGAAGACTATTTTTGAGGCCCAGGCCACTAATACAGGAGGAAGAGCTGGACATGTTAAGAGTGAAGATGGCGTTTTGGACTTTCCTATTTCAATGCCCAACTCCAAGGGCAAACCTGATCCCAAATCTACAAATCCAGAGGAGCTTTTTGCCGCCGCATATTCTACTTGCTACGCAGGTGCAGTGGAGGCTGTTGCCAAAAGCCATGATATTGATGATCTTGGGGACTTTAGCGTTACGGCCATAGTTGCCCTTAATAAGGAAGACGATGGATTTTTCTTAGAGGTTACTTTGGATACGTATTTGCCCACGGTAGATAAGGAAACAGGTGAAACTATTATCAACGAAGCACATGAAATGTGTCCTTACAGCAAGGCAACGCGTGATAACATCACAGTTCACTTAAATTTATTATTGGACGAATAAACTGTGTAACTTTCTAATAATGAGCCCCGTTGTACATATCAGCGGGGCTTTTTTTGTTAAAAATGAATAAAAAACGCCCTAATTTGCAACGTTGCATTTTTTGCATCGTCATTAGTACAGAACAACTAAAAAACCAGACATAGAACCAAGTGTGCTCCATATCGAGCTTGTAGAAAAGTGCAAGGCGAACGACCGCCAAGCACAAATGCAACTCTATCGCCAGTATTGCGATGGTATGTTTTGTGTGGCAATGCGCTTTCTTAACAATTCGGATGATGCGGAGGATGTGTTGCAGGAATCGTTTATCAAGGCATTTCAGCGGATTGAGCAGTTTAAGGGAGATGTTACGTTCGGGGCTTGGTTGAAGAGAATTGTTGTAAACGGCAGTATCGATTTTTTAAAGTCCAAATACCAGCGGACGGTGGAGCTCAATGAGAGTTACATGCAGGTAGCGGAGGAGGACGACTGGTCGGTGGAGGAAGGAATCTCTGTGGGGCAGGTAAAGGAAGCCATAGAGGAGCTGCCGCAGAAATATAGATATGTAGTGCAATTGTTTTTGGTAGAAGGGTACGATCATTCCGAGATATCTGGAATCTTGAGCATCACGGAAACGGCATCACGAACCCGATTGTTGAGAGGAAAAGCACAATTAAAAGAAAAATTAAAAGATTTGGCTTATGGCACGTGATCTTAGAGAAATATTTGAAAAGGAGAGAGAGCAGAAAAGTTTTGACATGAAGAAAGGGCACGAAGACCGCTTTTTTGCCAAGTTGGACAATGAGTTGCCTAAAAACCCTCCTAAGCGAAAGGTAATTTCCCTTTGGATGCAGATTGCCGCTTCTGTTGTGGTTGCTGTAGGGTTGTCACTTTATTATTTCAACAATAATAGGGGCGAGGTTGAGCCCGATGAAAAGATAACCGTGGTGGACAGGGAAAATTCCAATGAAGAAGCTCAAGGTATTTCCTTGGGGGACCTATCACCGGATCTTAAAAAGATTGAAACCTATTATACCACAAACATCAATCTGCAATTATCCGAACTGGCAGAGGACCCGGGCAACAAAGAACTTGTGGACAGCTATATGGATCGATTGGCGGAACTGAACAAGGAATATCAAAGACTTAATCAAGAATTGAACGATTTGGGCCCCAATGATCAAACTATAAGCGCATTGATCAATAATCTACAGCTACGGCTGCAGTTATTGCAAAAATTACAATCAAAGTTGAATCAATTAAAATCATCAAAAAATGAACAGGAATCATCAAATATGGTGTAGCGGATTGCTTCTTGCCTTGGTCGGCTTTACCGGTCAAGCGCAGGAGAAGTCCAAAACATACAAGGAAACTTTTAATGTCAATAACGATACGGAACTGTCCATTAACACCAGTTATGCCGATATCAAGTTTGAGACTTGGACCAAGGATCAAGTAGAAATCACGGCTGTAATAGCGCTGGAAGGTGTGGAACAGAAGGAGGTGGATTCTTATTTTGAACGGGATTTGGTCAAAATAATGGGCAATAGCAAGGAAATAGAGGTAAGTACCGAAGGTGCCGGGCCCAATTATGCCTTCGATTTTCAAGGGGTTAACGTAGATATCCCAGAAATACCTTCGGTATCGGAAATTATGGCCAATGTGGATATTTCAGAAATCACAGCTTTTACTATTCCCGAAATCAATATTGTGGCTTCAATGCCTCCGATGCCTCCGATGCCTCCCATAGAGTTTGATTATGATGCCTATAAAAGGGACGGGGAAAAGTATATGAAGGAGTGGCAAAAGGAGTTTGAGAAAACGTTTGACAAGGAATACAAGAAGCGCTTTGAAGAATGGGGGGAGGAGATGGAAAAAATGGCGGAGGAGCGTGAGGCCCAGAGAGAAGAGCTTAGGGGCCAACGTGAAAAGTTTCGGGAAGAGCGAGAAAAAGTGAGGGAAGAAATGCACGAAAGACTCAGGGAACAACGTGAAGAAATCCGTGCCCAGCAAGCAGAGATCAGAGAGGAGCAGGCCGAGTTAAGAAAACAGCTCCGAGAAGAAATTAGAATGAACGGAGGCTCGAACGTATTTTATTTTTCATCGGGAGGTAAACATAAAGAGTATAAGGTCAAAAAGCGAATCATCATCAAAATGCCAAAGTACATTAAGGTAAACATGAATGTACGTCACGGTGAGGTAAAGTTGGCGGAAAATGCCAAGAACATCAATGCAAGCTTGTCTTACGCAAGCTTGCTTGCCTCTACCATAGATGGTGTCAATACAGATATTCGGGTTTCATATTCCCCCGTAGTGGTGCAAAATTGGAACTATGGCAGCCTTAGTACAGATTACTCCGATAAAGTTCATTTGAAAGAGGTAAAGCAATTGAAGTTGCATTCGGTGTCCTCCAATGTGCTCATTGGCAAGGTCGCTGGCAAGGCGCAGGTGACCAACAATTTTGGGGTTTTGAATATTGATGAGGTCTCCAGTGGATTCAATTCCATTGATATTTCCGTGGAAAATGGGGAGTTGAATTGCAAATTGCCAGAAACGCCCTATGTTATTTCAGTAAATGAAACAACTTCAGGTTTTCAATATCCAAAGGCACTAAAATTAATATCGACCAAAAAACAGGGAAGCAACCTATATACAGGATACCACATCAATAAAACTGATGGTAAGACCATTAAAATCAATTCTAAATACAGCGAAGTGGTTCTAAAGAACTAGCTTCAATTGCCAGTCCCAAGGAACCACCCCGAATCTGTTGGTCGATATAATTCTACAACCGCCAACACCTACCAAATCATCTTCAATGGACATCTTCTTTCAGGTAGGACTTAAAGTTTTCTTTAAAACGATTTAATCTGGGAATAGATACATTTCTGATATAACTGTTATTGGGGTTCCGCTTTTCGTAGTCTTGGTGATATTCCTCTGCCATATAAAACTTTTCAAAGGGTTTTACCTCGGTAACTATGACACGGTCCCCATATACATTTTCTGCCTGCAATTGGGCTATATAGTCTTCGATGATTTTCTTTTCCTTATCGTTCTGATAAAAAGCTATGGAACGGTACTGTGCGCCACGGTCGGGCCCTTGCCTGTTTAACGAGGTCGGGTCGTGCGAACCAAAGAATACCTGTACCAATTGGGTAAAGGATATTACTTTGGGGTCGTAATAGACTTCTACCGCTTCGGCATGGTGTGTTCTGCCATATGAAACTTCTTCGTAGGTAGGGTTCTTTTCCGAACCTCCGGAATATCCCGAATATACTTCTTGTACACCTTTTACACTTTCAAAAATGGCTTCCACGCACCAAAAGCATCCGCTGGCAAAATAGGCTTTCTTGTATTCTTGAAGTTGTTCATCGGTCAATTTGGTTTCCAAAGAAATGTCGGATTCTTCTTTTTGAGCGACTTCTTGCTTATCGGATTTGTTTTTGGGTTGGCAACTTATGGATGCCAACAAAAGCAGAATGACAAATGGAGTTCTCACGATATACATATTAGTTTTTTGTTTAGTTGCATTAAGATACCAACAATTACAGGGATGCCCGTTAAAAAATGTTAACCATACGTTTTTAGGTGCTTAAAATGTTTTTGAACCTTCAAATTGACATTTGTCAATGTCAGTTGTTTTTTCCTACGCCAAACTATGAAAATATAATCCTTTTCCTACAAATAAATTATTGGTGTTCAGTGTGTTACAAGGGTTGTAAAGGTGAGTTTATCGATGAAATGCACATCAGTTCGGTATGTTGTTTTCGCATCCAAAAACGTTCATCGTCGATAAAAAACACTTTAACTGAAAAAAAAATATTCACCGAAAGAAAGTGGTCATTGACCGATGGAAATCGAGTTGAGTTTGTTCCTGAAGGTACTTTTACATCGTTAAACAATCAGAACAAATGAAAACAATTTTCACCATCATCGCAGTAACTTTTTTCGGAACTATGGCTTCTGCCCAAGAAATCTCCAACGAAACAAAAGTGGATACACTTACAATGGGTGTTGAGTTGAAAGTTGAATTTAACCAAACCATCAGAAAGGATAGAAAGACAGCTAGATTGTACAAGTTTAAAAACTCAAAAATCAAAAAGGAGCTTTCTTTTAAAACAAAAAATGACAGGGCAAAATTGGCTTAATTATGATATTGGATATGTTGGTACCTTTTGTGTTGTCGTTGAGTATGGCATTTGTTTTGGCAAGCATAGCCTTCTCTTTTAGGGAAAGAAAACTATAGAATTTTAAGTTTATATTGGAAATAGTTAGGAATGGTCGGTGTATGCCGACCTTTTCATTTCTCCACGGTTCAGCATCTATTGATCTACTGAATTGAACTGCTCTATCACTTCTTCGAATTCAATGGTGTAGTGTGTGCCTTTTTTGTCGTTGTCCCTGGTAATGGTGCCCCTAAGCTGTCGTGCCAAGTTATAGATAAGCTTTAGCCCAAGTGAGTTGGATGTTTTCGGATTTATTTCTTCCGAATATCCGATACCATTGTCCCCAAGGTACATTCTGTAACGGTTGTCATCAATTTTTTCTACAGAAACATGAATCTCACCATCCCTGACCTCGGCAATTCCATACTTTAAGGCGTTGGTAATAGTTTCGTTGATAATCAACCCCAAAGGAATCACTGTGTCAATGCTCAACTTGTAATTATTGATGTCCAGATTGACTTTTACATTGTTTACATTGCCTTTTACAGATCTGACCAAATAATCGCACAATTCTTGAACATAGGGTTTTAGTTCAATTTTTGATAGATAATCATCCCGTTTGTAGAGCATTTCGTGTACCATTGCCATGGATACTACCCTATTTTGGCTGCTTTTGATGATGCTGCTGATTTTGCTGTCATCAATAGATCGAGATTGAAGACTTAATAGACTTGAAACGGTCTGAAGATTGTTTTTTACCCGATGGTGTACTTCTTTGAGAAGTATCTCTTTTTCGTCGATACGTTCTTGAATTTCATTCCGTGACCTGTACAGTCTGTGATGGGCGCTCAAAAGGTTTTTACCAAATACCCCTCCCAATAGGTAAACGGCAAAAAGGGCGCTTAAATAGGCGAACCAGTCGCTGGACTCCAATGGGACTGTATTTTCGGAAATCTTAAAATCCCCTGTATCATAAAGGAACAAAAGCGTAAGAACGGCCAAATTGAGTATAAGGTACAATTGTCCAAAGACCCTTGTGGTCACATAACCGGCAAATACTATTATGGCCAGAACAAAAACGAAAGGACTCTCTATTCCTCCACTGTAAAGTGTGATTATAACGGCTCCCAACATGGATAGTATGGAGGTCAGATTATAAGTGAGCACCAATCTGTTATGTTGCTTGTACAGGAGTGTGTTCAATAGATTGATGGCTGCATAACCCCAAAATGTAAAGGGAATAACTCCATCTATACCCAAAAAGAAGTAACACACCAATCCAAAGATGGCAGCAAAGAAAGAAGAATTATAATTTACCTTTAGTATCAAAGTAATTTTGTCTTGTATCCTATATGTATCCTTATCAGGACTTTTCATATGCTGCGTGTGAATATGACTCTATCACCAAAAGGTTGAACGGTATGGTAGAGTAGCTTAATGGGGTGTTTAATATTGTAAATCTAACTATGTTTTTGATATAAAAAAAGTGGCAGCTTTAATAACTGCCACTTTGGGTTTGTATTTGGGTTGGATCAGTCGTTGACCAAAACCCATTCTCCTTTATCTATAAGAGGTTCTGCCTGTTTGTACTTTACAGTTTTGCTTTCTCCGGACATCACATTTTTAATGGTGACCTTTTCATTTCTACCGATTTTCGGTTTTTCCCGAACAATGGTTTCCGTTACTTGTTGACGTTGTCCTTGGGTTTGGCCTGCAGCCCTGTTCTGAGCGGCCAATTCGTCGCTGTTCGGAATTTCCTCTTTGGAGGTTTGAATGTTTTCCTTAGGTCTGCGAACGTTTCTGGCTTCTTGTATCTGAGCGGTGTTCTCAGAGGGCAGCTCTCCTTTGAACAAGAAGGATATAACTTCTCTATTTACTTTATCGATCATTTCCTTGAAGAGTTCAAAAGCCTCGAACTTGTAGATCAATAATGGATCTTTTTGTTCGTGAACCGCCAATTGCACGGATTGTTTCAATTCATCCATTTTACGCAAGTGCGTTTTCCAGGAATCGTCAATGATGGCCAATGTGATGTTCTTCTCAAAATCGGTAATCAACTGTTTTCCATTAGAATTGTAGGCTTTTTCCAAGTTGGTTACAACATTCAAGGATTTGATACCGTCCGTGAAGGGTACTACAATGCGCTCAAACTTGTTGGACTCATCCTCGTACACCTTTTTGATGACTTGGAAGGCAACCGTGGCACTACGCTCCATTTTTTCTTTGTAGAAACGGTATGCCTCTTCGTTGACTTTATTGGCAATTTGTTGAAAGCTCATTTTCCTGAACTCCTCCTCATCGATAGGTGAGGTAATGGAGAAATATTTGATGAGCTCGAACTCGAAGTTCTTATAATCGTCGGCCATTTTATTGGTTTCCGCAATAACTTCGGAAGTATCATAGATCATGTTGGCGATGTCCACTTTTAAGCGTTCACCTTCCAATGCGTGTCTTCTTCTCTTGTAGATAACCTCCCGTTGGGCATTCATTACATCATCATACTCCAACAAACGTTTACGGATACCAAAATTGTTTTCCTCTACTTTTTTCTGAGCACGTTCAATGGATTTGGTCATCATGGAGTGTTGGATCACTTCACCATCTTCCAAGCCCATGCGGTCCATCATTTTGGCCACACGGTCAGATCCGAACAAACGCATCAGGTTATCTTCCAAAGAAACATAGAACTGTGAACTTCCTGGGTCCCCTTGACGTCCTGAACGACCTCTCAACTGTCTGTCCACACGTCGGGAATCGTGGCGCTCTGTACCTATAATGGCCAAACCACCGGCTTCTTTTACTTCCGATGATAATTTAATGTCGGTACCCCTACCGGCCATGTTGGTCGCAATGGTAACAATCCCACCTTTACCGGCTTCGGCAACAATGTCCGCCTCTTTTTTATGGAGTTTTGCATTCAATACATTGTGGGGAACCTTACGAACGCTCAACAACTTGGATAACAATTCTGAAATTTCAACGGAAGTGGTACCGATAAGTACAGGCCTTCCTGATTGGGACATTTTCGTAACCTCGTCGATGATGGCATTGTATTTTTCACGCTTGGTCTTGTAGATCAAATCTTGCCTATCGTCACGGGCAATGGGTCGGTTGGTTGGAATTTCCATCACATCCAACTCATAGATTTCCCAAAATTCACCTGCTTCTGTTACCGCTGTACCTGTCATTCCAGACAGTTTGTTGTACATTCTAAAGTAGTTCTGGAGGGTAACTGTCGCAAAAGTCTGGGTCATGGCCTCGATTTTTACGTTCTCCTTGGCCTCAATGGCTTGGTGGAGTCCGTCCGAGTACCTGCGTCCGTCCATGATACGACCGGTTTGCTCGTCCACAATCATTACCTTGTTGTTCATTACCACATACTCCACATCCTTTTCGAACAGGGTATAGGCTTTCAGCAACTGGGTCATGGTATGGATACGCTCGCTCTTTACGGCGAATTCCTTAAAGAGCTCTTCCTTGAGTTCAGCTTCTTTTTCTATCTCGAGGTTTTGGTTCTCGATTTTGGCAATTTCACTACCGATATCGGGCATCACAAAAAATTCTTTGTCCTGATCTGTGGAGATGCTTTCTACTCCCTTATCGGTTAATTCTATTTGATTGTTTTTTTCATCGATAACGAACAATAGGTCTTCGTCCACCTTGGGCATTTCCCTATTATTGTCCTGCATATAGAAGTTTTCGGTCTTTTGAAGCAATTGCTTAACCCCTTCTTCGCTCAAAAACTTGATGAGCGCCTTATTTTTTGGAAGTCCACGGTGAACGCGTAGTAACAAGAAACCACCTTCCTTAGTGTTCCCTTCCTTGATCAACTTTTTGGCTTCTGCCAAAACTCCTGTTAAATGTTGACGCTGTTTTTGGACGATATCCGAGACTTGTGGTTTTAGTTCATTGAACTCGTGGCGATCTCCTTCGGGAACGGGCCCGGAAATAATCAATGGTGTACGGGCATCATCGATCAATACCGAATCCACCTCATCCACAATGGCGTAGTGGTGGGGGCGCTGTACCAGATCATCCGGGGTATGCGCCATGTTGTCACGGAGGTAATCAAAACCAAATTCGTTATTGGTTCCATAAGTAATGTCTGCGTTGTAAGCGGCTCTTCTTCCGTCCGAATTGGGCCTGTGCTTGTCGATACAATCCACGGAAAGTCCGTGAAACTCGAACAAGGGAGCCATCCAAGCACTGTCCCTTTTTGCCAGATAGTCGTTCACCGTTACCAAATGCGCGCCTTTTCCGGCCAATGCATTGAGGTAGAGCGGGAGCGTGGCCACCAAGGTTTTACCTTCACCTGTTTGCATTTCCGCAATCTTACCTTGATGCAGTGCGATACCTCCTATAAGCTGTACATCGTAGTGTACCATATCCCAGGTAACTTCTTTTCCCGCGGCGTCCCATGAGTTTTGCCAGATTGCTTTATCGCCTTCCAGGGAAACGTAATCCTTGTCACCGGAAAGTACCCTGTCGAATTCGCTGGCCGTTACCGTTAAAGTTTCGTTGGCTGCAAATCGCTTGGCTGTTTCCTTGACCACGGCAAAGGCTTCGGGAAGAATATCTTCCAGCGTTTTTTCAGAAATTTTATAGGCCTCTTCGTTGAGCTTGTCGATTTCGGAATAGATTTCTTCGTTACGATCAATGTCGTTCGAATTTTCCACTTCTTCTTTTAACGCAGCGATTTTATCGTTGATTTCTTTACAATCTTCAGCTATTCTTGTTTTAAAAGATGCTGTTTTATGTCTTAGTTCATCATGTGATAATCCTTCCAGTTGTTGCTCAAAGGATTTTATCTCTTTTACCAAAGGTTGTAGTGACTTTACATCCTTCTCCGATTTATCTCCTACGAATACCTTTAGTACGGAATTAATAAAACTCATGAAATGTTTTTTCTTTTGATTGTCAAAAGCCGTTCCATTGATGGGATTACGATGGAATACTTCGGCTAGGCTGTCAAAATTACATAAAAAAAAGCCTCAAAAGAGACTTTTTAACGTGGTTTGTGCTTTTGGGATCTAATATTCATCCTCGTTCCAGAGGTAATCTTCCTCGGTCGGGTAATCTGGCCAAATTTCTTCGATGGACTCGTATATCTCGCCCCCTTCTTCTTCCATCGATTGTAAATTTTCTACAACTTCCAACGGCGCTCCTGTTCGAATCGCATAATCTATCAGTTCGTCTTTGGTTGCTGGCCAAGGCGCATCACTTAAATATGAAGCTAATTCTAAAGTCCAGTACATAGTAACGGTTTGATTTTAAATTTTTTGCAAAAATAATTTTTAAACCCAATCTGCCAAGTAAAAACACCATTATTTAAAAATTATTTTATTGTTGACAAAACATTTATGGTAAAACAACGATTTTGTCAGTCCAATTTCTCAGGAATCCACTTGACCTCTTGAGCGTTTAAATCTTTGGACAACTTGCGTGCCAGAACAAACAGATAATCGGATAGGCGATTAATATAAGCTAGTACGTTCTCGGGTACAGGCTCATTCTCATGCAAATAGGATATCATACGTTCTCCCCGACGACAAACTGTTCTGGCAATATGACAGTATGACACTGTGGTGTGCCCGCCAGGGAGAATAAAATGTGTCATTTTAGGAAGTTCCTCGTTCATTTTGTCCATTTCCTGCTCTAGAAACTCAATATCGTCCGAACTGATTCGGGGTATTTTAAGTCTTTTGTCCTTTTTGGGCTCGGTGGCCAATATGGAGCCTACCGTAAAAAGCTTCTCTTGAACAAGGGTCAGGGTTTTTTTTGAATGTTCATCCATTTCTTGGTCGCGCAAAAGTCCTAAATGGGAATTGAGTTCATCAATGGTGCCATAACTTTCAATGCGAATGTGATGCTTGGGTACACGGGTACCCGTAAACAATGCTGTCGTTCCGTTATCCCCGGTTTTGGTATATATCTTCATTTTTTCAGTAGTCAGTTAACCGGGTTGTTCCCCGTAATTCGGTTACCTATTGCCCGTTGTAAATAGCTTACTGTTCGTTGTTCTTGTCATGCTTGCGTTTTCCTTCCATAAACTTACGGGACTTTCGGCGTTTGGTCCCTTTTCTGTTTCTGAACAAAATAATCAAATAAATAAGCCCCAAAACGGCCAATACGTACCAAATGGTATTATCCGATGCTATATTTCCCATAACTTAAAATTACCGTTTTAAATTCGAATCGTGAAATGTTCTTTTACCTGCTCCCTCCGGATGGAAATAAGTCCACAATGGTACATATCAATGCTGACGGTTATTTCTGGTAGGGCAATCAAACCTTTCCATTGTTCCAAAACTTTCTTGTTATCATAAAGGGAGGCGACCAAAATAAGACTGTTGTTGTGCAATCCTCCCTCGGACCGTATTTTTTGGAAGGTAGGGATATCCATTTCATCAACAAAAAGCAGGTCAATAGGTTTTTTGTCAAATTGAGTTTTGGGAAAAGTCTGTTTTACCAATTCTTTGACTTCGGTATTATTTTCAATGCTGACGCTTTTAAAATGGAAGTAGTCGATGGTTTTGAGCAGAACATTGATGTCTTTGTTCTTGTGGAGCTTTTTTTTGGAATAAAGACATCGGGTCACATATTGGAACACGAAAGGGGAGTGCACCCCATGCTCGTTGGTGGATTTGGCAAAGAATTGTATATATGAAAATATTTTGAACATCATCCTGATTACAGCCCTAAGGTCCCCTCAAGGGTACAATTTATCCTTCTAAAATGGAAGAAAGCTCGAACCAACGTTCCGTCTTTTTCTCAATGGCATCGGTTATTTCCTTGAGTGCAATGGAAAGGTCGGCAATCTCGTCCCCGTCCAATCCGGGATCGGTGAACTTATTTTGCAGTACCACTTTTTTCTCTTCCAGTTTTTGAATGTCCTTTTCCAGTTGTTTGTATTCCTTTTGTTCCGAATAAGACAGTTTGCCGCTGCTGGTGTCCCGCCAGTTGTTCTCGGTTTTTTCTGAAGAAGTGTTCTTGTTTTCGCGTTCCTCTAGTATTTTACTGCTCTCGTAGGTCCGGTAATCCGAGTAGTTTCCAGGAAAATCTTCTATAACCCCTTCTCCACGGAACACAAACAGGTGGTCCACGATTTTATCCATAAAATAGCGGTCGTGGGAGACCACGATCAGGCACCCTGGGAAATCCAACAGAAAGCTTTCCAGTACGTTCAGGGTAACAATGTCCAAATCATTGGTAGGCTCATCCAGAATCAGGAAATTTGGATTTTGAATCAGTACGGTACATAAATAGAGTCGTTTCCGTTCTCCACCGCTTAATTTTTCAACAAAATCGTACTGCTTTTTTCTATCAAAAAGAAAACGCTCCAATAATTGTTGGGCAGAAATCTGCCTTCCTTTTTTTAAAGGTATGTAATCCCCAAATTCACGGATTACATCAATCACCTTTTGTCCTTCTTTATTGGGAATCCCTTTTTGGGTATAGTAACCAAATTTTAAGGTGTCCCCAACCACTACTTTTCCGCCTTCTACATCTTCCCGTTCGGTGATGATGTTCAAAAAAGTGGATTTCCCTGTTCCGTTTTTTCCGATGATGCCCACACGTTCACCTTTGGTGAAATTGTAATCAAACTTATCCAAGATGGTTTTGTCGCCATAGGATTTGGAAACATTGTGAAGCTCTAAAATCTTGCTGCCCAGGCGCTCCATGTTCAGTTCCAGCTGTACCTCATGTTCTTGACGCCTTTGGTGTGCCCGTTGTTTTATCTCTGCAAAATCATCAATCCGGGATTTTGATTTTGTGGTCCGTGCCTTGGGTTGCCTGCGCATCCAATCCAACTCCTTTTTGTACAACATTTTGGTTTTTTGCTGCTCTACCGCCTCACGTTCCGTTCGAGCCTCCTTTTCGTTCAGGTAATAGGAGTAATTTCCTTTGTAAGTGTATAGCTGGTTGTTGTCCAGCTCCAATATTTCGTTGCAGACCCTATCCAAAAAATAACGGTCGTGCGTTACCATGAACAGGGTAATGCTTTCTTTGGCAAAGTAAGCTTCCAGCCACTCAATCATTTCTAGATCCAAATGGTTGGTGGGCTCGTCCAGAATCAACAAATCAGGTTTGTTGAGTAGTGCATTGGCCAAGGCCAAACGCTTTTTTTGTCCGCCCGAAAGTGTACTTACCTTGGCATCGAGCTTGGAAAGCTGTAGTTGAAAAAGTATTTGCTTGTACTGGGTTTCAAAATCCCAAGCGTTGAGTCGCTCCATGGCCTCGAAGGCTTTTTGGTACTGCTCCGTGTTCTCAGGATTCTCAACGGCCTTTTCGTAGTTCGCAATTACCTTTAGGATGTCGTTGTCCGTAGTAAAAATGGTCTCCTCAATGGTCAAATTCGGGTTCAGGTCCGGTTCTTGCTCCAAAAACGAAATTTTGATGCCCTTACGAGTGGTCACCTGTCCCGTTTCCGAGGAATCCTTCCCTGACATAATATTGAGAATAGAGGTTTTGCCACTTCCGTTTTTGGCAATAAGGGCAATCTTTTGGTCTTTATTTATTCCAAATGAAATGTCCGAGAAGAGCACTAGCTCTCCATACGATTTTGATATGTTTTCGACCGTTAATAAGTTCATGGGTGTTGTTTGTGGGCCAACCTATAATTTGGAATACCTGATGATGTACAGGTATCGAATAGCCAGCGTCAAAAGTAACGGAATAACTACAGGAGAAAAAATCTGAACCTTAATTATCCAAAGCAAAAGCACAATGCCCATCAACCCTAAAGTTGCCCAAAAGTATTTTGGAGCCCATTGGGGTACCTTATCTTGGAAAACCAAGGTAAAAGCGACAATTGCATTGGTGGGAAATGCCCATAAAATGTTGAAGTTATATGGGGTGGAAGTGTGGTCTGCCGCCACCCAGAGCAAAAAGAGAAAGATTCCTGCCACCCCCGTGATAAATAACAGCGAAAAGTCCAACCAGCGGCTACGTGTTTTGTGTTTGTAATCAAAATAGGTGATAATTGCCGTGAAGGCCATGAGCATCAAAAACCAAAAGAGTGGTGAGAGCGGGAAAAAGCTTTGCTGAAGGTGCTCATTGTAGTCCAAAATGGTTCGTTCCCTTTTTACCAAAGGTTTTCCGTTCAAGGTAGTGTGCCTTAGTTGTTCCATGGCATAATAGGGCAAAAACATATGTTCTTGCACCGTAGCCTTTCTGTCCACAGGTGAACCAAAAGCGAGGTCAATGCCGAACATGGACCAAGTGTTCACATCCATAAATTGGCGCACCAATTGCCGAAAGGTGTATTGTTTTTCCAAATATGAACCATCAAAAACAATGGCTTTACCAAACTGTTCTTTTAAAATATCCCCTGTAATGCTGGAGCAGTTGTTCAAAAGGGGGTCATATAGGTAGTCCCTGTTTTCGGGCAGATAATTTTCTTCAAAAAATGCGAGTAGCTGATTGCGTTGTTGCAGATCGAGGTCCAAAATTTGCTCTTTTACCCATCTTTTTTCCAACTCATACTCATACAGGAAGGCTTCAAAACTTCTGCGGGACAGGGAATAGATCATTCTGCCCTTGGTGAAGTTTAGATAAAAGTTAGGTTGGTTAAAATCAAAAGTCCCATAATTGTAGACTACATCGATTCCAAGTGCCGGGTCTTGAACCCGGAAAGCACTATGGCCAAAAGCATAGTACAACTCGTCGCCTGCGGCACAGGTAAGCAGGCTTACTTGTGCATTTTCTGTGAGTTGCGGGGCTTGGGAAAAAACAAGTTTCCCTATAATGAAGCAAAAAAATAATAGATGGAGATTTCGTCTCATTCAGTATTTTATCAGAACAAATATCAGAATAAAAACGACTCGGCCCACAATCCGTTGCGCACAGTTTAATTTTTCCTTTATTTTTACGGAAATCTAATTTCATGAAGTCCTATATTCCCAATTTTTTAACCCTGCTCAATGTATTGAGCGGTTGTATAGCTACAGTATTTGCTGTGCTCAATCATTTGGAGTGGGCTGCACTTTTTGTGTTTATCGGGATTTTCTTTGATTTTTTTGATGGCCTCGCGGCCCGTTTGCTCAATGTGCAAAGTGAAATAGGGGTGCAATTGGACTCCTTGGCCGATGTGATTACAAGTGGCCTGGTTCCGGGTGTGGTCATGTTCCAGTTGTTGAGCATGGCGGAACGAGGTGGTTGGAACTTAGGTTTTATTGGTCACGATGCAGAAATTACCCTGTTTCCTTTTGTGGGCTTTGCCATCACCTTGGCCTCTGCCTACAGGTTGGCCAAATTTAATGTGGATGAGAATCAAGTCTCTTCTTTTGTGGGGCTGCCAACACCGGCCAATGCTCTTTTGATTCTTTCCTTGCCCTTGATTCTTTTGTACCATAACAACGATGCATTGAACAACATCATCCTTAACCCATGGTTTTTGGTGATTTTGACGGTTTTGAGTTCCTATCTGCTGAACTCGCCGATAAAATTGTTTGCTTTAAAGTTTAAAAATTGGAGCTTTAGGGACAACGGTATTCGTTATCTGTTCGTTATTGGTAGCTTGGTATTGCTGTTGACATTACGCTTTTTGGCAATACCTGTGATTATACTTTTTTATGTGTTGGCTTCTTTGCTAATGCCTTCCCAGAAGTAGATTTAAAAATCCAATTTCTTTTTCCGCAATTCAAAGTTTTGACCCAAGTAGACCTTTCTCACCATTTCATCCATGGCAAGTTCCTCGGGGATGCCGGCTTTGAGGATACCACCTTCGAACATAAGATAGGAGCGTTCGGTAATGGCCAAGGTTTCCTGAACATTATGGTCGGTGATCAAAATGCCGATGTTTTTGTTCTTCAACTGGGCCACGATTCGCTGAATGTCTTCCACCGCGACAGGGTCCACACCGGCAAACGGTTCGTCCAACAGAATAAATTTAGGGTCGGTGGCCAAAGCACGTGCGATTTCGGTACGACGGCGCTCCCCCCCAGAGAGTAGATCACCTCGGTTTTTGCGGATGTGCCCCAGACCGAACTCATCGATCAAGGATTCCATTTTCATGTGTTGTTCCTTTTTGCTCAACTTGGTAAGTTGCAAAACGCTCAAGATATTTTTCTCGATGCTCAATTTTCGGAAAACAGAGGCTTCCTGCGCCAAATAACCAATTCCGTTCTGTGCCCTTTTGTACATGGGGAAACTGGTAATGTTCATATCATCCAGATAGATATTGCCGCCGTTGGGTTTTATCAGACCAACGATCATGTAGAACGACGTGGTCTTTCCAGCTCCATTTGGACCCAAAAGCCCAACGATTTCACCCTGGTTTACCTCGAGGGAAATACCTTTGACAACTTTTCGGCCGCGATAGGCCTTCATGATATTTTCTGCGCGTAGCTTCATATGAATTTGCCAAAACTAAACATATTCTTTGTCTACCGAACGGTCTTTTGGATTTTTTTAAGCTTCGTTTTCCTCCAATGCTTCCCAGTATTCGTATGCCCGTCTTAAATGGGGTACAACAATGGTTCCGCCGATCAAGGTGGCTATCCCCAAGGTTTCCATTACCTCTGCCTTGTTGGCACCAGCTTCCTTGGAGCTTTCCAAGTGGTATTTTACACAGTCATCGCAACGTAGCACGGCGGAGGCTACCAATCCCAAGAGTTCCTTGGTCTTTACGTCCAGGGCTCCGGCCATATAGGCGTTGGTGTCCAAGTTAAAGATGCGTTTTATGAGTTTATTGTTTTCTGCAAGCAGCTTATCGTTCATCTTGGCACGATAGGCATTGAACTCCTCTACTTTATTTGGCATTTTTTCTTTCTTTCTCTTTCTTGGCTTCTTTTTTAACTACCATTCTGGAAATAAATATGCTGACCTGGTACAATACAAGTACGGGGATACATACAATAATTTGACTGGTTACATCAGGAGGTGTGATGATGGCCGATAGTATCAAAATGATGACCAAAGCTATTTTTCTGTATTTCTTCAGAATTTCGGGCGTTACCAATCCAACCTTGGTCAAGAAGAAAATGATAATAGGCAATTCAAACATGATTCCACAGGCAATTACTGAAGCTCTTACTGTTCCGATGTAGGAGGCAAGGTCGATTTCGTTCAATACTTCCTTGCTCACTTGGTAGGATCCCAAAAAGTTGATGGATAATGGGGCAACGATGTAATATCCAAACAATACTCCAAGAAAGAACAATCCCGATGCTGTAATAATAAATCCCCTAGAATGTTTTCTCTCATTCTCGTAAAGCCCTGGGCTGATGAACCTCCACAATTCATACAAAATATAAGGGAAGCCAAGAATTACCCCTGCCCAAATAGAAGTCCAAATATGTGCGGAGAACTGTCCTGCCATTAATCTACTCTGAATGGTAAAGGGAATGGTATCGCCACAAAATTCAGAATCTACCCCAAAGAACTTACCAATGTTGCAAAATAGCTGATAGGTGGGGAAGTCCATGTTTTTTGGACCGAACAGTATCGTATCAAAAATAAAGCCTCTGAACACAAAGGCTACACAGGCAATGATTACAACTGCCAATGTAGAACGCATTAAATGCCAACGTAACTCTTCCAAATGGTCCAAAAAGGACATCTCATCCGGACTTTTTTTCTCTTTTTTAGCCATTATAGGATTCCCTCGTTTATAAGGTTATGGATGTGGACCACGCCCGCGTAGTTATCGCCGTCAAAGGCCAACAATTGGGATATGCTTTTTTCCTGCAATACTTTTAAGGCTTTCACGGCCAGCGTATCTGCGTCTATTGTCTTTGGATTGGAAGTCATAATGTCCCTTGCGGTCAGTCCACTGATATTATCATATTTGCTCAACATTCTACGTATGTCGCCATCGGTTACAATGCCCACGACCTTGCCCTGGTCCAATACAGCCGTAACTCCCAGCATTTTTTCGGATATTTCTACAATCACATCCTTCACTTTGGCATTTATATCGACCTGTGGTTTTTGATTGTTGGCCACGATATCGGCAACACGCAAATATAGCTTCTTTCCCAAAGCACCGCCAGGGTGATATTTGGCAAAATCGGAGCTACTGAAGCCCTTGAGTTCCAAAAGGCAAATTGCCAGTGCGTCGCCCATCGACATTTGTGCCGAGGTACTTGTTGTAGGTGCCAAATTATTGGGGCAGGCCTCTTTTTCCACATAGGTGTTCAATACGTAATCAGCTTGTTTGGCCAAAGCGGAATCCATGTTTCCGGTAATGCCTATAAGCTTGTGTTTCCCTATTTTTATCAAGGGGAGCAGTGCTTTTATCTCTGGTGTGTTTCCGCTTTGTGAAAGGCAAATCACCACATCGTTTTGTTGGATGGTGCCCAAATCTCCGTGGATGGCATCTGCTGCGTGCATAAAAATTGCAGGTGTTCCAGTGGAGTTCAATGTTGCCACGATCTTGGAAGCCACAATGGCACTTTTGCCAACCCCGGAAACTATGACCCTGCCCTCGGATTTCAAAATGTGTTGGACGGCATGTGCAAACTGCTCATCCAAAAGACCGATTAAATTTGCTACGGCCTTGCTCTCGATTTCGAGGGTCCGTTTTGCTATGGATAAAATTGATTTAATGTCGCTCAAAGTATAAAAAAGTAATAAACCGATTAACTGATTGCATTCCTAAAAGAATGTCTTATCTTTAAGATTACAAAACTAATCAAACTATCTTTTACAGACTATTATGGAAGTGAGAATAGATTTTTCTGTATGAGAAAAGTAAAAATTAAAGCTTCAACTGCCTTTTAGGCTGCTTGTTATAAATTGAAAAATGCGGAAATGAGCCTAATGAATACTGATTTACACTCCTCGCTCAAAAAATATTTTGGTTTCTCGAAGTTCAAAGGATTACAGGAAGGTGTAATCCAGAATATCCTTAGTGGTAACGATACATTTGTGATTATGCCCACAGGAGGAGGAAAATCCCTGTGCTATCAATTGCCGGCAATAATGAAAGAGGGGACCGCCATTGTGGTATCTCCATTAATTGCTTTGATGAAAAACCAAGTGGATGCCATCAGGGGCATATCCGAGCAACATGGTATTGCCCATGTGTTGAATTCCTCTTTGACCAAAACCGAGGTAAAGCAGGTAAAGGAAGATATTACCAATGGGGTGACCAAGTTACTTTACGTGGCTCCGGAGTCATTGACAAAGGAAGAGAACGTAGACTTTCTAAAAAATGTTGAGCTATCCTTCGTTGCCGTGGATGAAGCACACTGTATTTCGGAATGGGGGCATGATTTTAGGCCCGAATACCGAAATCTTCGAGGTATCATCAACCGTTTGGGGGACAATATCCCCATTATTGGTCTTACTGCCACCGCTACTCCCAAAGTACAGGAAGATATCATCAAAAATTTGGGTATGACGGATGCAAAAGTCTTTAAAGCATCTTTCAATAGGCCCAATTTATTTTATGAGGTACGTCCCAAGACCAAGGATGTCGATGCCGATATCATACGTTTTGTAAAGCAAAATCAGGGAAAATCTGGAATTATATATTGTTTGAGCCGCAAAAGGGTGGAAGAATTGGCGCAAGTACTCCAAGTAAATGGGGTGAGTGCCGTACCTTATCATGCAGGTTTCGATGCCAAGACCCGCTCCAAATATCAGGATATGTTCTTGATGGAAGAGGTTGACGTAGTTGTTGCCACAATCGCTTTTGGTATGGGCATTGATAAACCGGATGTCCGTTTTGTAATCCATCACGATATTCCCAAAAGTATTGAAAGTTATTACCAGGAAACCGGGCGTGCAGGACGTGATGGCGGAGAAGGACATTGTTTGGCCTACTACGCCTATAAAGATGTGGAGAAGTTGGAAAAATTCATGTCGGGAAAGCCAGTGGCCGAGCAGGAGATTGGTAATGCCCTGTTGCAAGAGATTGTGGCGTATGCCGAAACATCCATATCCCGTAGAAAATTTATACTGCACTACTTTGGTGAGGATTTTGACGAGGAAAATGGAGAAGGAGCGGATATGGACGATAACTCCAGAAACCCCAAACCCAAAGAAGAGGCCAAGGACGATGTGGTAAAACTTTTGACGGTGGTGAGGGACACCAAGGAAAAATTCAAGACCAAGGAAATCGTCAGGGTACTTGTTGGGAAAACCAATGCTATGATTTCTTCCCATAAAACTGATGAAAAAAGCTTTTTTGGAATAGGTAAGGATAAGGACAAGGAGTTTTGGATGGCGCTGACCAGACAGGCTCTAGTGGCAGGACTCCTTAAAAAAGAAATTGAACGCTACGGTATCTTAAACCTGACAGAAGCGGGTAAGGAATATCTCGAGAATCCAGAGTCGTTTATGATGACAAAGGATCATGTGTATTCTAAAGATGACACAGGAAACATTGTAACGGCCGAGAAATCGAATGGAGGGGTTGCGGATGAGAATTTGTTGAAATTTCTACGCGATCTTCGTAAGAGAGAGGCACAAAAACATGGAGTACCCCCGTTTGTGGTTTTTCAGGACCCATCATTGGAGGATATGTCCTTGAAATATCCAGTGACCATGAACGAGCTTCTCAATATTCAGGGTGTTGGGGAAGGTAAGGCGAAAAAATATGGTAAGGCCTTTGTGGAACTCATCTCCAAATATGTAGAAGAGAATGATATTGTTAGGCCGGACGACCTTGTTGTAAAAAGTACAGGAGCTAATTCTGCATTAAAACTATACGTGATCCAAAGTGTAGATAGAAAGTTGGCGCTAGATGACATTGCTTCTGCCAAAGGTTTGGAACTGCCGGAACTTATTAAGGAAATGGAGCAGATTGTCTTTAGCGGAACCAAATTGAACATCGGTTATTGGATAGATGAAATATTGGATGAGGACCAACAGGAAGAAATTCACGATTACTTCTTGGAGGCCGACACCGATTCCATATCCGCTGCCATTGATGAATTTGATGGTGACTACGAAGACGAAGAACTCCGTTTGTACCGTCTTAAATTTATAAGTGAAGTGGCGAATTAAAATTCGCCACTCAACTCACCAGTAGTAATTGCCGCTACGATCAGCCCAAAATAAAGGATTACGATTACCAAAGAAATAAGTGAGAGGGCCAATCCCACATAAGATAGGATTTTGCCTGTTTTTACATTGCTGTAATCCGTATAATTCTCTGGACTTTGTTCGTATAATTGGGTCGCGGTCTTAGCTTTTACCAGTCCAATAATACTGAATATGGCGCCAAATGGGCCGCAGCATACCAAAGTGAGGACAATGGAGAGTATCCCCATTGTCAACACAGTGCTTGCCCCAGGTAGGGGTTGTTGGTTCATAAGATTATATTATTGATATTGTTCAAGAATTTCTTGCATTCTCTGCGGATCCTGTAGGGTTTCCCATCCAAAGAAAGAAAGGGCCCAAATAAAGTAGGCAAGAGCCAATACGTTGAGTATGACACCGATAATGGCAAGTATCCTACCCGTTTTTACATTTTGTACTCCTTCGTACATTTCTGGGTTTTCAGCGTATAGTTTAAGGGCCTTGTTTGCCAAGATCAAACCGATAACACCAAAAATAAGTCCGATAACCCCATAGCAACAACAGGTTACTATAGAGATGATTCCGAAGACCAATATCAAGGTCGCATTTGGAAGTTTTTGTTGTTCCATAATTTTAAATTTTAATTAAAAAGGTTATTCATTTTTAAGATGTAACTTATAATAATGGTACCCACGGTCAATAGTGTTAAAACCATTTTGATCATATTGGCATTGTTAAACTTCACAAAGATGTTTGTGATCAAAAAAGCCAATAAGAACAATAGCGGGTATATGGCCGGATACATTTGAAATGCAGCGGTGAACTCCCCATGTAGTAAGAGGTTTACAGACCTTTGCAAACCACACCCAGGACAATCTATGCCCGTAAGCCGCTTGTTAAGGCAGGGAAGCATATAATCTTCAAGATGAATGGCGGTTATGGTAAGTGCTGGATACATCATAATCTGTAGGGCTCGAAAATACTATTATTTTTGTATTCAAGTTTAATTTTCATGTCATTTTTATAGATAGAAATTTAGTATGGGCAAATTTTCGATAGGAGATAGGGCGGAGGTGTTGGATGAGGCCATTTCGGGAATCATTCAAAAAGTAGATGGCAATCGGGTAACGTTAATTACGGACGACGGTTTTCCTATGCATTTTGCAGCTTCCGACCTTGTTAAAATAGGTGGGGACATCTCGGTCTCCAATCACGAAGTGGCCAAGATCAAAAAAGAAAAAGAAGTTTCCAAAAAGAGAAAAGTTCATACGGTTAAGCCCAAAGAACGAAGCGCCCCAAAAATGGAGGTGGACCTGCATATTCATCAACTAGTGAAGTCAAGCAAGGGAATGAGCAACTACGATATGCTCAACATTCAATTGGATACCGCCAAAAGGCAATTGGACTTTGCCATTGGCAAACGCATTCAAAAGGTGGTGTTCATCCACGGTGTGGGAGAGGGTGTACTAAAAGAGGAACTGCACTATCTCTTCAATAGGTACGACAATGTAAAGTTTTACGACGCCGATTATCAAAAATATGGATTGGGAGCTACCGAAGTCTATATTTACCAGAACGCCTAGTCGGGTATCAGTGTGCTTACCTCTCCAAATTCATTTATGGCCAAGTTGGTGATGCGTTCACCATCCCCGGTCACAAAGGATATGCCGCTAAGGCTTATGTTGTGTGCAAAGCGTGTAGTATCATTTTCTACGGGCATGGTCTCAATGATCACCATGCCGCCTTCCGCTACCACTTCGTCAATTACTTTAGGGGTGACCACGGGTATGTCGCTGCAAAAATAATCCTTGTTTACCCCATCCGAGAAAACCCTGTATGTTACTTGTGATTGACCAGGAACCGTACTTTCGGTAAGCACCGTTTCCCCGGCAACTCCGCGGTTGAGCACTCCGCTTTGAAGTTCCAATATAAGGGCTTCGTTATCATTTATTTTAAACATCAAATTTTTGGTGTCAGCAACAGGATTGTCGCAATACTGAATCGAGGCACTGTCGAAGTCAATGGTCTCGATTTGAAGATCACCATCACTGCAGGACAGTATTGTGATCGACCCAAGAATTGAAAAGATAAATTTTTTCATGTGCCAAATTTAAAGTAATTCCATTTTAAAACACTAATCCTTAGAGTCACTTTAAAAGAAATTAACTTTATTTCCTGTACTTTTGCACCTGTTAAAAAGAGAACCGAACCATGCAAAAAGTCTATCTGGACAACGCTGCGACCACGCAGGTAAGGAAAGAGGTAATTGAACGGATGCAAGAAGCTCTTGCACAACAATACGGTAACCCTTCATCTACCCATAGTTTTGGTAGATCGGCAAAAACCGCTGTGGAGCAAGCAAGAAAAACTATTGCCAAAACCTTGAATGCACAACCATCGGAAATCATTTTTACTTCGGGCGGGACCGAGGCGGACAACATGATCCTGCGATGTGCCGTGAGAGATTTGGGGGTTCAGACCATTATCACTTCTAAAATTGAACATCATGCAGTGCTTCACACGGTGGAGGAACTGGAAAAGGAGTATGGTATCAATGTTTTGTACGTGGATTTGGACGCATTTGGCAGTCCGGATATGGAACATTTGGAAGAATTGCTCCAAAAGGACGATACCAAAAAGTTGGTCAGTTTGATGCATGTGAACAATGAAATCGGTAATATCACCGATATTGCTGCTGTTGGTGAGCTATGTAAGGCCAATGATGCGCTTTTTCATTCGGATACTGTACAATCCATTGGGCATTATCCATGGGATGTGCAGGCCGTCAACATTGATTTTATGACTGCTGCAGCCCATAAATTCCATGGCCCGAAGGGCGTTGGTTTTGCCTTTATCCGAAAAAATTCAGGATTAAAACCTTTGATCGTGGGTGGTTCCCAAGAACGTGGGTTTAGGGCCGGAACAGAGCCGTTCCATAATATAGTTGGTTTGGAAGAGGCATTTGTACGGGCATATGAGCATTTGGATGAAGAAACCGGGGCAGTAAAAGAGCTTAAGAAATATTTTGTGGATAGAATTTTGAAAGAGATTCCTGGTGCGGAATGCAATGGCCTTTCCGGTGATTTGGAAAAAAGCACCTATACCTTGGCCAATATTCGCTTACCTTTTGATAAGCAAAAAGGTTTGATGCTGTTGTTCCACTTGGATATGAAAGGAATTGCCTGTTCCAAAGGGAGTGCATGCCAATCCGGAAGCAATCAAGGTTCGCACGTGCTTAACGAAATTTTGGAAGGTGAGGAGTTAGACAAGCCCAGTCTACGCTTTTCCTTTTCTATGTACAACACCAAAGAAGAGCTGGATTACGCAGTTGAAATTTTAAAGGAGTTTGCGAACAGTTAATTGTTTCTGTTTCTTCTTTTTTCCCTGTCGTAGGGAAACTTTCTGGATGCGGTCTTCATCATTTTGTCAATCAGTTCAGTGGTGTTTTTACCTGTTTTTTTGGAAATTTCGTTCTCGTATTTCCAAAGTAATTTTCCAGTTTCACCGTCACTGATTTTGACCCCGATTCGTCCGTAGTTTGCATTGCCACTGAAATAATCCAAAATACTGAAATCGGTGGGTACACCTTTGGAAAGTAAGATGTTAAGGTTCAAGTTGCCGCTTATAATCCCGTCGACATCCAAAATTTTACAAAGCTCCTGTGTGGTGTAGGTATCTATGTTGTCGTAATTGATATCGTTTTGCGCCAAAATTGCGTTGGTGTTCATAATGTTCTGGAAATCCACATTGAACTTCTTGCGTTTCTTTCGTCTGGAAAAATATGTTTCCAAAGCATTCTGGACGGCGTAACCTTCTTTTTCGGCCAATACGCTCAATTCATCCTGATCTACAGCTTTTTTTAGCTCCAAGTGCGCAATAAAGGGTATAATGGCCAATATCTCATGGTCCTCGGTATATTCATCAAACCTTATGCTCTCATAAATGTTCTTTTGTGCCACGGAACATACACTGGTAAAAAGAACAAGGACAAAGACAATATTTTTCATTTATCAAATTTTAATTCAACAATCTTGATCTTTGGATGAGGTTGTTTTTTTGATAGGTTGATTGTTAGCGCAATAAAAACGGAATTTTACTCGCTCAGCCGCTTTTCTGTGTGCAAAAATAACGCTATTTCCTGAAAAAAGAAGCAGTGTATGTGGTGGAGTTGCCCACATTGTCCGTAACGGTAACTTTAAGTTCACATTCCGTTTCGTTCACAATATTGTCATCAAAATTATAAGTGATGGTATTTGTTTTTGGTTCGTATTCCATCAAAACCCATTTTCCGTTGAGTGTCGCGGAATAGGAATCAATGCCGCTGAGGTCGTCCGTAATGGTCAGGCTCAGGTAGCTGTAATTGCTCAGCCACTGTTTTTCTTTAAAGTTTTTCGGTCTTATTTGGGGTGCCACACTATCCTTTGCCAGTGTGTACGTGCCCAAAGTTCGGGTACGGGTGGTGAAGGACCCATCCCTTTTGTAGGTCTTGGAATACGAAGGTCTCATTCTACTGTCCAGATGGGCGATGAACATCTGGTCCCTATCTTCCATGGTGTATTTCGAGGGGTCAAAACTAATGGTAAAGTTTCGGTGCGCGGCAACGCTGTTGTCGTGTATGGTTACGGTATCGTTTCCTTTTTCCAAATTGATGTAGAAATCCTCGTAAAAAGTACTGGCAGGGAAATAGACTTTGGCTGCACCTAGTTCAAAGTTGTTCGGTTTGTCCGCAATCAAATAATTATCGGTGGTTTTATCTTTTTTGGTGATTTTCTCCTCTTCTTTTTTGCCTTCGACGGGTACAACGAGCTTTGTGGTGTTTCCTGCCAAATCGGAAATGAGCAATTCTACATTGTAGGACATGCCCTCTTCTATATTGATTTTCCCGTCGTTGTAAAGCGATTTATAAATGCTCAGGTGGTTGTACGGTTCCTTAAAGCATTTTTGTATACGCTGCCGATGGTCGTAGTAATGGGCGTAATCAATAAGTGTGTTGATGTAGCGTGTTTCCCCAAAGGAGAAGGATTCAAAATCAAACTCCGAATAAACCCGTCCGTTGACCGTTTGCCTTATGGCATAAACTCCATTCTGGTTGGCGGCCATATCCAAGCGATCAAAAGTATTGATACCAAAACCAATGGTGCCGCTGGCAGTCATTTTATCGGCCAAATAGGAGCCATCTGGCTGTTTTGTATAATTTAATTGAATTTTTTCCGCGCTTTGGTTGATCAGTGAACCATCCGAAATAGGGTAACCGTACAACCCCAACAAAGTTGGGTCGGTGGCATCTCTCACCTCGTAACCGTATAGCAATGGGTTGGTGGGCTTGCCACTTACGCTGCTGCGTATCTCAAAATGAAGGTGAGGGCCGGCGGACCCTCCCGTGTTTCCCGAATATGCAATGGTACTTCCGTTGGTCACCTTGAGTTCTCCATAATCAGGAAACATTTCCACTTCGTAGGATTGTTTTTCATATTGAACCTTTTTTACGTATTCCTCTATTTCTGGACCAAATTTTTTAAGATGCGCATACACCGAGGTGTAGCCGTTGGGATGTGCCACATAAAGAGCCTTTCCATACCCCCAATGCGAAACTACGATGCGTGTCACCGTACCATCTGCGATGGCGTATACAGGGAGACCTTCCCTTTGTTGCGTCTTAATATCCATTCCCGAATGGAAATGATTGGAACGCAGTTCGCCAAAAGTCCCCGCCAAAACCAATGGAATGTCCAGGGGAGGACCAAATACATCTTGCGGGTATTCCTTTTGAGCGGATAAGTGCAGGACGATAAAAAAAAGAATGGAAAAAAATGTAAAGCGCATAAAAAACAATAATTCCCTACGAAAATAACCAATGTTTTGTTTTGGAGAAACGTTTTGGGAAAACGAGTTTTTACTTCAAGCAAAGCTTTAAGAATAAATCTTAAAAGTATTGCGAGGTTGTGCCAGTATCGTTAACTTTGTTTTATACGTATTGTTGTTTGCATATATGAGCGAACTTGTTGAGATTGTTGATTCTTTGGAGAACAAGGTGAGCAAATTGCTTCACAAAATGGAGCTGTTGCACCAACTCAATGCCAAGTTGAGACAGGAATTGGAACTTCAAAAGCAGGAAAACGGACTTCAACAGAAAGCGCTGAATGAATGGGAGGAAAAATATGACTCCCTAAAAATGGCGAACACAATGCTGGGTAGTAATACTAGTAAAACTGAAGCTAAGCTCAAGATAAATACATTGATTCGCGAACTTGATGTTTGCATAGCCAAGTTGGCGGATTAACGGTTACCGAGATTATGGACGAAAAGCTCAAAATAAAGCTTTCCATTGCTGATAGGGTCTATCCTTTAACAATAGACCCCAAGCAAGAGGAAGGGTTGCGAAAAGCGGCCAAGAACATAGAAAATCTGGCAAAAAAGTTTGAGCAAAACTATGCCGTTCGGGACAAGCAGGATGTTTTGGCCATGTGTGCCTTGCAATTTGCATCCAAGATTGAGCAAAGCGGAATAGACCGTTCCGAGAATGCAGAGGCAGCCATGCAGCGCCTCAGGGCACTGGACGAATTGGTACATTCCAAATTGGGGGAATAAGTTCTTTTAAATAAAATATTGTTACTGCCCACATTGGTAATTTATTTTTGACAAACTCAACACTAATATAATTAGAAAGGGTGAGTTTAGGCTGTAAAAGCAGGCCCTACTCGTATAGGGATCCTTGATCAGTCTGTTAGCCCTAAACCTGTATTTTGGAGTTTGTACAAAACTTCTTCCGATGTGGGCTTTTTTTTTAACTAAACACGATCAAACATGGATAATATCATAGTAATTGTTGTCGCAGCTGTTGTGGGATTGGCAATAGGATTTGCAATAGCCAAAATGATGGAGAAGGGCAAGGCGTCTAAAACCATTGCCAATGCCAAGAGGGAAGCTGCCAACATTGTTAAGGAGGCAAATAAAGAAGGAGAGAGCATTAAGAAGGATAAGATTTTTCAGGCGAAGGAAAAGTTTTTGGAGTTGAAGGCCGAACATGAGAAAGTTATTATCAACAAGGATAAAAAAATAGCCGAGGCCGAAAAGCGGACCAGGGATAAGGAGTCCCAAGTAAGTAGCGAACTGGCCAAGAACAAAAAACTCAACGACCAATATCAACAAAAAATAAAAGAGGTTGAGTATAAGAGCGATATTCTGGATAAGAAACAGTCCGAAGTCGAAAAACTCCATAAAAGCCAAGTGCAACAGTTAGAAGTGATTTCTGGACTCTCGGCGGAGGATGCCAAGGGACAGTTGCTGGAATCTTTGAAGGAAACGGCAAAGAGTGATGCTATGGCTTATTTGCAAAACACTTTGGAAGAAGCAAAGCTTACCGCACAACAAGAAGCCAGAAAAATTGTGGTCAATACCATTCAACGTATCGGAACCGAAGAAGCAGTGGAAAACTGTGTTTCCGTGTTCAACTTGGAGTCCGATGATGTAAAAGGACGAATCATTGGCCGTGAAGGTCGAAATATTCGAGCTATCGAAGCAGCTACCGGAGTGGAAATTATAGTTGATGATACACCGGAAGCCATTATTCTTTCATGTTTTGATTCCGTACGAAGAGAGGTTGCGCGTTTATCATTGCACCGTTTGGTAACCGATGGCCGTATTCACCCTGCCCGTATTGAAGAGGTGGTGAAGAAGACCGAAAAGCAAATCAACGAAGAAATAGCCGAGATAGGAAAGCGTACCGTAATCGATTTGGGAATCCATGGATTGCACCCGGAATTGATCAAAGCGGTAGGAAGAATGAAGTATCGTTCCTCTTACGGACAAAACTTGTTACAACACTCTAGGGAAGTTGCCAAACTTTGTGGCGTTATGGCCGCGGAATTGGGCCTTAATCCCAAATTGGCGAAACGGGCGGGATTGCTTCACGATATAGGAAAAGTACCCATGGCCGAGGTGGAAGTGGAAACCCCGCATGCTATCTTGGGTATGCAATGGGCCCAAAAGTTCGGTGAAAAGGACGAAGTCTGTAATGCGATAGGTGCCCACCATGATGAAGTAGAGATGACCACACTGTTGTCCCCGATTGTTCAGGTATGTGATGCCATTAGTGGTGCGCGACCCGGAGCCAGAAGACAGGTGTTGGACTCTTATATCCAGCGTTTAAAAGATTTGGAAGATATCGCCTTTGGTTTCAACGGGGTGCAGAAAGCCTATGCCATTCAAGCAGGTAGGGAGCTACGGGTAATCGTGGAAAGCGAAAAAGTAAACGATGACAAGGCTGCCGAACTATCTTTTGAGATTTCTCAAAAAATACAAACCGACATGACATATCCTGGACAGGTAAAGGTGACGGTAATCCGGGAAACAAGGTCGGTGAACGTGGCAAAGTAATCTGCTGACAATTGTCATACTTTTTAAGACGAGATAGGGCTAACTTCATTCAAGCAATTGATAAATACTTGAATTATGAAAAATAGTGTGCCTGTTTCAGAAATAATGACCAAAAAATTGGTGACGCTTACCACCAATGATGATTTGGTGACAGCGGAGCAGCTTTTTAAAAAGCACCATATTCGGCATATCCCTATAGTTGAGGGCGATATCATAAAAGGGATGTTGAGTTATACCGACTTGCTTCGCATTAGTTTTGCCGATGCGGTGGATGAACATGAGGAATATGTGGATACCATTGTATACAACATGTTCACTATTCCTCAAGTAATGGTTAATGATGTTGTGAGCGTTACCTCTGTAACCTCCATTCGCGATGTGGCGCACTTCCTTTCCAAAAAAGAATTTCACGCATTGCCCGTTGTGGACGACGGTAAACTTGTAGGGATCGTTACCACTACGGATTTAATCAATTACTTATTGGAATATATAGAGGGATAATCCCTTTAAAAAAAGGACCGCTAATCTAGCGGTCCTTTTTTTATTTACGAATCATAACGAATTTTATTCCTCTTCATTGCTCTCGGTTTCCTCATCTTCGGATTCTTTGTTGAGCTTGTGTTCCAGAATGTTGAGGTTTTTCATCTTTTCCTTCCAAGTTTGGAGTGCCTCTTTTTGTTTGTTCAGGTTGTTTATGACCTCCTTTACCAATGGATTGTCCTCCGAAGCGTTGGAGAAGAACTGGAGGTTGTTCTCCAATTGACGGATTTCAGATTTAACCTCGTCAATTTTACGCTTTACAAATACGCGCTCGTTGCCAATGGCATAGTTGTCCTCTGTTTTGGCCAACTCTTGGACCTTGTTTCCGTATTTGAGCAGTTCGGATTGTTGTTTGGCAACTCCTAACTTCTTGAAAAGGGCATCTACAATTTTATTAAACTTACTATTGATGTGCTTCTTGTTGTAGGGAATACGCCCATACTGCTTCCATTCCGACAAGAAGGCCTTGATGTCCTCGATATCCTTTTTCTTGTCGCCACTAAGTTGGAACTTTTTTAAACGGTCAAGACATTCGCTTTTATTTTTAAAGTTCTCGAACTCTTCCTGGTGGGCCTCGTTCTTTTCGGAGTGCAAACGGTCAAAATAGTGATTGCAAGCATCCTTGAACTCTTTCCAAATTTTGTCCGAATACTTTCTTGGTACATGGCCGATTTTTTTCCAGTCCCTCTGTATACCTTTCATTTGAGGAGTAACCTCGGTCCAATCATCGCTATCTTTTAAGGAGATGGCCAGTTCTAGAAGCTCTTTTTTCTTCTCTAGATTTTCTTGTTGCTCCTTTTTTTGATTCTTGTAAAACGCATTTTTGGTCCTGTTGAACTTGCGTACGCTTTGTTTAAACTGGTCCCAGGTTTCTTCGTTCACCTTTTGAGGAACCTTCCCGGCCTTAAAAAAGGAGTCCCTTAAAGCTTCCACTTCTTTTATTTGTTGCTGAATACCTCGATGGTTGTTCGCAACATTTTCGGAAATTGAGGTGATGGAGGAAATGATTTCCTGCTTTTTCTCATAATTTTTCTCGTAGACCTTTTCCAGTTCCTGGAAATGTTCTTGTCTACGCTGGTGCATCGCTTTGGTGGCGTTGCTGAATTTTTCCCAGATTTCCTCCCGATGTTCCTTGGCAACAGGCCCTATGTCCTCTTTCCATATTTTGTGAAGGGTCTGTAGCTCTCGGAACGCCTTGTTCAAATCGGGTTCGTCGGCCAATGCTTCCGCACGCTCCACCAATTTTTGCTTTTCCTCCAGATTGTGTTTAAAATCAAGGTCGCGCAACTCACGGTTTAAGTGTAGAAAATCATAAAAGATTTCCATATGATGGTGATAGGTCCGCCAAACATCGTTGTAATTGGTGCGGGGGACAGGCCCGGCGCTTCTCCACCGATTCTGTAAATCTTTAAAGTTATTATAGGTAGTGTTAATGTCTTCTTCAATGTCAATGAGACCTTTTAGCTCTTCAATGATCTCCAATCTGTTTTGAAGGTTGGTCTTCAAGGACTGGTCCAATTGTTTGTAATATTGGTCCCGTTTTTCTCGGAAATCGGAGTAAACCTCGTTGAACTGTCTTTTGGCCACAGAGTTGTACCGGAAATCAATCTCGTTTCCACCCTTGGATACAAACTCCTCCTTTTTCTCATCCAAAAACTCCTGAAACTTTTGGTCAAACTCATATTTAATGGCACTTACGTGCTTGCTAATGGCTTGTACCTTTTCATTTTTCACCAAGCGCTGTAATTCTCCTACCAGGTTTTCCATGGACATGGAATGGTAGTCCAGCATGGGGATGGTATGGCGCTTCTCGTTTTCGGTATCTTCCGCATCCTCCGCGTTGGATTCATCTATCTCATCCAAATGCTCATTGGATTCATCGCTTTTGGCCCTTGTTTCCTCCTCATTCTTGGTTTCGGAAGTAGTTGCCTTTTCAGGTTGTTTTTCTTCCTCGTTCTCGGGCACAGTTTCCTCTGTCACTTTTGGATTTGCCTGTTCGGTCTCTTCCAAAGGTGTTTTTGTGCGCTCTGTTATTTCCTCTTTGCCACCTTCAGCTTGCTGAAGTTTACGATCGTTTTCCTGCATTCGTTGCTTGTTTACCAAATTGATTGATGAAAGTTATAGCCAATTTAACAACTTAATTGTCTAATAGCAAAAGTATTGATTCTTCTTTTGCGTAGTATGATGGTTGTATGGGTAGGTAAAATCCTAATATAGATAGCCTAATTTTAGATATTGTTCCAAATTTCCCAAGCTTTTTCCGCTTGTTCCTCCAGCATATTGAGTCCATTGCAAATAGCGGCTCCATTGGATTCGCCCATAGAAAGAAAACTTGTTTTTTCGGGATTGTAGATCAAGTCGTAAAGCAGGTGCTGCGTGCCGATGTGCTGGTAGGGAATTTCAGGTTTGTCCTCAACGTTGGGATAGGTTCCAAGGGGCGTGCAATTAATGATCAAGGTGTTTTTTTGAATAATACCCCTGTCCAGTTCTTCATAGGTATATTGCCCGCCTTTCTTGCTTCGCGAGACGTACGTATTGGATATTCCAAGTTCGTTGAGCACATATTGAACAGCTTTGGAGGCGCCTCCTGTTCCCAAAATCAATGCGCTTTTGTGATGAGGCTTTAAGTAGGGTTCCAGTGATTTTTGAAAACCGTGGGCATCCGTATTGAATCCCTTTAGCTTATTTCCTGAAAATTGAACGGTGTTAACGGCACCGATTTTCTCTGCTTTGGGATCTAGCTCATCCAAAAAAGGAATAATTTCCTGCTTATATGGAATGGTGACATTGAGCCCTCGGATATTTTCCTGTTTAATTATATCTTGGACTTCTTCAATTTTTTGAAGGTCAAAATTCTCGTAACTGTGGTCTTTTAGTCCTAAATCTTGGAACTTTTGGGTAAAATAACCTTGGGAAAAGGAGTAAGAGATATTTTTACCTAGAAGGCCGTATCTGTTCATTTCTTTGTCTGTTGTTGCCATACCAATCCAAAATCAATAATACCAAAATCCCCAGTAAAATAAAAAGTATCGCCCACCAAGTTTCGGCTTTTGCCATATCGGGGAAATACCGGGTATAGTTTAGGATTATCTTGTTTCCGTTAGTATCCAAAATTGGATTATTGGCGGGGTCCAATTTGAAAATTGTTTTTTTCCATGGCCACAACACGCCCAAAGACCCTGTGATAAACCCGAGCAGGACTGCGGTGGTGGTTGATTTGTAATGCTTTAATAAATAGCTCAATAAATGTGAAAATGTTACCAATCCGGTAATTGATCCTAAGGTAAAAACTGCCAGTATTTTTAGTGTTTGCATCCGTTCAGCATTATTGAAAAAACTGAAATCCCCCGAAAACATCTCGGAAAATGTATCATACAGCGCGTTGACGGAATCCACTAAAAGTAACACGTAATTCCCCATCAAAATCAAAATAAAGGAACCTGAAAGTCCAGGAAGGGTCATTCCGGATACACTGACAATACCGCAGAAAAAGATAAAGAACAGATTGTCGTTTTCTTTTGCGGGATTTAAAAAGCTAATTGAAATACCAATGATAAGACCAATGAGCCCAGCGGGAATGGTGCGTTTGTTCCACGGAGAAAAGTCTTTTCCAATATGATAGATGGAACCGATGACCATGCCAAAAAAAGTGGCCCAAACAAATAGTTCGTTATGCTTTAAAAAGTAATCCAAAATTCGCGACACGCTAAAGTAGCTGACCAACATGCCGAAAATCAAAAGTCCCAGAAATTTAGCGTTGATATACCGGAAAAAACTCCTAAACCTTCCGTTGAAGAACAGTTTTAGGGCCTTTGAGTTCAGTTTTTGAAGGGAATAGATAAATTCTTCGTAAAAACCGGCAACAAAAGCAACGATGCCACCGGAAACCCCTGGAACCTTGTTTGCAGCTCCCATACATAGGCCTTTGATGACCAAGAAGAAGTTGTCCAGATATGTTCTAGGTTGCTGCATGTGCCTAAATAGGTTTTCCTTATTTTTTGGAAGCTAATCTTTCCAGGATAAAAATAAGTGAAAAACCTAGGATGGCTAATACAATGGCGAGCATTAATTTGCTATCTCCCTCAAAAGCACCGGGGAGTACGTTCATATCGTCCACAACAATAATCTTTTCACCAAAAGTCTTGGTCTCCAGAACTTTTTTCCATGGCCAAATTTTGTTTAAAGAACCCAGAATGAACCCTGTCAACAATGCCAATGTGATGTTTTTATAGTGGTTGAACATCCATTTGAGCAACCGAGCAAAGCTCAGCAGTCCGAAAACAGCCCCAACCCCCACGGTCAAAATTATTTTGATATCCCTTTCGTGCACTGCATCCAAAATGGTTTTATAGGAACCCAAGAGCACCAAAATAAAAGCACCGGAAATACCGGGAAGAATCATGGCGCAAATGGCCAAGGCACCAGAGAGGAACAGATAGGGGAGGTTGTCGGTGTTATTGCTTGCGGGCAATTCGGTTATAAAAAATGCAAGGACAGCGCCCAGAATCAAAACAACAACTGAACCGATGGTCCATCTTTTGATTTCCTTGCCCACCAAAAATATGGAAGCTACTACCAATCCAAAGAAAAAGGACCAGAGAAGAATGGGTTCGTTCTCCAAGAGCCAGCTCAGGAACTTTGCCAAAGACAGCACGCTGATGAAAATGCCAAGAAACAACGCCACCAAAAAGTTGCCGTTCACCTTGTTCCAAACAGCCTTTATTCCTTCTTTTTTTAAAATCGGAATCAAAGAAAGGTTGATATTGTTGATGGAGGTGATAAGCTCTTCATAAATGCCCGAAATAAAGGCGATGGTACCTCCGGAGACACCTGGCACCACATCGGCAGCACCCATGGCCATTCCTTTTAGGGTTATGAATACGTATTGCAGTATACTACGTTCTTGCATGGATTTGGATAATGTACTGGCTACTTGGCTGTTTTCCTGATTTTTGAAACCAGCGCTTTCACCCAATCTACTTCAGTGAATTCAGGGAATTCTTTTTCAAACTGTCGCAATTTACCAATATCCAATTTCATGGCCTTGGATAAAATTTGTTTTGATTCCGCCAAGTCATCGTTTTTTAAATGCATTCCAGCCAATTTATAGGTTAGCTCGGAATTGTCAGGATAAAATTCCAATCCCTGGATCAATACTTGTATGGCGGAATTGTAATCACCTATTTTATTGAGCACTTCAGCCCAGTTTTTCCAAGTGATCAGCTCGTAGTTGCCCAGGTCCACTGCTTGTTTATATGCGAAATCCGCTTCGTCCCAATTTTTTAGGGCAGCGTAAATTTTCCCTGCTTTTTTCCAATATTTTGGATTTTCACCGTCAATATTGATGGCCTTGTTGATGTAATACAGGGCTTTTTCATAATTTTTTTGTCCAAAATGAAAATCTGTAATGGCCAACCAACCCTTGTCCAACAAGGGGTCTTCATGAACGGTGTGGTAATAGTAATATTTTGCTAAATCGTAGTTTCCCAATTTTTCATGACACTTTCCAAGTCGCAAGAATGCGTAGGAGGTAGGGTCTTCGATGGATATTGTGGATTCATAATTTTCGATGGCCTCATTGTATCTGCCCAATTTTTCCAAAACCTTGCCTTTTTCAAAATAGGCCCCGATAAAGGAATCATCAGAAATCACGGCAAAATCAAAAGCGGTCAACGCTTCGATATACAATTGTTTTGCAAGGTACATTTTGCCCAGTTGATGCCAAGCAACCTCACAATAAGGGTTTCTGTCCAAATAATCGTTCAGGTAATAGATGCTTCCATCAAAATCTTCCAAAAACTCAAAGCAGTACACCACGTTGTAAAGGGATGAATAGTCTTCGTCATCAATTTCCACACAGCGCATAAAGCTGAGCTTTGCTTGCTCATAATTATCCATGAACAGGTATTCCATGCCTAAAAGCGAGTGGATGTCAAAAGAGTGGTCCGTGATGTCCAAAGCCTCCAATAGTAAGTTGACTGCTTCTTGGTGCTTGTCTTGCTTGGAACGGATGTTCGCCCGTTGGATATAGACTTCCTCGTTGTCTGCGTTTATGTTCTGAATCTCGTCCAGAAGTGTTTCGGCAGCTTCAAATTTGTCCTCGAAAGCCAAGACCTCCACTTGTAAAAGTTTCAATTCCATGGAATTTGGATGTTGCTCCAAACCAATCTGGATGGCTTTTTTGCCCAAGGAGATTTTACCGTTGTTCAGGTAGTGGTGAATGATTTCCTCAAAGTCCTCCGCATCAAAGAAATAGACGTCATCCGTCTTGAGCATGGACTCAAACTTGCTAATGGATCTGTCAGGATATTCGTTAGATTCTAACGCCATAGGAACGTTTTTGGTTGAACTATGGACTTAAAATTAACCCTTTGAGCTACTCTTAAGTCCTATTTTGGGGTATGTTATCAACAAATTAGTTAACAGTATCGGATTTATAGCTGTTTAAAACCCGAATAATTTGGTCGCAACCTTCCTCGATCTCTTTCATTGAAATGGTTAGGGGAGGAGAGATTCTCACAGCCTTTGGCTCAAACAATAGCCAGAAAAGGATAAGTCCTTTTTTTGCCGCTTCGAGGACCAAAAAATCAGCTATTTCCTTGGTCTCCATAATAGGTGCGAGCATTAATCCTTTACCGCGTATTTCTTTTATTAGTGGGTGTTGCAATAATTTTCGGAACAATTTTTCCTTTTCCAGGGTTTGTGGGATCAGGTCCGTTTCGGTAATCTCTTTTAGGGTTGCCAAACTTGCGGCTGCAATTACAGGATTACCGCCAAAAGTGGTGATATGTCCAAACTTTGGATTTTCCTTTAAATTGCCCATAAGCTCTTTTGAGGCTACAAAAGCACCTACAGGGAGGCCCGATGCCATTCCTTTTCCGATAACAAGTATGTCCGGTGGACAGCTAAAGTGTTCAAAAGCAAATAACTTACCGGTACGGCCAAAGCCGGGTTGTATTTCGTCCAAAATTAGTAGGGCCCCTACTTCGTTGCAACGCTTTCTCACCTTTTCAAGATATCCGCTTTGGGGCAAGATAAAACCAGCACCGCCCTGAATGGTTTCCAAGACCACGGCGGCTGTTTTTTGGGTAATGTTTTTGATTTCTTCTTCGGCATTGAACCGAATGAAACGAATATCGGGAACCAGAGGCCGAAAAGCACTTTTACGTTCTTCCAGTCCCATAAGGCTTAAACTGCCCATAGTGTTGCCGTGATAGGCATTTTTGGCGGCGATTACCTGTGAACGTCCGGTATGCCTTCTGGCCAATTTAATGGCACCTTCCATAGCCTCGGTTCCTGAATTGACCAAATAGGTGGTATTGAGGGGTTTGGGTAGGTGGGCAGCCAATAATTTAGAGAATTCCACGGCAGGTCGTTGCACGTATTCGCCGTAGACCATTACGTGCATGTATTGGTCTACCTGTGCTTTGATGGCACCCACTACCTTGGGGTGGCCGTGTCCCAAGCTGCACGCGGAAACACCGGCCACAAAGTCCAAATGGGCGTTCCCATCCACGTCATAGATGTAGCTCCCTTTGGCATGTGAAACCTCCAAGGCCAATGGATGTGGAGAGGTTTGGGCTTGGTATGTGAAAAAATCGTTTTTGGACATTATGGGGTCTGCGCTTTCTTTTTAAGAACAGGCTTTTTTGGTTTTACCGCCTTGGTATTTGCAGCGTTTATAGGGTCGTTCTGGTTGTTCTGTCGCTCGTTTTCCTCTGCATCAATATCAATGGGGCTGTCTATGCCCCTAATTTTGACCAGTTCGATATTGTTGTCGTCTTCATCGAATATTTCTTCCTTGGACCTGATGCGTTCTTCGCCACGCCAAACAAATCCTTTCAGTTTTCTGCTCTCTACGGGTAGGTCGGACTCTGGGAAAATATCCCCATCAGGATTTACAAAAAAGGTGATGTCCTCAATATCGTTGTTTGCCATGAGCAACCGTATCTTGCTACAAATGGTCTTATCGATTCCGATCAGCTCTTCGTCATCGTTGTAGACGTAGTAGATTACCTCGGTGTTTTGGACCAAATCAATGATTTTCAATTCATTTTCTATGAACTTGCCAAAGAGATTTTTACCCTTGGCTTGATTATACCCATTTTTGCTAATGGTGTCCAAAGAAATAATGAATGCATTTTCTATGACTTTGAGGGAATCCAGTTTGTCGGTTTCCATATCGGATATCAAATGTATGCTGTCCCCCGTAATCTGGTTGTCCACGTTCCATAAAATCGGATTGGTGATCAATTGGGTGATCCCTGTTCTTTCTTCAAAATGGATGGAGTCACATTTCCCGCTCAAATCTGTTTTATAAAACTTGGCGTTTCTAAAGGCCCTAAGAATTCGTTCCTCTTCTTTACCGGTAACCATTAAGGTGTCGCCGTGCATGTAGAGCGAATCTTTTTCCACCAAGCTGATGGAAACCGCTCTTTTGGTGGCAAAAACCGAATCTTTGGCCTTGTGCACTTCGGCGTAGTGCGCCCTGATTACCCCATTGTTAATGGTGTCCGTAATCTGGATATTGTTCGTGGCCGAAGCAAATTCCGAGGCTTTGTCAAAATAGAGGCTGTCCCCTTCGATTATTTTATTGTCGTAATCGATACGGGTGTTTTTAATACCATATCCCTGCTCAATCTTGGTATCGTAAAAACCACGTTCACAGTAAATTTTGTACTCTTCCCCGGTAATGGTGGACGGACCGTACATGTAAGCGTTTTTGGAGGTGGTGTAATAATCCAACTGTTCCGAATCAATAATATAATCAGGATTATCAATGTGTACATTACGCTGGAACTGGTACTTTTTTGGGGTAATAAAATAGGTGCCCACTTTGCTGGTTAGCACGTTGGCCGAGTCTACTACCTTGCCACCGGAACGGTAATAGGCTTCTTGTTTTTCCCTATCAAAATATAGGGTATCGGTGGTCAACCGCATTTGCCCGTTAGTGAGATCTACATTTTCCCAAGCCTTGGCAAGTTTGGTGTTTCCGTCGTAATCCATTTTTCCGCTGTTCATCTCAATGGAATCCCCTTGTTGCAAACGGATGTTGCCAATGGCCTTTAATCGATTCTCTTCGGCATAGAAAATAGCAATATCGCACCAAAGGTCGGCTCCTTGATGTTCAAACTGTACTTGTCGTTCATCGTCCTTGCTAAAAATGGATGCCCCCGGAAACTGCGCCTCATCCTTGGTGAAGTTGGCCCCGTAAACAATGTTGATTTGCCTGCCGCCTTCCGGTTGTTGATTCTGTGCAAAAGCGCTGAAAGCGAAAAGTGATAGAATGAGAAATGAAATGCTTTTCAAGTCCATAAAATTTTGCCCAAAAGTAGGGTTTTTAACGGAAGTGACATGCATTGTTTAGAAAGCTTTGGGAATTGGCGCCTTTCTTACCTAAAGCTCATTTATTCATTGAGATAGGCCGAATACATCCAAATAAGTTTTTCCTGCTCGCGGATGTAGTCACTCATCAAAGCATTGGTGCCTTCATCATTGGAGTCACCGGACATTTCCAGCAGTTCTCTTTCCAAGGGAAGGATTACTTCATAACCATTTAAAATTTCTTGAATGGCGGTGTTGCCGCTGGATACATTTTTTGCGGCTTTTATCTTGGCTATTTCCAGATAATCGGTATAGGTATGCAACGGAGTAAAGCCCAAGGTTAATATCCTTTCCGCGATTTCATCAATTTTCAACAATGAGTCGTTGTAGAGTTCTTCAAACTTTATGTGAAGTTCAAAAAACTTTTCACCCTTGATGTTCCAATGGAATCCACGGGCATTCATATAGAAAATCTGATAGTTGGACAAAAGTTGGTTCAGTTTGTCGGATAGGTCGCTTGATGCTTGTTTGTCAAGGCCTATTTTATTGAGATTGCTTGCCATATTTCTTTATTTTGTTTACCGTAAATATAAGAAATAAGGTACCTGCCTAAAGTGACATAGGTCACATAACGTTAAGCTTTCCAAGCCGAGTAACTAAAACTACACTCTTTATTATCTGTGAATGGTCTGGAGCCTGTCCGGACCTACGGATACAATCTTAATGGGAACGTTCAATTGTTCTTCCAAAAAGGCGATATAATCATTCAAAGTAGCTGGTAAGTCCTCCGCTTTGGAAAGCTTGGTCAGATCTTGCGACCATCCCTTCATTTCCTTGTAGATAGGGGTGACATATTCTTCTTCTATACTGTATGGAAGATGTTGGATTTCCTCTCCTTTGTATTTATAGGCCGTACAGACTTTAATGGTTTCAAAACCACTAAGCACATCCGCTTTCATCATCATTAGTTCCGTGACCCCGTTGATTTGGACTGCATATTTCAATGCTACCAAATCGAGCCAGCCACAACGTCTTGGTCTTCCCGTGGTCGCGCCAAACTCGTTTCCTACTTTGGCCATCTTGGCACCGTCTTCATCAAAAAGTTCGGTCGGGAACGGTCCGCTTCCCACTCTGGTGGTATAGGCTTTAAAAATTCCCAGGACATTTTTAATGTTGTTCGGGGCAACGCCCAGTCCGGTACAGGCGCCTGCTGCTGTTGTGTTGGAGGAGGTCACAAAAGGGTAGGTCCCAAAATCAATGTCCAATAATGAGCCTTGGGCACCTTCTGCCAAGATTTTTTTTCCTTCTGCCTGGGCTTTGAAAATGTACTCCTCACTATCTATAAAGGTCAATTTTTTAAGGGTTTTTACACCTTCCCAGAACTCAGCTTCCAATTCATCAAGGTTGTATTGGATGTCCACATTGTAAAAATCGATCATGGCTTCGTGCTTGTCCGCCAAAGCCCTGTATTTTGTTTTCCAATCGTCGAACTCCAAATCCCCGACGCGCATACCGTTCCGGCCAGTTTTGTCCATATAGGTCGGGCCAATACCTTTTAAGGTGGAGCCAATTTTGGCCTTTCCTTTGGAAGCTTCGGAAGCCGCATCCAATAATCGGTGTGTTGGCAGAATTAAGTGTGCTTTACGGGAAATAAAAAGTTTGGATTCTATATCAATGTTGAATTTCTCCAGATTATCGAGCTCCTTTTTAAAGATCACCGGATCTATTACCACACCATTGCCCACCACGTTGATGGCGTTTTTATGAAAAATCCCTGAGGGAATTGTATGCAAAACGTGTTTTATGCCATCAAACTCCAAGGTGTGCCCTGCGTTCGGGCCTCCTTGAAAACGTGCTATAATGTCGTATTCCTTGGTAAGTACATCAACAATTTTTCCTTTTCCTTCGTCTCCCCATTGGAGTCCAAGCAATAAATCTACCATGTAATATGTGGGTTATTCAGTTAGGTTTTTTTCTTTGTTACGGGTTCCGTAGAAGTATAATGAGTGGTTACTGATCTTAATGTCAAAGACCTCCTCAATGGTTTTTTTGATGGATTGAATGCGTGGGTCACAAAATTCCACAACTTCACCGGTATCGGTAAGTATAACGTGGTCGTGCTGACGGTCAAAATAGGACTTTTCGTATTGTGCCTGATTTTTGCCGAATTGGTGTTTGCGTACCAATTTACATTCCAGCAAAAGTTCTATGGTATTGTAAAGTGTTGCGCGACTTACCCTGTAATTCTTGGTCTTCATTTTAATGTAAAGGGATTCTACATCAAAATGGTCGTCACTTTCATAAATTTCCTGTAAAATGGCGTAGCGTTCAGGGGTTTTGCGGTGTCCCTTTTCTTCAAGAAAGGCAGTGAACACGTTTTTTACAATTTCCTGATTTTTATTATTTCCCATGGCTTTCTACCTATGCTAATGCACAAAGGTACAGTTAAAAATTAAATTCTGGTCACTTTATCTATACCTTCGACCTGCTTTAAATTGTTCATCAACCTCTGGAGGATATTATTGTTTTTTACCACCAGCGTAATTTTTCCCTTAAAGGTTCCGCCGTCCGCACTAAAGTTGAGGTTGCGCATATTTACGTGCATATTTTCCGAAATAATCTTGGTAATGTCCTTGACCAGGCCCATATTGTCGATTCCTGTAATTTGGATGTCCACGGAGAATTCTTCTTGGGATGAATCTATCCATTTAGCGCTAATGATGCGGTAAGCATAGTTGGATTGTAGCGAAATGGCATTGGGACAGTTCTTTTTATGAACCTTTATACCATCGTTGACACTTACAAATCCAAATACATCATCGCCGGGTATTGGGTTGCAACATTGGGATAGTTTATAGTTGAGCCTTTCTTCCTCCTTGCCAAAAACGAGCAAATCATATTTGGTGGTAATCTCATTTCTGTCAACATCTTTTGGCGTAGGACTTTTACGGATTCTATTCTTAAAGAAATTGATAAATGCATTGTGATAGGAAGAAGAGAAATCCTTCAACTTGTCGTTGTCAATGACCCCTATGCCGACCCGGTAGAAAAGGTCCAAACTGGTCTTTAGTTTGAAGAAGGTCACCAATTTGTTCACAGTGTCCTCGTTCAGGTTGATTTTCTGGGCCTTGAGTTTACGGCGCAAAATTTCCTTTCCTTCTTCGGCAACTTCTTTTTTCTCCTCGCTTAGCGATGATTTGATTTTGGAACGTGCCCTTGCCGTTTCGGCATAGTCCAACCATGTTTGGGTAGGTTTGGCACTTTCGGAGGTAATAATCTCCACTTGATCGCCACTTCGAAGTTTTGTTCCCAACGGCACCAGTTTTCCATTGACCTTGGCACCACGGGTCTTCATCCCTACTTCCGTGTGAATGTTAAAAGCAAAATCCAGGGCGGTCGCACCTTTCGGCATGGATTTTAAATCTCCTTTGGGAGTAAATACAAATATTTCCTTGGAGTAGAGGTTGAGCTTGAACTCCTCTACAAAATCCACGGCATTGCCATTGGAGCTCTCCAATGCTTCCTGTAATTTGTTCAACCACTCCTCAATACCTTGTTCCTTTTGGGCGCCGTGCTTGTATTTAAAGTGGGCTGCATACCCTTTCTCGGCTATCTCGTGCATGCGCTCACTTCTAATCTGAACCTCCACCCATTTGCCTTTGGGTCCCATAACGGTAATGTGAAGTGCCTCGTAACCCGTAGATTTGGGCGAGGTGATCCAGTCGCGTAAACGGATGGGGTTGGGAGTGAAGTGATCGGTAACGATGGAGTAAATTTTCCAAGCAAGAAATTTTTCGTTTTTCTTGTCCGATTTATAGATGATACGGATAGCGAATTTGTCGTACACTTCATCAAAAGAGACATTTTGCGCCTTCATTTTTCTACGTATAGAAAATATGGACTTCATCCTGCCCTTGATAAAATAGTTGAGCCCCTCTTTGTCCAAAGATGTCCTGATCACATTGGAAAAATCTTCGATATAGGCCAGGCTCTCTTCTTCTGTATCCTCTATTTTAGCGTAAATGTCGTTGTAGACCTCTGGTTCTGTATATTTTAGTGAGAGGTCCTCTAAATGGGTTTTGATGTTGTACAGACCAATTCTATGTGCCAAAGGGGCATAGATATATAGCGTTTCCGATGCAATCTTCACTTGTTTGTGCTCTGGCATGGAATCCATGGTGAGCATATTGTGGTATCGGTCGGCTATTTTGATGATAATTACCCGGACATCATCATGAAGGGTCAGCAACATTTTTCTAAAGTTCTCTGCTTGCTGACTTATATCCTTATCTTTCTTGAGATGCGAAATTTTGGTGAGCCCATCCACAATTCGGGCAACCGTCTCACCAAACATTCGCTCAATATCGGCCAAAGTATAGACAGTGTCCTCTACCACATCGTGCAACAATGCAGATGCAATGGAAACGGCATCAAGGCCAATTTCCGAGGCCACGATTTTAGCAACGGCAATGGGGTGGAATATGTATGCTTCCCCGGATTTTCTTCGTTGGTCCTTGTGGGCGTCGACGGCCACATCAAAAGCAGAACGAATCAATTTCTTGTCCTCGTCCGTTAATGTTTGGTAGCTTATGCGAAGTAATTCCTTATACTGCTTCGCAATCTCCTTGTTCTCTTTTTCAATGGCAGCCTCTGTCATAGTATATTAAATTTACTATAATCTTATTATCTAAACAACAAAACTATGTATTTAGGTTACGGATACGTTCCACTAAAGGGGGGTGCGAATAGTGCACAAATACATAAGCAGGGTGAGGTGTTAAATTGCTCAAACTTTTTTTGGACAACTTTTTTAAGGAAGAAACCAAAGGTGTCGCCGCAAATGTGTTTTTCGCAAAATCGTCCGCCTGAAACTCGAATTTACGGGATAAGTAGTTCATGATCAAACCGGTGATTTCGGATATTGGACTGTACAATAATGCGAAACCGACCAGGGCCGCGTGGAAACTTGGCGTGGATACTCCAATGGCCAAGGATATTTCTGGGTGGTTGATGAACAACGAAAGAACAAATAGCGTCAAACCAGTAGTCAATAATGAAACTACAAGGTTCACAATAATATGGTTGCGCTTGTAATGACCTACTTCATGGGCCAATACTGCCACAATTTCATCTTCGCTCAAATCATTGATCAACGTATCGAACAAAGTGATTCTTTTCTCTTTTCCAAATCCGGAAAAATAGGCATTTGCCTTAGTGGATCTTTTGGAACCATCGATCACAAATATATTTTGAAGCTCGAAGCCCACTTTTTGGGCATAGTTTTCAATGGAGCTTTTTAGACTGCCATCTTCAAGCGGTGTCTGTTTGTTGAACATGGGCACTATCAATCGGCTATAAAATAGGTTGATAAACAAGATGAAAATACCGACTGCAATCCACGCGTAAATCCAAAAATTGGGCCCCGTGGATTGATAGAAGAGCATAAACAGAGTCAAAATCCCTCCTCCAAGAACAACGGTTAGAATGCTGCCCTTAATTTTATCGGAGAAAAAAGTGGACTTGGTCGTTTTGTTGAATCCGTATTCTTCCTCGATCACAAATGTTCGGTAATAGGAGAATGGAAGTCCCAAAATGGCACTTCCCAGCATTATGGTTCCAAAGAAAATCAATGCCATCGGAATGGGTTCTTCGGTTATGGAGCGCGTAAGTCGGTCCACCCATTCAAAACCTCCGAAAGCGAGGAAGCAGATGGTCAATACCAACGAAAAACCATCTGAAATAACACCGAATTTGTAATTGGTCCGTTTGTATTGTTGCGATTTTTGATATTCCTGCTCATCATAAACATCGGCAAGTTCTGGTGGCAATGTCGATTTGAAACGCTTGGCGTTCAAGTACTCCAAATACTGGTGAACCAAGTATTGGACCACAAGAATGACCAGAATGATATAAAAGAGTGCATTTTTTTCCATAGCTTAAAATCCGCGCTGGCGCTTCGCCTCAAATATAAGTATTGCGGCGGATACCGAAACATTCATGGAGTCTATTTCTCCCTGCATCGGTATAATTATGTTTTGGTCGGAATTTTGAAGCCAATTTTCTGTCAATCCAGTGGCCTCGGTGCCCATTACTAGTGCAGAAGCAGCTTTAAAATCACAATCCACATAATTTTTGGAAGCGGTCAATGCGGCACAGTAGATTTTGATTTGGTTGGTTTGTAAAAAATCAATGATTTCGTCCGTTGTTCCCACACCTATTTGGTTGGTAAAAAGGCAACCTACGCTGGAACGGATAATGTTTGGACCGTATAGGTCGGATTTGGGGTTTGCTATTAAAACAGCATCAACGGCAGCGGCATCCGCAGTTCGCAAAAGTGCGCCAATGTTTCCTGGTTTTTCGGGGGCTTCGGCAACCAGCACCAAAGGTGTTTTGTTCTTGAATGTAATATGCTCCAGTGTATGGTTTTTGGATTGCACCAGCCCAAGAACACCCTCTGTAGTGCCCCGATGTGCAATTTTCCCATACACAGCATCGGAAACCTGTATTTTTTCAATACTTGAAGGCTCTGTAATCGACCCGATGGAAATGTCGCCCATAATCTTTGGACAAAAAAGAAGGGTCTGTAACGTATATCCTCCTTTTTGCGCCAATTCTATTTCCCGCTGTCCTTCTACGACAAAAAGCCCACTTTTTCTCCTTTCACGAGATTTCTCTTTAAGGAGCAGGATTTTTTTTACCAAAGGATTTTGGGCACTGCTGATGAGTTTAGCTTCCATATGCGTGGTAAAAATAGCCATTCCTGTAATTTAAAAAAGGGCTTTTCGACCAACAGGTAAAATATATGCCATGAACAAATTAACCATCCTAGTACTTTTTATGGTCATTTCGGCCTGTAAACAAACCCAAAAAACCGAAAAAAATAAAGAACCTGTTCAGCGGGAAATTATTATAAACGAAAGGGTTTATCCAAATGCCATGGTCGAGGTTTTTGATGCGCATGGAGGATTGGAGCAGTGGAAACAGCAGCGTACTTTGTCCTATGTGCTTGCAAAACCTGAGCTTCCGGAAACACATACCATAGACTTGTGGTCTAGAAAAGATAGAATTGACACCGAACAATTTTCTATGGGCTTTGATGGTGGGCAAGCTTGGCTGTTGGATACGGAAGGAATTTATAAAGGGGATACGGGGTTTTATCATAACCTGATGTTCTATTTCTACGGCATGCCCTTTGTATTGGCTGATGATGGCATTATGTACACTGCTACCGCGGATTTGGAGTATGAGGGGAAAAAATATCCTGGATTGCAAATAGCTTATGAATCGGGGGTTGGTGCTTCATCTAAAGATGAGTATTTTATCCACTATGATCCTGATACCCATCAGATGGCTTGGTTGGGGTATACGGTTACCTATCGTTCGGGGGAAAGCTCGGATAATGTTAAATGGATCCGTTATGATGATTGGCAAGAGGTTTCCGGACTGTTGCTTCCAAAGTCGATTACATGGCACAAGTATGAGGGTAGAAGAATAAAGGAACCGGCAAGTACGGTAAATTTTGAGGAAGTTTTGCTGAGTAAGGATGCCCAACCGGAAGCGTTTTACGAAAAACCGGAGAATGGGGAATATGTACCTATAAAAATGAATTGATCACAGTAAAAACAAAAACGGCGCTCATTTGAGCGCCATTTTTATTTGGAAAAATCTATTGTCCCTCTTTTTCTCTTTCGTATTTGCCCATGTAGCGCTTCCAAAGCTCGGTCTGGTGTGTTTCCAGGGAAACGTCCCTACCGTCGATATAGGCTTTGGACAATTGGTTGGTTCTCATGTCCAAGGCATCACCTTCGGAGATAAACAGTGTTGCGCTTTTACCTTCTTCCAAGGTTCCGTACATATCATCAATTCCAAGAATTTTGGCCGTATTCCCGGTTATCAATTGAAGGGCGGTCTCTTTATCCAATCCCTGGGCTACGGTTTGTCCCGCATAAAAGGCAAGGTTCCTCACTTGGAAATTGGCGGCATCCTCATTTTGTAATCCAACCAAAAGGCCGGCATCTACCAACAATTTTGGTAATTTATAGGTGATATCGTAATCATCATCATCAAAACTTGGCAATGCATGTGTGCGCTCCACAAGTACGGCAACATCGTGTTCTTTTAGGAAGCCGGCAATTTTGTTTGCTCTATATCCGCCTACGATCACCAGGTTTTTAACCCCCATTTCTTTGGCCATTGTCACGGCATCGGTCATTTCTTTTTCGCCATTGGCATGGATGTACAAGCGTTGGGAACCATCAAATAAGCCCTGCATGGCAGCGAAAGGCAAGTTCTTCTCATCTTCACTGGCTTTTCCGTAGGCTATGGAGTTTTGGAAGAACATTTCAATATCGGCCATTTCCTTGCCATACTCCTTATTTGGAATGTATCCTCTCTCTTCGCCCATCCACCAGCGACCTCTTCTAAAAAAGTTCGGCCAGTTCATGTGAATACCGTCATCTGTTTTGACCGCTGCATCTTCCCAGTTCCAAGCGTCGAACTGAACAATGCTCGAAGTTCCGGAAATAGTACCTCCCACAGGAGTGATTTGTCCAATAAGAACGCCGTTCGGGCGCATACTTTCCACTACTTTGGATTCTGCATTGTATGCAATTAAACTGCGTACATGTGGTATCATTTCGCCAATTTCGTCTTGGTCATCACTGGCCCTAACGGCATCTACCTCTACCAGACCAAGCGACTTGGACGGTGCAATAAAGCCAGGGTACACGTGTTTGCCTTTGGCATCGATCATGGTGCCAACTGTTGGAACCATCAGGTCGGCGCCGATGCCCGTTATTTTACCGTCTTTAAAAACAATGGTACAGTTCTCTATCACCTCTCCATTGCCGATATGGGCCGTAGCACCGATAATGGCAATTTGTTCGGATTGCGGTGGGGCAGGGGTTTGCTGTGCGTTCAATGAAACCCCAAAAACAATTGCTATGATTAAAAATATTTTTTTCATGGTCTGCTTTTTAAAGGGTTTCACAATTAAATTCTTCTTTCTTGCTCTGAACGGGAGTACGTTTTTCCCCTCCTTTTTTATTTTCGTTCAACATCATTCCGATCAACTGGTTTCTTTCCTTTTTGATGGATTCTCTTAGTTTTTTGTCCTTTTCCAAGTCAAAATATACTTTGCCCTCGATCAAGGTTTTTTCAGCTTTTGCATAAACGGACAACGGATGATCGCTCCAAAGGACCACATCAGCGTCCTTTCCTTCTTCAATGCTTCCTACGCGGTCGTCCAAGTGTAGCAATTTGGCAGGGTTCAAGGTGACCGTTTTCCATGCTTCCAATTCTGACATGCCGCCGTATTTCACAGTTTTACCGGCTTCTTGATTCAGTCTTCTGGACATTTCGGCATCATCACTATTGATGGCTACCGTAACCCCTTGACTTGTCATGATGGCCGCATTGTAGGGAATAGCATCGTTCACTTCGTACTTGTAGGCCCACCAGTCGCTAAATGTACCTCCGCCAACTCCGTGCTCTGCCATTTTATCGGCTACTTTATAACCTTCCAAAATGTGGGTGAAGGTGTTCACTCGGAAACCAAACTTTTCTGCGACTTTCATCATCATATTGATTTCGCTCTGTACATAAGAGTGGCAAGATATGAAGCGTTCGCCATTGAGGATTTCGGCCAATGTTTCCATTTCCTCATCGTGGCGGTAAGGTTCGCCACTTTTTTTCTTCGCATCGTATTCCTTGGCACGTTGAAAGTAATCGGTATACACTTGCTCAACACCCATTCTGGTCTGCGGGAAACGGGAATAACTGCCCCAGTTGGATTGTTTTACGTTTTCTCCCAAGGCAAACTTGATGAATTTGGGGGAGTTGTCAAATACCATATTCTCGGCACTTTCTCCCCATTTCAATCTTAAAATGGCGGATTGGCCACCAATTGGGTTGGCAGAACCGTGCAGCAATTGAGCGGTGGTAACCCCACCGGCCAAATCGCGATAGATGGCGACGTCCTCAGGATCCACGACATCTTCCATGCGCACTTCCGCGGAAGAATTTTGCCCCCCTTCGTTTATGGCCAATGCGGCAATGTGGGTGTGCTCATCGATTATTCCCGCAGTAAGGTGCTTGCCTGTGGCGTCCACTATGGTGGCTCCTCCAGCACGTAAATCCTTGCCTACTTTAGAAATTTTACCGTTTTTAATGAGTACGTCGGTATTCTCCAGAATGCTTTCGCCTGTCCAGACCGTTGCATTTTTGAACAGGATGGTTTCTTGCTCAGGTTTTTTCTTGGAGCCATATCCCACGTTCGGATACGTCAAAGCCATCAATTCTGGCTTTTCAGCGGCCTTTTCGTCTTTGGATTTTTCTTCAAAAGATGAAGTCTTGGTCAGCGTGGCCGAAGTTTCATCACCATTTGGAAGCACTACATTTCCTTTGATGGATGGAGCACCTGGCATCACCTGGGCAACCATACGGTATGAACCTACGTTGTCCTCACTAAAAGAAATATTCAACCAATCCGCTGAATAATCTATTTTGGCATCTACGGTTTCGTCATCTTTTTTGATTTCTGCTTTTGGTTTACTGGAATCTCCGGTCAAAGAAACTTTATAAGTCGTTCCATTCACGGCTAGGTCGTAATCACCACGGATGTCAATAACATCCATGCTTTCAACAATATTCTTCGTTCCTTGGACCCAATTTTCGTAAAGCGTCGTTCCTTTGTCAAAAATATCACCGGAAGTGATCAAGAAATTGGCTTGACTACCAGCTTTCAAGGAGCCGATTTCGTTGGATTTGCCCAATATTGAAGCAGGAATCGTAGTTAAGGCCTCAAGAGCCTTTGTTTCAGATAGGCCGTAAGTGATGGCCTTCATTATTTTGTCTTTTAGGTCTTTTGGAGACTTGAGTCCGTGCAGGGTGATGGAAAATTCAACACCATTGTCGGCCAACACTTTTGGGTTGGATGGTGCCAAGTTCCAATGTCTCATATCTTTTAAAGCGATGTATTTGGCCTCGTAAGGGTTGGATACATCGAAAGCATCGGGAAAATCCAGCGGTAGGATCAATTTGGCATTGGTGGCTTTAATGTCATCAATACGCTCATATTCGTCACCTCCGGCCAAAATAGTGTACTGGATTCCGAACAAATCCCCGATTTTATCAGCGCGTAAAACGTTGCCGTTGTCGCCAGCGGCATAAATCTGGGTCAAACCTTTATTGGCGATCAGAGCTTCCAAGGAACGGTCCTTGGTATCCACATTGCCTTTACTGTACCAATCCATATCGTAATACACTTGGCGCATCAAAGCCATGGCGCCCATCAAGGAACCGGGGTAGGATTGTCTTGATGCCTTGCTCTTTTCAAAAGAAAAGTATTGTGCGGATTTATCGGAAAGGATACGTTGTGCTTCGGATGCTTCGTCGTTCAACGCGACCAATAGCCCGGTTCCTCTGGCGATGCCATCTTCAATATGTGCATTGATTGCTCCAAAACCGGCATTTCTCAACTCTTTGGCTTCTTTGGCATCATATGAAAAGCTGTTGATGGCATCGTTCTCGGGCATAATATGGTCGTTCCAGTAGAATCCTTCCCTGGAGGGGCCATACTGTGCCGACCTTCCACCGCCGCTTGCTTCTTTGGGAAGTTTTACACCAAACCCGGAGAAGATGTCAATAAAAGAGGGGTAAATGGATTTTCCGCTCAGGTTCTCTACAACTGCATTTTTGGGAATGCTTACGGATTTTCCCACCTGTACCACTTTTCCGTTTTGGATCAGTAGAGTTCCATTGTTGATAACCTGCGTGGGGGTCACATAGATCTTGGCATTGGTAAATGCCGTGTAATTGTTGTTTTTCTTTGCTTTTACACCGTCGTTAATAGGAAAATAATCCTGTGCAAACAAAGGAGCACTGCTAAGGAATAGCAACAGTGCCAATAGTTTAATTTTCATAAGGTCTTAATTGAGTTAGAATGTTTAAATATAGGCTTTGTGATATTACTCCACAAGTTTCAAAGTAGCTCAGGATGAGCTTTATGGTAGTTGATCATAAGCCCAACCATGGAGTTGTAGCTTTTGATGCCTTCCTTTTGGTTGTTCACCTTTAAAAAAGTGTTGAATACGGATTTGAAGATGGGCTCCATGGGATTCTCATATTTTTCCCAAAATTTACTCAGTTCATTAAAATTTTCTTTTACTCCCATATTAATGGTGCCCACGACCGCATTATATGCTTCTTCATCTTTATGGTAAAGGTCGGCAAGGAAATATCCCAAGGCATGGTGGTAGGCGGAATATTTGAAATAAGGGTCATCGCTTTGCAAAGTCACCAAGTTGCCCAAAAAATTGGTGGCATCCTCGGCTGAGTACCCCAATTGATGCCCCACCTCATGCCCGCTTACAACGGGCAACCTGAATTTAGGGGTGAGGCCATTTACCTGTGCTTCGATGGTAAACGGATTAATGTAGCCCCCATATCCCATAAATGTCAATGGAGCACTGTAAATGGATTGTTTTAGGCTTTTGTGGTCGTAATTAAACTGCGGATACTGTTTTTCAAGTTGACCATAGGCTTCCTTGGTCTTGGAGAATATTTCTTTTTTGGAGTACGGGATATGTACCGCTGAAACGGTGTCCCCATTTATCTGATATTGATACTGATTTGTTTTTTCAACCAGATATTGGGTGTATTCGGTCAACTCGTCAACCGTATATTCACGTTCAACACCGAGTTTCCAGTCGATGGGTTGGCGATGGTAATTCATTCCCCAAAGCAGATGAAAGGCAAAATACACGATGGACAATACCACGACAATATCCTTTAGGAACAACAACGGTTTTTGCTTGATGTTTTTCCAATGTTTGTACACATATCGAATGGCCAAAATGACCAGTGCTGTGTACATCAAATCTCCGAAGGAAAATGGAATCCAACCGAACAATATCCTTAAAAAACTTGAAATATAGGGGTATATGCCGTTGCTGTACCACTCCTCAACAAAGTTGGGGTAGTTGCTGAGCCACTTTACCAGTAGTATTTGGACAGGAAGGGCTACGGCAATGATTGTCTTGGTTTTTTGTCCCATGGAACAAGAAAGGAAAAAATATTAGGGCAATAAAAAAGCCGCACGAAAAGTACGGCTTTTTTGGATTTTATTTTCAGGTTGATCCTATTGGATTCCAACAATTTCCAAATCAAAAACCAAAGTGGAGCCACCAGGAATAGGACCGTAGTCGTTGTCGCCATATCCCAGGTGTGGAGGGATGAACAAACGTACTTTGTCACCAACTTTCATGGTCAACAATCCTTCGCGGAAACCTGCTGCCAATTGCGCGTCTGGGCTATAATCCATCGGGAATGGGCGGTAACCGCCTTGATCTCTTCTTCCAGGGTTCAACTGGTTGAATTGTTCGGCAATTTTCTCAATATTGCTATCGAACAAGTCCCCATTGAACAACCATCCGGCATAGTTCACCAATACTTTTTGACCTACTTTGGGTTGCTCGCCATCACCTTCGTTCAACGTTAAAATTCGTAACCCACTTGGAGTTTCTTCGGCTTGGTCGATTTGTTCTGCAAATTGCGCGGCCAGATCTTCCTTCATTTTTTTGAACGCGGCTTCAGTGGCTTTGGCCTCCTCAAAGTAGTCGCTCATAATTTTGACGGCATCAAATTGTTTGGCTTCCTTGCCGTTGCGAACAATTTCTACATGATTCATTACAACATCGGTCTTTGGTCTGTCCTGCGCACCGGTTTCAACACTGGCAATAGTGTCCACTACATCCATTCCTGCAACCACCTCTCCAAACACGGTATGCTTGTCATCCAACCAAGGAGTTGCCTTGTGGGTGATAAAAAATTGGCTGCTATTGGTTTTTGGACCTCTGTTGGCCATGGAAAGGATTCCTTTTTTTGAGTGTCTCAGCGAATCGTTGAATTCATCCTTAAAGGTGTATCCGATGTTGCCGCTTCCACTACCGGTGGGGTCTCCCCCTTGAATCATAAAATCATTGATGACCCTGTGGAATACAATTCCGTCATAGAACTTTTTGTCCTTGTACTCATCATTTACAAATGGGTTTTTTCCTTCTGCCAAGGATACAAAATTGGCCACGGTAACCGGGGTTTTTTTGTATTCCAATTGGATGATAATGTCTCCTTTTGTGGTCTGGATATCGGCGAAAATGCCGTCGCCCCAATCGGTATACTTGCTCGACTTACATCCTATGATGACAAGGAGGAATAAGGGTATGATGTAAAATAATTTCTTCATTGGTTATGAATTTAATTTAAACTGTCGTTGTCTATTATGATTGTATGTAATTCCACGGATGATTTAAGCGGCGTTTTGGGACCGATGGCCTTATTGTCACCTTGATAGCCGAAGGCTAGGGGCGAGGGGAACAAAAATGTAGCCTTTTCGTTTATTTTTAACAGCTTCACCGCGTTCTGAAGCCCAGGAAACAATTGTTGCTTGTCAATAACATACGATTGAGGCCCAATGTTCTCCGTAGTGTAAATGGTGTCTCCCTTAAGGTTCATCAAGTTATAGGAGAACAAAATCTGGTCACCTGTTTTTAATTGATATGTAGCGGTGTCGTTCTTGATCTCGTAGTAATACCAAAACCCATTTGGATTGGATATGTAGTCATGAACCGTATCCTTGGTAATAAGGTCCTGAATGGCTTTTTCCTCCTTGGCCAATAATTTCTTGGTGCGCTCAATGGACTCCTTATAAAAACTGCCCGACTTAACTTCGATAGGTCTTCTTGGTTCAGGGCCCCCGCAGCTCAAAACGATTGCAACCAACAAAACTGCTAGAAAAAATCTCATGGGTTCAATTTGGCTTTATAGGCTTTTAAAATATCGTTGAATTTGCAAATGGTCTCTTCCATACTCGTTTCGCTTCGTCCACCTGCGGCATTGGTGTGTCCGCCACCATTAAAATGCTCTCGTGCAAATTCGTTCACGGAAAAATCCCCAACAGAGCGGAACGATATTTTAATAATGCCCTCTTCACGGTTTTCGATAAAAATAAGAGCGAAAATGATACCGTCCAAAGTTAGTCCATAATTTACAAAGCCCTCGGTATCCCCTTTTTTAAAGTCGTATTGGTCTAATTCATCTTGTGTCAGGGTAATATAAGCAGTCCTGTATTCGGGAAGTATGACCATGTTGCTCAGTGCAACGCCCAGTAGATGTAGGCGGGAAGGAGAATTCGTGTCAAAAACCTCTTGGTGAATGGCCATGTTGTCCGCACCTTTATCAATGAGTTCGGCCACTACGCGGTGTGTTTTGCTCGAAGTGGAACGGTATTTAAAAGAACCAGTGTCAGTCATAATGCCCGTGTACAGATTCGTGGCCATATCCGCATCAATTTGGTCGGTTTCCCCCAAAAAATCGATAAAGTTGAATACCATTTCACAAGTTGAGCTCATCGTTACGTCTGAATAGGTCACTTTCGCATAGTTGCTCGGTTGTTGGTGATGGTCTATCATAATAAAATCAGCTTTGGCTTCTTTCAAAACGGCTTCCATTTGGCCAACCCGGGAAAGGTCGTTAAAATCCAAAGTGAAAATAACAGAAGCCTCATCAATGATTTCTTTGGCCTTAGGGTTTTCCCTTTCAAAATTGATAACGGTCTGGTTTCCTGGCATCCATTTCAAGAATTTTGGATAGTCGTTTGGAGCAACCACATAGGCAGAATGCCCTTTTGCCTTTAAAAATCCACATAGTGCCAAGCAGGACCCCATGGCATCCCCATCGGGGTTTCTGTGGGGTATGATCGCTATCTTTTGAGGTTGGGAAAGAATCGACTTTACCGTCGTGATATCCGCTGAATTCATGCGGCCAAATATACAATAATATAATATAGAGGTAACTTGGTTTATCCGTATTTTTGGTTCTGCAAAAACACATTATGAAGCAATTCTATATAATTCTAGCAACATTGGCTTTGCTTACGGCCTGCAAAAAGAAGGCGGAGAATACAGCCGAGACCAAAGAACAGTCAACTCCAGATTTTGTGGTGGCCTTTGGCTCCTGCAATATGTCGCAAGAGCCTAACTATTTTTGGGACGATATTTTGGCCGAAAATCCAGATGTTTGGATTTGGGGCGGGGACATTGTTTATGCGGATACGGACGATGTTGAGCGGTTAAGGTCCATTTATGCCATGCAAGATACTGTTGCAGATTATGCCAAGCTGAGACACGAAGTGCCTATAATCGGAACATGGGACGATCACGACTTCGGTGTGAACGATGGTGGTTCCGATTTTGCCATAAAGGAAGCAAGCCAACAAGTGTTTTTGGATTTTATGGGGGTGCCCGAAGACAGTGAGCGAAGAAATCAAGAGGGGATATATGCCTCCCACGAGTACAAGGTCCCAGCGGGAAAAGTGAAAGTTATTGTGTTGGATACCCGCTATTTTAGAAGCGAACTCATCAAAGATGAGGATTCCAAAAAACGATATAAGCCCACAATGGATTCCACTGCGACCGTTTTGGGCAGTGCTCAATGGCAATGGTTGGAAAACGAACTCAACCAATCTGATGCCGATTTTAATTTGATCATGTCCAGTATACAGGTGCTTTCGGGCGAACACGGTTTTGAAACTTGGGGCAATTTTCCCTTGGAGGTGAAAAAACTGGAAAGCATAATCGTGGAATCAGGTGCTAAAGGTGTGATTCTGTTATCAGGTGACCGACATATTTCGGAGTTCTCAAGAGCTGAAATCGACGGCTTGTCCTATCCTTTGGTGGATTTTACCAGCAGTGGGCTTACCCATTCGTACTCCAGCTTTAGCGGAGAACCCAATCAGAACCGCGTAGGGGAAGTGGTTTCCGATAAAAGCTATGGCATTATCAATTTGAATATTAAAGGGAAAAGTGCTGAATTTAAAATTATGGGGGACAATGGTACTGTTCTCCAAGAGTTAAAACAAAGCTATTGAGCCTTGTACCTTGGTCGAAAAAGCTTAAGTTTGCGCAAAATTTAAAAAATGACTGGAAATAGAACATTTACCATGATTAAGCCCGATGCCGTTGAAAATGGGTACATCGGAGCAATTTTGGATAAAATTACGGCTGCTGGATTTAAGATTGTGGCCATGAAGTACACACAATTGAGCACAAGGGATGCCGAAATATTCTATGCCATCCATAAAGAGCGTCCGTTTTTTGGCGAATTGGTGGAGTTTATGACAAGGGGCCCGATCGTTGCCGCCATCTTGGAAAAAGACAATGCCGTGGATGATTTCCGTGCGTTGATCGGGGCTACCAACCCAGAGGAAGCTGCCGAAGGGACTATAAGAAAACTGTACGCTGCCAGTATCGGCGAGAATGCGGTTCATGGTTCCGATAGTGATGAAAACGCTGCTATCGAAGGTGCTTTCCACTTTTCAGGAAGGGAAATCTACTAAACGACCAGATACACAAGATATTTTTAGCGGAAGCCACCTTTTTAGGTGGCTTTTTTATGTCCTTTGGTTATCGCAACACCAACTTCTTTACCAAATCCTTGCCCAATTCTTCATTGATCATTCTGATGATTTTGCTTTTCCCTAAACTCAATTCCTCCCGTAAAACCGAAGAGGAAAGAGAAACGTAGAGCGTCTCGTTTTTGAGTTCAACGGCCGATGTATAGTTGTTTACCCCATTGCCCATCAATTTTACCCATGCCTCTCTGGCATCCACCTTGTCCATGCCTTTTTGAAGCTTGTTTTCTTGGATAAATTCGCTAAGCGCTTCGCTCAATGGAATATGGGAACTATGCCTTTTCGCCATTATTGTGGGATTTTGATGGGTTCAAAACGTTCGTATCTGTAGGTGATGCCCTCTTGGTTGATGACGGAAAAGGAAACCGAATCCAACTGTACCAACTTTTCTTCCCATTCACTGAACTCATTTTTATAACTCAGGGCAAATGTTTCGTTGATGTGAGATACTTCAAAAGCTTCTACATCTTTGGAGGTGTCGTACGTACCATCAAACTGTGGTTTCATCTTTTTTCGATATCCTTTGTCTTCTTTCAATTGGATAAAGTCAACACTCGTGTTCATTCCGTATTCTTTGATGGAACCATCGGGAAATTCCACTCCGGATATTTCCCAATAACCATTCAAAAAATGCAAATCATCTTTCCTTACGGATGAATGATTACAACTCCAGAACAGCAAAATCAGTAAGAGGAAAAAAATGCGTTTCATGATGCTACAAGGTAAATATTTTATAACTCTGATGGATATTCTTGACCACATTTTCGGTGCGGTCCGCATGGGTGTCGCTGATAAAAATCTGACCAAAATTATCATCCTTGACAAGACCAACAATGTGGGATACGCGGTTTTCGTCCAGTTTATCAAAAATATCATCCAACAATAGAATTGGTGTGGTATCCGCTAATTTTTTAATAAAATGGAATTGTGCCAATTTTAAGGCGATCAAAAATGACTTTTGTTGGCCTTGACTCCCGAATTTTTTAATCGGGTGGCCAGCAATGGTGAAGCTTAGGTCATCCTTGTGCACCCCCGCCGAGGTATATTGTAAGGCCCTGTCTTTATCGATGCTTTTCTTCAAAAGATCTAAAAGGGCATTGTCGCTCAACTGACTTTCATAGGAAAGGTCGATTTGTTCCTCTTTTTCGGAGATGTGTTGATACTGTTCCTTGAAAATGGGGAGAAAAGACTCAATAAACTCTACTCTTTTTTGATGAATTGCCGTTCCTAAGGAATGCATCTGTTCGTTGTAAATGCTCAAAGTGTCGGGGTCAAATGTGCGGTTGGCGGCAAAATACTTAAGCAAAGAGTTCCGTTGCGAAACAACTTTGTTATACTTGATGAGGTTTTGCAAATAAGCCTTGTCCGATTGAGATATAACGCCGTCCATAAACTTTCTGCGGGTGTCGCTTCCCTCCAATATTAAATCACGATCTGAAGGCGAAATGATCACCAGCGGCAAAAAACCAATGTGCTCCGAAAACTTTTCATAGGGTTTTCCATTGCGCTTGATTACTTTTTTAGTTCCTTTTTTAAAAGAGCACAGTATTTTTTCCGTTCTCTGGTTTTTCTCAAATTCCCCTTCTACAACAAAAAAATCGGTGTTGTGTTTTATGTTTTGCGTGGACACGGGGTTAAAGTAGCTTTTGCCAAAGCACAAGTGGTAAATGGAGTCCAAAACATTGGTCTTTCCCACACCATTATCGCCCACCAAACAGTTGATGACAGGGTCGAATTCCAGGGTCTTGGAATCAAAATTTTTGTAATTGACTAAAGATAAATGTCTTAAAAACATAAAAAATTAGAGAAACGATTTGGAATTAAAAGGTGGCCCCTCTAAAAAGGGAATCCAAAAATAACGAATAAATTACCTTTTGGTTTTGGATAAAAACTTTATTTTTGCGCGACCAATTAAATGACGGATGGCAACATACAAGAAGAGAGGCTTTAAGCCAAAAAATAAAGAGGAAGAAGCTCAGATAGAAGAACACGACAGCACAACGGCTGAAGTTTTCAACACTTTGGACGAGGGTGCCTCCAAGACAGAAGCGTGGGTTCAGAAGAACCAAAACTATATTTTGGGTGTTATCGGGGTGATTGCCGTAGGTGTTTTGGCCTATTTGGGATACCATCAATTTATCCAGAACCCAAAGGAAGCTTCCGCAGCAAACGAACTTTTTTACCCACAACAATATTTTGATCAAGCCTTGGCAAGTGAAGCCGAAAAGGATTCCTTGTTCACTTTGGCATTGAACGGTGCTCAGGGTAAATATGGTTTCTTGGACATTATCGAGGAATACAGTGGTACCAAAGCGGCCAATTTGGCAAAGTATTCCGCTGGTATGACGTATTTGAACTTGAAGCAATATGATCAGGCCATTGAGTATTTGGAAGGTTTTTCTTCCGATGACGACATTATGGGGGCTATGGCCAAAGGTGGGATCGGTGATGCTTTTTCCCAGTTGAAACAGAATGATGATGCCTTGGATTATTATGAAAAGGCGATTTCGCACAGTGACAATGAATTCACGGCACCTCGATTCCTGAACAAGGCCGGTGTTGTAGCATTGGAACTGGGAGAAAAAAGCAAAGCTTTGGGATATTTTGAAAGAATCAAGGAAGAGTATCCAAGCTCTCAAGAAGCCAATGGTGTTGATGCCCTAATTGGATTGGCACAAAATTAAAGGATGGCCACAGAGAATAAAAACTTATCCGTTTACGATAAAAATAAAATCCCAAACGCGAAGGACCTTCGGTTTGGGATTGTTGTTTCTGAATGGAACGATGAAATTACCGAAGCACTCTACCTAGGTGCAATGGAAGCCCTTGTGGATTGTGGAGCGCTGCCCGAAAATGTTGTCCGTTGGAGTGTGCCGGGAAGTTTTGAATTGACTTTCGGTTGTAAAAAAATGGTTCAAAATGAAAATTTGGATGCCGTTATAGCTATTGGCAGCGTTATTCGAGGGGAGACCAGTCATTTTGATTTTGTCTGCAGCGCAACTGCCCAGGGCATAAAAGACTTAAATGTTGCTTACGATGTTCCTGTGATTTTCTGTGTATTGACCGATGATAACATTGAGCAGTCCAGAGCTAGAAGTGGCGGCAAGCATGGCAACAAAGGAACCGAAGCCGCTATTGCAGCCATCCAAATGGCTGTTTTGGGAAAGTAGGGAATGGTCTTAAGGGGAAGCTGAGCCAGAAAGATCTAATAAGCTAACCATCATCTAACGATCCAATTATTCGGAATAATCGGTTGTTAACATTTTTTGGGACCATCGTCCGACCCCTTTTTTCTATTTTGAGTACCTTTGAGGTTACAGTGATAAGGATACTATGCGAAACCCTTTAAAACTTAGGAAGAATAAGAGCTTCGATTACTCCCCTAGATACTATAAGGGAGAGGGTAATCCTTATAAAATTGAGCATAAGCTTGATAGGTTCAGAACCACGGCGCATTCCACAAGGGGCCTTAAAAATAAAGTGACCTCTGCCATGGACGATTTACAGACCGAAGGAGATAAAAATCTAAAACTTCGTTTTTGGGCTATTGTTGCTGTTCTGCTATTACTGTTTCTGTTTATCATCGATTTTGACCTATCAATATTCCTGAATCCATAATGGCGGACATCATTAAACTTTTACCGGACCATGTTGCTAACCAAATAGCTGCAGGGGAGGTGGTACAGCGACCCGCTTCCGTAGTAAAAGAGCTCATGGAGAACGCCATTGATGCAGGCGCTACATGCATTAAGCTGATTATTAAAGATGGTGGAAAAACACTGATCCAAGTGGTGGATGATGGTGTGGGCATGAGTGAGACGGATGCCCGATTGTCCTTTGAACGCCACGCTACTTCCAAGATATCGTCCGCACAAGATCTTTTTAACTTGGCCACCAAAGGTTTTAGGGGGGAGGCTTTGGCATCTATTGCCGCCATTGCCCATGTGGATATGCAAACACGGACAGCGGAGAACGAAGTTGGGACCCACCTTAAGATCGAGGGCAGCAAAATCGTATCCCAAGAGGTGGTCGCAATCCCAAAGGGAACTTCCATATCCGTAAAGAACCTATTCTTCAATATTCCGGCAAGGCGAAATTTTTTAAAATCAACACAAGTGGAGCTTCGGCATATTACCGATGAGTTCCATCGAGTGGCCTTGGTTCACCCGAATATCGAATTTCATTTTTATAACAATGGGTCCGAGATCTTTAATCTGCCCATTGGAAAGCATCGTCAGCGCATCGTACATATCTTCGGCGGTAAAATGGATAATCGTTTGGTTCCCGTTTCGGAAGAGACGGAAGTTGTGAAGGTTTCCGGTTTTATTTGTAAGCCCGAGTTCGCCAAAAAGAGCAGGGGAGAGCAGTTCTTTTTTGCTAATGATAGATATATCAAAAGCCCATATTTGCACCATGCCGTGGTTGCCGCTTTTGAAGGTTTGATTAAATCCGATACCTATCCCGGATACTTTTTGTACCTGGATGTAGATCCATCTTCAATCGATATAAATATACACCCTACCAAAACCGAGGTGAAGTTTGATGATGAGAACACGCTGTACGCTATTTTAAGGTCTACGATCAAGCATAGCTTGGGACAGTTCAACGTGGCGCCCGTTCTGGATTTTGACCATGACCCCAACTTGGATACGCCCTATTCCTACAAAGAAAAGGGGGCGATTATCCCAAAGGTCACAGTGGATGCCAGTTTTAACCCTTTTCAGGAAACAACATCCAAAAAAGGAAGTTCCGGAGGAGGTTATCGTAAAGAGAGCACCAAAGGTTGGGAGGATTTGTACGAGGGACTTGGCAATCAAGACGACCCTAATGCCTTTAGCAGTGTCGTTATTGAATCTGAAGATGAAGAACAGGGCACCTTATACTCTGGTGAGGGAATTGAGCAGCATTTGGCCAGTACCTTTCAACTACGTCGTAAATATGTGGTAAGCACGGTGAAGTCCGGAATGTTGGTGATCCATCAAAATAGAGCCCACGAACGTATCCTTTTTGAGAAATTTCTGGGTGAAATCACCGTCAAAGAAGGGGTGAGCCAACAATTATTGTTTCCGTTGGAACTTACTTTCAATAAACAAGAACTGGCCGTGGTGAGAGAAATCAATGAAAGCCTGACAAACATTGGATTTGTATTTGATGGTTTGGAACATGAGACTGTAAAAGTGACAGGAGTGCCCATGATGGTACCTGAAAGTGGGATTGGCACGGTATTGGATCGCTTGATTGCAGATTACATGGAGGGCTACTCCGATGGTTCCATTTCGCAGGCCGAAATGTTGGCCAAAGCGCTAAGTAAGAACCTAGCGGTACGCACGGGCGATGTGCTGGATTCTGAATCGCAATTAATGTTGGTGAACAACCTTTTTGCATGCAAGGAGCCAAATTTGAGCCCTTTTCAAAAAATAACATATACCATTATCTCCGAAGGGGATATCGATAAAAACTTCAACTAGATGGGTAGAATGACCGAGGCAGTAAAGCATATCCTGATCATAAACGTGATCTTGTTTTTTGCCACTCAATTATATGGAGATCAAATGTATCAGTGGTTGGCGCTTTGGTTTCCAAAAAATGAAAACTTCCACATATGGCAAATAATCACCCATATGTTCATGCACGGTGGTTTTATGCACATAGCCTTCAATATGTTTGCGCTATGGATGTTCGGGACCCCTGTTGAGCGGGTCTTGGGAAAGAACAGGTTTTTATTTGTCTACTTTTCCGCAGGATTGGGAGCGGTCCTTTTTCAATTAGGGTTTTATTACTTTAATTTTTTACCTGCCCAATCGGAATTGTTGAGTACAGGACTTTCCAACCAACAAATATTGGATATGATGGCTTCCAACCGACTCCAGGATGGATTGTCAGAAGTTCAGATTTCCACATTAAGAGCAGTTATTCCGGAATATGCCCAAATTTATAATGCCAGCATGGTAGGGGCCTCTGGTTGTATTATGGGGATTTTGGCCGCGTTTGGAATGATGAATCCCGAAGCACGGCTCATGTTGATATTTTTGCCCATTCCCATTAAGGCCAAATATTTTATTCCTGGTATAATATTGTTGGATGTAATTTCGGCCATTAGCGGACAGTCCTTTTTTAGCCCAAGCAACACGGCCTACATGGCGCACGTTGGAGGAGCCATTACAGGGTTTATAATAATGTGGTATTGGAAAAGGAATCAGTTCAACAAAAATAGGTGGGATTAGCAAATGATGAATGGTGGACTACGATATCAATTCGCAAGGCTTAGCATAGCTGAAAAGCTCATTGCCATCAATGTGCTTATATTTTTATTGGACGGACTCTCGGGAGCCTTGCTAGGGCATTCGTTTTCACGTTGGTTTCATTTGCCCAAAGATTTTTTTGAATTTTTGACCCAACCTTGGTCTTTGGTGACCTATTCCTTTTTTCATGCAGGCTTTGGACATGTTTTTTGGAACATGATAGTCCTTTATTTTGCAGGAAGGATTTTCCTTAACCTTTTCGATGCACAACGGTTTATCAATGTTTATTTTTTAGGTTTGATGTTGGGTGGACTGGTGTTTTTGCTCAGTTACAACGTATTTCCGACCCTTGTCAATTCCAATACGGCATTGATAGGAGCATCTGCAGGCGTGAACGCCGTTCTTATTTTTGTTTGCGCCTATATTCCAAATCAAGAAGTCCGTGTAATTTTCTTTAATATCAAATTATGGTATATCGGACTTGCCTTGGTCATCAAGGATTTAGTGCTGATAGGTATGGGGGATAACATAGGTGGGGGAATGGCCCATTTGGGCGGTGCCTTTTTAGGATATATGTATGCCAGGCAATTGTTCAAGGGAAATGATATCGGTTCTGGTTTTACCAAATTGAGGGGTGCCATTGCAAACATGTTCAAACCAAAAGAGAAAAAGGCGCCGTTAAAGACGGTTTATAAGAAAAAAGCTGCTGCGAACACCAAGGCAGATTACGATAAACGGGCCAAGCAAAGGAGGATTGATTCCATATTGGACAAAATCAGTAAATCTGGTTATGAAAGCTTGTCCAAAGAGGAAAAGGACTTTTTGTTTAAGGCAGGTAAGGAAGACTGAACAGTGAAAAAATCTACTGGAATATGGGATAGGGTAGTATTTGCAATTAATGTTTTGATTGCATTTCTATTGCTATTTACGGGATTTATCTCTTATGTTCCACTACGATTTTTTTCTGCTATTTCCGTACTGAGTTTGGTTGTCCCTTTTCTATTTGCGCTTAACGTACTGTTTCTGTTGTACTGGGCAGCAAAGTTGAAGCGAAAGTTTCTGCTTTCATTTACAGCTATCGTTCTCGGTTATTTTATGTTTGGACCTTTTTACAGTTTTGGAGGTACTGGCGAATTGAAAGATAAAGAAACATCAGACCTTAAGGTTATGTCATTCAATACTTGGTATTTTAATATTAATGGCTGGATTAAGGAACCTAATATTGGTGATAGAATAATAGAATTTATTAAGACTGAGAATCCGGATATTTTATTGCTTCAAGAGCATAGTAGAATTCGGCACAGACAGCTCAAACAATATCCATACCGTAGCGAAACTCCCTATTCTGTTCCAAAGACTACTCAAGCCATATTTTCCAAATACCCAATTATTGACAATGGTTCATTGGAACTGCCGAACACCCTGAACAATATTATCTACGCAGATATTCTGCTCAAGAAGGATACGGTAAGAGTTTATAATATTCACTTACAGTCATTTAAAATCATACCAAGTACAGATAATTTTTCTGATGGTGAAAAATCAGGAAAAACCTATAAAAGATTGGTTGACACTTTTTCCAAACAGATGGAGCAAGCAGAGATATTTAGGAAGCACTTAGATAAAAGTCCACATTCAAATATTGTTTGTGGGGATTTTAACAATACCCAATTTTCTAGTGTTTATAAGGTTGTAAAGGAAGACTTTCAAGATACTTTTTTAGAGAGAGGAAGTGGCTTTGGTCGTACATATGACCTTTGGAAAATTCCTCTTAGAATAGATTATATATTGGTAGATGATGATTTTGAAGTGCTTGCCCATAAAAATTATGATGAACGGCTTTCCGACCATTATCCGGTAATGGCGACCTTGCGCTTAAATTCACATCAATAAACAATCTACGGTATCTGCAACAATATGGATGGTCAATGCCAACCCTATTATTCGGGTGGGTTTAAATAACAACAGCAAAATATAGATTGTTATGGCCCAATAGGTATGAAGCGTATGAAAACCAATACTACAACGTTGCGGGTCAAAAATAGGGTTGGCCCAAAGGTGGTCTATATCTATTAGAATTCCCGCTAAAAGAATCATGGCTACTTTTAGGCGATTATCTTTAAAAAACAATAGGGCAATCAAGACGGGAACCAAAAAATGTATACCGTAATGGATGAGATGCCTAGTCATTTGTAAAACCTAAAGATAGATTTTTTAAGTAGCTAAGGGTATTGGTGCCCTCGTTGAACAAGAGGTCCAAGATGCTCAAATTGGCTATAAACCCATGTCGTTCTTCAAAAACTTGAGTATAATGTTCAATGTCCCAATCCTTTTCTTTTTTGGCTTCCACTAAAAATCGGGCATCAAAATGGGTTGTTGGTTCAATTTGGTAAATCTCGGTTTGGGCAGTTGGAACCTTTATCCCAATGCAACTGGCAATTGCTTCGATGGTTTTTAGGTTGAGGTCGTAGAGCGAGTCATTTTTCCCTTCGTAAAGTGGTCGAATATCATCCTCATAAAATTCAAAGAAGGGCGAGGTTCTATAGGCAGTTTCCAAAGTTCGCCAATGTTCTTTTTTCCAATTGTAGCTATTCTCGGTACGTACATCAGCGTATTTTTGACGACCCTCTTTACCTCCCACATGTGTAATGGGGATATTGAGCATATGCTTGCCTTTATCCGTTGAAATATAACAGCGGTTCCGGTAGGTCTGTTTCTGAAAATTATCCTTCGCTTCCCAGGTTATCTCATGCTGAACGATGGCAGCAAACGTGGCAATGCTGGGAAAATAAGTTGGATGTACAAGAATCTTCACGGAACAAGCTGATTAAAATTTCACCTATGCTTTCTTTTTCTTTCGCTTACGGAAGAAGTCAAAAATAAACCAAGCGGCCAACAGCGCAATAAAGTACCAGAAGTAGGATACTGGTTCTCCGCTACCTCCAACCGTAGTAAAAACACGGTCCCAACGAACTCTCCAATTGGCGATTCCCTGTCTAAAGTTGTCAAAGCTCATCCAAAGGAAAACGGGTTTGCCCACAATGTGATCTGCCGGTACATATCCCCATGTCCTACTATCTTCGGAGTGGTCGCGGTTATCTCCCATCATCCAATAATAGTCCTGTTTAAATGTGTAAGAATTGGCTTCGCTGCCGTTGATGAGGACTTTCCCACCTGTTACTTTCACATCATTGTGTTCGTAGTCCCGGATAATTTTTTTGTAAAAGGGGATGGTCCTGGAATTGATTTCTACCGTAGCTCCAGCCTTAGGAATATAAATAGGTCCAAAATTGTCGTTGTTCCAAGGGTACAGGTTAGGTTTTTGTGGAAATATATTACCACCGTACATTCCTTTGGGGTCAATTGTTTTCACCACGGAATCAATGGCAGGATTTTGTTCCAATGCTGCAACCATTTCGTCGGTAAGGTTGGCCGATCTCGAACGTGGTTTTTCTTCGGATAAGGAGAGTCTTAATTGGCGGATTACATCAGTGGGTATTCCACCTTCCCTGGTATAGAGCTCAATTTTCCCATCTTCTGTAGGGCGTCCACCTGAAATAAAGGGAGCTAAGGCGTTATATTGGGCCTCGCTGATATTGTTGGCAATGTATTTGCGAACATAATCGGAAGCATCAACATCTTCCAGATACTTGCTGGATACACCATTGTTGGCATAAATGTCATATACGTACATGGGTTTGGCCCTGTCCGAGAGCTTAAGCTGTTCACCGTTTATATATACAAAACCATCTATAACGGCCAGCGAATCCCCAGGGGTTCCCACGCAGCGTTTGACGTAATTGGATTTTTTGTCAATAGGTTTGATGACAGCTTTTTGCGCTTTAAAAAATTGATAGAGCGTATCGGATGGTAAACTGAAAACCACAATGTCATTTTTCTCCACTCTCTCAAACCCGGGCAAACGCATATAGGGCAATTGCAATTTGTTTATCCAAGAGGTTTTATGTGTCTCCGGACTTACATCTGCCAAATAAGACCTTGTTTTTAACACGGGCAGGGTGTCATGAACCATTGGTGCGGCCAAGGTAGTCATAGGAACTCTCGCGCCATAATGAAACTTGCTCACAAACAAAAAGTCCCCAACACGGAGGGTACGCTCCAAGGATCCTGTTGGAATCACATAGGGCTGAATAAAATACGTGTGTACAAATGTTGCGGCAACAATGGCAAACACGATGGAACTGACCCATTCTCCCAAACCTGTTGTTGGTTTTAGGCTACGATCCCCGATATATTGTACATCTTCAGCATAGTTGATGTAGCAAATGTAAAATCCAAGGGTGAGGATGACCAACCAAGTGTCCACGAGGGAATTTTTTCCAAAACTTCGGATGGTTTCCACCCAAACCACGGGGAACATCAATAAATTGATGATGGGAATAAACAATAAAAGTACCCACCACCAAGGCCTATTAATGATTTTCATCAAAACAATACCATTATAAACCGGAATGGCAGCTTCCCATGCTTTTCTGCCTGCCTTAACGTAGAGTTTCCAAGTTCCCAAGAAATGGATAACCTGAATAATCAGGATAAAAATGATCCATTGTATACCGTCCATATTAATAAGTTTCTTTGTTAGACTCTGGGTCTATGTTCCTGTTACGTTTTTTAGCTTAGGTTTAACACGTCCTTCATGGAAAAAATCCCTGTTTTTCCCTGTATCCACTCCGATGCAATAACCGCTCCAAGTGCAAACCCTTCCCTGTTATGTGCTTCATGCTTTATCTCGATGCTGTCCACGGGACTCTCATAAGTTATACTGTGCGTACCGGGCACCATGCCTTCCCTAACAGATTTTATTGGAATGATTTTATCATCGGACCCATCCAGTTTCCATTCTTGGTAAGGTGTGTTTTCGATGATACCTTCGGCCAATGTAATTGCAGTACCGCTTGGAGCATCCAATTTTTGGGTATGATGGATTTCTTCCATCGCAGCTTTGTACTGGTTCAATCCACCCATCATTTTGGCAAGCTGCTTATTGAGTTCAAAAAAGATGTTCACTCCCAAACTAAAGTTGGAAGCATAGATGAACGCACTTTTATTGTCCTCACAAATTTTGATGGCTTCGGAATACTTATCCAACCATCCCGTAGTGCCACTGATAACGGGCACATTGTTTTTAAAACAGTTGGTGATATTGTCAAAAGCTGCTTCGGGTGTACTAAAATCAATGGCAACGTCCATTGAAGTATAATCTACATCTTGCGAAGGGTCATCAATCCTTGCTACGATGGAATGGCCTCTGCCTTGAGCGATCTGCTCAATCATCTTTCCCATTTTGCCATATCCTAACAGACCAATCTTCATATATTAAAATTTTATGACCATAGCCATACCATAGTTTGGCTTATTGGTAAACGGATTTATATCTAAATAAGGGTTGAAATCGATGGCAAGGTCGTCACTTACATTGTATTGCTTTAAGTGCGAGTCAACGTTGGCATCAATAATGTTAAGGGCGTAGAGGGCAATGGTAATCACCAAGGCCAAATCCCTGTCCCGTTGGGTATTTTCTTGCGCTTCCTGCAATGCTTCGTCCGAAATAATCGGGGTACCGTCCTCCCTGGAGAATTCGTCATCGGTGAAACCTGCCAACCTGCGTTTATAGGCATTCCTTGCCCTTAGATATTCCGTATTGTTATAGGAATACACATAGATTCCCGTACCAATTGCCCCCCAAACTATGGGGGCCTTCCAATAACGCTTGTTATAGATTTGCCCCAATCCTGGGAGGACGGCCGAATAAAAGGCGGCCTTACTGGGAGCGAGGGGGTTAATATTTTTCTTCTTCGTTACTTCCTCAAAAGTAACACCCTCCCCTTCCATGGTTTGAGTAAGGGAATCCACCTCTTTGGTTTGTTGAGGCCGTTCACTTTTCTTATTTCCCTCTTCTTCTTGAGAAAAACCTGAATGACATAAAAAAAAAGCAAAGAGCAATAAAAGGAGGTTTTTATTCACCTGTCAACAATTTTTTGATACGTTTAAAATCTTCCTCTGAATGGAAGGGTATCACAATTTTTCCTTTTCCGTTTTTGGAGGTGGTAATGTCCACTTTGGTCGCTAGTCGTTCTTTGATGGACTCCAAACTGTTGGAAACAAAGTCGGGAACATTCGATGAGCTTTTCTTCTTTTCGGAATCTGAGCTTTTAGGCTCCTTGTAGTCTTTCACCAATTGTTCGGTAGCCCTTACGGAGAGTCCATCGGAAACCACCTTTTCATAAATGGCGATTTGATCTTTTTTCTTATCGATGTTGATAAGAGCCCTACCGTGCCCCATACTGATAAAACCGTCCCGCATTCCCGTTTGGATAATAGGGTCAAGTTTTAGCAAGCGTAAATAATTGGTGATGGTGGAACGTTTTTTTCCCACACGATCACTCAATTTTTCTTGGGTGATTTCAATTTCGTCTATAAGTCTTTGGTAAGAGAGTGCAATTTCAATGGGGTCAAGGTCTTGCCTTTGGATATTTTCCACCAGGGCCATTTCCAAGGATTCTTGGTCGTTGGCAATGCGGATATAGGCAGGAATGGTCTCCAATCCCACCAATTTTGATGCACGGAACCTCCGTTCACCGGAAACCAACTGAAATTTGTTGAAGTCCAGTTTCCTTACCGTAATGGGCTGTATGATGCCCAGTTCGCGAATGGAACTGGCCAGTTCTTCAAGGGTTTCGTCGTTAAAATTGGAACGTGGCTGAAATGGGTTTACTTCAATGGAATTGATATCCAGTTCTACAACATTACCTATAACCTTGTCCGCATTTTTGTCCGAAACTGACTTAATATCATTCTCGGGATCATTCAAAAGAGCGGACAGGCCTCTTCCCAGCGCCTGTTTTTTTGTTGCTTTCGCCATCTAAACTTTCTCCTTGTTTTTCTTCAAAATTTCGTTGGCTAAGTTAAGATAATTGGAGGCACCTTTGCTGCTTGCATCATATTTTATGATGCTCTCGCCATAACTTGGTGCTTCGCTCAGCCTAACGTTTCTCTGGATGATGGTGTCAAAGACCATATCCGCGAAGTGCTTCTTCACTTCTTCAACAACTTGGTTGGAAAGTCGTAACCTGGAATCGTACATGGTCAACAACATTCCTTCGATGTCCAAATCGTTGTTATGTATTTTTTGTACACTTTTTACCGTGTTCAATAATTTGCCAAGGCCTTCCAAAGCAAAGTACTCACATTGTATCGGAATCATAACGGAGTCTGCCGCTGTTAGGGCGTTCAATGTCAACAACCCCAATGATGGAGCACAATCTATAAGTACAAAATCGTATTTGTCCCCAAGGTTTTTTAAAGCTTCTTTTAGCATGTACTCCCTATTGTCCTTATCCACCAATTCAATCTCGATGGCTACTAGGTCAATATGGGCCGGTACCAAATCTACGTTCGGGGAATCGGTGGAGACGGTGACCTGCTCAACGCTCATGGTGTGTTCCAAAAGCTGATAGGTTCCGTTTTCCACGGAATCAACATCAATTCCCAAACCGGATGTTGCATTGGCCTGAGGGTCGGCATCAATCAATAATACCTTTTTTTCCAATACACCTAAGGAGGCTGCAAGGTTTACCGTAGTAGTGGTTTTTCCTACACCGCCCTTTTGGTTTGCTATAGCAATAATCTTGCCCATTTCATAGTAAGTTAGGTGCTAAAAATACGATTATTTAGGATGCGATAAAATGTAATTTGTTAACAGGGGGTGAATAAACCTGCTATTCAGCGTTAAATAAAGTTAAACTAATATTTATTAGACCTTTATAATAATCAATCTAAAAGAATATTCAGGATTTGAGTTGCTGTATCTGCAATTTTGGTACCCGGTCCAAATACGGCTACGGCACCATTGTCCAATAAATGCTTATAATCTTGTTTTGGGATTACCCCTCCAACAATGACCATGATATCCTCGCGCCCGTATTTTTTAAGTTCTTGGACCACTTCGGGCACCAATGTTTTGTGGCCTCCTGCAAGTGAGGAAATCCCCAATACATGCACGTCGTTTTCCACTGCTTGTTTGGCTACCTCGGCTGGAGTTTGGAACAATGGTCCAATATCCACATCAAAACCGAGGTCCGCGTACCCTGTGGACACTACTTTGGCACCACGGTCGTGACCATCTTGCCCCATTTTAGCCACCATGATACGTGGTCGACGGCCTTCTTGTTCCGCAAAGGTGTCGGCAAGCTTTCGGGCTTTTTGAAAACTTTCGTCGTTTTTGATCTCTTTGGAATACACTCCGGTAAAGGATTGAATTTTTGCTCTGTAGCGTCCAAATGCACTTTCCATGGCATCACTGATTTCACCCAAGGTAGCCCGCTCTTTGGCCGCTTCTACGGCTAAAGCTAATAAATTTTCACGGTCGGAATTGTTTTCCATGGCCTTTTTAGATGCAACACGGATGTCATCAAGGGCTTTTTTCACGGCTTCGGAATTCCTTGTGCTTCGGATTTGATCGAGACGGGCCATTTGTTGCTTGCGTACCTTCGCGTTGTCCACTTCCAAAATTTGCAGGTCGTCCTCGTTCTCCAACCTGTATTTGTTTACCCCAACGATAATATCCTGTCCACTATCAATTCGGGCCTGTTTTTTGGCTGCGGCCTCTTCAATACGCATTTTAGGGATACCTTTTTCAATAGCCTTCGTCATTCCTCCCAATTTTTCCACTTCTTGGATTAATTCCCAAGCATTTTTGGCAATTTCGTGGGTCAATTGCTCCACTTTGTGGCTTCCGGCCCAAGGGTCTACCGTTTTGGTGATATGGGTTTCCTGTTGTAAATAGATCTGTGTGTTCCTTGCAATTCGCGCGGAGAAATCCGTAGGTAATGCAATGGCTTCGTCCAAAGCGTTGGTGTGAAGGCTTTGTGTACCTCCAAATACTGCCGCCATGGCCTCAATCGTGGTTCTGGCCACATTGTTGAAGGGGTCCTGCTCCGTCAAGCTCCATCCACTGGTTTGACTGTGGGTACGGAGCATGGAGGATTTTGGGTTGGATGGCTTGAATTGTTCCACCAATTTTGCCCAGAGCATTCTTCCTGCACGCATTTTGGCGATTTCTGCGAAATGATTCATCCCGATACCCCAGAAAAATGAAAGTCTTGGGGCAAACTCATCAATTTTTAAACCTGCTTTGATTCCGGTTCGGATGTATTCAACACCATCGGCCAAAGTATAGGCCAGTTCCATGGATGCAGGGGCTCCGGCTTCGTGCATGTGGTAGCCAGAAATACTGATGCTGTTGAACCGGGGCATATGTTTACTGGTAAATTCAAAAATATCCGCAACGAGTTGCATGGAGGGAGTAGGTGGGTAGATATAGGTGTTCCGCACCATGAATTCTTTTAGAATATCGTTCTGGATGGTTCCCGAAAGTTGCTCCATGGAAACACCTTGCTCCAGACCTGCAACAATGTAAAAGGCCATTATGGGGATCACAGCGCCATTCATGGTCATGGAAACCGACATTTTGTCCAGAGGAATGCCGTTGAACAAAATTTTCATATCCTCAATGGAATCTATGGCGACTCCGGCTTTTCCTACGTCGCCGACCACGCGGTCGTTGTCCGAGTCGTAGCCTCTGTGCGTGGGGAGGTCAAAGGCAACAGAAAGTCCCTTTTGGCCCGCCTCCAAGTTTCTTCGGTAAAAAGCATTGCTCTCTTCTGCGGTGGAAAATCCCGCGTATTGACGGATGGTCCAAGGTCTACGGACATACATAGTGGAGTAGGGGCCGCGAAGAAATGGTGAAATACCTGCTGCAAAGTTCTCGTGCTCGTAATTTTGGGTCTCGACTGCGCTCGACCTGACAGCCAACTCCAATTGTTGAAGGTCTTTTCTACTCATCGTTCAATCTTTTTTGTTCGGAGGCTTCGGCCAATCTTTTTTCAATGATAGGTTCAATGATGGTTTTTCGTGGCTTGGTCTTTACAAATGGGTAGAGTTCTAGATTATCCTTCATCCTGTCTTGTGGATTCTGATATTTGTTGGTACCTAGGGAAACTATCTTGCCTTCATCAAAAAGTTGCTGCTCTTTTTCGGCACTTTCCTTTATTTTTTGCTGGACCATTCCCTTTTTTAAACTGTCCAGAAAACCACCAGCTTTTTCAATCTGCTTAAAAAGAAGCAAGGCCTTTTCCGCCAGTTGATTGGTAAGTGATTCGATGTAGTAAGCACCTTCAGAAATTTGTGATGCTTCGGTAAAGTAGCCTTCTTCCTTCAATAATAATAATTGGTTGCGGGCGATGCGTTTCCCAAACTCGTTGTCTTTATGGTAGATGGCGTCGTAAGCCATATTACAAACGGTGTCCGCTCCTCCCAAAACTGCCGACATGCATTCAGAAGTGGTACGTAGCATATTCACATTGTAATCATATAGCGTTTTGTTGCGTTTGGATGGAATTGCTAGGATATTGCACTCGCTTTTGATTCCGTATTCGGCTGCCAGACTGTTCCAGAGCCATCGCAACGCTTTGATTTTGGCTATTTCAAAGAAATAATTGCCGCCTACGGCCACATTAAAAGCGAACGGGATGGATTTCCCGTCACCTTTTGAAGTTATATGATTTAGATATTCATTGGCGTGTGCCAAACCATACGCCAATTGCTGAACCATGTTAGCCCCTGAATTTTGATAAAGGGACAAGTCAACTCCTATTATAGAAACATCCAAACTGCCCAATGAAACCACTTCTCCAAATAGTTCATGGTCCTTTTCCAAATTATGGTACCAATTGCCATTTTTGGCCAAATGCCCAATGATGTCAATGTTCAAATGGGCCTTTGTTTTTTTCTCTTTGAGAAGGGAAATCAATTTTTTGATGGATTCGATGGCCAAAAACTCAAAATAGAAATAGAGTTCCACTTTTTGAAGATCTATCCCGGCAAGTAAGGCTTCAAAATCGGTAGTTTTGCTGGGTATGTTGAAAATCAAACTTTCTACCCCTTTTTCCAGAATGTCAAGGGCTTTCGCATTCGATTTTTTTTCATCTCCTACATAAATGGATTGGGCTACGGACCAATTATGGTCTTTGGACAGTGAATAGGAGGAGGGGATATTCTTTAAGTCTTCTTGATTGTAAAAAGGCTTTACGTTGATGCCTTCCAAAGATTCCCATACCAAGGCTTCGTTATAATCCGCACCTTTAAGGTCCATTTGGATTTTTTGTTTCCATTGTTTGGCGGATACTTCTGGGAATTCTTTAAATAGTCCGGTATTGCTCATTTTACTTGTTCTTTAGACTATCTTCATATTCAATCAGGAATATTTCTTCATTGTCTTTTTTCATGTAGTATTTCTCACGGGCAAGTTTCTCAAGCTCGTGTTCATCGGACATCTTTTTCAAGATCTCTTTGTCCTTGGCAATCTCGCCCTTAAGAAACTCCTTCTCTTTTTCCAACTTATCGATTTCATTTTCAAGCTCCAAATGAATCATAAGGGAATTGGTGTCAAAAAACGCCATCCAAATCACAAAAATGGTCAACACCAGTATATAGGTGTTGGTCATAATCTTGAACCATTTCTTTTTTCGCAACTCCTTTAGCCCCATGTTAATCAAGTTTGTTGTTGATGATGGTCCTTACAATATCGACCGCAACCGTGTTATAATGGTTGTTCGGGATAATGATGTCCGCAAACTCCTTTGACGGTTCAATAAACTGAAGGTGCATTGGTTTTACGGCCGTTTGGTACCTTGTGAGCACCTTTTTAAGGTCGTGTCCCCGTTCTTGGGTGTCCCGCTGCAGCCTTCTTATCAATCGCTCGTCCGAATCGGCATGGACAAATATTTTTATATCGAAAAGCTCCCTCAATTTAGGGTTGCTCAATACCAAAATCCCCTCAACGATCATTACTTTTCTGGGCGCCGTAGCAACAGTTTCCTTCATTCGGGTTTCCTCAACAAAGGAATAGATAGGAGTATCCACGGTCTTTCCTTCCCTTAGCTTATGAATATGCTCGATCATAAGGTCAAAGTCGATAGAATTGGGATGGTCAAAATTCACTTTGGCCCTTTCCTCCCTGCTCATATGGGAAAGATCGTTATAGTAGGAATCCTGCGAAATCACACCAACCTCGTCTTTGGGCAATTGCTCTACAATTTGGTTGACCACCGTTGTTTTTCCGCACCCTGTGCCACCGGCAATCCCTAGAATCAACATAGTTCAAAATTTGTCATCAAAAATAAACAAATGATTGTATCCACTGCTTCTCTATGATACAACATAATTACTTATTATTTGCAAAAAAATGAATGATCTATGTCATAAATCTTACCGGTTTAAGGAGTTAGCTTTGTGTAATTTCAATCCATTAACCTTATATTTATCAAGCTAACCAATGGAAAATTTCTATATGAATGATTCTTATATGGTCAAGGTTGGGGATGACTTTGACTTTAAACTTTCCAAGGACACTATTGCTTCGTTGGATTTGATCAAAACTGGTGAGAATGCTTACCATTTGCTTCAAAATGGTACTTCCTACCACCTGAAGATTCTGCACTCTGACTTTAATAGGGGCAGATATACCCTTAGTGTGAACGGGACTGAATTTGAGACCTCGATACAAACGCCTTTGGATGAGCTTATCCAAAAAATGGGATTTGCAGTCAATGCGGGAAAAAACATAGACTCCATTTCGGCCCCTATGCCAGGTTTGATTCTGGATATTTTAGTGGAAGAAGGCCAAGAGGTAAGCGAAGAGGACCAATTATTGATTTTGGAGGCCATGAAAATGGAAAATATTATCACCTCTCCTAGAAGTGGAGTGATTAAATCAATCCATATATCCAAAGGTGAAGCTGTGGACAAGAAGCAATTGTTGATTGAATTTCAATAGAACACCATGAAAAAAATATTGATCGCCAATCGGGGCGAAATTGCGGTCAGGGTTATGAAGACCGTAAAAAAGATGGGAATTCGGACCGTGGCCGTTTTTTCGGAAGCGGACAGGAATGCACCACATGTTCAATTTGCAGATGAAGCGGTTTGTATTGGCGAAGCACCTTCCAATAAATCGTATTTACTTGGGGACAAAATCATTGAGGTGGCCAAGAAACTCCATGTTGATGGCATCCATCCCGGGTATGGGTTTTTGAGTGAAAACGCGGACTTTGCCGAAGCGGTAGAAAATAGCGGGATTACATTTATTGGGCCAAAATCTAAGGCCATCCGCATCATGGGAAGCAAATTAGCGGCAAAAGAAACGGTAAAGGAATACAACATTCCCATGGTTCCAGGGATTGATGAAGCTATTACCGATGTGGCCAAAGCTCACGAAATCGCCAATGAGGTGGGTTATCCCGTGTTGATAAAGGCCTCTGCCGGAGGTGGAGGAAAAGGAATGCGGATCGTGGAAAAAGAAGAAGACTTGGAATCCGGAATGAAAAGGGCCATCAGCGAGGCTACCTCTGCCTTTGGTGATGGTTCGGTTTTTGTGGAAAAATACGTGACCTCACCAAGACACATCGAAGTACAGGTGATGGCCGACACGCATGGGAACGTCCTACATTTCTTTGAAAGGGAGTGTAGTGTGCAAAGACGTCACCAAAAGGTGGTGGAAGAGGCACCTTCTTCCATTTTAACACCCGAATTACGAAAAGAAATGGGAGAGGCAGCTTGTAAAGTAGCCAAATCCTGTGATTATATTGGAGCTGGCACGGTCGAATTTTTGATGGACGCCGATCATAATTTTTACTTTTTGGAAATGAATACCCGTCTTCAAGTGGAACACCCGGTAACCGAATTGATCACGGGAGTGGATTTGGTGGAATTACAGATAAAAGTGGCCCGTGGAGAAGAACTTCCCATGCAACAAGAAGACCTTAAAATAGATGGTCATGCGGTGGAACTTCGGGTGTATGCCGAGGACCCTTTGAACGATTTCTTGCCCAGCGTCGGCAATTTGGAAACCTATCAATTGCCCGTCGGCGAAGGGATAAGGGTGGACAATGGTTTTACGGAAGGAATGGACATCCCTATTTATTACGATCCCATGCTGTCCAAGTTGATTACCTATGGTAAAACCCGTGAGGAGGCTATTGAGTTAATGCTTGGTGCCATTGAAAATTATAACGTAAAAGGGGTGCAGACCACCTTGCCTTTCGGGAGTTTTGTATTTGCCCATGAGGCGTTTAGGTCGGGGAATTTTGACACTCATTTTGTAAAGAAATATTATTCTCCGGAAAAAATAAAGGAGCAGACGGCCAACGGAGCAGAGGTTGCGGCAATGATTGCCCTTTATCAATTTCTGGAAGACAAAAAAATAGTACGATTACCTTCAAACTGAATCCTATGGATCCCAAAATAAAAGCACTACAGGAAAAAATTGCCGAAGCTCATCTGGGTGGAGGCGAAAAACGTATTGAAAAACAGCATCAGAAGAAAAAGTTGACGGCCCGCGAAAGAGTACTTTACTTTTTGGACGAAGGCTCGTTTGAAGAAATGGGCATTTTGGTGACCCATCGTACCACTGATTTTGGTATGGATAAGGAGCTGTATTACGGCGATGGTGTAGTAACCGGTTATGGAACCGTAAACGGAAGATTGGTATACGTGTACGCGCAAGATTTTACCGTTTTCGGTGGAGCGCTTTCCGAGACCCATGCGGAAAAAATTTGTAAGGTGATGGATTTGGCCATGAAGGTGGGAGCGCCCGTAATCGGGCTCAACGATTCTGGTGGGGCCCGTATACAGGAGGGAGTGAAGTCCTTGGGCGGGTATGCCGATATTTTTTACCGAAATGTGCAAGCGTCCGGAGTGATTCCTCAGATTTCAGCCATTATGGGGCCATGTGCCGGTGGAGCGGTGTATTCCCCCGCCATGACGGATTTCATTATCATGGTGGAGGAAACGAGTTACATGTTCGTTACGGGACCCAATGTGGTCAAAACCGTGACCAACGAAACTGTGACTTCGGAAGAGCTGGGCGGAGCCAGCACGCATGCTGTGAAGTCCGGGGTGGCGCACAAGACATCCGCCAATGATGCCACTTGCTTGGACGATATTCGAAAGTTGTTGGACTATCTCCCCCAAAACAACAAGGAAACCACGCCTTTGTTGCCTTATGAACTTGGTGACGAAACCAGGGAAGAACTTTCAGGAATAGTGCCGGACAACGCCAATAAGCCCTACGATATGCACGATGTGATCAATGGTATTATTGATGGGGATTCGTTTTATGAAATCCATAAAGATTATGCGGAAAACATAATCACAGGTTTTGCTAGATTGGGAGGGAGAAGTATCGGAATCATTGCCAACCAACCGATGTTCCTTGCCGGGGTGCTGGGAGTGAAAAGTTCTCGAAAAGCAGCTCGATTTACCCGTTTTTGTGATTCCTTCAATATTCCTTTGTTGGTGTTGGTCGATGTTCCCGGATTTTTGCCTGGAACGGACCAGGAGTGGAGTGGAATTATTATGCACGGGGCAAAATTGTTGTATGCTTTGAGTGAAGCCACTGTACCACGCGTTACCGTGATTACCCGTAAAGCGTATGGCGGTGCCTACGATGTGATGAATTCCAAGCATATCGGTGCCGACTTCAACTTTGCTTGGCCGAGTGCCGAGATTGCGGTGATGGGGGCGAAGGGTGCCAGTGAAATTATTTTTAGAAAGGAAATTGCCGCTGCAGATGATTCAGAAGCCAAATTAAAAGAGAAAGAGGCCGAATATGCTGATAAGTTCGCCAATCCTTACCGTGCGGCTAAACGTGGATTTATTGATGAGGTGATTCTTCCCAAAAATACCCGTAGCAAATTGTTGAAGACGTTTGCCATGTTGGAGAAAAAAGAGGTGCAAACCCCTTGGAAGAAGCATGGGAATATTCCGTTGTAATATTTGTTGATGTGTGAAATGGTGAAAAGTGAAGCGTTGACACGAATTGAACCAATTTTTACCAAGCGCTGACCCTAACCTGACATTTTATCTACAACATGATGGTTTTTCCCGTCTTAACCGATTCATCTGCGGCAAGAACAATCTTCAAACTATTGATGGCATCATTTAGGTGATGGCTAAGGTCACGTTTGTTCACTATCGCATCCAGCAGGTATTCCTGCTCCAGTAAGCACAGTCCATCGTGGTCAGGTTCATCTGCCGTGCTGATGATTTCATCTTTTTTAGTGAAATTTCCAGTTGCATCCAGTTCGCTGTGATGTAGTTTTAGGCTACCGGTTTTGGAATGTCCTTCCACATTGTCGGATGCACCTTTGTCCTCATCACTGATAGAAACGCACCCTTTTGGGCCAATGACATCTTTGATGAAAAAAGCGGTTTCGCTCATCATGGGCCCCCAGCCCGCTTCGTACCATCCTACGGAGCCATCTTTAAATCGAACTTGAAGTTGGCCATAGTTATACATTTCGGAATCCACTTCATCCGACAAATGGGCGCCAATGGCAGAAACGCTGATAGGCATTGATTGGGTCATGGAGCACATCACATCGACATAATGTACCCCACAATCCACAATGGGCGACATGGAGTTCATCAATTGTTTGTGGGTATGCCAATGGTCTCCGGAACTTTGTTGGTTCAAGTTCATGCGCATTACCAAAGGTTTGCCCAATGTTTGTGCCATTTCTGTGAACTTTGCCCAAGTCGGGTGTACCCTCAAAATATAGCCCACAACCATTTTAAGGTTGCGTTCAAGGGCCAGGTCCACCAATATCTGCGCCTCACTTACCGTTAAAGCCAACGGTTTTTCCACAAAAACATGGCAGTTGGCTTCCAAGGCCATTTTTACATAATCAAAATGGGTATCGGGATAGGTATTGATGGAAACCACGTCGGGCTGGGTCCTTTTTAGCGCATCCGTATAATCAGAAAAAGTAGGTGCTCCGTCCAATTCTTTGGAAAGCCGTTCTCGACTTTTTTCGCCGCGGCTTACCAGCCCCACGACTTCAAATCCATCCAGTTGATGATAAGCCTTTGCATGTGAGGTGCCCATATTTCCACACCCAACTACCAATACCTTTAAACGTGCCATGATAATCGAAAATTTGTTTTAAATATAAGCTTCTCCAGACGATTTAGCTTTGTTGAATGGCTTTTGATTGAGGTAATTGCCATATAATTTTTCAAACAACTTCTAACTACAACGTTGGATATGTTTGTTTATCATTAAACCTTTCTTAAATGCTTTACCGATCCATTGGGTATGACTAATTTTGCCCGATGGAAAAGTTAAATCAAAAACCCAACTTTGAGTTTGTGGCCATGATGGCCGCTTTAATGTCGATCGTTGCCTTGGCAATCGATGCCATTCTGCCCGCAATTTCCAACATAGGTGAGGCAATTAACAGTACCGACTCCACGGATCATCAGTTGTTGGTGACCATGATTTTTTTAGGATTGGGTGTTGGACAGCTTTTCTTTGGACCTATTTCCGATAGTTTTGGAAGAAAGCCTGTGGTTTATATGGGGTTCATCATTTTTTTAATTGCAAGCGTCATTTGTTTGTATGCTCCATCTTTGGAAATTATGGTCATCGGACGGATTTTACAAGGAATTGGATTGTCTGCTCCACGAACTATTTCAATATCCATTATTCGTGATACTTATGAAGGGGACTACATGGCAAAAATAATGTCGTTTGTAGTGGCATTTTTTATTCTGGTGCCGGTAGTGGCTCCTGCTATAGGAAAGTTGATCTTGGATGCAGCCGGTTGGAAGGCTATTTTTTATGTACAGATGTTCTTTGTGCTGGTCGTAGCTGTTTGGTTTTGGAAAAGACAAAAAGAAACGCTTCACCCTGAGTATAAAATTCCCTTTACAAGACATGTTTTTGTTGATGGGATAAAGGAGTTTGTAAAATATAGGGAGACCGTTGCTTTTACATTGACTTCAGGCTTGGTCACCGGAGCCTTTTTGGTATATTTAAGTTCGGCACAGCATATTTTTGAAGACCAATATGCCCTCAAGGAAATGTTCCCTTACATTTTTGCAGGACTTGCGGTCTCAATCGGACTTTCTACCTTTTTAAACGGCACTTTGGTAATGCGTTTTGGAATGCGCAGGCTTTCCTTAATGGCTACTATTGTGTTTTGTGCGGTTGCATTGACCTACTCCATTGTATTTCTCAATTCCCCCAACCCCAGCATTTATGTGTTGGTCGGGTTTTTGTCCGTCCAGTTTTTCTGCCTCGGGTTTATGTGGGGTAATTTTAGGTCCATTGCGATGGAGCCCATCGGACACATTGCAGGAATCGGAGCAGCGATCAATGGTTTTGTATCTACATTGTTGTCCATACCTATCGCAACTTTTATAGGTGAGTTTGTAAAAGATAGTGTTTGGCCGCTCTTTGCAGGTTTGGCCATTTGCGGCCTATGTGCACTGGCGATTTTCTTATTGGTGCACAGGCCTAAAAGAAAGCGTGTCGTTACGACTTAATCTTTTATGGGAAAAAATACCTCGCCGCTGCATGAATTGGAAATGGCACCGGTAACGGATTTCAACACATTCGTTTTTCCTTCCAAGCGGAGTATGCCCATTAGGGCAAAGACCAAAGCCTCTTTGTAAGAAATCAACGTTTTATTGGGAACGACAACTTCTATGCTGGTACCCAGTTTGTTTTGTAGGGTATCCATGAAAAAGTGATTCAGGGCGCCGCCACCGGTAGCCAAAAGTTTGCTTTTGGATATGTCATTGTTCTTGTTCGTGATGGCAGCAACTGCTATTTGCTCACAATTATGATGGATAAAAGTATGTAAGAGGTCCTCGTCGGAGCATTTTGATGCTTCTATCAATGGAACTATATCCGAAGTGAACCATTCATAGCCAGTCGATTTTGGATACGGAAGTGTGTAATATTTTAAACTGTTCAGTTTTTGTAATAAAGAATTGTCCAGCCTTCCAGAGCGTGCAATTTTGCCATCAGCATCGTAGGCCAGACCCATTTTGTGAGTAATATAGTTCAGTGGCATGTTGGCCAAACCGATATCATAAGCAATGCGCTCACCGTCCTTATCAAAAGAAATATTACTGATGCCGCCCAAATTGAGGCAGAAATCGTACTCATGAAAAAGTAATTTATCCCCTATGGGAACCAGTGGGGCTCCTTGGCCTTTTAAGGCAACATCTTTGGTCCTAAAATCACAGATAACTTGTTTTCCAGCAGTGTTGGCCAACAGTTGTCCCTCGCCGAGCTGAAAGGTGATTCCATCTTCTGGTCGGTGGTGTGATGTGTGACCATGACTTGCAATAAAATCAACTTCTTCGTCCAATTCATCAATGAACAACTTGGATTGTTGACCCAACCAAATGCCATAATCCTTATGGAGTTGGTCGTGATTTTCTCCAGAAAGATGGATGGCATTTTTAAGATGCTCCCTCATTTCGTCGGAATAGTCGATTTCTGAAGTTTTTTTGATGGAAAAATTCCATTTCCCATTCTCTTCCCAAATATGGCAATAAGCCATGTCCAATCCATCCAACGATGTTCCGGACATTAACCCTAAAACTTTGTAAATGCTCATATCTTATTGATTTTTATAAGCAAGGATATTGGTCTGTCCTCATTGTTCAATACCTCCTTGATTTGAAATTTTGCCTGTTGTATTTTGTTGAGCTCTTCTACCCATTCTTCCATGGTGCGGGCATACCAAGAATGTCCATCCATAAAGTTGCCGGGCAATCCTTTCCAAGAATCGGCCACCCACTGGCCTTTATAGGCCAATCCATTTTGTACAAGAAAAAACGGGTGGAGGGTTTGTATTAAAATAGTTCCCTCTGTTGTCAATTGGCCCAAGGTTTTTGTGATCAATGGCGTTAAATCGTCTTTTCCATAAAGGCAAAAATTAAATACCGCGGCATCAAAAGGTCCGTTTGGCATATGCTTTCCTGCTATAATTTCTTCAAAGGTGAACACCTCAAAGTTTTGATTGCTTTGTTCTTGAGCTGCTAGAATCAAAGCTTTGGTAGCATCCAAGCCCGTTGCCGACCACCCCAAATTGTTCATTTCACGAGTCAACCAACCTTCGCCACAACCGATATCCACTATCGTGTTCCCTTGCAATTCCTTGATTGCCTTTATAATGGCAGGATTCGTGAATTTTCTGGACGGAATGGCATTGTTTTGAATGGTTTTTATCCATTCCTTGGCATTTTTGTTCCATGATGCCTTTATCACATTGCTCATGGTCGGAAGGTTTTTAATTGAATGGGAAGTTGGCCACGAGCTTCAATTTTACCGGAGAAATGTTCAAATGCGACTTCTTGGAACTCTGGAAAATCCTGATACATTACTACCGTGTTGGAATATGGTTTCAATCTTAAAATATCCAACACGTAGGGATTGCCAAACAAATAGATCAAAGTGCTTTTTTCCTCCAATAACCTATGGATGTTAGCCAAAGTTTTTTCATCAAACCCAAAGTGGTCCTTTGGCTTTACCGCAGGAGGAAATAAGCTGAGAAGAACAAATTCCCGGTCCGATGTCAGGGCTTCTTCTAAGTTCAGGGTTTTTGAGCCAAAATTGGATGAAATCTGCTTGGAAAAGCTGTTTTTTTTATCAAAACTGACCGAAACATTCAAAAAATCGCTGTTTTTTTGTTTTTCGAACAGGTTTTTATTCCCCAATAATTCCGTTATACTATTGATGGCGATTTCGCGGTTCAATTTGTAATCCGTTTGTGGTTTACTGCGCTGTGTTGCGGAATGCACGCTTTTTTTGAAAACCTTATTCTTCAACGTCCAAACCCTATCAAAACTCTCTTGGATTCTTGTTTCTGAAGCATTTTTAATTATCTCATCGATACCCTCTTCCACGTGTTCACTAAAACAGAGCACATCCATGCCTGCTGTGAAGGCGACATATTCCAACTTTCCTTTTTGAGGAAATTTTTTAGAAACGGCATGCATGTTCAACGCATCGGAAATTACGACACCGTCGAAATCCAATTGCTGTCTTAGCAAACCGGAAATGATCTTGGACGATGTGGTGGATGGGTTTTCCGGATCTAACCGGGGCAGTGACAAATGGCCGACCATCACTGAGTCTATCCCTGATTCAATCAATTTTTTGAAAGGATATAGCTCATTTTCCATAAGCTCATCCATGGATTTGTCGATTACGGGCAATCCTAAATGGGAATCCGTTGCTGTATCGCCATGCCCAGGAAAATGTTTGATCGAATTCAGGGTTCCCCTGTTGGCCATTCCTTTTATCAATGCCTCAGCTTTGCCAAGAACTTTTTCTTTATCATCACCGAAAGAGCGATATCCGATTACAGGATTCTCCGGATTGTTGTTGATGTCCACGACCGGCGCCAGATTCCATTGTACACCGGCCTCCCGGCAGTCCCGTCCAATAGCTTCGCCTACGTTATAGATAAGCTCATTGTTATCTTTTAAGGCCCCTAAAGTAATGGCATAAGGGTATTGAGGTGTGTTTTCAATACGCATGGCAAGCCCCCATTCGGCATCAATGGCAATCAATAGGGGAACACGCGCTGCATTTTGGTAGCGTTGGATAAGTTCCAATAAACGATCATAGCTTTTGTCGTTATGAACAATTTTTTTCTTTCCTTCAAAATTAGTGGCCGCACTGGCCCTGCTATGGAAAAAACAAATGGAGCCTACATACTGTTCCTTGATCCGTTTTTCCATTTGTTGTACCTCTTCCTCGGTGTCGTTTATGAAAACGGCGGGCATGAATAATTGCCCTACCTTCTGTTTTAAGGTCAATGGTTCAGTTGGAAGGATATAGGTTTGGGATATATTAGTCATTGGATTCTACCGTTTTTTTACCGTAGTCGGCTGGATATTTTAAATAACGAAGCACTAAAAAAGCGGGCAAAGCGGCGATTACCACCCAAATAAAGAAGCCATCGTAGCCCAACCATTCCTGGATATACCCGCTGAGCATTCCGGGCAACATCATTCCTAAGGCCATAAAACCAGTGGCTATGGCATAATGGGATGTTTTTGAGGTGCCTTCCGCCACATAGATCAGATACATCATAAAAGCAGCAAAGCCGAAGCCGTAACCAAATTGTTCTATTACCACGGTGCCAACAACAGCATATATACTAGTGGTTTGTGTTATGGCGAGTATTGCGTATAATGCGTTGGGCAAGTTAAGGGCCAAAAGCATTGGGAGCATCCATTTTTTAAGACCGTCACGGGAAATTAAGATTCCGCCAAGAATACCTCCGAGCGATAGCATGATAATACCTACTGTTCCATAAATGGTTCCGACAGCTTCGGTGGAGTAGGCCAATCCACCAACTTCCAAATCATCCAGTAAAAATGGTGAGGCCATTTTTACCAACTGGGATTCGCCCAAGCGATAGGTCAACACAAACAAAAGGGCTACACCAATTTGATGCTTTTTGAAAAATGTGGCAAATACCTCAAAAAAACCGGCAGGCTTTTCTTTTGATTCCGAGGCAGGTCTTTCAAATTTGGGTGCCGTAAAAAAGTTGGAAATGGTCAATACAATCATCAAAATAGCTGCACTGATCATGGTAACGGACCACGCTTTGGTATTATCTCCATACTTATTTTCCAAAAAGCCTGCGAAAATCACCAGAAGTCCTTGACCCGTAACCATTGCCAACCTATAAAATGTGCTTCTCAGCCCAATAAAAAAGGATTGTTTTTTCTGTGTTAGCCCGATCATGTAATAACCATCGGAGGCAATATCGTTGGTGGAGGAGGCAAAGGCAGCCATCCAAAAGAACGCCAGTGTGATGACAAAAAATGAATTGGAAGGTAGAAATAGCCCAATTCCTAAAAAAGCAAGTGAGATTACCAACTGCATGGCCAAAAACCATTTACGTTTGGTGCCGTTTAGATCCACAATTGGGCTCCATAATGGTTTTATGACCCATGGTAGATATAACCAACTCGTGTACAGCCCAATTTCAGCATTGCCGATGCCCAACCGTTTGTACATGATTACAGAAACCGTAACCACTAGAATGTACGGTATTCCTTGGGTGAAATATAAAAAGGGAATCCAAAGCCAAGCATTTTTATCTTTTGGAGCTACATTCATTTTTGTTGCTTTAATAGGTTTTGATAAATACTTTTCTCGGACTTTTCAATAATCGTGGCATCCACGACTTTCTCGTAATAGGAGGCAGGTCCGACTCCACCGATAATGGCATAGGCATACCCCATATCCCTTAGGCCTAACAGCGATTTCACCAATAAAATTTTACCAATGCCCTTTCCTCTTTCGGTTTGAAGCACTCCGGTGGGGCCAAAAAAATTTTTAAAGGTACTTTCATAACAGGCAAAGCCCAGTATTTCTTGTTCCCTTTGGGCAATAAAACAATTTATGGGCAGGGCTGAAAAGGCAGCTTCCGTCTCATCGGCCCAATTCTTACTGAAATGCTTATTGACCCATTGAACTATAATGCTTTTTTCTGGAGCAATGGGCTTCCTGAAGATGATACTTTCTTTCTCAAAAAGAATATTCTCCTCTTTTGAGGTATCTGGTAGTTCCAAAAGTCGAACAAGCATATCTTGCATGTGTGGCTTAATTTAAATTAATGCGTTGCATAGGGCTTTGGTTGCCATATGCATCACTTATGTTGATCTGTAAATCGCTACGGACTTGTTTTGGGGTCAAATTGAATTGATGACATCCTTCAATATCGCTTTCTGAAAGATATTGTTTTCCAATGAGTTGAGCATTCCCTTTTTTGATTAGGTAAAGATTTAAAAATCTTGGGACATCATCGGTATGGCTAATGCAAACGTCCAATTTTTGATTGTTATAATGTAAGGAATCAATCCCGGGAAGCTGAACATCGCGAACAACCTGATTCAATGGGCCGGGGTTTTCTGTAGGAAGACTATAATATTTCTTTTGAAGTTTTTGATTGACTTTTTCATGTTGTCCAATCAAAGATTTGGCGCTAAAAAAGATATTTCCGTCTATGTTTTCCAAATCCCTGGCATATTCCAATTGCTTCGGTATCTCGTTTTTCTTCTCCCATGCCTTATCTGCATTGTTCTTTATCTTGTAGGCACCATTTCCAATATATAAATTGGTATTGGGGGCATGTTTGTTCCACCAAGATGCTATGGTCTTATGGGAAGCTATGGGGTATTCCATGCTCCAATATACTTGTGGGGCCAAATAATCCAACCATCCTTCTTGAACCCATAAAACAGGGTCGGCATATAGGTCTTCGTAAGTGGTTTGGCCGGCTTTGGTATCGGAACCCATGGGGTCGGTACTTTTGTTTTTCCATACCCCGAACGGACTAATGCCAAACTGGACCCAAGGCTTATGTTTTTTGATGATTTGATGAACATCTTTCACTAGGGAATCTACATTGCTGCGCCGCCAATTTTCCAAGGATTGCTCTGGCAAACCATATTTTTCAAATGTTTCTTGATCATTGAAAGTTTCACCTTCTACTTTATAGGGATAGAAGTAGTCGTCAAAATGGATGGCGTCCACTTCGTATAACGTTACCAGCTCTTCGATAATGTTGTTGAATTTTTCCCTGACTTCGGGCAGTCCTGGGTTGTAATAGTTCTTTTTCCCATATTGGATAATCCAATCGGGGTGTTGGTAATAGTCGTGTTCTTTGGAAAGTAAGGTAGTGTCCAGACTCACTGTGGCCCTATATGGGTTGAGCCAAGCATGGAACTCCATCCCGCGTTTATGGGTTTCATTGATCATCCATCTGAGCGGTTCATCAAATCCTGATGGAGCCACTCCTTCAGTACCACTAAGGTATCTGGACCATGGAGCTAAATCGGTAGGGTAGAGTGCATCCCCTGCCGTTCGTACTTGTACGATGGCCGCATTGAAGTTCATTTTTTGATAGAAATCCAGAATTTCGATGAAATCCTTTTTTTTCTTGGCAACACCGTCATCCGGATGTTTGGGCCAGTCAATGTTCGCCACGGTAGCGATCCATACGCCCCTAAACTCTTTTTTTGGTGCTTTGGAAACTGCACAGGAAAATAGAAATAGTATCGGTACTATGTATAAAAATCGATGCATATAAGCGAAAAAAAAGGCCTACGTATGCACTAAATGTAGGCCTTTTTACTAGATTAAATTAAACAACTAACAACTTAAAAAAATTGTCTTTTTTAGATGGCCGGATCAGCCGGTGTATTTGTATTGTTATCTCTTTCGGTATTTGGGTAGGGGTAGAAGTTTCTGTTGCGTTCTTCTTCAAAGTTTTGAACAGACGGTGTTGGTTGCGGCCTTCCAAATCTTCGGCTATCTTCTAAACTTGCCCCGGTCAAGAACAGTTCTATCCTTCTATTTTTGTATACCTCTTCCAACAGTGCATCCACAGAGGTGTCGCCAGCATATTGCGGAAGGTTGGCGTTAACGCCAAAAGCATCGTCTGTATCTGTCAACACAGCATTTAAGGCCGTCAGGGCTGCGCCTGTATCCGGTGAGGCCTTTCTAAGGTTGGCCTCTGCGATAATCAGGTTCATCTCATCTGGAAGATATAACGGGATTGATTCTGACCCGTTCTCGTCATTAAAAAACCCGCCTAAATCCTCAATAGGAAGTTGATTAAGGTTCACCGTGTCCAATGGAATCAGGTAGAATTCTGTTCTACCATCATTTTCATCTACATCTAATGATTCTGGCAATCCAAAGTTGTCTCTAGGCTTAAAGTTTGGTGTGCCATTTTGATATACCCTTGCCCAAATGGGGTTTAGATTCTGAGAATCATAGCTAAAAACCGAGGTTGATGATTGATCAACTTCTGATGCAGCAGCAATGGCAGCTTCGTAGTTGCCCGCGTACAGGTTGAACCTCGCCAACATGGCATCGATAGTGTTTTCCAAATCGATTTCCCCTCTCAAGATTTCAGATTCAAATTCATCAGAAATTGGAGTGGCCGCCAACGTGTTTTTGGCTTCGTTCAACAAAGTGATTGCGGTATTAAAACCTTCGATACGTGAAACGAATGGAGGATTGTCCTCTGAAGTGGCCACAATGACTTGCTCATAATTTTGAGCCATGGCTCCAATACTCATGGCATGGTAAAGGTTGGCGTAAGCAATCAATCCACTTTGTGTTCCGGGTACAATGTCAATGGTAGAGGCGTTGGTGGAAATATCCTCTGCAATTCCGATCACTCTCATCATAGTGGTCCAAAGACCAACCACATTGGAGTTGGTATTTGGAATATCCCCGCCGTCTTCTAGATCGATCATGTTTTGGAAAGTAGTGGTGATGCCTGCCTCACGTGTTGTAATGGCAGGGGTTTCCACAATGTAGCGTAACCCGCTTGTGGAATACAGTTCCTGCATTCCTGTGGTGGCGGCCAAAATGCCTTCCCTAGAAGAGAATACCTGATCACTGGTCGCCGCATTCGGGTTTTCAAAATCTGTTTCGCAAGATGTAATTGCCAATACCGTGGTCAGCAAAAATATCAGCTTATATGTATTATATCTATAAAATTTCATCGTCAATTTTTTTAAGATTAGAAGCTTACGTTAACGCCTAACTGATAGGTTCTTGGTATTGGTACAGTTGCAAAATCGAACCCTCGAACGCCATTGCTCTGTCCGGCAGCACTTACTTCCGGGTCCCATCCTGAGTAATCGTCCCAAGAGATAAGGTTTCTTCCTACCAAACTGAACTTAACATTGTCTATGTATTCCCATTTTGGCTTAAAGTTGTAGCTTAAGGCCACTTCTCGTAATTTTACAAAAGACCCGTCCTCTACAAATTCTTCAAAGATGTTGGCCTGTGCACTTCCGTATCCTTTTGGGCGGTTGCCCAATAGTTCCTGCCCAACGTTGTATCCACCTCCGAACACTACGTTGTCCATTAATCGTCTGTTCCAGTTGAAAACATCGTACCCTTGAACGGCATCGAACTGTACTCTTAGGCCAAAATTCTTATAGCTGAATTCGTTGATCAAGGAGCCGAACCAATCTGGATTGGGGTCTCCGATTACTTTGGAGGACTCACCATCTTCGGTGGTTCCTCTGTATGGGTATCCGTTTTCATCGAGTGCGATAGAGCCATCTTCGTTTCTTGCGTAGAACTGTCTGTAGAAAACGCCCAATGGTTCTCCTTCAATCACATAGTTGGTCGAGAAACTTCCCGCCAAGGTCAGTCTTCCGCCACCGGCAACATTGGTGACCTCATTCTTGTTTTGAGAAAAAGTGGCGGTTACGTCCCAACTAAAATCAGGGGTTCTGATAGGAGCACCTCTTAAAAGTACCTCCACACCGGTGTTCTCTAGATTTCCTACGTTTTCGAACCTGGATCCGAATCCACTGGATGGAGCCAGAACCCTTGGTAAAAGAAGATCGTTTACTTTTTGTTTGTAGTAGGAGAATTCGATGCCCAGCCTGTTGTCGAACAATCCGGCATCAAAACCAAGCTCCACTTCATCCTGTCTTTCGGGTTTTAGGTCTTCGTTGCCTTGTGCTGTGGACGGAATTAAACTTACCGATCCTGTTAGTGCCGAGGGATTGTAGATGGAGAATCTGTCAAATGCTCCCAAAGCTGTCAAGTTCCCTGCTTGTCCCCAGGATGCCCTGAGTTTTAAAAGATTGAAAGTGCCGCCAAAAGTATCTTGCCAGAAGTCTTCATCAGAAATCACATAAGATCCACTGGCCTTAAAATATATTTGATTGCGCTCGTCCTCGCCAAATGTTGATGCTCCGTCCATACGTACGGCTCCGTTGACATAAATTTTGTCGTTTAATGAGAATGATTGCTGGAAGAAGGCACCCCAATAGGAGATTTTTGACCTAGATTCACCTTGCTCCAAAATACTTCCTCCTGTTGCTGTTTGTACTACTGGGGGAAGACCTGTTGCATTGATTCCCACCCTATCTCTTTCCTCGTATTGCCAAGAGCCACCTAAGGTAGATGTGGAACTGATTGCACTGCTCAAGTCGGTTTCGTAAGTTAAATTAAGATCAGAATTGTATTGAAAATTGTTCAAATCCGACCTCCTTGCATAACCATCTGGGTTGGGAGAGGTGTTGCCTATAGGAATATAGGCGGTTGCAGATTGGTTGTAATAATCCATACCCAATGTGTATTTTGCGCTCAAATGGTCGTTAAAATTGGCATTGAAGGCAAGGCTTGTAATAAAGCGATTGGTTTTTTGACCGAAATCAAAGCGATCAACAGCTTCTGCTGGATTTGTTCTCGGAACTGCAGGAGATGTTACCGGATAAACACCGGAATCGTTTGGTTTTGGGTCTATAGAGTTATCACTGAACACAAAACCTGTAATAGCACCGTAGGCATTGTTGATACCACCGTTGGGCACATCTTTGCTTACACTGCGAACATAGTTGAACCCCCCTGTTATATCTAGCCAATCTGCAGCTTTTTGGGTGATATTGGCCTTGAACCCATATCGCTTAAAATTGGTGTTCTTAACAATACCTTCGTTGTCCAGATGGGACGCGGATAAATAATAAGATGTTTTTTCAGAACCACCAGTCATGGACAGGTAGTTTTCAACTCCGAAACCACTATTTAAAAATGCATCTTGAAGGTTGTAGCGTTCAACTTCGTATGTGTCCAAGTTGTTTCGGTCACCGGGAACTTCCCATGCCAATGGAACGGTATTGTAATCTATTTCTTTGCGTAGCTGATTGATACGGGTATTGGTCATGAAGGTAAATTTTGGTTTACCTGTTCTACCTTGTTTGGTGAAAATTTGTACTACACCGTTACTGGCCCTTGACCCATAGATTGCCGCTGCGGCGGCACCTTTGATGACCTCGATTTTCTCGATATCGTTCGGGTTGATATCGGCCAAACGGTTTTGGGCATTACCGCCTAGGTCTACAAGCTCGTTACTTGAGTTGCTTATGATGATTCCATCCACAATATATAGCGGGTCGGAATTACCGGAAATAGTACTTGGTCCCCTTAAACGTATACTGATTCCACCGGCAGGATCACCTGAATTTTGCTGTACCAAGGCCCCTGTAATCTTACCAGCTATGGCTTGGTCGATTTGTGTGGCTCCGTTGTCCGTTAATTCTTCGGCTTTAACAGAAGAAATGGCATTCCCCAAGGTTCTTTTGTTTACACCGGACCCCGAACCTGTTACAACGACCTCATCGAGGCTCAAAAGATCCTCGGCAAGTGCAATGTTCGTAGAAATTGTTTGCCCTCTACCGGTATTCACAGCTATTTTCTGGGTTGTAAAGCCCAGTGAGCTAAATACTAAGATTTGTGCTCCATCATCCAATGTTGCAGTAAAGCTGTAGTTGCCATCAAAATCGGTTACTGTACCAAAAGATGTGTTTTCAATAAAAACCGAAGCGCCCGCCAAAGGAAGGTCTGTACCGGCTTCCGTTACAGTTCCAGTAAAGGTGTGTTGGCTCTGGGCAAACGCTGAAAGCGTGGATGCCAGGAGCACAAATAGCACCAATCGGAACTTCAATCCAAGATAATCATGAAGTTTTCGCATAAATGAGTAGTTAAATTAATTGAGTTTAGTTAGAACTAGTAGTTTTTTTGTTACATTAAAAATGATAGCGTACAAAGCCTTCCATGGCTTCATATTCTGCCATTCCAAGTGCATTATATCTGTTAGCTGTGTCTTTATTTCTTTGCTCGGCACGTTGCCAGAACTCCCTTTCGTCGTTACCAGGGAACATGGCACTGTCCTTTTGGGATTGGTGCTTGAATATGGCATTGATTTTTCGGGCCATGTCTTTTGGGCCAATCGGCACGGCCATTTCCATGTCGGCGATGTCCCATTCTTGCCAAGCACCTCGATACAACCATACGTAGCAGTTTCTGATCCATTCCACACGGTCTTCCTTCAATTTTTCAAGAGCTTTGAATATGATCTGAAGACAAACTCTGTGTGTTCCGTGCGGGTCGGACAAGTCACCTGCTGCAAAGATTTGATGGGGCTTTAATTTGTTCAGCAAATCGTAAGTAATCTGCACGTCCTCTTGGGAAAGTGGTTTTTTTCTAACCGCACCGGTTTCGTAGAACGGTAGATTTTGGAAGTGGGCATTTTCTTCGGATATGCCACAGTATCTGCAGGCGGCCAATGCTTCTCCTTTTCTAATAAGTCCTTTGAACCGCTGTACTTCCGGACTATCTAATTCTCCTGGCTTTTTGTTGGCCAGAAATTCACGCACTTCTTTAAATTTCTTTCTAAGCTCTTTATTGTCTTTTTGTATGTCCGTGGCAAAGTCCAAGAATCGAATGACTTCGTCGTCAAAAACAGCAATGTTTCCTGAAGTTTGATAGGCTACATGGACATCATGTCCTTGGTCTACCAGTCTTAATAAGGTCCCTCCCATGGAAATAACGTCATCATCTGGGTGTGGACTAAAAATCAGTGAAGTTTTTGGGTGGGGTTGGGCTCTTTCAGGCCTTTGGGTATCATCGGCGTTGGGTTTGCCCCCTGGCCATCCAGTGATAGTATGCTGTAATTGGTTGAATACTTTTAGGTTGATCTGCTCTGCTGATCCTACTTCGGCAATAAGGTTCCCCATTCCGTATTCATTGTAATCCTCGTTGGTCAACTTCAAAATAGCTTTGTTCAGTTTTTCGGAAAGCCAAATAGTAGCAGTTTTGATGAGTTTTTCGTCCCAATCACATTCCGTGGCCAACCAAGGAGTTTTAATTCTTGTCAGGGAAGAGGCAGCGGCCTTATCCAAAACAAAATCACAATTTTCGTGATGTTGAAGGAATGTTGCCGGTACGGATTCCTTGATTTCGCCTTCAACCGCTTGTTGGATAATACTGGACTTTCCTTCACCCCAAGCCATTAGGATGATTTTTCGGGCGTTCATTATAGTTCCTACCCCCATGGTTATGGCTCTTTTGGGGACGTTTTCCTCTCCAAAGAAATCACTGGCGGCATCTAACCTTGTTACTCTGTCCAAACGAATCAAACGGGTTTTACTGCTAAGGGTGGAACCTGGCTCGTTGAAGCCAATGTGTCCCGTTCTACCAATTCCCAGCACTTGAATATCTACTCCGCCAACATTTTCAATCTTTTCTTCATAGTCTTCACAATACTTTCTCACTTCTTCCATGGAAAGGTTACCGTCGGGAATATGAACGTTGTGCGGTTCAATGTCAATATGGTCGAACAAATGCTCGTTCATGAAACGAACATAACTGTGGATGGAGTCAGGTTCCATAGGAAAGTATTCATCCAAATTGAAGGTGATTACATTCTTGAAACTCAATCGTCCTTCTTTGTGGAACTGGACCAAGTAATCATAAACTTTTACAGGTGTGGAGCCTGTAGCCAAGCCTAAAACAGCTTTGGTTCCCTGTTCCTGCCTTTGTTTGATTAAACTGGCAATTTCGTTGGCAACGGACAACGAAGCCGCATCTGAATCTCCATGGATAATAGTGCGGATTTTTTCAAATCTTAATTCTTCCTGATAAGGCTGGTACATAAGAAAATAAATAAAATTTTAGCAGAATGCTGAAAAAGTTAGTTTCAAATATATGCAAAAAACTGCAAATGATGCAATAAAATGCATTTTTGTGTGCGATTACAAGAAAAATCACAGGTTTTTGCAGTTTTTTGCCATTTTTAGCGATACTTTTGATATTTATTTAACTTTATCCACATATGTTAAAAGAAGAAAGACAACGGTTTATATTGAACGAAGTCGGAATCCATAATCGGATTCTTTTGACTGACATTGCTGATGAGCTAAATGTTTCGGTGGATACCATACGTAGGGACATTAAGGAGCTCCATAGTGCGAAACAGTTAAAAAAAGTACATGGCGGAGCTGTATCCTTGGGATTTAACAATTATAATCCAACGGGGAAAAAAATTTATTCCCTTGAAAAAAAATCTCAAATAGCCGAGAAGGCATTGGGTTTAATCAAGGATGGGCAAGTGATTTTGTTGAGTGGAGGTACGACCAATTTGGAATTGGCCAGAAAGTTGCCTCCGAAAATGAAGTTGACCTGCTTTACCCCGAGTCTCCCGATCGCGGTCCAACTTTTGGGCAAAAACAATATTGAAGTCATTTTTATAGGTGGGCGCCTGTCCAAGGATTCCCAGATAACAATTGGTGGCAGTGCCATAAATATGTTATCGGAAATAAAAGTGGATATTTGTTTTTTGGGGACCAATGCAATCCATCCTATGGAAGGGCTGACGGAGTTTGACTGGGAGATAGTGCAAATGAAAAAGGCCATGATCCATAGTTCCAGAAAGGTGGTCTCCCCTTGTATTTCCGAAAAGATCGGGTCTTTGCAGCGCTATAAAATATGTGGAGTAGAGGAAATCGATGTTATGATTACAGAGCTTGAGCCTTGGGACGCAAAACTTGAGGCATTTAAAAATTTGAACATTCAAATACTATAAAAAAGTGGTAGAAAAGCATATTAAGATTACTGAGGAGCCGTCTCACTACGATGGATTGGATAAGATGGATACTTTGGATATTGTGACCAATATAAACAATGAAGATAAAAAGGTTGCCGATGCAGTTGAGCAGGTATTGCCGCAAATAGCTAAAGTTGTAGATGAAATGGCCAAACGTTTTAACCAAGGAGGCAGATTATTTTATATAGGTGCAGGCACCAGTGGAAGGTTGGGTATATTGGATGCTTCCGAAATACCGCCAACGTTCGGTATGCCCTACGATAAAGTTATTGGGCTGATAGCAGGGGGGGACCAGGCTATTCGCAAGGCCGTGGAAAATGCGGAGGACGATACACAACAAGCTTGGAAAGATCTTGAGGAGTACGATATAAACAAAAAAGATGTGTTGGTAGGTATTGCAGCATCTGGCACCACCCCTTACGTGTTGGGAGGTATTGCCGATGCCAAAAAACATGGAATTTTAACGGTAGGGATTACTAATAACCCAGGCTCGCCTTTGGCGAAATCTACCGATATCCCTATTGAAGTAAATGTAGGACCAGAGTTTTTGACCGGAAGTACCCGTATGAAAAGTGGAACCAGTCAAAAATTGGTGCTCAACATGATTTCCACTGGCCTAATGATCCGTGTAGGACGCGTAAAAGGAAACAAAATGGTGAACATGCAATTGAGCAATACCAAATTGGTGGATCGTGGTACGCGCTATATTATGGAGGAACTTGGTCTTGATTATGATGATGCCGAAAAAGCGCTAATAAAATATGGCTCGGTAAAGTTGGCCATTGATGCACTCAAACAGTAATAGATTTACTTGGGAACCAAGCGATAGATTCCTTTGCCTTCCACGCTCACGTAGATAAAACCATCAGGTGCTTGGCGTACATTGCGGACCCTTCCTATACCATCCATCAGTTTTTCACGGTATATCACTTTGTTGTTCTTTAGTTCTAATCGTTCCAAATATTGAAATGCCAAAGAGCCGACCAGTAAACTGCCTTTCCATTTTGGATACTTATCCGAAGTAACAAAGGTCATTCCCGAAGGAGCAATGGAAGGTGTCCATTGGTAAAGTGGTTGTTCCATTCCGGGTTTGGAAGTTTCATCGGTAATTGGGGTACCGCTGTAATTGATACCGTATGTCACAACGGGCCATCCGTAGTTCTTTCCTTTTTGTATGATGTTGATTTCATCCCCGCCCCTTGGTCCATGTTCGTGTTCCCACAACGTTCCTGTTTCTGAATGCAGTACCAGGCCCTGAGGATTTCGGTGTCCATAGCTCCATATCGCTTTTTTGGCACCTGCTTCGTTAGCAAACGGATTGTCCTTTGGAATACTGCCATCGTTAAGTAAACGATATATTTTACCGCCATCCCGGGTTATGTCCTGAGGATTTACATCTCTGTTCCCTCTTTCTCCAATGGAAAAGAAAAGGTATCCCTTATTGTCAAATTCAATTCTAGATCCAAAATGTTGTCCGCGTGTAGAGTTAGGTGTTGCTTTGTAGAGTATTTCTCTATCAATAAGTTTGTTTTTGGATAATTTGGCCCTCATAATTGCCGTGTTTCCTCCTTTGTCTTTCCCTTCGGTAGAAGCATAGGAGAAATATATCCAACCGTTTTCACTATGCTTTGGATGCAGTTCAATATCCATTAAACCGCCTTGGCCCCTGTTGTAGATTTCTGGTACATTTTGGATTTCGATAACCTTGCCTGATTTGAAAAGTAGAAGCTTTCCGGACTTTTCAGAGAATAAAATGGCATTGGTGGGCAAGAAAACCATACCCCATGCGTTCTGAATATCACCAACCACCAATTCCATAGTAAAGTCAACGGTTTTGGGGATATTTATGTCTTTGTCACGGGTTTGTGCGCAAGATGTACTAAGCAGTACAACGAAAAAAATGGAAGATAAGAGACTATTTTGCATAATTTTACGTTGAAATAACAGATTTTATGGATAAACGGCATTTTTTATGTCGTTCCAGAAAAGATAAAGAGAAATTTTATAAGAACAGAAAATTACTATTAAAGAATATTGAGACCCCAAATCTAAATGTTCTTCTTAACAAGACTTAACCTATGCTCCCACAAAAAACAAGGCATTTAATATATGTCGTGTTGTTGGTGTTCATTTCAATCTTCGGTTCCACAGTATTGGCAAAAACTCATGTTGCCCGGACCATAGTAAATATGGTTTCCAAAACAACAGAGGGCGATACCCAAGAAAAGAATCTAGATGCAACCTCAAAAAATGCGTCCAACGAAGAAAGAGAGCTGTTCGCGACGACCGCAATGTTTGCTACCATCATCAATGGTGCCAATCAAGAGGTTACCTGTCCCAATGATGGGAGCACGGTGGCCAAGTTCTTTTTGTGCGGTACCAGCGATACCAGAACACTCACCCTAAGCCAATCGGGGAGCTCTTACCAATGGCAGCAGTTGGACCCAAATAGTTGTGCGCCAACGGTAGTGGACGACTGTCCTACCATTAACAATGCCTGTACTTGGAATACAGTTGGTACGGATGAAACTTTCAATTTGGCCAGTGCGGGCGAATTTCGAGTGCGTGTAAATTCTGGTCAATATTACTACTTTAAGTCAACGCTTAACCCATTGAACCCACAACTTATCAAAGAAGATATTGTTTGTGGTAATCCAGGAAGAGTAGAAGTGACCAATGTTCCTGCAGGTTACGAATATAGTCTTAATAGTCAGACAGGGCCTTACCAAGACGCTCCATTTTTTGATATAACAGCACCAGGCAATTACCGGGTGTATGTGCGATTGAAAAACGTTTCTGAAACAGCATGTATTTTTCCATCAAACCTGTTGAGAGTAGATGATTTGGACATCAATGTAGATGTTACCACACATGATATTTTGTGTAGCGGGGAATTGGGCAGTATTGATGTGGCAGTTTCCGGGGTGCCCGGTTTTTATACCTACAGATTGGTGAAAAATGGGGTTACAGTGGATACATTTGGCCCCAATGGTGCTGATGCCTATACCTTTGCCAATGTAAGTCCCGGCACTTACAACATCCGTGTGGAAACTAACAATTGTTCAGAAACGGTTACCACCGATGTTAATGGCGACCCTATTGTAATTGGAGGAGGAATAAGTCCATTGGCGGTTTCAGCTACGGCATCCGATAGTTTTGGATGTGGCGCTACCTCGGTGAATGTAAACGTTTCTACCACCGGGGGTACCGCACCTTACCGGTTCAGTGTTGATGGAGGCCCATTTGGTTCGACCTATTCCAGCACGGCAAGTTTTTCCGTTTCTACTGCTGGTACTTACAATATTTTGGTGGAGGATGCCAACGGATGTCAACGAACTGCAGCGGTGGATGTGGAAAACATTCCCCCACCAATATTCAATTTTACGGAAGAAGATGCCAATTGTGGCGGAGCCAATGATGGTAGAGTGACCGTAAATGTAACCAGTGGGTTTGGATATGAAATTACGTACAGCATCAATAATGGAGGTAGCTTTCAGATAAGCAATGTATTTTCCAATTTGGCACCCGGTACTTATGACTTGGTGTTGAGGTATGAGCAAGATGCGTTTACCTGTACAACAGCACCCCAAACAGTAACCATAGGAACGCCATCAACCATTACGGCAACCGCTACTCCAGATAGTTTTCCTGTCTGTACGAATGAAAATGGAGGACAAATAACAATTTCTGGGGTTTCCGGGGGAACCGCACCTTACGAATATAGCATTGGTGCCGGTTTTGGAAGTAATAATGTATTCTCCAACTTGGGAGTAGGCACCTACACCCCAATGGTCCGTGATGCCAATGGGTGTGTACAAACATTGCCGGATATTGCTTTTAATAGCTTGAATAAGCCAACGGATATTGATTTCAGTATCTCCAGTTTGGATTGTATTACCACAACAGCTTCTTTGGATTTAAGCGTAACAGGTGGTTCGGGAACCTACACGTATGAAATTATATCCCCATCCGCTAGTGCGGTGAACAATGGGAACAACAATACATTCACAGGCTTGGGCTTAGGTACCTATACATTTAGGGTAACCGATGATGAAGGTTGCTCTTATGAGGAAAATTATGCCATCACGGATATTAGCTCCATAGGAGTACAAGGCCAACAGACCCGAGTGGTTACCTGTGTGGGCGATTCTGATGGTGAGGGGCGATTTTTGGTGGATGGATTCAATTCCACATACAGTTATAGTATTGATGGAGGGACAGTTTTCACAGGTCAGAGCAATAGCATTGTTCCGTTAACAGGATTATCAGCTGGAAGCTATATGATTTCTGTAACGGATGAAGAGACCAATTGTGTTGATACGGCTACATTGGTAATTGAAGAACCATCCACAGCTTTCGATATTTCCAGTTTGGATGTTACCGCAATGAACTGCCAGAATGGAAATACAGGAGCCGTTCGTGTAAATACCATTGGCGGATGGGGAGGTAACCGATATATCTTGACCCAGCCCGATGGTTCCACTAGGGGGCCAAAGAACGGAAGTACATTCTCTAACCTTTCCCAAGAAGGAACCTACCAAGTTAGCGTAAGCGATGCCAACGGATGTACCGTTACGGATAGTTTTACGTTGACTCGTTTAGATGCCCCAACGTTGACTTTGGATAATGCAGCATCAAATTTTTGCTATGATAACTTTTCGGCTGCTACGCTTGTTGTCAATGCTTCGGGGGGATTGGCACCTTATCAATACCGAATTAACGGTGGGGTACTGGGAGGCAGTAACAGTTTTAATGGTCTTACCCCAGGAACTTATACGATTGAAGTGGTGGATGCCAACGATTGTAGGGATACCATCACCGCGACCATCGAACCTCAATTAATGGCCAATGCAACCACTATTCAAGAGTTGGACTGTGGAAGCCCGGGACCTAATGGTCAAATTCAAGTGGATATCAGAAACGGGTATACTTCTTCTGGAGATTATGATTTTTATGAAGTTAGCATCAACGGTACTCCATATACTTCAGACAACAATAATATTACGGGAAACTCTTTTATCTACAGCATTCCTAACGATGGTTCTATCATTACAGATACTACCTTCCAGTTTAGTATTACTGATGCCCGTGGTTGTACCACAGAAACCAATACGGTAACCATATCGCCTCCGGAGACCATTGCAGGAAGCGTGGTGGGCACAGATACCCAATGTGGGGACGATACGAGCGGTATCGTGGAACTGGTTCCGGATACCACCCAAGGGGTGCCTCCTTATGAATACAGTAATGATGGGGGAACAACTTTCGGCAGTCAGAATATATTCTCAGGATATGGAGCGGGAACACATACAGGATTTGTTATTCGCGATAGCAGAGGATGTGTGAGCCCCGTATACGATGTGACGATAGGGGCTAGTGTGCCTTTGGATGCTATGGCAACACCGACAGATGCTGTTTGTGCTTCACCTAATGTGGAAGGTTCTATTTCCGCTACGATAAACAATGGGGTTGCCCCGTTCGATTATGTTCTGGTGGATGAATTTGGAGGTGTGGTTGACTCATCGCTTGGAACTTTAAGTACAACAGCAAACTTCCCTAACCTGCCCATCGGAAACTATACTGTTGTTACAACGGACTCACAAGGTTGTGAGGATCGGGACCAGGTTGTCATCGACCAGAATGAACTGGATTTGATTCCAAGTGCAGACCCAGCTACTTGTTCTGATACCTCCTTTCCATATCAGGTGCAAGCTGTAGGGGGAACGGCTCCATACGAATTTAGGTTCGTTGGAGATGCAACATGGCAGCCGGGAACGGGTGCAGGAAACGATATTTTCGATGTTACCGGCCAAGTGGTTTCTGGAGTCACTTACTTTGTTGAAGTAAGAGATGCTAACGGATGTACTTATATCGAAGAAATTGACCCCATCGGTCCAACTAACCCTGTTGCGGTTACTGCTACTTCATTGGCGGCTTCTTGTAACGTAGCGGGCAGCGGTTCCATTGATTACGAAGTTTCTGGAATTTCTGCCCCAGGTGATTTTACCGTAACCGTCGAGAATACCGATACCGGTGCAACTGTTTCAACGGATACATATACAGGGCAAACAATACCGTATAACGGAACAATTACAGGATTGGCCCCAGGAAACTATCAAATCATTGTTACCGATGACACCAACGGATGTAGTGGAAGCACACTTGCTTTTATCGATATTACCTCCGTCTCCATAGCCGTCGACAATTTTGTGGAAGCGACCTGTAATGTGGGAGCATTGGTGACCCTACGAGGTTTTGGAAGCACCGGTCCCTACAGTTATGCCTATGTGCCTACAGGAGGCCCGGCACCAACAACGTTTGCCTCGGAAACTACTATTGAGGTTCCCGGACCATATCCGGCAGACTACGATTTTTATGTGCAGGATGCCAATGGCTGTACTGCTTTGACCACATTGACGGTAACCCAAGAAGCAGGGGTCCCCGACCCGGAAATTAATGTAGTTAACCAATGTTTTGCGACCAGTGGATATCAGATTAATATGGTATCTCCACTCACTTCAGGTCCTGAGCCGGAAAACACCTTTCAATATGATATTGGAAGTGGTTTCCAATCAGGGACGTCATTTGTTGTACCCAATCCGGGCAGCTACGTCATCACGGTAAGGGATGGCAACGGATGTACCAACACGGTAACTGCTGAGGTGTTTGATTTCTTTGCAATTTCTGCCGATGCCACTTCATTCCCTACATGTAATGCGGGGGATGGTGAAATTACCGTGAATACCACTGGAGGAAGTGGAAATTTTGAATACCAACTAAGAGATGCGGATAATGGAATGGCCAATGTAGGGCCTCCACAAATCAATAATAATGTTTTCACAGGTGTTGATCCAGGAAATTACAATATTTTGGTAACGGATTTGGATTCAAACACATCTCCTTTGTGTTCCGATGAGGCCGAAGTGATTGTTTCTACTGTGGATAAACCGGTGATTACGGCTACACCGAAAAGTGACATTACTTGTTTTGGAGCTGATGATGGAACCATTTCTGTGGAATTGGACCCGTTAACTGCTACTGATACACCGATAAGCTATGTATTGTACCAGGGCTCCACATCAACAATTGTGGCAGGACCTCAATTGACCAATCTTTTTGATAATTTACCACAAGGGACCTATCAAGTTGAGGTGGTATCCGATAGGGGATGTATGGTCCGTTCTGGAGACATCACCATTGATGAACCTACACAGGTTCAAATCAATGCCGTGAACACGGAGTTTAGCTGTAATCCTTCGAGCAACCAATTTAGTACAGCAACCATTACCATCTATACCGATACCAATGGAGATGGAACAGGAGCGGCTACGGGTTCTGGTTCGTTCACATATAGCATGAACGATGGAACCCCACAATTTGATGGTACCAATTTCCAAACAAGCAACACTTTTGAAGTAATTGATAATGGAACCGATCAAACTATTGTGCTGACCGCGAGGGACCAAAATGGATGTGAAATCACTGATACTGTCAACATCAACACCCCAACGGATATCACTTTTAGTTATAATGTGAACCCGATTACCTGTGATGCCACTGGAAGCGGGGTAAGCGCAGGTTCCATTGATATCATAGTAAACGAGGGTCCTGGAGATTACGAAGTGCAGATACTTCCCTTAGGTTCCGAACCTGCTCGTAGCTCGGGAGGAAGCGATAGGGTAACTTGGGATATTGCCACGCCCGGAAACTACATTTTTGCGGTTACCGATGTGGGCAGTGGCGGATGTAGCTATTTGACCACAACCATCAACATGCCAGAATACAATACTATTGAAGCCGTTATAGCCGAAGTAAAACCTGTTATGTGCTTCAACGGTTCCGATGGTATCATCAGTTTGGATATCAATAATTATAGTGGTCAATATAATTATGAGGTCTTCACACGAGATAACGCTGGAGTAGAGACGAGCACAGGTGTAGCCGGCACTTTTGACACCAATGCCCCCATAAATACTCCCGAACATATTGAAAATGTTCCGGCAGGCAATTTGGTGGTGCGTATTGAAGCATTGGATTCACCGTATTGTGATACCGTCAGTAATGTAACTACGGTACGTTCGCCGGATAGGGCACTCACGGTTGATGTATTGCAAACCTCCCCGGTTACCTGTAATGTGCCTGGTTTGGGAGAAATCACAGCTTCAGGAGATGGGGGGTGGGGAGCCTATGAATACCAATTGGTGGCATCCGATGGGACCATATTGGTAGATTATCCAAATACCAATCCGGTATTCGAAAATCTATCCACAGACACCTATACAGTAAATATTAAAGACCAAGAAGGTTGTGAATCTAGTAGGGTACTTAACCTACCTCTGCCAATCGATATTACAGCGGATATTCGTATTGTGAGCCCATTGGCCTGTAACAATGACAATGATGCGATTATAGAGGCATACAACGAGGCAGGTGGTCAAGGGCCAGGAAACTTTCTGTATCAATTGAACAGAATTACGGATGGGACCAATAGTGGCTTACAGACTACACCACGATTCGGTAACCTTTCCGCAGGAGACTATAGAATCACCATTTTTGATGGTTGGAACTGTAGTGCCCAAACAGATTTAATTACCATTTCGGACCCGGAGATAGTGGTTGCTGAATTGAGAGAACTTCAACCTCCGGGCTGTGGGAATTTGGGTGTTATGGAGCTTACGGTGACCAATCCAGAACCGGGAGTTAATTACTCCTATAGAAGAGCAGGTCCAAGTGGTGGTGCATTTATTGATTTTGGAATCGGTCTGACAAGTGTTCAAATTTCTGCAGATATTAGTCTAGATGCTGGACCGTTCCAATATGAAGTTCAAAATTCCAACGGATGTCCTTATGAAACATCCAATCAGGTTTCTTTGGACCCTGCAGCACCTTTGGTCATTAATCTAGATTTAACCAATGCAACGATTAACTGCGCAGGAGAAGCCACGGGAATCATTCGTTCAGAAGCTTTTGGTGGAATCGGAAACTACACCTATACCTTGGTCAACTCCAACACGCTGCCTGTGACGGCTTCATCTATTGTACGCCCAACCCAGAATTCAGGGATATTCAGGGAACTTAACCCCGGAACATATTTTGTGTATGCCCAGAGTGGTGGGTGTGAGGTGATGTCGACCTCTATTGAAATTAAGCCTAAAGATCCATTGGTGTTGGATTACTTGGAAGCTGTACCTGTACAGTGTGCTGGGGATATGAACGGACAGATTATTATTGAAGCAAGTGGAGGGACAGGCCAGATAAGATATTCCATTTCCGATACCTTGAGCGAGTTTTTTGAAGGTGACGATCCTGTTGACCCAAATAGAAAAACATTCAACGATTTGGCTCCAAGAACCTACGATATTATCATTCAGGATGATTTGGGTTGTACCATAACCAGAACAGTGGAAATTACACAGCCCATGGAACTTGTGGCCGGAGTTGTGGAAACCACTCCGGAAACTTGTATGGGAGACGGTGACGGAAGTATGATTCTTGAGATTACAGGAGGAACAGCACCCTATTATACCAGTGTCAATTCAGCGGACGATGCAGACTTTGTACAAAACGATAGCCTTTTCTTCGATAACCTTCAGGGAGGCGAAAGCTATGTGGTTTTTGTTCGTGACGCCAATGGTTGTCAGACCAATGTAATTACTGAGATTGGGATTGGTGTGGATATTATCGCGGAACCGGTCGTGGAGTATGGATGTGAAGGTATATTCCCCAATAGTACAGTTACCATTAATATTGCGGATGGTTCACAGCTATCAGATTTATTGTTCTCATTGGATGTGGATGATGTACAGCTGGCCACAAATCAGCGCACTTTTGGTGATTTGCCGGCGGGAGAGCACACCGTTTACATCTATCACGCCAACGGATGTGTGACCTTTACAGAGTTTGAAGTGGAAGCTTATGAACCTTTGACCTTGGAAGCTTCCAAAACTGCTCCAGATGAAGTTACGGCCATAGCCACAGGAGGCTTTGGTGGTTATGAGTACTTCTTCCAAGGTGAATCTTTTGGTGAAGAGAATGTCTTCAATATCATACAAGATTCCAATATTACCATTATGGTACGTGACCAAAATGGTTGTGAAGCTACTTTGGTCATGCCATTTAACTTTGAAGGAATGCCTGAAATGCCCAACTTCTTTACTCCTGACGGTGATAATATGAATGATTATTGGTATCCCGGAAACCGCGAATATTTCCCGAATATAGATGTGATCATTTATGATCGCTATGGTAGGGTAGTGGCTCGTTTAGATCAAGTGAAAAAATGGGACGGTAATTACGACGGTAACCCTCTTCCAACTGGCGATTATTGGTATGTGGTAAATGCAAACGATACTGAAAAACAACGCTTTGTAGGTCACTTTACACTATATCGGGAGTAAATAGGCGTTCTCTTAAAAAAAAATGAATTTAATCAAGACGACCATAATGCAAAAAAGTTTTAGTTGTGCTGCGCGGTAGTATCACCAAAATTTATATTTTTGCAATCCCTTTTCGGGATGTGGCGCAGTCTGGTAGCGTACGCGCATGGGGTGCGCGTGGTCGCTGGTTCGAATCCAGTCATCCCGACTTAACCTTTTTCAAATAAAATCAAAACACTGTTAATCTTATGATTTTCAGTGTTTTGTGTTTTTAGGCATATCGTTTGAATTCATTTAAAACCATTTAAAATCATATCAAGCGTGTTCCCATCGGGAGCAAACACTTACAGTTCTTGTTGTAACTTTAAATGACTTTTAGAACCATTTTTCTTGTGTTTTGACTTTCACAGTATTCACACTTTAAAAGGTTGCAACATGCAGAAAAACAATCGTTTAACAATCAATTTCTTTACAAGAAAGCACAAGGTTCAATCCGAGAACCTAATTGTCTATTGTAGGATCACCGTCGATGGTGAGCGCACCGATTTTAGCATAAATCGGGAGATAAAAGCCAATTTATGGGACAATAACCGTAAAAGGGGCAAGGGTTTTTCCAATTATGTCATCTCCCTTAACAAATACCTAGATCAAATCTATACTGGCTTACACGAGGCCCATAGGCTATTAATGGCAGAAGAAAAAGTAATTACCCCTTTGGCCATAAAAGCAAGGTTCTTTGGAGAGGACGAGGGAGGAAAAACATTGAAGCAATTAATTGCTTATCACAATGGAACTATGCATACTTCTTTACGTCCGGGAACCAGAAAGAACTACCATATTACCGAACGGTGCATAAACCTCTTTTTAAAAGAGGAATATGGGATTGAGGATATAAAGCTCAAAAAGTTGAACTATCGTTTTATATCCGACTTTGAACAATATCTTAGAAAATACAGACCATCCACCCGTACCAAGTGTACCAATAATGGGGCTATGAAACACATGGAGAGGTTAAAGAAAATGTCAAGGTTGGCCGTTCGGTTGGATTGGATAACAAAAGACCCTTTTGAAAACTATAAACTGCGTTTTGAGAAAACCGAACGGGAATATTTGACAAAGCGGGAATTGAGGTTGATAGAAGAAACCACGTTCACAAAGGAGGGGGTTGAGAAATGTAAGGATGTGTTTCTCTTCTCGTGCTATACTGGCCTATCCTATATCGATGTCAAGGCATTGACCCCAGACCATCTTCTTAAAGGAATAGATGGCAATGAATGGTTGTTCACCAAAAGGATAAAGACGGACGAAAAACTCAAAATCCCCTTAATTCCACAAGCAAAGGAGATTATCAAAAAATATGAAGATTCAGCCGAAAGGAGAATAGCAAAAGTCCTATTGCCTGTTTATAGCAATCAAAAGGTCAATTATTACTTAAAGGAAATCTGCAAAGCCTGTAAGATTTACAAGAAAGTGACATTCCATACTGCAAGGCACACTTTTGCAACAACGGTAACCTTGTCCAATGGAGTCCCGATAGAAACAGTCTCCAAAATGCTCGGCCATACCAAATTGTCCACCACACAAATCTATGCAAGGGTATTGGAGCATAAGATAGGGGAGGACATGCAAAATCTAATTGAACATATGCAGAATAGCCGATCAGCCGAAGGATGATAAGGTAGTATTCATTAGGTCCCGCTTGCGGGACGTAGGGAATAGCAAGAGGGTGATGCGCAAGTTGCGCCATCACGTTTGTTTTCGGGTCTTCAACACGTTGAAAACCAGTTGATTGAATGGATTTTGGAATACCGTGCAAAATCAGGTGCTACAGTAAACTTTTCCGAAATCTACGGTAAACCCTTTGGGAAGCCCTGTAAACACTGGAAATTTTTAGCGGAAAAGTTGTCGCAATTTCACTAAAAAACAAAATCGCACTATGGAAAGGCAAAAAAATGACAGAACAAAGAAGGGAAGCGGTGGTTATTCAAACATCACCGTAAAGAAGGAAACGGCCATGCGCTTTCGCAATTATTCCAAAAGGTTCAACAGATCCCATAGTGAGGTGTTGGATGGAATGGTATGCTACTTTAAGGAGAACGACCTTGACCCTTTTGGAGAGGGAACAAAGATTATTCTTGACAGTATCAAAAAATTGGAAACGAAGATGATGAAGAAATTCGATAGGATGATTGCCATAATCAAGAACATGGAAAAGACCAGTATACGGCCCACCTATGAAATGATGTTGATCCTTTACGAAGCCTATGTAAAGGATGGGAGGAAACCGAGACGTGAACCAGTCCAATTGCAGGAAGAGCGAATGGATTTTTTGGAGCCTAGAAACACTGTTCCGAAAACAGAGCACGATAGAATACTCCGTGAATTTGAAAACTATAAAAAGCGCTGCAATGAAATCCTCAACAGTGTTGAAAAGGTAGAACCGATGATGGGAAAGCCATATCTCAAGATCAATATGGGAATCGGGGATTATGAAAGCCTAAAATATCAATTAAGATAACGCTCATGTACCTTACCATCTCAGCACAGAAAATGGGCAGTACCTACAACTCCAGTGTAGGGAACTATGTGGACTATCTGGAAAAGGAAAACGAGGATAGGTTACCCGAACAAAGGGAAGAATTCTTTGACCAAGAAAACGACAGTGTAAGCCCTCAAACGGTCATCGATGAAATAGATGCCAATACGGCCAAACTAAGGCAGAAGGACCCGAAATTCTATTCTATCGTGGTCAGTCCCAACCAAAGGGAATTACAGGCCATTGGAAATGACCCAAACCTGCTAAGGGAATATACAAGGAAGTTCATGGAGGACTATGCCAAGAGTTTCCACAGGAACCAAGAGGTCAAGGCCGGGAACCTGAAATACTATGCCAAGATAGAACATGAGCGCACTTATCGGGGTCTTGACAAACAGGTACAGGAGAATGCACCCTATAGAAGGGAAATAGCAAGGCTCAGGAACGAGATACGGAAGGTGGAACGTGGAGAATCCATCGGAAATGTCAATGAGCTTGAAATAAGGATAAAAGAGCAGGAAAGATTGGCCCCGCACAAACAGAACGGGCAGTTTGTTGCCGCAGGGATGAAAAAGGAGGGGCCACAGACCCATATCCATATCATAGTGAGTAGAAGGGACGTGACCAACACCTATACCCTTTCCCCGATGGCCAAGCACAAGGCCTCCGAAGTGGAACTGAACGGAAAGACCGTCAAGAGAGGGTTTGATAGGGACAGTTTCTACCAAGCAGCCGAAAAGACCTTTGACAGGACAACTGGTTTCAAGAGGAACTATGTGGAATCCTATGTTGGAAGAAAGGCCCATACCAAGGAACCGGGTAAGTTCTTTACCAAGGTCATGGGACTGCCCACCAAGGAAAAGGACATGGCCTTTAAATTACTTAAAACAATGGGCGTAAAAGCTCTCAACATACCGACCAATAAAGTCCAAATGGCGGCCAAGATCATCAAGGCTCTTGGAAGGGGTATTGATAAGGCAAGGGGAGCGGGTGAGGATATGGGTTACTGAAATCCAAAAAGTAGGTTGCGCCCTATCGGGTTTTTGCTTTACGCTAATCTATCTGAACGCTACAAAAACCCGACAGGATCCATGCGCAAAAGTTGGGGTAAGATTTGGGGTTTTTCTTCTTATATTATCAAACAGTTCGGTTTTTAGGGAGGCTTAAACACAATCCTTGTAATTTAAAATTTTTTAAAGAAAAAATAATCATTGTACCTTACCAAAATATAAGGCTTCTACGCTTAAATAAATGTCGAATAAAAAATTATCACTTTCTGAATCTCTCAAAGCAAAAAGAATCTTTGATGATAAAGGCTGGAAAATTGAATCCACCAATTATTCACTTTATAATAGATATATAAATCGCTTAGGCAAACTACCGCAAGAAACTAGAAATTTATTCCTTGACCTAACAAGCAGATTTGACAGGATTATTTTAAATGATTTGGAAGACGGTTTTAAAAAGGCTTTTGAAAGCATTGATGGTGATTTAATATCAAATGTCAAAACCATATATTTTTTACCTCTTGTAAATCCCAAAATCGATAGATTTAAGTTTAAAAAACGTAGAAAGAGTACTTCCAAAATCAAGCATATAAAAGGAATAATCAAACAAATTTTCAACTCAGGATTCAAACCTATTAGTAAAAGTGGTGATACAATATGTGATTTATTCAGTAAATCAGATTATTTGGAATTCGCGAACGGATCTAAACTTCAATTTCCTTCCAACTATGAAAAATTCTTAAAATCTTTTAATCCCGATAAACACTTGTTGGTTTTAGTCGATGATTTTATAGGTACAGGTGACACGGCAAACTCGGTTTTAAAAGTATTTCTGGAATCTAAGTCATTTAACAAAAAGTTTAATTCAAAAAATTTGGTCGTACTATCACTAATTTCTCTTGAAATAGGAATAAATGCAATTAAAGATAAATTCGGAGTATCTGTTTATCAGGCTATCAAAAGAAAAAGAGCTATAAGTGACTTTTATCCTACAAAGCAGGAGGTTGAAGATAAAATTAATTTAGTTAGATTAATGGAGAATAGCCTAAATTGTGGTAAAGAAGAAAGCTTAGGTTATAAACAATCAGAGGCCTTAGTTTGTATTTTAAATAAAAGTCCGAATAATACTCTCCCTGTTTTCTGGCATGAGACTAGAAATCTTCCTGCTCCCTTTCCTAGAAGACGCATTTATAGAACAGGTTAAATCATGAACAAAGAGGAAAAGTTTTTACTGCTAACGCTAATCGGCAATGATGGTTCTTTGGATAATTTCCAAAAGTTAGGATATGATTCATCAACGATTACTGATTTAATTGAAAAAGAAATAAGTGTTGAAAATGCGACATTTGAAGGAGAGTCACTGAAATTGACTGAAAAAGGGAAAAATTCATTGAATGAATTGGCAAAGAGTTTGGATTATAGTTTGGTTGAAAAAACTATTTCCCCATTACTTTCGGCAAAAGCAAGTTTTCCTAAAAATCAAATATATGTACCTGGTGAGGATGAAATTGATTTTTGATTTTCGTAAAAATCATCTACTTTTACCTTGGATGAGCGAGTCGCTCCATCTGTACAGGGGATGTACTTTTCAGAGCATTGCGATTCAAAACCTTTTGCGAGGACTTAAAAGCTTTTGAATCGCACTTCCAAAATACAGGGGGCCACATGGCCCTCTTTGAGATTTTAAGTATGGCACCGGATTTCCAATACTACAAGAATGTGTTCATTGAGCAAGCGACAAACCTTGGTCACACTGAACAGCACATTAATAAGTGTTTAGATTATGCGGAAGTTTTAATCAACAATAAGGTCCCTGTAATATATAATGTGACACACTTAAGCAGATTGACGAATTTTAAAAAAAATTATGTTGTTCAAGCTGCCATTGTTTCGAAATTCTCAGATGCCTATTATAGATATTACAATATACCGAAGAAGAACGGGGGGTATAGAAAAATAAAAGAGCCTCTGCCAAACTTAAAGAATATCCAACATTGGATACTAAAAAACATTTTATATCAAATCCCTGTTAACCGTTATGCAAAGGCTTACATAAGAAAACATGGAATTAAGGATAGTTTAAAATTTCACAAGGGACAGCAATTAGTTCTTAGTCTTGATATTATGGACTTTTTTACATCCATTGGATATGATAAGGTTTTTGAAGTTTTTCGAAGTGTAGGATACTCAACAAATGTTTCCAGATACCTAGCAAAATTATGTTGTTTGTATGATTGCCTTCCACAAGGAGCGCCAACTAGTCCCTATTTATCCAATTTGATTTTTAGAGCCTTAGACGAAGAAATCGGAGAATACTGTTTAAATAATGAGATTAGGTATACAAGATATGCTGACGACATGGCATTTTCTGGTAACTTCAATCACAATGATCTTGTTAACTTTTTAACACCTATTCTTGAAAATACTGGGTTTAGTATAAACGAAGAAAAGACTAACATTATGTTCTCGTATGACCGACAATTAATAACAGGGGTTTTGGTCAATAATAAGATTCAATTACCTAAAAATAAACGAAGAAAGTTGCGTCAAGAAATATTCTATATTGACGAATATGGTCTAGATTCTCACCTAGAGCGAATAGGAGCGCAAAAAACTATCTACTTGAACCGATTAATGGGTCAAATCGGTTTCGGCCTTTACCTTAATCCAAAAGATTCAAAATTAAAAGAGTATAAAAAATTAATAGGTTCTTTGATGAAAGAAAACAATTAAAGCTTCCATAAAACCAAATTGTAAATACTCATCCAAGAATGTTAACGAACCAAAGCGGAGTGCCGTAAGTTTTCCAAAAACTTACCTATTGAGGGACTATTTATCTAGGAGTTTTTCCAAATAAGCAACCTTATCCTTTTCAGCCTGAACAAGACGCTCGTATAGTTCAATAACTTTTTCCAATGGATTGAAGGTAGGGTATGGCCCTTGATTAAAACTATTACCTTGAGGAGCACTATTTTCGTAAAAATTATTGAAATAATTGAAAACTGCTTCTTCTGAAAAATTTTCAATCCCTTCTTTGGTTACTCCAAGTACTTTTGCAACCTCTTCCAATTTCTTATCCTCCAAGGTCTCACTTTTTTCCAAGGTTGAAACACTCTGCTGGCTTATCCCCAGTTCCTCCGCAAGCGTTTCTTGCTTCATTCCCCGGAGTTCCCTGATTCGGGCAATCTTTCTTCCTATATGATTGGTTTTTGTGTCTGTCGTCATAACTTAAAGATATTGATAAAATTCTTTCGCATCCCCCTTTTTGGTAAAATACAGGCTCATACTGGTAATTTACAATCGGTAATGGTGGGTTACCCCTTTCTACACGACTAATTTAAGCGAAAATTTCAGCTTGGAAAAATTCCAAACTAAAGAATAAGGCTTCCTCAACACCAAGGAGTGCCAAATAACAAACGCATGGAAAACCACCATACCATAGAAGAATGCTATAAAGGCCTAAAAAAGGGTTGTGTCAATTCTTTTACGGAAATCCATACCAAATATAACAGACAGATTTTCTGGTTGGGCAAGAGCTTTCTCGATGATGGTTTTGTCGTGGAAACCTTGGTCCAGGATGTATTCTTGAAGTTGTGGTTGCATAGGGACAATTTGGAGTCGCCCAAGCATATTTATTTTTTCTTGAGGTTCGTGATGAAAAGGGAGTGCATTACATACTACACACGCCCAAAGAACAGGTTTTTCAGGAAGGTCCACTCGTTGGAGCGTTTTGAGAATTACCAAGACTATATGGTCGGGTATGATCCTCGTGAGAACAATGAAAATTTTAAACTACAGGCAGGGGAACAAGAGAAGTTCGAAAGTATCGAACGTGTCCTGCCCTTATTGGATGATAGCAAAAGACATGTAATCAATCTCTGTTTGAAATATGGCTTTCAGTACAAGGCCATTTCGAAGTCAATGGGAAAAGGCATCAATGAAACCTGTAGAGAGATCAAAGAAGCCATTGAAGATATTAAAACCATCGTTCATCAGGGAAATAAACTCGATTCAGTAAATAACAAGACAGATGAGATAAAGTTTACCGGTGAGATGACCGAAGAGCAATCAAGGGTACTTAAAATGCGTTGCGAGCTAAGATATTCCTTTTCAGAAATAGCGAGTGAATTAAATCTCTCCCAAAAAGAGGTGCATCAGGAATTCATGATAGCCTACAGGCTAATGGAAGCAAAACATCAATTGCAATCGGCCTGACATGGAAAAGTCGACGCTAAAACTCACTCGAAAGATCCAACTACTGATAGACCTCCCTACCAAGGAAGAGAAAAAAGAGGCCTTGGATAAACTGTACCAATGGCAGAACAGATGCTTTAGGGCGGCCAACCTTATAGTCACCCATCTTTATGTACAGGAAATGATAAAGGAATTCTTTTATCTCTCAGAGGGGGTAAAATATAAATTGGCAGATGAAAAGAAGGATGAACAGGGAATCCTTAATCGTTCCAGGACCAACACTACCTATCGAGTGGTATCAGATCGTTTTAAAGGAGAAATCCCCACAAACATATTGTCCAATTTGAACCAGGCCTTGATTTCATCATTTAAAAAGAACAGACCGGAGTATTGGAACGGTGAACGTTCCTTGAAAAACTTCAGGAGGGATATGGCCTTCCCTTTCGATTTGGAGGGTATGAGTGGACTTCACTTCAACGAAGAGAAAAAAGCCTTTTGCTTCCGTCTGTTCAGGATTCCCTTTAAAACCTACTTGGGAAAGGATTTTACCGATAAACGGACATTGTTGGAGCGGGTAGTGGAGGGCAGGACCAAACTATGCACATCACACATCAAGCTACAAGATGGCAAGGTGTTCTTATTGGCAGTATTTGAAATTGAAAAAGAAAACCATGAACTAAGACCAGAGATTATTGCGGAGGCTTCTCTGTCCCTTGAATATCCTATTGTTGTAAAGGTTGGCAAGGCAAGGCTTACCATTGGTACAAAGGAAGAATTTTTATACAGAAGACTGGCGATACAAGCTGCACATAGACGGGCAAAGATCGGGGCAACCTATTCCAAATCGGGTAAGGGCATCAAAAGAAAACTAAAGGCAGTTGAAAGACTTGGTCAAACAGAACGTAACTATGTCCATAACCGTTTGCATGTCTATAGCCGGAGATTGATTGATTTTTGTGTTAAACATAGCGCAGGAACCCTCATACTTTTGAATCAAGAGGAAAAAACTGAGATTGCCAAGGAAGAGGGATTTGTATTAAGAAATTGGAGCTACAATGATTTGATGACCAAAATAGAATACAAAGCTAAGAAAGCTGGTCTTGAAGTTATAATTGATTAACAAAACCGATTGAGGGTGCTTGTACACCCGTAAGGTGAGGTCAATGGCACTCACTAAATGCTAGTAGCATATACAACGCGTGGGCTCTCTTATTCAAGTAATTTTTCATTTCCATTTCCGTAAATTTTTATTTCTTTTTTAAAAGTATACAGATAATTGGCAACTAGCTTTCGCTCATTTACTTTTTTCTGATTGACTAAATAATTAGAGATTTTTTGGTTTGTAATGAAATAAATTAATTCCAGTAATTCTTTAAATGAATAACCCTTAATAATTCCAATTGCTACACTTTTCTTGACAATATCGTTAATCTCCGTTTTGAGTGCTTGTTCAATTTTGCCTAAAGAAACACCAGACTTACTTTCTTCTCCTTGCTCTTTTAATTCCTTGATTGAAGTTGGTAAATCACCAAAACCTAAGAAGACTTTTGCACCGTTTTCAATTGAATATCTTCCCAGTTGCCCGTTGGAGTTACAAGACAATGAAATGATTTTCTTGCCATTGAGAACCCCTACATTTTGCTCGTTTATGAAATTATCTTCATAGAAATACTTGTCAGGTTCTTCTGCTTTAACAAGATCATTTTCTAATGTTCCGTAATAATCTCCCTTTGCGCCAAACAAGCAGTTACTTTTTCCGTGTCCCATAAAAAGTAATAATCCCTTTTCAGAAAAATCTTTCATAGTCTTTAAACATTGTGTATGAGAAGCTTTATTGGGTTTTACATTAAAATAATGGACGGTTTCTTGAAATTCCGCTTGTAGATAGTTTTTAATTCTTTCTAAGAATGAAGTAGATTTATCATATGGATGAATTATTAATATCTTTTTGTCCATAGCTTAAATCTTTTCTGTGAGGTATGCAATAACTTGCTGGATGATTTCTCTTTTAAATTCTACTCCAAGAATATCATTATTATCCAAGATATCGGCAACGTCACCGAAAGACATTCCATTAAATTTCTCGTTCACGAAATTTTGTTCAAAAACAAAATCAGGGTATCTTCTTAATGCTTGTGTTACAATCAATTCAGTAGATTGAATGTCATCTTTTAGAAATTTTATTATGATAGAATCTCTGTCATCTCTATCTAAATACTCGTGGACACTATATTTAATTAATGATTTTATTTTTGCTAATCCTTTTTGCTTAATAACGGCTTTGTCTGGTTGACCATCTATTTTTAGAATACCTAAATTGGGTTCTATTATATTTTTAAGTACTTGATCTAAAACCCCGGAATAAACTAATTTAGGCGTGTGTCTGAATAATCTTTTGTTATTAAAATTACGCAAAAGTTCTACTCCATTAATTTCCTCATCATCTAATTCGTAGTCAAAAGCGATAATATCGAACACTATATTTTTATACCTTTTTTTAACTTCCTTTTCAACTTTATCAATGTCAATATTACCCAAAGAAAGAACTTCAGTATATGCAGTGTTTCCAACCTCAAATTGCCTGCAATCTAAATCAATGCCCTGATGCTTTGCATCTCTAACCAATTGCTCAATTTCTTCTGTTTGGTCTTCATTATCTATGATTAAGCAACTTCTTTTTATCATTTAATTATTATTTCAAAACAAGCTCCTTTGAGCTTGATATTATTACCAAGTAACTTTATAGTGCCATTCATAGATTTTAAGCCTTCTCGTACAGAATTTAATCCAATTCCAGAGCCTCCATTTGTTGTTGTAACACCTAATTCAAAAATTTTGTTTTTTGATTTATCATCAATTAGAAATTTGTCTAAAACACCATTTCCATTATCTGAGAAAAGTATTTTTAATTCTTCTTTATTCGGATTAGACATTTCAATCTCAATTAGTTTCGCACCCGCTTTTTCTGAATTAGAAATTAAGTCATCAAGAACTACAGACATATCCAAAACACTAAACTTTTTTGTCAAACTTGAGTTGTTTTCAATAACCCTAAATTCAAGTTCATTTTGAGGATAGATATCTGAATATATATCGATATACTGTTTGATGTAAAGAACAACGTCAGCAATTTGTGCGTTTCTATCAGCTTTAAAATTTGAGCGCGTTATAATTTTACTGATTTTGTTTGCTTTTTCTGATTGAAATTTAATTGCACCTAATGACTTGAGTAAAGAGTTTTTGGTGTAATTGTCATTAATTATTTTGTCATAAAGGTTATCAACACTGCTACTAATCTTTCTTGAGGTAATCTTAATATTGTGGACTAATCCTTTAGCATCTTCTGTCAGAGTTCTTGAAGATGTTTTTAAGTAGGTGTTTTTTTCTTTTTCTAGTTCTAATTCTTCTTGAAGTCTCTTAGTCTCGTCTTCAAGTTCTTTAGTTTCCTCAAACTTTTTTTGAAGTTCTAATCTAAGTTTACTTTGTTCTTCTTTAAGTAACTCAATCCGATTTTCTTGACCTGGAAAATCTTTTATTTCTTCTTCTGAACTTTTCAAATCGCGGATTAGTTGGGATAGTTCATCTGAGGAAAGGGATTTATTATTGAGTTGACCAATGATAGAATCTATTTCTGCTTTAGATTTTTTAGCTTGTTCATCCGCAAGATTGGTAATTAGAGATTTGTTAATTGAAAGTGAAATAATTTCATCACTTCTTGCATTTATTATTTTTTCAATAATCGATATAACTCTTCTATTTCTTGTTATAGAATCCTCTCGATACTCTTCTTTGTCTTCGCTCCAATTTTTATCGTTTAAGACTTTATTTTCAATTTTTGATTCGATACTTTTAGGAACACTATCCCAATTAATCCCTTCGACAACAAATCTTTCGAGACGTCTAAAGGTTCTAAAGTAATAGCCAAATGGCGACGAATTCTTGGTTAACTGTTCGAAATGCTTATTGTTATCAACTCCTGAACGATTTGAAATGATAAAAAAGTCATCTTCATCTTCATAAAATTCCACACCATTAATTTCAATTCGTCCAATTACTTCTCTGGTTCCAAGATATCTGGTCCTTCCTTGTCCCTTTCTTAATTCCATTCCTAACCAATCATTTCCTTGGTCTCCATAAGGTGGTATTCTAAAGCCGTTTATGAACAAGAAAATAGAACCAAAATCAACCGACCTTATTCCTGTTTGTCTTTTAAAATATGCTTTTGAATAGGGATTTAGATAATAAATGTTGATTTCTATATTCTTTAATAAATTGTATGGATTATGTTCAACTAAAGTGAAAATTTCATCACCTCTATCTTTTAATGTAGTGATGATTTTATCACCGTTTTCAGATATTTTTGAATTTATGAATGTTGCCTTAAAATTTAGCTGGCTAAATATTCTATTTTTAACAGTTCCATTTACCTTTTCACTATCAGGTAAATTCATCTCAATTTTTTTAAATTCTTCGGCTTTAATTTCTACATCAAAGGCTTCTGCTTCAAAATTCTGATTAGGATTTATAAAACGCTCAAGTTGTCTTTTTAGAGTTTGTATTTTCGGTAAATCCCAAAGTTCTCTTAGATTGCTAATTAACAGGGTGGTGCCAGTTTCAAACTTCTGTAATTGAGTTTCATCCAAATATTGTTTCATTGAAATTTCATCCAATTCAAAATTTACATCCTGAATGTTTTTTTCAATATCATCAACACTTTCAAATTTTGTCCAATCAATGAATAGTCTTAGTAGAGGTTCGTTCTCTTTTTTCGTATATAGTGTTAATGTTTTTCCCAATCTATCACAAGAAAACCTACCAACACCTTTATTGCCAGCTAGTTGTCTATTGAACTCTTCCTTTTTTGCTTTTTTCTCCGAGTAAGCAATATTCAGCCACTTGTTTATCAAGTCATACTCAGACATACCAGAACCGGTGTCACGAAGAATAATTTTAGACGAATTTTTCTTTTTGTATTCTCTAACTGATTGTTCAGATATAATGTCTCTAAAAATTATTTCAGCCTTTTTTGAACCTGCATCAAAAGAGTTTTTAATTAACTCTAAAACAGCTATATTATCGTCGGTAATTAAGTCTTTTCCAATGATACTTTTTAAAAGGATATTTGTTCTAAAACTTACCTTTGCCATTATAGTATAGTATTTAAAACAAGTCCTGCTTGCTCACCAAATAGTGGTGGAATTGCATTACCAATTTGTGAATATCTGGGAACTTCTTGGGTTCTCCTTTTTCCTCCGGTAGTATACTTCCCTTTGAACTCATACCAATCATTGAAGGATTGAATTCTAGCATATTCACGAACTGTAAAAATTCTCGGTTCACAATAATGGATATAGTCATCCGGTAATGTAGTAATCGTTGGAGTAGGTAATTCTCCTGAGAGGGGTATAATTGTTCTTTTTTTAAGATTAAACTTTTCCTTAATCTCACTATTAAGTGTTTTGTTTTTCTCGGCAAAATCTAGGATAAACTGAAATTTTTCGACAGTTTGAGAGTTATGTTTTGCAAAACGATGACTATCTGGAATTGAGCGTTTAAGTTTGCCTTTTAGTAACTTCTGATAGTTGGATTTAGGTAAATTATAAAGACCAGTTTTGAACGATTTTGTATCTGGTGAAATTGCTTCTTCAATCCTAAGTAGGTCAGAAATCGCATCTTCTAAACTATTAGTTAAGCCAATTCCCTTATTACCAAGAAACTCTTCTTTATTCTTCTTTAATTGCTCAAAAAAAAGCTTTGGACTTACCGTATCTGAAACATCTTTTCTAATTCCAACTAAAATGAATCTAGTTCTTTTTTGAGGTACACCAAATTCGGAAAAATCAATAAGTTTCCCATACACATTGTACCCATTTGCATTAAGTTTTCTTGAGCCTCTTTTTAACGCATTTTGGACATATTTAGAATAGATTCTACCTTTTACCTTATTCTTGTCAAATTTTTGAGTAAAACCTTTTACGTTTTCAAAGAAAATAACCTTAGGTTGAACTAGCCGAATGAATTTAATGTAAGATTCTATTAGTCTGTTTCTAATGTCATTCTCAATTCTTCTTCCAGCAGTAGAAAAACCTTGACAAGGCGGTCCGCCTGCAACCATATCAATAGTTCCTCGTAAAGATTTTAGTTCTTTAGGATATTTCTTGATGACTTCATTAATGTCTAGGTTAGATTGAGGTAACCAATTAGGCCATTCAAAATGAGGATTGTTTTCAATTAAATTGTATTCCAAAGTTTTAAAAGCATCTGGACTTTTTTCAATGGCAAATTTACCTTTCCAATGACCAGAATTGAATAATCCGAGTGAGAGTCCGCCACATCCAGCAAATAAATCTATATATGTTTTTTTTGAACTCATATCTAGATGCTAGTATTTTTTGTGGAATACAATAAATCTCTAATGTCTATGTCAAGTACATTAGCTATTCTTAAAAGGTTTTCCAGTGATGGCTGCCTAGCATTGGTGCACCATTGCGAAATGGTGGATTCATCCTTTCCGATTTGTTCAGCCAACCATTTGTTCTTTCTTCTTGTCTCAGCTAGAGCAACCTTGATTCTATTGATTTCCACTTTGCCAATTTATTTGTATTAAACACAAAGATATTAACTTATTTGGAAGATTATTTACTTTTCGGATTATACTTAGTGATTTTAAATTTATGTAATTCATTTTCGGCTAAACACTTAAGCCACATTCTTTAAATGCGTTGTTAGCTTCTGCTCTTTTGCTATTTTAAGTCCATTTTAGTCATTTTATTTGAATTCGGATACTTTTCTACTCTTTCTAATGCTTTAATAGCTGATAGTGTATGTTGATGTTCTTTTCCGAAAATCTTCGTATATAGACTTATAGATTTCTTTAAATTTATAATTGCTAACTCAATTTCTCCTTTGAAAAAATTTGAAGTTCCAATATTATAATACGCAGATGCAATGTTTGGTTTGATTCCTATCTCTTTTGCAATATTTAGTGATATTGTTGAGTATTTTATTGCATCATCATATTTCTCAAATTGTAAGCAGAAGTTTGATAAATTATGAAGAGATAAACATTCTCCATTTTTATCACCAATTAATCTTGTGACTTCTATACTTTCAGTTGTAAACTTAAATGCTTTATCAAAATCACCTTTTTGAAAGTAAGCAATTCCGAAACTTGCCAACATACTACCTTCCGATTGTTTTCCTCCAACTGAATTTGCTAGTACAATTCCTTTGTTAAGAACCTTGATAGCTTCATTGTAATCTCCAGTTTGATTATAAACTGTTGCAAGATTTCCTAATGTTGAACATAAGCTTTCTGGTTCAAATTTTTCCGCAATTTTCACGGCTTTTTGAAAGGCGTTAAGAGATTTGTCAAATTGTCTTAAGTTTCTGTAGATGTTCCCAAGTGCTTGAAGTTGGGAAACTTCTCCTTGACTATTCCCATTTTCACGACAAGCGTTTACGGATTCTTCTAAACAAGAAATAGCTTCTTTATAATTCCCAAGAGAATTTTGTGCCATTCCAATATTTCCTAATAGGCTATAAAAAAAGATTTGATTATTCTCTTTTTGAGCAATATTTAATCCTTTTTCCCAAATTTCAATAGCGGTTTTATATTGACCTATATCATAAAGGATTCTTCCTGAAACCTGATTTTTAATACCAATAGAGTATTCACAAGCTTCTGCCAACCACTTATCAATATCTACCTTCCAATCAATATTTGATGCTTTATTTTCATAATTTATTGATATAAGATTTTTCCATAGGTCTTTGATTAGTAAGCCAGTGCTAGTAGTAATTCTATGACCAACAAATTGTTTAAAAGGGTTATTAATATTTCTTTCGGATATTTCTTCTTGATTGAATTCTAATTCCGATTGTGAGTGTTCTATAAAAGTTATTTCACTTTTTTCGTTGTCTATTGATTCTATTAAAGGGCTAATATCAAATACATCTGAACAACTGTATCCTAAAACAATTATTTTGGGATTTACTTTTTTTGAAAAAAAAGATGCAACAGCTTTATTTTTATTTTCAACTAATATTTGTTTTGCTACTAATTCGAGAGTTATTGCCATTTCCTCTTTATCAGAAATACAACCATGAATTTTGATGATTTTGACTTTACCATCATTCCAGTTTATATTTTCAAAATCTTTCTCGGATTTGTATACTTTAAAATCTGTATTCTCAACAAGTCCTTTATTTTCAATAGCTTTCTCAATAAGAATATCAAAGTTTGTTGTAAATATGTTTTTTAGATTTCCTTGCTTTACTAATTCAGCTATGAATAAGTGATTTGTATTTGGTTCTCCTTTTGAAAAAATATCTAGAATATGGTCAATATTTGATTCTTCTTTTATGGTTTGTATAAATGATTCAAAAGGTAGGTTAGAGTTTAGAATTTTATCAATATCTGCTTTTTCGACATTTATCGAATCAAGCACATAATTGAGAAATTGAGTTACAATTGGAAGTCCAGAATTTAATGAGATTCCAGCTCCGCAGAAAATGGCGTATTCTTGAAGGCTTATCTTCTCACTAATTTCTGTTATTAATTTTTTCTTGTTTTGATTCAATCTTCAAAGTGATTTTTATAAGTATACTGTTTGTCAAGTTTATAGGTTACTATTTATATAATGTAGATATCCCATTCTTTAGGACAGGTTTTCTATAAAACTTTTATGATTTTTGATGCAAATCTTGTTGATTAGAACGTAGGACAAATTATCAACCTAACCCGCCTGAACTAATATCAGAACCTGGCGATTCGTTGCTAGGACTATTTCCCGATCCACCATTTCCTGGATTCAGACCGCCTGGTGAATGAGTGTCACCACCACTCCGAGGGTTAGTTTCACCCCCACCTCGAGGATTAGTTTCACCTGGTGGTGAAGAATGGCTTTCCCTTGCTCCACCAGAACTCCGCATAGCTTCTCTAGCATCTGCGCCATAGCCTTCACTTCCCCTTCTAGATGACCTACTCTTTCCAGAATTTGGTTTATCTGGCTTTTTTACAGAATTAGTTGACGGTGGTTGGGGTGCAGGTATAGGAGGTTTAATTATCACCTCTGGAGCAGTTACTGATACATTTATGACACTTGGGCTACTTGATGGAAACCCAGGAGAGGGGGAGTTTGAAATAAGACTCGCGGTACCGCCTCCAAATGAAATAGTTAAGTAAGCTGTTTGACCAGGGAGTAAACTATAAAATACCTTGCTTACCACGTTGTTGATCGCCCTGAGATTTGCAACGCCTATATAAAAATCGGCTGCACTTTTTAATTGAACCAATGCGTCGCCCAAGGAAGCTCCCAATTTCGGACTTGCATTATCAAACTGAGGTTTCCCTCTGGTGTAACTGGGTAGAAAACTTCGAGTAGATTGGTCTATTGATTGTCTTGCAGAAGAATATGTTCTACTAGAGTTGATTTGGCACCTACCATATTCACGATACTGCCCTCTACTTCTTATACCCCTATAATTACTCATTCTATAAAATTCTTGCAGTTACATGAAAATCAATTCGGATATCCGTAATTCCGGTTAGACCAATACTTCCAACTGGCAACTCTATCAACCAATCCCCTTTTAGCGATCGATTTGTTAATAGCTGATCGGAATAATAAGTGTCACTAACGCTCTTAGCAAGACTATGATAAGCCAGTACACTTTTCTTCTGCATTTCCCATACTTGATTATCTGCTGAATCGGTAATCTTAGGTGGGGTTATAGCCATGGGAACACTATTAAATCCTTGCTCATTGGGATGAACCATATAGATATCAATACCTTGTAATCTCAGGTTTTTATAGTCCTTTAGAAAATCACTAGGTATGGAAAATTCTGAGCTGCCATCTTTTAGTAAATCTTCCAATACATTTTCATTATCTCCAATTTGCCAATCTTTATTTACAAGAAAACCTTTTTTTATGAATCCGCTTATTGTGAAATCTTGCTCGTATTGTTTAATTCTCTCAATCTTGTCTATAAGATTTATGAGATATTTCTGAACCTTCAAAAGATACCCAGTATTAGTTAGCTCAGGAAAAGTGGTATCCTCAAGCTCTTTTTTGCTGTCGGGGTAAACTAACTCAATTCCTGTTCGAATCGACAAGAGTATATAAAACAACTCTAACAATTTGATGTCAAAAACATCTTTGACCTGATTGAATCTTTGTTTTAGGTTTAAAGCACTTCCATTTATTCCTTGTTGATATTTAATTGTTTCGATGTAGTTTTTAAAAGCATCCAATTTTTCTTTATCAAAGCCTCTTATTTTCTTATTATAATCTTTTGCCTTATTTAGGGACTCAGTGCTTGGAGAAATTTTATCGTTGTTAGAATTCAGTTCGGTTTGGGCAGCAATTTTACTACTGAAAAAATCATAATTTTCAAAATCTTCATATTCAAACAGCTTTTTCTGAATTTCTAATTCTTTGGATATTCTAACATGATTTAATATTTCATTAACGGCTTGTATTTCAAGGTTTTGACCGCTTGCTCTTAAATCTAGGCATACTGTTAAATTCCCGTAAGCCTCCCTTATAAGCGAGTCTAATTGAAATGGATTCCATACTATTTTTGCCTCAGAGTATTGATGCAATTTATCGAGCGACCCATTATCAATTGGGTATAAGATTGGGGTTTCGCCACTTTCTTCAGCTAATTGTGGAATAAACTTTGTAACATAATTCTGTAGTTCTTCTCTTGTTTTCATAGTATCATTTATTAGGAACCAAAAGGCCTACAACGGCCCCTAAAGCGGTGAAGCCAAAAGTTATGAACACTTGGGGTATATTCTCTGAGCCTCTCATAAAAGCCCAAATAACAATTGCAATCAATGAGATTCCCAGCACTGTACTTACAATGTATAATACTTTTAAAAAAACAGATTTATCTTTCATAATTGTAATACTATTCATGAAAGCCGCTGGGTCTTCTTTAATCTTAGCTCGGATTTCATCCGACCTGTTCACCTTTTCAACCAATTCATCAATGTTTTTGAACTTCATATTTCTAAATTTTAATTGAATTGAGGAATAAATCTTGAGGGGAGTATGAAATTTAGTAATTAACGATTAATCTTACAAATTAAGAAGCAATTAATTGGAAATCAGTAAAAATTGTATATGCTTTTGTAGTCTTTTTATTTGGATTTTTTCATTGCATCTTTTAATTCCTAGCTTTCCCTACCAAAAAAGTCACTTAATAATTTAAAGGGTCAATTACGTTTCGAGGATCCAAATGATGTTGCAATATATGTTAACAGCGTTAATGGTTTTAAACAGGTTTAGGATAGGTTTATCGGTTTTACCAAAACTTCATTTAGATACAAACTCTGATTTAACTATTGAGATTCTGGTATATCAAAACAATAGATTTTTTTAATTAACTTTAAGGTGTAAAACATCAATAAGTTTTGCCTCTGGATGTGCCGATTTAAATACGGTTCAGGGTTCGGTTAACTGGTCTTAGTTAACGGTGTAAAATACTTAAAATCAACTATTTGTGTTTCAAGGGATGGGTCTGCCACACCTACCACAATATTTTAGGTCAAGAAGGTTCATGGAATTAGCACCAAACTGCTCTTGATAATGGTATCTAACAAGTTGATGGTCAAGTGAGGATTATTGAGAAATTAGAGATGTGTTATTGCGATAGAAAGATGTCTAAATTGACTTAGAAAAGCTTATTTTTCTTGTGACAGAAAATTAAAACTGGAAAAGTTTTCTCAATGAGGAATTAAGTGAATTCTACCTTAAAAATAAATTCTTATCCCGTAAATAAACCAGGCATCAAAAAGATCATTCTGATATACAACTCCATAGCCCAGTACCGTTTGTAATTTTACCTTCTAACTTTGAAGATGGAAAATTTAATGCCAAAGATGCTGGTCCGATTCCAGCTCCAACGGTACCACTATTATTAAGAGCCGCCCCGGAATTAAAAGTGATTGTCACAAAATTGCCGTTGGACCCATATTTCTCAATGGCTTGAAGTGCTACAGACACCAGTCCTTCTGATTTTTCCCACGTTGAACCTTCTTTTTCCCTCAACACAATTTCGCAATGATCTTGAGTTCGCCGGCAATAAAGAAAGCCCTGAGCTTCTACTTCTACCTCGTCAAAACTGACGAAAAAAAGATAATAGGTGGAACCATAGGCTTTAATCCGAAATGTAAATTGATCATCTTGAACTTTTAAAACACTAAAAGAATAAAGTGCATTTCTCCAGGTTTCCCCATTATATGGAAACTGCGCTTTCCCTGGTGGAATAGGATCTTCGATATTTACAATACATTCGAATTCAGAATTACCTGTTCTTTTGGGGTCAGTGTGAGTAAATCCCATTTCTTGGGTTCTAATACTAGAGGTTCTGAAACTTACATGACTCCAAACAGCAATTCCTATTAAAACAACAGAAGCTGAAAACAATAAATTATTTCGGTTCAAAATTCCTAACACAATCGCTGTTAGAAGTAATGAAAATCCCAAAAGAATTAAAAAATCACTTGAAACCATAGATTCACCCTCCATGTCTTGAAAATAGGCCACTAAGGGCAAAAAGATACTTAATAAAAGAAAAACATACCCAATGGAATACTTAAACTTAAAATTGTTCTTTACCCTTTTCATATTTTTGAAATTTTTGCTGTTCAATTGATTGGTTTAAATGTTTGTATAGGTTGGTTTTAATTTTTTAAAATCCTAAGAACCATTTTTAATTGCATACTTTTTTTCACGCTGCATAAAGGCTTCATCCCCACCTTCAAGTATGTCGCATACGTGTTCTTTTATTCCTTGACTCCATAAAATTGAAGGTGCTGTATTATTCTTAGGTTTTGTATGTTCCAAAGAGCCATTGACATATTCAAAACGATAGACTCCACCGGTATTGTCATTGGATTGTCCCTTTTGATTGGCAACGATGATATTTTCTGTATCAGTCGCCACCACCAAATTGGCATTGTGGGAAACGATTAAAATTTGTCGCTCTTTCTTTTTCTCTTTTATCATTTTACAAAGAAGTTCATAAATAGTTCTGTTATCAAGGTTGTCCTCTGGTTGATCAATTAGAATTGGGAATTCTGAAGAACTAATCTGTAAAAAAAGTATTAATAGGACAGTTCCTTTTTTTCCTGGTGACATATGTAGCAGGTTATCATCTTTATATGTTACGGTATAATCAATTTCAAAGCCATCTTTAATGATACCCCTTAAGACATCCTCTAGTGATATTCGGACCCGCAAAGGAATTACATCTTCTGGAGTTGAGTATAATTTCTCGTCCTGAACCTTCAGTGGCTTTTCATACAACTTTATAACCTTTGGATAATCTAAGTTCCCATCTTTAATCAATTCATTGAAATAATGATCACTTCTAATTGCTGCTTTGTTAACCTGGCTAAAAAGAGAAAAATTCTCCTGTTTATAAATAAGTGTACTGCTCAATTGAATATCAGAACCGATAGTGTTTTTTGTAGCATTCACTTTGTCGACAATTAATTTATATAATGTGAATCTGTTTTGTAAAAGGTTTACTGTTTGTTTACGAATATTATTGTACTCATCTGCGAGGTTATTAAATTGTAGTTCAAGTGACAATGCCATTTGATACTTTTGTTTTTCAACTTCAAGCTGACTCGACAGTTTTTGTATTTCTTTCTGACCGGCAAGTTTTTCTAGAAGTGGCTTAAGTTGTTCAGAGTTTAGAAGAAGTTGCTTTTCGACTATTACTTTCTTATTGACCAAATCCAATTTTAAAAAGTTATCCTCGAAATTTTTGATGAGTTTATCATAGTCGACTATCATCAATTCTTTGATGTTGATAATATCCTGGCTGATATTCCCTAGTTCGTCCAATAATCTGTCAACGGAACCTTTTAGAATAACTTCACCCTCCGATTTACCTAGTAAATTATATTTGTTAGACCTAAGTTCATTTAAAACCTTCCCTAAGACCGCTTCTTTTGAATTGACTGTTTTTAACTCTGTTTCTAAAGCGGATTTGCTTCGAGACAATTCATTATAGGTTTTAAATTCAGTTTCAGATAAATTGGAAGCCTTTTGCCCTTTTTGAATTAATTCAGTTGTATTTTGAATGGCTTGTTGAATTGTTTTGGAATTGCCCGTATCCTTAGATTTTTGATGAATATCCAGGGCTTTATTTCTGACTTTAAAATATTCGTTTATTAATCTTTCAATTTCTGAATTTGTTTCGCTAATCTGCCTTTGAGTTTCGTCATAGAAGTTCTTAAATTCTGAGTCTTGTAATAGGATACTTCTAATAAGTTGGTTTAGTTCTGCTTTGTTATTCCGTTCTACTAGATAGTTAATGTATAACTGTGGTATATAGGAAATTTTATGAAGTTTTAATGAGGGATCGACTTTACTATAATAATCCTCATCACCATTTTTCCAAATCACTTTAAAATCAAAGTTTGTGTCAAATTTATATCCCTCAAAATTTAATCGTTTTGAAGCCCTGTCTACTTGTTCAGGATCAATACTTTTGGCTGTTGAAAAAAGTAATAGAGATTTTCCGGAGGACTTACCTCCAATGATCGAATTTAGGTTTTCATTCAATTGAATCTTTTGATTTCCAAAAAGATTGCCTGAGTCAATGAATTGTAATTCCGATATAATGAACCTGTCATTTTTTATGTCAGGTTTTAATGCCTGTATTTTGACTCTGTCTTCTGGTTCATAAAGAGTTTGTTTTAATCCATTAAATGTTGGGTCTGCCTTTATCCAGCAATATCTATTTTCATCAGGCTTGAAAATTTTATCATTTGAGTGGGCATCACAGCCATGATAACATGGTTTCAACGAACCACATTTCCTAGTCACTATTTTATCATTATCCACGCTCTTACCTATAAAATAATCCCTATCCTTTGGATTTGAAGAAAAAATTGCATCTGAAAATTGATACAAACTTTGTCGTGTGGCATCCAACTGGGATTCTCCTTTATTGATAAAAAAGTCTTCATGATTTACGGCCCCTGTTACACCATCAGTGCTGCGATTGGAAACAACAATAATTGTATTTTGTCGTAAGATTGGGTCATTCTTGAAAATCACATTTAGAGATTCAATGGTAACAACGAACTGTTCTACACCCTTTTTGTATGCAGTATTTTCATCTAGCGATGGATTATTTGTATGGTCACGCCCAAATCTTATTAGTTCGGATTTTGTTGCAGAGTAATTACTATTCAAATAACTGAACTGAAGTTTTGCCAAAAATCTAGTTTCAATTTCTGAATCCATAGCAGGGTTAAACAAACAATGAATGTTTATTGGTGTCGACGAACCTGTTACTGGAAGTACCCTTAATTCAATATTTGGAATAATAAAGTCAAATGATTTGGTAATTTCACCCTTGGATACATGGCCCTTAAACCTAAAATAGTTTTCAATGCTGAAATAGTCAGTAATTCCAATTACGGAGATTTCTTCGGTGGTCGAGTTAATACTCGTAATATAATTCAGCCATTTATCTTCAAGTGTTGCCCCGTTGAACTGATCATTCTTTTTTGTCCCCGGAGTATGAATATGCAAGTCCCAAATCCGCCATTCTGAACCCCTTTTATATTTATTAAACTCTGTCATTTATTTTATAGTTTGTTTGAGAACTATTGAATTGTTGGTTTCCAAATTCACAAATTTTAATATGGTTGATTTCAATTTTTGGTATGTTCAAATTTCGATACTTAGTCTGTACAAAGTTTTGACCAACTAGCAGGTGTTTTACAATAAATTGGGGGGAGTCCTCGTAAGAGAATTCCTAAGATAGTTTATTTTTCAATAAGAATCACTCGGAATATTATATCGGAAATTTGAAGCGGAATCGAATTCTTTGTTTTACTTGTGGAGCTTTGTATTCGATCAAAAACATTTAGAGAATTAATTAAGCCTAATTCTTTCAACACTATTAATTATACTGGAGGAGTAAAGCTATTATTTTGAATAATATCTATCAAAGTCCAGATTCAATAAATGGTAAGCATTGGGATTAATTTTCAAAAAGTGTACAATATTTGAAGAAGCATATCTAGCTATACAACGGTTAGTCGGAAGCTAATTGCTGAAATTGAGATTTACCATATTCCTTTGCTTAGGCTATCAATTTCCAATTAGTACTCACATGGAATAATAGTTTTTGTTGGATTAATAATATTAACCAAATAGAATAAAAATTAATACTATTTTTATTGATGGTTAAACACATGAACAATGTGTTCAAAAGTTGTTTTTTGCTTTCCGTGTTCTTAACGGGAATGCCTTTAAGATTGCAGTTGTAAAACAATGATTTTCAAATACATAAGATTTCGTCGATGATTCAGTCATCCCGACGAACCGCCATATAGGCAGAAACAAAGCACTGTTAATTATATGATTATCAGTGCTTTTCATTTTTTATGATTCCATCTGATATCATTTGAAACCATATTTTTGGTGTGCAATAAGGTGTGCACACTGGTACACTGATTGTTGTAATTTTAGGTATGAACGATTGAGGTCAAAGGGCAGTCCGACCAATGACAATTGTTCAATTAAAATGATTACAACATGCGGACAGACAGTACTTTAGGAATCAATTTTTTCGTCAGGAAAAAGCGCAATGACCCGAACATTTATGATATATATGTTCGTATAACGGTCAAAAAGGAGCGTGCAGAAATCAGTATCAAACGGGACATTCCGGTGTGCAATTGGGATAAAATGCGGGGAAAAGCGTTCCCGACCAGTAGAATCACGGAAGATTTGAACGCATATCTGGATACCGTCTATGGAGAAATTCTCAATGTTCATAGGGAGTTGCATATGGAAAGGGCATTGATAACGGCAAAATTGATCAAGGCGAGGTATGTCGGGGAGGATGAAGTGAACCATACCCTTTTGGAACTTTTCGAATATCACAATTCAAACATGGTCAACACCCTGAAGCCAGGGACCATGAAGAATTATTACTCCACCGAGAAATATTTGAAGAACTATATAATTACCAAACTCAAAACAAGTGATGTCCCGCTCAGGGATCTGAAGTACAAGTTCATTTTGGATTTCGAAAACTATATCAGGACTTTCAAACCAAAGAAGAACAGGAAGACCTGTACCAACAATGGCACGATGAAGCACTTGGAACGTTTGATGAAGGTTGTCCGATTGGGGGTCAGGTTGGAATGGCTGGACAAAGACCCGTTTCGAAACTTTAAACTGCGTTTCAACAAATTCGACCGTAACTATCTTACCCAAAGGGAAATTGACCTTATCGACGATACTACTTTTACAAGCATTGGTAGGGAAAGGGTAAAGGATGTCTTTCTTTTCAGTTGTTATACGGGACTAACCTTTATGGACATCAAGCTTCTGACCAAGGATAATATCAGCAAAGGTATTGATCGTAACTATTGGATATATACCAAGAGAATCAAGACCAATGAGCCTGTAAAGATCCCGATGCTGCCCAAAGCTGTCGAGATCATGAAAAAATATGAAGGGGCGCCAATGGAGGACAGCGGTCTTTTGCCCGTTTATAGCAACCAAAAGACCAATGCATATTTAAAAGAAATAGCAAAGGCCTGTGGGATATATAAGAACGTATCCTTTCATATGGCCCGACATACATTTGCGACAACCGTTACACTGTCCAATGGTGTCCCAATTGAAACGGTATCAAAAATGTTGGGACATAGTAAACTCTCAACCACCCAAATTTACGCAAGGGTCTTACAGGAGAAAATAGGGGAGGACATGCAGAAGGTAATGCATATTTACTCCAAGAAGACAGAACAAGACACCAAGTCCGGAATTCAATAAGAGAGAAGTTAATTTTAGGGAATTAATTATTTACACGCTCAAAATATGATGTCCCATGGGAAGGGGACAATGAAAAGGGCCTAAAAACAAAGGGCTGGGAGATTTTTAAAAAATTCAATGGGATACTCAATGTCCCATAATATAGTGACTCGTTAAAATTTGAAGATTCATAGAGAGCCCTAAAACGCTTGGGCCAACGGCTACAGGTCGTAGCGGTTTTCCACTTTTTGGAAAAGCGGTAGAGCAAGACGACAACACGCCAAGGCGGTGTTGTTTATTTTAAATTACTGATAAATAAACTATTGCATTCTTTAATCTGGAATTTTTTAGCAAGTCATTGGGACAGTGTGCTCCCGGAGATACTGAAAACACTGAGAACTCTATGGGACATTTTTGGTAAAAGAGCTGTTAATCAGAGGGTCCTTGGTTCGAGTCCAAGAGGGGGAGCAGAGATAGCAAGGCTTCAGAGAAATTCATACTCTGGAGCCTTTTTCATTTGCACGCAATTTGCACGCGCATTGAAAAAAATAAGGTTTTGGGCCAAACTTTAACATTTAAGGTCAAAATTTTCCAGAATAATTTGTGTCTTGTCCCATATCCTTACCCTTAAACTTTTGCACTGGATCCTATTTCAATTTTATAGTGTTCGGGAAGAAAAGCGTGCAATAAAATTGGAATAGAGGGCAACTCCTATTTGCCGACTCGGGAATACAAGAGCCGTTTCGGGGAAGAATTCTTCCCCGAAACAGACGACATTAATGATATTTTATGAATTTAGCGATGTCCTAAAAGGGGTAAGGCTACAAAAGGGGAAAGGATACATATTCACTATTGTCGCTAATGGAAAAATTCCCGTCTAAATTTTAAGTGTTGTTACAACCGATTACAAGTAGTATTGAGGAAATAAAAATTAGGAAATTTAACTTATGTAGGATAACCGTTTATAGGCTTTGTTGTATCTAATTATTTTATTATTTCTCGGTAATATGCGTCAATATTGGCAGGAATAAACTCAAGAAAATATGTTATGGCCATTCTTCGAATTATTTCGTCTCCTAAACCTGAGATACCGTGTTTCACTCTTAACAGATGTTTCAATAAAAGTTTTGCTAAATCACCCAAGAGATGTCCATATAAATAGCGATGACAATCAATTTTTTTACGACTACCAAAGGAATACACCCGGGACTTAACAATAGCTTTTATGACAACTAAATTATTTACTTCATCCTTTTTCATAAATGGGGGCGAACTCAAATCGCAGTCAACTAATTTTAAATGATTTGACGGTCGAGGAAAAAAGGACCGATTGTTACTGAATTCATATCCATCGCAATAAGTTGAAAACTTGAACTCTTTGATGAATTTTTGAAATGGTTCTATGACCTCATTTATTTCTATGTTTCCAGCAGATGACGCATCTACAATTTTCTTAATTACGTTTTCATTCCAAACATCATTTTCCCAACTGTAGCCGAAGGTGTAAAGGATGCGATCGTGCTTGTATATCTTATTTAAAACAGTGTCAAACTCCTGATCCATTGCAGCATAAACAGTTGTTAAGTTATTGTTTAATATGTCATCAGCAACTTGTAACACGGCTGTTTTTGAACCTATTGCCTTAAATTTAAATTTTGAGCTTGGTTTGTACTTCTCAAAAATTTTTGACCAAAAAATACAATCAATCGACCCTTCGGTAAATTTACCGTTGTCAATTTGAACCTTTGTGTATGATTGACCCCCTTCAACAAACACTATGAAATCAACACCATGAAAGAGGTGCTGATTTTGAAGGCCAGTGCTAGTTCTAGTAAAAGCCATTATACAATAGTGTTTTCTATCTGTATTACAGAATCTTGATATGTTCCTACGATATCAGGAGAGTGTGTTGCGAAGATCATTTGTGCAAATGGATTCAAAACCTTAAGACTTCTCACAAGGCTTTCTTGCCATTCAACATGCAATGAAAGCTCTGGTTCGTCAGCAATGAAAATGTGTGGTTTAGACCTCTGAAGTAGAGCTTCTCCAAAGATTATTAAGAGTTGTTTTTCGCCAGATGATAAATGTCTAGGCTGAAAATGCTTTCCACTTTGTGTTTTTACAAAGAGGTCGTTTAGTTCATTTACAACTAGTTCTTTTCTTTTTAGTAGACTATTTACAACTTCCATGAAGTTGGTCTTAGATTCATTGATCACATCTTGCTTATCAAGTAATTTCTGCCATTCTTGTATCACAGAATGTATCCTCTTCATTCCAATGAGATATTCAGCATCACGAAAGGAAATACGCTCATTATCTGATTTTTTTAAAGCGTCATTAAAGTTGGTTATGTATTTATTCAGTTTATTTGAATATTCCCTTGCTTCAACATTGAATAACGAATAAATCTGACTTAATGCCTCTTTTTCCTTTTCTAAGTCTATTGAATTGAGAGTTTGATAAATTTGAGACTCGGATTGTGTGGATAGCAATGAGAGAAAAATATACTTCTGGAACTTATCAGTTTCGTCTTTTGATTTTCGGTTGAGTTCGTTTAAATAACTATTAAAATTCTCTAGAAATTGACTGAGTTTTTGATCAACTAATGATTCATGGCTTCTTTCTTCATGCCTTCTGAAGTTTGTTTTAAAACGATGTATTGACAGCCAACTCGTATTGAAAAGTTGTGCTAATTCAAAATGTAAATCTTTTTGATGAGATCTTCTGTCACCAAAATGAACTTGTCTTTGATAGCTTCTTTTTCTAATAAGCCGATCTTCTTCCAAGTCATCAAGGTTAATTTCAAAAGACAAGTCTCGTCCTTTATAGATTTGAAAAAGAATGTTTTGAAAAGGTGTTTTATCATTTTCTTCCTTGGTCACGATTATTCTAGCCTTATTTTTTTTGTTTGAAGACCCTGTCAGATAAACAGTGACTTTGTCAAATTGGATTCTATCTAGTGTGAAGAAATCTGCTTCGATGCAACCTGCAAGAAGATTGATAATTGTAGTTTTACCTGACCCATTTACACCTATTAAGAAGTTTTCCGTTGGCCCAAACTTAATATCAACTTTCTTTTCACCCCAGAAACCGGAGATTTTTAATCTATTTATGAAGTACATATTTCATTTTTTAATTAGGCCCAGCGTTCTAGTGTATGATGCGTATCCCAAAGGGTATACACTATAGGACACATTGTTAGGCACTGTTTTTATACTTTTTAATAAGTTCTTCTGCTTTTATTCTACCCTTTGGTGAGAGAAGGCACTGTCCATCAGATTTTAATTCGATCAGACGATCAGTGTGTAGTTTTTTTACTAGAATCTTGAAATCACTTTTGTTTTTATATTCAATAATATTTCTGAGATTTTCTATACCCTGAGATTTATCGTTATAAAGTAATATTAAAACCTGGTCTTTAGTGGGGATTTTAGGATTCAAAATTCGTTGAAAATCAGTCTCTTTCCATAGCATATCGACTTTTCGTTCAACTATATCATCAATTGCTCTTTGCGTATCAGGAATAGATAAGTTAGACTTTATTCTAACGATTTCTGAAAGCACCCATTTTACTGAATGTAGGATTAGGGTAGCATCCATCTCATTCGGTGAAATGTCCTTGATGTGCCCTACACCTCTTTTATTTCTAATGTTATAAACAGACTTCAATATTCTGGGAATTAACATCCTAAAAGATTCATGACCACTTTGCTGCTCATAAAACTTTAAAACATTATCCGAAAAGTTGCTCAGTTTGGAACTAAAAGGAGTATAAGCTCCTGTTAATTCAAATTCTATAAGTCGTCTAACGGATTCAACAAAATGCCCTGCATCCAACTCGCTAGGTTTCCATTTCTCTAAGAAAAAGTTGCCCTCAATTTCTAAGTACGCCTCAAGAATTTTTTCAGTTAGTTCTTGGGAATACGAATTTAGAAGTATTTGTTCAGCCTTATTTATCATTTTGCTTAATTAACTCTATGATCTCTTCGGCTTTTTTCACACCTGGTCGATTAAGTTTTATTGAACGTGCTCCACCATTGCCCTTATCAATATATAGTTGAGGGTCACCTTTTTTAATGTGGGTGGAAAAATTCTTTTTGTCCAAACATCCATGATTAGCACAGACCTTTTTTATTTCCTCAACATTTGCAGTTTCTTGCCCTTGTATTTTTCTGGCATTAGCATACAATAGTGCAGCATTAAGCGTCTGTTCAGCTTTTGTTTTACCCGGGATATCACAAATAATTCTAATCAATTCATCGTCTTCCACATAAATGCTATCGTCCAAATCTGAATTAGATTTAGAGGTAGCAGATGTGTCTTGAGTTGTGTTGACCGATTCAGTTTTTGTGGGCGGCTTTTGTGGAACAGGTTTTGGCTGATTTACTGATTTGGTAATAAGTTCTTTAAAGTTTTCAATCTGAGCGTTTACAAATTTTTCTGAACCTGATATTTCAAACTTTCCTTCCGATAAGGAAATTACGATTTTAGCTTTTTCTTCCATTTGTTATATTGGTTTTTATTTGTTCAAATTGCACCTCACTTGTTTATAGAAACGTAAAATACATCTCTATATACCCAAAATAGAAATAAAACCGATTATTTGAATCTTTTTCTATAGTAAATATTAAAATCATCAAAACCGTTTCTCATTGAGTATCATGGAATAGAGTTGCAACCCATAATTTATAAAATCAATTAGTTAATTTTCCCATAGGCACTGTAGAAAACCTGCCCTAATTATTGGGGTATCTACAAACTTTTTTAAGCCTAATTTAGGGGGATTAGTATTAAAGTTTGGGGGAAGAAGTTAAATGTAAGAATTTTCGATGAATTGGAAAATATGGAATCCCGTAAAAGGTTTAATAATCTAACAGAAAGAATGATTAAGATTCAAGAGTTGGAGTGCTTTCTTTTTTGTTTTGCTGCGCAAAAGGTAATGTAAAGCAAGAGGATAGCACGCTGGCGCGATGCTATTGATTCATTTTCCTTCGGAAAAGGCCATTCTTAGTGTGTTTTTTGAAAATATTGGTTATTGGCATTTACATAATTTTTAATGTAAAAATGCTTTCAGTCCAGTAAAATCAATGATTTTTTAATGGAAAAATGGTTTTTAAAGTATGGCTTAGTGGATGATTGAAGAATTTATTTGTACAATTATTTTTTCGGTACATCTCTCATTTTTTACGGTAAAATAGCGTTAGCCCTATAAAATCAAGGAATTTTTAACGGAAAATGGATAGACAAGATAAATTATTGATCCCTCTATCTATTCAAAAAGCGACTTGATAATTATTTTGGGTTAATCGAAAACCCATCCTAAAGATTGGGGTATCTTCAAACTTTAGCCTATTGGATGAATGGCTGTCATCAAAGAATACTGTATTCCAGTGTGGTTTTTCAGTGAATTGTATATGGTGTTTAAGCTTATTGATTGCTATTGTTAGCGTTTATCCCACAAGTTGTATGTGTTGTTCACACTTAGTGAGTGTAATTCTCAACCTCACCCTATGGGTGTACAAGCACCCTCAAAATTTAATTGTCAGCCAGTAATCAATTCAATGCCTGCCTTATCGGCCTTGTATTTTATTTTGTTCATTAGCTCATAGTAACTCCAGTTTCTCAAAACAAATTCCTCTTCTTTTGCAATCCCGACCTTGTCCTCTTGGTTCATTAATATAAGTGTTCCCGCCCGATGCTTGATACAGAAATCTATAAGTTTCCTACTGTAAACATGTATGCGGGTTGAAACATAATTGCTTTCTGTGTTTCGGTACTTGTCCACTGCTTTAAGTTTTCGCTTTTTCCCTTTCCCTGATCTGGAATAGGTCGCCCCAACCTGAGTCCTTCTCCGGGCAGCCTGTATAGCCAGCCTACGATATAAAAACTCTTCCTTAGTGCCGATTGTGAGTCTTTTTTTTCCTGTCTTCACAACTATGGGATATTCCAAGGACAATGATGCTTCTGCTATGACCTCTGGTTTTAGGCTATGCTTTTCCTTTTCAATTTCAAACACCGCTAGCCAAAAGATTTTTCCGCCATTCAGTTTAATGTTCGAAGCACATAGCTTGACATCACCTTTTACCAAACGCTCCAACAGCATTCGCTTGTCCGTAAAATCCTTGCCCAAGTAGGTTTTAAATGGAACCCGGTACAAACGGAAGCAAAAGGCTTTCTTCTCTTCATCATAGACAAGCCGACTAATGCCCTGCAGGCCAAAAGGAAAGGCCATGTCCTTCTTGAAATTCGGCAATGAGCGTTCGCCCTTCCAATATTGGACCCTATTCTTATTGAATGAGGATATCAAGGCATGGTTCAGGGCGGACAATATGTTTGTCGGTACTTCCCCTTTGAAACGATCTGATACCAATCGATAGGTAGTGTTCATTCTGGAACGTTGCAGGATTCCTTTTTCATCTTTTTTCTCATCCGCCAATTTATATTTGATTCCCTCCGATAGATAAGAGAACTCCTTTATCATTTCTTGGACATATAGATGTGTAACGATGAGGTTGGCTGCTCTAAAGCATCGGTCCCGCCACTGGTACATCATATTCATGACCTCTTTTTTTTCCTCTTTGGTAGGGAGGTCGATCAATATTTGGATCTTTCTAATGTGTTTTAGTGTAGACTTTCCCATATTAAGCTGATTGTAATTGATGGTTTAGCTTCATTAGCTTGTAGGCTTTCATAAATTCCTGATGCACTTCCTTTTGGGATAGTTGAAGTTCTTTGGCTATTTCAGAAAAGGTATATTTCAGTTCACAGCGCATTTCAAGAACCCTGGCCTGCTCCTCGCTCAGCTCCCCACTGAACTTGATTTCATCTGCCATATTGTTATTGGAATCGAGTAAGTTTCCTTGATGGACTATGTTTTTAATATCCTCAATGGCTTCCTTTATTTCCTTACTGGTTTCAATCATGCCTTTACCCATTACCTTTGAAATGGCCTTATACTGAAAGCCGTATTTCAAACAGAGTTCGATCAAGTGCCTTTTATCGGCATTCAATAGGGGAAAGATACTTTTGATATGGTCGAAGGATTTTTGTATCGATTCCTGATCATCGAGGTTTTCAGAATCATTTACCGGATCATAGCCCACCATGTAGTCTTGGTAATTTTCATAATCCTCAAGGGAGTTGACCTTCTTATGGAACTTATAAGTTGGTTTTCTATAGTACGCCATACATTCCCTTTTCATCACAAACCTCAAGAAATAGAAAATGTGCTTGGGAGATTCCAATTTGTGCCTATTGATCCATAACTTTAAAAAGGTATCCTGGACAAGGGATTCTATTAAGAAGTCATCCTTTAGCCATTGCTTGCCTATCCAAGATATAACCCTATAGTATTTGGCATGGATATGGTCCAAAGCAGTGGGGTCGCCATTTTTTAAAAGTTCAAAATCAGTGTTCGACATAACAGGCCTCGTTTAAGATGGTCAATGCACCATGGTTGAAATTGATTATGCTTTAAAAGCTGATGCGATTTCTTAAAAAAGGATAAAGAGAAGATAGCTTTGAAAAGTTGAGAAAACCCCTATTGAGCAAGATAAAGAGGGCGTGAAAACTTAACTTATAGCATCAAGGTACTGGTATACCGCACGACAATAAGTAAGCTCACGCCCGGGCCGTGAGCATTTGCACTTATCATCTCGTCGTTAAAAATTACCAGTTTTTGATGCGAGAATCAAAGCGAATGCTTCTAATATTATTAACTTAAGAAGTTTCGCAAATATGTTATTTCCGGGGTAAATATAATAAAAACCCTTAAATGAGAGCGAACGCTCTCAAAAAAACTTCCTATAATTTTTTCATTTGTGTTAATGGCAAATAAGAACACAAATAAAAGTAAAGTTTATTTTTCTGATAAATACGTATGCAAGTTTATCAGTGAGGAATGGTTGACCTCAAAAGACACGAGTACTAGAAAGTACGGAAAAATATATGGTGTCAACTATCACGTGATAGAAAAAATACAACAAGAAGATGGTTACAATATACCATTATCCACTTTGAGCACCATCTGTTTCAACCACGGAATCAAGTTATCGGATTTCTTCAAACTGGTGGAAAAAAAGTATGGGGAATTTTTGAATGATGGTTTTGAATACAAATAATTTCTAGTCGAGTTTATTTTTTCGATTTAGTGAAAATTTGCTTGTCAAATTATACAATTTGAAGCTGCGACCAATACTTCTTAAAACTTGTGGTTGTTTGCTGTAATTTGGATAATGCCAACAAATTTTAGCCTTAACAAGTGCGCCCTGTTTCGATTTCACCTAACGCTTAGCTACCTGCACACTATAAAATCGAAACAGGATCCGGCGCAGGTTAGTTATGGTAAGATTTGGGGAAGTACCTGAAATATGGATTACGGATAACTTTCACAAATGTATTTTTTGATCATATATCTAGTTATTCGATTAAGGGATTTGCCTGTTTCTGGATGTCTTGCCAAGTCTGTGAAATACTCCAATTCACCTGATGAATTTTTTCCATACCAAAGATTTTCTGTTCCATCTTCCTTAAAAAAATTTGTACTGCAGTCTGGGGTGATTTTTTCAAAATATTTGATCCTATCTTCTTTATATACTTTCAGTAAACCCTGTTGGAGTTTTTCTGCATCAAAGTTTGCTTCAATGTAATGACTACCATCCCATATCATCCATCGTTGTTGATTTATCGAAATTGATACTGTAACAATAATTGTTGTGATAATAAAAAGTATGATTAAGATTTTATGCTTTTTCAAAAAGGCTAACAATTTCTGAAGGATGCTTTTACTTTTTATACTCTCCTCAAACTCTTCATAGCTGTTATGTCCAAGAAACTTACAAAGCCCAATCACAACCTTTAGTTGTTTAATACTTATATCCTTCAAGTTGTTACCTAGCTTTTTTGCATCATTATGATAGTCACGAAAACTTTTTTCTCCCAATTCGAATCCCATTTCACCTTTAATAAAATTGGAAATATCTTCTGCCAGTTCAACTTTTGAGGGTTTCTTTTCCCCTCTTTTTTTTCTTTCCTCATCTGCCTTATTGAAGGCATGAATAATAAGTTTTTTGTGCATTAAAAGGTTGATTTTTAGATAGTTTAAAATAAGAAATCTTTTGGAATGTTTGTGGAATTTCTGTTCAGAAAACTTTCCAAATCTCTTCCATGATATTTCCGGGATTTCCAAGGTTTCATCACTTCATTTGCTTCAGAATTTGAAAATGTCTTCTCGTAATAAGGCTTACGAGTTTCAATTCTAAATCAGAGGTATTCAGTCCATTGCTGTAGGTAATTGAGAAGTAATCACAGCTCTGTACTCCTTACCTCACTACTTCTCAATCGAGGGGGACGCCTCTCATTTTCGATGCGATTTCTCATCGCACAATTCACTGAATAATAACTCGGACAGCCATAGGTATGTCCATTTTCAAAATCTAATAAAATGACAAAAACATATTTAATTTTATTTACGGTTTTCCTCAATGTAATGCTATTTTCATGCACTCCCGATAGTATTGCAGAGGAGGATGTCAACCCTGTAGCCTGTTGTGGCGGTGATGGTGGGGATATACCCCCGCCACCTCCTCCGCCTCCAGGAGATAAATAATCAAATATTAGTTTATAATTTAGAGGAATGAAGCGTAAAAATATTTCATTCCTCTTTTTTTATTCTTTGTTGCCATTTTTAGTGGCAATGATTTCTGGGCAATGTGCAGCACAGGAGAAATCAGATAGCCTTAACTATTATTACTATGCCATCCTAAATCCAAAGGAACCTGAGCACTTGCCTGACGGAATCAGTTATTATTCAAGACGGAGAGAAAGAAATTTAATCAATGGAGATACCCTAAGTGCTATTGGGGATTTGAGAATGATTGCAATAGGTCAGTTTAAAATAGGAAATATATACGATAGTGAAAACTCCATTGTGGAGGCACTTGATTTGATCAACAAACTCAAGGATGGAGATACTTTGATCGAATCACGAGTAGGTTTACACAATCAGTTGGGAAGGGTTTATCGGTCAGCCAATAATTATGAAGAAGCACTAAAATCTTATGAGGAAGCACTAAAATTGGCCCCGAATACAAAAGATAGTATCACAATACTTAATAATAAAGCCAATGTCTATAAAGATATGCTGCAATATCAGCAAGCACTAAATCAATATGTTCTAGTTTATGACAAGACTTTGGGGCGTGGTGACAGCTTGCAACTTGCCATGGTTTTGGATAATCTTGGTTATGTACAGGGTAAACTAAATCTACCATCAGCACTGGACAATCTAAACAAAGCTTTAGAGATTAGGCTAAAGGAAAACGAACTTGCTGGAATCTACAGAAGCTATAAAAACCTAACCCATTTCTTTCTGGATAAAAATGATAAAAAGAATGCCTTGCTTTATGCGGACAAAGCTTACACGGTTGCCAAAAAACTGAACAATGGTGGGTATGTACAAGATGCGTTATCACTATTTGTTGAATTGGATGAAGACCCCAAAGTGAAAGAGTACAAGAGATTGACCGATAGCATTGTGGAAGCAAGACAATTGGCTGAAAATAAAAATGCATACATAAAATATAATGTTGAGGAAGAGCGAAAGAAAACAGAAGCAAGCAGATTGCAGCAGGAGAAAGAAAAGCGTTTAAAACTTTTATATAAGGCTATAGCGGCCTTTATACTTTTAGCTTTGTTGGCTTCCTATTTTATTTTCAGGTACAGGTACAAAAAAGGAAGATTGGAGCAAGCATATAATACCGAGACCAGGATTTCCAAAAAAGTACACGATGAAGTGGCAAACGATGTTTATCAGGTAATGACCAAACTGGAAAACAATCCGGATGTTGAGCCTGAAGTCATGGATGATTTGGAAAATATTTATTCTAAGACGAGAGATATTTCAAGGGAAAATAGTCCTATTGATTTCAATGAAGATTTTGATGTTCTGCTAAATGACCTGTTTCTAAGCTTTAAAAATCAAAAGATAAATATTGTTACTAGAAATATTGTAAAAATAGATTGGAGTCGCATTTCAGATTTGAAGAAAATGGCAATTTATAGGGTCTTACAAGAACTATTGACCAATATGAAAAAGCATAGTCAAGCCTCATTGGTCGCATTAACCTTTAATAAATCGGGAGCCAAGGTGTCCATTGATTATAAAGACAATGGGATTGGATGTGAACTTAAAAAGAAACTCGGGCTACAGAATGCGGAAAACCGTATTACCTCATTAAAGGGAACCATTACTTTTGATTCACAAAGAAATAATGGATTTGAAGCTCATATTATTGTTTAAACTATGTTTAGAAAGCTATTGGTAGCGGAAGATATGGATGATGTAAACCAAGGTGTTTACACGACTCTTTCCAAATTGGATATTGCTGAAGTTCAGCAAACACAGTATTGTGACGATGCCTATTTAAAAATAAAGAAAAGCTATTTAGATGATGAGCCATATGAATTGTTGGTGACAGATCTGTCTTTCAAAGTGGATCATCGAGAACAAAATTACCCTTCAGGGGAAGCTTTGATTGAAAAAGTAAAAAGCGAATATCCCGATTTAAAAGTCATAGCATATTCGGTTGAGGACCGGCTTCAAAAAGTTAGGACTTTGGTAAATAGCTATGGAATTGAGGGTTACGTTTGTAAAGGGAGAAATGGTCTTAAAGAACTATCCCAGGCAATCACATCTATATATAATAATGAACGTTATCTCTCTAAAGAAGTAAAAAATGCACTGAGTTCAAAGTTGGACTTAGGAATTAATGAATTCGACATTGAACTTATGGAACACCTGGCCAAAGGTCTTTCCCAAGATGAAATCAGTGCGTTGTTCAAGAAGAAAAATATCTCCCCCTCCAGTTTAAGTTCTATCGAAAAACACCTGAATAAACTTCGCATACAGTTCGGGGCTAACAATGCCATACACTTAGTGGCAATTGTAAAGGATTTGGGACTTATCTAACGATGCAACATTTTTCTGTGGATTGAGGATTCCCGTAAAGCCTTGACCTTTTTCAAATTTAAGTTTGTAAAGACTTCATTGGATTTTCAGGCAAGCACTGGTATGTGGCATAATCAATATGTCATAAAACAATGAAGGGGTATTTCTCTAAATCGTGAATATGAAATTAGAATCTTATTATAGAGCAGATTTCGAAGAAGAGTTTAACACTCTTCATGAAAGGACTATTAACGAATGCAAGGAAAAAGGTCAAGAGGATGGCAGAAGAAATACACCAGTAATCGAAACAAATTTTCAAACACCTTTCGAAAAAGGGATTATAAGCAAGTATCAATCATATGTTGAGGCTATTTCATCCAAAGGAGGTCAATTTCTTCAAGAAGTGTATGATAAGGAGGTATTTCCAATTGAGCAAGAGTTGGAAATGTTGAATAAGAACCCCGATTACATTAAAAGCAAAATTGAAGAGGAAAGAAGGGAGTTGGAAAGAAAACTACAACAGGCAAACGAAAATCACCAAGATGACCTAAAGGTTATAGAAAATGAGCCTTCATGGATTGAGTCTAAAAATAAGTTCAGTGAAGCAAAACAAAGATTTAAGGAAGTAACAGAAAAGATAAATCGTCAAGAACTACATATAAGTATGCCTAAATGGTTGTATTTAGTAATAATATTTTCCATTGGGATCTCTGAATTACCCATTAATTATCAAGTATTTGTGTCTTTTAGAGAAACGCCATTATTGACGTTGATAATGTCCTGTATTTTGGTGATTTCATTGCCATTGCTTGCCCATTTCGCCGGAAAATTTCTCAGGCAGTTCAAAGAGAACCGAACCTATGTCTGGCTTTTGGTGTTAATACTGTTCGGAATCACCGCAATAAGTTATTATACAGCTGTGCTGAGAAAGATGTATTTGTCCAAAAAGGCAGGTCCGACGTTGGAAGAACTGAATAATGACTTTTGGACTTTCTTCACTATAAGCTTGATAATCTTTTTGGTCGGTGGATTAGCATCTTATTTAGCCCATGACCCAAGCATTGAGTTCACCCATGTTAATAAAGCGTTCAATGTTGAGAAAAAAAAGTACGCAACCAAGTCTTCTGAGAAATATGAAATTGAAAAGAAGGAGAGACAGAGATATAATATTGAGATAAAACAATATCAAGTGGAATTTGCGGAGTCAAGAAAAAGAATTGAAAACTTGTTGGAGAATCTGCGTTCCCAGCTAGCGGAGTCGAAGACCAAACATGATAAGGCATTGGAGTATTTCATAGGATTTGAACAGCGGGTGAACGCCTCTTGCAAGGAAGCAATTAATAAGTACAGAGATACCAATTTAACTTACAGGAACAACCACAAACAGCCAAGATATTGGGAAAATGACATTCAAGATCTGGAACTAAGAATCAAATCATATAGAGAACTATCACCAAACCCAAAATCAAATGGATAGGAAGTTTTGTATTCTGGTACTTTTGATGGCTCTGTACTCTTGTGGCCGTTTAGAACCCAAAACCATCGGGGTCTATGTTTTCATCGATGTAACCAATGGAGCTTTTGATTCAAAAAAATCTTCAGAAAATGATATATACCAAATTTTGGATTTTGCAGATATATCGCCGGATAATGGAGGAGACAATGGGGTAGAGCTTAGATTTTTCCAAATCAATGACCTAAGTGAAGGCCATTCGCAAACCATTGTTCTTAAGGAAGGTATTCCAGGAATGCTGGGAAAAAACCCCTTGGACAGGACTGATGAAATAAATGCATTCATTAATCGTATTAAAGAAAATTTGGAGGGGATCAAAAAGTCAAACCAAGAGGAATTGCCGCATTCGAAAATATACCAAAACTTATGTAGGGAACTAGGGGGGCTGGATTTTAAACATGAACGAAACTTAATAGTCATATATTCGGATATGTTGGAGAATAGTGATCTTTTTAGCTTTTATGAGGACAGGACAAAGATTAAAAAGTGGGAAGAAAACATTGATGTTGCCATGGATTTCTTGGAGCAAGAGGATTGTTCCTTTCCAAAATTCAATAATGTTGACATGTATATTATTTCTGAAAGAAACAAACATACTGATGAGATGATAAATGAGGCCCAAAATTTTTGGAAAGCATTTTTTTCGCAAAAAGGGACCGTTCCACACTTTGACTCAGAACTCAATCTTTATAAATAACTGTTCCCTTGTGGATTCCCGTAATGTTCTGGTTTTTAAGCGATTTAACTTTGAGAAGTTAAAAATTTAAATCAAACATTATGGCAAGAGTATCACCATTTCACAGTATTAATTCCAATGTACACCATAACAATAATGAGTGTACTGAGGGAAATAATATAGAGTCGGAAAACCGAAGATCGGGAACAGGAGGAAAACCATTGTGTAATCATTGCGCTAGGCTATAATAACTTCCTTGCTTTAATTGAGAAGCGAGAATATGGTCTTAGAAACTTGAAGGTGAAATCAATAACTACAATTAGGATTTAATATGAGGAAGATATTTTTTCTTTTGATTCTTCTATATATGCATATTGGTTCTGCACAAGAAGTAAGTTGCGAAAATCTGTTAGAGTTTATTGAATCGGAGGGGTATAGAAAAGGGTCTTTGAACAGTTACACCCTTAATTCATCCTGGCTGTACTAGGTAACGGCATATGAATATGATTACCGTATTTATATTGTGGCGGAAATAAAAAGGAACGAGTATAGTTTTAGCACAAACACATACATCTTTTGTGGTATTCCATCTCGGAACTGGAGCAATTTTCGATGTGGAAGTTATGGAGATTCAAATTCTTATGGGGAAAGATTTCACAAGTATATTGTAGACTATGTCTGTAATTATTACTAAGGGTTAAACTTCATGCCAAAAATTTAAAGACCTTACGGAAACCCGTAAGGTTCTTTTTTGCAGGGGGGATAAGTTTGTTACTCAAAAGATAAAAAACTGTAAAATGAAAAGGTTTTCTCTAGTGATCATTTTCTTGTTCATGCTACAATCTTGTTCCTCACCTCTGGACAAAAAATACAGTAAGGCATCACTTTCAGAAGATGCTAAAGAAATTAAGGATAAGGCAGGGTTGTCTGAGGAAGAACTTCAAATAATGGCAGGTTGGATAGCCAAAGCTGAATTGACAGGAGAATCCTTGGAAGGAAAAACCTATCATGAAATACTAGAAGAAGCCAATGACTACGAAAAACAGCAGGAGAATCTAGCAAAGAAGACAAAGCTTGAGGAAGAAGAGAGGCGAAGAAAAATGGGTTCTGCCCTTACAGTAGCCCTTTATGACAAAGGTTTTTCGAAATATGACTACCAAGATTACCTGACTTATAGTCTGGCATTTGAAAACAAATCCCAAAAAGATATAAGAGCATTTAAAGGGGTGCTGACCATCAATGATTTGTTTGACACAAAAATTACTTCTATCAATTTAACAATTGATGAAACAATTCCTTCGGGAACCGTATACAGAGGTACGTACACAACTGATTATAATCAGTTTAGAGATGAAGATGTTAGATTGAGAAATAAGGATATAGAGGATTTGAAAATTGTTTGGACACCTGAGAAGATATTATTTAAAGACGGAACCTCTCTCGAATGAAGAAAAAACACTTCGAATATATAAGTGTATTTCTAGCTCTGCTGATTTCCTTTTTATTAGGAAGGGAAAGTAAGGGTGTTGGTAATGAAGATAGGTTTCATAATGAAAACACTTATCAGAATATCCCAAAGGTTGAACCGGAAGGTCTGCAATACATAGATACAGTGCATCTTCTTACAGGTGAGAGCCCCGAAGTTTATGTATGTAATGGTAAATCAAGCAAACGCTATCACTATAAAAAAAACTGTAGAGGTCTTTCAAATTGTAGATCATCAATTTCTAAAGTGAGTCTAGAGGAGGCCAAGAGGAGAGGAAGAACACTTTGTGGATGGGAAGACTAATAACCAATAATCAACCAATACTATGAAAAAAACATTATTTCTTCTTATCCTGATTTCCTGCCTTAATATATATCCGCAAAAGTCAACCGACATTTTAATACCAACCGGGCTGGCCGCTTTGAGCTTTGTTGCTGTGGATGCTAATAAAAAGGAAATAGCTAAAGAAATCAGTCAATTCAGGTCCAAGGAATTTATCATGAACTATATAATTGGACAGGCAAATGATAGAGAGATTAGGTTTGAAACGGAGAGCCTGGCCTCTGATAATAGTGCTGGACTTATTTCAGTGGCCTTCAATTGTAGTGAGGTAAATGAAAAAGGACTTTTACTAGCTTTTTTTGGCAACAATAGGGATTCAAGTGGATACATGGGACAAGCTTATGCTTTTAGATACTTACCCTTAGTGGAGGCACAAAGGTTGTTGCAGCGAATTGATCAGGTCAAGGAAGGTAACAAAGACTATATGGCAGATGAGAATGATGTAAACAACGTGTACATTGAACATGAAGATATAAAGTTCATTCTGTATAGGGAAGGCGGAGATAAAATCCGGGTTTTTTGGAATGGCTTTGAAGTGATTTGGGAACGGACAGCATTTGATAGAACCAAACGCAGATTAAATAAGTGGTTTGAGGATTGATAAACCCATTGATAGCTGTTGCTCCAATGTTAAATAACCAATAGAAAATGAAATACTTTATCCTCATAAGAAATATAATTCTAACTGGTTTTGTAATTGGTGTTGTATTTGTCATTTATAAAACAATTGAAGATGATCAAGTAGACGATTCAAAAACCTATCAGGAGCAGAAGATGTCCATTGAGGAGATGGAGAGTGCAAATCCTGTTCAATTTTTAACAGCTGATGGAGAGTATAATGAAAGTTTTTGGGGTACTGAACTGAAGATAAATGGAAAGATTTCTAATAAGGCTACTGCAGCCAGTTATAAAGATATTGTTCTGAAGGTTACCTATTATTCCAAGACAAATTCTGTTATTGGAAACAAAGAATACACCATTTATGAAATTTTTCCTCCTAATAGAACAATGCCTTTTAAGTTGAGCATTAAAAACTATAAAGATGTAAGCTCAATCGGGTGGGAAGTTGTTGATGCTATTCCTCTGTAGATATCCCAATTTTTAAGACAGGTTTTCTAAATAGATAATATAGATTGCTAAAATGTGAAATTTGAATATTGATGCCATCCATATTTTTTCAGGGTAATTCATCCTATTTAAACTGATTTCAGTATTTTTAGTGTCAAATGGATATGTTCTTATTCTCATTTTCATAGTAAACGTGCAATAAGGTGTGCAGGTTCTGGAGTTTCAGTGCTTGTTTCTGGTTTTCAACAACATACAATTATATGGGTGGTTCAGTCATCCCGACGAACCGCCTTATAGGCAGAAACAAAGCACTGTTAATTGTATGATTATCAGTGCTTTTTGTTTTTAAGCATATCGTTTGAATTCATTTAAAACCATCTAAAATTATATCAAGCGTGTTCCCATCGGGAGCAAACACTTAAAGTTCTTATTGTAACTTTAAATGACTTTTAGAACCATTTTTCTTGTGTTTTGACTTTCACAGTATTTACACTCTAAAAGGTTACAACATGCAGAAAAACAATCGTTTAACAATCAATTTCTTTACTAGAAAGCACAAGGTGCAATCCGAGAACCGGATTGTCTATTGTAGGATCACCATCGATGGTGATCGCACCGATTTTAGCATAAATCGGGAAATCAAATCTAATTTATGGGACAATAGCCGTAAAAGGGGCAAGGGTTTTTCTAGTTATGTGATTTCCCTTAACAAGTACCTGGACCATATTTATACAGGCCTGCATGAGGCCCATAGGCTATTGATGGTGGAAGAGAAGGTAATAACTCCATTAGCCATAAAAGCAAGGTTCTTTGGGGAAGATGAGGGCGGAAAAACATTGAAACAATTGATAGCCTACCACAATGGAACCATGCACACTTCTTTACGTCCGGGAACCAGAAAGAATTACTACATCACAGAACGATGCGTGGGCCTATTTTTAAAAGAGGAATATGGGGTTGAGGACATAAAGCTCAAAAAATCGAATTATCGTTTTATATCCGACTTTGAACAATATCTCAGAAAGTATAGGCCGTCGACCCGGACCAAATGCACCAATAATGGGGCCATGAAGCACATGGAACGGCTTAAGAAAATGTCAAGATTGGCCGTTCGGTTGGATTGGTTAACAAAAGACCCTTTTGAAAACTTTAAATTGCGTTTTGAGAAAACCGAACGGGAATATTTGACAAAACGTGAATTGAGGTTGATAGAAGAAACCATTTTCAAAAAGGAAGGTGTGGAGAAATGCAAGGATGTGTTTCTATTCTAGTGTTATACTGGCCTATCCTATATCGATGTCAAGGCATTGACCCCAGACCATCTACTTAAAGGAAAAGCTCTATGTAAATGGTCGACGCTAAACTAAGGGAATAGCAAGAGGGTGATGCGCAGATTGCGCCATCACGGTTGTCTTCGGGTCTTCAACAATTTGAAAACCAGTTGATTGAATTGATTTTGAAATACTGTGCAAAATAAGGGGCTACAGTAAGATTTTCCGAAATCTAAAGTAAACCCTTTGGGAAGCCCTATAAACACTGGAAATTTTTGACGCAAAAAATGACGCAATTTCACTAAAAAACAAAATCGCACGTATGGAAAAGCAATCTACAAATTACAGAACAAAGAAAGGAACAGGTGGTTATTCCAATATCACCGTAAAGAAGGAAACGGCCACACGTTTTCGCACTTATTCCAAAAAGTTCAGCAAATCGCATAGTGAGGCATTGGATGGAATGGTACAATACTATAAAGAGAACAACCTTGGCCCTTTTTGGATGAGCCGGATGGTTGAGACCACCAAAAACGGAAAATTTGAACCATTCAATATTTGGTGTTAGTAACTTGAATATCAGATTTTTTGTGTTGTGTTGGAGGGTGCTCCATTTTATCCGGTGAAAATAGCAAGTCACATCAGTATTCAGATTAGGCCCTCGGTATTTAGAGAATCTAACAAAGGTTTTGAAATCCCAATTTCCATACGCATTCTAACGTTCACATCATCTTGATAAAGTGAATCATTTAAGTATAATGCCATTAAGTAATCCAGGTAAATATTGTTCCCATTTTGCGGGTAGTAAACTTCTTCAATGATTTTTAGCAAAAGTGAATCGCTGATGTTTGCAATAAGTACAAGGACGGGCCCCGTCCCTTAAAATATTCCGCTAATCCCTTTATCCTACACATTGAGCACTTTTTTCTCATCTATTGAGAGTTGATTCTTACTTTAAATGGGAATTAAAGAATCCGGTCGGGGAATAGATCCGTATGGCCTTTGCCCGATAATGACCGGTATAACCAATAAATAGAAACAGTTATGGCAAAAATCATGTATTACGGGGGAAAAGGGGGGCAGATGTTTTCCGTCCCGAATTTTGGAAGCGGCAAGGACCTGATCCTGTTCGGGGGCAACGACATTGATATGATCAAGATCGATAATGAAGAGTACGGTGGCGAAGGGGGCTCGGAAAAGGGCAGGGCAGTGATTCCCCAGAACGGAGTGGTAAAGGTCCTTGAAATGCAGACCCATGCCAACAGGTACATCGGATACATAAAAATGGATATTGGGGGAAAGATCATCGAGGCCGGGGATAAAAAGAACGAGGTATACCTTACGGTAGACCATGGGCTGGAGGTCAAGATACGGAGCATCAATGCGGGGCAACGGGTAGACGGGATCGAATTCGAGCTCGTTATGGAATGATCCTTAAGGGAACCTCCTTTGCAAGGACCATAATGGGTAAGATAAAAGCACACTTCTCTAAATAACAACTTTAAGTCATGTCAAAAAAGGAAAGCAAAAGGCCCGAGGGCAAAAAAAGCGGGAACAAAAAAGGGTCATCCGGATACGTAGAGGGCCAAAAGGGCGAACAGGGTGATCCATGGTTATGGTCGAACGCCTCAAATTACAAAAATGTACTGGGGGGTGAGGTCTCTCCCAGGACGGGGGAGTTGACCCTTTCCCTGAAGGTGCCGAGTGCCTATGGATTCCTTTCCGAGAACATTACGCCTTCCATAAGGTATTCCCAGTCCGAACTTGCTTCCGCCGACCGTATGTTGGGCCTTCCATTGGGATGGCGTTTTGGCTATAGTTTCGTTTACCAGGGCCGTATATATATAAATGGAGACCAGTCCTTTGCCCTAGACAGCTCCTATGACTCTGGAATGAGGTACTATACCATGGAAAATGCTATTTACAAGGATACCTCCATGGACTTTCCCTATGATAAAAAACGAAAGTGTTCCGGTCAATTGTGCTTTCAGAACGGCGGGTCTCAATACTTCGATACCAACGGCCGTCTGCTGGGGATCGATGATCGGTTCGGCAACCATGTCATTTTCCATTACACGGTCGAGGACGATGTCTTTAGCAGTAAGATTTCCAAGATAGAGGATGCCATGGGGCAGGAAATCACGTTCGACCATAAAAAAGACTCCATTGCCATAACCTATCCCAAAAGTAAGCACAACAAGGTTTCCTTCTCGTACCTGATCGACGGGTCCACCTCCCAACTGATCGGTTACCGGGACCCATTGGGCCAGGAGATATCGATTGTGAACAAAGGGGGACTCAGGGGCGACCTGGTCTCGGAAATAGCTTATTACAACGGCTTAAAGATCCTTTACGATTACGGTACGATCAAATATTCCACGGATGGAAGCTATGGCACCCTGGACGTGGTAACGGGTACTAGGGAATGTGATGGCGACCTGACCAGGGCCACTGCCTACGATTACGACCCCTTGGAAGATGGCCACAATTATACCGGATATCCAGATTTTGACCCATCCGGCCTCAAGGACACCCTTTTGGAGGAAGGTTCCAACTATAGTTATACCTGTCGGATCCACAACGGTACGTTCATGGTGGAACACCGCTATAACAACCTGCACCTAGAGGTGGAGACCTGTATCTACACCCTCGAGAAGAAACTTATAAAATCGATAGATAAGACCTATCCGGGGCAGGACAAGGATGGCTATTTCCCCCCTTATCACGAACTGATACAAAAGTTCCCTAACTATCAGGTCCCCTCAGAGGAACGCACCAAGGTGTACAACGACTCTGGAGCGTACAGATGTTATTTGAACAAAAACAGCTTCGATGGCCAAGGCAACCTGATCTTCTCCGAGAGGTACCAAAGCAACGAAGATCCGGACAAGGTCACCCTCTCCACATCGGTCAGGATGGTGTACGACTATGATGATCCAAAATATAAAGGGAAAACACCCTTATACGGTCTAATGACCCAAAAATATGAGGTGGACCATAGCGAAGATGATCCAAAGGTGCGCGGAGAGGTATGCGCCCTGACCAAGGACCAGCTGTCCATTGAGAGCAGCACCACTGGTATTGCCGATAGTATCGATGCCCAAGGGCTGTCGACCACGGAGAAGAAACGTAGCTATCGTTATGACCAACAGGGACGTATTACCTATCAAAGGGTTGAATGGGCCGATGGAAAGGAACATGACCTTAAGGGTACCGAAATCAAGATTTCCTATAAAAATTCCAAAGGGACAATGACCATCGAACGCACCGATGCAAACGGCGGTACATCTTCACAAATGATCGATACGGCCACTGGATGGGTGTTGGCGGCAAAAAATGAACTGGACCATGGCATGTCCTATACCTACGATGATCTGGGTGGGCTGCTGAGCGCCACCGATGCCCTTGGCGCCACCTTAAAGTGGCATTATGATTACCCCAAGAACAAATGGACCAAGGAATATGCCAATGGTTATAAGTTCCACCAGTACAAAGATCCGTACGGACGGATCATAAAGGAGACGGACGGCGGGGGTACGTTCAGCAGTGAGCGTGTCCTATATGAAGCGGTGTACGATGAAAAGGGCCAATTGACCTATGAGCAGGGCGTTCTGGGTACCAAATCCAGATTGTCCTACCAATACAACGATAGGGGGGAGCGTACAAGCACTACGGATGCCCTTGGAAATGTAGAGGAGATTTCCCGTGATGCGGTACTGCAGACCAGTGAGGTGAAATTCAACGGACATGTGGTAGAGCGAACCCGGTACAATGACCATCATCTGGGCGTGCACAAGGAAATTCCGAACAAGGATACCGCTACGGGCAATCCAGAGGTCTCCTTTACCTACAATGCATATGGCAGGAACACCTCTGTGACAGTGGGCGACCCCTTGTCCAAGGATGCACACTGGTCCAAGGTCCGCACCCAATACGATCTGGAGTTCAATCCGGTGGTACGTACCCTTACCTGCCATGACGGGACCACCGTTGAGGGGCAGGCGCAAAGAGACCTGTTCAACAATGCGGTTCTGCAGAAGATCAAACGTACACAGTCCGATGGGAAATCCATGGAAGCCGTCGGTGATCTATTCTCGTACAACGAACTTAACCAACTGGTAAAGGAGACCAATCCCTTGGATCAGGTAAGAAAATATACCTATGACCCTACGGGACGTATGGAGGGCCTTACGGATTATTCCGGCACCCTGTTCAACTACACCTATCTGGACAACGGGCTATTGGCCAGCGAATCCTATAAGGACAAGGACGGCAAACTTCAGGAAAGGAAGTTCGGCTATGATACGGCCACCACTCGGCTTACCTCCATAGAGTCGTTGATCGATGGCAAGGGCCAGGGCACGATGGCCTATTCCTATACCAAGGACGGGCTTTTGGAGCGGGTCACCTACCCCGATGGAAAAAAGGTAAGCTATACCTATGACAAATACAGCAGACTTTCAAAACTCTCGGATGCCTTTGGCAAAGTGACAAAATATGGATATGATGCATATGGGAGGATATCTTCCCTTGAATTGGACGGTGCCTACAAGGTGGAAGTGGCCTATCTGACCAAAAAGAATAGCGCCCTGAACAGTGGTATGATCAAGTCGATCACCAACAGTAACGGTGTCCAGATCGAATATGCCTATACCGATCTTGGGGCCGTATCCATGGAAAAGACCATAGACAAGAGCCTGGCGGTGAACAGAAATGTCCTGCTCTGCTGTGAGTACACCTACGACCCCACCACCCAGCAGATCACCAGACTTGTGAGGAGTTCAACGGCGAGCCCCAAAGACACAGAAACGAACCTCTCTACGGAGTACACCTATAACGGCCTTGGCCAATTGGTGCGCGAAAAGGTCTCCGATGGCAAGGGTGTCCTAATCTCTGATACCTCCCATCTACACGATGCGGCGGGCAATATTTTGGAAACGAGCGTGGTAATGGGAAATGATCCGGCAATCGTAACGCGTTATGGGTATGATGCGGACAACAAGCTACTGGAGGTCACGGGACCATCGCAGAGCGTCACTTTTGAGTACGATACCAATGGAAACCGTGTATCGGATAGCCGTGGCAATACATATGGTTATGATCCGTACAACAGGCTGATTACTTTTTCGGACAATACGGGCGTGTCCGCAACCTACGAATATTACCCGAACGGCCTGCGCAGGGCAAAAACCGTACAGGGCCAGGGAACGACCGTGTTCTATTATGACGAAAGCTCGCGGAACGCCCAGATTCTGAACGAATCATTGGAAAAGGACCACAGTTCCTTTTTGATGCTGGGGGCGAAGCGGTTCGTAAGAGTGCTCTACGATGTTTATGAAAAAGCGGATCCACAGTATTTCGTCAACAACTACAAAGATACACTGGCCCTTTACAAGGAACATTCCCTTTCCGAGGTTTATCTCTATGATGCCTATGGCAAGAATACCCCTCTCCCGGGTAAAACAACGGAAGGCCCTGGCAAGAAGGAGGCGGAAGGCCTCGTGCCGAACCCTTTCCGTTACAATATGGAGTATATGGATGCGGAATCCGGGCTGCTATACCTCAGGGCCAGGTACTACAGTCCCGAAACCAAATGTTTTATGTCGCGCGATACGGCCATGTTGTTCAACCGTTACTCTTTTTGTGAGGGCAACCCCGTAATGTTCACTGATCCCAGCGGGCATGGAGTTTTCGTGGGCTTGGGCATAACTGCTATATTTTCCAATCCCGTTACTATAGCGGTTATGGCGGTAACGGCAGCCGTGGTGACCGCTGCAGTTATAATATCCACCCGGCCCTCTTCCGGGGCGCCCAACAACAGGGGCAGCTCCAATAACGGGGACAGTGCCAGGGGCCTTGCCGCAAATGCGCTTCAAAGGGCGCGTAGAGACCCCAGGTTCAGCGGGGTCGATCCGGGCGTGCTCTATCTGGGCGGGGGGACCTCGCCACAACGGAAGGCGCTGTTCAATGCCTATCCCGAACTCGCCGCCTTCGGCTATATGAGGGCCGCCGCCCCGAGCAGTAATGGCGATATAGAGGAGAATAATAATGGTGATGATAGTGATGATGGAAGACTGGATACAGAGAACCCTTTACAAAATGATGGGGGGGCAAACCCAACGGGTAATGCAAATCAGCAAAATGCTGCTTCAACAACTCCTTTTGGTCCCCATCTTGGATTCTCAGCACCTCTTCCTCAACTAGGTCAAAATCAACCAGGTCAAAATCAACCAGCAGCTCCTATAGCGGCAAATCTTAATGTAAATATAGGTCAACAACCTGTACAAGGTCCTGTACCAGGTCCTATACAAGGTCCTGCGCAAGGTCCTGTACCAGGTCCTATACAAGGCCCTGGTCAACCAGTTGGTGCTGGTCGCAATATTGGGGAACGTATCCTTGAAGGTCTTTATAATCTTGTTTTAATAATTGGATTTACAATGATTGCTGGTGCTGTTGGTTTAGTTATATATATACTTATCTTCAGATAGTGAAGGAAAAGGCTAGTGAGCAGTTATACTAAAAACGGAGATGATTGTAACGGTAGGAAGTATAATTGAATCGAATATGCATGCGAATCTAAATATCAATAAAATACAATGCAGCAATATTTTCAACATAAGAATTTTGCCGATCAATTACAGTAGTAGAAATACTTTTGTTTTTAAGGTCTAATGATTATGGTCAAATAAACTCTTGATCGTTTTCGGCGAGATTGGTGCAGTAGAGGAATAAAATGCCCGTTTTTTGCATCCAGTGGTTACATATAGTTCCAAATTCCAAGAAGTTCATGGATTGTGGCAATTACCTCGTCAATCGTCTCTTTTTGTGCGTGAATACGGATTTTGGATTTACGATCATTAATGGATGTGCCGGATGGTGGAAGCCACTCGATTTCACGAGATGGTACGAGGCCCAAGTAATAATACACACACTATCAATGAAAGACCAAATGTCCCAATAAGCCAATATATTTCTTTACGTTTCAATCTCTTTAAAAAAGAATTTACTAGATGTTGTAATCGTTTATTTGAACTTTGATAACGACTAAATGTAATCGGTTTTCAATTTTGTTGGACCTAAAGAATTTTAACCAACCTTGGTCTAGGTCGATTGTTCACCGTTGAAACTATTCGTTTTTAAGTGGAATGGTCCACTGTACCATGTCTCCATATTCCTTTCTTAAGAGGTGGTGAAAAACCCCATTGGGAAAAACCTTGTTCTCATAATCATAAACCTGAAGTTCCAATGACCCAGAATTGTTCCGTGCGCCAACTTCAAGTCCTCTTTGGTTGAGGAACGTAACAATCTCCTCAGGAATTTCCAATCGTCCAAAAGGGATGTCTATGGCATTTCGGGATACATTTCTATAGATCATCCGAAAAATTTCGTTACTCTCTGGATCTGGGTGAGAGACTTCCATATTGAGCTCTGAAAAATCATAATCTCCGGTAATTGCAATGTCCGTGTCATTTTGTTCTACCGTGAGATCTGGTAAAGTAAGGTCGGGTGTTCCCCTTTGCTCAAATCGCAGGGTGTTCCCATTGGAAAGTTCCAAACCTATACTTTTTACCATTATGGGATATTCCTGTATGGCAGGATAAGTTGCCACAAAGCCCGAAATTGCCGTTTCGATACCTTTCCCAAAGACCAGTCGGAACATATCCTCTCGGTATTCCTCTTCGTTGGCAAAACCTAAAAGGGTAATGTTGGCCCTGTCCACTTCCGCTGGCAATTCCATAGTAAGAACATCCTCGGGTTGTAGGACTGACATTTCATCAAACTGTATCGTCTGATCAAAAAAGTCTTTGATAGAGATGTAACGGTAATTGTTGAGAATTTCCTCGTTGTTTTGATTAAAGTAATACAAAAAGATATCCGAGCTAAGCCTTGGATCATAGTTGATATCAAGAACTGGAAAAGCGGAATTGCCGAAACTGTAGTTTCTGCCGAGTAATGAAAATAGGCCTGAATTGGTGGTACCCTCCACTGTTATTTCCAAGTTGGAACTTTTGTTGGTGGAGATGAAATCCAACCCCAAAACATTGGCTACTTGTGGAGTGTCAATCAATTCGGTGCCAGGTTGCACATTGCCATACATCCTTGCTATATGGAAGGTTGAATTCGTGCCCAAACTATATTGGGTAATAATGATGTCTTCTTCTATAAAACTGTCATCGGCGTGTAAAATAGGGTCGTCATAGGTGACAATTTTCTTAAAGGCCACCAACTCCCCTGTACTTTGTAGGTTGATGGCCAAGTATGAATCAACCGATGAACTGGACAGCCCTCCATAGGAGCGAAACAGTAACTTCTTGATTTCAAATTCCTCGTTTTTTACACTCTCCTTACCCGACGCCTCAGCCTTAACTGTGAGTTTTGTTTTTCCATTGGGATAATCGAACGGGTTTAGTTCAAATTCAAAATCCTTTTCATTGGTTGAGAACAATTCGCTACCATTGATCAAAACCTTTGTGTTTGTTTGATTTTGAACGCCAGAAATGGAGACTTTAAGGTTGGTCCTTTTTTCGATCAGATCATCAAATTCAGATATCGATATTTCTGGCGAGCCTTCTTCACTTTGATTTGGTTCATTGCTCCCATTATCCTTTGAGCAATTGATAAATAGTGTAATAAACAATAGAAAGAATGCTTTTTTAATCATGATTTGTTAGTTATTTCCGTTTTTTTGCAAGCCAATTACGTATACCTTATTTTTTTGAGATGCAAAATACAGTTCTGTAGTTTAAGAATAGAATAAAAATCGATGTATTTGATCATCCTCAATAGTAATCGTTTATTTGAACTTTATTCTTGTTTTGCCTTCAGATTTACCAAAAAACTTGCTAACCTTCCTAAATTGGAAAGAATAAGATACCCCACCAATAAAGATCAATGCAGTTTTGACAATTTCAATGAATTCAACAAATTTTGGCTGACCATCAAATATTTTGGTCTTTAAATCACGCTGATCCAATAACGAGTTCTTCGAAAAAACTTTTTACTGTTTTTGAAGGTAGATTACCCGATATTTTATGCCCAAACAGAAGAACTTGTCATTTCTTGATAAAAGTCGATTTGTACGTTGTGTTGGTAGTCTGTATTCTAGTAAAATAAATACCTGCACTCAATGATGAAACATCAATATCCAATGAATTATGCCCAGAGATAAGACTGGACTTTTGACGTTTCACAATACTTCCGGAATTATTGTAAATCTCAATTTCGACATGCTGTTCCAATTCGGAAACGATATCATAGGAGATTTGATTCTCGGTAGGATTTGGGTATTGTACCATGGATATTGAACGGATCGTTTTGTCATTAGTTATTTTTTCAGCGGATGGTTTATTGGCCACCATAGCCTGTTTGCTTGTGCTTTGTTCAATGTCGCCAAACATCCAATTCGGTTGGTTGGGAGAGTTTCGCAAGCTTACTGTATTGAAGTTTTCCGCACCATCCGTCAAATCGGTACCGGAACCTTCATCCAAGGCCAGTAACAGTCTGGTGTTTGTATCGGCAACATAGGTTTCCAAGATATCCGGTGTGAAATTGCCTGGGTATCGGGAAACATCCGAAATCCTGATATTGTCGATCTTTCCATCAATATAGCGTCCATAGCCGTTCCAGTACCGGGCCCCAATGTTGAGAGCATTGGTTGATGCGGTCAACCCAAAGTCCGAATCATTTGAGGAATCGGTCAATTGACCATTCAAATAGAGTTTGGTCGTATTGTTAGCTCGGGTAATGGCCACATGGACCCATTCATCAAAAGACAGATTGATGGATGAGGCATCGGACTGTACGCTGGCAATAATATTTCCCGAATTATCCCTGGCTGCAAATTTAATGGCATAATCCCCATTGGTGTCATCGATCAAAAAGAGGGAAAAAACCGTTTTTCGGTCCATGATCACGGGATAGGTATTGCTGACCTTGCTGTCCACTTTTACCCACGCCTCAATGGTATACGTACTGGAAATATCAAAATCGTTGCTGGAATTATCATAAATGAAAAAGGAGTCGTTTCCATCAAAGTCGAGAAAGGTAATATCATAGGGAACTTGAACATTGATGGTTTCTGAATAGCTGTCCAAATAATAATTGCCATCGGATTTTGCCCTGACCCTATAGGTGTAAGTCCCACCAGCGCTCACTGTTCTTGTATAGGAGGTGGATGTGATGTTGTTGTCCAATGTGGTAAAACTTCCTCCATTCACACTTTCTTGCAATTCAAATGCCTCCCACTGCAATTGATCGCTGGTTTTCCAATTTAGGGTGAAGGTTCTTTCCTCTGAAGTTGTGGTTTCCGTGAACACAGGGTCCGGAAGTAGGTCAAAAACGGCACCTGTTACGCTGGTATATCCTCCCGCGTTAAAAGAATTCTGTAACCTGTACCAAGCATTATTGGTACCCCACCAACCCATGTTCAAGTGGTAGTAGTACTCGCTCTCGGGGTCACCTTCGTTATACCTGTACCCATCACAGACCGGTGCGTGTCCGGAACCATTGGAGGCATAAATGGCCAAAGGCACTGGATGGTTGTTTTGAATGTTTTCCCTTAACCTGTTCCAAAAACTGCCCCAACTCGGGGTTTTATAATGTCCAGAAAACCTAAAATAGGAATCAGCCGCCGCAGGTATTCGGTTAATATGACTTGTGGACCCACTTGACTCATAGTCCATGTCCAATGCAGTGGCGGTGTGGAAGGAAATATATCCCATGGCCTTTTGCTGCGCCAACGTGGAGGGTTGGTACATATATTCATCCAGCATATTTGCATAATCGTATTGGGCATTGCCAAAATTAGCGGTCCAACTGGTTTGGGAACTTCCCTGATCGTCGTAATTCGTATGGGAGCCCACACCGGTTTCGGGCCACTTGTAATAATGTAGGATCATACTCAAAGAGGTGGCCACGCACCCTGGGGAATAATGGTTAGGCGTGTAGTAGTTGCCCACATAAATGGATAGGTTGTCCTGATCGTAGCAATTGACACCGCCCCAAATGCTCGATAGAATTTTTCCGTGCTGCACAATGCTCGATGCTGCAACGCTTTGGGTATCCTGTGATTTGTTCTCGATTGTGTTGGTTTTTAATCGTTCCCAAGCCAACCGGTTTTTTAGTGCTTTTCCTTTTTCAGTTTTGTTTGATTTTTGGTTCATGGAATTCATACTGTTTTCCATATCGAGTTTGATCAAATTGAGCAAGGTGTTATCAGCGGATTCCTTAAAACTAAAATTGGATTCATCGGAAAAGGAAATTACGGGATACAGGTCTTTGGAAGGCGAAAAAACTATAAAACCTTTAGGTGAAAGGTTTACGACATATGCATAAAGTGTATTGTCGGGTCCCCGCAGTTCTTGGATATTGTTCGGCTTTATTTTTTTCTGCAAGTTCAATTGTTGTATCTCGATAAAGCCATTGCTGTATTCAAACAGTTCGTTTTTGCTCCATTGGGATTGTGCACAAAGCGTTATCAAAAAAGTGACGATCGAAAAAAGTATTTTTCTTTTCATACGATTAAAGGTTTGGTTGTTAACTGGTATTCTGCAATGCCATATGGCCGGACTGGGTTTAGTTGACTCTGAATTGGAATACTTCAGATTGGGAAGTGTTGTTTTCAGTATCCCGGCTCACTATGCGCCAAAAATAAATGGTGCCGTTGCCCGGAGAAATGGATACGTTCAATGAATTGGAGGTTACCGTATCTTCAAAATGGGCGGGAGGATTTACAGTGTCAAAGTAGACATCATATTCCATCAAATCATTATCTGGATCACTACCTTGCCAAGAAAGCGTCAAGATATTGGAGGAACTATCCAGATTTGCCCCCGTTTTGGGATTGACGACTTCGGCGGGGAATGGAGCATAGCTCTCTTTGCCTGCCCCTGCGTTATAGAACTTCCACGTGGGACTAAGTGCAGTTTCGTCCGCACCATCGGCTATTGATTCCACATGCCAAGCGTAAGGGGTGTTTCGTTGGAGTTTTTCCGTTTGGGAAGTAGCCGTGGTACTTTTGGATTGGGTATTTCCACTGTTCAAGTTTTTAATGTGCAGGACATAGCTATCCGTGTGGGCGGCGGCATCCCATTCAAAGGTGACCTCGCTTTCCAAATCGGAAAGGATATGGCCTTCGTGACAGGTTTCGTTCTCATAGGGAAAGATCAAAGTGGCTGCTTCAGGCTGCTCGATGGGAGGAGTGGGGGAGGTGCTTTCACCATCCCCACTGCTGCAGGAAACCAACAGTAGGCAAAAAACGATTGTTGCTATTGGGTACTTGTGCATGATGATCAATTTTTTAGGAACTTATGGCTGTAAGATTTTCCCTTTGACTTGACAAGGAGAATGTATGATCCTTTTGACAAAGTCGATAGGTTTATATCCAGTTGCGCCCCTGTTGTTTTAAGCTTTTTGTGCAATACAAGACTTCCTGTGTACGTGAGCACACTGATTTCCGGGTTTTGAATCGATGGATCGTTCATCGTCAAGTGGATGATGTCATTTACAACCGGGTTGGGATACACGAGGATTTCGTTTCCAAGATTGATGACTTCTGAATATTCCCCTTGGCAGTTGATTTCAGTGGTCACCTTTAACGTGTTGACTCCTTTTTTCAACGGCAAGTTGATGGAATTTCGGTTGGTTGTGTATAGATCATTGTTCAAATGGATGTAATATGTGCTTGCCCCGGACAAACTTAGGCTGACCTCTTTGTGAAACAGCCCTGTCTTGGCTTCAACTTTCAGGGGTTCTGGTTCGGAGACCTTAATGTCAAAGCATTGTTTGTACGTGGGAACTTCGGATGGGGCCATACAAATTTGGTAATCCCCTGAAACCAAATTACCAAAGGAAATGTCGCTGGAAAAAACATCGGACTTTTCCAAACCCATCCCGGTCAAGGTAATTTTATAATCCATGATTTCTTGTGCCGTTATGGTGATCGATCCATTATCCGTGTCCGTACAGGTCGTACTCGTTGTTTTTATAGTGAAATTATCGGAAGGCAAATGAAAGATCTCACAACCATTGGTGTCCACAGTGCTTCCCTCTGGAGTGTCGGGACATAGGTCAAGGTTGTCAGGAACACCGTCGTTGTCCATGTCCGAAGGAGGAGTAAAGGTCTCAAAATTCCACATGGCGTGTCCCGCTTCATTTTTGACAATGACACTGAGGGTATAAGCCTCATCCTTAAGTCTTACAGTGTGCACATCTTGAAAGGGAAAGTAGGCCAAGGTCTGCTCATCCATCTCGAAAGGAACGTGCATATCCGGATGAAACCCGGTCTGGTATCTTCCCGTAGTTGAAATGCGAAGTTCATCCATATCCCCAATGAACCATGAAGAATAACCGCCATGGTATTTTTCGGCTATGTTCAGTGCCTTGTTGGAAGTTGGGAGTTCCAGGTCGCTTCCTTGATAGGTATCCGCCAGATTACCATTGATGAAAAGGCGAGTAGTGCTTTCACTGTTGGATACGGCTATGTGTGTCCAGGCATCAAAGGGAATGAGCATACCTTGGGATGAGAGTTCACTTCCCCCGGAATACGATCTGAAGCGTACCGCATAGTCCGTTGTGGTTAGGTTGGTAATTTCAAGAGAGAACACACCCTCTTGATCCAAAACCACATTACCGTCCAAATTCGTATCCTTGGGCCTGATCCAAGTCTCAAAAGTATAATCGTTTGAAAAGTCAATATCATTTTCAGGGGTTTGCCGGGCATAAGCATATTGCTCTCCCCCGAAGGAGATATATCCATTGTGGTTTTCCTTGAAGGAATACACCTTGGTCTCTGACCAAGAATCATCGTAGTAGGTCCCATTTACTTTGGCCTTCACTCTAAATTGGTAAAATTTACCAGTTGGATTGATCACCGTATATGAGGTTTGGTCAATATCAGGGGCAACCTGTTCCCATGCGCCCTCATCCACCTTCTGTTCCAACGCAAAGGCATCCCATTGCAGTGATTGGCTGACTTCCCAATGTATGGTCAATTCATTGCCATCACCGTTTTCTTCTATTGATGTGATCTCTGGATTTGGCAGTAGGTCAAAGACCGCTCCGGTTATGGTATTGTACCCCGGGGAATCGGATGTCCATGCCTCGATATTATACCAACCATTGATATCATTATCGTTGTACCAACCCCAATTCAGATGGTAGAATGGTTCTCCGTCCACTTCTTGGTAACCATTGACCACAAATACATGCCCATCTCCCGTGCGACTGGCATCCACCGCTACCGGGACAGGTCTTCCCAGTTGAATGTTCTCATAGAGCAGTGTCCAGAAGTCCGGCCAGTCCACATCCTGATAGTGCCCGGAAAACCGAAAAAAGCTATGGTAGGCAAAAGGTGTGTTTTTGATGTTCGAGGTGGATCCCGTGGGTTCGTAGTCCATTTCCAGGGCAACGCCGGTATGATACATTAAGGTGCCTATGGCTTTTTGTTCCTCATCCGTGGATGCCCTGCCCATGTACTCATCCAACATGTTGTCCCAATCGTAAGTGGTTGCATCAAAAAAGGCCGAATGTCTTCTCAGTTCCCCGTTATAGGTATCGGCATAGGTGTTGTTTCCCATTCCGGTTTTTGGCCATTCGTAATAGTGTAAAATTTGTCCCATGGATATCGCCACACATCCAGGAGAAGCATGGTTTGGGGTAAAATAGTTGGAAGGATAAACGGTGTTGCCCATATCATCGACACAATTTACCCCACCCCAAACGTCTGATAGCAATGGGGCCATGTCTTTGTTCGTTGGCCCGCCTTTGGATGAGAGGGAATTATCCGATCGGCCGACGGTTATGTCCATTGTCCATGGAATCGGAGATTGGTCCTTTACCTTGTATGTTCCTTTATCGGAAAATGCAATGATGCGATTTTGGTCTTTTGATGACTCCACCAACACAAAACCATCTTTTTCAAAGTTGAAAATGTAGGTTTCCACTTCCTTTTTTTTGTTCAAAATGAAATAGTGGTCAATTTGTTGGTCCGTACCCGTCCAGTTGGAATAGAAGGTCAATGCTGTTTGATATGGATGGATGTCCCCTTGGGAAAAACCCAATGAAGTCTGTAATAGGGCAAGGACGAAGCCTAAAAATGTCATCTTGATTTTCATGGAACCTGTGTTTATTTAGCTTGAGCGGGGGTAGCTTAAAGAAAAAGCTACCCCTGATCACAAGCTTCATTGAGAACAATTGAATTAATTGCCCGTAGGCAGCACAGCATCTTCACTGGTCCAAGTAACGGTATTGATTACCTGAATGTAATAGGAATACGCGCCCTTTATATCCACTTTGTCAAAATTGTTGGCAGGGTCGAACGGTGTAAGGTTATTGTCAAGGTCCATTTGTAACAATGTGTTGCTGTCCACAGCAAAACGCTCATATTGCACCGGGGTAAAGGCGCTAGGATATCGATCCGAATAAGAAACCCTTATGTTGTCAAATGATCCTTTGAAAAAATTGATTTCACCACCCCTGTACATGTAGTTGAAGTCCAACCAAGTATCATTTACAGGTTGAATCCACAAATCATCGGTACTGGAATCCACCAATGTGCCATTGATATAGAATTTAGCGGTATTGTCCTCGGCGGACCGGCTAATGGCCACATGCGCCCATTCGTTAAATTTTAAATTGATGCTGGATTCATCGGATTGCATGGTGCCGATTGCTTCGTTATCGCTATTCAGCCTGTTGTACTTGATGGCAAAGTCAGCATTGTCATCCTCGATGAGATAAAGCTCAAAATTTCGTCCGCGCTCCATGATACAGGCCCCATTGGTATCCTTGGCTGCGTTGGCATCTTTGTCGCCAATGGAAGCTTCGGGATCTACTTTGATCCATGTTTCATAAGTCCATTCCTCACCGGATAGGGAACTGAGGTCGTCCGAATTGCCCCCGCTGAATGCATAAAATCTATCGTCCCTGGTGTTGGAACCAGAGAACGTTGGGTAGGTGATGTTTACTCCCTTTACAAATACGGTGTCGATCTGTACAATGGTTCCTGGGTATACAGGTTCATCATCCTCTGTACAAGAAATATTCATTTGGGCCATTAGGGCTACTATAACAATTGGTAGGATGTATTTAAGTGTTTTCATTTTTGTTTTTTTATTTGAGTTATTTAGGTTTAAGGGTTGTACCATCCATTGGTGGCAACATCTTCATTTTGTGTTCCATATTGCGGGTTTACTCCACCAAAGGTGTATAGTGGCTCCTGCATGATTTCCAATTGTTGTGCTGGAATGGGGAAATGAAGTAGGGAACCAGCCTGCAATTGGCCATGGCGACGCATATCAAAGTATTGGATTCCCATTCCCGTCAAAGGCAATTCAATGGCTCTTTCGTAAGTGATGGCTTCCCTTATTTCGGACTCATTGGCTGGGACGGCCGGAAGTCCTCCCCTTTGTACCCGTGTTCCCGCGTTGATGACGTTGGCAGCTTCGGGCAATCGACCCAGTCGGAGCAATGCTTCTGCCTTGAACAGGTCTATTTCGGCCTTTCGCATCATGACCACGGGAGCGAAAAAGTTGGCATTGATGTAGTCGTCCAAACGTTTATAGCGGTACGTGGACCATCTGTATTTTCCTCGTTCCGGTCTATTGTTGGAAGTGTTGTATTCAAAATCAGTAAGTACCCTTTGGTCATTGGATATGATTTTTCCGTCATGGGGAAGGTCGTTCACATCGCCATTTTCTGGCCAATTTGCTGGAATGGATTCATCCATCATATGGACAACTCTCATGTCTACCTTGCCCCAATTTGGGCGTGCCATGTAGTATTTGTACCAAGACATCCATTTTCTGTCCGCTCCGTTTCCATCTCCTTCAATGGTGAAATCCTCCTGAATACCTCTCTCTGAATGGTACAAAACCTTCTCCCAACTTACCGCATTGCTTTGTTCTGGGTTACGGGGCGCATAGACAAGTAAACGGGCGATAAAGGAATGCGCCAATCGTGACATGTCTTCGTTGGTAAAGGAATTACCGTTCATCCAGTCATCGGGGAGTGTAAAGTTGTTGTTGTCAAAAATGATTATGGCTTTTTCCAATTGACCAACAGCTTTTTCTATGGATGTCATATAGCCAGAGGCCTGTAATGTCTCAAAATCCGTATACTCATCGGAAGGGAAGCCTTTGTCGAACACCAGTCCGATATAACCATTTCCCAGTCCTTGCATAAAATGCGCCATTCCTTTCACCATCATGGTTTCACTGCCTTTATTCCCGATTTTGAGCCCATTGTCCACGGCAAGGGCCACATCATTGGCAGTGGTCACCACGCTGTACATGTACCGCCAATAATTGCGGATGAACTCATGATAGGCGTACGAGGAACTGTTGTCCAAAAACTCCCTGGGTTCCTGGCTCATATCCAGCGTACCATAATTGGCAAAGTTCACGGTGCCCCAATCGGCCATGACCCACATGGCAGGACCGGGAGAACCAAAATTGTGCTGTTCTTGGATAAACCAGGTGTTGAACAGGCCTGCTGCCAGTCCACGTACACCATCGGTCTCTGTTAGCACGGATTCCCTATTCGGATTATTGATATTGTCGACTTCTAGATCTTCACATGCCGTAAGGAGCACGAAAAAAAAGAGAAAGTATATGTTTTTTTGAATTGAATTTTTCATGATACTTATAGTTTGAATTCAACGGAAAGTGTGTAGTTTCTAAAGTTTGGATACCCAAAATTGTCGAAGAGAAAACCATCATCCCCAGCTTCCGGGTCATAACCGGAATACTTGGTAAATGTCAGCAAGTTTCTTCCCAGGGCCCCAATTCTTATATGGTCGAATATATTTCCGGCCTTTCCCAGATTCTCGCTATTGATCTGAAAATAGATAGCGGCTTCCTTCAGCTTTACAAAGGAGGCATCCTCTACCCAAAAGCCATTTAGAGCCTGGGCATCGTACAGCGCTTGGTAGTAATCCACGGTTTTTTTGTTTTCGGGCCGGGTATGTATTTGATCGATCATGGCATGGCGGTTGTCCCTGACCAAATATTGTGCGGTTCCGTTATAAAGGTCGCCTCCTTGTTTCCACTGCCATAGCATATAGAGCGACCATCCTTTGTAACGTAAATTGGTGTTGAGCCCCAACCTGAAATCCGGGTTGATGTCCCCGATTTTCATATTTTTCTCAGCTCCCGTCTCGTCAAGCATAACAAAGGGCTTTTCTTCAGCGGTGCCGATATCGGCCGTTTTCACTACCAGACCATCCCGGTTGATGGTATAGTCGCCGATGTCATCCCCATCGGGCAATTGGGCCTGCATTTGTTCCAAACTCCTTACAAAGTCCACTCCATACATACTACCATAGGTTTCGTTCTCCTTTATTTTAAAAGCACTTCTTGGACCGGTCCTGTATTCTGGAATATTGAGTTTTGTAATTTTTTGACGAGTTCGGTCAAATACTAGATTGATATCCCATGAAAAATCCTCATTGGAAAAAATGGTGGAATTAAGACTTGCCTCAAAGGTATTGGTTTCCAATTCCCCTGCATTGACCCATTGATAGGGAAACCCACCGGCATGTGATGGTAAAGGTGATTTTAAATATTGATCGGTGACCTGGGTGTTGGAATACGTGGCCTCAAATCTAAATCGTTTTAAGAATGAGGTTTCAATGCCCACTTCCAATTCATTGGATCGGGATGGCTTTAAATTGGCGTTCCCTAACGTACTCTTGGAAAAGGTCCCATCGTTTGCGTTGAAGGTTTCATATTGTGCGGCAAATGCCGGTCTTAGACCAGAGGTGCCGTAAGCGGCCCTTAGCTTAAATTCTTGGATGCCAGGAATCCTTATATCCTTGCTGAGACGGTATGCGCCGGAAATACGGTAATAGTTTTGCCATCTCTCATTGGAGCCAAAGAGCGACGAACCATCCCTTCTATATAGACCGTCCACTATATATCTGTCCTTATAGACAAATGATGCTATGGCAAAATAATTTTGAGCTTTGATATCTGTGTTGGAATCGCTGGCATAGATGTTGTCTCGCGTAAAATAATTTAGCGAAGGAAGGTCTGGCAAAGTAAATTCAGAACCTTCGGTTTGGACATGCTCAAAATGATTGTTCTCATAGAGATAGCTCAATTTTCCATTGAAGTCCAATTCTCCCCACGTCTTCTTGAAATTTATGGTGGCCCTTACCGTTTGATTAAAGATGTTGGAGGTGTATTTTTCGAGCCCACCATCAGAATACTGTGGCGCTATTGGATTTTCGTTGTCGATACTAGCAGGGTCGTTGGGATCGATGAGGTTGGGCAAAAGATCTACAATGGAGCCTTTTGGTACATAATTTGTTCTTCGGTAATCCTGGGACTCTATGGCATAAGCGCCCTTGAAGCTTAGCCAATCCGTAAACTTCCAGTCAATTTCATAAGACCCCAAAAACCTTGTTTTTCTGGATTTACGTTCCTTTTTCCACAAGTCGTACAAGGGGTTTGCAAATTGAGTGTTCCAATGATTGGGATAAACGTTATATTGCTGGCCATCGACATTGTTCTTTAATAAATCGATGTCCGGATCACTCATCAATACTTCAAAAAAAGAAGAAAAAGCAGAGCTTCCCCCATAGACTAAATCATTTGAGGTGCGAATGAAATTATTGCTGGCAGATAGCTTGATGTTATCCGAAATGGCATGGTCGATATTGGCCCGTACACTATTTCGTTTATATCCCCCTGTTTCTCTTACGGTACCTTCGTTCTGATTGTTTTCAAAGGAGAGGTAAAGATTGGTATTGTTCACACGGTGACCGACCCCAATATAATTGGTGGAATATCGTCCATTGTTGAACATTTGTTTTTGAAGGTCATTATTGACCCTATAGGGCATATCTTGATAATGATCCTCTTTTTCAACACGGTTGCCCTGAATGCGCGGATCCCAACCAGTGGTGTAATCGCCGGGGTAGTCCACAAAATAATATTTTGTAAAAGTGTCCGTAGAGAGCCAATCCGGAGCCAACATATAATGATGTGAGTTGGATAAATCGAGGTAATTGGCCACCTGCTGAAATCCTGTTTCACTTCGTACGGTAATAGAGGTCTTTCCATCGGCGATCTTTTTTCCACGTTTGGAAGTAATTACAATCACACCGTTGGCAGCTCTAGACCCATAAAGCGATGAGGCAGCAGCACCTTTCACGACTTCCATGGATTCAATGTCATCCACATTGATGTCGGCCAACGAACCTTGCAGGATTACACCATCCACCAGTATCATGGGACTATTGTTCCCGGTCAAATTGGTGGAGCCCCTAAGCACAATGTTTGGGCTAGATCCGGGCGAACCACTAAAAGAGGTGACGCTTACACCTGCAATCTTGGCCTGCAATGAGGATGAGATGGACGCTTGGGGAACCTTACTGATGTCGTCTGTGTTCAGCTTTGCTACGCTCACGGACAGCTTTTTCCGTTCGGTATCGGTGGCCACACCAGATACGATCACTTCATCGAGTACATTGAATTGAGGAACCAGTTCCACATCGAAATAGGTGTTGTTCCCAACACGAATTGTTTTGGACTCGTATCCCATATAGGTGAATTCCAGTATGTCCGATGATGTTGCATCAATGTTGAACTTACCATCAAAATCGGAGACGGTACCGGTATTGCTTCCCTTTATAATGACACTTACATAGGTCAGGGGATTGCCGTATTCGTCCTTGATTATTCCAGAAACATTTTTTTGTCCCGAAGCGTTTGTTTTCACTGTTTTTTTGCGAATCAGTATGTCGTTGCCGGTAATGGAGTATTCCAGAGGAAGACCATTGAGTGCTTTGTTGAGAACTTCCCTGACCGTGGCATTTTCAATGGTAAGGTCAATTTCGGTGTCCAAGTCTTCCAAGCCACTATTAAAAAAGAAGTCGTACGTTGTTTTATTGGATATAAAAGTGAACAGCTCTTTGATCGAGATTCGTTGGTCAATGCTCAAAGTTTCCTGTTGGGGCAACATGTTCCCCCTAATATTACTGGTGGGCAACAGGTAAATAAAGAGCATTAATACCGTGTAGATAGTTCCTTTTGGGAACTTCTTTGAGAAGTATTTGTACATATGAGTTAGTTTTACTTAAAAAAGAGTTAGGTTGATATTGTCGTTGTGTTTGTAGTCAGTTTTTAATGGGGGTACATTGCAGTTTGTTGTTTATTTATTAATGAATAGTTTTACTTGGTCATCAGAGATTTCGTAGCTTATGCCCTCTGTATATTTTAGCATTTGTAAAAAATGGGTAAGGTCGTTTTCCTTTTTTAGTGTTCCCGTAAATCGGACATTGTCGAGTTCTTTGTCCGAAAGGACAAAGTTTGCCCCGTACCAACGATTCAATCTAGGAACAAGGTCTATGAATTTTTCATTGTTGAAAATCATTCGCCCTGAAGTCCAGGCCACTACTTCCTGAACATCCACAGTTTTTACTTCAATGTTTTTTTGACCGGGATATATTTTTGCCTGGGTTCCTGGTTTGATGACTACACTCTCATTCATGGAATTTCTGACCTCTACGGAGCCTTCTATCAAAGTGGCGCTGGTATAGCCATTTTCAGGATAATTGGAGATGTTGAACTCTGTTCCGAGTACCTTTATCATAAGGTCGGATGAATGCACTGTGAATGGAGAGCGTTCATTATGGGTCACATCAAAGAATGCTTCTCCGATAAGGGATGCATTTCTCTGGTTGCCCAGATTGGACAACCCGAAGGTGAGGACACTGTTGCTGTTCAGCTCTATTTTTGTCCCATCGGTAAGAACTACATGGTAGCGCTTGCCGATCGGGGTGTGTACCTTGAATTGTTCTTGGGAATCCTTTACGGCATCACTGGCCACAAATTTTATTTGTTCGCTGTCCACGCTGACAAAAACTCCCTTTTCGGTCAACCAGTTGTTTTTTGTCTCATCATTGATGGCAAAGAATTCATGGTCCGGGGTTTCTATCAAGATATCTTTTTCGTTGAACGTTGTGGCGGTCAGGTGATCTTCAAAAGCATTGTCCCTATCAATAGTGAAATAGTAAATGCCCGAAACGGTCAGCAATAAAATCAATATGGCAGCATATTTTAAAACGGTCTGGATGGTGAACACTTTTCTCCTTTCTATATGGGGATTAGAGTTTTGCGCTTCCAGGAGTTTAATATATTGCTGTTGTATGAATTCAGTGGTTATTTTGCTTTCCTCGCGATCTGTATACAAAAGCTGGATTTTCTCAATGATATTCGCTGCCTTGTCCAAGGTTGCCGCAGTTTCCTCATTGAGCGTTTCCTTAATGCCATTCCAATATTCCGAATCCTGTTCCCCATTGGAAACAACCCAGGCAATAAAGCTGTCGTTGTTCAAAAGATGATCAAGGGTAATATCGGATGGTTGCATAAGATCCTTTTTTAGTTAAGAGGTGCAAATTTGAAATTGTACCATGGGAAAAGTGTTAAAATTTCTTAAAATTGTGTTTTTTCCCAACTTTGGGGTAAAAGCCATTAAGGAGTGTTGATTATTGAGCCAAAGAAAATGCTGTTGAGGAATAACTTATTGGTACCATACCATGCACCTCTAAAATTTGGGTTGTCCGCAAAAAGAATGACTCTTCCCTTTCCAATTCCGTCAACAAGAATGGTAGCGGATTTTACCATGTAATCCTCAATGTGACTATCTTGGATATAGCCGTCTATGTGTGGAGTGGGGGTATACTGCGCAACTGTGGAAAACCTATTTTTGCTCGGTGCCATCCAAATTGCATTGTTCTTGTACATGGGCAAACTTCTGTCGTGGTAACCGTAGCCGATAGGATGGGTAATGTCAAGGTCCGTTTCAAATATTGCCCCTCCTATATATGTTTTTCCTTTATGTTCCCGAGCCTCTCCGTAGTTTAATCTTGCGGTTTTGGTCTTTTTCGTCGACGCATCCTTTGTTGTAAAGCTTTCTTGAACCAAGTTTTTCCTAATGGCCCATGAACTCGCTGTTCTTAGTGTGATCAAAGTATTGCCCTCGGATACCCAGGATTTGAGTTTATCTCTATTTTGCTCATTTAGGTCGTTGTATCTTCCGGAAACCAAAATGATGGTATTGTATTTGTTCAGATCCGTTCGATAGAAAATATTTTCAGGTACTTTGCTTATGGGCATTTGCATCCTTTGCTCCAGTAAGTGCCATACTTCACCAGCCTCATAGACAGATACCCCACCTTTGACCAACATCATCACTTTGGGTTTTTGGGTGGTCTCAAAATTTGAACTGCCCAAATCGATACCTTTGGTACTATACCCGGTTTCTACTGGAAATGCCTGAATTTGGTAGCGTTCACAGACCTCGTTTAGGATCTTTGGAAGCTGTGTGGACTTGTAATGCTGTATGCTGATGGGAATGAGCAATGTACCTCTGCCGAATGATTTGTCTTTCCCATTTACTTTTATTTCGAATGGTTTCTTTGCGGTTTTTACGATGATGCCATTTTCTTGGAGTTGATACAACACGGCTGGGGCATAATAATCATCCCACGGGATAAGATATCCGTAATTGCTTTGCTGTATGGGAAAGGTTTCTGTCCGGTTTTCTTTCTCGGTGATTTGCTTTCCCAATTTTGGGGTTTTGGACAAGGGACTGTATTTCATATTGTAGAAATTGACCAAGGACCAAGAAGACGCATCGTAGAACACACTGTCCCTATATTTCTTGTGTGTTTCAAAAATGGTTTTGACCATAAGGTGTTGCGGTTGCTCAGAAGGCACGATGTAGGAACTCTCTTTTTTAAAAGCACCGATTTCCGTTGTGATGTCTTCAACTGTTTTATAGATTTTTATTTGATGTTTGAGCAACAGATCAATAAACTCCCTTGTCCTTCCTTGGTCCTGGATATCTCCAAACACATACCCTTTGACCTTGCTCTTTTTGGCTTTTTCAATGGCCGCTTTAAAAAACCGATTTTGATACCCATAAAGCATTTCTTTGTTTTTTAGTGCTGCCTTTATGGTGGCCATACTTGTCACAAATTGATTTTTAATGGTAAATCCAAAGGATAAATCTCCTGTTGGGGTCTCTTGCAAATGTCCGCGAGAGCTGGCCTGTTCAAATAATATCGCCAGAGAACCCTGCAGGTCGCCATAGGTGGATCCATATCCTGGATAGGTGGCGTCATATTTTTCCTTGGTAAAATAAAGGGAACCAATGCTGTCCAGATCGGAAGCAAACCGTTTGGCAAAAGTTTTTGTCAAAACGGAATAGTTTTCCTCGGGCGTGACTGGGTTTAGTGAAGCCGATGGAGGTTTGGGCTCAAAAAAAAAGGTGGAATTGGTGCCCATTTCATGAAAATCGGTAATGACATTTGGATACCATTCATGGAACCATTTTAACCGGGCAATGCTCTCGGGTTGAACCGCCAACAAAAGATCTCTGTTAAGATCAAACCAGTAATGGTTTGTTCTGCCTTGGGGCCAACCTTCATTGTGTTCGATATCATATTTGTCGGCCACCAAAGGATTTCCCTTAAATGAATTGACCCAATTGGTATGTCTGTCCCTTCCGTCCGGGTTTAGGGTGGGATCTAGAAAGATGATTGCTTTATCAAGATAATCCAGGATCTGTGGGTTGTTGGAAGCCACCAGGGTGTAAGCGGTCAGTAGGGCGGCTTCTGTCCCGGAAGGTTCGTTGCCATGCACATTATAGGCCATATGGATGAAAATGGGCAGGTCGGTATAGTCGGTTATGTTCGTGTTGTGGTCAATGACCTCAAGATGTCTTTTCTTTATTTTGTTCAGGTTACCATGATTTTCGGGCGTGGTTATGGTCAATACCAAAAGCTTTCTGTTTTCATGGGTTCTTCCGTATTCGGTTATCTCGGCCCGATTTGAAAGCGCTGCAAGTTGAGTCAAATAGGCTACAACTTGATCGTGGCGGGTATGGGAATCCCCAATGGGATAACCCAAGAATTCTTCGGGTGTGGGAAGTGACGGGTTAAAGGGTTGGTATTTTTCAAAAAAGGTGTTCTGGGAAAAAGCAAAGAAGTTTTGAAAAAGTAGAGAAGCCAGGACAATGGCAAAGTGGAAGTTGGTTTTTTTCATCATCAAAAAGTGAAATGTTTATTTCAATTACTTTTATGAGATGTGTTTTGCGAAATGTACCACGTTATATATGTTAAATTTTTATCTAAAAAAATATATTGGACAAACTATGGAAAAGATGAATTGTTCTAATCCTTGATGAGCAAGAACAATAAGTGAATGTAATCTTTGCCCAGTGTTCTGAGTTTTTTGATGGCACCGGCCAAAATATTTCGTACGGTTTGGTATTTGATGTTCAGGAGATCTGATATTTCATGATTGTTGAAGTTCTGGAAGTACTTTAGATATACGATTTCCTTTTCCCTTGGACTCAATTGCTCAACCAGTTTTTTGACTTCTTTTAGAATGGCTTCGTTTTCAACGGGGTCGTCGTTATCTATAGTTATTTCCTTGGTGAGATGGAATTCGACCTGCTTGTTCTTTTTGGTTTTTAAAAGCTGGTTTCTAAAACTTTTGAACAGGTAGGTCTTTACTTTTTTCACCTCCCCGATATTGTTTTTATAACGGAGTATGTTCAAAAAGGTGTCATGGATACAATCTTCGACTTCGGTGGGGGGAAGGTATTTTTTTCCAAAATTGTACAGCATTTTATAATGGGTACTGTATAAGGATCGAAAAGCGTTCATATCCCCCTCTAGAAAAAGTTTCCATGTGTTTTCTTGCTCGGTGTTTTCGGTAGGGCGTAATTCTCTGGGGGTCAACTTTGCCATGCCATCTTTTCTTCCAAAATTTCTGGAGAGGGGTTTTTTGATTCAGCATAACGAACTTAACGGTTTTTAAAGAATAAGCATAATAACCTTGACTGTTTTTAAATAAAATGTAAAATCAACATTGTGTTTTTGGTAAATGTTTTTTCTGAAACGGGTTAAAAAATGGAAAGCTCTGTTGCCGTGGTGAACATTTCCAGTGCTCTTATGCCCAAAAGGGAATTTCCTTTTTGGTTTAATCCGGGGGACCATGTGGCAATACAGTATTTTCCAGGATGAACCGCTATGATTCCTCCGCCCACACCACTTTTGGCAGGTAAGCCCACGTTGAATGCAAAACCGCCCACATCATTATAAAAACCACAGGTCAGCATAATGGCATTTAAACGTTTGGTTTGGGATGGACTCAAAAACTCATGGCCAACGATATTCTTCCCTTTGTTCATCAGGAAATAAAATGCTTTGGACATCTGTTCGCAACTCATGCTCAATGAACATTGCCAGTAATAAAAATCCAAAACTTGCTCTACGTCATTGTCTAGATTGTTGAGTGATTTCAACAAGTTGGCAGTTGCGTGGTTCCTATAGCTATTTGTTTTCTCGGAAGCGTATACTTTTTCATCATAATCAATGGAATTGTCGTTGCCCAAATTCCTGACAAAATTCAAAAAATCCCTTTTAGGGTATTTCAATTGGGAATATAACATATCACAGATAACTATGGCACCTGCATTGATAAAGGGGTTATTGGGTATGCCATTCCCTTTTTCTGTCAAGGATAAAAAATTAAAAGGTTGATGCGTTGGGTCAACACCGACCCTTTTCCAAAGATCGGGACCCAATAGTTGCAGTGCATAGCTTAAACTGAGCACCTTGCAAATACTTTGAATAGAAAAAGAAGTGCGAAAATCACCTATACCGATGGCCAAATCATCAATTGGCCTTAAATGAATGCCAAAGTGTTTTGGATTTACATTTCCTAACGCTGGGATGTACGAAGCTACTTGCCCCCGATTAACCTCCATGTTTAGCTTACTGTAAATTTGGTTTAGAACATTTTCGAAATCAACTTGTTCTTTTGCCATGAGCCTTAAAGTTTATGTTCTCGAAATTAAATCCGCTTAGATTTAACTTAGAGACGAATACCAAGGAATGTACTATATCGACTATGTTAAATTTAGTTGATACTTGTTATGCACCAATCGTGTTGAGGTCACCAAAAATGAAAATTTGAGCCATCCAATATTTGTGATGGTGACTTAAAATTCAGATTTGTTTGTGGTGTTGTAGGGTGCTCAATTTTATCCGGCGAAGGTGGTATATAATGTACGCCTTTTCCACTTTCTTCCCGAACCCTCTTTTTCTACCACACAAACATATATCGGCAATTGGAAAAGTCTTTTAATGCATTTGCCAATCTTCTACAAAGGATAGGTTTTAATGTTCGTTTTACGATTTGTAAACACTTAGTAAACATATATTAAAGCAGCTCCTAAACAGTTCGGTAGCACTCTATTTGCAATTTAGGACACATTTTTTGCATTTCGTAGAATGGCTTTTTTTTTATGGTAACTTCCACAAAAAATAATATTTGGATTACAGGAATTAAAATATAAAAACCTGTTTTTTCAATATTTTAAATTTAAAATAAGATTGGCAATAATGAATATCCCCTTTCCTCTACAGCAAGTGTTCAGGTCGAAAATAACAGACTTTTTTTTACTGAATTTTTACAAGTTAGCCTAACAGTATGGAACACTGTATTGGAATGGTCTATTTACATTTAGCAATACTCTTAAGTAGTGAAAATAGGTGATTGTGATATTCGTTCCCTGATGTTCTTATCAACAAAACGCTTGCTGATTTAAATATGAACTTGCTGGGAATGGAAGGGCATTTAGTGGTACATCATGGTCGAAAAGGATGATAAACATAAAAAATTAAAAAACAGAGTCAATATGGAAAACAAAAGATGAAAATGAAATAGGGCCTGCGCCAACAAGCCCTATTGAACCAAGCATTGATAGTAAATTAAACAAACTCAATACTTATACCAATGAGAATATTAAAAAGAAAACAAATATTAATTCTATTTGCTCTTTGTTGCTTTTTTGGACCAAGTGCAAGTGCCAATAAACCACATCTCACCTTAATTCAAAGGCAAAAAAACGTAGCTGCCATTTTTGATGAGATATCGAAATCAAGTGAATTTACCGTCCATTACGATAAAATTCTTGAAAAAAGTAAGAAAAAATATGATATAGCGTATCATAATGAGACAGTTTTTACTGTTTTGCAAGATCTGCAAAAACTTGTCGGCTTTGAATTTGAAGTTCAGGGAAGCGATATCATAGTGCATGCCGTAGCTAATGGTGGCCAGCAGCAAACAAAACGAATCAAAGGTTCTGTTGTCGATGAGAACGGACAGCCCTTACCCGGAGCAACAGTATTGGAGAAGGGGACCTCAAATGGTACTACTACCGATTTTGATGGAAACTTTGCATTCGAACTCACTTCGGAAAGTCCGGTATTAGTGGTTTCTTATATAGGATATCTGAGTAAGGATGTGCCTGTTGGAAATAATACAGATTTAACGGTCGGTCTTCAGCCCGATGTGGCGAACTTGGACGAAGTTGTTGTGGTTGGATATGGATCGACCAAGAAAAAAGACCTTACGGGTAGTGTGGCCACCATAAAAACAGAAGATATCCAACGAGGGGTGCCCACTGATGTTCTTTCCGGTATTCAAGGGCAAATAGCAGGTTTGCAGATTAGTTCCGATTCAGGTGACCCTGCGGCTGGTGTGAACATCTCTATTCGGGGAATGAATTCCATTTCAGCTGGAACAAACCCACTTTTTGTTATTGATGGAATGCCTTATGATATAAATACTGGGGAAATAGCAACCTCTGGTAAAGGGATTAATAATTCATCTAATCCCTTAAATTTAATCAATCCTGCCGATATTAAATCAATCACTGTGCTTAAGGATGCATCTGCTACCTCTATATATGGTTCTAGAGGGGCAAATGGAGTCATATTGATCGAGACAAAATCTCCAGCCCAAGAGAATACTGTTTATAGTTTCAATATTTCTTCAGGTTTGGCTACCGTAACAAATGAACTAGATGTTCTAAATGCAAATGAATTTATTGAATTTAGAAGAGTGGTGCAGCCGAACGGCGCATTATTTTATGCAGAGAATGATGAGGGCGTAGTGCAGATTCAAGATCCTTATTCGGCCATCCAACATGATTGGCAAGATGAGCTTTTAAGAACAGGTTTGCAACGGAATTATAACTTCTCAATTAATGGAAGAAGCAAGAAATCCAACTATTCAGTTAGCTTAGGGCTACTGGATAATGAGGCTCTTGTTAGAAATAATGAATCTCAAAGATATTCTGCATTGGTAAAATTGGATACCAAGAAGAACGATCATCTGCGTTTTGGATTTAACTTACAAGGTACTTTGTCGGAATTAAGCGGAGCCACACAAAGCGGTGGAGGTGATCTAAGTTTCAACGGGATAGTGCAAGGTCTTGCCGTGTCCATTCCTTTGGAATGGTTTAATGAGGAGTTTGATCCAGGGGATGTTTATATATCCCCCACTAACATGATTGATGATACTTACAAGAATTCCTCTACCCAATTGATCAATCCAGGGGCATATATAGAATACGATTTTAACGATAGCTTTAGTTTAGTCGGAAGGGCGTTTGCAAGGTTTACGAATTCAAAAGGAAAAGAATTCTATGGCAAGGAGACAAGCTATGGGGTAGGCAGTAATGGTTATGCCGGATTGAGCCATTCAAAAAGCACCACCTTAAATGCTTCTTTGCAATTAAACTATGACAAAAACTTTAACGATAAACATACCATTAAGGGCTTATTGGCAGGAGAGGTGAACACCAATGATTTTGAAAGTTTTAATCTTGTCCAAACCGATTTTTTAACTGAAACTACTGGAGTGGATGACATCGGAAAAGGTGCGAATACACAGTTAGTAAATTCAGTAAGAGACAAGAGTAAAAGAATCTCTGCCTTCAGTAGGCTCAATTACAATTATTCTGACATTCATTTGCTTACCATGAATTTCAGGGTGGATGGGTCTGATAAATTTGGATCAGGAAGTAGATTTGGATACTTCCCTTCTGCAGCTTATTCATGGAATTTTAGTAATGAAAAGTTTTTACTCAATAGTAATTTTATCAATAATGGTAAGCTTCGAATAAGTTACGGAGTTTCTGGTAACGATAGAATTCCCTCTTTTAGGTATTTACCTGAATTGGACAATGCCTATTATGATGGTGTTTTAGGTAGTGCGCCATCGTCCCAAGCTAATGATCAGCTTAAGTGGGAGACAACTTATCAATTTGATATCGGTTTGGATTTAAGCTTTTTCAATAACAGAGTTTCGATAACGGCCGATTATTATGACAAGCAAACTAAGGATATGCTATTGCAGGTGCCGACACCTGGACAAACTGGATATGCTCAGCAATGGAGAAATATAGGTGAGTTGAGCAACAAGGGTATTGAATTGGAATTGAATACTTTGAACGTAACCTCAAACAAATTTCAATGGCGTACAAGTATCAATGTCAGTGGAAACAGAAATGAAGTATTGGATTTAGGGGGGAGTGAATTTCTACCTATAAATGTTCCGGGTGGTTGGATTTCGGATATTGGCCGTGTGGGTGTTGGTCAACAAATAGGAAGAGCCTATGGATATGTTTTTGACGGTGTTTACCAAATAGATGACTTTACGTGGCAAGATAACAGTAATCCAAGTATTGACCATCTTGCCAGAAACTATGAGTTAAAGGAAGAAATTGTTTCCGTGAATGGAACCAATGTGCGTCCAGGTTCTTTTAAGTTCAAGGACTTGAACGGGGATGGAATCATCGATTTGGATAATGATCGTGATTACATTAGCAACTCATCGCCAGATTTTTTTGGTGGAATAACCAACAAGTTTACGTGGGGCAATTTGGACCTAACGGTTTTTCTTCAGGGTTCCTACGGAAACGAGGTTTTTAATGAGTCCAGGTGGAGATTGGAAGGAGGGTCCATTCTCTCGTATATGAATGCAACAAGGGATTTCTTCTATAATATGTGGACCCCTGATAATCCTACCAATAACTATGGGACATATGCCGGCGCTAATGCAACTTCTATGATAACCTCAAGTTACTATGTGGAAGATGCTTCATATTTAAGATTAAAAAATATCACGTTCGGATATACATTCGGACCTGACATCCTATCGAGATTAGGATTGCAATCTGCAAGACTTTATGTAACAGGAAACAATTTATATACCTGGACCAATTACTCTGGGTATGATCCAGAAGTCAATTCAGGTAACTTGTTGATGTCAGGAGTTGATTTTATTTCATACCCAAGGATGAAGAATTACATAATTGGATTGGACGTATCATTTTAAAAAGAAAAACAATGGAATTTATTACTAATAAATTAAAATTTGGAATCATTGCAGTATCAGTGATTCTATGCTCAAGTTGCTCAGATTATCTGGATACTGTTCCATACTCATTTGAAACAGTGGATAACTTATATACTTCCGAAACAGGTGTTGAGTTGGGGCTGACTGGATGTTATAATTTACTGAATACTGGTGGACTACAGGGTAAAGCTTGGGGCTCATTTGTAGGAGGAATGCCCATGATGCTCAATGGTGGTACTGATGAAGTTGTTACTAGAGATGGTTTTAATGATGAGGCTTTTTCTGTATTTGGCAATTACTTATATAGTCCCCAAACATCCACCTTATCAAGTAATTGGGTTACTCTTTTTGCTGGTATCAACCGTGCGAACTATCTGCTGGAAAGTGTAGAGACTGTCGAAATGGATGAGGAAAGACGACTCCAGGTCAAAGCAGAAGCAAGGTTTTTGAGGGGTTTGTTTTATAGCTATCTATCCATGTTCTATGGTGGCGTTCCAGTCTATACCAATACTGCAATGCAAACAAATCCCAATGCGCCAAGACAATCCTTGGAAACGGTATACGAATTGGTGATTTCTGATTTGGAATTTGCCTATAAAAATCTGGAAGAGGAGAATGTCAGAGGACGGGGGAGAGCAACAAAATGGTCTGCAGCTGGATACTTAGCAAAGGTTTACACTTATTTAGCTAGTTCCAAAATGAACAATGTTGGGGAAGGGCTGAATTTTGAACTGAATAGTTTTGCCTGGGTGGATTCCCAATCCTATTATCAAAGGGCATTTCAGGTTACCAATGACATTATTTCCAACAGTGAGTTGGAGTTGGTTGATAATTATAGATACTTGTTTCTTGAGAAAACAGATGATGTTAAAGCACAAGAAAGTTTGTTCACTTTATCTGGAAGCGATAGCAATGTACAAGGAAATTTGAATCTTACCGTTTTTTGGAGGCAACCTGTTGGGGCAAGTGCGCTAGGAGGTGGATATGGTTATATGCGTCCACTCGGAGAGTTGTTTAACAAGTATAATGATTTGGACCCAAGATTGCACCATAATATTGTATCGTCTTACAGTTCAGAACTTAGTACAAAGGAAACGGTGGGCGAATACAGCTATTTCCTCCCCTTGGAAGCTGAAACCCCTTTCGATGTTTCCTTATGTGTTGGTAAATACAGATTGCGCGATGCAGATGAAAAGATGATTAGTGCCGCTTGGTCGGATGGAGATATGATATTGCTTCGTTTCGCTGATATTCTATTGTTGAATGCTGAAGCTGCCTATTTTAACGGGAATGAAGCACTTGCCAGACAGCGATTGGATGAAGTAGTACTAAGGGCGGCAGGTACACAGGCTATTTTTGAACAACTTAGCACGGACTATTATAAAGATGATTTTATAGAACAGCTACTTGACGAGCGCTCTAGGGAGCTTTGTTTCGAAGGATGGAGAAGAATGGATTTGATAAGGTTTGGAATATTAGGTGAAACCATAGAATCCCTTAGTCCTGACCAAGGTAAATGGAATACCATTGTCCCAACCCTAAAAGCCAACTGGGCTGCCCACAAGATATGGTATCCATTGCCCCTAAATGATATTGAATTGAGTGGTGTTCAACAAAACCCAGGATATTAATTCAAAAAAAGCACGTCTTTTTTATTCAGTTATAAAAATGTATAGGATGAAAACATATAATTTAATTTTAGGTATTATTTGCCTATTGTGCATCACATTATTAGGATGCGAAGAAGATGATTACCCTAAAGCCATACCGGCCAAAGTTAAAACGGGGGAGGTTGATAACATTACCGGCTCTTCTGCTATTGCTTATGGTTCAATTTTAGATGAAGGTAGTCCTTTGTCTTGGAAAGGAATAGTGTGGGACACACTTCCTAATCCCGTAATTAAAAAGAACGGAGCTCTTGGAGAGGGAAGCAATGAATCATTTAAGGTCAGTATGGAAGGTTTGAAAGGAGGTACTAAGTATTATGTTCGCGCTTTCGCCACCAATTTGGCGGGCATACAATTTGGAGCAGAAAAAACCTTTACTACCAAGCAAGTGCCGTTGGTTAAAACAATGGAATCAGAGGATGTCGAATTCATAGGTGGTACGAGTGCCGAATTTGGCGGTGAGATACGCAATGATTTTGGCGTAGGAATAGTGGAAAGAGGTCTGTGTTGGGGTGAAGAAGAGAACCCAAACATTGAGGAGGATTCAAAACTTGCAATTGAAGGTGAATCAGACACTTTTAAGGGCCTTATAGAAGGTTTGAAACCAAGTACCGTTTATCATGTTAGGGCTTATGCTATTGCGTCCAATGGAGAGGTCGGATATGGAGAGAATGAGAATTTTGAAACTTTGATTATGGATTATGATGGTAACATTTATACCTCTGTTGAAATTGCTGGTCTGACCTGGATGGTTGAAAACTTTGAAAGTACGCATTTTACGGATGGAACCGATTTACCTCACACATTTCATGTAGATGATGTTAACAAGGAATATGGAGCGCACTATGCTTGGAATGATATAGTAAAAGAAAATTTTGCGCCTGAGGGTTGGCATGTTGCTACCAATGCTGAATGGATAACCTTAGTAGATTTTGTAGAAAATGATGGCCTTCGATTAAAAGAAGAAGGTACGGAGCATTGGAATACCGATAATGGAACCAATGAAACTGGTTTCACAGCATTAGGAGGTGGATTTGCATTTAGCGGACCTATGAAGGGATATGCTGCCTGGTGGACTTCCGATGAGAACTCCGATATTAATGGATTGCGATGGTATTTGCTCGATGACGGAGGAATGGGGTTTGCTGAGAATGATAAGAACTTGGTTTTCAATGTACGATTGGTAAAGGATTATTAAAGAATAGCATCCTTTTTGATTTATTGAGAAATAGGAACGTGACATCTATATGCCACTTGAATATAGATGTCACCTTCTAATTTTTCACCCTACTTATTCTTTATGGAAATAAAGCTGGTTTTTTATCCAAGTGCTTTTTTCACAAGAACAATCACGTTTAATTTTTTAAATAGAAATTTATGGGAAACTTTAAATGCATTAATCACTTTATCCGCCTTATGTTATGTCTTTTAATAACTAGTAGTTGTACAGATGAAGAAGGAATAACTAATCAAGAATTTGAGGGTGAAGAAATCCAAGAAGTCAAAGACGACTTGGATTCATCTTTAAATTCAGTAAGTCTGGTTTCGTCGGTCAACACGATTCTTTCTACCCAAAACGTATCAAGTCTTACAAATAGATTTTATGTTCAAAATGAGTCAACGCCTTTGGATACCATGATTATGGTCGTAAGATGGCAGGATGATGTCTCACATTCAGGAAATGCAATATCGATTAATCCTACTTATGATCCTTCCACATTCACAGGTTACACTCCACCTACCCCTCTATCAAATTGGCAAAAGGGGGAGTTTGATGATTCAACTAATGGTTCGCCTGTGTTCCAAATGAATGGCGCATATGGTGGAATTTTGATGAATAGTTGGTTTACATCTTACCAATCAATAGTGGGTGGCGGACAAAATACTACTTATGAATATGCTTTTTCAAGTCCGCCTTCTCCCTGGAGCACGGGAACCTCAAAGTTATGGGTTCAAGCGGATTTAAGGTTACCATGGTTTGCCAATTGGGATAATAACAGTAACAACAATTATCCAGTAGGACAGCTTAGTTTTTTTATGTACTTAAAGGATACAGTGAATAATGCTGCTATTGCTATTATTGTGAATGCTTTTGATAATAGGTCTTCAACCCCTAGCGAAACAGTAATGACAGATACCTTTACCTATTTTGCTTCCACTAGATTTGGAGGAACTGATTATAGCACTCCCAATACCTATTCTTCTTCTTGGAGAAGTACTACATGGAACACCTATAATTTTTATAGAGCCGAAATCACAAGGCAAAACCTTATAAATATAATCACGGATATCAATTCGCAGTTTAGTCAAAGTTTTTCTACAGATCCAACTGACTATGTTTTGACCTCAGCCGGAATATTGCAGGAAACATTTAGGGAAGAGGGTGACCAAGTATCCATGGGGGCCAGTTTTAGGAATTTTAGTATTCATGAAGAATACTAAAAGAAAAATTGAATATCCTACATCATATCATTTGCTTAATTCTATAACAATACTATTCTGAGTGTTGAAGTATACCCCAAGTCTTGTATTAAATGATAGTAAGACAAGTATTAATTTTTTTAAAACATTTTGTTGTAAACAGAAAAACTATTCTTCATTGAGGAGGTTATGAGAAAACGATTTTATTTAACAGGTTGGTTGGGCATCATGGTCGGTATTAATTTGGGTTGTATGGATTCATCATCTCAAAAAAATACGGATCAAAATAAACAAGTGAATGTAAATGACACTGCGGAAAGTATAGTTTGGGAAGTGGCTAAAATCGAAAATTATGATATGCCTATTGTTCCAAATTATTCAGAGCCTGTTTTGCAGGACACACTGAGTGTCATAACCAGATACATAGGAGATGATTTTCCTGATAGTATTTCATTGGACCAGTCCGCTGTTGCAAATAAAAATGGAGTGACCAAAATGGTAATAAACACTCAAGATCTTGACAAAAAAGGATTATATAAATCCATTAGGGGTGGAGGTCCGCACATTTGGATAGCGAAACGACCTGGACCGAACAACACGATATGCCCTTGGTCTCAGGGCAATGAATTGATTTTTCAGATGAAAGCCTCAGTACCATTCGTAGAACTAAGAGATCCGAACGGTAATATATCATCAGGGGGATTTACTGCTGAACAAGCCCCGGTTACCCAATTGAGTTTTGGGTTTTATCTGTTCGATAAAAAGACTCAAAATCAGCTAGCCTACATCATTCCTGCTTATGAATCTAGAGGTACTTATCAAGAATCCGCAAACAACAGTGATACATATGTCAGCTTTGTGTCAAGCCCGTTAGAAGACAAAAGTCTTTATATTACAAAGTCATCGGAGTCTGAAAGTCTACAATCAGAACCTTTTCAGGATAAAAAACATTTTAAAGTTGTAATTACTAGGGATAATCTTAAAAGAGCTATAGAAGATACACAGATGGACCTTTCGAAAAATTTATCTGACTATGAATTGACCTTTGTAGGAGTGCTTTTTGAATTGCCCAATTTCGTTGAGGGAGGCCATAATACATCAATGGTCGAAGTCAGTGATTTTTCAGTTTTAATTAATTAAAATTTTACAATGAAGCTATTTCTTTCCGTAAGTTATAAGAAAACCTTGTTTTCAGTCGTGATGATGTTTAATTGTTTCACAACATGTTTTTCACAGTTGCCCAATAGGGAACTGAAGAGTTTTATTGATCGAATAATTCCGGGTATTTCAAATAAGTTCGAAATAGAATATATAGGGAAGGAAACCGATCAGGATGTTTTTGAGGTAGAATCCTTGGATGGAAAAATCGTTTTACGGGGCAATAATGGTGTTTCTATCGGGTCGGCCTTCAAATACTACCTAGAGAATTTCTGTGGAGTGAGTATTACATGGAATGGTACTAATTTAAAATTACCTAAAGAACTACCTATTGATTTTAAGAAAATACGAAAAACCACTCCATACAAATACAGGTACTATATGAACTATTGCACATTTAATTACACCATGTCTTGGTGGGATTGGGAAAGATGGGAGAAAGAAATTGATTGGATGGCTTTAAATGGGATAAATATGCCGTTGGCGCTTACTGGACAGGAATCAATTTGGCAAGAAGTGTATAAAGATTTCGGATTTTCTAGCAAAGAATTGGAAGGTTTTTTTAGTGGGCCAACCCATTTTGCTTGGTTATGGATGGGGAATTTGGATGGATGGGGAGGCCCTTTGCCCCAAAGTTGGATAGATAGTCATAAAGAATTGCAAAAAAGAATTTTGGAGCGAGAAAGACTTTTTGGGATGACACCAGTGCTGCCAGCATTTACAGGACATGTGCCCCCTAATTTCAAGGATAAATTTCCCGAATCAAAGCTCATTAATACCAATTGGGGACATGGTTTCGATGATACCTACATGTTGGATTCCTCAGACCCATTATTCGTTGAGATAGGGACAAAGTTCTTGGAAATCCAGACGGAAGAATATGGTACTGACCATCTTTATTCCGCGGACACTTTTAATGAGAACGATCCACCATCAAACAATCCCGAATTTTTGGGTGCAATAGGGGAAAAAATTTATAGTTCAATGCAGACTTATGACCCTCAAGCCATTTGGGTAATGCAAGGATGGATGTTCTCTTATAATTCTGAGTATTGGCAGAAGGAACAGATTAAAGGTCTATTAAATGCCATTCCTGACAATAATATGATAATCTTGGATTTATTTAGCGAATCACATCCAGTTTGGAATGATACTGAAGCCTATTATGGTAAACCATGGATATGGAACTTATTAAGCAATTTTGGAGGAAATATTGGCTTATACGGAAGGATGAGGCATATAGCCTATGACCCTGGCATTGCACTCAATGACCCGGAATCGGGGAATATGAGTGGAATAGGCTTAACACCTGAAGGCATTGAGCAAAACCCTGTCCTCTATCAGTTAATGTTGGAAAATGTTTGGAGAAATGATGTTATCAATTTAGATGTATGGCTCGAACAATACCTGACAAATAGATATGGCACTAACTCCTTTGCTATGGAGAAAGCATGGCAGATTCTAAAAAAAACGGTTTACAGTGCGGATGCTAATCTTGAAACTCCCGAATCAATCATTACTGGAAGACCTACATTCAATTGTAATACCACCATGACCAATACCACATTAAGCTATGATCCAAAGGAATTAGTGGAAGCATGGAAGTATTTTGTCGATGAAGCACCAGAGTTTAAAGACTCCGATGGATTTCAATATGATTTGGTTGATGTTACGAGACAAGTACTTGCCAATTATGCTACACCGCTTCAACAGAAAATCACTAAAGCGTATGATGATGGGGATAGGGTGAATTTTGATTTTTTTAGTAAGCAATTCCTAGAATTGATTTTGGATATGGATAGGCTTTTAAAGACAAGAAAGGATTTTTTGTTAGGACCATGGCTTGAAGATGCGCGTTCTTGGGGCGAGAATAAGAATGAAAAAAAACTTTATGAATTTAATGCTAGAGACCTGATAACGTTATGGGGAGGCAAAGATAATCCAATACACGACTATTCTTGTAGACAATGGTCGGGCCTGTTAAGTGATTTTTATAGACCTAGGTGGCAACTGTTTTTTGATTATGTGGGGTCTTGTTTGGATGAAAATAGAGCCGTTGATTTAGAAAAGTTTGAGGAAAGTGTGAAAACATTTGAGTGGGAATGGGTTAATGATCAGAATAAATATCCTGTGGAGCCCGTTGGGGATCCTGTTGAGACAAGTGTTCAAATATTCCAAAAGTATAATGCAATCCTAAAACAGGAATATAATTAATGAGACAATGAACCCCATTTAGAAAATAAAAAAGCGTGTTTTTATGGGTGGTGTTTTAAAGAGAATTAGATGGTAAATTTCATCAAGTTTAAAGTTTTTATATGAAGTTCTGCAAAGTTACTTGTCTTGTACAATTTTTATGCATTACAATCATCACAGCACAAGAACATCAAATTTTAGAATCTCCAGCGGCAAAATGGCAAAACCAAAAGTGGGAAGCTCATTGGATTACTACACCAGTTGGTTCAACCTATGATTATGGAGTCTATCATTTTAAAAAAGGGTGGAGTCTTGAAGCCAAACCTGAAGAATTCATTATCAATGTTTCTGCCGATCAAAGGTATAAGCTATATGTAAATGGCACCTTAGTGGTTAAAGGACCGGCAAGAGGGGATATTCTTCATTGGTATTTTGAAACCATTGATATTGCACCTTTCTTGAAAGAGGGCCATAATCAAATCGCAGCTACAGTATGGAATTTTGGGTTTTGGTCGGCGGGAGCACAAATTTCCCAAGAACTTGGGTTTATTTTGCAAGGGAATTCTGAAGCTGAAAAGGTTGTGAATACCAATTCAACTTGGAACGTACTTGGGAATATCTCCTATAGCCCATTTTTTGGATATCTCCAGGATGTAGGACCCACAGAAATCATTGATGGCCGGAAATATCCATGGGGCTGGAAGAGTCAGCCAAATGAGGATAAATTTGGTTGGATGGAAGCCAAAGAAAGAGAGCGGGGTATTCCTCAAAATTACGGAACTCAATATATTAGGGCATTGACCCCACGAGATATTCCACTAATGGAATCCAAATCGGAACCAAACCCAAAGGTTCGTGATTATACTGGCTTAAAGCTTGACCCTGAATTCATGTCTGGGGGCTCCTCACAAATCGTACAGCCATATACAAAGGCAACTATTTTATTTGATCAAGGTTATTTGACAAATGGATATCTCAAATTTTTATTTGATGGAGGAAAAGACTCCAAAATTGAAGTCACTTATGCGGAATCCTTGGTGGACGAGCATGGGAATAAAGGCAATAGGAATGTGATAACGGGAAAAACAATTGAGGGCTTCAAGGATATATTTTATCTCGATGGAGGTAGTGAAAGAGCTTACGAAACCCTATGGTTCCGAACTTATAGATACATACAGGTCCAAATAGAAACGGGAGCCGAAGCAATGAAAATGTATCCTATTGAATCTATGTTTACAGGGTATCCATTTGTTGCCAAAGCCAATTTTACAAGTAATATGCAATATTTGGACAATATTTGGGAAGTAGGTTGGCGGACCGCTCGATTGTGTGCAGGAGAAACCTATTACGATTGTCCTTACTATGAGCAATTGCAGTATATAGGTGATACTCGGATTCAAGCTCTTATATCATTATATGTGACAGGGGATGACATTTTGATGAAGAAGGCTATAAACAGCCTCAGTTGGTCGAGGAATTCTGAAGGAATTTTGAACAGTCGATATCCAGCTCGTTATGAACAGTTCATACCTCCGTTCTCTTTATATTGGATCAATATGCTTCACGACTATTTCATGTTGAGGCCTGATGATGAGTTTGTCAAGCGACACTTAACAACTGTTAGAACAATTTTGGAGTGGTATATTGACAAATTGAGTGCACATGGAATGTTGGGGCCTATGCCACACTGGAACTTTACGGATTGGGCTACGGAATGGCCTTGGAATGATGAAATTCCTATGGGAGGTGTACCTCCCGGAGTCAAGGAAGGAGGTTCTTCCATTCTTACTCTTCAATTGTCCTATGCGCTAGGGGATGCGGTAGATATGTTTAGCGAATATGGTAATTCCGAAGAGGTCACTAGGTACAAAGTGATACAAAATAAAATCAACCGGTCCGTAAAGAGACAATGTTTTGATAAAGAACGTGGATTGTTCGCTGATGATATTGGACATACCAGCTATAGTCAACATGCTTCGATAATGGCCGTTTTGTCAAATGCAGTAGACAAAGAGGAAGCAAGACAATTAATGGAAAGAATCTTAAATGATGGTTCGTTGATACAGGCCACTGTATACTATAAATTTTATCTGTTTCGGGCCCTTGGTTCAATTGATATGGGAGATGAATATCTAAATTTGCTCGGGGAGTGGAAAGGTATGCTGGACAATGGATTAACAACTTTTGCGGAAAGACCGGAACCTTCGAGATCCGATTGTCATGCATGGAGTGCAAGTCCCCTATATGATTTTTTTGCGACTGTATGTGGTATTGGTCCTGCAGCCCCTGGGTTTAAAAAAGTCAGTATAAGCCCTAAACTTGGCAAATTGAATTTTATAAAGGCAGAGATGCCTCACCCCAATGGTATTATCAAAGTACATTTTAGGAAAAATGAGAAAAACTTTAAAGCAGATATATGGTTGCCAAAGAATACATCAGGGTTTTTTCACTATGGCGACCAACATAGACGAATTAATGCTGGTGAAAATCAAATAAAATTATCCGGTTTCGGCAATGGTATGGACTAATCGGTAGTTTGCAAATAGTAATTTAAATTTAATAATGAAATCTAAAAACTGTAATAAAGCATTTTTAAGATGCACTGCTCTCTTGATTCTGTTCATCGGGTTAGGAGGTGAAAGATGCCATGCTCAGAAACAACTACAAATAAATCGGGTTTTGGAGGATATTCCACTTGTTCAGCCTTTAAGTATAACATTTACAGATAGTCTGGAAATTATAGTTGGCGATGTTTTTCAATATAGACCAACAGGCGAATCCATTAAATGGGAGCTATCGCCCGCCGATTCAACGGGTACACATGCCATCGATTGGAAGAGAAAAAATGACGGGACTAAAGTACTCTATGCAGTCGGCACAAATAAGGACCTAATTTTGAAATTTGACGCAATCGATAAAAAACCTAAGATTTTTGATAAAAATGATATCCCTGAATTAAACAGACCTCATGACATATTGTACAATGACCATGACGGTTATTTTTATGTTATTAATGCTAACTATGGTGCTGAGAATAAATACCTGATTCGGTTTGAGGATTTGGAAATGGGTTATGAAATACTGAACCTTAAACCAATCATAAAACATGGCAGATGGGCGTATGCCAGGGCCTTATCTTTGGTGAACAAAAAGGTATATATTGTTTTGTCAAGCTATGGAGAGGTAATTAGGATTGATAATTTCAAGTCTGGAAAACATAAATACTACGGTTATAAGGAAAGGGAACCTGCTACGGCGGGATCATATTCAAAAACCGGACTGGTGCTTAATGATGTGATGCGTTTTGATGGAAATTGGTATGGGACTAATTTTTTTAGTAGTTCCTACGCCAATGGTTCTGACCATAACTCTTATCGATTTGTGCGTTGGAAAAATTGGAACCAATTTAAAAAAGGCAGACTTGAAGATCTCAGTGGGTTAATAAGTAAAGATGAAGTGCCATATTATATGACTGTGAACAATAACAAACTTTATTTAGTGACATTTCCAGATGAAGATTTGACTCAAAAAGCTACACCAATCCGTAAAAAGGGAAAGGTCTACATTATGAGCAATAGGGACTAATCCAGTAACATTGGATATGACAAGGTATAATTGATTAACCCAATGTAATATGTTTTAGGTTATCCAACTTTCTATTTGTGGTTTTTTTAATGGGATGTTTTACTGTTCAGAATAAAATAGTTGCATTTAAGTTTACGATTCTTGTTGGTTGTTTAATTTACTGAGCGTTAGGATAGGAGTATTTTCCCTTGTTATTAAAATAAAAGTACTCGTTTTAGCCGTTCAATATTTGGAAATAACAGTGATAGGTAAAGAATCAAATTTCAAAATCATGAAGATAGATTATGTCTGTCACAGGAAAGAAAATTAATAGTTTAGTTGGAAATCGTTCCAATAATCAATAAGGAAGGTAATTTGATTAAGGCATAAAAATGAATTCATGAAAATTGTTTTTTAGTCCGATTGATTATCCATAACCAATTCTTCATTTGTGGATTGGTATGAATCTCTAAATTCTTTGGGGCTTTTACCTGTTATTTCCCGAAATTTTCGATTGAAATAGGAAATATTGTTGTAGCCACATTGATAGCAGATTTGTGCAATATCCCAATCTTTTGATAACAATAGGTCTTTTGCATGCGCCAGGCGCACATTGTTTACATACTGCGAAAAAGTAAGTTCCATTCTCTTCTTGAAATAACGACAAAATGCAGCCTCGTTTAGATGCGCTATTTCCGCAGCCTTCTGATTGGTTATATTGGATTTAAAATTTTTTACTACATATTCCAAAACAGGTTTTAGTTTAGTGTAATCGGAATGAAAAGGGTCGATGGCAGATTCTATTTCACTTAATATATCCAAACCATTTGGGAGTAAGTCTGTGAGATAATCTAGGATTTCCAATAAAGTGATTAGTTCTTGTAGACCATCCTTTTGGTTTATGGTTTCAATTAAATTTATCAGATGGGCATCAGTTTTTTTTATACGTAGACCAAAATTCGAATTGTCCAATAAATCTTGGGTTTCTTTATAATCTGGAACTTTAAAAAAATCATCGCCTAAAAAGTCCTTTTCAAAAAATATTACAACTGCCTCAGCCTCTAAGCCTGATTGAACAAATTTCTTATCATTATAGAAACAATGGCCATAACCTGGACCGATCAGGAAAATATCTCCTTCATAAAAATCAATGATGGTTCTTTCCGTATGCAACTTCCCATAACTTTTTTTTATGTAAATCAATTCGTAAAGGTCATGGAAATGAAATCCAGATGTAAAATTGGCCTGCCTATAGTTTTTAACTAAAAACCTTTTTCCTGTGGGATTCGATTGATGCTCATATGTACTTTTCATTCACCTTTGGCTTTAGCTATGTTTTAGTATATCAGTTTGATTTAAATACTACAACGTTAACAGGGTTTAAACTTAAAATTCTTTTGAAAAGGTTAAGCGCATATCATGTTATCCTTAGTAAAATATAACTTCAAGGAATGGTATTAATTCGACTTGACTTTGTGTTAATTCTTTGGCAATCAAAATGATGTCGAAAATATTAATATATCCATCAATATAATAAATATATAACATTTATGTATAACGGGAACTTCATGGTCAATATGGTGTTGCCAACGGTAAATATTGTGTTGAGTTTGAGTAGTTCAATTCTCTAATTTTGATTTGAAGAAAAATGCATGGTCCAATACTTTAAACCTGAATGGGCAATGAAATATGTTAAAAGGTAATTTTTATATCATTTTATGAAACGGAATCAATTCATTTTTGCAATTATAATCATATATATATCGGTGTTTGGTATTGAAAAAATTCAATCTCAAGTTGTTGATAACCATATGATACATGGAAAGGTTGCCATTGAGTGGCAAGAGTTGAAATCAAATGTTCAGATTTCCATTTCGACTGGGGAGGTAGAGTCTATTGAAATTCAAAAAGGTAAGGGTAGTGTGGATGATGGGGAGTTTCATCCACATACTAATGAATCGATTAGACTATTGGTGGCCTATAAACTAAACCGTGAAAACATTGATGGTGCAATAATGCATGTGGACAAAGATGAAAGTCCCTTTTCTTTTTTTATAACGAATGTTGATGTGGAGATTCCAATATACGCACCGGAACTTGGAGTTGTGGTGCTCACCGAGTATGATACACGATCATACGGGGATATCGAAAAACTGATAGCCGGTAAGGGATTAAACACCAATATTGAGATTTGGGAAAAGAGTCCGGAAGAATCCTATTTATCTGCTGCTTCCAAAACCAAATCTCAAATTGCCCCCACTTTGTTGGGAGTATCACGTGATTTTAGAGTGTTTAATTACGACGAAAGAACCGAGGGCGCTGCAACTTTTTCCATTAAGCCTACTTATTCTAGCCATCCCATGGAATTTACCGATTTAAACATGAATCATGTAGCTTATGCTTTTGCCTATGGCCGTGGTATCAGCGTAGCTTCTGATTTAAATCGTAGCCTTGAAGAGGGGTGGTATCCTATTAGGAAATCTCAAATGCTAGATGGGGAAGTCGAATATGAATCAACAGCCTTTGTGTCATTGGAAAAATCACCTCTTGTTAAGGAAAATATAAGGGGCACGGATTATCTTGTTGCGGCAAAATACAGTGCTGGAAGTATGTTGACTCCCCAACAACAAGAGGAATTCGATGGGAAAAAGGAAAATGAATTGCACCGTGAAGAAGAGACTGTTCTCTATCATCAGGTCAAAGCTACCAACCTAGGATCAACACCGAGATATGCTTGGTTCAAGACAATAAAACCTGGGACTGCATGGTGGGTGTCTTTGAAGTATGAATTTAAGTCGGATAGTGGTTTTTCGATATACCCCAACAAAAAGGTCTTTGCAATTTCAAAGTTGGATGATGAGCCCTTGCACAAAGAGGAAATAGCAGTGTTGTTGCAACCAGGTGAAACAAGGACCCTTGAATTTTATTTGCCTCATTCACCAATATCTAACGATAGAGCTAAAAAATTATATGAAGTTGATTTTGACAAAAAAAAGGATGAATGCCTTGCTTTTTGGAAAAATAGCATCTCCCAAGGAGCCTCCATTCATGTTCCCGAGGAAAGAATCAATAATATGATAAACGCTGGTCTCGTTCACTTGGACTTGATTACGTATGGAATTGAGCCTGATGCCACCTTGGCACCGACCATTGGTGTCTATTCGCCCATTGGAACAGAAAGTTCTCCAATTATACAGTTTTATGCCTCTATGGGCTGGTTGGATATTGCAAAACGGTCGGTTAATTTTTTCTTGGATAAACAAAGGGAGGATGGATTTATCCAGAATTTTAACGGATATATGGTAGAAACAGGTGCTGCACTCTATACTATGGGGGAATATTATAGGTATAGTAATGATACAAACTGGCTAAAGTTCAGAAAAGACAAAATATTGAAATCTTCACAGTATCTATTGGAATGGAGGGCAAAAAACAAACAGGATAGTTTAAAGGGCAAGGGGTACGGAATGATTTCAGGAAAAGTAGCGGACCCTGATGATCACTATTTTCAGTATATGTTGAATGGCTATGGATATTTGGGATTAAAACGCGTGGCCGAAATGATGCAGGATATTGATTCTAAAAAGGCTAGAAAATTAGCGAAAGAGGCCGCATTGTGGAAACAGGATATACGGGATGCATTTTTTAAGACCATCTCATTATCTCCATTGGTGCCTCTAAAAGATGGTACTTGGATACCGTCAGCAGCACCTTGGGCTGGAGGTCTAGGAATGCGTTCGCTTAATTTAAAGGGTGAAAACTTTTGGTCGCATGGCACTTTTATGACCGCTGATGCTCTTTTGGGACCATTGTACTTGGTTTTTTGTGAGGTTTTACAACCAGAGGAAAAAGCTACAAAATGGTTGTTGGATTATCACAGTGATTTATTGTTCAAAGAAAATACCGCACCCAGTCAACCTTATTATAGCAGGCACGATTTTATTGAAGCAAAGTTGGGTCTTACGAAGCCTTTTTTAAAGATGTACTATAATTCATTTTCTGGATTGGCGGATAGGGAAACACTTACTTTTTGGGAGCATGTTTTTGAAGCAAGTCACCATAAAACACACGAAGAGGCCTGGTTTTTAATGCAGACCAGATGGATGCTATATATGGAGAAGGATACAGAAACATTGGAATTACTCAAATTAATTCCCAGGTCTTGGATGGATGATGGAAAGAAAATCATACTCAACGATGTACAAAGCTATTTTGGAAAGTTAAATGTAGTGGCAGAGTCATCATTGGACGAAGGATGGATCGAAGCATCAATTAGTGGGGAATTTAAGGATATGCCGAAAACCGTGACCATCCGTTTGCCCCACCCGAATCACAAGCTTCCGAAAAAAGTAGAAGGAGGGGTTTTTGATCCAGAAAATGAAACTGTAACAATCAAGAACTTCAGCGGATCTAGTTCGATAAAACTTTCCTATTAAGGACAAGGTTAACCCAAGCACCATGAAAAATTAATCGGATGGAAAGCAGTTATTTGGACATTTTGACGGTCGTTGGATACTTTGTGGTCATAATAGCCATAGGTATTTGGTCAAGCAGGGCAGGCCGGAAGGATGCATCGGATTATTTTACTTCAAAGGGTAAAATGCCATGGTGGGCCATAGGAATGGCCTATGTGGCCACAGGTCTTAATTCTGAACAATTAATTGGGATGAATGGAATGGGGTATTTTGTGGGCTTACCTCTGGTAAATTCATACCTGATTGCCATACTGGTCTATTCCGCTCTAATATTTTGTTTTTTCCCCCTGTACCTCAGGAACAATATTGTGACCATGCCTCAATATCTTGGCCGGAGGTTCGATAAGAGAAGTCAAAATGTTTTTGGAGTGCTATTACTGCTTAGTTATGTGTTCCTGAGTTTGGCAACGGTTTTATATGGAGGGGCCAAACTTTTTGAAGTCTTGTTCGACGTTCCACTTTGGATTGGTATCCTAATACTTGGCGGTGTTTGTGGCATTTTTAGCATTTACGGAGGAATGACATCCATGATCAATGCTTCCGTATTCCAGTTTATATTGATGTTTGTTGCAGCAGGTATCTTGTTCTATTTGGGTTATGGGGAATTGGATAATGGCTGGTCGGATATTGTGGAATATGCCCCTGGTGGATTTCATTTGATGCAGGATATGGATACCCCAGTAATGCCGTGGCATGCAGTTCTATTTTCCTTGTTCAATCTGCAATTGTTCTATTCTTGTTTTAATCAGGCTTTGGTACAGCGAGGTTTTGGGGCCAAATCCGAATGGGATGTTCGTATGGCAATTGTTTTTGCCCTTGCCTTTGTACTCTTAAGACCTTTTTTGGAAATTTTCCCCGGTATGATGGCCAGAGCTTTGGCTTTTACCGGACACGAGGAATTTTTGATAACGGAAAGTCAGGTTGATGACGTTTACCCCATTTTAATCGCTAATCTCGTTCCGAAAGGACTTCAGGGATTGATATTGGTGGGAATTTTGGCCGTCGTCATGTCAACCGTATCAGCTTTTATGAACTCTATTTCCACTTTGTTTACCTATGACATTTATAAAAAGTGGATCAATCAAAAAGCAACGGATAAGCAATTGGTAAAAATAGGGATGTGGTGCACATTTGTATTAACCGCTTTCAGTGTACTCTATGCTCCGGTAATTGATAAGCTTGGCGGTATTTTTATTTATTTCCAATCCTTGTCCACCTATTTGGCCGTTCCTGTTGCCACTTGTTTTCTCGCGGGTATATTTTGGAAAAGGGCTACCTCAACAGCGGCATTCGTTGTTTTGGTCATTGGTATTCCACTAGGGGCGTTCATACAACATATCGCCATTCCATCCTTGGTTCCGACGGATTTGATAACAACTTATGGTTTGGATAATTTTTATGTGACAGGTGGAATCACACAATTTTTCTGTGTCCTAATAATGATTGGGGTAAGCCTGTTTACAAAAGCCAAAGCGTATCATCAGATAAAAGAGCTGCTTTGGACGCCAAAGCTTATCATGTTGCCAGCAGCAGAAAAAGTACGTCCGTGGTGGCAATCCGTATGGTTGTGGTGGGGATTGATGGCCACTATTTATGGAATTGTATATGCGTTATGGTGGTAAATACTAAAAATAATTAAGAAAATGAACAAGGAAAAAACTGTGTTGTGCATTATGGCCCATCCCGATGATGCCGAGATATTGAGCGGAGGAACATTGGCCCTTTTGGCCCAAAATGGATGGAAAGTATCCATTGCCACAATGACCCCTGGACAGGCAGGTTCTGACCATTTAGGTCCATCGGAGATCAGTGCCATTAGAAAGAATGAGGCCGGGGAAGCGGCAGACCTTTTGGGCGGCGATTATCATTGCCTTGAATGTGAGGATGTATTTATCACCTACGACAAGCCTACTTTGTTAAAAGTAATTGAACTGTTCAGGAGGGTAAGGCCCGATATGGTCATCACGGCGAGTCCTTCAGACTATATGCTCGACCACGAAATCACGAGCAATTTGGCACAGACAGCGTGTATGGCGGCCACAATCCGCAACATTCCTATAAATGGTTTGGACCCTTTGGAGAACGTACCGCACCTCTACTATGCCGATTCCGTACAGGGAAAGGACAGGTTTGGTGAAAGAATCCACGGTGACATTCTGGTCGATATTACCACCAGTATGGATTTGAAAGAACAAATGTTGGCGTGCCATAAGAGCCAACGTGACTGGTTGCGCAAAATGTCCAAGGTGGATGAGTATATCATAATGATGAAAGATTTTTCCGCCTCCAATGGAACACTTATCGGGAGTGACTATGCCGAAGGCTATAGACAACACCTAGGTTTTAGCTATCCGCAAAATAACCTTCTAAAAGAGGTTTTAAATGGATTTGTACATACAAAAAGGTTGGATTATGAAGATCAGTAAGCATCGATGCAACAATTTGTGGAAATATACCTTGGAGAATGAACACCTTCAGGTTGACGTTGTCCCGGCACTTGGAGGGAAATTGACCAGCATCTTCAATAGGAGGCTTGGGAAGGAATTTCTTTGGAACAACAAACAACTCCCTTTAAAAAAACAATTTCCCAATGATGATTATGACACCAACTTTTGGGGAGGTGTGGATGAATTGCTTCCGAATGATATTGTTGAAAGTATTGACGGGGTGGATTATCCCGACCATGGCGAACTTTGGACAACAGGGTTGGAATGTACCGTTTCTGAAAACTTGTTTACGGTAAGTGGGGAATTGCCCAAAAGTAAATTGTTTTACAGTAAACAGATTGAATTACTGCCCAATTCTCCCCGAATTAGGATGAAGTACAAGATTCAGAATAGATCTGGTCAGGTAAGGCACTTTCTTTGGAAACTCCATGCAGCTCTGAATATTTCCGAAGGAGATAGATTGGAAAGCAAAGCTTCGAAAGGAAAAATTGTATATCCAGAAAGTTCCAGATTCACTCAGGAAGGTGCTTTTGAATGGCCCACGATCAACGGTATGGATGCCAGTTGTGTACCGGCAAAGGACAATACGATGGATTTTTTTTATTTATGGGATTCCCCGGAGGGGGAAATGACCATGGTCATGGACAATGGCAAAATATGCTTTACCTACGAGTATGATCAAGGGGTATTCCCCTATCAATGGTACTTTGCCTCGTACGGCAAGTTCAGAAACCACTATACAGCCATATTGGAACCCGCTTCCGCCATGCCGGTAAGCGTCAACCAAGCCAAAACTCTTAACCAGTGTACCAAGTTGCTGCCTGATGAAACATTGACCACTGTGGTTACCATTTATGCAGGTGCCTATCACGAACCAAATAGACAAAACAAATAAAATGAAAATAGAATCAGTAGACTTTTTTTATTTAAGCATGCCCGAGGTGTTGGATGTTGGAGATGGAAGCCAAGATGCCCTTTTGGTAAGGGTAAGAGCCGGTGGTATGGAAGGATGGGGTGAGTGTGAAGCGGCTCCTCTGCCGTCCATTGCAGCGTATGTTTGCCCAATGTCGCACAGTGCATGTAAACCCGTTAAGGATTCGATTGAAGGTATGCATGTAAATGATGCATCGGATATCGTCAAAATAGGACAAAAAGTGCATGAGAACAGTTTTGACCTTTTACAAACGGACCATACATTTTCTGGAATAGACATGGCCTTGTGGGATTTACTGGGAAAACACCTTGATGCACCTGTTTATGAAATTTTAGGCTATAAAAAGGCTTATCCCAAAACCCCTTATGCTTCCCAATTGTTTGGGAATACACCAGAGGAAACCTATCAAAAAGCCAAACAATCCGTAAAGAGCGGTTTTAAGGCCGTCAAGTTTGGATGGGGACCCATAGGCAAGGATTTAGATATCGATAATCAACATTTTAGAGCGGCAAGAGAAGGACTGGGCAAGGATATATTACTGATGGTGGATATAGGAACGGTCTGGGGGGATGATGTTATAAGTGCCTCAAAAAGATTGGAAGTCTTGAATGAAGTAAATGTGCATTGGCTAGAGGAACCTTTCTCCAATCTGGCCTTGGATGCCTATTCAAAACTTTCCATGGCCACACCTAGAGTTCCCTTGGCCGGAGGAGAGGGGTGTAACAACTTTTCACAGGCATCAGCAATGGTAAATCATGGAGGAATAAAATTTCTCCAAATAGACACGGGGCGAATAGGTGGTATAACCCCGGCAAAACGGTTAGCGGATTTAGCTGCGAAAAAAAGGGTGACCTATGTCAATCATACATTTACATCCCATCTTGCCCTGAGTGCCTCCTTGCAACCATATGCCGGACTACAAGATCATGTGATTTGTGAATATCCGGTTGAGCCCAAGCAATTGGCATTGGATATTACCTCCAATAAAATAGAGATAAGTCCAAATTTTGAAGTCGAAGTACCTGAACGTCCTGGATTGGGAATGACCATTAACAATGAAAAATTAAAAAAATACCTGTTGGATGTTCAAATAAACATAGGGAATAAGAATATGTATACTACTCCTGATTTATAGCAAATTGGAGAATTCAATTTTCCGCCGAAAGCCAAATAAATAAAGATTTCCCTGAGTAAGAAAACGAGATTATGAGAGTCAAAAAGTACCTATTATTATGTTTTTTGATTATTGGTGCAACAAGCATTCAATCACAAGAAGAGTCCAATACCGTAGAAGTCCAAGGTGAATTAATCCCAGTCGATATTGAGATAAATAAAAGTGATGGTGTTGTTTCCCTTTTTTCCGGTGGACAACAAATGTCGCTCAATGGATCATTGTTTGAGTTGGAATCGACCAATGAACTTTCTACGGAATGGTCTGTGGAAAAAGGGTTGTTGACAACACTTTCCTTGAATGTATTTGCCCATTCAAATGCAATTTTAGAGCGGGTTAAATGGCTAAAAGGTACTTGGGAACCAGCTATTGAACAGGAAATACAATCCACCAAATTGATGGACAACGCTCTTTTTTTAAGAAAAAATGGTGTTTCCATCTTTATTTCACTTGACTTTCCTTTTAGTGAAATTGACTCAAACGGAATTCACTACCCTCCTAATATAGCACTTAAAAAAGGCGGACAATATGCTGCGCACACTTTGACCATAGGTGCTTGTAAACTGACGGGTGAGAAGGTGGGTAAATTTGATAAAGCTGAAATTGAGGCTTTTAGCTCATATGTTGAAAAACGATTTAAACCACGATTTGAACGCCCACTTACAATTTTTGCAGGTATTACCAATAGAATGACAGATGTACGTGAAGGAAGGATATTCTATTCGATGTTTGACAACCCAACAATTGCGACAAGTCCCGATTTGGTTGTGGAAGATCTTGAGTTGTGCAAAGAGGTGGGAATAGAATATTATCAAGTGTTTGAAGGTGTCTTTGATTGGCCAGATACCATAGAGACAGGAAATAAGTATAAAAAAATAATTAAAAAGGCAAAAAAATTAGGTGTGCGAATTGGTGATTATACAGTGCCTCAAGGGCTTTATTGTCCACACTATAATTACTCCCACAGGGAAGTGGGCAGACCCGATTGGCTAATTGTCGATGAGGAAGGACAAAAAGTAGGTCCGGAATGTCTTGCGGTCAAAGAGTACTATAAAATTTTATTTGATCGTATTCTTGGGCATAATCGAAAGTTCAATTTGCAACTTATCTGTCTTGATTTCCTCAACATAAATCCATGCTATAATACCGACCACGGCCATAAAAAAGGCGATGTATATCAACAAATACTGGCACTTGTCCATTTGATGAAGGAACTCAACAAGATAGACCCAAATTTTCAAATTTGGTCGAATAGTGGAAATTGGATAGAGCTAATGCCAAAACTGACCTGGTACAACCAAAATGTGTATCTAACAGATCCCCATATTAGGGAATATGCCCCACATCTAAATGCATTGAAAATTTTAGGTGACGGACGAAGAGAGCAAATGGTCAGCGTTCACGAGACTCATTTTGTTCCTTATAGAAATTTTACGAATTATGAGTATTACCTAGCTCCTAAAAGCAGGGTCTCCGATACAAAATTTCTAGAATATAGTTTCCTCCAGGGACTCTGCGTCACTCCAAATATCGGTTTTGGCGAATTGAGGACCTTGCTGGATCGTATACCCTATAAAGAGGGAGAGAAATTTAAAAAGTTTATAAAACATTGGTTAGGTTTTATAAGTGAAAATTATGATACATGGAAATACACCAAACGTTTGGGCGGTCTACCGGGGAAAGGTACTTCGGAGGTTTATGGCCATATTAAAAACGATAAAGGGTTTATTTGTTTATTGAATCAGAATCCCTTTTCTACAAGCGCAAGTGTTTCAATTGATAAATCAATTGGATTGAAAAGCGGCAATAAATTTGTTCTCAATGAGATTTACCCCAAAAAAGCCCCAATTTATGAGCAAGCTTTGCCTTATGCCCTAAGAGGGGATACTTTAAATTTTAATTTAGAACCGCACAGTGTTAGGATCATAGAGATTTCCCCACAAAAAAAGCAAAATTTACCTGTGATCTACGGGGCTTCATCCAAAGTAACTACGACAAAAAATGGTTATGACATTGCTATTAGCTTACCGCAGGGAGTAAAAAGAAAAATCGGACTTGTGTTGCCCGAAGATCAGGCAATTGAAAGTGTTACAGCCGCTCAATCCCCCACAGTGGGTATGTATACTTTTCCAGTTTCAGCTTCAATAGGGGAGCGTAAAGGCAACTTGGCCCATATTGAGATTCAAGCTCCCCGTGAAAAGGCGCCCAAAAGTTTGAATCATTGGAGAATTGGTCCAAGTGGAGATGAGGTTGAATTACCAACGGATAATAGGCAAGGTTTTATGGGAGCTTATGTTCACAATGCATTTTCAGAAGAATACGAAGTTATTTTGAGTGTTTCCGTTAAACCTATCGATAGGAATGCGCAACGGATATTTCCAGAGAATCCTAAAAAATCCATGGAGAAATCAACTGTGCCAGCCTTAGGAAACATGACATATACTACTGATTTTATACTTCCATTCATTGAACTTTGGGGAGTTGATCGCCCCACCAATAATGATGCGGTCATTGAATTGGTCTTTAGCGATCCTGATAAAGTGGAAAGGCTTGAAGTGGCTTTAGATGGTAAGAAGATTCCCGTTTTGAAATATAGAAACCCCAAAAAACCAACCTTTGAAACCTTTTACATTGAGTTGGCTGGCCATACCGGTCCAGGAAACGTGTCATTGGAACTGGATGTAACCTATAAATAGGTTCAGATAAGAAAATTTAAAGTAGTAACAATTAAACTCAGCTTAAAAACAAAATCGAAAATGAACGAAAGGTTTATAGATAAAGTTGCCATTATTACTGGAGGTGTGCAAGGAATAGGTAAAGCTATTGCCCATCGCCTGGCGAAAGAAGGCGCAAGGATAATTCTTTTTGATATTGATGAAACATTACTGAACAAGACTGTTGAGGAGTTCAGATCTCAAGGAATGGAAGTTAGTGGAACTTCTTTAAATATTTCCAATCCAGAACAGGTTTCCAAAGCGGTAGAGGCAACGGAAAAGAAGTGGGGCAGAATAGATATCCTGGTGCACTCGGCAGGAATAGTCGGACCCACAAATACCAAAATCACGAACTATTCCCCGTCGGATTTTGATCATATATGTGAGGTTAATTTGAAAGGAACATTCCTTGTTGCCAGAAATGTGCTTAAGGTAATGGAAAAAACAAATAGGGGCAGAGTTTTATTGATTGCATCCATTGCTGGAAAGGAAGGCAACCCGGGAATGGTGGGATATTCTGCAACCAAGTCAGGGGTTATTGGCTTGGTAAAAGGAATAGCCAAAGAATTTGCCGAAACGGAAATCACCATTAATGGATTGGCGCCTGCAGTAATCAAAACTGCAATGAATGACAATACTTCGCCGGAACAATTGGATTATATGGTTTCCAAAATCCCAATGAAAAGATTGGGGACGGTGGAGGAAGTAGCTGCATTGTCAAGTTATATAGTTTCAGATGAAAATAGTTTTACCACAGGATTTATTTATGACATCTCCGGAGGTCGGGCAACATATTAGAATATGACCAAAAACAGTATCAAGAAAGTTGTAGTGTTGGGTGGTTCTTCAGGAATAGGAAGAGCTATTTCCGATAGGTTTGCCAAGGAAGGTTGGCAGGTGCTAATAGGGTCTTCCAATATCAATAAGGTTCGGAACACGATAGAGAACCTCCCTGGAGATAATCATCAGGGGTTTGAGTTGGATGTAAGAAATGAGGGAAGTATCGATCAATTTCTGAAAGACATCAAAAGCTTAAATATTTCAAGTGTTGATGTACTGGTAAATAGTGTAGGTGTTTCCGAGGAGTTCAGTGTGATAGATTCAGATTTCGGGGAATGGGACAATGGCCTTCAGATTATGTTATATGGCACTGTAAAAATGTGCCGTGCCCTGGTTCCACTCTTGACCAATGGAGGAAGAATTATTAATATCACATCCATACACTATGATAGGGTTGAGCGAAATTGTTCATCGTATAGTATGGCAAAGGCAGCAATTACACAGTTTACCCGTTCTTTGGCCCTGGAACTCGCAGATAAAAAAATTCTAGCGAATTCAATAGCTCCAGGCTTTATCAACACCCCGATGTCCATCGATAAGAACGGAGAAAATGAACTGGAATCAAAATGGTTTCGTGACAATTATGAAATCTACGACCATCTCCCACTGAAAAGGGCGGGCCAACCAGAGGAGGTTGCAGGCGTGGCCTATTTTCTTTCCGGACCGGATGCCTCTTACATGACAGGTTCCATTTTAATCGTGGATGGAGGTCTAACAATCACATTTTAACAATTAATTTATTCAAAAGCAATTTAGGTATGAAGTTAATACGATATGGAGAGGTAGGAATGGAAAAACCTGGAATAATCAAAGATGGGGTCAGGTATTGCCTATCCAAGTTTTTCAATGATTATGACCTTAATTTTTTTGCCAATAATGGTCTGGAAAAATTAGAGAAACTTCTTTCCGAGAATCCTGATTTACCAGAAGTGGAACCAAGTGAGCGATGGGGAGCACCTATAGCAAGACCGGGAAAAGTGGTGTGCATAGGGTTGAATTATTCCGATCATGCAAAGGAGTCGGGAATGCCCATTCCTGATGAACCTATAATTTTTCAAAAGGCGAGCAATACCGTTGTTGGGCCATTCGATCCAATTTTAATTCCGAGGGGGAGTGAAAAGACCGATTGGGAAGTAGAATTAGGTGTGGTTATCGGCAAAAAGGCTAGATATCTTTATGGGGTAGAGGATGCTGAGCATCATATTGCGGGGTATTGTTTGGCCAATGATGTTTCGGAAAGGGCCTTCCAATTGGAGAGAGGTGGTCAATGGACTAAAGGGAAGTCTTCCGATAACTTTACACCGGTAGGTCCCTATTTGCTTTCGAAGGAATTTATTAAAGACCCTCAATCGCTAACTATGGAGTTATCCGTAAACGAAAAGGTTATGCAATCTGGAAGTACTGATAAAATGATTTTCTCCGTATATCAAGTAATCCATTATTTATCACATTTTATGACTTTGGAAGAAGGAGATTTAATTCTGACGGGAACTCCCCCTGGAGTTGGTATGGGGCAAAACCCCCAGATTTATTTAAAGTCAGGTGATGTGGTGGAACTTGAAATAGAACAATTGGGACAACAAAGACAGATTTGTAGGAACGACTAGTTATTTTGAGGCATAAAGTTTATTTAATAGCAGTTTGTTAGTTAAATGGTCAGTTGAAATAGTTACGTGAGGTTTTAGTCTTCTTTCATGGATAATAAATTCGCTGGCCATTTCTTATAACTTCTAATCTAGCTAGTTATAAATAATGGAAGACAATATAGTATTTTACTTTCGTGTATCACACATAAAATTTGTGTTCAAAAGTTGTTTTTTGCTTTCCCTGTTCTTAACGGGTTTATCCTCAGGGTTACAGTGGTAAACTAATGATTTATAAAAACATAGGGTTTTGTCGATGACGTCCTCCCGACGCCCCGCCATTTAGGTGGAAACAAAGTGATATTAATTATATGATTATCAGTGCTTTTTGTTTTTTATGTATTCCTCTGATATCATTTATGACGAAATCCGCAATGTTCGCACGGAATCACACATGGAAATGGCATTGATTCCGTTTGGTTTGATAAAAAAGCAATCAAATCGGTATGGACTTATACCGATTCAAGCCGAGAAATTCATACTGAAGAAACCTTTTGAGCATTAAACAAGGATGAGTTCCAAGTTAAGTTTGTCTAGGCAGTTACATCTTCAACCGCATAAAAAGCTCATGAGTGCCATTGTCAATACCTTCCACCGGCTTTTGCAAAGAATTTTCATAAGCATACCCTATGTCAAAGCCATGTGAAATATTGAAAAGGAAAAGTCCACTGATGCTTTCCTCATATCGGTAACTGGTACCAAGACTGAAGCGCATTCCAAAATCGAGCAAGGCGGTGGCCTCATAGGAAATTGGTGCTGCTTCCACATAACGGATGATACCCATGGCTTGCAGGGCAGTGCTTTTTGAAAGAAGAAATTCGTATCCACCAGCTAAGTAGCCATGTATTTTGTCTGTCCCCAGGTATGCATTTCCGTTCCGTTCCTGCAATCTGTCCGGAGAAAGCAGCTTTGGAACGGAAAGGGATAAAAAGTAGCGCTCATTTTTAAGATAGATTCCCGCACCAATATTTGGGGTAAAGCGGCTCTCATAGTTCATTAAGGTGCCATCCTGACCAACACCATAGGTGACCAGACCTTGCATGTTGGCATCATAGGAATTGGCACTTCCCTTCAATCCAAAATAAAGGACATTCTTATCATTGAGTTGGATGTGGTATGAAAAATCGATAGCGACCCAAGTTTGGCTTTCAATGAAAGTCTTGTCGTTCAATACGGATACGCCCAATCCAACATTTTTGCCCAACAGCATACCAAAAATAGCGCTTTGGCTTTCAGGGGCACCTTCCACACCCGCCCATTGGCTTCGCAGTCCCAAAGTAAGTTCAGGGCCTTCGCCACTTCCCACATACGCAGGGTTGATGAGGTTCATATTATATCTGTAGAAAGTAAAATGCGGGTCCTGTTGGGCGAAAACTCCATAGGCGGTCACCAACCAAAGCATCCCTGTCATTATCAATGTTAAAAAGGCTTTCATCTTATTTGGTTTGTTGATTCTTAATAATTAATAAATATCCAACCTTGAATGGGTTCTGAACCATCTCCTAGCTCAATAACATATAGATAGGATCCTGCAGGAAGTTTTTCCCGATTTTCCTTATAAACCCCTTCCCAATTATTTCGATAGGATTTTGTAGCAAATACCTGATGTCCCCATTTATTGAAAACCTTTACTTGATTATTGGGATAGTTTTCAATACCTGGAACAATCCATGTATCGTTGTTGCCGTCGCCATTGGGTGTAAAGGCTTGGGCAGGTACGATACTGGGCTCACTGTTGGTCGGGAAATCATCATTGGCATCCGGAACACCATCATTGTCATCATCATTGTCTGCATTATCTCCAATGCCATCACCATCAGTATCGGTATCTTCAGAAGCATCCCATGGGAAGGCATCCTCTGTGTCAGGAGTTCCATCATTGTCATCATCAGGATCAGCATTGTCACCTTGGCCATCGCCATCACTGTCCACACTTTCGTTAGGATCGTTAGGGAAAGCATCATCCACATCGGGAACGCCATCCCCATCGGTATCGCCAGCAATTTCACCCGGACCAATGATGCCGTCATTATTAATGTCACCAGCAATTTCACCTGAACCTATAGTACCGTCACCATCAGTATCACCGGCAATTTCACCAGAGCCAATCGTACCGTCACCATCGGCATCCCCGGCAACTTCACCGGAACCAATCGTACCGTCTCCATCAGTATCCCCGGCAACTTCACCAGAGCCGATAGAGCCATCGCCATTGGTATCGCCACCAGTTTCACCTGAACCTATAGAACCGTCGCCATCTTTATCCCCGGCAACTTCACCGGAACCAATCGTACCGTCTCCATCAGTATCCCCGGCAACTTCACCAGAGCCGATAGAGCCATCGCCATCCGTATCGCCGGCAACTTCACCAGAACCAATGGTACCATCGCCATCGGTATCGCCAGCAACTTCACCGGAACCTATGGAACCGTCGCCATTAGCGTCACCTGCTATTTCGGGAGCAGTAATTGTTCCATCACCATCTATATCTCCTGCAATTTCTCCTGGACCAATGACACCATCATTGTTAATGTCGCCAGCAATTTCTCCTGGACCAATGACACCATCCCCATTAGTGTCCCCAGCTATTTCAGCATCATCGGTTATTTCTACTGTCCAATCTTCAGTGTCTGAATTTCCATTGCTATCCGTTACCTTAATAGTCACTTCATAAACATTGTCGGTATTGGCATCTACTGGGTTTTCATAATCTCTGGCAAGCATACTCACCACGCCTGTTGATGAATTGATAGTGAAATCATTTGCATCAGTACCCTCTAATGTATAGGTAAGTGTGCCGAATGGTGTATCTCCTAACAGGGTAGGGGTTACCGAAGTGTAAACCGTATTTTCTTTAATACTCACGGGATTTATTTCATAAATAGTGAAAGTAGCATCATCATTTGTTAATGTTAAGGCTATGGTTTGGGTCGCTAACGCATCATAACTATTATCACTAGCGGAATCATTTACCGCTATAGATATAATAGCAGTGTCATTGGTTGTAACGTTATCATCTACGCCTGTGACAGTGATGGTCTGAGCGGTATTCCAATTGGCAGTGGTAAAGGTAAGTTCGGTAGCGGAGACCGTGGCCTCACCTGTTGGGGAGCTTGTGATGTCGAACACCACATTACTAGTAGGTTCCGTGTCCAGAACCACTGTAAAGGTTCCGGTTCCCGCATTTTCGTTTATGGTCATTGTATTTTTGCTCACCGTAAACGATGCTGTATCATCATCGGTCAAGGTAATGGCCACTGTCTTATCGGCCAAAGCATCGAAACTGTCTGCGGAACTTGCATCGTTTACGGCTATGGTAATGGTGGCACTGTCATTGTGGTCGATAGCATCATCCACCCCGGTCACCTTTACCGTTTGTGGTGTGTTCCAATTGGCAGATGTGAAGGTCAATGCTGATTTGTCCACGGTAGCTTCATTGGTATCGTTACTTGAGATGGCAAACACTACATTGCTCGTGGGTGCGGCATCGAGTACTACTGTAAAGTTAGCCGTTCCAGTATTTTCAGAAATTGTTAATGTAGTTTCACTAACTGAGAAGCCGGCATCAATGACGGAAACGGACTTATATGTTGTTTGACCACACAATGCATAGTTTATGTTTACAGATCCTGCCGAAACCCCTGTCACCAATCCTGATTGATTCACAGTTGCTATGCCAGTATCATCACTGGACCATACGCCACCACTTTGTGCATGGCTTAATTGTAAGGTTTCATTCTTGTATACAGAGTCGCTCCCAGTAATCTGGGCAAAATAGCCGCTCACCCAGTTGCTTGATGGACCAGTAAGGGCCATATTGTTCAGAGTTCCGTCAATACCCGAAGAGGATTTGTCGATCAAAGTGGTTTTAGAGGTGTTGTTTCCTTCTGCAATTCCTTGGTTAAAGGTGTAGTATCCTACAAGACCAGCTTCGTCACCAGAAAGGGTCACGTTCATGTTGTCCTCGATCTGGGCCTGGGTGCGGGGCGAATCCCAAAAACGGACATCATCAATTTTACCAGCGAAATAATTTTCTATATATCCAATTTGATAAAATCCCGGTACCTGCACCGCATCGGGTGCGGGCGCATTGGCTACAAGGACCCCATTCACATAAAAGAAGTACTGTTCACCTTCCTTAACCAAGGCCATATGTGTCCATACATTCTGGAAAACCACAGGATGGGCATCGTCACCAAAGAAAGCAAATCGTGTTTTGTCAGATTTTCGGTAGGAATCGATATGGATCCATCCGTTTTTGATGTAAAAAGAAGGGTTTCGGGTAGAACCAGCCCCACCTGGATCCTGATATCCAATGATGGCATGAAAATTCCCATCAAAATTGGAGGCGTCAGGAAGAATCCAAGTTTCGATTGTGAAATTAGAAGCACCGTCAGCAATGGTATTCCCACTAAGTGTTACATAATCATAGTCGCCATCAAAGTAGAGCGCATTATTGTTGGCGGCAGAGACGGCAATATTTTCAGATTCCGTACCGGAAGCCACAGTGATATTTCCGGATAGTTCTCCATTCTGGCCTGAAGCGACCCGTACATAAATGGTTGTGCTCGCCACGGCATTGGAAGAAGGAGTGAGTGATACACTGTTGGCATAGCCCGAACCATTGCTCAATGAAACTTCGAAACCTGCTGGTGCCGTAATCACCAAATCTTCATATAGATCTGTTCCAGAAACTTGGAAACTTTCAGAAGCAGATGTTTCATTGGCGCAGTATATAATTTCATTGAGGGTATTTGTAGATAGCGTGAGTTCCGATTTTGAGGTGAAAGTAAATCCACTCAAAGTTGCGGTGCCCCCGGCCGTGACCACTTCCACATCACCTGACGCTGCTGTGTTGCCCAAAACAGCTGTAATCTGGGTGCTTGAATCCACAGTATAAGAAGCTGCATCAATACCACCAAAGGTGACTTGTGTGGCACCGTCAAAATTGGTACCTGTTATGGTCACGGTATCTTCTTGACCAGCTTCTGTAGGGTCAAAAGAGGTAATGGTAGGTTCTGGCAGCGCGGTTACGGTTTCAATTTCCGCTTCCGTCAATTTTCGATCAAAAATTACCATATCATCAATACAACCATTGAAATATTCCCATGTTGTGGCAGAGAGATTGTATTGATTAGTATGGGCAAAACCTAGTTGATTGTAAATCATATCCAAATGAGCTACTGCCGCACCTGTTGTGTTAGCTTCCAAACTTCCATCCAAATAAATGGATACTGAATTGGTGCCAGCTGTAAAATCTACTTGGTGCCAGTTACCATCATTCACCGTAGATGATGAAATGGCCTGTATGCTTGTGCTGGTTGAAGTCCACAAGGTGCCTTTCAATTTACCATCTGAAGTAATCAACAAAATCGGAATATAATTGCTTGGGCTATTGGAAACGTTGGCTTGTACATTTTGATATCCTAAAATACTGCCCGTTCCGGTGGTCTTGAATCTTAGTGATATCGTAAATTGAGGGAGGCTTCTAATTAAGTTGTCAGGTAATTTTACAAAACCTGGGCCATTGTCAAAACAGACCGCTTGGCCTTGGGCACCGGTTTCATAAGTGACTACATTTACTTCTGTACCATCATAATTATTTTCGGTGGTATCATTGGCATTTCCCTCAAAATCGTACTGCGCCACTTTGTATAGGAAGCCTGAGGCTGAATCGTTTCCGGCGGAGTTGGTGACAGTAATATCTCCCGAAGAGCCTGTATTTACAGTTGCTACGATTTCAATATCTGAATTTACTGTGAAAGATTTTGCATTAACACCGTCAAAGGTAACGGCTGAAGTACCCGTAAAACCGGTACCTGTAATGGTCACTACTTCGCCATTTCCTGCAAATTTCGGGGAGAAGTTTGTAATAGTCGGCACAATAACGTCGTTTTTAGCCAATGTAAAATAGTCTCCATCAGCCAGTGTAACCTCTGTGATTTCACCACTGGAGTCCAATGTTCCCAACGTAGTTATTCCTGTAGAAAAATCTCCGTCATCATCTTTAACGAGGGACCAGGTTTCATCGAATCCAGTAAATTTTAAATTGACGTTTTCGGAAAAGTTAGCTGTTTTGTCCACTTTCCATTCCCTGATGACCCTAGTGTTATAGGAAGAAGCTAGGATTTCTGTAGTTTGTGTTGTAGTAGCACCACCATTGTTGGCAATAACCAAAAACTGTTTGTTGTTGGTATGCTGCGTTGTTCTGCCTGTATTGTTTGCAGAAGTGAAATCGGCCTCTAAGGCCAAAGTAAGAATGGAACCGTCATTTATCGATTTGGATATCTTTTGATTTAATCCACTGTTATCATCACGGCCAATACCGAAAATATCCGTTCCATATCCAGTATTTTCAGATGCATCCCAAATGATGGTAGAACCATCGGAAGCAATATAATCAGTTGGGGCGGTCTGATCAAGGCTAATACCATATTTTAGTGCTAAATATGATTCAATTTTATTGATATTTAAGTTGACATCTTCACGATAATTGATGATTTCCGCTATCTCTCCAGTAAAGGGATATAATCCATCCGTCCCTTGTGAACCTATATTAAAAAATCCATCTAGTAAAGTTGCATTAGTGCCTACAACATTTGCTGCAAATGCGCCTTCAGCCCTAACTGTCGCCGTTGTGTTATTTCCTCTTAATGCCCTCAAATAGGCTATGTCATTATTTACTGCTCCAGAATTTCCATATCTATTGGTCAAAAACAAATTACCGTTGGTGCCGGCACCTGTAGAGTAGCTGCCGCCGGAGCTGTTTGAATAATTATAAATTGTCCCCGGCGCTCCTGTTGATTTGAAAACTATAAACTGAGAATTTGCATTACTACTATTTGTATCGACCAATTCTGTGGAGGTCATGACTCCCGCTCCAGTCTGCATTAAATCGGACCCATCAAAAACCACCGTTGGGTTAAAATTGATTCCATTCGTTTTCTCCGCTGGCTGTAAATTAGTTGATGCCTGAATGACGTTATTGTTGAATTCCGATTGGTCGTTCCATTGGGCTGGTGTAAAGCCACTATCTGCCTTCAACCAAAGTGATAAATTGGTTATGATACCACCCGGACCTTCAGCAACCTTAGCTAAAGTAAAGTAATCACCATCGGCCAAAGTCACTCCCGAGATTTCACCAGTAGAGTTCAATGTTCCCAACGTAGTTATTCCTATAGAAAAATCTCCATCATCATCTTTGATGAGTACCCAGCTTTCATCATAACCTTCAAATTTCAAACTTATATTTTGGGTAAAGTTGGTGGCATCTACCTTCCATTCCCGGGCCAGACGCACATTTAAACCCGAAGTGGGGTCGAGTTCTGTTGTTTGTGTTGTCAAGGCAGCCCCGTTATTGGCCACCATAAAAAATTGCTTGTCATTGGAATGTAATGTGGTACGTGATTCTGCTTGGTTGTCATCGGTAAAATTATTGTCGAGGGCAATGGTAATGATGCTTCCTGCATTGGCAGACGAAGCGACCTTTTGGTTAAGCCCACTGGCATCGTCACGACCAATACCGAAAATATCATGATCATATCCATCATTGTCATTGGTCCAAAAAGGAGTGCCATTTGAGTCAACATAATTAAAAACAACCGTTTGATCTAGAGATAGACCATACTTCAAAGCCAAGTACGATTGTACTTTTTGTCGATCAGAGTTTGATAGCTTTTGGCTGTATATTAAAACTTCACCAATAATCCCATTTAAATGGTTGTTGCCATCCTGGGCTTCGGCACCATCGGCATCAAGACCTAACATTATAGCCCCATTACCAGGTAATTGGGATTGGCCTCCAGAGCTATCTGCCTCGAAGGCATCCACATAAGTTTCCGTAGAAGTTGCATTTGCCGCAAAACCAACCATATGTGGAATATTGTCATCTAGATAGGGGTCTCTTACGTCCACAACAGTGGAATTGTTCACTTGAAATGTAAACCTTCTGGGATCCCCACCATTTATAAAAAGAGCAAGGTCATTATCACCATCAGCTCCATAATGCCATACCGTATTATCATAACCTGGAGCAACCAGGTGTACGGAGAATACTGTCCATTCCGTAAATCCAAAATCGGCTGCATTGACTGCGGAGGAAAGTCCCGCGTTTATTCCATCAAAAATAATCCCAGGGTTATAGTTGGCTATTCCAGTCCCTATTATTGGGGCATTTGTTCCCGGAGTTGGGTTTTGAATCAAATTGGAATTTAATGTGAGATTGTTTGGAGATTGGTCCAACCATTCGGCATTTGTGGTATTGGTATAGGTAAAGCCAGCATCGGCCTTTAACCAAAGTTCCAATCCTGGGGCAATACCCCCTGGAGATTGTGCGGAAATTGATGTAGAACAAAAAATGGAAAAAATAAGGAACAGTCTAAGAATTGTTACCGTTTTCGTTGGAGGAACAAATTTAAGTTTCATTAATAAAGCCTAGTTTCAGTTTTGGAGAACCAAAAATTTGACTTTTTTATAAATAAAATCTTACATATGTTGTGTAGGATGATTTTGTAGTATGCAAAAAACAGGATACATGTTGTCACAAAGTCGATAAAATTCCGAAAATCTACTTGTTACGGATTTAATCAGGGATGTTATTGTACGTGATTTCAATTCGCTGGGGGTATTTTAAGTTTTTTAAAAAATCAACTTTTATATACAGGACGAGATTATTTTTATTTAAACAAATAAAGTTTGTGTTCAAAAGTGGTTTAATGCTTTCCGTGTTCTTAACGGGATTATCCTAAGGGGTATAGTGATTAAACAATGAATTATCAAAAGATAAGATGCGGTCAATGATTTGGTCATCCCGACGAACCACCTTATACGTAGAAAAAAGGTGTTGTTAATTGTTTGTTTTTCATTGTTTGGTGTTTTTAACGAATTCATGTTATACCCAAAATGAAACCAAATTCTAAAGTCTGTTTTTGTAAAAAGTCTCCACTTCGGTCTTTATCAATCAATATCGAACTGAGTTTTCTTTGACCCTAATCTTCATTTTTTTTATAGCGTTCGGCACATAGATACTAGGTATGTTTCAATCCAGGATACAAACCAATCAACCACTAAAAAGAATCCCAAGAGGACAAACATCCTTTGTCCATTATACTCCAAGGCTATTACCAAAGAAAAGAATATTGCATACATTTACGCACAAATAAGTTCTTTACTTAATTTCTTTATCAAAACGATAGAGGTTCTCGACAAGTGTCGGGATTAAAAGGGAATCGTGTGTAAATCACGAGCTGACGCGCAACTGTAAGTCTGATTCCATTTTTGGGATAGTACGTTTTTGCCATTCATGCCATTGTCCACTGATACTGGGGATGAGAAGGCGGCAAAAATCGGACAAGCCAGGATACCTGCCTAAATCGTTCCTACTTTGTAGGATTTTGACGGTGCCTTCGCGTAAAGGGCAAATCGAACGATTGAAATTTACCACGAACCTTGGGTAAATTCCATTCTCGTTCTTCTTGTTTAAGGCATTGCGAAGTTGAGCTAAGGAGCTTTTATCTAATTGTTCAATTTTATAAAAGCTTTAGCAATGAAAACAAGCAATTTGGGCTATCCTAGAATAGGGGCCCACCGTGAGCTGAAAAGGGCTTGCGAAAAGTATTGGCGCAACAAAATTTCTTTGGAGGACCTTATCGGAGCCGGTAAAAGTATCCGTACAGAAAATTGGAAGCTTCAACAGGGGAAGGGAATCGACTTGATTCCATCCAACGATTTTTCCTTTTACGATCATGTTTTGGATACCACCCTAATGGTCGGGGCCATTCCCGAGCGTTACAAAAACGTTCCGACGTCCAGCGAAAACCTTTTGGATCTCTATTTTGCAATGGCCAGGGGGCTGCAAAAGGATGGGGTCGACGTCATTGCTATGGAAATGACCAAATGGTTCGATACCAACTACCATTATATTGTTCCGGAATTTACAAAAGACCAGGAATTTGAGTTGGTTTCCCAAAAAATCGTGGATGAGTTCAAAGAGGCAAAAAGTCTGGGCATTCATACAAAACCTGTGCTTTTGGGTCCAGTGACCTATTTATTGTTGGGCAAGGAAAAGGAGGATGGCTTTCACCGGCTCGACCTTTTGCAGAAATTGATTCCCGTCTATCATTCTATTTTGAAAGAGTTGGCGGATGCAGGAGCAACGTGGGTCCAGTTTGATGAGCCCGTACTTTCCGCAGATCTTTCAAGTAAAGAACAAGAAGCCATTGGCATAGTTTATAACGGAATAGCAGAAGCATTTCCATACCTAAAAATCCTATTGGCCAGTTATTTCGGTGACTATGGCGATAATCTCGATACCGTCCTAGACCTACCAGTTTGTGCCCTTCATTTGGATTTGAAACGAGGAGCAGGTGATTTGGACAAGGTTTTGGAATCCGGAAGGCTCAAGCAGAGCACATCCTTGTCATTAGGTGTTGTGGACGGCAGAAATATCTGGAAAAATGATTTTTCTTCATCACTGGGACTTATCCAGCAAACCCAGGAAAAATTGGGAGAAGAACGGATTATTATTTCTCCGTCCTGTTCGTTGTTGCATGTTCCTTATGATTTAGATTTGGAGCAAAATGAAAAAGTACTCTCAAGCGAAGTAAAGGACTGGATGGCATTTGCCAAACAGAAACTGGAAGAAGTCCAAAGCTTGAATACACTGTCAAAAAATCCAGAGTTCAAAACACAACAGCTCTATTTGGAAAATACTGCTTCTATGGAAAAGAAGCGTAGTTCCAAGTTGATCCATAAACCTAAAGTAAAACAACGGGTGGAACAGCTGGAAGAAAGAGATTATCATAGAGATTCTTCATTCGACCAACGTAAGATTCTTCAGGAAGAACATTTGAAGTTGCCGCTATTTCCTACTACTACCATCGGTTCTTTTCCTCAGACCCAAGAGGTAAGGCGAAATAGGTCCATGTATAAAAAAGGAGAACTTCAAGAGCAGGCGTATGTGAATTTTTTGATGGAAAAAACATTTGAGGCCATTCGTTTACAGGAAGAAATCGGACTTGATGTACCTGTGCACGGCGAATTTGAACGCAACGACATGGTGGAATACTTTGGAGAACAACTGGAAGGCTTCACCTTTACCCAGAACGGATGGGTACAGAGTTACGGTTCACGCTGTGTAAAACCACCGATTATTTATGGAGATGTTTCAAGGCCTGTCCCCATGACGGTTTTCTGGACATCATTTGCACAATCGTTAACAGAAAAGCCGGTAAAGGGAATGCTCACGGGCCCTGTGACCATTTTGCAGTGGTCCTTTGTTAGGGACGATCAGGCACGCTCCATGACTTGCGCACAAATTGCATTGGCCATTTTGGACGAAGTCTTGGATTTGGAAAGGGAAGGCATCGGTATAATCCAGGTAGACGAACCAGCAATTCGTGAAGGCCTGCCCTTACGTAAAAAAGATTGGGAAACGTATTTGAGCTGGGCAATCGGAGCTTTTAAATTGTCCACAAGCGGCGTGAAGGATTCCACACAGATCCATACCCATATGTGTTATTCGGAGTTCAATGACATTATCCAGAGCATAGCAGATATGGATGCTGATGTGATAACCATAGAATGCTCCCGTTCACAAATGGAACTGTTGGAAGCCTTTTCCGAGTTTGATTATCCCAACGATATCGGCCCGGGAGTATACGATATTCATTCGCCAAGAGTTCCGTCGGAGGAGGAGATTATCAAACTGTTGCGAAAAGCGGAAAATGTACTTTCAGCATCTAAATTGTGGGTAAATCCCGATTGTGGATTAAAAACCAGAGGTTGGGAGGAAACCATGGATGCCTTAAAGGTAATGGTCTCAGCAGCGCAACAGATGAGAGAAACTGTTGGTCAACCATCAAATTAATACTGATAGGGGCCGATCTGGGTATCGGCCCCTTAACCAAAGAATTATGATAGACGCAAATAACACTCGTATTTCACCATTGCTCAGTTTCGATTTTTATCTTGAAAGCTATCACAAGTTATTGATACAACTTAAAAAAGAGGTCGATTTGAAGCAGATGAAATCACTCTTGAGAAACGATATTGACCACAGCATTCAACAGATTATAAACACAGGGGATTATGATGCCTTGGTGATTACCGATCTAAACCAAGAAATAGTCTGGGTAAACGAGGGTTTTACGGAAATGACGGGGTACCATAAAAAATATGCGTTAGGGAAAAGACCCAGCTTCCTTCAAGGAGCCAAAACATCAAAAACGATTAAAAAGCAGATAAGAGAGCAGCTTAAAACCCATTATTGCTATAAAGGGACCATAACCAATTATCGAAAGAACGGGGAAGCCTATAGGTGTCAGATCAATATTTTTCCAATGTATGGTTCCAAGGGAGAACCGACCCATTTCATAGCTTTGGAAAAGGAGTTGCTGGCCGCTTAATGATTATTCTGTCTTTTATTATCTAATTCTTTAAAGTTTAATTTTTAACTTCGCCAAACATGGGGTGCCCTGAATGGGCTGAGATCATACCCGGAAGTTGTGTGCTTCGCACCTGATCCAGATAATGCTGGCGTAGGGATTTAGGCAATTATTGCCCGTATTCCAATTTGGGTACCCCCATGATTTTTTAAATGTTGGTTACTTAAAAACAATGGAATACATATCACAACTTGTAGTGCTACAATGGATCGGGACCCTTTTTGGAGTGGTTCAGGTACTATTGGCCAGGCAGAACAATGTCCACAATTATCTTTTCGGAATCATAGCCATTCTCATCAGTATTTGGGTGCTCTATCAGTCTCAGTTATACGCCGATATCTTGCTCAATATGTATTATCTGGTGATGAGCATTTATGGCTGGTTTTATTGGAAGATGGGCAAACAAAAACAGGAAGCGCCCATTTCGTATTCAACTGGAAAAGAGTACGGTGTCGCTATTGGGATAGTGGTAGGCTGTTTTGTTTTGATGGCCTATTGGCTAGGGCAACATACGGATTCCGATGTGCCATATTGGGATGCCGTAGTCTGTGCCTTTGCATGGGCAGGTATGTGGTTGATGGCCAAACGGAAGATTGAGAATTGGGTCTATCTGAATATCAGCAACCTTGTTTCAATCCCTTTATTGATATATAAAGAACTATATATCTATGCCGGGTTGACCGCTTTTTTGTTCACAGTTGCAATTTCGGGGTACATCAAATGGAAAAAGATTATTGACAAGAAAAATGGTAAAACCTATGCAGGAGCTTGATACCTTGGATTTTAAAAAACCGATTTTTAGCAATGAGGTTTTAGAGTGGATAACCAAAGAAAATCTTTGGAACCTTTGGGTACCTAAATGTTATGGAGGGCTGGAAATGTCGTTGTCCGATGGTCTGAAAAAACTGCGGTCCCTCGCTAAAGCGGATGGTAGTTTGGGTTGGACCGTTACCTTGTGCAGTGGGGCCAACTTTTTTGTAGGTAATTTGCCCAAAGAGGTCGCCGATGATGTTTTTCTCCATTCCGAACAATCTGTTTGTTTCGGGGGAAGCGGGGGAGTTTTTGGAACTGCCGAAAAGGAGGGTGACGGATATGTTATCACCGGAATTTGGAAATACGCAACGGGAGCGCCCTACCTTACCCATTTTACCCTGAATGCGAAAATTCAAGAAAACGGCAAGGATATTATACAAGAGGACGGTACGCCCATGGTGCGCTCTTTTTTGCTAAAAAAAAATCAAGTGGAAATTATATCGGATTGGGAAACAATGGGTTTAAAGGCAACCGCAACGGACTCATTTAAAGTGGAAGGTGAATGGATTCATGAAAAATATAGTTTTGTCTATAACCAAGTGCATCAGCCACATCCGATTTTTAAAGTACATTTTTCCTTATTTGCCGACCTTACATTATGGGTCAACTATGTAGGGATGGCCGAACATTTTCTACAGGAAGCGAAAAAGATAAACACTTCAAAACAATCTGCGAATCAGCTGATTTTAACTCTAAAGAGGGCAGATTCCTTGTTGATAAAGTTTGCCGAAGAAATAGAAAAAAAGATAGAACTGGGTCACTCGTTTACCGAAAACTTCATAAATGAGGTACATCAAGAAGCATCGAAATCGGTCCAATTGATTTCTCAGGGTATTTTGATGACCTACCCAAGTTTGGGAATTTTGGCCAGTACAGAAGGCCATGTGCTGAATCAGGTTTTTAGGGACTATTTTACAGCGACACAGCACCATATTTTTAGAAAGGGAACTACGGAATCGAGAATTTTCAAGGACTTGGACTAGAGGTGGCATGACGCAACGAATCGCGTAATTCCCATCCTTTATATAAAACAATCTATGGAAAAGTTAATCTCTTGTTTGCTTGTTTTAGTACTATTGAGCCCGTTGTCAGCATGTAACGATACTGAAAATGAAAATCCAAATGACCATTCAATTTTGGGGAAATGGAAATTGACGGAGGCATTTATCAGCTCGGGCGGACCACAATACTGGGTAGATGTTGAAGACGGGGAAGAAATCGAATTTCTTTCAAATAGCCGTTTCACTTCGACCAATTATCCAGAATGCCCAGAAGGCGAGTACGTCCTCGATGAAGAAAACCTAGTATTGGATTTTGATTGCGAGGATATCGAGTTGGTTGCCGAAAATGAGGAAGGCCTGGTTACGTTCAGGATTGAATTCAACAATGGTGATTTCCTATTGTCTCCCACAAGCGTTATCTGTATTGAGGGATGTAGCTATAAATATGAAAGGATGGATTAATGATGGGTCTACGTTGTAAAATTCGCAAATAACGCTCTGCTCCATCGAAAAGCCCGTAATTCCTCTATCATACATATCAGATTGCCTAGGTATTTAGTAGATTTGGAAATAAACCAACTTTCAACTAACTCATGAGATTAAAGCATCGTTCATTTTATTTCCTTTTTACATTTTTATTGAGTTGTGCCCTTTTCGCACAAGATTTTGAAGCCTTGGAATACCGAACCATAGGTCCTGCAAGGGGCGGTAGGGTTACCACGGTAACCGGAACGGCTATGTTACCGGGTACTTTTTATTTTGGAGCAACCGGTGCCGGTGTCTGGAAAACCGAAGACTACGGGACCAGTTGGCACAACGTTTCCGACGGATTTTTTAAAACACCTTCCATAGGGGCAATAGAGATCGCTGCCAACGATGCCAACATCGTTTATGTAGGTACAGGTTCCGATGGTATCCGTAGCAACATTATAGAAGGTAAGGGAATGTACAAATCTATTGATGCCGGAAAAACATGGGAACATATCGGATTGGAAAGTGCCGGACAGATCGGTGCCGTGGAAATAGACCCGACCAACAGTAATATTGTTTGGGTTGCGGCAATTGGAAATGCATTCAAATCCAACAAAGAAAGAGGAATATTTAAAACAACGGATGGCGGTAAAACTTGGGAAAAGGTTTTGTTTGTTTCAGAAGAGACAGGATTTGCCGATTTGGAATTGCTTCCCGGCAATCCCAATATAGTCTATGCCGCTGCTTGGAAAGCCCGTCGGACGCCTTGGACCATAGATTCCGGTGGGGAAAACAGCGAAGGTGGAATCTACAAATCGGTAAACGGTGGTAAAGATTGGGTGAAACTGGAAGAAGGACTTCCCACAGGGCTCATCGGTAAGATTGATTTGGCCGTTTCTCCAGTCGATTCCAGAATACTTTATGCGGTGGTGGAAGCCCCGGGTGAAGATAGGGGACTGTACAAATCAGTGGACCAAGGGAAATCTTTTGAACACGTTTCTGATGATGAGCGATTGGTGAACCGTCCTTTTTATTATACCAACATTGAACTGGACCCTACCAATCCCGATATTGTGTATTCCAATGCCAACCCATTGATAAAATCCACGGATGGAGGTAAAACATGGAGTCGTATGAGTGTTCCCCATGGAGATAACCATGATATTTGGCTTAATCCCGATAACCCAGACCTTTTGATACAGTGTAACGATGGTGGTGCCAATGTATCCCATAATGGTGGAAAAACATGGTCTACCCAATACAACCAGCCAACGGCAGAGATTTATCAGGTAGCGGTAGATGACCAATACCCCTATTGGGTTTATGGCGCTCAACAGGACAACACTACATTGGCCATACCAAGCATGTCTCCTAAGGCGACAACCACGCCTAACGAAAGTATTATGATGAACGTAGGTGGTTGTGAGACCGGGCCTGTAATCCCGATGCCGGGCAATCATTATATGGTTTACAATAACTGTAAGGGGCGCTTTAGCGTGTACAGCAAAAAAACGGGGCAGAGCCGCGAATATTCCATAGGAGCATCCAACATTTATGGGCACAATCCGAAAGATTTAAAATATAGATTTCAGCGTGTGGCACCTATCCATGTTTCCCCATTTGACCCTGAAGTGGTCTACATGGGCTCTCAATTCCTCCATAAAACAAAAGATGGAGGTAAAAATTGGGAAATTATCTCTCCGGACCTTACCGCCAATGAGGCGGACAAACAAGTGATTTCCGGTAATCCCATTACAAGGGACATTACAGGTGAAGAATATTACAGTACGCTCTATTCCATTAGGGAGTCAAAAATAAACAAAGGTGTAATCTGGACAGGTTCCAATGATGGTGTCATTTCGGTGACAAAGGATGGTGGTGCCACTTGGAAGAATGTAACGCCCAAAAAAATGCCCAAAGGCGGTAGGGTAGAGTCGGTAGAGCCATCCCAGTTCGACCCTGCAATGGCTTATATTGCCGTAGACCGCCATTTATTGGGGGATACCACACCCTATTTCTACAAAACGGACAATTATGGTGAAAGCTGGGAATTGATCAGTACCGAATCCAACGGAATACCATCGGACCATACGGCAAGGGTATTAAGAGAGGACCCTGTGCGCAAGGGACTTTTGTACGCGGGCACCGAATACGGAATGTTTATTTCTTTTGATGATGGCGGTACATGGAAAAAATTCCAACAAAACCTCCCCGTAACCCCTATCACCGATATTATCTTGTTCCGTGGCGACCTGATTTTAAGTACCATGGGCCGAGGCTTCTGGATTTTGGACAAGGTCACTACCTTAAACGACGAAAATATCACCCAATTGGGAGACACCCCTGTATTGTTCAAACCGGATGATACCTACAGATACCAAACCCCGTGGGGTGGAGGTAATTTTCCGCAATACCCATCTACCAGTGTAATTATTGATTATTACTTGCCATCTGATATAAACGAAGGAGTTACACTACAGATATTGGATGTCCAGGGCAAAGAGGTATCCACCATAGTGAGCGATTCTACTAAACTGAAGGCCGCTTCAGAACTGGTCGAGGATATGAGCCTTAGTATGACATTCGTTTACCTGAACGAGAAGTTGGAGGCCAAAAAAGGGATAAATCGTTTTGAGTGGAACATGCAGCAAAAAGGAGCTTGGGACCAGAACAAAAGAAGGAGATTTGGAAATGGCCCAAAGGTATTGCCAGGCAAATACACCGCAAAACTCATCGTGGGAGATCAATCCTTCGAAAAAAGTTTTAAAGTGCTTATGGATCCAAAGGTGGAAGAAGATGGAATTTCTTTGGAAAACATGAAGGAGCAGCAGGAACTTCAGTTTAAGGTAATCGATTTGTTGTCAGAAGCGAGGCAATTTCAGGATAAGGTTGAAAAGAAAATAAAGGAGCTGGAAAAGTCAAATGCCACAGAAGCTCAACTTCAGAAGTATAAAGATGCTTTAAAGGAACTCAAAAATGATGAAGGAGCCTACCCGGAAGTGGTTATGGTAGCTCAAATTTCATATTTGTACTATATATTGAGCAGTGCGGACAAGGAACCAGGGCAGGAAGAAAAGGACCGTTATCAAGAATTGCTGAACAAGTTTAATGAGCTTAAAGCAAAGACAGACCTATAAGCTAAAAAGTCCCTTTTTAAAAAGGGACTTTTTGTTTTATCGCTTCAGTACAATTCTTCACAATGGAAACCATTGTTCTGTAAGAGCGTGGAAATTATTGGAGCCTTCAGGTTTTTGGTTTCGACCCTGAGTATATTATCACAATCTTCTAGGTCAAAGTTCCAGCAACCGTTATTGTCGACCAACCTGTTCAACCAAGGACGAAGCTGCTTCACTTCTCCTTTTCGTTTTACGGATGTCTTAAAAACATGGACGGTCATCATAACTTAGCTACGATCGTAAAAAAATGGAGGCTCAATATCCAAGGCCCTAAGATATACGTAACCTTGACCACGGTGGTGAATCTCATTATCTACAAAATACTGTAAATTGGATAGGACCGTTCCTTCATACTGCCCAAAAAGCTTGATTACCTCCTGAAAGCGTTCAATGCTTAGTTGGCTCCATAGCTTGTTGATTTCTTCGGTGTCCTCATCCCATTTTTTTAAAAACTCAGCTTTGGTGCTGCCGTAGTCCCTATGTTCGTCAAATTCAACGATTTTACCCGAAACGATTTCCGTAAGGCCAGGAACGGCGATGGCGAAAAGTTCTTTGGTCATTTCAGCAAAAGGACGCATCCCGCCAATACTGTAATTAAAAAACTCCTTTTCGGGGAAGGCAGCGATAACTTTTCGGGTAAGTCTGCGGTGACCTTGGTAATGTTCCAAAAACTGTTCAGGGGTCATTACTTGCGTAGTTGTTTGTCCATTAATGGTGTTTTCCATGAAATTGTGATTTAAAGGTTATTGTTTCTGAAAGCAAAATTAGGAGGGGGGTGTGACAGCCCCGTGTCAGCAGTAAAAATTGAGCTCAAAAAAATACTGATGACAAACTGCTGTCATATGTTCCAAATACTTTTGAAGTGAACAATGAGTATAAAGGATATAATATGAGCAGGGAAACATCTTCCATCCACGGATTGAAATCCTATCTTTGGGAGATAGCTCACGCAATTATGGGAATGGATACCGTAAAACGTTTTGATAGGATAGTTGCTATTTTAATACAGTTGCAGACCAAACGGATTGTAAAGGCACAGGAACTTGCGGACCGCTTTGAGGTAAGCTTGCGTACCATTTACCGGGACGTGAGAACTTTGGAAGCCTCCGGAGTCCCCATTATTAGCGAGGCAGGTGTTGGATATTCCATTATGGAGGGGTATCGATTGCCCCCGGTCATGTTTACACGCGAAGAGGCGGGGAGCTTTGTGGCAGCGGAAAAATTGATGCAACAATTTACGGATAAGTCCCTTGGTGCTTACTACGAATCTGCAATGTTCAAGTTGAAATCGGTTCTTCGGGGCAAGGAAAAGGACTGGGTGGAAGCATTGGAATCCCAAGTTTCCATAGTGCCAGGGCAAGTTTTGTTCAATGATAAGGTGCCCAATGCCCTTGAAATTTTGTTCGAAAGCATTGCAGAGCGGAAACAAGTGTTTTTGAGATATGAATCGTTACGGGAAGAGGCACCCTTAGAAAGACACATAGAGCCTGTTGGACTTTTTAACGAAAATGGATTTTGGTACATTTTGGGTTATTGTCATCTGAGGACCGATTATCGCCATTTTAGAACGGATAGAATCCATAAAATAGCAAGGACTTCGCTTGATTTCTTATTGGAACACGGCACCATTGATGAGCACAGGAAAAAAAAAGAGGAAGTTTCCAAAACCAAGGTAAAAATATTGGTGGAGAAGTCCGTGGCCAAGTATATAAGGGGTCAAACCAAGCATTATGGCTTGGTTGCCAGCGAAGAAAAGGGAGACCAAGTTGAAATGACTTTTATGACGACCGATTGGAAAAATGGGTTTTCCCGCTGGTACCTTATGTTTGGTGACTATGCCAAAATTATTGAGCCGGAAGTGCTAAGGGAGCGGGTTGCCGAAATATTGGAGAAAAGTCAAAAAAGGCTTTCCCGTTAAAAATGCAAAGGACAGAAGATGGATTTATTCAGGAATCAGATAGACCCGAATCAGAATATACTGCCCAAGGACGGCACCGTGAATTATTTTGGACCTATTGTAGCACTGGAAAAAGCTGATTTTTACTTCGAACAACTGCTCAATACCATTCCTTGGGAACACGATGTGGTACATATGTTCGGCAAGCGCATAGTAACCAAGAGAAAAGTGGCTTGGTTTGGTGATAAACCTTTTGAGTACACTTATTCCAACAGCACAAAGAGGGCATTGTTTTGGACTCCCGAGTTAATGGAACTTAAAAAATTGACGGAGAGCCTTTCCATGGAAACCTATAATTCATGTTTGCTCAATGTGTACCATTCGGGTGAAGAAGGTATGGGCTGGCATTCCGACAATGAAAAGGAATTAAAACAAGAGGGAGCCATAGCCTCGTTGAGTTTTGGAGCGGAACGTAAATTTGTCTTCAAACATAAAAGCACCAAAGAAAAGGTGGAATTATGGCTGGGTCATGGTAGCTTATTGGTAATGAAGGGTGAGACACAAACACATTGGCTACACCGTTTACCGCCAACAAAGAAAGTGCGTACTCCCAGAATCAATTTGACATTTAGGACAATCGAATTATAATTTTCATGCATGTGCATGAGGTAACGCTCTATTTCCAAAGGCAGTTTTGTAAATTCATGGTTTAGAAAGATCTTTGACCGATAAATCAACGAGAATGCCAGTGTTACTTAGGGTGAAATCCATTTTGTTTTTAGTTGTCTGTTTATCGGTCAACGGGCAACAGTTGTTACCGCCCATCCAAAATTATCAATTGTTGGATTATAAGGGAGGCACCAAAAACTGGGATGTTTCTATCAATGAAAATGGAGAGTTGTTTGTGGCGAACAACAAAGGTCTGTTGCATTATAATGGTGAACAATGGACGTTGAACAAACTACCCAACAATACGATCATAAGGTCTGTGAAAAGCATTGGCGATAAGGTTTATACCGGATCTTATGAAGAATTTGGTTATTGGACCAAAAACGAGTTTGGTGAACTGGCCTATACCTCATTGACTCACCTTATCAAAAACCATACGTTTACAAATGAAGAATTCTGGGAAATTTTTCAATCATCGGACGGTAAGGTCATGTTCCGTTCCTTTTCGGCCATTTATTGTTATGCAGATGATAAGATTACGGTTGTAGACCCGCCCTTTGTGGTCTCGGACCTTATCGAGTTCAACGGTAAATTGATAGTCGCTGGAGGATTTGTTGGACTTTTTGAAATCCAAGGAGATACCTATCTCCCTTTACCGGGCCATGATATATTGACAGGGAAAACCATTAATGACATAGCCATTTTTGGAGGAAATTTACTGATAGGCACCAAACTAAGTGGGTGTTTTTTATATGATGGGAAACAGTTGACTCCATGGCAAGCATCTATCAACGATGACCTCAAGGAACACCAATTAAACAAAATAACCCTTTTGGGAGAAAACCTCTTGGGCTTTGGAACCATTAAAAATGGAATGTACCTGTATAATTCCGAATCGGGTAAGTACAATGTTTTAAATCGGGAATCCGGGCTTCAGAACAATACAGTGCTTTCCTCATTATTGTATAAGGATCTACTTTGGCTGGGACTGGACAATGGAATGGCGAGGGCGAAGCTGAACAATCCCATAACGTACTTTACGGATTATACCGGTTCGCTGGGAATGGTCTACGATATTGCTTGGTACAATGGTACATTATTTCTGGGAAGCAACACAGGAATTTTTTATTTTGATGGCAGCCAGCTTAAGTTCGTGAACGGCTCACAGGGTCATGTATGGGATTTGGAAGTGATCGAAGGGGATTTGCTCTGTGGGCATACCCGGGGAACCTTTAAAGTGTCCAAAAAAAGTTTTGAGCTCATCAGTGAGGTTGCCGGTGGTTATCAGATGATTAAAGTGCCGGACAAGAAATCTACCTATGTTCAGGGTACATACAACGGACTTGCCAAATTCACCAAACTTGAAGATGGAAAGTGGAGCGTAGTCAAGATTGAAGGTGTAGATGAGCCCGTAAAACAGTTGTGTTTTGAAACACCCAATATTCTCTGGACGGCACATCCGTACAAGGGTTTTTCAAGAATTCATTTTAAAGGGGCTGAGTACAACAAGATTGACAAAGTCCAAAAATTCAAGCAAAAAGATGCGCCCAGCGAGTACAATGCAAAGTTGTACAACATCAAAAATCATATTGTGCTCAATAGCGAGGGCAATTGGTTTACCTACAATCCTATTGGTGATAAAATTGAAAGGTTTGAGGAATTCAAGGATTATAAGAACAAGGAGTTGTTGTTTTTTGATGAAGAATATTTTTGGTTCGTGGATGATGATGAACAAAAGGCCATTATATATACCGACCTGAAGGGAGACAGTTTAATGCTTACCGATTTGCCATTACGGGAACGTTTGGCACCGGACTCTCAAAACTTGGTCAAGGTAAACGATAGCACCTCTTACATCACCCTTATAGATGGATTTGCCAAGATCAATGTAAAGGAAATTTCTAAACAAGAAAAGCTTCCGATCCCAAGCTTTATCGTTTTAAAAGATCAAGAAAGCAAGCATTCCGTAATGGATGATAATATTGAAGTGCCATTTCGATATGCACAGTCCATAACCATCGAAGTGGCTTCGCCCGAGTACATATACCCACATTACTATTACAAATTGGAAGGGCCCAAAGAATACTCCCAATATGTGGAAGGCGGAGCCATCAATTTTCAAAACCTGCCCTATGGGGAATACACCTTCAAGATTGCTACGGCGGGCATGGACAACACCACTTCTGAATTTAAACAGCTTAATTTTACCATATCCCCACCTTGGTACTTTTCTTGGTGGAGTATGTTCTTCTATGCTGCTTTAGGATTTTTGGCCATTTATTTGGTAAGAAGGTACAACCGGAAGAAATTGGAAAGAAAACATAGGGAACTGGAGGAGCGATTACATCACGAACAGCAGGAGCGCATGGACAAGATGGAGAAGGAGGAATTGGCCAAGGAGGTAAAACAAAAACAGAACGAACTGGCCAGTACAACCTTGAACATTGCCCGAAAAAACGAAATGATCTTGGAGTTGAAGAATATGCTGATCATGAACAAGGACAAGTTCTCCAATTCTCAGCGCTACAGGTCTTTTATCAAGAAACTCAACAGCTCCATTGAAGATACCGAAGATTGGAGACGCTTTGAAGTTAATTTTAAGGAACTCCATCAGGATTTCTTTGAACGATTGTTGAAATCCTATCCCTCCCTGACCCCAAAGGACCTTAAATTGTGCGCCTATCTAAAAATGAACCTATCCACAAAGGAAATTGCGCCTCTTATGGGAATAACGGTAAGAGGAGTGGAAATACATCGATACCGACTTCGAAAAAAACTCGATATGGACAGTTCCGATAATCTGTCCAATTTCCTCATCACGTTTTAAGCGTGTTGATCAACCACTCAAGCGCATGTTAAAAGCTCTAATCTCAACTACATCATTACTACATCACTATGTTAATATTTTTTACATCAAAGTGGGTGTCGGATACTGCAAACACTGTGAAACAAGGGTTTCAAAGCGGTTTAATATTGATGTATTTATTATGTAATGCATTAAGTCTGTCTGCGATTCCCTATTTATTAATTTAGTAAAAATCTAACTCTATTTTTGCACAATTATGAAAATTAAAAGCAAACTTTTGCTAATGTCATTTTTATTGTTTCAGGCCGTCCTTTTGGCACAAAGCAATATAACGATTTCGGGAACGGTGACCGATGATCAAGGACAACCGTTGCCTGGGGCAAGCGTGGTACTAGAGGGTACTACTACAGGAATTCAAACGGACTTTGATGGAAACTACACTTTGGACAACGTGCCGGGAGACGGTACTTTGTTGTTCAGTTATGTTGGTTTTACTCCACAGACCATACCTATTGATAATAGGACCACAATTAACATAACAATGCAAGAAGACACCCAAAGTCTCGATGAAGTTGTTGTGGTGGGGTACGGTACTCAAAAGAAGGCAGATTTAACAGGTTCCGTTGCAACTGTGGATGCCGAGCAAATAGAAAAGACACCTTCTGCTAACCCACTTCAATCATTACAGGGTAAGGTGGCGGGTGTGCAAATTGTTACTACAGGTTCACCAGGTGCATCTCCCAACGTGCGAATCAGGGGTCTCGGAACATACGATTCTGAAGATTCAGCCGCTACTAAGGTACTGTATGTAGTTGACGGTATGTTCTATAGTAACATAGATTTCTTGAATCCCAACGACATCAAATCGATGAACGTACTCAAGGATGCTTCCTCTTCCGCCATTTATGGCGTAAGGGCTGCTAACGGTGTAATCATTATAGAGACTAAGTCTGGAGGCAAAAACAGGAAGCCTACAATAGAGTACAATGGCTATACAGGTATCCAGCGCGCCCAAAATGTTTTGCAAATGGCCAATGCCGAGCAATTTGTGACCATGGCAGTGGAATCTGGTTCTTCAGCGGACGTTCAGTTTGTATTAAATGCCATGCAGCGTTATGGTAGAAGTCGAGTCAATCCCAATGTTCCAAATGTAAATACAGATTGGTATGATGAGATTATACGTGATGGGCTGATTCAAAACCACAGTATAAGCGTAACGGGAGGAACTGATAATGTTTCCTATTCCTTAGGTACGAACTACTTCTCACAACAGGGTCTGTTGGACATGAACAACGATTACGAGCGCTTCAATATCCGTTCTAAACTGGATGTGGATGTTATGGATAATTTAAAAGTGGGAGTGAATACCGTCTTCAGTAACGCTACACAACAAAAACCTGAGGATGCAGCATGGTTCAAGGCCTATTTTGCTGTGCCTATCCTACCTGTTTTTGATGATTTGAATACAGAGGCAACACCAATACGTTACGCAAATGCACAAGCATTAGGGTATAGGAGCACACAGAACCCATTCCCCGATATGGAATATAATGATGATAGATTGAAGATACGTAAGTTGTTGGCCAACATATATTTGCAGACCGACCTGATAAAGGATAAACTAACTTTTAAGACCACTTATAACGTAGATTTCTCCGCTTTGGAGGAAAGGTATGTGAACCTACCTTATAATATGGGGTACGGTGATCAGCGCATTTCGGATATCAACAGGAAACAGAACAACTACTACAACCAAATTTGGGACAATGTTCTTACCTATACCGATACCTACGCAGAAGACCATAACGTAACGATAATGGCAGGGACGTCATTTAGGGACGAAGCGGCCAACAGATTCGAAGCTACCGGTCGCGATATTGCAGGAATCAATTACGAAACTTCATGGTATTTGGATTTTGCAGATCCGTTATCGTTCAATAACAACGTGGAAGAGGACAATGATAGAATCTATGGACAGTCTTATTTTAGTAGGGTCTCCTATAATTTTAAAAACCGTTATCTCCTTTACGGAACATTTAGAGCGGATAGATCTTCCAAATTTACACAAGAACAGTGGGGGTATTTTCCATCTGTAGGAGCTGGTTGGGTGGTTTCCCAAGAACCGTTTATGGAGAATGTGGGCTTCTTTGATTTCTTAAAACTAAGGGCTGCATGGGGTAGATTGGGTAACGACAACGTTCCGGCAAGTGCAGGTGCCAATACCATTTCCAACGAAACCGTGGATTTGGGAGATAATCCAAGTACAGGTATTACGGCAACAAGTACCTATACCGACCTTACTTGGGAGGTGGTAGAGGAGTTGGACTTTGGTTTTAACATGAATATTTTAAACAACCGCTTGTCACTAGAGGCAGATTACTATATCAGAGATACCGAAGATGCCATTATGCCGGTTTATATTCCTATTGCGAACCAAACCGTTTCAAGAAACTCAGGAGTTATTCGTAATTCTGGGGTAGAGCTGGCATTGAACTGGAGTGATCAAGTCACTCCCGACCTTACCTATACCGTTGGAGCCAACTTTACAACTGTAAAGAACGAGGCGATTCAAATTGAGGATGAAAAGGGATATATAGATTCAGGATCAGCAGAGTTCCGTCAAAGAACTTTGGTGGGCGAACCTCTTTATGCTTTCTTCGGATACGAAACCACCGGTGTATATCAGAACCAAGCACAGATTGATGCAGACCCTGTTGCCCAAAATGCTATTGCCAACGGACAGGATATTCAACCTGGTTACCTGATTTACAACGATGCAAATGGTGATGGCACCATTACCGATGAAGATAGAATGGTTCTGGGCTCCTTTTTGCCAAAATTCACTTACGGTGGTAACATCGGACTCAACTATAAAGATTTTGGATTTACCATGAACTTTTATGGACAGAGCGGTAACAAGATCTTGAACAGAAAAAGAGGAGAGGTTTTGTTTACCAATGATACCAATATGGATGCCGACTTGGCCAAAAACCGTTGGCACGGAGAGGGAACCAGTAATACCTACCCATCATCGGCAGGTCTAAGGGATGGTTGGAACCAGAGATTAAGTAATTTTTGGGTGGAAGATGGAGATTTCTTCAGAATTCAGAACATTCAATTGGCTTATACCTTACGAGGTGATAAGCTAAAAGGTGATAATGCACCGGATATCAAATTCACATTAACTGCCGAAAGACCGCTGACATTGTTCAGCTACAACGGATTTAATCCAGAAGTATCGGATGGCGTAGATCGCCAAACATATCCCGTTCCAGCGATCTATACCTTAGGTGTTAATGTTAAACTATAAAAGAAATTGCGATGAAGAACAATAAGAATATAATATTAAAAGTAGCATTTATTTTGATTGCGATACTCTTTGTCCAATCATGCTCAGATAAATTTGAAGACAGGGAAGGTCAGCTCAATGCGGATGACCTCGACTATACCGATACCGAAGATATGATTCAGGCGTTGGTAGGTTCCTACTATGTAATGGCAACACGTGGATGGGAAGAACCAATCTTACTTTCCGTAAGGGGCGACGATGTTAATGCAGGTGGTGTAGGGGATGCACAGGACGGTTTGACCGATGCGGACCTTTTTGTTTACAACCAAGGATATTGGATGTTCAACCAACTTTGGAATGCTCATTATGGTGATATTGTATCGCTCAATACAGAAATTGAACTGATCCAAAAGTTTAGGGAATTTGCCAATGAAGAAAATCAAGTAACCGCTGATCAATATATTGCCGAGATCAAAGTAATGAGAGCATGGTTAAATTTCAACCTGGCAAGGGTATGGGGAGATGTTTTTATTATAGAGTCTACGCAACCTGACGAAGAAATTGTAGATGGTCCGGCATCAAAAAACGAAATGATGCAGTACATCGCCGACCAAATGGACGAGGCCATACCATTGTTGCCCAATTTGAGACCAAATGAGCGTACCGATGTTCCGGGAGGAGTAACACGCTATACTGCGTACGCCATTAAGGCCATGGCAATGATGGAATTGGAAGATTATCAAGGAATGGCAGATGCATCAGCGGCCATTATAAACTCCAATAAATTCTCGCTTTACCCCGATTTTTACAGTTTGTTCAAAAAACCAGGTGAGTTGAGCGATGAAAGCATAATGGAATTTCAGTTTTCAGATTATGGTTCCAGCACCGGTGATGAGTTTTATCATTTATATGCACCATTTGGACCATCTGGTTGGACGCCGGCTAGGGAAAATGCGTCTCCGGGATGGGGTTTTTATGAACCTAGCATAAAGTTTATCAAGTTTATGTTGGATCGAGAAGACTTTGAACGTTTGGAAACCAGTGTGTTGTTCTCTCCAAGAGGGGTAGAGGAAGTAGCCGAAGATCCGGCCTATTCTAATTTGCCAGCTTTTATGGATATCCAAATAAGCGATGATCGTTCCTATGTTCCCACAAGGGATGGTGATCAGATTAACGATTATTCCAGAGCACGTTTTGCAAGTGGTAAACACTACCTCCCTTCCATACAGTTGACGGATCAAAGAAATAATTATGGTGGGGGTAAAAACATGATTGTGATCCGCTATGCCGAAATTCTTTTAATGTATGCAGAAGCATTGACCCGTGGGGCCAGTGGTTCCGGAATGACAGCTGATCAGGCCGTTAACATGGTTCGGTCCAGAGCGGGCTTGTCTCCATTGTCCGGGGTTTCTTCTGATGATGTTATGGATGAGAAATTCGCCGAACTGGGCATGGAATGGGGAATCCGCTACTATGACATGATTCGTTTGGACAACTATTCCGAACTGAGCTATGATGGTAGAACTTTCACGGCGGACAAAGAGTTCTTGCCATATCCACAGGCGCAAGTGGATGCCCTTCCAACATTGAGTGGTGGAAGTAGCGAAGATTAAACTAACTAAATAAACAACACAAGATGAAATATATAGTTCAATCCATAATCATGTTACTGGCACTTTTAGTAGTGTCGTGTAATGAGGGAATAGACCCCATAACTGCTGTTGATGCAGGAGTGGATGAAACAGCACCACAGGTCACTATAAGCGCGCCCGTTGCAGGAAGCGTGATTCAGGTGCCGGCCGAAACCGCGGACGTACCGATTGCCTTTCAGGTGACCGACGATATAGAAGTAGGATCCATCAGTGTACAAATGAATGGAAGTACCATTGCAACATACAATGGCGGATTCGTGGATTATCGTAGGGTACTTGTAAACAATTTAATGTTTGAAGGACTGGTTGATGGGGAGCATGAGCTAACCGTTACTGCAACGGATTTAGATGGAAAATCTACTTCCGCTACCGTGAACTTCTCAAAGGAACCCCCATATTTGCCAAAATACGAGGGAGAGATATTGTACATGCCCTTTAACGGTGATTTGATCGATCTAATTTCTTTCCAAACCCCGACCATAGTAGGTAGCCCATCATTTGCAAGTGAAGAAGAAAGCCTAAACGGTTCAGGTGCTTATGCCGGAGCTGCCGACTCTTATCTGACCTTGCCAACGGATGGATTGACAAATCCTGAGTTCAGTGCGGTATTTTGGTTAAAAATAAATGCAGTTCCAGATCGTGCAGGAATCTTGACCATGAGTCCACCAATGACGGATGGAACCACCAATGACCGTAACAAAGGTTTTGCTTTTTTCAGGGAAAATGCAGGTGGAGAGCAAAGATTCAAGCTTACTGCCGGTTACGGTGAAGGGGCAGAATGGTTTGATGGTGGAGAAATGGCAGATGTAAATCCTTCTACAGGTGAATGGATCAACTTGGCATTTACCATATCAGGTTCCGAGGCCACGGTTTACATCAATGGCCAAGCAGTGAGTCAAAATGCATTCCCAGGCATCGATTGGACAGATTGCAATGTACTTTCCATAATGTCCGGAGCACCAAACTTTACCGAGTGGAATCACCTATCCGATCAAAGTTTGATGGATGAGCTCAGAATTTTTGACAGAGCTATCACCCAAGAAGAAATTCTTACTATAATGGCCGATGATTCAGGAGAATTTGTTTCATCCTACCCACCAACCTTCGACGGTGAGTTCTTCTATATGCCGTTTGATGGAGACTACATGGAAATGTTCAGAGAGGTTGAGGCGACCGAAGTTGGAAACCCAGGATTTGCTGGAGAGAGCGTCGAAGGTACGGATGCTTATGCCGGAGCTATGGATTCTTATCTAACATTCCCAACACAGGGATTAACATCGGACAACTTCAGTGCCACCATGTGGTACAAAATGAACGTGACCGAGAACAATGCAGGTATTTTGACGGTAGGACCCGAGGATACCGAAAATGCAGGCTATCCAGATGTACAAAATCTTAGAACCAGCGGATTCCGTTTCTTCAGGGAAAATGTAGGAGGAATGCAACGCTTCAAGCTCAATGTTGGTGATGGTAATGCGGATGCTTGGGTAGACGGAGGAGAAAACGCCGAGCTAGATCCATTGGTTGCAACGGATTGGGTACACTTGGCCATTACAATTTCCGGTTCCGATGCCGTTGTCTATATCGATGGTGAACCAGTGGGCCAAAATACAATATCAGGTATTGATTGGTCTGATTGTGATTTCTTCAGTATAGGTTCGGGAGCACCAACATTTACAGAGTGGGGCCATTTATCCGATGAAAGTCAAATAGATGAGTTGAGGTTCTACAATAAATCACTTACCCAAGAAGAGGTACAGGAAGTAATGAACAATTAGTGCACTTCTAGTGGACACTTTAAAAAATTGAGTTAGTAAGTTTAGTTATTTTTATGAGGTTATTTTTAATCACACTGGCCATTGCCACCTTGTTTACAGGGTGCAATGGCCAAAAAACTAAGGAAGAAGCAAAGAAATCTTCGGAAATGAATGCAGATAGCCTGGCCATGGCCGATAAGGTAATGTTGGACACGGTGCAGTACCAAACCTTCAATTATTTTTGGGAGGGTGCGGAACCCGTTTCAGGATTGGCAAGGGAACGTATTCACATGGACGGCATTTACCCTAACCACGATAAGGACATTATAACCACAGGAGGCTCTGGGTTTGGACTCATGGCCATTTTAGTGGGAGTGGAAAGAGGTTTTATTTCTCGTGAGCAAGCCTTGGAGCGCTACGAGCGAATTGTCAAGTTTTTGGAAAATGCCGACCGCTTTCATGGAGCATGGCCGCACTGGTTATTGCCATCAGGAAAGGTGGCCCCGTTCAGTAAAAAAGACAACGGTGGTGATTTGGTGGAGACCGCATTTTTGGTGCAAGGATTGTTAACCGTGCAAGCCTATTTTAAAGATGGTAATGAGCGTGAACAGCAATTGGCAGATAAGATCCAAGAGCTTTGGGAAGGAGTAGAATGGGATTGGTACACCAAAAATGGTGAAGATGTACTGTATTGGCATTGGAGCCCAGAGTACCAATGGGAAATGAACTTTCCCGTAGGAGGTTATAACGAAGCACTTATAATGTACATTTTGGCAGCAGCGTCCCCAACGCACCCCATAGACAAATCCGTTTATGAAAAAGGATGGGCCGTTGACGGACAGATCACCAAGGATACCACGTATTATGGTCTGGAAACAGAACTCAATCATTACGAGCATAGCGATGCACCCGTAGGACCTTTGTTCTGGGCACACTATTCTTATTTGGGCTTGAACCCAAAAGGATTGAAGGATCAGTTCGGTGATTACTGGAAATTGAACCGAAACCATGCGTTGATACATTATAAATATGCTGTGGACAATCCAAAGGATTATGAGGGATATGGGGAAGATTGTTGGGGCTTGACCTCTAGCTATTCCATAAAAGGATACGCAGGGCACCGTCCTGAAGCTGATTTAGGCGTAATTTCCCCAACGGCAGCACTTTCCTCTATGCCCTATACTCCAGAAGAGAGCAAACAGTTTTTAAGGTTCATGTACAACCAACAGGATAGTCTTATAGGCCAATACGGACCATATGATGCCTTTAGTTTGGAGGATGATTGGTACCTGCCCAGGTATTTGGCCATTGACCAAGGACCAATCCCGGTAATGATCGAAAATTATAGGAGCGGCCTATTCTGGAAGTTGTTTATGTCCAATGAAGAAGTACAAAAAGGCTTGATGAGATTGGGTTTTGAAAGCCCAAATATGAACCCTGCAAATGATTAAAAGAGCATTATATATTGTTTTCTTCGCTACATTGGTTTTATCCTGTGGAGGAGGGGACGATTATACTTACGTTCCTACAGAACCGGAACTTCCCGGAAATGGCTCAGATGATGATGAGGAGGAACCCACGATTTCTGATGAAGAATTGTTAGATCTGACCCAAGAGACCACCTTCAAGTATTTTTGGGACTTTGCTGACGCCGACTCTGGAGGGGCAAGGGAACGGTACCATCCCAATGACCCTGGCAATAGTGAAGGCGTTGTGACCGCTGGTGGAACAGGTTTTGGTCTCATGGCTATTTTGGTAGGGATAGAACGGGGTTTCATTTCAAGAACAGAAGGAGTGGAACGCTTGAACACCTTATTGAATTTTTTAGAAAATGCCGATCGCTTTCATGGGGCATGGCCACATTGGATCAATGGTTCCACTGGTGCAGTGATTCCATTTAGCGATTTGGATGATGGGGGCGATTTAGTAGAGACTGCTTTTTTGGCCCAAGGCCTTATCTGTATCAAGGAATATTTTAAAAATGGTTCGGATGCCGAGCAAGGATTGGCCCAACAGGCCGATAATCTTTGGAAAGGAGTGGAATGGGATTGGTATACTCAAAATCAGAATGTCTTGTACTGGCATTGGAGCCCCAATCATGGTTTTGATATCAACATGCAATTGAAAGGATATAACGAGGTGTTGATTACGTACATTATGGCAGCGGCGTCTCCCGATTTTTCGATTGAAAAAGAAGTTTACACGAACGGTTGGGCATCAAATGGTGGAATCCAATCTGGAAATACCCAATACGGTTATCCACTTTTAGTTAAGCATAATGGCTCCGAGCAATTTGGAGGCCCTTTGTTTTGGGCGCATTATTCTTACTTGGGATTAGACCCGCGTAATCTGTCCGATGACTATGTCAACTATTGGGATGTTAACGTAAACCATACCATGATCAATTATGAATATTGTGTGGCCAATCCCAACAGTTTCCAAGATTATGGAGAAGATTGTTGGGGATTGACGGCGAGTTACTCCCGAAACAATGATGGAAGTATAGGATACAACGCCCATAGCCCTAGCAACGATACCGGGGTTATTTCACCCACCGCCGCGATTAGTTCCATTCCTTATGCACCTGAGGAATCTTTGGACGCAATGTATTATTTTTATAAAAATAAAGATGATTTGTTGGGTCCTGCCGGGTTTTACGATGCCTTTAGCCCTGAATATGATTGGGTTGCCGAGGCTTATTTGGCCATAGATCAAGGACCGCAGATCATCATGATTGAAAACTATCGGACCGGTTTGCTTTGGAACTTGTTTATGGGTAACGAAGACATTCGAGCTGGTTTAACTAAACTTGGATTTTGATATGACAAGACAATTATCATTTTTTCTTTTGTTACTAGCTTGTAATTTGGTCGCTGCGCAATGGCAATCAAAATATGAAGCCAAAATGCTTATTGATGGGAACGATACTCTAAGGTATCGCATTATGTATCCCAAGAATTTTAAGGAGGACGGAAACTATCCCGTGGTACTTTTTCTCCATGGGGCAGGAGAGCGTGGGAACGACAACGAAAAACAACTGTGGAACGGTGGCAAATTGTTCGCTACCGATTATTTGCAAGAACGATACCCTGCCGTTGTCATATTTCCACAGTGCCCAACGGACAGCTATTGGGCCAGTGTGGATGTGGATAGAAGTTCCTATCCCGTTAATTTGGATTTTAAGTATAGTGAGGGACCAACGAAACCTATGGAAATGGTGATGGATTTGCTTGAAACTACCATATCGGAACCTTATACTAAGGATGATCAAGTCTATTTGATGGGGCTTTCCATGGGGGGCATGGGAACCTTTGAATTATTAAGTAGAAAACCAGACACTTTTGCCGCCGCAATACCAATTTGTGGTGCAGGAGAACCTGAATCTGTTTCCGTTTACGCAAAAAAAATACCATTATGGGTATTTCATGGCGCACAGGATAATGTAGTACATCCTTTGCAATCCATGGAAATGGTTTCAGCTTTATTGAAAGCAGGTGTACATCCAAAATTTACGATGTACGATTTTGCCAATCATAATAGTTGGGATCCCGCATTAGCTGAACCAGATTTGTTACCATGGTTGTTTGCACACACTAAAAAAGCAACTGGGGAAACATCGGAATAAAGAGCATACAGAAAACAACCTGATCATGAACTATAAAAAATCACTCTTCGCCATTTTGACCCTCGTTTTGGGAAATGCCAATGCCCAGCAGCGAATTCCAGAAGTAGAGCAATTACTGCAAAAAATGACCATTGATGAAAAAATCGGTCAGTTGAACCTGTTAACCCCGGGAGGCGGAGTCGCAACAGGCGAAGTAGTGAGTGAAAATGTAGGAACCAAAATCAAAGCCGGGCAGGTAGGCGGACTTTTCGGAGTCGCCGGACCGGATAGGGTACGAAAAGCACAAGAAATTGCAGTCAACGAAAGCCGATTAGGCATACCCTTATTGATTGGTTCCGATGTAATCCATGGGTACAAAACAACGTATCCCATTCCTTTGGGGCTATCCTCCAGTTGGGATACGGAAATGGTAAAACAAGCCGCCCAAATGGCGGCAAGGGAAGCCACGGCAGACGGAATCAACTGGAACTTTTCACCGATGGTAGATATTGCCCGAGATCCTCGATGGGGGCGTATCTCCGAAGGAGCAGGGGAGGACCCGTACCTCGGTTCTAAAATGGCGGAGGCCATGGTAAAAGGGTATCAGGGCAAAGATTTGGCAGCGCCCCACACCATGTTGGCGTGTGTAAAGCACTTTGCGCTGTATGGCGCAGCTGAAGCAGGTCGTGATTATCACACCGTGGATATGAGCAAAATCAAAATGTTCAATCAATATATGCAACCGTACAAGGCAGCCATCGATGCAGGGGCGGCCAGTGTGATGAGTTCTTTTAACGATGTTGATGGTGTGCCGGCCACGGGAAATAAATGGTTGTTAACTGATGTGCTTCGAGACCAATGGGGGTTTAATGGATTTGTAGTATCCGATTATACATCGCTAAATGAAATGATTTCCCATGGATTGGGAGATTTGCAAGCAGTTTCCGCTTTGGCATTAAAGGCCGGACTGGACATGGATATGGTGGGGGAAGGGTTTTTGACCACATTGAAAAAATCCTTGGAGCAAGGAAAAGTCTCGAAGGAAGATATTACCCAAGCTTGTAGACGAGTTTTGGAAGCCAAATATATTTCTGGGTTGTTGGATGACCCATACAAGTATTTGGATTCCAAACGCCCCAAGAAAGATATTTTAACCGACGAGCATAGAGCATTGTCACGCAAATTGGCGACCCGTTCCTTCGTACTGCTAAAAAATCATAATAACATACTTCCTTTGGAAAAGAAAGGAAAGATTGCCTTGATCGGTCCATTGGCCGATAGCAGAGAGAATATGCTGGGCACTTGGGCTCCCACTGGTGATTTTAACCTTGCCGTGACCATTTTGGAAGGATTTAAGAACATAGCCCCAAACGCTACCGTTGACTACGCCAAAGGAGCCAATATTTCCAATGATGCAGATTTTGCGAAAAATGTGAACTCATTGGGAGAAAGAATCCTAATAGATGAGCGTTCTCCTGAAGCAATGTTGAAAGAAGCGATAGATTTGGCCAATACATCGGATGTTGTGGTGGCCGTTGTTGGAGAGGCTACGGAAATGAGCGGTGAATCGTCCAGCCGAACGGATATTTCAATTCCAGAAAGTCAAAAGAAACTGATAAGAGCCTTGGTGGAAACAGGAAAACCAGTTGCCTTGGTGTTGATGAGCGGTAGACCGTTGACCATTCCGGAAGAGTTTGATATGCCTATATCTATTTTACAAGTGTGGCACCCTGGCGTGGAGGCTGGAAACGCTATTGCGGATGTGGTCTTCGGAGATTATAATCCAGCAGGAAAACTAACTGCTACCTGGCCCGTAAACGTGGGACAGATTCCTATTTACCATAGTGTAAAAGTTACAGGCAGGCCCGCTCCAGAAAGCGGGGAATTCCAAAAATTCAGGTCCAATTACTTGGATGCGCCCAATGCTCCATTGTTACCATTTGGATACGGATTGAGCTACACTACTTTTGAATATTCCAATCTTAAGTTGAACAAGAAAGAAATCAATCAAGGTGAGGAGATTACCGCTACAGTGACTGTTGCCAACACAGGGGATTATGACGGTGAAGAAGTAGTGCAATTGTATTTGAGAGATGTGGTAAGAAGCATAACGCCACCAAAACGTCAGTTGAAAGGTTTCCAAAAAATCATGCTAAAGAAAGGGGAAAGCAAGGAAGTGACCATTACTTTGTCTCCGGATGATTTAAAATTCTATAATGCCCAACTTGAATTTGTATCGGAACCTGGTGAATTCGAAGTTTTCTTAGGAACCAATTCGGATGCCGAGCTAATGGAAACTTTTAAATTAAAGTAAAGGATTTCGAAGCATCTATATTTTCAATGGATTTTTGGTTAGTTTGCAGGTATATTACAAAGTAACCAACAAAAATTTCGCGACCATTCCAAAGAATAAGAGGATAGCACTTATGGGACCTTTGAAGAATTGATAGGAATACCATACAATGAAAAACATACTTTTTACCCTTTTCGCCATAGGTACCTTGATTGGTGCTAAAGGTCAGACCATCGATATCATCTCCTACAACATCCGTTATGATAATCCAGACGACGCACCCAATAATTGGGACAACCGGAAAGAGTTTCTCATTTCCCAACTCAATTTTTATAATCCCGATGTATTTGGGATCCAAGAAGGATTGATTCATCAAGTGAGGGAAATCGATGAAGGTTTGGAAGACTATGCGTATTTTGGGATAGGTCGTGATCACGGTGATGAAAGAGGCGAGCATACCGCTGTTTTTTACAATACCGAACGGGTTGAGCTACTGGAAGAATCCACATTTTGGTTGTCTCTCACCCCGGAAAAACCATCAAAAGGATGGGATGCCGCACTACCTAGAACCTGTACTTATGGGATTTTTCAAAAGAAAAGTGATGGTACAAAGTTCATGGTGTTCAATACGCATTTTGATCATGTGGGAGTTAAGGCCCGTGAGGAAAGCTCAAAGCTCATTCTGAGCAAAATAAAGCAAATGAACACGGAACATTATCCAGTGGTGGTGACCGGCGATTTTAATCTGGAAAGTGATAGCGAGGGAGTACAGGCCATTTTGACTGAAATGGTGGATGCCCACATTGCTGCAGGTAAAAATGCCTTTGGCCCAAAGGGGACATTTAATGGCTTTAAATTCAATGAACCGGTGGAGCAAAGAATCGACTACATTTTTGTTTCCGATGCATTCGAGGTACTCAAAAGTGCTATTTTGAGCGATTCAAAGAATACCAGGTACCCATCCGACCATTTACCTGTTTTTGCCCGGTTAAAATATTAAGGTCAATGCTTATAAACCAATCTGTTGTTATCCAATTCTTTGAGCTGCGTAACCAGTGATACCAGCTAGCTATTTATATCCATTTTAAGTAAGTTTAAAAAACCTAAAAACAATGTTAATTTTTAGGGATGTTTTAAGAGAGTTTCCATAATTGTTGCCAGAAATATTTAACTTCCAAGGAATTAATCAACGATATGGCAACTTTTACACTTAACATCAACGGAACAAAACAAGAGGTAGATGTAGATCCTTCTACTCCAGTCCTCTGGGTTTTACGAGATCATTTAAACTTGGTAGGAACAAAATATGGATGTGGAATTGCACAATGCGGAGCCTGTACCATTCATTTGAACGGTACGGCCACTCGAGCATGTATGTTGACGGTCTCATCTGTAGGAGATCAAGAAATCACTACTATCGAAGGGTTGTCAGAAGAAGGCGACCATCCCGTACAAAAAGCTTGGTTGGAGGTGGATGTGCCCCAATGTGGATATTGTCAAGCTGGTCAAATAATGACTGCTTCCGCCTTACTTCAAAAAAATCCAAACCCGACCGACGAAGAAATCGAAATGGCCATGAACGGCAATATCTGCCGTTGTGGAACGTATACAAGAATCAAGAAGGCCGTGAAAATGGCCGCGAAATCATAACCCAAAAAAAACTACTAACATGACACTTGTAAAGACAAAAATAGGGCGACGTGCCTTTATCAGAAATACAGGATTGGCCAGTGGTGGACTTGTAATTGGGTTTAATTGGTTGGCTTCTTGTAAAATGACACCTGAGCAGGTAAATAACTTGCCCAAAGAATGGTTCGACCTTAATGGGTTCCTTAAAGTAGGTGATAACGGTATGGTAACCATTATGTCTCCTAACCCGGAAATTGGCCAGAACGTAAAAACATCCATGCCGATGATTGTAGCCGAAGAGCTCGATGTAGCTTGGAAAGATGTTGTGGTGGAACAAGCACCTCTTAATACGGACATATTTACCCGTCAATTGGCCGGTGGTAGCCAATCTATCCGACAAGGGTGGGAAAGTCTACGAATGGCCGGGGCCACTGCAAAACAAATGTTGAAGGAAGCCGCCGCTCAGGCTTGGGAGGTTCCTGTAGATGAAATTATGACCAAAGAAGGTGTGCTGACCCACGAAGCCAGTGGAAAATCAGCCGGTTATGGAGAAATGGCATCGGCTGCCACTAGTATCGAAGTACCAGAAGAAGTAAAGTTGAAGGACAATGGAACTTTTTCTATAATAGGTACCGATAAGAAAAACGTGGACGGGGCGAAAATAGTTACAGGAAAACCATTGTTCGGTCTCGATGTCTATAAAGAAGGCATGTTGACCGCGATGATCGTGCATCCGCCGGCCTTTGGCATGAAATATAAAGGAATGAATGCCGATACGGTAAAGTCCATGCCAGGTATCAAGGATGTTTTCTATTTTGAAGTATATCCCGAAGGGATTGAGAAGCAATGGTCAGATGGTGGAGGCATACCCGAGCTTGTAGCCATTGTAGGAAACAGCACTTGGGAATGCATGCAGGCAAAAAAAGCACTTGAGGTAGAATGGGAGCAAGATTCCACGGCCGAAAGTACTGCGTACCATGAAGAAGAATTGGCAGCCTTGTTGGAAAAACCAACCGAGACACCCGCAAGAAAGGACGGTGATGTTAATGCTGCTTTTGCTACAGCCGCCAAAATAGTAGAGAGTACATATTCCGCTCCATATTTGGCACACAACACCATGGAGCCCATGAACTTCTTTGCGCATGTTACACCAGAGAAGGCCGAATTACTTGGCCCCATACAAACACCGGAATTCACGGAGAAAACAGTGGCCGCACGATTGGGAATGCCAGTAGAAAAAATAGATATTATGATGACCCGTATGGGAGGTGGTTTCGGCCGACGACTATATGGTCCGTTTGTGATAGAGGCTGCGGTTATCTCACAAAGAATGAATGCTCCGGTAAAGTTGGTGTATTCAAGGGAAGATGATATGACCCAAGGTACCTATAGACCATCTTACAAAGTAAAATTTAAAGCCGGTCTTGATGAACAGGGCAATTTGATTGCTTGGCATGTCCGTGGAGCTGGTACCAACGATGACCTTATTTTCGAAAATCGTTTCCCTGCAGGTGCCGTGGATAACTACTTGGTGGAAAAGCATAGTTTACAGACCAATGTTACTACAGGGGCATGGAGAGCCCCTCGTTCCAATTTTATTGCGGGGGCAGAGCAAGCCTTTATTGATGAGGTGGCCGAAGCAGCAGGTAAAGACCCATTGGAATTCCGTTTGGAACTATTTGATAGGGCCATAAACAATCCGGTTGGCGACCCGGAAAGTAACGATTACAATCCAGAGCGATATGCTGGCGTGCTTAAATTGGTCAAGGAAAAAGCCAATTGGGGAGCTGATTCAGGAAAAGCTAGGGGAGTGGCAGCGTACTATTGCCATAACTCGTATGTGGCTCAAGTTATCGAATTGGAAGATGGAGGGGATATACCAAGAGTAGATAATATTTGGTGCGCCGTTGATTGCGGTATAGTAATCAACCCATTGGCGGCCAAAAACCAGATTGAAGGAGGTATGATCGATGGAATAGGTCACTCTACGTATAGCGCAATGACTTTTAAGGATGGTAGGCCAGAACAATCCAACTTTGACAGTTATCGACTTATCCGTCATTCCGAAGCGCCAAAAAATATCGAAGTACATTTTGTGGACAACGGCATAGACCCGACAGGTCTTGGAGAACCTTCCTTGCCACCGGCAATTGCAGCATTGTCCAACGCATTGTACAAAGCTACTGGAAGACGTTTTTATAAACAACCGTTTATAAATGATAAACCGCCACTGGTAGGGTAGGTTAATCATTATTTTTATGATTTTAAAAAAGGCCGGTCAATGTTTTTGACCGGCCTTTTCTTTATTTGTATCGGAATTTAATTTGAATGTCATTTCAAATTATTGTAAATCAATTGCTTATGTGTTATAAATATTTCTTTAAAAAAAGTTGCAGTATTGGATTTTTATTTATGTTTGCCGCATAAATGAGCCTAGCTAATTTAGGTTCATTGCCTACAAGCTTTGAAGAATTTTTTCATGTTCGGGCTTTTGGGGATAAGAAAGTCTACCCAACAAGCCGTCTTTAGAATGAGACACCGAACACATGGGCTGACTTTCGAACAACCAAATTTTTTCAACCGCGATTTCTCGCGCATATCCCACTTTGTACCACATACCATTTTTGAATTTCGTATCTGAGCAGATTCCGTTTTCAGACCTCTATTATTATTAATATCTTTTACTCTAATTACGAAATTTTAATGAAGACAAAATATATCGATTTAATCGAGCAGACCTACGATTTTCCACAGCAGGAATTTCAGTTGGAAGACAATAAATTACAATTCCACGGTATAGACCTTTATGGACTTGCCCAAAAATATGGCACTCCTTTAAAGTTCACCTATTTGCCCAAAATATCGGACAATATCCAAAGAGCAAAGGGATGGTTCAATTCGGCAATTAAAAAGCATAGGTATGCAGGGAAGTATCATTATTGCTATTGCACCAAAAGTTCCCATTTTGAGCATGTATTGAACGAAGCGCTCAAGAATGATATCCATATCGAGACTTCTTCAGCCTTTGATATAGATATTGTGGAACATTTGAAAAAATCCGGAAAGATCACAGAAGACAACTATGTTATCTGCAATGGGTTTAAAAGAGATCAGTACATACAGAACATTGCCCGCTTGATCAATAACGGGCACAAGAAATGCATTCCCATCATAGATAATTATGAGGAAATCAATCTTTTGGGCGAGCAGATTGATGGTAAATTTCAAATCGGTGTCCGAATTGCATCCGAGGAAGAGCCGAAATTCGAGTTCTATACTTCTAGATTGGGTATTGGTTATAAGAACATTGTACCTTTTTTTAATCAATCCATAAAGCCCAATGAGCAGGTGGAACTTAAAATGCTTCATTTCTTTATCAATACAGGAATTAGGGATACGGCGTATTACTGGAACGAACTGCTTAAATGTTTGAAGGTATACATCAGCCTTAAAAAAGTCTGTCCTACACTGGATAGCTTGAACATTGGAGGTGGTTTCCCCATCAAAAACTCATTGGCATTTGAGTACGACTATGAATACATGGTAGATGAGATCATTCATCAGATTGGTCAGGCATGTGATGAAGCTGATGTGGATGTGCCCAACATTTTTACCGAGTTCGGAAGCTTTACCGTAGGTGAGAGTGGTGGAAATATTTACGAAGTCCTCTATCAAAAACAACAGAACGATAGGGAGAAATGGAATATGATAAATTCCTCTTTTATTACAACAATGCCGGATTCTTGGGCAATAAGCAAGCGCTTTATTATGTTGTCCATTAACCGATGGAACGAGGAATATGAGCGCATCCTTTTGGGTGGATTGACTTGCGATAGCGATGATTATTACAACTCGGAGCAACACATGAACGCCATTTATCTTCCAAAGTATAGAAAAGACAAACCACTTTATATTGGATTTTTTAACACGGGTGCATACCAAGAGACCATTGGTGGTTTTGGGGGATTACAGCACTGCTTAATTCCGCATCCCAAACACATTTTGATCAATAAGGATGAGGACGGTAACATAACTACATCGGTTTTTGCCAAACAACAAACCGCAAGTGAATTCATGTCCATATTGGGCTATGAAAGCAAAAAGAAATCCGATGTTTTGGTAGAGGCAGAGGATATGCCCGTACCAAGCAACAATTGAAAAAGGAATCAATAATAAAAATGAAAACAGAAAAAACATATGCCGGTATTCCAAAGGAATACGGTTCGGCCGAGAAGGCCAAAGTAGTATTGTTGCCCGTTCCTTATGATGGTACCAGTACTTGGGGCAAAGGTGCGGACAAAGGTCCTGAAGCCTTCTTGGAAGCCTCCGAAAACATGGAGACCTATGATATTGAAACAGATAACGAGGTCTATAAACAAGGGATTTACCTTGCAGATGCCATTACTGAATTGGATTCCCCGGAAGAAATGGTGGAAGCTGTCCATAAAACGGTAAAGGATTACATTAAAAGAAATAAATTGGTCACCATGGTAGGTGGGGAGCATTCCATTTCCATTGGTGCTATCCGGGCCTTTAATGAATATTATGAAAGTCTTACGGTGCTTCAATTGGATGCACATACCGATTTAAGAAAAGAATATCTGGGGTCTAAATACAACCATGCCTGCGCCATGTACGAAGCCAATGAGACCACCAACCTGATACAGGTGGGAATCCGTAGTATGGACCATACCGAAACATTGGTTATGGATAGGGACAATGTGTTCTTTGCCCATGAAATGATTTCAGATGATTTCTGGATGGATTCCGCTTTGGACCTCATGACGGACGATGTATACATCACTTTTGACCTGGATGCTCTTGACCCTTCCATAATGCCATCAACTGGAACTCCGGAGCCAGGAGGCCTTCTCTGGTATGAGACATTGGACTTTTTGTGCAGGGTCTTTAAGGAAAAAAATGTAGTTGGTTTTGATATCGTGGAACTGTGTCCAAATAAAAACGATAGGTCGTCCGACTTTTTGGCGGCCAAGCTCTACTATAAGATGTTGAGCTATAAATTTTCAAATAATAACGAATACATGGATGAAAATTTTGAAGATGATGACGACTTCAAAAAGTCCAAAAACACATTAGAAGATTACGATGAGTAACAAAGGAGAAATATCACAATTTATTCAAAAATACTTTTTACACTTTAACTCCGCTGCCTTGGTAGATGCGGCAAAAGGGTATGAAGATCAACTGAACAAGGGGTCCAAAATGTTGGTATCCCTGGCAGGGGCTATGAGTACCGCCGAACTGGGAAAAATATTTGCTGAAATGATCCGTACGGACAAAGTTCACATTATTTCATGTACCGGTGCCAACCTTGAGGAAGATCTAATGAACTTGGTCGCCCACTCGCATTACAAAAGAGTGCCCAATTATAGGGATCTTACCCCACAAGAAGAATGGGATCTTTTGGAAAACGGACTCAACCGTGTAACCGATACCTGTATTCCCGAGGAAGAGGCTTTCAGAAGGTTGCAAAAACACATCTACGAAATTTGGAAGGATGCTGAAGCGAAGGGAGAACGCTATTTCCCCCACGAGTTTATGTACAAACTATTGCTTTCAGGAGTTTTGGAGCAATATTATGAAATAGACATCAAGGATTCTTGGATGTACGCAGCTGCCGAAAAAAACTTGCCTATCGTTGTACCGGGATGGGAAGATAGTACCATGGGAAATATCTTTGCCAGTTATGTGATCAAAGGCGAATTGAAGGCGAGTACCATGAAATCCGGTATTGAATATATGACGTTCTTGGCCGATTGGTATCAGAAAAATTCTGAAAGCGGTATCGGTTTCTTCCAAATCGGAGGAGGTATTGCAGGCGATTTCCCTATTTGTGTAGTTCCTATGCTCTATCAGGACTTGGAACAAACAGAAACTCCGTTTTGGAGCTACTTTTGCCAAATCAGTGATTCCACCACAAGTTATGGATCATACTCCGGTGCCGTTCCCAATGAAAAGATCACTTGGGGAAAATTAGATATCGATACCCCAAAATTTATTGTTGAATCGGATGCGACCATTGTGGCGCCTTTGATTTTCGCTTACTTATTAGACATGTAACCATGAGAAAAGGACAAACCCCCGTTTTAAAACGTGTAATCGTTGATTATAAAAAGTTGGACAAGAACATACTCAACCTTCTTGTCGAGAAATTCCCCGATGGCTACGATGACGACGATATTGTAACATACAGAAACGCCAGTAACGAAGTAGTGGAATGTGTTGAGGTAAGAACAGACGACACCGCTTACCTTATAAAAGTGAGCAAACGTTTGGTAATGGCCATGGAGGATTTTGACGATTCGGACAATGACGATAACGAGGATCCTGATTTGAATACCGATGAGTTGGAAGGCGCCGAAGAGGAATAAACCTGTTGGTCGGTCTAACATAGAACAGATGGAATCAAAAGCAAAGGCTCTTTACCTTGCTGCAAGTATAAATATACCCGCTTGCAGGAATGCCTGGGACAAAGAGCTGTTCTATGGTGATCGGGATGAACTTTTTTATTCCGATGCATCACGTTACCTTTATGTTTTCAGGTATGGTGTTGTTTCCTATTTTGGATATTCCGAGAAAGAAATATCTGAAATATTGATGGAAATCAGGCCATTTTGCGAAGAATGGCGGCAATCGGACATAACAGAGACCATGGATATGGAGCTGGTTTCTGATCGGGAAAGGGCAACTATAGACAACGATAAAGTGATTCTTCCCAAATCAAATGTGGAAGGCATCCGATTGGCATTGCTGCACCTATCCCAGTCAGTTGCATTGGATTACTTTGCAAGGCTTTCCGAACAAGCAATGAAAGAAACCCGTCAACACACCACATATCTGGAACAAAATGGTAGATTGGACTTAGGGGGAAAGAAGTTAAAGCGTCACATTGCAAAGGTGTTGAACATCAACAACCAGATTTCTGAAAACCTATATATTTTTGATTCCCACGAAGTAGTTTGGGAAGATATGGAACTGGACCGCTTGGACAAAGGTTTAAAACAAATCTTTGATTTAAAGGAAAGGTACCGGAATATTAAGGAACAGGGCATTGTGATCAAAGAGAACCTTAGTTTGTTCATGAATATCATGGATCACAGGGAAAGCAGTAGACTGGAGTGGATCATTATTATTTTGATTTTGGTCGAGGTGGTAGACCTGTTTATTATGAGACTAATCACTTAAATAGATATTTGTTTTGAACGATTTGAAAATATTGGGTAGCGAGGAATGGTGCCGTTTTGATGATTTAGGAATTCCGGCCATAAAGGCAAGGGTGGATTCCGGCGCAAAGACATCATCGATTCAAGCCAGTAAAATCAAAGTTTTTAATAAGGGACTGGAAGAATGGGTCCGTTTTGAGGTCAATCCCATTCAAGATAACAGAAGCATATCCATATTATGTCAGGCCAAACTGGTCGACGTCCGTAATGTTAAGAGTTCGCAGGGCATTGCGGAGGAACGTCCCGTAATACGGACTTCGGTGAACATAGACGGTACCAGTTATGAAATCGATCTTACCTTGGCCAATAGGGATACCATGGAGTATCGGATGCTGTTGGGACGTGAGGCCATGAACGACAGGTTTTTGGTGAATCCTTCCGAAAGTTTTGTTCAAGGAGACATCACCGAAGAGCAACTGGAACAAAAATACAAGCCCTATACCACGGAAAAAAAAGGACTCAGAATAGGCCTTTTGGCCAGCAATCCAAACCTCTACAGTAACAAAAGAATCATTGAAGCAGGGGAAATGCGTGGGCATAAAGTGGTTTTTTTGAATGTGGAGCATGTATATATGAAATTGGACGCGGCTACTCCCGAAATAAGATATCGGGGAGGAAACATTCTTGATAAATTCGATGCGGTAATCCCTAGGATAAAACCGGCGGTCACCTTTTATGGTTGTGCACTGTTGAGACAGTTTGATACACTTGGCGTTTATTGTTTAAACTCGGCCGACTCCATCGGTAGGTCGAGGGATAAGCTGTTCGCTTCGCAATTGTTTTCCAAGAACGATATACATATACCTACTACAGGTTTTGCCAAATCTCCGATGGATACCAAAGACCTTATCCGTATGGTCAGTGGAGCTCCATTGATCATTAAACTACTGGAGAGCACGCAGGGCAAGGGAGTTGTATTGGCTGAAACCAATAAGGCGGCCGAGAGTGTGATCAATGCCTTTAAAAGTGTACAGACCAATATTTTGGTCCAAGAATTTATCAAGGAGGCCAATGGGCACGATATCCGTTGTTTTGTGGTCAATGGTAAAGTTGTAGCCTCCATGCAGCGTACTGCCCAAAAAGGTGAATTTAGGGCAAATATCCATCAAGGAGGTGCTGCATCTAAAGTCAAAATAACTCCGGAAGAACGCAAACTGGCTATCAAATCAGCAAAAGTATTCAATTTGGATGTTGCCGGTGTGGACCTTATTAGATCTAACAAAGGACCTCTACTATTGGAGGTCAACTCTTCTCCCGGATTGGAAGGTATCGAAAATACCACAGGAAAAGACATTGCCAATGTAATGATTGAAACCATCGAAAGAAAGTTGAAATACAACCATTAAATAGCTTAATTGGTTTAATATGCTGAAAATCAAAACATTAACTTTTTTGTAAATAACTTCCTACGCCGACCTAAAAAATCGCAACTATAAATTGAAATGGGGCATTCGTTAAATCAAATGCCCCATTCGTTAATTGTACCCTTTACAAACCATAATACCGTTGTATGTTTGTCCCAGTTGACGCAAAGCTTTTAAGCTTACGTTCAAAAAACCTTTAATAGGATGGGGTGATTATGGGGTACTTTGTGTTCTTAACCTAATATCTTATTTATAAAAAAGGTTTACGTTGCTCCAGGGGGTTTTTGAGGTTGAGCCCCTTGGTTGTAACGGTTTTCTAAGATCAAATATATGTTCCCATAAATTTGACCTACTTTTTCGGAAAAGAGCCGTTTTTACGGCTCTTTTTTATTTGGAGCAAGCCAAACATATATACACTGGACCACTCATTCACAATTGTTCACATCTTTTCAGAAAACCCAGAAAGCCTAGGGTGTAAGTTTTTGGACAAAAATCCTACTTTTGTAATGTAACATTTCAGGAAGAAGATATATGTCAGAACAAGTGGAAAGAATCAAAACATTGATTATTGGATCCGGTCCGGCGGGATATACTGCGGCCATTTATGCCTCTAGGGCAGATTTAAAACCGGTAATGTATACAGGACTGGAACCTGGCGGGCAATTGACCACAACAACAGAAGTGGACAATTTTCCAGGGTATCCAGAAGGGATAGATGGACCCACCATGATGATGCAATTGCAACAACAGGCCGAACGATTTGGTACCGAAGTCAGAATTGGTATGGTAACCGCGGTGGAATTAAGCGATGAAGCCGGCGGAATCCATAAAATTACAGTAGATGATTCTACGGAACTTGAAGCAGAGACGGTTATCATCTCAACCGGAGCTTCTGCCAAATATCTGAATATTCCAAGTGAGCAGCGTCTACGTGGCGGAGGTGTATCCGCATGCGCCGTGTGTGACGGCTTTTTCTACAAAGGTCAAGAAGTGGCAATCGTAGGGGCAGGAGACACTGCTGCGGAAGAAGCCTCTTATCTGGCAAACATTTGTACCAAGGTGACCATGTTGGTGCGCAAGGACCACATGAGGGCATCCAAAGCCATGCAGCATAGGGTAAACAGTATCGATAATATTGAAATAAGATACAATACCGAAGTAGATGAAGTACTTGGCGATCAAGTTGTGGAAGGATTAAGAGTGGTCAACAATGAAACGGGTGAGAAAGAGGAGATTTCCATTACCGGGTTGTTTATTGCCATTGGTCACAAGCCCAATACCGATGTGTTCAAAGGTCAGTTGGATATGGATGAGACAGGTTATATCATTACACAACCGAAATCCACAAAAACAAATAAACCAGGTGTATTTGCCAGCGGTGATGCACAGGACAAAATATACAGGCAAGCAGTCACTGCAGCCGGAACCGGGTGTATGGCAGCTTTGGATGCGGAACGTTATTTGGCGGCCGTAGAGAGTAAGGAAATGTTGGCTTCATAGTAAGCCGATTAAAACTGGATATTATAAAAAAGGCACTGGAATCCCAGTGCCTTTTTTCATGATTGTAATTGTTTAATCAATCCGCTTGTAATTTTCTGAAAATGTTCTGTTTCCATCAGAATCAACCGTGATTTGGCTAAAGGTGTCTTCCTTGAGGATAAGTTCAAACGTAAAGTTTCGCATGGTATCCAATGCTTTCATCATATCATCATCACCGTATTCAATCACTTCAACCAAGGAATTATCTGTAACCCTGTAGGATCCATAGCCAAACCTTCCATTAGGCTCGTCCGGTACATATCTGGTCCACATGATTTTTTCTTTGGAGTACATTTTAACCTGACGGTACCCATCTGATTTTTGTATGGTATCTATAACATTTTCCCCGTCAAAGTTGTAAAAACTTTGTAGTTCCCAAGTTCCTTCAATGGATGGATTTGTTGGTTCGTGTGCTGTAAAGCTTTCCGCAATCAAGAAAACGGCAATAAGAGTGAAAAGTAAAACTGATTTTTTCATAATGCCCTACTTTTAGGTTTGATAAGTCTTTAAAAGATATGTATAATTTTTGATAAAATTAAATTTTTAAGATTAAAATTTTAACACTTTGACAACACGTCGAATGTTTGTAAGAAAAAACTAAGCTTCAAAACAGATACATATCGTGCGATATTTTCAGAAAATCACGGGACTATTTAAAGATGCTTGGCTCAAAACCATCTGTTTATTGGTAATTCAACATTTTTATGTTAAAATGTTTGATTTGTAAAAAAAAATAGACACTTTTCGGGACTATTAACTCAAAATTACATAATGAAAAACACTTTCTTAGCATTTGTTGCGATGTTTATGTGTATCGCTGCTTTTGGTCAAACTGTTACGGGTACCGTATCCGATGTGTCGGGTATGCCGTTGCCGGGTGTGACCATTGTGGTAGCTGGCACCAACACCGGAACAACTACCGATTTTGATGGAAACTATTCCATAAATGCCTCCAGTGGGCAAGTATTGCGATTTTCCTATATAGGAATGAAGCCAAAAGACATTACAGTGGGGTCCGAAACCACCTTAAATGTAGTTTTGGAAGAAGATTCAACACAGCTGGATGAGGTTGTGGTTACCGCTTTTGGTATTGAACGTAAAGAAAAATCTTTGGGGTATTCCGTTACCAAGGTTGAAACGGAAAACCTAAACCTAGCGGGCCAAGCAAACCCCATTGAAAGTTTACAGGGCCGAGTGGCCGGTGTTCAGATAAACCGATCATCTGGAACCTCAGGTGGTGGCGTGGATATTTTGATAAGGGGCATCACCTCCATCGATCCCTCGAGGAGCAATCAACCCTTGATCATCGTTGATGGCCTTGCCATGAACAACGATACTTTCTCAGGTGAGGTTAGACCGAGTTCGGGATCTAATTCACCCAATAGCAGCGAACAGTTTGCTTTTTCTAACAGAGCAGGTGACCTGAATCCTGAAGATATAGAAAGTTTCAACGTGTTGAAGGGAGCTGCCGCAACGGCACTCTACGGTGTAAGGGCTGCCAATGGTGCAATAATCATTACCACCAAAAAAGGAAAGAGCGGAAAAGCTAAAATAAATATTACAGCGTCCACCACATTTAGGGAAGTAAAGACAACCCCAACTTTGCAGACTAAATATAGGGAGGGCTTTAACGGTGCTCCAAGGACACTTTATACTCCGGAGACAGAAACTGGATTTACCCGATTGGGAGGAACATCCTTTTATTCGTGGGGCCCGGAATATGCTGTCGATTCCTTTGAAGTGGATGGAGAAACCATTGATTTGACAGATGACAGGTTTTATAGTCCGTATGATATCTTTAGGACAGGTTTTAATTCCCAGATCAATATGAACATTAGTGGAGCAAACGAACGTTTGAACTATTTTTTCTCTATGGGTAACAACAGTGAACAGGGTATTTTACCTAATACAGACTATAAAAAGACCAACTTGAGATTAAATGCCGGTTACAAGGTAACGGACAATTTTACAATAAACACTTCCGTTTCGTTTACCAATTCTGGAGGAAAAAGGCCAAATGGGGGTGATAAATCCGTTATGAGTGCGCTATCCTATTTTTCAGGAACTTTCCCCATTAACGATTATTTAAACCCGGATGGAAGTGAAAGGGATTATTCTTTTGGGGTAATTGATAACCCGAGATACCTTATGGAAACGAGTAACTTGGAAGACGATGTGAACCGTTGGATAGGGAATGCGACTTTTAAATGGTCTCCTATGGATTGGTTGAACGTAACCTATGCCGCCCAGATTGACAACTATTCCGATGCAAGGAACCGTTATGTGGGGCCTGATTTGGATGGAGGGTCTCAAGTTGGTGGTTTTATTCTTGAACAGAACATCAATTATACAGGATTGGAATCCAACTTTTTGGTGGCAATGAGCAAGGATTGGTCGGATGATTTTACGACAGACCTTACATTGGGACAGCAAATATCAGATTCAAAAAGGAGCTACTTGGAAGCTAGGGGTGAAGGCCTGAATATTGCTGGAATCAATGAAATAGGAAATACCACTAACTATTTTATAAATAAAACGATTTCCCAGGAACGGAATGTTGGTGTTTTTGCCGAATTTAAGGCAGGATATATGGACAAGCTGTTCTTATCCGTAACAGGAAGAAATGACTGGGTATCTACGTTACCTCAAAACGAAAGATCGTTTTTTTATCCTTCCGTGAGTTTGGCCTATGATGTATCAGATTTATTTGGGGACAGTGACGCATTTACCTTTGGAAAGCTGAGAGCTTCATATGCAGAGGTTGGAAAAGGCCCTCAATTCGGTAAAGCTTCCGCCTTGTATGTAGTGGACGGGGATTTTCCTTTTGGAGGCACCGGCGGGTATAGAAGAGATACTTCGATTGGATATGAGCTAAAACCTGAACGAAACAAATCCACAGAGTTTGGTGCGGATTTAAGGTTTTTGAGCAATAGGATAAGATTAGATTACGCATATTATACCACAAAAGTTGAAAACCAGATATTCGATGTAGGTGTAGGGTATTCTTCAGGTTACTCTGTGTTAACAAGAAATGCAGGTGATTTTAAGGTATTCGGACATGAGGTTCTCCTTAGCGGGGATGTCATCAAGAACAAAAATACCAGATGGGAAATTATTTTAAACTGGTCCACTAGTGAGGGTGAGGTTTTAGGATTGCCCGAAGATATCGAATCCGTGATTTTTGCCGATTCCGGATTTGCCGGTGTGACTTCCGAAGTAAGGGAGGGTGATAAAATGGGTTCCCTTTACGGTTATAAATGGACATATGAAAATGGGGAACGCTATATTGGCCCAGATGGTTATCCCGTAATCAATACTGATGAAAGAGTACTTATTGGCAATGCATTTCCAGATTTCATTTCCTCCATTGGAAGTAATTTCAATTGGAAAGGAATTGGCTTCAACTTCTTGTTGGAATGGAAGAAAGGCGGAGACCTTTATGATTCCGGACAGAGAAACTCAATAAGAAATGGTATTTTGGAAAGCACTTTACAAAGAGATGTAGATGTAGTTTTAGATGGTGTAATGGACGATGGCAATGGTGGATTTATTACCAATACCACAGAGGCATTGATCGATCAAAACTATTATAGAAATTCAAATGCATACAATAGAGCTTCTGAAATTTTGGTGCAAGATGCCTCATGGGTTAAACTAAGGAATGTTTCCTTGTCCTATGATTTTGCCGGTCAGTTTGTGAAAGATCTAAGTTTGGATAAAGTTAGTGTTTCAGCAAGTGCCAACAACATACTTATCTGGACACCTTTCGACGGATACGATCCAGAAGGAAACCAATACAGCGCAGGTAGCAATGTATACGGGTTTACCGGGTTGAGCATTCCTTTGACGCAAAGTTATTCATTAGGCTTAAACATAGCATTTTAAAAAAGACAACTATGAAAAAAATAAATATAACCAAACTGTTTCTAGTATGTTCCTTTGCGGCATATATTGGATGTAGTGACGAATATTTTGATGTGAATACCCCTTCCAATACAGCAGAAATTGAACAGCTCGGAATGAAGGATTTGATAGCCCCGGTAATTCATAGCACTTTGGAAGGACAAAGGTCGGCTGAACTTTCTTTTGGAAATTATGTGCAGTATTTTGTGAGCACGGGTGGCGGTGCTGCAGGGCAGACTTCGGCCCTTGGATTGTGGGAGCAAGTTTATTTATATGTTTTGCCAAACTTACAAGCGGTTAAGGCCAAGGCGGCAGAAAATAACGCTACACATATTGATGCGGTAGCTGATATCTTGATTGCCGCAAACTTGGGTATTGCAACGGATACTTGGGACAATATCCCATATTTTGAAGCCATACAGGGCCCTGAGAATAATTTTCCGTCATTTGATGCCCAGCAGGAAATATATGATGAAATCTTCGCCTTATTGGATGGGGCGATTGCTAAATTGAAAGCACCCGATACTTCGGTGTTCGATTTAGGTTCGTCAGATTTGATATACGGAGGGGATATGGAGAAATGGTTGCGCGCAGCTTATTCCTTAAAGGCGCGTTACCAATTACATTTGGTGAACAAAGGTATTGTTACTCCTAATGAAGTATTGGCAAGTGTAGAAAATGGATTTACCTCCAACGAAGATAATTTTGCTATTTACTACAGTGATAGAAATATCAATCCATGGTATTCTGAGGAGATTCTGGCAAGGGAAACCGGAAATTTGAGCAAAGATATAGCAAGTCAATTAGTTAGTTCTATGAATGGAGATTACTACCCATTTGAGAGCGGGGTATTGGAAATTGATCCAAGATTGCCATTGTTTGCCCAAAAGGGAGATGCCGAAGAGTATAAGGGTTATGTGAGTGGTGGAGAAGGTGAGGCTCCTGATGGTACCGATGCCACTACAGGGTTCAGAACGGACGGTTTTTATACAAGCGTTGACTCTCCATTGATCCTAATCAGCTATGCGGAGGTGCTGTTCATTAAGGCAGAAGCGGCCTTCTTGGCAAATGGAGGTACCGAAACCAGCGTAGGAACAAACTCAACCGCCTATGGCGCCTATTTGGAAGGTATTACTGCAAGTATGGAAATGTATAAGGTGGATGGGGCCGATTATCTGGCTGATGGCGCAATAGACGTTGGAGAGAGTGAATTGATGTTGCACCACATTATGAAGGAAAAATACATCCATAACTTTTTAAATCCTGAAACTTTTGTGGATTATAGAAGATATGACTTTTCTGATGAAGTTTTTACCGGATTGGAAATCAGAAAGGAAGCCGATGGTGTGGACAGTGAGTTTGCAGGTCAATGGTTCAGAAGGGCAAATTACCCAACAACAGAACTAAATAGAAATGAGGCCAATGTGCTGGCCAATCAAAAAGATCCTGTAGTCCCAGTTTGGTGGGACGAATAGTCAAATAATAAGTAATCTTAATTTATAAGAAAAGGCCATCCGATCGGATGGCCTTTTTACTTTTACTGCCCCCAAAGTTTTTTGTGGGTCAAAAAACATCCTCCTTGTTCAAGTACAAAAGCCCTTTTCCCGTTTCGTTCAAAATACGTTTGGTGCGCAGGTAGCGGTTGTAATTGTACGCATCAAAATTCTCAGCGTTTTTGTCCATACTACTAATGTGAACATTGCCGGCCGAATGAATAAATTCATTGTTTCCTATCCACATTCCTACGTGGATAACACGCTCAGGACTTGTTTCCGTGGCTTTTCGGCCAAAAAAGAGTAGGTCTCCAGGCAGTAACTTGTCAAAATCCTTCGACTTATCTATCAAAATACCTTCATGGATTTGTTGTGAAGCATCGCGAGGAATAATCATTCCATTCATCAGGTAAACCGTTTTGGTAAAACCACTACAGTCTACGCCTTTGGTGGAAGTACCTCCCCATAAATAGGGAACACCGAGCATGGTCTTGGAGGTCTCGACCAAGTTCTCTTTGGTAAAGGCCAATTTGGATTTCCATTCATCAAAAATAGTGGCTTCTTCCTTTGGCAAATATGCTTCTCGTCCATCAGGATATTGTACCTCATAAAAGTTGCCACTTTCGGCAATTAGACTAAAAATATTACCGGCTACTACATCCGAAACTGTTTCGGAGCTAGTGTTGGCTGTAGCATATGACTTTCCGTAAGTATTGGTGTAGATTATCTTGGTGGTAGCTTGCCATGCATCAAATTCCTCCTTGGTCATTAACTCGATACCGCCGCTATCTACCCATCCAAGATAATTGTCAGGGGTTTGAATTTGGTACCAGCTGTTTTCTTTTTGGTAAACATTGATGGGCATCCCCAAAGTACCTTGGGTAACCATTTCTGCAGAATGTGAGGGTTTGGATCGTAGGTTGGCAACGGAATTATTGATTATGCCATAAATCTTTCCATCTAAACTTTTGGAAGGTAGTACCTCGATACTGTCCGTATAGCTGATTTGTTGCGATTCCAGTTCTTTCCCCAAAGCATCAAGGGCCTCGGGCATATTCGTTTTTCCGATCACGACATATCCACTGGCACTTTCCCTGGATTCAATATCAAAAAGAGCCACACGCTTATCCGGGGCGTAGGTTTCCCGAACGGAAGAAATAATTTCATCTACCTTATTAGGTTCCGTGCTTTGCTCTTTTTTACAGGCTGAAAATAGGAGGGCAACCAATAAAAAGAGGTTAACCCTAGTATTATGGAAAGATGGGAACTTCATGATTTTTTTTAGTTTTTGATTTAATACTTGCAAAATAACCAATTAAAGAGAGATGCCGGTCAACCTGTTACAACATTGATGCAGCCGACCAAGTTTTCAATGTCTTGTTTGGTGTGATACGCACTAAGCACAATACGACTGACCAGAGGTCCATTTTCATCCGGATAATTAAAATTGGTAAAAATAAACCCATTTTTGTTCAGGGCCGTTGCGACTCCGGTATCCTGAAATTCAAATGTAGGGTGTCCTTCCATATGATTAAAAAAGGAGTGGATCTTCAGTTGTGACCTAAAATCTTGATAGTTGCTTTTCAGTTCCGTCAAGCGTTTTGAATAAATCTCCTTTGCATCCATTAGTGTGGCCATAAATGCAGGTGATGCCGGACTTGCACCACCATAAAAAGGAGTGTTTTTCAAGATATCAATAGTTTCCTTGTTGCTAAAAACCGCTCCCGCCTGTATGCCAAGTGCCTTTCCCAATGAACAGCAAACCAAAAGCTTTGCGGCGTTTAGCTTTTTCAATTCAGCATAGCATCCCTCGCCATTATTACCAACAACTCCAATACCATGGGAATCATCGCCCACCAAAATGATTTTTTCCAAAGGAAGGGTTTTCAAAGCGTCAAAACTTGGGTATTGCCCGCCCGAAAAATCAATGGTATCAAAAAGCACGACAGGCAATTGGTCCTTATCGATTTCCTTAGATACCTGCCGATTCAATTCTTCAAAACTGTTTGTGGTTTTCACACCATTTAGGAGAAGAGCAGTATGTGCATTGGGCGCCGCAAATACGGGATGACCTTTATCCAATAATGTGTGGACCACTAATTGAGCAACCAAATAGCCGCTGGACATGGTTAGGCAATCCTCGCAGCCCGCCCAGTTTGCCAGATAACGTTCGGCTTCTTCGTAAATGGATAGTTTTACGTTGGACTTTCTGGAGGCACCATACTGCATCCCGTACTTGGCAACATTTTTTAAGTAAAGTTCTTTGAACGGAACATGGTTCTGCAAACCCAAATAGGACGTGCCCCCAAAATATGAATACGGTTTCCCATCAATTAGGATTTCTCTATCGGGTATACTTTGAATGAGGTGGGCCATTATAACAATTCAATTCCGCTACCGGGCAATTTCGGGAATATGACCTTGCCATCATCCAAGATTTCGACACCGGTCGCTATGTCACCTTTTAGGAGCATGGCACCATCCATATCCACATAATCCAGTTGTGGCAATAATTGTGCAATGGCAGATATACCTACGGTAGATTCCGTCATACATCCCACCATAAGCTGTAGTCCCAATTCCCGACCTTTTTTGATCATACGACGGGCGGGTGTAAGTCCACCGCACTTGGTCAGTTTAATGTTGATGCCGTGAAAATAACCTCCGCATTCCTCTACATCGCTCTCTATGATGCAACTTTCGTCGGCGATGACCGGTAGCACGGAGTTTTCCTTTACCAAAGCCATACCTTCCCAGTCATTTGCTTTTAGGGGCTGCTCCAAAAACTCTACCCCTAGTTCTTTCAATAATGGGGCATTTTTGATGGTTTCCTCTGCGGTCCATGCGGTATTGGCATCTATTCTAAAAATACTATCGGTATGTTTACGTAATTCGCGGACTATGGCAACATCGTCCGAGGTCCCCAGTTTTATCTTGTATAGGGGCCAAGGTTTTTCTTGGAGCTTCGCCACCATTTTTTCTATGCTATCTATACCTATGGTATAGTTCGTTACAGGATATTTTTCGATGGAGGTGCCCCAAATTTGGTAAAGTGGTTGTCCTTTTAACTTTCCGTAAAGGTCGTTTGCGGCCAAATCCAAGGCACACAGCGTAAATTTATGTAGGTTCAATGACTCTAAATGCCCGTAAAAATTTTCGGGGCCATCATCAAAATCATAACCTTCAATTTGTTCCCTGACGGCTTCTATTTCGGCCATCATCCCTTCTATGGTAATTTTATAATAAGGATTGGAAGTGGCTTCTCCATAACCTGTTTTGCCATTTAGCGAAAGACAAACGATCAGGGTGTCCTGTTCATCCCGGGATTCTCGAGAAATAGTAAAGGTGTGGGCGAGTGGAAGCGTATACTTTTTTAAAGTTACTTGCATGTTTTTTCTATAATTGTGTCTTGCTAATATAGGGTTTCGCACAAACATAGTAAAGACAAAAGCCCACCTAAAATTAAGCGGGCCTCTGCGTATTTAAAGGGAATTGGATTAATATTTACGAACGCTGCCGGAAACGGATTTTTTGGTCTGTACATCGGCATCTCCAGTGTATTTAATGTCTGCTCCACTACTGGCATCGGCTACCAAAGATTCCGAAACGTTTACGGAAATGTCTGCTCCGCTACTTGCATCGGCATTGCATCTTTTTACGATTAAGTCTTGTGCTTTAATATCAGAACCACTGCTCGCATCGGCAAAAAGTGCATCTGCTTGACCTGATACTTTAATGTCTGCACCGCTACTGGCATCGGCAGAAACTTCACTGGCCACTAATTCAACATGTAAATCTGAACCGCTACTGGCGTCCAATTCAATGTTCTGGGCCTTTATCACGTTCTGGGCAATAAGATCGGCACCACTGGAACTTTCCAAACCGGTAATCTCTGGAAGGGTAACATAAACGTTTTTGGTGGCACGTCCGATATTTTCGATGGCGTGGATTCTTAGTCTTCCATCCTTGATATCGGTTCCGATAAGATCAATGATGTTCTCGTCGGCCTCTACCGAAATATTAAAGTCGGAGCCCTGCGTTACGAATACATCGATACCCTCCGAGGCGGATACGACATCAAAATCCTCTTTTACATCGCGGCTTTCCTCAACTATCTCACCGTTCCCGGTTTTTCCGTTGCCGAAGTTCATATCCATCATGCATGAGGATGCAAAGAGGGATAGGAGTGCGGCGATTGCTAATCTTGCTAGTGTTGTCATGATTGTTGTTTTTACTATTGATTGATTTTAAGTTGTCTACTGAAATGATTTCAGGGTAAATGTCTGTTTTTATATGATCTTTTTAAATAATGATCTACTGAACTGACGAATTAAGCGACTCAATTGTTACTTTTTTCCTTGGCTTTAACATTTACGCCGTTTTCATCAATCTTTAATTGAACAGAATCTTCAGCATCCTGAATGTTGATATCGATGCCATCTTCATTGATGATTATCCTGCCATTTCCATCGGAATCGTTGTTATCATCTTCAGGGCAATCCAAGCATTGCAATTCTCCGTCGTCGCTCATCAACCAGTGTTGACCTGCTATACCGCTTCTGTAAAACCCTTGGTCGTTATCGATTCCCCTGCCAATGTAGCGGCTGGTATTATTGTCAAAATAAACTGTTTTCCCCTCGGGAATATAAATGGTTACGGTCACCTCTTGGTTCCTGGCTTTGTTTGATGTGTCTGTGGTCAAATACTTATCCAGTACAATTTCATTGCCATCCACTGTGTAAGAATAGGCAATATTCCTCGCACGGTCTCGGGCCGCGAGGGTGGAACTTCCATCGGCATCTTTTCTAATGTGGATGCTTATGGAGTCGGAATCGGACTGTCTAATTTTAATATCCACTTCGTCGGACATCAAAATACGGTTGTCATTATCGTCATATCCAAAGGTCATTCTACCAAAGTGGATATCGTCACGGTCATAATCTCTATGAACATTTTTCATGGTGATCATTAAGGTGTCGGATGGCACTTCCAATGCCAGTTGAGTTCTATCGTTCACGCTTCCTGTATATGAGAATTCAGCAGCTTGGCGTATGCCAAATACGATTAGGGTCCCAACAGATATCAGCCAAAGTCCCAATAGGGCGAATTTGGCAATGTTGCCAATGGATTTTAGATTGTTCACCAAGATTTTCAATCCTAAATATAGAACAAAGAAGAACGGAATGCCCACGGCAAAGAACAACAAGATGGATACCAACCAAACCGGTGCTCCGGAGGTATTCACAATTTCATAAAAATCTACACCCGGTACGTGTACCGCATCGAGCAAACCTACGGTGAACAGGCCAAAAAACAGTCCTACCAAGGTGGATGCCCCAATAATGATCAACAATATGCCTATGAACTTGCCGAATATCTTGAACAGGAACAGAATAATGTCCCCAATGGTATCAAAAAAGGTCTTGGAGCTGCTTTTGACCTTGTTGCCCACTTTTTCGTAGTCAACGCTTTTTACTTTGTCCGCAACATCATCAAACCCCTCTTTAACTTTGCGTTCTATATTGCTGATGTTGACGGGCTCCCCCCGCATATCCAATTTTTGGGAGGTTGTAGCAGCTTCGGGGACCAAAATCCAAAGAAGGATATAGGCGATAAGTCCAAAACCACTGGTAAATACGGCCAATAGAATAAATATGAGCCTTACCCAAAGGGAATCGATGCCCAGATAATGTTCCAGTCCGGCGCAAACACCGCCAATGTATTTGTGGTCAATGTCCCTGTACAGTTTTTTGGTACTGCTGGCAGTTGGTTCCGCATAGCTCCTTTTGGGATCGTCCTCAAAAATGTCCTCGTCCACCATGTAATCTTCGGGTTGCCCCATTACATCGATTACCTGATCCACCTCTTTATGGGTGATCACTTGGCGTTCGTTCTCCATTTTTTCGAGAAAGAGTTCGGCTATCCTCGCCTCGATATCGGCAATGATCTCGTCGCTGCCCTTGGTACCGGCGAAGGAGCGTTTTATGGACTCCAGGTACCTTCTCAGCTTGTTATACGCATCGTCGTCTATATGGAAGAGCGTATTTGCTAGATTTATATTTACTGTCTTGTTCATTTTTTGATTTTATTTTGAGTTGGTTACCAGATTGACTGCATTCCTAAGTTCGTCCCAGGTGCCATTGAGTTCGTTAAGGAACAACTGGCCCGTTTCGGTGAGACCATAATATTTGCGGGGAGGTCCCGATGTGGATTCTTCCCAACGATAGTTGAGCAATCCTGCATTCTTAAGCCTTGTGAGCAAAGGGTATATGGTACCTTCCACTACTAACATCTTTGCATCCTTTAAAGCCCCCAGAATTTCGGAGGCGTACTTGTCCTCATCCTTTAGGATAGACAAGATACAATACTCCAGAACACCTTTGCGCATTTGTGCTTTTGTGTTTTCTATGTTCATAATTTCATGATTCTAAATTTATGCTGAACTAGGTTCGGCATCTGATTAACAGTTCGTTCTTGTTCTTCAAACTTTGTTCGGTTACATTTCCACCCATTCCCCTGAATTGGGCAGGGGAGTGGAAACGGTTCTTTGATTGATGATTGTTTTTTTCGTTTTTTTGATTGATGTTTAAACTCCGTTTTACTTTGATTGATGATGATTGACGCGGAGGTGATTAGGCTCCTATGATAATTGATGATTAATTCTATTCTCTTTTGGCTTCGTCAACAACTTTGTCGTTTTCGATGATTTGCATTTTTTCAACATCCCCATTGTCCAATATTATAAATTTAAATAGCACAGGTCGCTCTTTCATAAAAAAGATGTCCGTTGTTTTTGGGAAGAGAGTCGCTTGCATCTTCTCCGTTATCAATAGTAGCTTGCCATTTTCTTTTTTGATCTGTACTTTGCCAACTTGAGGTGAAGTATAGTGGCCCTCATATTTGTTCAATATTTTTTCTGATACTGTTATTTCTTCGGTAGAGTCTTCACTTTTCATCAAATGATGGTCATAACTCAATTCTCTTTTTATTTTCCAAGATCCATCAATTAGCATCCACACATGGGTGAATTTTGCCATATCACCTTTTTGGTATTCTTCTTGGTCATTTAGAAACTCAAACCTATGTATTCCATGTTGAATGGCTCCGTAAAGTTCTTCGCCTTTATATAAAGGATATACTTCCAAACTTCCATCCATCAAAATTCTTTTGGAAGATTGAGGGGCTTCGGGGTCTCTTTTTTCACAGTTTTCTCGGGTCGGTTTCAAAAAAGCTTCCCTTCCATCGGTGAAACCTCCTTTATCATGATAGAACTCGAAATCCTCTGTGAACAAAGATTCCATGGTATCCACGTCACATCGATTAAATGCGGCATCAAATAATAGACTGTCTTTGGACTTCAAAATTTTGTATAGCTCTGAATCTTTAGATGCTTGTCCTTGTGCTGAAAAAGAAAGGGCTAAGATGAGAATTCCAAATATGTAGGTAAAACGCTGCATTATTTAATGAATTTAATGGTAAATGGATATTTGAAATATTCCCCCTCGTTGGTTCTGATAGTGGCCAAAATGGTAAACACAATATTCACGATACCAAGGGCCACCTGTAAAAATCCTGATATGCCCACTGGCCAGAACAATCTGCCAAAGGTAAAGTCATCGCTATCGATATGAATATTTAGGTTGTTGAAGTCGCTTAATCCGTGGAACCCGAAATAGTTCCAATCGAACAAGTCTGGCCAAAATCCGATAAAAAACGGAATAGTGACCAAACCTGCCACGATGGAATAAAGCAACATACTAATTTGAAAATTAAGAGCCTGTTTGCCGTTGTAATCGACAAACGCATGCTCCTTTTTGTTGGCGGTCCATAGAATCAGCGGAAGTATAAAGTTTCCGAAAGGAATAAAGTACTTTGAGAACATGGACGCGTGGATGATCGCGGATAAATTTCGTTCGTGTTTGGTGATGGTAGTTGCCATTTTCTGATTGATGTTTTTTGATTGTAAAGGTGTTAACCTATTAGCTTACGATGCAAATATATATCCAAAAGACAGTACTATGCAAAACAAAGTACTATAATTTAACATATAATTAACAATAATTGGTAACGTCTTTTTACCTATTTTTAAGCAGATTTAAATAAGCAGTATGGCACTTACACCCAGTAAAATCAATATGTTCACATTTATGAAGCTCCCTTCGGCATGGTGGTGCGGGGTGCGGCTCAAATATATTGATGATAAAAAAGCAATGACCACGGTAAAACTTAAATGGATGAATCAAAACCCGTTTAAATCCATGTTTTGGGCCGTTCAGGGGATGGCCGCCGAGCTAAGTACGGGTGCGTTGGTAATGAACGAAATCCAGAAAAGCGGCAAAAAAGTATCCATGCTTGTGGCCAATAACAAAGCTACCTTTACCAAAAAAGCCACGGGGAGAATCAATTTTACCTGTGAAGATGGTGAACTGATTGCCGATGCCATCCAAAAAACCGTGGAAACAGGAGAAGGACAAACGTGTTGGATGAAAGCGGTAGGAGTGAATCAAGACGGGGTAGAAGTATCCACTTTTCATTTTGAGTGGACGGTAAAGGTTAAGGGGTGATTTTAGTTGAGCATAACTAAATGAATCTGTGCTAAATGAATTAAATCATTTTAGGTGTGCAACAATAGAAGCATATTTTTAAAGTGCTAGGTAGGTTTAAAAAGGAGCACTAAAATAGGTTGGAAGAAAAATATTCTTCTACAAATACCAAATAAATTAAAACTAAACAGCCTACTTCAATAAAAAACCAAATTAAACTTGACTTGGTTGTTTTTTTATTGAACAGCCTGTATCGTTTAGCTTCTATTCTGTAACACTCTGATTTACTATGGTCTGAAAACTTGTATTTCTTGGAAAGCGAATCAAATTCTTTGGCAAAACTTGTCAAATCTTTTGAATTCAATAGGATTTTCGTCAACTTATATCCCCAAATAAAAATGAGTGCCAAAATGAACCAACTAATCATCGTATTCTAATAAAGAAGAATTGGAAAGATAGTGAATGATTTTAAAGTAATAAAAATTAAGCCATTGTATAAATTGCTTCTTTTGGGAGTAGGTCAATTATACGGTGCTTTTGTCATCTACAGGCTAGGGGTATTGAAAATAAAAGAGGTATGGATTAACCAAGTATGTCTGATAGCTGTTTTGGCCATTGTTGGCTGGTCCGTATATCTGATTTACTTGTTTTTCCAGTTTTATCGGTTGAAAGATGATAAGATCATTTTTCGAGAAAACAACTTTTCACTTTTCGGGATTGAAATTAATTATTGTGACATAAAGGACTTTGGCATCGATACATCTGATTCTGTTTTGTCGGTTAATATACACTTAAAGTACTTGGACAAACCAATACCAGTTGTATCTAAATACATGAAATCAAGGGATTTTCATTTTCTTATGAAAACCTTGATTGAGAAAACCAATCAAAATCAGATGTAAAATCCATTTGATCTATTAAATAGGAGCAAGAGAATATCAGCATTACTTGGTCTTTGAGAAATGGAGTGTTTGAAATCGCTTTTATCGCTTACAGTTTAATTCATGTAGGCTTATTCTTAAATGCACAAAAACCTCAAAATGGGGCTTCAATGTAACAAAACAACCATTTTCCCAACATATAAACAGAAATCAAAAACATCAATATCAAATGAACGCACACGAAATAGATTATCACATTTACGGAGAGGAAATGCAATATGTGGAAATAGAACTGGATCCACAAGAAGCTGTTGTTGCCGAAGCAGGCAGTTTTATGATGATGGACTCCGATATTAAAATGGACACCATATTCGGTGACGGTTCCAACCAAGATACAGGGGTTTTGGGCAAATTGTTCTCTGCCGGAAAGCGTCTGCTAACGGGTGAGAGCCTTTTTATGACCGCTTTCTTGAACATTGGTCAAGGAAAAAAGCAGGTAAGCTTTGCTTCGCCCTATCCCGGTAAAATTGTGCCCATCGACCTATCTGAAAAAGATGGGAAGTTCATCTGCCAAAAGGATGCATTTCTGTGCGCCGCCAAAGGCGTTTCCGTAGGCATCGAATTCTCCAAAAGACTCGGACGTGGTTTTTTCGGAGGTGAGGGCTTTATCATGCAAAAGTTGGAAGGCGATGGAATGGCCTTTGTACACGCCGGTGGCACCATGGCCAAAAAGGTGCTGGCCCCGGGAGAGGTGTTAAAAGTAGATACCGGTTGTATTGTCGGCTTTTCCCAGACAGTGGATTATAATATCGAATTCATAGGAGGTATCCGAAATTCTGTTTTCGGAGGCGAAGGACTTTTCTTTGCGACGCTTCGCGGTCCTGGAACCGTATATGTGCAATCCTTGCCATTCAGTAGGTTGGCCAGCCGTGTTTGGGCCGCTGCACCCAGAGGTGGAGGAAAAGACAAAGGTGAGGGTAGCATCTTGGGTGGCCTTGGCGATTTGTTGGATGGGGATAATAGGTTTTAAGTTGCTGGAGGTTTGATGTTAGGTGCTTGATGCAAAATGTCCATTGTTCAAAAGATTTAATATGGTTGAAAAAGCGAAGTTTAAATTTGAAAAACTACATATATGGCAGGACGCCATGAATTTGGGAGAACAAATAAACTTGATTGCCGATGATTTCCCCAAGAAAGAAGCATATAACTTATCATCCCAAATTTGTCGAGCAGCAGATTCGGTGGCCCTTAATATTTCTGAAGGTTCCATCGTTCAATCAAAGCTTGAGTTTAGAAAGTTTCTGGGTTATTCTGTGCGTTCACTGGCAGAAGTGGTGACTTGTTTGTATAAGGCCAGTAATAGGACATATATTTCCGATAGGGAATTTGAAAAATTATATGATTGTTGTTTCAAGTTAATGAACATGATTATAGCTTTTCGAAACAAGATATAGCTTTACACCATTAAAGACTTTTAACAACGAGCATCGAACATCAAACATCAAGCAATCCATGAATTTCAACGACCTGTTCCATTTTCTGGAAGAATTGCAACAAAGCAACAATAAGGAATGGATGGATGCGAACCGTAAATGGTACAAATCCCTTCGCAACGACTTCATCACTTGGCTGGACGATTTGGATATGACGCTGGCCCAGCTCCATGATGATTATTACCCAACTCCCGACAAAAAAGGCATCAATCGAATCAACAATAATTTGATGTTCCACCCGAACAAGCCCATCTACAAAGACCATTTTGGGGCAGGTTTGGACAAAGCCCCCAATTCAGCGGATTTTTATATCGAAATTGGACTAAAGCATTGCTTGTTGGCAGGTGGTCGCTGGCGGCCCGATTCCAAAACGTTACGCAGTATTCGAGATGCCATCGATTATAATGGTGAAGAGTTGCAAAAGATTTTGGACAAACCATCTTTCAAAAAAATGTTCGGTGGACTCTACGAGGATGAAAAACTGGTGTCATCGCCCAAAGGGTTTTCCAACGACCACCCGTATATCGAATTGCTGCGAAACAAAACATTCGCTGTGGAATATCAATTAACCAGAGCGGACGTCCTCAGCGATGATTTCAAGGAAAAAATCGTTGCCGTTTACAAGGAAATGCTTCCTTTTAGGCAATATTTAAATCAAGCCGTAACTGTTTAGTCCAGTTCATCCGAAGCCTTGATCAAACGTGCGGATAGGTCGGGACGTTCCATATCCTTATCATACGGAAACATGGGCCTAATGATTCTTTTATGCCCCAAACGCTCCAAGTCTTGATCTACGCCGCCGGGAGTCAAGGCCATGATCCAGTCCCCGCGCATATTGTACAGTTCGGGTACCAGATAGCCAATTTTTACCACGATGATATCGGTTTCACTAGGGTTAAGTCCCAAGTCGGTAAAATCGGATTTTCTATGATATGGTTTTCTTTTTTTGGTGACAATGATATGGGCATTGTCCACTTTAACCACTACTTCGGTCTCTGCATGAACATCGCCTTGTTTTATGGCGGTCACCTGCCCTGTCAATTGTAGCGGTGGTGCATACCGGTCATCGATTTCGGCACCAACGGGCTCACTGACTTCGCCGCCAACTCCTACTTTTAGGGCTTCTTCCACCAATTTGGGTCCCGGGATGGAAGCATAAATCAAGGATTTGCCATCGCCTTTGTGGAACTCTTCGCGTTTTAAAAGTTCCGTCAAGGTCCAAGTAACATCACCCGCGCCACCAGCGGTCGGGTTGTCGCCCATATCGCTCAACATAAATGGTTTTTTGTCACTGGCAAGGGCTAGTTCCAAAGCTTCTTCGTATGATTTTGTTGGAGCTACGAACTCAAATTCTTCACGGACATCCCAAAAACTATTGGCCAGTTTTTCCGCTCCTTCGGTTACTTGTTTCTTGTCGTCTCCCGTTACCATGACCACGGCATGGTTTCGAGGCTCATCCGCCCAGGCGTAACCAATCCAAATGGCAGCATCGATGACCCCTTCTTTTTGCGCTACTTCGGGTACTTTGGCATACAGACTTTTTCCGGGTTCCACCCGGGTGCTTGTTTTTTCGCCGGGCAGTAAAATCGGTACAGGAACCCAAGCTTTGTATTTGGGTTTGCCTTTTCCGTTTTCCAATCTAGTGACCAAGTTTTCCACGGCTCTTTTACGTGATTCCGTGGCATCCTCATGGGGAGCCATGCGGTAACAGGTGATCAAATCGGAATGCCGTGCCAATCGTTTGGAAACATTTCCGTGCAGGTCCATGGAAGTGGAGATCAAAATATCGGTTCCCACCACTTCTCGGATTCTTTTGATAAGATCGCCCTCTGGGTCATCTAGTCCCACAACGCTCATGGCACCATGGATATCAAAAAAAAGACCATCATATGGCAGATTTTCTTCCAGCATGGCGAGGGTTTTCTCTACCAAAGATTCGTAAGCTTCTCGGGTAACCGTTCCTCCGGGCAACGATTTTCCCACTAAAGTGGGGACCCATTCGGCTCGTTGTCTCAACGAAGAATCCGCTTCCATAAAAGGATAGCGGTTGAATATGGAATCTCCTATTTTGGGATGGAATGCTTCTTCGTGGGTAAGGGCGGGAGAAAAGGTGCTCGACTCTATGCCCAAACCGGCAATTGCAATTCGGGGCAGTTTTTCTTCGGTTTTCTTCTCACAGCTTATCAAAATGGTAAAAAGTAATAGGAAAAGTAATGGGTTACGCATTGTATTGAGTTTGGTCGGGTTTGTCAAAGTATAAATATCGTCAATATTGAGTTGGCATCAAAAGAAAGGGTCTTCTAGATGGTTGATGGATAAAAGTTATATTTAGAAAAAATAATCATTTTGACTAGCGACAGAATCAGAAATATGCAGCGAGAGCTGCTTTCGGACAATTGGTATACCCTTGAAAAAATAACCTTTGAGTATTTGCGGGACGATGGTATCTGGGAAAAACAATCACGAGAAGCCTATGATCGCGGGAACGGTGCAGCCATTCTACTATATAATGTGGAAAAGGGAAAAGTAGTGCTTATCAAGCAGTTTCGAATGCCTACCTATGTAAATGGTAATGCCGATGGAATGATGATTGAAGCCTGTGCGGGTCTTTTGGAAAAAGGGAATGCGGAGGAAACCATAAAAATGGAGGTAGAGGAGGAGACCGGCTATAAAATTGATAAGGTGAAGAAAGTTTTTGAAGCTTACATGTCGCCAGGTTCGGTAACCGAGATACTCTATTTTTTTATTGGACAGTATGAAGATGCCATGAAAGTGAGCGAAGGTGGTGGTGCGGATGATGAAACAGAGAACATTGAGGTTTTGGAGCTGGATTTTAAAGATGCCATCGCAATGATGGACTCGGGTGAAATCAAAGATGCCAAGACTATTATGCTTTTACAATATGCCCGGATACACGGAATTTTTGATCAGTAGTTTTCGTAGAGGCTTTTTAAGGTAGTATATATAGTTCTTCTAATTTCTTTTGATGAAACCCGAAAATGATTGTTCATAAAGCTAAAAATGAGCAGTTTGCCCGATTTGGTCTTCACATAGCCGCTTAAATTATAATTGTTGCCCACAGACCCCGATTTAGCGAAAAGGAAGGGCTCCGTAGTCAGGTCCTCCCATTGCTCAACGGTGCTATCGGGTCCCCACATTGGAAAAAGTGCAAAGAGGCGCTCTTCCGGTATTTCGCGGTGAAGTTTTTGAAGAATCTGTACAAAGGATTTTGGTGTAAACAAGTTATATCGGGAGAGCCCGGAACCATCGACCCAGCGTGGTTGTTGCTCCAAATCCTTAAGCTGATTATCCAACATAAAATGGATGGCTTTTTTGGTGCTCAGGGTATCGGAAATCATCCCTGAGGCCGCCAACAACAATTGTTCCGCCAAAAAGTTATCGCTCTTCAATAGCATCCGTTTGTAGATGGAATCGGTCTCAATACCATATAAGGTTTCTTTTTCACCCTCCGGAAAATGTGAAGTCAGCACGATTTCTTTTGCAATAGCAGTTTCCAATAGTTGCTTCGTTAGACCATCACTCGTCACATAAGGAACCTCTAAGGTATCCTTTTCCGTTGGGGCAATGTAAAACCGGTTCCGGAACTCTTCTCTTTTTAAGGTAGTATCCTTTACGGTGGTTTGATTTTTAAAACGTTCAGGAAAAACCTTCAAACTTTGGGTGTTGGAAATGGTGGCCACATTCCCATAAAGGGGCAGAGTGGATTTTTCGGGCGAAAAATAAGTGTCATAATCTTCCCATGCCCAACCAGGTCCATACCGTTGCTCATCATGGTTCTTGGTGTAAAGTGCTATGGTTCGTTGCTTTTTTAACCAATTTATGGCCGTACTGTCCGAAAAATAAGGATGTAACCACGTAGGGTCGGCAGTCCCCTCAATAAATACGGTATCGTTGGCGACTACGTAATTTAGGGCAGGTATATTTTTCGGAAGCAAATTTATGCCGGTATAAAAAGTCACAATCTTTGTATTACTGGCAGGGGTGAAGTATTTATCTCCGTTCAAATTATAGATTTCTTCTTGACTCTTGGCATCAATGACAACCAAACCATGGAAAGAATTTCTAAGGTTGTTGTCCTCTATTTTTGAATTGATTGTTTTTTTGACAGAATTGCAACTGGTCAATAAGGTAACAACAGTAAAATATATGAAAACCAGTGCTCTGCATGGGTTTTTATGTGTTTTAAGCATATGATTCTTTGGTCGAATTTAACAACAAGATATTCAATTTTTAACTGGAAGTTAGCTTTTTTACCCCCCTTTTTTAGTAATTTAGTTCACAACCTATGTATGCAATTTAATCAAATAGATATGCCTAGAGCTATGTTAGATTACACCAAAACAATCCTTCAAAAGGTGAGTTTTGATGCTAAACTCTTCACTAGGGAACTTCAGAAAGCAATTTCTAGATTATTACCCAATGAAGTAGAGGAATTGAAAATCTGGTTGCAATTTTATATTGTGGACAAACCAGAATTACAACCAACGTTATTATTATTAAAAGTTTAAAACACTAACAAGAGCCGCTGAAAAGCGGCTCTTTTAATTTTTGGACAACGGACTGACGATTTTCACGTCCTGAAAAGCAATCGCTCCGCGAACAATACCGGAGATGACCTCCCTGAGGGCGTCCGTTATTTGTATTTTAAGTTCACTTTTGTGATAAATCATACTTATTTCCCGGGCAGGGGAAGGGGTTTGAAAGGATTTAAGGTTTGTCGCTTTTTCTTTATCCAAGTGCAAGGTGTTCAGGTAAGGTAACAAGGTCATTCCCATACCTTCATCTGCCAAACTTACCAAAGTTTCAAAACTTCCACTTTCTATTTTAAAGTGTTCGCCACGTAGATTCTTGGAGGCTTTACAAAGGTTGATAACGCCTTCGCGAAAACAATGTCCATCCTGTAATAAAAGTACATCGTGGACATCCAAATCACCGGTGGTCAGTTCATTTACTGAAGCCAAACGATGATTCTTTGGCACATACCCAACAAAGGGTTCATAATAAAGGGGGCGTTCTTTTATAAATTCAATTTCCAGGGGTGTGGCAGCAATCCCAGCATCCAAGTGCCCATCCATAATATTCTTGATCATGGTTTGGGTAGACTGTTCCTTTATAATCAGGTTTACCTTTGGATATTTCCTAATAAATGAATTCAAGAACATCGGAAGCAACGTTGGCATAACAGTAGGTATGATTCCCAAGGTGTAGTCTCCCCCGATATAACCCTTATCCTGATCTACAATATCTTTGATACGTTCGGCCTCTGCCACGATGTTTTTGGCCTGCGCAACTATTTTTTTGCCAACTTCTGTAATGGTTATGGGCTTTTTGCCCCTGTCAAAGATGAGAACATCGAGTTCGTCCTCCAACTTTTGAACCTGCATGCTCAACGTAGGTTGGGTAACAAAGCTCTTTTCCGCGGCCAGGGTAAAGTTCTTGTGTTCGGCAACAGCTAACACATATTGAAGCTGGGTAATCGTCATTCCATTATAAAATTAGGGTATAAAAGTATGAAAAACCATCAGGTTAATCTATAGAAAAAACGTATTCCTAAAACATGTATATATGTAAATAAAAAGCCGCTCAATGGCGGGCTTTTTATCTGATTGATGATGCTTTTTATTCTAGAATCGAATGGTAAAGTCCATATCTTCTTCGCCAACGGTGAATTTAGCATTGTTAAAGGATGGCGGCCCTATAGTCATATCGTTGCCGGACATGCCATAACTTTCTTTGGGCATTCCGTTGGATTGATAATCCATTCGGTTGTTCCCATTGGCATCGTGCATGGCCATGATGGCGTAGGTGCCAGGGACCACATTGGAGAAGGTTAAGGTGACCTTACCATCTGTAATGTCACTTTGTACGTTTTGCAGGCCTGGTCCTTTCATAAAAGTGTCTTCGGTATGCAGACCGGCCATGACCTTACCTTCATTGCTGGTAAGGTTGTCGATGGTTACGGTAATGTCCACACCTGTTTTTTCTTGCGCGATTCCCGCGATACTTACTAAAAAGAGACTTAATGCTAGTGTAAGGGTTTTCATAATGGTTGTTTTTTGATGTTTTGTATGCCCCAAAATTCAGAAAGAACCCCCTTCAATAAAAATTCAACCTACCGAAATGTTGATTTTGTGGAGTGAACTGCAATCGGAAATTAGATGAACGATTCAGTTGTAAAAATCTACAATTGGGTATTTCCTTTTGGTTTGATAGCCAACGTGAAAGCAATTTTGTGACATCAATCAAAACGAACAGTCATGAAAATCTTTATCAAACTTATTATCTTGTTATTTTGTACAGGAGCAGTTTTTGGCCAACAGACCATCTCAGGAAAAATTACCGATACCAGAAACAATCCCATAGAAGGCGCCAACATTTATCTGGAGGGCACCTACGACGGAGCTTCTTCCGATACGCATGGGAATTTTAGTTTCGAGACCACAGAGGAGGGTATCCAAACCCTTATTGTTTCCATGCTCTCTTTTGAACCACGCTATGAGGTCGGTGACGTTTCCTATTTTCAAAATTTACACTTAAAATTGATGGAATCCGTCAATTCTTTGTCCGGTGTTACGTTAACCGCAGGTACGTTTGAAGCCGGCAATAATTCCAAGGCCTCTGTCTTAAAGCCATTGGATATTGTAACCACGGCTGGTGCAACCGGTGATTTTGTGGCCGCGCTGCAGACCCTCCCGGGAACAACTACCGTTAATGAAGACGGACGCTTGTTCGTTAGGGGCGGTACAGCGGGCGAAACCCAAGTTTTTATAGATGGGCTCCGGGTATTTCAACCATTCAACGCCACAGCGAACAATACACCTACCCGTGGTAGGTTCTCCCCGTTCCTGTTTAAAGGTATTTCCTTTAGTACTGGTGGGTACTCTGCCGAGTATGGTCAAGCATTGTCCAGTGTATTATTGTTGAACACTACGGATGCTCCCCTGCAAGAACAAACTGAAATCTCCATAATGAGCGTTGGTGGCGGACTGGGGCATACCGAGATCTGGGGAGACCGATCATTGAGCATCAATACCTCTTATATGAATCTTGCGCCGTACGAAGCCTTGATTCCATCCACCCAAGGTGTCCGTTGGAACAGCCCCTACGAATCCATTTCGGGAGAAGCTGTTTTTAGGAGCAAGGGTAAAAAAAGTATGTTCAAACTTTATACAGGGTTCAACCATTCCAATCTTGATATTGAGCAAGAGGACATCAATTTTGATGATTTTGTCCGCTTTGGATTAAAGAACAATAACCTATACTTCAACTCATCCTATAAACATTATTTAAAGAACGATTGGAGCCTAACATCGGGCGCCTCCATTGCTTGGGATACCAGCGATATTGGAGTAGAGGAAAACAAGGTGGAAGTTGAGGAAGCATCTTCCCATATTAAAGTTAAGGCACGTAAAAATTTCAGTAATCGGTACGATTTGAGTTTTGGAGCAGAATATTTTCATACCCAATATGATGAAACCTTTACTGATACTGATGCAGGTTCATTCGATAATGGCTTTACGGATGGATTATGGGCCGCCTTCGCCGAATCCGATATCTTTTTGAGCAACAAGTTTGCCATGAAGTTGGGCGTAAGGGCCACACAAAGCAGTTTGTTGGATGAGTTTAAGGTGTCTCCAAGGCTTTCATTGGCCTACAAACCAGGAGAAAACGGACAATTTTCCGTGGCCTATGGCGATTTTTACCAAAGACCGCTTTCGGATGTCATCAAGTTTGATGAAAGTTTGTCCATGGAGAAAACTTCGCATTACATTTTGAACTATCAATATATAAACAATGGAAAAACCTTTAGAACGGAGGTGTACTACAAAGATTATGACCGATTGGTAAAATATGATTCGGAAACACCAGAGTTCAATTCCGATTACAGCAATTCAGGAGGAGGATATGCCCAAGGCATTGATATATTCTGGAGGGACAGCAAGAGCATTGAGAATTTGGATTATTGGTTTTCCTATTCTTATTTGGATACCGAACGCGACTATCAAAATTTTCCAGAACGGGCTACCCCCAATTTTGCACCAAAACACAATGCTTCGCTCGTTACCAAATATTGGTTGGACAAGTTGCGTTCACAAGTGGGATTGTCATATTCCTACGGTTCGGGAAGGCCTTTTCATAATCCCAATAACCCTGGTTTTATGCAAGAAAAAACAAAATCGTACAACAATCTGAGCTTTAATTGGGCCTATCTCATCGACCAGCAAAAAATCTTGTATTTTTCTGTCAGCAACCTATTGAGCCTTAACAACGTTAGCAATTATCAATATGCAAATACTCCAGATTTTGGGGGAGTGTACAACCGTAGGGCCATTACAGCTCCAGCGGACAGTTTTTTCTTTGTAGGGTTCTTCTGGACGATAAGTACCGATGGTAAAAGCAATCAATTGGACAACTTATAGGCTATTGCTGCATTTTGAGGTAGTAATCTACGGAATGTTTGCCCGAACCGTAAACAATAAAAAATAGGGAGGTAAGCAAAGCAATGATGGCCAATAGTAGGTAATAGGTGTTCATTACTCCCAAAAAGTTGGTAAGGATGGCACCAAATAAAATGGGAAGCTGTGCAATTGCGGACCATCTAGTGAGCAGCCCGACCACTAAAAGAATTCCGCCGACAAAATGGGCGGGAATCAAATAATGCAAAAGAATCATTCCACCGGGAATTTTTTGGAAAGGTTCTGCCAGCCGCTCCATTTCCTCTTGGTTGGTCATAAACTCAATTCCTTTGATGAAAATACCGTACCCAGTAAGACTCGGATTAAATCAAGTATAAGATAAGTACGGGTATTGGGCCATTTATTGAAATTTTTAATGAGACCCATGTTGTGATGGGTTGGGGATTTAACTATAAGATGCTGATTTTTAGAGATGTATTTTTTTTACAATGTATATTAATAATACTATTTTATAAAAAATCGGCTAAGAATTTAGGTTGATTATTCAGCGATATACTAGTAACGTTGCTGTTCAAGCTTTTAGTTGAATACCAATTCCATCTGAATATCGCTTCGGGCATATGGAGAAGAAACTTTCGTTATCTCTACAAATCCGAGTTTTTTATAAAGCGCCAGCGCCGGAACCAACTTTCTATTGCTTTCCAAGAATATTTTCTTGGCGCCCAATTGTTTTGCTTTCTCAATAATGTGCTGTCCCAAAAGTTTGCCTATGCCTTTTCCCTGTGCCATGGGCGAGACGCCCATTTTGGATAGTTCCAAATCATACCCCTCATACCAGCAAGGAATCAGGGCGCAAACCCCGACCGGTTGTTCATTCCATAAGGCAACGGCGATATATCCGCCTTTGTCCAAAATATATCCTTGTGGATTATGTAGTGCAAGACGGTCCATTTCCTCAATTTGGAAATATTTGATGATCCATTCCTCGTTCAGGTCCCTAAATGCATCTTTATAGATTTCGGAATAGGGGACAATAGTAAAAGACGCATCCATTTTTGAGTGTGGTTTTGAATTGTATGTTCAAAAATAGTTTGAAATTTTCTAAGATTCGTAAACTCAAATACGCATTTTATGAGTTGAAACCGCTTATCTATCAATTAGGTATGTCGTTCAACGAAAAAATTACCAGTTGGACGATAAAATATTTAGTTTTACATTAAATTAGTCATAAAATTCTTACAGGGTCCCAAATCTTGCGAATGACAGACTTAAAAACATATGGTCCTGTCCCAATCAGGAACATTAACCTACAAATCCCAATCGGCTATGGAGATAAAACTACCCAAGTTTCCCCAAACAATATTCCCGTCCCCATGTGAGCGCTTTCTATTTGTGTTTCTGGGCATTATATTTCTCGGTCTTCCATTACAGGCCCAAGAAGAAAATCACCCTTATGTGAGCTACGATGTCCCATTTCAAAATCTGTTGAAGTTTAACCGATTCTTGATCAACCCCACCTTCTCATCCATAAGGGAGGACAAATCATACATTAACTTTTTTCATCGAAGTCAAAGTGCTGATTTTGACAACAACCGCCAAAACTACTTTTTAAGTTACAGCGCCCGCCTGAACGATAGAATAGGTCTGGGGTTTAGCCTTTACAATCAGCGTGAAGGTGTAATTTCCAATCTCGGGGTAATGGCCAACTACTCCCATGGAATTCAGTTGGGTGAAGAGAGCAGCCTAACGTTTGGTGTTAACATTCCTTATTATGTAAGTAGCTATGACCCCAGTAGAGCGGTTGCCTTGGAGGAAGACCCTGTATTGAGCAATGCCAGTGAAAGTTCCATTATCTCATTTCAACCTGGTTTGAACCTAAGTCTGGGCAAGTTCGATTTTGGTGTCTTTGCCCAAAACCTAGTGGATTTTAATTTGAGATCCGGGGAATCGTTGACCCAGTTTAAGCAGAAGACCTTCTCTGGACACCTACAATATGTCCATCAGTTGGAACAGGGAAAAGGTATTTTCGAAGATGCACGATTAATGCCTTTGGCAAGAGCACGTTTTGAAGGTAGCGCAGACCCTGTTTTTGGGGGAGGTGTAATTTTTGACCTTCCAAAATTAGGTTGGATACAAGCAGGGTACGATCAATTTTATGGAGCATCCGCAGGAACAGGCTTCAATTTGAACCAACGATTGTCCTTTGGCTATAATTTTGAAAAAAGCTTGGTGAACAGTATTGCCAATTTAGGAGTTACCCACGAAATATCCATCGCATATTCCTTTGTGCCCAATCTTTCCAAAAACACATTTGTCTCCAATGACGAAGAAAATCCGGAGAAAAAGAAAATTGAAAATACAGCTGTGACCGATGCCGGAGAGGAAACCAAAAAGACGGAACAAAGCAGTAAATTGGATGTAGAGACCACATTACGACCAACCAACAAGGAAGAAAGAGCCTATTGGGAAGAGCGTGTGGCCCAGCTACAGGAAAAACAGGAGGACAGTTATGCCGTAATCGATGACCTGCTCTACAAAGTGGATTCCATGAAACAGAGTAGGGAACAAGATATGGAAAAGCGTTTTGAGATGGTAATGCGATTGGTAAAACGCCATAATGGGGATGAGATTCCGGATATCAAGGAAAAAGCTCAGAAACTATACATGGCAAATAGCAAGGACTTGGACTCCCTGTATAATGCCGTTGATGCCACTACGGCAACAGCGCTGGCTGCAAACACGCAATCGGTATCTAAAAATAAAGAGAAAAAAAATGAGGGGACTTTTCAGGGAGGAGCGTTCAAGCCCATTGAAAAACATATCAATCTGGAAGGTGTGGGACAAGGGCATTACATTGTGGCGAACGTTTTTAAAAATGAGACCTACTTAAAAAACTTTATGGAAGAGTTAAAGAGCAAAGGACTACAGGCGCAATATTTTAAGAATCCGGACAATGGTCTCAACTATGTCTATTTGGCAAAGTACGAGGAAAACGAATTGGCTTACCAGGCATATCAATCAAAAATGAAGGGCAAGTACCAAGACGAAATGTGGATCATGCACGTAGAAAACTCAAGATACGCCAATTGGAGCGATGCTGTTTTTCAGGATATAGAATAATTGATCAAGCCCCTTTGTCTTTCATAAAATCTGCAATGCCCTGGCTCTGCGAGTCGGGGCGTTCTTTTAGTTCCGATATTATCTTTTGGTGATCATCGGAACGGGTCTGTGATAACTTATAAGTTGCTTGTATATCCGAAACCTTAACTTGAAACCCGACAACGCCTTTTACTTGCCGCAATGTTTTTGAAGACATATTTTCAAGTGAAATCGGATTTTTGGAACCTTTTTCATATTTATTCACCAACCGATGCATGGATGCCATGGTTTCTTCTTCGGTTAGAATGCTTAAAACCCCGTAAACGTGTACTGCAATGTAGTTCCAAGTGGGTACTTCTTCCTCTTTGTACCATGAGGATGACACATAGGCATGTGGGCCGTTGAAAATGCACAGTACTTCGGACTCATCCTTAAAATGTTTCCATTGCGGATTGGCCTTGGCGATGTGTCCTACCAGGATGTCATTCCCTTTCCCGTCTGTTTCCAGTTCCAATGGAATATGTGTACCCCATGGTTTATTGTCCACAATATTGATTAAAATCCCAAAACTGTTGTGAGTAAGAAAAGCTTTTATTTCCTCAATATTGTTATTGCTGTAGTGCGGAGGAGTGTACATAAAGGTGTTTCCATTTTTTGAACCGAAGGCTAAAATATAAATTAAGTTGCGATCCATTACAGTTCATCCTCAAATGTTCACGGTTCGGTAAGGCTTCTTTTTGAGCAAGTCCCCTTTAGAGCATCTTTGTGGCATCAATAATCATAAAAACTACAGTCATGAAAAAACTGATTTTAGCACTTGTGCTCCTTGGCACCACATTCATCAACGCTCAGGATCGCTATTCCAAAGGAATGGAGAATGCCTTTGAGCTATGGCAAAACCAAAAAACTACGGAAGCATCAAATTTATTCGAACGTATCGCTACGGCCGAGCCGGATAAATGGTTGCCTTATTACTATGTATCGCAGATCAACACGGTAATTTCTTTTGGGGAGAAGGATGAAGAAAAATTGAGCAAACAACTGGAAAAAGCAAGGGAGTTTTTGGATGTTGCCAAGGCTATTTCCCCTAATAATCCCGAAATTTTGATTCAGGAAGCCCTTATCAATACGGCATGGATTGCTTTTGATGGCGTCACCTACGGAATGACACTTTCCCCCAAGAACGTACAGCTGTATCAAAAGGCATTGGAAATAGCGCCCGAGAATCCAAGGGTAGTACTTTCCAAAGCGGAATGGGACATGGGGTCGGCACGTTATTTTGGAAAAGACATTACTCCCTATTGTAAAGATGTGGAAAGAGCCTTGGAACTTTTTGCTACCTTTAAATCCGAAATACCTTTTTACCCGTCTTGGGGCAAGGAAAGGGCGGAACAAATATTGGAAAGTTGCAATAAACAATAAAAGATGAAGCTCTTTTTTAAAGAACTTGTAAAAGCATTGGTAGTGGGGATAGCCATTTTTTTGGTGTCCCTTATTATCTACTTTGTGAACGGTTGGGAATTCACCTTTCAGGAATTGTCCAAAGATTTTTGGGAGACCATAGTATTTTCCGTAATCATCTATCTTTCCAACGCAGCTTCTTTTATCATACTGATGCGGAAGTACGATAAAGAACTTTTTACCCGCAAATACATTGGTTATGGAATTATCGGCAATGTAATTGCCTCCATTATCGGTATTTTTTTGGCCCGTTTGATTTTAAAGGTGTTCGCCTACAAAGTCAGTTTCAGTGTTTTTCTTTCTGAAGAAACCCCTCGTGAGTATTATATCTCTTTTGTGATTGCCATGGTGGTGGCACTTGTTTTTTATGCCGCCTATTATTACAAATATTACAAGGAAAAACAGGTCAAGGAGCAAAAAATAATTGCGGGGTCCGCATCCGCTAGGTTCGATGCATTAAAGAACCAATTGGATCCCCATTTTTTGTTCAACAGTCTCAATGTTTTGACCAGTTTGATTGACGAAGACCCACATCAAGCCCAAAACTTCACCACATCCTTGTCCAAAGTATATCGCTACGTGCTCGAGCAGAAAAACAAGGACTTGGTCACCGTGGATGAAGAGTTGAAGTTTGCCAGAACTTATGTGAGGCTCCTTAAAATGCGTTTTGAGGATAGCATCATTTTTGACATTCCGGACAACTGTTCCCAGCCTGAGGCGAAAATAGTGCCGCTATCGTTGCAGCTTTTGTTGGAAAATGCGGTAAAACACAATGTGGTCACCTCTTCTCGACCATTGCACATCAAAGTCTTTGAACAAAAAGGTATGTTGGTGGTGAGCAACAATCTTCAGGAAAAACAAGTGGTGAAAAAGAGCAGTGGGGTAGGGCTTCAGAACATAAAACAGCGCTACAATATATTAACGGACCGTGAAATGATCATCGAGAAAACCCAGAAGGATTTTAGCGTTTTCATACCGATGCTTACCCAAAAGTACACCGTACTGGAAACCCAAGAGAGTTATATTGAGGAGAAACGCTACGCCAATGCCAAAGAACGGGTCAAGAACATTAAGGACTTTTACGCTAACCTTATGGCTTACTGTATTGTAATTCCATTTTTGTGGTGGCTCAATTTCCGCACCACGGACTTTTTATGGGCATTTTTTCCAACCATTGGATGGGGATTCGGTCTGACTGCCCACGGAATGGCAGCCTTTGGCTACAATCCGCTATGGGGCAAGCGATGGGAAGAACGTAAGATCGGGGAGCTTATGGATAAGGACGATTTTTAGCATCAAGTTGAGAAGATGGCGGAAATAGCTTTGAACACAGCCTAAATCTCAAGTTCTTTCACCTTTTACTTTTACCCTTCACCCTTCATCCTTTGTCCTTCACCTTTCACCCTTCGTCATTCACCCCGCCAAACACAATTCATCCCACTAAAATTACAGTTCGGAAACTCGTTTTTCATTTTGCACTTGAGTATGAAGATATTTGACCTGTAATCAATATTAAGAACGAACAATCATGGAAAATTCAAAACAACATCGCTATGCCAGAGCAAAGGAACGAGTGGAGCACATCAAGTCTTTTTACTCTAATTTATTGGCTTATTGCTTGGTGATTCCGCTACTGGTATATCTTAATTTTAGAACCACCCATTTTCCATGGGCCATTTTTCCGGCAATTGGTTGGGGGCTTGGGCTCGTGGGGCATTGGATGACAGCTTACGGACACAACCCATTTTTTGGGAAGGAGTGGGAAGAACGTAAGATTCAGGAGTTTATGAACGACAAAAAATTTTAGGAATGAGTACTTTTAGCTATAACATCACATCAAACAACAATACAATGGAATCTTCAGATAAAGAGAACAAATACATTCGGGCAAGGGAACGCGTGGAAGAACTGAAAAAGTTTTATGGCAACCTCACTTCTTATGTCCTTGTGATTTCAGGACTGGCACTGATCAACTATTTCACCAACCATTTTGCCTACGCTTGGTTCCTATGGGCCGCATTTGGCTGGGGAATTGGAATTGTGTTTCACGCCATCAAAACCTTCGACCTTAATCCGTTTTTTGGCAAACAGTGGGAAAAGCGCAAGTTGGAGCAGTTCATGCAAGAAGAAGAACATAACAACAAATGGAAATAGTCATGGACAACTTCAACAAGGAAAAGTATGATAGGGCCAAAAAGCAAGTGGACGAACTCAAGGGGTTTTACATCCATTTGGCCATCTATGTGGTGATAAACACCTTTATTTTGATAAATCTCTACCTCCATTCAGATAGTTTTTGGCGATGGGAGCATTTTATTACGCTGGGAGCTTGGGGAATGGGGTTGTTGTTCCACGCCTCAAAAACCTTTGGGTTCAATCCCTTCTTGGGCAAAGAATGGGAAGAACGGCAAATCCAAAAGTATATGGACGAAGACAAAGAGGAAATGAACAAGTTCAAATAAGATGGTGACCTATAAAAAAAAGACAAGAGAGGCGGCTGAAAAGCGCGTTCAAGAACTCAAAGGATACTATAGACACATTTTCATTTTTATTGTTGTTAACGGCTTCTTATACCTTCTTAAGACCGGAGTTTTAAACTCGTTGGTGCCAGAAACATTTCCAAAGGAGTCCTATTACTATGATTGGATCAATGCAAACATCTTGATTTGGGCCGTGATCTTGATCGTTCATACATTGATTCTGCAAAGGCATAAATTTACTTTCTTTAAAAGATGGGAAGAACGGCAGATTAAAAAATATATGGAAGATGATAGGAACAAGGTAGATAAATATAAATAGCATCATGGACAGAAATTCCGTTTTTGAAAAGGTCCGGCGAAAAGTAAATGCCATAAAAAGGTTTTACTATCATTTGGCGTTTTTTATTTTAGTGAGTTCTGTCCTCTTGACCTTAAAAGGAAGTATCGTTGATTGGTTCATGGAAACCAGTGGCAACTCGAATGAAGCTTTTTTGCAATGGATAGATTGGAATATTTTAGCCGTACCCATAATTTGGGCAGCTGTAATTGCTGTTCATGGATATGCTGTTTTCGGGTATCCGTTAATGAAAAATTGGGAAGAGCGACAAGTGCAAAAATATTTGAAAGAAGACGAATCCCGTAAAATCATCAACTAAAAAAAACAAACCAAACCTATATGAATGTACTGATCATTGAAGACGAAAAACCGGCAGCAAGACGATTGTCCAGATTACTCTCGGAATTGGAAATGGAGGTCTCCACAATGTTGCATTCCGTTGAAGAATCCATTGCATGGTTTCAAGAAAATCCGCATCCAGATTTGATCTTTCTGGACATCCAATTATCCGATGGACTTTCCTTTGAAATTTTTGATGAAATAGAGGTGAAAAGTGCCATCATTTTTACCACCGCTTATGATGAATATGCACTCCAGGCATTCAAGTTGAACAGTATTGATTATTTGTTAAAACCGATAGACGAAGAGGAGCTGGAAAGTGCTGTAAAAAAGTACCGGAATTTTAAGCCCGAAAGTCAAAAAATCCCCATTGATTTTAACGACATAAAAAAGCTTTTGGTCAACCCTTTGGAGCGCGAATTCAAGAAGCGGTTTACGGCCAAGGTGGGGCAACATTTAAAAATTATAAACGCCGATGAGGTGGAGTGTTTCTATAGTGAAAACAAAGGGACCTATGCAGCCACTTCGGATGGGAGAAGTTACTTGCTCGACACTACCTTGGAACAGTTGGAGGAGGAGTTGGAACCACAAACGTTTTTTAGGGTAAGCCGAAAGTACTACGTGAACATCAATCACATAGGGGATATCATTTCATACACAAATTCAAGGCTTCAAATCAAATTGAAACGCTTTGATGAGCAAGAATTGATTGTGAGCAGGGAACGTGTACGAGACTTTAAGTTATGGTTGGAATAAAGTTTTTTAATAAACTGAATTACAACATTATAAATAAAATAAAAAATCTATTATAAGTTTTCTTTATAGTAGGTTTTTTGAATAAAAATCCTATTTTTCCTCGACTCGATTGTCATCAAAAGCAGATGGGAGAAGTTTAGGTATCAATTTAATAAAAATGGGCAAAAGAATCGCTCCTCCGGGCAACATAAAAATGGCCAAGGAAGGAATGCTCTTGAAAATATCGATTAACTGATTCTGCACTTTTTTCTTCTCTTCAGCACTCAAATCCTTAACGGTGGACTTGGATAAAAGGGCGACCAATTCTCTACTTTCGGTCAGCTCTTTTTTTAATCTTTTACTATTTCTTAAAATTAATTTGCTAACATTTTTGGACATTCCATCATAGAATTGAACAGCCAAATTTTTGTTGTCCAAATAGGCAATTTTATCCTTGTTTTCCTCAAAGAAATTTTTCACAAATCCGAGTTCAAATTCCACCTCTTTTTTTGTCTTTCCGAGGTCCTTTCCGAGACCAAAAATATAGTCCGTTTCGGAGTAGTCCAATAGCTTGTCTTCCCATATGGTCAAGCAGGCCATATCAAGAAAATAATCCTTCTCGTTTTTGGTGAAGTTTTGGTTCAATAAATCGGAATAATTGCCATCAAATTTTGCATTGTCCAAATCTACATAAGTAAGGGATGATCCCAATAATTGAATCAATTTGGCATCCGATTCATGGGTCTCTTTGGAGTTGAGGGCATGGTAAACAATATTGATGGTTACGTACTCCAAAAGTTGTGCATGGACCATCATATTTTTGTCACCTCTCAAATATATTTTGAAGATGAGTGTGTCCACATAAAGCAATGAATTCGTCAAACTATTTCCGAGTGCCCTGCTAAATGTATTATCGCTTAAATAGATTCTGGAATCGATTAACTTCTCTAGTTGCGAAATGGTTTTTGAGCCGCTCAATATCTTGCTCAAAAATGAGATTTTGCTTACGTTCAAAGATTGGTAGTACTCGAATACCTTGTTCACAAAAGCCTCAAAATCCTTTTTTCCAACTTCAAAGGTGTAGGTAAAATACAAAGCGGTGAGCAGATTGATCTTGGCAATCTCGTCCTCGCTCAATGTGTGTTCCACTTCTATAAAGGATGGGATGTTTAAATGAACCCCATAAATGAACCCATTTGTTTTCAGTTCTCTGTATAAACTGTCAAAGTCTTCATAAGTGGGAGACTCTTGATCTACTAGGTGGCCAAATTTGTTGATCCAGCCAGAGGCGGAAGGGTTCATGGAAACGAATTAACGTTTCAAAGTAAAACAATTTCTCCGACTTTGCTTGTGTGGAGGACCATGACTTCGATGAAATCATACCAATCAAATTTTAACAATTAAAATCAAACCACCTCGCCCATAGTTCCGTAGGTAGGGTTGATGGAGGTCCTAAAAACAACAAACCACATGAAAACAATAATGAAATATATCTGTTCGATCATGGTCGCCGCTCTTCTGGTTTCGTGCGCCCAAGAACAGGAAATATTCAAAACAAGCAGGTTGGACTACGATACCTTTTTGGCTTCCGGACCATTAAAGGCCATGCCCGTTAACCTGCAGTTTGAAATTAGCACAGATAGCGCTCAATTGATTGATCTTTGGAAGTTGGCAGATAAGCACCTTCGTGTTTTTAAGGAAACCGGCGATGTGAAGTTCTTGAAAAACGCCGAGAATACCCTGGAAAGGGCAGTTGCTATGGCGACTGATGAAAAACCTGCTTACTTAAGGGCGTTGTCCAAAAATTACATGGTACAGCATCGGTTCAAAGAGGCTTTGGTGCTGGCGGAAGACGCACGCGCCTTGGAGATTGATGTGCCGGCAACACAGAGCTTGTTGTTCGACCTTCACATGGAACTTGGCAATTATGAACTTGCTAACAAATACTTGGACAGTCTCAAAGATATTTCAAGTTATGAGTATCTTGTCCGGTTGGCAAGGTGGAACGATTACAAAGGGCATTTGGATTCTGCACTTCACCTTATGGAAAGGGCAACGGAAAGGGCTGAAATCTCCAAAAATGAGGATTTGTTGCTATCGTCTTACATCAATTTAGCCGATTATTATGGTGAAACAGGTCATATAGAAGAAGCTTACAAGTTGTATTTAAAAGCACTCGAATTGTCCCCGCAAGCGGCGGACGCAAAAAAGGGGATTGCTTGGATCGTATATTCCTACGAAAGAAATGGGAAAGAGGCGCTTCGCATTTTGGACTCCATTACCCAAAAGAACAAGTCTCCAGAATATTATCTGTTAAAAGCCGAAGTAGCATCCTATATAGATGATGATATGTTAAGGGTACAGGCATTGGACGATTACTATAAGAGGGCGACAATGAATCCGGATTATGGGACTATGTACAATGCCCATAGCGTGGGTTTCTTGCTCAGTATGGATGTGGAACAGCGCGCCTATAAGTTGGCACAAGAAGAGGTGAAAATAAGGCCTACGCCAGAATCTTACGGCTGGTTGGCATACAGTTTACTCCATTTGGGAGAAAAGGAAAAAGCCATGGAGATTATGGACCAGTATGTAATAGATGCCACCTTTAAACCGGCTATTCTACAACGTGCGGCCGAAGTCTATAAGGCAAACGGTAGACAGGACAAAGTTCAGGAACTAAAGAAGGAATTAATGAGGGCGACTTTTGAGCTGGGTCCCATAAAAGAGGCAGAGGTTGCCAGTTTGTAAATTTCCCCCAATAACAGCAAGGTCGAGAACTGATGAGATCTCAGCTTGGTTGTTGTTTTTAGGTGCGCCATGGTATTTTATGCCATGGCGTTTTTTTTTAATCATCGGCTATCGAGTTCTTGGCCTCAATCTCTTTTTCCTTTAAGATTTCAATGCCTTTTTGGATGACCAAATTGGTAGGGATGGTAATTCTTTTGCCATCATCTGTTCGCATAAACAAATAGAATCCGCTAATGTCCTCAACTTTTCCGGTCCAATCAAAATCCTTGTCCATTACCCTTATCCTGTCCCCTAAACGTAAGGGATGGTTAAAAAAGAGGATAACGCTTGCGGTAAGGTTGGAAAGAATGGACCATTGCGCCACAAAACCCACACCCAATATGGCCAATATAGAGGAGATGAATACCGAAAAGTCTTCGAAATTGACACCCCAAATCAATGAAATTCCTACAAACCCCAACAGATAGAACATTAAATTGCTCAGATAGAAAATTATTTTTCTACTGTTCATGTCAATAGAACTTGTTCTGCCATAGCGCCGAATAGCTCTTTTGCTAACAGAATTCAGCGCGATTATAACGGCCAAAAGAATGATAGTGAACAAAATCTCGGATTTGAAGGACATAGTGTCAAACATGATGCTACTTAGTAAATTTGATTTATATTGAGAAGTCTAAACTACGAATAAACCCTTTCATATTTTTAAGCCATGAAAACAGATTTTGAAGAAAATTCGTGGGTGATAAATTACTCTCCCGAAAATTATTATAACCACAAGTTCTCTTTGCAGGATGATCTGTCACTTTCCAAAGGGGACAAATCCATTTCTTGGGTCAACACCTATGGTTTGGATTATATGGAGGAGTTTAGACAAATGGTGAATGGCAATGACCTTGATGATTTTTTGCTACGTCTGCTCCTAAACCAAAAAATGGGAAACAAGGTCATCGTATTGGAAGACCAATTGTTTATAGCGGCAAGGATTCTTAAAACGGAACATGATAACATAGAGTCCGAGCAAATGTATTTTGTGGTCTCCAAGGATTTTATTTGGTGCATACAAGAAAAGTGGGGAGATCATTTTGATTGGATTCGCCAACGCATATTTGAAAACAAGGGCATCATTAGAAAAAAGCGTGCAGATTACCTGCTCTTTTTTATTCTCGAAACCTTGATTACCAATTACAAGGATAAGTACGAGGATATCATAGTGATGGAAAATGCTTTGGATGCCATCGTAAAACGGGAACCCACACCGGAGTTTATGTTCGAGGTGGAACAGAAAAAGGCCGTTATCCAGGATTTTAAAAAGGCCTCCCATGGTCTAAGGGATATCATTGTAAAATTGGAAAGGGTAGAGGTAAAGGGCTTTCAGACCAAATACTTCAGTGAACTTCGGGAGCAGATAAATGGTTTGATCGCGGATATAGACTCCGACATTATGGAACTCGAAAGCCAAATAAACCTGTTTTTTAGTGTACAGGGGCATCGGTTGAACGAGGTAATGAAGACCTTGACCATTTTCTCGGTAGTTTTTATACCTCTTACATTTTTGGCGGGCATTTATGGAATGAACTTCGAAAATATGCCAGAATTGAGATCTCCCTACGGATATTTTATCCTTTTGGGCGTAATGTTGGTGGTTACGGTAATAACCATCATTATTTTTAAGCGGAAAAAATGGTTTTGAGTTATTTGCTCAAAAGCTTGTTTCTCTTTGTTTTAGGAGAGAAAAGGAGTTATTGGCCTTTATCCAATGATAATCATCATATTCTTGGAATACCTCGGTCGGTAGATTTGTCTCATCAATTTAAAATAACACAAGATGAGAAAAAGAATACTTGTAGCAGTACTGGCCGTAATGGGATTTACAAATTTTGCGATGGCCCAGGATATGTCGGCCGACAATGGAGGTAAATGGCAATTTAGATTAAGAGGGATCGTGGTCTCTCCAGATGAAAGTGCCGAAATAGAAGCTATCGGGGGTGATGTCGATATCTCTACCTCTGTTGTTCCTGAACTGGACATCACCTACTTCTTTGATGACAATTGGTCCATGGAATTGATTTTGGGAACTACAAAGCATGATGTCAAGGCAGTGGAAACCGCTGTAGGAGAGATTGACTTGGGCCATGTCTGGTTGTTGCCTCCAACGTTAACAGGTCAATATCACTTTACCGGAGGTAATTTGGTTCCCTATGTTGGTGCAGGGGTCAACCTTACCTTATTTTATGGGGTAGATGAAGGCCCTGTTGTTGATGATGTCGATTATGATACCGCAGTAGGTTTTGCTCTGCAAGGCGGTTTTGATTATATGTTGAATGATAAATGGTTCCTGAACTTTGATGTTAAGAAACTGTTCTTGAACACGACTGCCACCGTTAATGCAACGAGCGCATTGGGTGCTACCGTAGATGCAGATGTGGATATAAATCCATGGATTTTCGGGTTCGGTGTAGGTGTAAAGCTATAATTTTCAATTGTTTTTTTAGGTAATCTAAGTTTTGAAGGTGGTTTGGTTTTTCCGGCCACCTTCTTTTTTTAGGAACCTACGGCACCCAGTGTGTACAATTGCTCCAATGTTGGTGTTTCGCTACCTCCTTCGGGCTCTAGGGTAATACCAAAAGCCTCTGATTCATTGGCGTTTTCCAAAGTGAATAGCTTCGTGTCCATCGAAGCAAAATCATCCAATAATCCAATGCTGGTCGGGGTCAACGGGTCCAATTTTAGGGACCAGACCTGATAAGTGAAGCCTTCGGGCGGCTCGGGAAGCCCTTTGGCATCGATAATTACTTTGCTTTCTTCTTTGTTCCAATAGGCCTTCGCATAGGAAGAAGGAGAAACGGTTTGTCCACCAAGTGCAATCACGGTAACGTTTTGATCTCTGATATCCTCAAGTAGCGATTCTTTAAAGGTGATTTCCTCTTGGGTATCGGACAGTATATTCTCCAAACTTTGTTTCTCTTTATTGGTAAGTTCTATTTCAGATTGTAGTTCGGAATTCTCGGTGTACATCCAGAACAATCCTACTGCCAACAATACAGATGCGGCCCATCCCAAATAGCTGCCCCATGGGGTCCCTTTGTTTGTGGGCCTTTCCGGGGTAAATGGAATTACGTCGTCTATCCTTGTTTTTATCCGGGCAAATCCATCCAAGGGCATCTTTGGTGATGTTGCTTCAGTAACTGCAAGAATAGCCCGTTCTATAGCCTCTATCTCTTTCCTTATTTCAGGATATTGGATAGCATAATGTTGGACCTCCAAATTTTCTTCATTGGAGAGTGCCCCGGCGACATATAGTTCCAATTTTCCAGACGCTATGTATTCTTTTACATCCATACTCATGCCATATTCTTTCTAATATTCGAAATACAGCTTCTTATTCTCGTTTTAATGGTGCCAACGGGCGTGTCCAGCTCCTTGGCAGCTTCTTTTTGTGTATAGCCTTTAAAATAAAGCATATCAATTAGTAAAATGCACTTTTCTTTTAATCCTTTTAACAAAGACTGAAGTCCAATAGTGTCCATTTTACCATCTAGATCTTCGCCGTTTTCATGGATACCTACGAGAGAATCTACGGGTAGGTTCTTTTTTTGATTTTTATGGGTTTTAGAGCGTACTTCATCGATTGCCGCATTCCTGGCAATATTTAAGATCCAAGTAAAAAATCGACCTTTAGAGGTATCGTACTGATTCGATTTCTCCCAGATTTTTACAAACACATCTTGACAAAGCTCTTGGGAACGCTCCGTATCCTTCACGATTACGTTGATTACCCCACATATATTTTCAGCGTACATATTGTACAAAGTTTCAAAGGCGGCACTGTCCTTTTCCTGAAATTTTTCTATGAGGTTGTCCAAATCCATTGAAGTTGACTAAATATATAAAAAAAGAGCTGATCATGGCAGCCCTCTTCATAAATCTTTGTTTAATAGCTATTGCCTATTTCTGCTCCAATAAAATAGAACCTTTAATGGCAACATCTTCCCAGGTTTTGCTAACACCATCGGCACCTGTATGCAATATCTTGCAAGCTTCGTTCAATGAGTCCAAGGCATCCAAAGCGCTCCATTGCTTCAAATCCATAACTCCTGAGAAATTTACATGGTTGTCCTCGGTAATTTCATATTCCATCGGAAGTTCACTTGTTACCCCGTTCATACTCAACTCAACCCTACAGCTTTTGTCATCCTTAAAAAACAAGGTGCCTGTAATCGATTGGGTCTCTGCCATTTTTTCAAAAAAGAATTCTATAATTTTCGGGTCCCTTGTGTTTGTTGGGTCATTGGTGAAAAGGCTGCTTACTGGAATGGAGAATTTGAGCCCATTCAATGTTTCCATTGGGGTTTCACCGGAGGTGTAGGTAAGTTCAACTTCTTGAAAGGTTCCGCCAACGGGAACTTTGTCCGTAGTTTTGTAAGCGGTAAACGTTATATTGGTAGAGTCCTCAACAATACTATAGGTTGCGACCACTTCTTCTACCTTTTTTTCTTCCTTTTTTGTTTGCTTGCAACTGAAAGCTGTTACTAATAATAGTGACAATACAGCAATTTGAATTTTTTTCATTTCCGATGTTTTAAGTTTAGGCTAACTTACTAATTATTCAAAGGGCTGTCAATAAAAAAGCTGCCCTTTTTGGGCAGCTTTTACATTGGAACTTTTCAAATATTATTGAATGATGGCAGTACAAGCTATTCTTGCACCGGCAGCTCCGGAAGGTTGCGAAGTGAAATCATCGGTTCCTTGATGTACTATCACCGCTTTTCCCATAATATCCTTGGTGTTGTCACCACATCCCATGCACCATTCGTCCGTAGTAAACTCTACAGTGGCGTTACCATCGGCATCGGCCGTAAAATTGCCTATGTCACCTTTGTGGTATCCATCTTCCGAGCCCCATTTTCCATGTGGTTCCTTGGTGGGGTTCCAATGTCCTCCTGTTGATTTTCCATCAGCGGAAGAACAATCTGCTTTTTCGTGCAGGTGAATGGCGTGCTCGCCCTCGTCAAGTCCTGTGAAATTGGCTCTCATGACTACCTCTCCGTCTTCTTCAGTGAACATAACTTCACCATTGACATTACTGTCACTTTTCGGTTCCATGGTAAAAGTAACCACTTCCGGGTCAGGCGTTTCAACCACCTGGTCTACAGTTTCCTCTACTTCATCTGTAGCCTCTTCTGTCTCTTTTTTTGTTTCTTTACAACTAAACGCCGTTATAAAAATTAGCGCTAAAGCTATTGCTTGTATACGTTTCATTAGAATGAGTTTTTAGATTAAGTACCAAGTTAGGCATAATTTAAGCCGGTGTCAACCATTCCTGTGCTCTATTCATTTGCTTTTTTGCTCTTAAACAACTCTCTTAAATCCGGATTATAAAAAAAGGCAAACTGTAACCTGTCATAAACGGCATTGGCAAATTGGTTTCTCAGATACCCTAATTGCACGCTGGTGTTTTCGGTAATATTAACGCCAACAGCAGCATAGAGCCTGTTCTGACCAAACAAATCGTCCTGAAGGTTTACGAACAATTCATCGTAAAGATTAAGAAAAAAAGTGTTGGTCAGCGGTAGGGTCATTTGAATGCGATAACGGGCCCGATGTTGAGTATCGGTAGTTTCGCCAAAATCCAAAAAACGTTGCTCTAAACGGTAGCGATGCTCAAACAGAAACTCCCAAATCTTGTTTTTGAGTATAAATTGTTCAAAAATCCGATGTTCCTTGGAATTGACCTCACCTTCAAACTCATAAAAATTGTTATCGGTATCTATAAACGCATACCCTGCGGTTGCAATGGCATTTGGGTCTATATGATAATTAAGTCCCGTCCTTAACAGCATTTGGTTGAAGTTTTCCGTGGTTTCGTAAAACCTGAACTGTGCTTCCGTATGGATGCTGAAACGTTCCGAAACCTTGTTGGTTCCAAAGTACATGTACCAAGCACCCATTTCATCTTCACCTGGTCGTTGTGCGTTTATGGTCAATGATCCAAGCAGTATAAACAGGCCTGTTAGTCTTTTGATCATTTATCTTCTTCTTTTATCGGTGTACTTTTGTCCTCTTTCAAGTACGCGTCCAAAAATTCCAAAATTTTACTGTAGGCAGTGATTTGATTTTCTTTTTTGACAAATCCATGCCCTTCATCCTCAAACAAAACATATTCCACGGGCACGCCGTTTTTGCGGACTCCGGCAACAATTTCATCTGACTCTGCCTGAAGCACCCTTGGGTCTTGCGAGCCTTGAAGTACAATCAATGGTTTGGTGACCTTATCGGTATGGAACAGGGGTGAAATCTCCTTTAGGCGAACGGAATCTGCACTGTAAGGGTCTCCTAACTCCTTGTATAGGGCATCTTTAAAGGACTCCCACCATGGCGGGATGCTTTTAAGGGTCCTCATCCAATTGGTTACTCCAAAAAGGTTGACACCCACATCAAACTCTTCCGGTGTATAGGTCAAGGCGGCCATGGTCATATAACCACCATACGAACCACCTATAATTCCAATTTTCTCCCCGTCAATTTCGGGCTGTTGGGCCAACCAGTTTTTACCTTCCACACAATCTTTAAGGTCTTTGTCTCCGTGGTTCAAATCATCCATTTGGTAAAAGGTTTTACCGTAACCGCTGCTTCCCCTGTTGTTTACAGCTAAAACCGCATAACCATGGTTTACCAAATATTGAATGAAGGAGCTAAAGTTTTGACGCGATTGTCCGCCGGGACCACCATGTACCCAAACCAGAGCAGGAACAGGATTCTCCCGTGTTGCTTGATGGGGCGTGTAGTAAATCGCCGGAATTTCCACCCCATCAAAGGATTTATATCGGATAACTTCCGCCTTTACCAAATCCTGTCCTTCAATTTCAGGGTTCAATACATTAGTCAACTTTTGCTGCTCCTTGGTCTCTAGGTTGTACACATAAAGGTTTGATGGCGTATGCGAACCTCCCGCATAAAATCGCATCATGGTTTCGTCATCGGAAAAACTGACACTGGTAATTTCCATGTTTTCGATAGTGGGCAAATCAATATTTTCGCCTGTTGCCACTTCCATCACCTCGATAGTGTTTTTGGCGTCTTCATTAATGTACGTGACCTGATAGGTCCCATTGTCGGTAAAGTAGCTTCCCAAAATATCCCAATCGCGTTCCAATGTCTTCTCGTAGGATGCATCTGCCAAAGTGTATTTCATCAAGTAAGAAAACTCGCTGCCATCATCCGTGGTGTAATAGAATGCGGATCCATCGGGGGAGAAATCTTGAGAAGCGTTTCCACTTTGATTTTTATTGATTTTCATCAGTTCACCAGACTCCAAATTGTGCAAAAACAAATCACTGTCATTCGTGTTGATGGATTTGCTCAACGCGACATACTTTTCATCGGGCGAAACCACTCCCACATCATATCCATCATTATTTTGATAGACCAGTTCAGAATTCAAGCTTTCCAAATCCATTTTGTACAAATCCATAAACCTTTTGTCCCGTTTGTTGGAACCGTAAAAGAAAGCTGTTTTGTCTTTGGACCACTGGTAGAAAAGTGAACGTGCACCTTCCTCAGGTGTCAAATCTTTGTGACTGCCATCGGTGTCCCGAACAAAAATGTGGTAGATTTCGTCCCCGTTGTTATCCATTCGGAACAACATTCGCTCATCTTTTGGGAAATAGGAGATGGAAAAGACCGATGAACTGTCGGATTGCGTAATGGGTTCCATCTCACCGCCAGAGGTGGGTATGGTGTACATGTTGTAAATTCCCGAACGGTTGCTGGATACCAGAAGTTTAGACTTGTCCGGCGAAAAACTTCCTCCTGCCACTGATTCATTGTCCATCATTTGAGCGATGGTATAGGTCTTCATCGTTTCGGCTATGGTAGGCGCCTTTTTTTCTTCTTTACATGCCCAGATGCTGGTAATCAAGGCAATGGCCAATAATTTTTTCATATGGATTTTGTTTTAAGTTGGTGAGGAATGTTTGCACCTTAAATATACCAAAAACACCTTCCTCATCTCTTAAAAAGATGTTAATGAAAAATCAAGGGGAAACAGGTTATTCGCTTTTGTAGATGATTCCATCCTTCATTACAAATTTTACGAGCTTCATTTTGGAAATGTTTTGCAAAGGATCTCCATCAATGGCAATAATGTCTGCCAAGTATCCTTTTTGAATCATTCCCAATCCATCAAAATGAAGAATTTTTGCGTTCAAGGAGGTTGCGGATTGCAGGGCTTTAATTGGTTCCATGCCATAGGCGACCATCAGTTCCAGTTCGCGATAGTTTTCGCCATGGGGAAATACCCCAACATCACCCCCAAAAATAATATCAACCCCCGATTCCAATGCCAGTTTAAAGGATTTTTTCTTTTGGACCACTCGGTCTGGATCGGGCGCGGTTCCTTTTTTCCAACCTTGATATTGGGATATGGCATCTCCTGCTGCCAGGGTAGGGCAAAGGGCAACTCCTTTTTCTTTCATTGATTCAAAAATCTCGGCTGTACCGCCATCACCATGTTCAATAGTTTCCACACCGCCCATAATGGCACGTCGCATTCCCTCGGGGGTGCTGGCATGAGCTACCACGTATCTTCCTGCAGTAGTGGCTGTCTCGACCATGGCATTGATTTCTTCCTGTAAAAAGGTTGGTTGGGAAGGCTCACCTTTGCCCCAACGATAATCAGCGTAAATTTTTATGAGATTGGCTCCTTGCCCTAGTTGTGTTCTGACCTCTGCGATGGCATTGTCCTTACCACTGACGGGAACTGCGCCCAAAGGGACCTTGACGCCATCATGAAACCCTTTTGGGCCATAAGCACCGGTTGCCACAATCGCTGGACCGGCCATTAAGGTACGGGGGCCGGGTATAATGCCCTCATCAATGGTCTTTTTAAGGTAAATATCTGTGTAGCCCGCTCCTTCCGAGCCTAGATCACGCATGGAGGTAATGCCCGCCATCAACGATTTTTTAGCATGAACGGTAGCTCTGATGGCTCTTTCTGTCGGAGATTCCTTTAGAACTTGATCGTTCCACTCCGTTTCGTTATAGGGATGTAATAACAGATGGGAATGACCTTCAATAATACCGGGCATCAGGGTCATGCCCTTTAGTTCTTTCCTTGTATGGGAACTAGCTTTTTTAAGGCCGCTCAAAGGGCCTGCGTAGGTGATTCGATTTCCATCTACCGCTACGACCCAATCACTGTGAGCCTCGACCCCGTCAAAAACCTGTTCGGGAATCAGAAGAGTCTGGGAGTGTACACTTTTCAGAAATAAAATTAGAATAAGGGCTACAATGTATTTTGGCTGCATGTTGAGGTTGTTTGGGAATTAATACATGATGGAGTTCTTCAATAATTCCTGTAAATCTTTTTGTGAGAATACTTGGTTTCCCTTGATAACGGAGTAAATGTTCTGGGTATTTTCAATATTTTCCAACGGATTGGCTTTTAAAATGACCAAGTCGGACACTTTGCCTTTGGAAATACTTCCGTAATCATCCGTTTGGCCAAGGAATTTTGCGCCATTTACGGTCGAGGTCCTTAGTGCATCCATCGGGGATATGCCTTTTTCTACCATAGACTGTAATTCTTTGTGCAGTGATATGCCAGGGTAGGCGTAGGAGTTGAACGCACCACTGTCCGACCCGGCCAAAAGTTGAACGCCGGCCGAGTCCAGGGCTTTTACCAACTCACCAAAAAATGCATCCAATTCTTTTCTGTTTTTTCTGGCTTCTTCGGATGAATTTAGCGATGATCGTATTCTGCCTTGGTACGTTTGAATGATTCCATTTCCCATGTATTGAAGGTCTTTATCGTTGCTGTGGTCCACTTCGTCCAAGTAGCTCAACGTATTGCCAATGTGAAGGGTGGGAACCACATAAACATCGTTTTCTTTTAGCTTATTAAATGTGGCTTGCGCCGTGCTGTCCGAATAACCTTCCATAAGAGCAGGCATGGCGTCCCAGAATCCAATATCACCATTTTTTAATTTCTCGGTGATCTCAATTTCGTTGCTGGCACAGCCTTTCATAATATAGTAGAGGTGTTCTATGCCATCCATTCCTGCATTAATGGCCTCCTCTAAAGTAACGGTGAACGGCATATGACCGGATACTGTGAACCCTCTTTTTTTTGCTTCCTTGATGGATTGTAAATAGTTGTCATGTGAAATTCTACTGTCATAAATTTTTACAAAATCTACGTCTAAAGATTCTAAGGAATCCAAGGCTTGGATAACCTCATCTTCTGTTTCCACTTCCAAAGAACCTGCCCAGCTGCCATTTGGGCCATCTATTTTAGGACCTGCGGAAAAAATGGTGGGTCCTATTAGCTCTTCTTTGGCAATTTTGTGCTTCCAGTCCATAACAGAATGGGCAAGATCGCCCCCTGCGTCACGTACGGTGGTAATTCCATTGGCTATAAAAAGATTTAAAAAGTTCTTATTGTTTTTAATCAATGTATCGCCACCACGCAAATGAATATGATTGTCCCAAAGCCCGGGCAAAACATACTTTCCTGAAGCATCTATAGTGGTATTGGCTTTAAAATCACCAGAGCCAGCAGGTGCTACCAGTTCAATCCTCCCAGTATTGACAAAGATGTCTTGGTTTTCAACGTTTCCGGTTTCCAGATGGATGACCTGTGCGTTGGAAATTACTAAATCATAATTTTTGGAGGCTTCCTTCTTGCAGCTAACGATTATGAGGAGAAGGGAGAACAAGAGTGGTCTGATCATTTTGAGTTGATTTTTAACAATACCTAAAGATACCTGATTTTTTATACCCCATGCTTTTGGGTTTTTTGGATTTTTTGGTGACTTTTAAACAAATCCATGTTTTGAAGGAAACCAAACCAAGCTGGTTCTATTTATTTTTGTTGATTCTTTCGGGTGAGGCCATCTTTATCCTTCCTTTTGTTCTGCCGCGTGTTTTTAGGCCCACTGTTTTGGATGTTTTGGCATTGGACAATGTTGAATTGGGGCTTTGCTTTTCGGTTTACGGTTTGGTTGCTATGGTTTCTTATGTATTGGGAGGTCCCTTGGCCGATAAGTACCAGCCCAGAAAGTTGATAGCCATTGCCTTATGGATGACTGCATTGGGTGGTTTTTTGTTCGCTCAATATCCCGATTTGTGGGTGCTTCAGATAATATATGGTTGGTGGGGCTTTACCACGATTTTTCTGTTTTGGGCACCTATGATCAAAGCCACAAGAATTTGGGGCGGTACCAATTCTCAGGGAAAGGCCTTCGGATTTCTTGATGGTGGACGTGGGCTTACGGGCGCTCTTTTCAGTTTGTTGGGGGTTGTGGTGTTTTCGTTCTTTTTGTCCGAGTCGGTTGATGTTGCCAATTTGGATAACCGTAAAGAAGCGTTTACCTATGTCCTCTACTTAACGTCCATAATCATCATTTTGGTCGGTGTTTTGGTCTGGTTTTTCATGAAAACCGACAAAAATGAAGGAAAGGCGACCTTAGAACGTATTTCTTGGAAGGATATCCAGCAGGTCTTGAAATTGCCGTCGGTCTGGCTTTTGATGGTGATTATCCTTTGTGGATACGTTGGGTATAAAATCACGGACATCATTTCTCAATATGCAGAAGAGGTGATGTTATACAACCAAGTGGAGTCCGCCAAGGTAGGAACCCTGTTGCAGTTCCTTCGCCCTACAATGGGTATTATTGTTGGCCTGATAGCGGACAGATTAAAAATTACATGGCTCTTGTTTATGAGCTTTGTTCTTGCATTGATTGGGGGGTTGTTGTTTGCCAACGGGGTGATGGCTCCTACCACTACGCTTTTGTTCTTTATATCGGTTGTGGTTGTAGCAGCAGGGGTCTACGCCATCCGGGCATTGTACTTCGGCGTAATGCAGGTGGGACACATTCCAATGTCCTTAACGGGAACTGCCGTAGGCCTTATCTCTTTAATTGGCTACACCCCCGATGTATTTGCAGGCCCCGCGTATGGTATGCTACTGGATGCGCACCCAGGAGAAGAACTGGGTCACCAAAACGTATTTTGGATGCTGAGTGCCTTTGCTTTTTTTGGAGGTTTGGCAGCATGGATCTACCATAGAAAATATGGTAGGTAATTTTGTTAGTTTCTGTATTTGATGTTTTTTTCGGAAAGGGATAGGATTTCTGATATTCTTTTATTTCGGGTCTCTTGCCGTTTGGCCTGTTTTAACCAATAGAGATAACTTTTTCTTTGACTTTTTGTAAAACTTTTAAAGTTCTTATGTGCAGTTGTATTATGATCAAATGCTTTTTGTAAGTCTTCAGGGACAATACCATTTTCAACATCATCCAATTCGGTCCAAGAGCCATTTTTTTTTGCAATTTCTATCGCGGCAAGTCCACTTTTGTGCATCAATCCATTGGATTTTAACTCTTTGATGTAATCCTTGTTCACCTTGCTCCAAGTACTTTTTGGTTTTCTGGGACAGAAGTATTGCTTTCGTTTGCCATCCCCGAGACTGCGAACCGTACTATCTATCCAACCATAACATAGGGCTACTTTTACGGCTTCTTCCCATCGCATACTTTCCTTGTGGTGCTCCACTTTATAGAAAATAAGATGTATTCCAGTGTAGGTGTTATAGTTTTTATGTAGCCAATCGCGCCACTCCCTATCATTTTTGAAGTAATGCTCTGGATGCTTTTCCACATCAGATTTTTTTGGTCTCTATGTAAAAGTTGTTATCGAAAACGAGTTGGGTTCCGTCCAATTTTTCTTTTTTCCATTCTTCGCTGGGGAACAGCCACTTTTCGGTGCCATTTATAAAAACCCGGACTGGCATATCAAAGTCATCCACCACATCGGTGTAACGGTACTCAATCGAGTCTCCTTCCAAACGGTATTCCAAAGTCGGGATCATAGTGGTCCGAAGATATTGGTTGAAAAAAGCTGAGAGGTCCTTTTCAGTTTTATGGCTTAGGTAGTCCTCAATTTCTTGTGTGGTTACCGTTTGATGATAAAAATCCTTGTTTAGGCCTCGAAGTATCTGTCTCCATTTATCATCATCTTCCACCAATTGGCGCAAAGTGTGTAGGATGTTTGCCCCTTTATAATACATGTCTCCCGAACCGGATTGGTTTACCCCGTAGGGGCCAATAATGGGACGGTCGTTTTGGATGTTGGCCCGAGTCCCGATAACATATGCTTCGGAAGCTTTTGTGCCAAAATGATAATCAAGGTAAAGGTTCTCCGAGTAAGCGGTAAATCCTTCGTGTATCCACATATCCGCAATGTCCTTGTAAGTGATGTTGTTGGCGAACCACTCGTGCCCTGCTTCATGAACAATGATGAAATCGAATTGAAGGCCCCAACCAGTTCCGGACAAATCACGACCTAAATAACCGTTCTCAAATTTGTTCCCATAGGTAACGGAGCTTTGGTGCTCCATCCCCAGATAAGGTACTTCCACCAGTTTAAATCCATCCTCATAAAAAGGGTATGGGCCAAACCAATGTTCAAAGGCCTGGAGCATCATGGGGGTCTGGACAAACTGCTTTTTGGCTTTCTCCAGATTTTCGGGCAACACATAGTAATCCAGCTTCAAAGGACCATTTTCACCTTCATAAACTTCATCAAAATGTACATAGTTCCCAACGTTGACATTTACGCCATAGTTGTTGATGGGGTTTTTGACTACCCAATTATAGGTGGTAAAATCACCTTTTTCCTCAACGCTCTCCAGTTGTCCGTTGGAAATATCCATAAGGCCTTTGGGAACCGCGATGCTGATGCCCATACTGTCCACCTCGTCGTACATATGGTCTTTGTTGGGCCACCAAACACTCGCTCCCAAACCTTGACAGGAAGTGGCTACGAAGGGATTTCCGTTCTTATCTTGCTTCCATGAAAAGCCGCCATCCCATGGGGCTCGTACCGCTTCTCTTGGGTACCCCGAGTAGGTGATTTTTATTTCATTAAAATCCCCGGGGAGCTGTTTTTTCTTCAGTTTGATAAAATGTGCATTGCCCTCCGTGGAAAATCTCAATTTTTTACCGTCTTGCTCAACGGATTCAATCTTCATCGGTTCTTGAAGGTCAATTTGAAGCATTTCTGCTTTCTCCAACACTTTATATCTCACCACATTGTAGCCCGAAATGAATTTTTTGGAAGGCTCTACTTTTACATTGAGGTCGTAATGGTTCAAATCCCACCATTCTCGTTCCGGTGTTATGCTCCCCCTTAAGGTGTCTTGTTTGGTGAAATTTTGGGCATGCGTTGCCAAGATTCCAATCAAAAGTGTGGTCAAAAAGAGTATTTGCTTCATGTATGCCATTGTAACTATCTAAAAACTTTATTCGGGAAAACCACTGGGCTTTCGTGTCCATCTTTTCCAACTGCGGCAACTCCAAAAAAGTAATTGTCTATTACCACACCCTCCAAGGTATGCTCGGTAACGTCGCCCACATATTTGTAATGATCCCAAGTAGGGGAGGTGGTATCTCTCCAGTAAATTTTGTACCCTACTGCATTTTCTGCTTTGCTCCATCTAAACTTGGCACTTGGCTCAACTACACCTCCGATTTCAACCGTTTCGGGGGCTGGTGGAGCCCATGCTATAGAGGCTAGGTTAATGGCGTTTACCGCGGTAAGTTTTTTGGCATATTCAAAATTCACGTGTTCCAAAACATCACCGTAGGCAATACCGTCCTCTTCGCGTATGTCTTGGTGTTGCTGTGTATAATTCTCATGGGCTTCCATAATTCTGATACCTGCATAACCTGCATCGTTAAAAGGTCTATGGTGACCACCTCGCCCAAACCTATCCAAACGGTAGATCATCATAGGGTTCATCTCTGGCATGTAGGTCTTGGTGGTTTTGTGTACATATCGTGCCAATTGTCGGGAGATTCCATCGACTTCCCCGCCATAAAAGCGTCTAGCCCTTCGCTCTTCTTCAGTTTCGGTAGGAGGAACGGGTTCGGAAAAAATTCTAAAATCCCTATTGCTTACCACACCATCAACCCCCGTGATGTTTCCGATCATATCGTTATTGAGGATGCCCACAATATTCCAGCCTTTTTCCTTGGCATATTCCGCAAGGCCCGTTCCGCCATAAAGTCCTTGTTCCTCTCCGGAAAGACCAACAAAAATGATGCTGCTTTCGAACTTGTATTTTGATAAAACTCTAGCTGCTTCAATGGTGCCTGCCATTCCACTGGCGTTGTCATTGGCTCCGGGAGAATCCGAAGTGTAGTTGGTGGGGTCACTTACACGGGAATCAATATCTCCGCTCATAATAATAAATCGATTGGGAAACTTTGTGCCGCGCTGAATGGCCACCACGTTCACAATTTCCACATCCTTAACGATTCGGGCGTTATCCCCTTCTTCAATTAGGTTTTTCTGATAAAAAACATCCAAACAGTCACCGCAATCGGAAGAAATTTTGTCAAACTCTGACTTGATCCACCTTCTTGCGGCACCAATTCCCCTGGTTTGGGAGACCGTATCGCTCAACGTGTGCCTGGTGCCAAAGTTGACCAGAGTGGTTACGTCGTTTTCGATACGTTCTGCTGAAACTGCGTTGATGATGTCATAGATTCTAGTGTCGGTTTGGGCATAAATTGTGGTGGTGAAAACCACAAATAGCAAGGGCAATATTTTTTTCATATTAAAAAGCGTTGGTTTTTCTGAAAGTATGAAGCGTGAAAATAGCAAAAAGGACCCAAAAGAGCATATACGATACCCGGAAGACCGTAATATAATCCCAATTGAAGCTTGGCAATACCAATGGAAATGCCCAAAATGACGAGCATAGAAAAGATGTTTCATGTTGCTGTTATTGGTTTTTTTGTAGACCCTTAAAAACATAAGTGCATAGCAGGCGAAAATTAGAAGGAATCCAAGACTGTACAACTGGAATAAAGATGAAAATGCATCTGCATTGATTTGTAATGTACCGGTCCATGAATCGATCAAGGACTTTATGGGGAAGATGTAATAGAGTATCAAAAAAAGAAGGACTGTATTGAGGGCAATAATCCAATTATCCATATCACTGGTCCTTCTGAAGAAATTGTAATGTACCGACCATAATTCGACAAGGGCAAAAAAACTTATACCAAAACCCAGAAACACCATCCAGTCTACCTGTAAAATCGAAGTTTCCGCCCGGGTGCCCAAGGAAACCACCAATAAGGCGGCGGCAAAAGCAAAAGCCCCATCACTAAAGGCTTCAATTCTACTTCTATTATGAGGCAGTTTCATTGGGTCATTGAATAAAGGTGACCTTTGTGATTTCTCCGTTCGTTACTTCGTAAATGGCGATGGCTTTAAAAACACTCCCGTTTACGGTTACCGACTCATGATCAATGACCTTGTTACCGATTACGATTCTGTTTACTATTTCACAGTTCAAATCCGGTGTGCTTTCAAAAAATGGACCGTACTGTTGCTTTAATTTTGAAATGCCTTTTGAGTTGAGCTTATCGGGATATTGATAGAGTTCAATATTTTGGGCATACGTCTCCAAAAAGCCATCTATATCTCTATGGTTGTAGGCGTTCAATTGTTCTTGTACAATACTCTCGGCATCCGTTAATGGGCCATCTGGAAAAATAAAGGTCATGGAGGTAACAAGGCCATTTTCTACTTTATAAATCGCAACTTGGCGCCCCTCTCTTCCATCCACTTGGGTAATTTCCTCATCCACAACGGTATTGCCCATCACGATTCGGTTAACGACTTCCACGCTAGATGATTTTACATTTTCAAAAAAACGCTCGTAATTGTCCCTCATTTTGTCATTGCCCTGATACATTTTCTCGTTTGGAAAACGTTGCACCTGTACATTATCTGCAAAACAAGAGACAAAGGCATCCAAATTTCGGTCGTTAAATGATCGTACTTGTTTTTGAATGATTTTCGCGGGAGATTCTTCTGCCACAAAGGCTAAACGTTTCCCGTTAGGACTGATTGCAATACGACTAATGTTGTTGATCTCTTCTTGTGGAAATTCAATAACGCTTTCCCAAGCAGGATTTTCGGAATCAATGTCCAAAACCAAGAGTTGTTTGCCGGCCCCGGTGATGATGGTAGTTTCGTTCAACCAACAAATATCCTCTTCGTGATCATAAGTGGTTGTTATTTTTTTGGATTTTCCCGTTATGGGGTCAAGGGATAAAATTTCCCATGCAGTATTCTTTTTTCCAATAAAGCTCACTAAATCGGAACCGGGTATCTTGTGCAATGACCGCCCCACATTTTGATAAACCGTTTTTTGGGTATTGTCTTCTAGATTGATGACCTTTAGGTCCATCCGATTTTCAACCAATACGGTCGCCACCAAAACCTGCTCGCTGTACCAAATGTGATAGCCAATTTTTAAATCGGTTATCGGAGTGGGCTCCCCTGACTTAAAATCATATTTGTACAGGCGTTGTAACCCATCCACATCCAAGCGAATAGCCGAAATCACATTTTTACCTGGGATGCGGAGTGGGGAATATTCACTGCCCGCCGTGGTGTATGTCAGCCAAGAGGAGGTACTGCCTTCATCTACGTTGAATTGAAGAATGTCCGTTTGGTCTTGTCTGGTCGAAGCGAACAACACACTCCCATTATCCCAAAAAGAAGGTTGATTGTCATAACCTGGGTTGTTGGAAATATTTTTTGGGTTGGTCAAAATGGGCTTTCCGTTATCCATCGATAGATCAAACAGGTAGACCTCCGTTTCGGTCTGGGCCCATCCAAGGGCACCTGCCATTAAAAAGCAAATAGCGAAAAGCGTTCGTGTCATGGTTTTGTAAAACGTTTTAAAAGTTGCCTTACCCTTGCGGTGTTTTCCACATGGTATTTGGCTTGGGTCTTTTTAAGTCCGACCTTAACGGTAATTGCGGAATCAGGTAGTTCTTGGAACATAAATTCGTCTGTCCAATCATCACCAATGGCAAAAACAAAGTCGTAATCATCTTCACTTAACATACGAGTGGCAGCCCTGCCTTTGTTCACATTGCTGCTTTTTATTTCCATGACCTTGTTTCCGTTCAGAACGCTAATATCGTCATTGCCAATCAAACTGCGCAAAACGGTATCGAGTTCGGTTGCTCGTTTAGTACCAAAATCAGGGTCGGTGTTTCTGTAATGCCAAGCTAGGGAATAGTTTTTTTCTTCGATAAAAGAGCCAGGGGTTCTATCTACGAAAGATTCCAAAACAGGCCTTATTTTGCTCATCCAATCGCCTTTGACTTGTTCCAACATTTTGAATTCTTCCCCATTTCTGGAAATCCATACGCCGTGTTCCACGATCATATTATATTTTTTGGGGAGGAACCACCGGGCAAAGGTCTGTTTGTCCCGTCCGCTTATTAAAAATATGGTGGTGTTTTCCTGTTGATTCAACTCATCTAAAAGTTCGTATAATTCTTCATCGGGAGAGGCTTGTTGTGGGTCCTTGTGGAATCCGGCCAAGGTTCCATCGTAATCCAGGAACAACAATCTTTTATTAGATTTAAAGTACTCTTTTTCAATGGATAAAAGGATTTCTGAGGACATTTTTTCGGAAATGAATGCTTTTCCCAAGTCCCTTTTCTCTTTTAAGGCGTTCATAAATTCGTTGGCCCAGACCTCCACATTGTAGCGCTCCAATCTTTTTTGTAAAAATGTGTTTCGGGATACCTGTTCTTCCATGGGCATGTTGAAAGCTCTCTTTAGGGTGTCTGCTTGCTCCTCAAAGTTGTTGGGATTGATTAGCAGCGCTTCGTTCATTTCGTAGGCGGAACCTGCCATTTCACTTAAAATAAGCACGCCAGATTTGTCGGTACGCGTGGCGATATATTCCTTGGCCACCAAGTTCATTCCATCGCGTAAAGGGGTAAGCCACGCAATGTCGCTGGAGGTGTACAGGTCAATCAAGCTTTCGAACGGCAGGGAACGGTAGAAATACCAAATGGGTGTCCAATTCACCGTTGACAATTCACCATTAATGCGTCCGACCAACTCATCGACCTCTCTTTTTAGGAGTTGATATTGAGGGACATTGGAGCGTGATGGTACGGCTAATATGATCAGCCTAACTTTTTCCTTGTATTCTGGGTATTTGTTCAGGAAATATTCAAAGGCATTGATGCGTTTGGCTATTCCTTTACTATAATCCAATCGGTCAATGGATAGGATGAGTTTGGTATCTGGGGCCGATGCCTTATGATTGTCCAACCTAACTTGGAGGTCACTTCGTTCTTCCCTGCTTTTGGATGCATGGGCGATAGCGGCATCGCGGAATTTTTTATAATCTATCCCCATTGGAAAGGAATCCACTTTGATGACCCGATTATCCAAATAAATCTCATTGAAGCTCACATCCAGACCAATAAGTCTTCGAACCGAACTTAAAAAATGTCGTTCGTAGTCGTAGGTATGAAAACCAATAACGTCCGAGCCCAACAATCCTTCCAAAATTTTCTCGCGCCAGGGCAGGGTTCGGAAAATTTCGAAGGACGGAAAGGGGATGTGCAAAAAGAAACCGATGGTGGTATTTGGACGTTTTTCCCGCACCATTTGAGGTACGAGCATCAATTGGTAGTCGTGCACCCAAATGGTATCGTCCTCATCGGAATTCTCAATGATGGCATCTGCAAATTTTTGGTTGACGGCTTTGTAGGTATCCCAATAGTTCAATTCAAATTCGGAATATTTCAAAAAATAATGGAACAGTGGCCATATCGTCCTATTACTGAAGCCATAGTAGAAACCGTCAATTTCTTCGGAATTGAGTTTTACCTTGGCGCATCCATGTTCCTTTAGGGCTTTGTCAATATCATCCTCCAGTTCCTCGGGGGTATCTTCATCCGTTAATCCGGACCAACCTATCCAAAGACTTTCCCCGCCACTGTGTACGGATTTCATCCCAGTTGCCAATCCCCCAACACTTGGTATTGCATTAATGGTTCCATTGCTAATTTGTAACTGAACGGGTAATCGATTTGAGATTATGATAGTTTTGCCCATAAAAGGATAAGTTTTGACGTGTTTTAATTTTTTGTTTCTTTAAAAATCGGGAAATTCGAGCGTAAAACCAATTCATTCTAACCCTTTTGAGAATATTTGAGCTATGGATAATTTGAATTACGGAATTATAGGAAATTGCAGGAGTGCGGCGTTGATTTCCAAAGAAGGTTCTATTGACTGGTGCTGTTTGCCACAATTTGACTCTACCTCAATTTTTGCCAAACTATTGGATGAGCAAAAAGGGGGGAGTTTTGAGGTGCATCCAATTGGGGATTATAACATTGAACAGGAATATTATCGCAGTACCGCTATTTTGATTACGCGCTTTACGGAAGGGGAGAATGTTTTTGAACTTCACGACTTTATGCCCCGTCACCATAAAATGAACGGAAAATATAAGGCACAGCCGGAGATTATCCGTTACGTAAAATATGTTTCGGGCTCCCCAAGGTTCGCTGTAAAATATGATCCAAAATTGGAGTACGGACTAGGAGAGACCGAGCATTTTGTAAAGGAGCATTTTGTAGCCAGTCTTACTCATCAGGAGAAATACGATACGTTGTTCCTGTACACCTCTTTTGACAAGCAAGGTATTTTGGATGGTAAAGAAATAACCCTTAAAGAAGATGGTTACTTCTTAATTTGCTACAATGAGAAAATCTTAAAACCGACCACCGAGAAAATGGGGTTGGAATTGGAACGTACAAAGGTGTATTGGTTGGATTGGTCGGCTAAAACACCTGATTACCAAAAATTCAAGGATGAAATTATCCGTAGTGCCATTACTCTTAAAATGCTCACCTACGACAAAACGGGTGCAGTTTTGGCAGCGGCGACCACCTCGCTTCCCGAGACTATCGGGGAGGTAAGGAACTGGGATTACCGTTTTTGTTGGATCAGGGATGCTTCCATGGTAATCAAAGTGGTTTCTGAACTTGGACATAAAAATTCTGCCAAGCGTTACCTTCAGTTTATTATTGATTTGATGCCGGACAAGGACGAGAAACTTCAGATTATGTACGGCATCAATAAGGAAAAGATGTTGACCGAAATTTCATTGGATCATTTAGATGGATACAAAGGTTCTAAGCCCGTTCGTGTGGGCAATGCGGCATATATGCAAAAACAGAACGATATCTATGGAATCTTGATGGATGTTATCTACGAGCAGTTGAAGAACTTCAGTAACGATATCGAAAATGTGGAAGAGCTTTGGAACATTACCAAGGGTATTGTTTGGATTGTTGGTAAACACTGGGAAGAGCCGGACAAAGGTATTTGGGAGTTTCGGGGCGAGGACAAGCATTTTACGTTTTCCAAAGTCTTATGCTGGGTAGCTCTGGACCGCGCCATTAAGGTTGCCAATATGTTCGGTAAGACAAGGAAATTGGAACGTTGGACAGCCCTTGAACAAAAAATCAAGGACGATATCCATGAAAATGCCTGGAACAATGATATCAATGCTTTTGTACAGAGCTATGGATCCAGACATTTGGATGCATCCGTTTTATTGATGGAGCCTTATGGCTTTATTCACCCGCGTGACCCAAAATATGTGAGCACGGTTAAGGCCATTGAAGAAGGTTTGAGCAATGACGGACTTTTGTACCGATATAAAAACGAGGATGATTTTGGACTGCCGTCCTCATCGTTCACTATTTGTACGTTCTGGTTCATTAACGCGCTGTTTAAGATAGGGGAGGAAGAGAAGGCCTTGGAACGCTTTGAACAGTTGTTGAGCTATAGCAACCATTTGGGATTGTTCAGTGAGGATATCGATTTTAAGACCAAACGTTTGTTGGGTAATTTTCCTCAGGCCTACTCGCATTTGGCCCTTATTGAATGTGCCATTAATTTCTCCACGAAGCAGAAGGACGAACAGATACTTGAATCCATCAAATAAATAAAAAAACGCCCCGAGCGGGGCGTTTTCAAATTCAAATGGGTTTTCATCCCAACAAATATTTGAATTAGTCAAAGGTATACCCATTATCTGCGGCAACTTTATCGGCAATCTGAGTTCTAAGTTTCACCACATTGGGTTGGTTTGTATACTTGGTAAAGCGTTTAAGCCCCATCAACATCATACGTTGTTCATCCCCTTCGGCAAAGGAAACTATGGCTTCTTTCCCCTTTTGCTGAATAATGTCAACCGCTCTGTACAAATACAATTTGGACATCGCTATTTGCGTTGCCTGGGCTTCTTCACCTAAGCGTTTTGCATTTTTCTCGGTTCTGAGAATGGCCGATTCTGCCATATAAACTTGAATCAAGATATCGGAAGCGGCCATCAATAGCATTTGATGTTCTTCCAAATCGGGACCAAATTTCTGAACAGCGCTACCAGCGACCATCAAGAACACTTTTTTCAGTCTTGTGAGCAAGTCTTTTTCTTCGGACAGCAATTCGGAATAGTCCGGTGTGTCAAAAGATGGAATGCCCATCAATTCCTCGCCCACTTTCGTCGCTGGCCCCAGAAGGTCCACATGGCCTTTCATAGCCTTTTTCACCAACATTCCAACGGAAAGCATGCGGTTGATTTCGTTGGTACCTTCGTAAATTCTGGAAATACGGGCATCTCGCCATGCAGATTCCATTGGGGTATCCGCACTAAAGCCCATTCCCCCGAATATTTGGATGCCTTCATCCGTAGTGTGCTGCACATGTTCGGAAACGGCTACCTTTAAAATAGAACATTCAATGGCGTATTCCTCTACACCTTTGAGTTCTGCTTCTTGGTGGGAATTACCACCAGCTTCGCGAATAGCGATTCTATCCTCAATATTTTTCGCGGCACGATAGCATGCTGCTTCGTCCACATAGGCGTTGGTGGCCATATCCGCAATTTTTGCTTTGATGGCACCAAAGTTGATGATCGGGGTTTTAAACTGAACACGCTCGTTGGCGTATTTTGTGGCTTCGCTGATGACTCGGCGCTGTGCTTCCAAACAAGCAGCTGCCAATTTAATACGGCCTATGTTCAAAGCGTTCATTGCGATCTTAAAGCCATTTCCTCTTTCGGATAGCATGTTTTCAACGGGAACCTTGGTTTCGCTGAAGAATACTTGCCGGGTAGAGGAGGAGTGGATACCCAATTTCTTTTCCTCATCACCGAGTGATATTCCGTTTTCTGGGTCGTTTTCCACGATAAACCCAGTGATGTTTTTGTCATCTTCAATTCGGGCAAAAACAATGAACAGGTTGCAGAATCCAGCATTGGAAATCCACATTTTCTGTCCTGAGATGCTGTAGTGTTTGCCGTCATCCGAAAGCACGGCCTTCGTTTTGCCCGAGTTCGCATCGGAACCTGCTCCTGGTTCTGTTAAACAATAGGCACCGAACCATTCGCCGGTAGCCAATTTGGGCACATATTTTTGTTTTTGTTCTTCGGTTCCGTACAGGGTGATGGGCATGGTTCCAATTCCGGTGTGGGCTCCAAAAGCGGTACTAAAGGATCCCGTGGCGCCCGAAATGTAATCGCATACCAGCATAGTGGAAACAAACCCCATTCCCATACCTCCGTAAGCTTCTGGAACGGCTACACTTAGCAAGCCAAGTTCGCCGGCTTTTCTCATGCATTCCTCGGTATAGGCGTAGTCTTTTTTCTCAAAACGCTCCCAGTGTGCCCAAAGTTCCCTGTCCACAAATTCCTTGGTGCTTTCGCGCATCATTTTTTGTTCCTCGTTAAGGTCCTCAAGGGTGAATACATCCTCACATTTGGTCTCCTTGACCAAGAATTGACCTCCTCTCAGTATGTCTTTTTCTGTTGTATCGCTCATGGTTTTTTGTATATAGTCATTTTTAATTTAGGAACTCGAATATACCGGCGGCACCCTGACCTGTACCTACGCACATGGTGACCATCCCATATTTGCCTTTCATGTCCCGCTTTCTCATTTCATCAAAAAGCTGAACGGACAATTTGGCTCCGGTACATCCCAAAGGGTGACCTAATGCGATGGCACCCCCATTTACATTCACGATTTCCTGGTTCAATCCAAGTTCTCGGATAACGGCCAATGATTGGGATGCAAAGGCTTCGTTCAATTCAATAAGGTCTATTTGGTCCTGCTTCATTCCGGCTTGCTTTAGTGCTTTTGGGATGGCTTTTACAGGCCCTATTCCCATAATTCTTGGTTCTACCCCTGCTGCAGCGTAGTTGACCAACCTTGCAATGGGTTCCAAATTGAGTTCTTTGACCATTTCTTCGCTCATCACCATAACAAAGGCCGCTCCATCGCTCATTTGTGATGAATTTCCTGCGGTTACGCTACCTCCTTCCGCAAAAACTGGTCTTAGTTTGTTCAACGTAGGGATGTTGGTCCCTTTTCTTGGTCCTTCGTCTTTGTTTACGGTGTAGTTTTTGGTTTCTTTTTTGCCTGATTCATTTACAAAAGTATGCTCCACATCAATGGGAACTATTTGGTCTTGAAAACGATCTTCCTCTTGGGCTTTTAACGCTTTCATATGGGAATTGTAGGCAAAAACATCTTGATCCTCTCGGGAAACCTTGAATTGTTTGGCAACTGCTTCTGCGGTAAGCCCCATGCCCCAATAATAATCTTCATGGCCTTCTTTGGCCGTAGCGTAATCTGGGGTAGGTTTATATCCGCCCATGGGGATGTAGCTCATGCTTTCGGCACCGCCTGCGATGATGCAATCTGCCATTCCCGCCTGGATTTTGGCTGTGGCAATTCCTATCGTTTCCAACCCTGAGGCACAATAGCGGTTCACGGTCACCCCGGGTACATCGTCAATGTCCAGACCCATAAGGGAGATAAGTCTTCCCATGTTCAAACCTTGCTCGGCTTCGGGCATCGCATTTCCCACGATAACGTCGTCAATACGTTTTTTGTCCAATTGAGGAAGCTCTTTCATGATGTGTTCTATGGTTTCGGCAGCCAGTTCATCTGGACGCTTAAACCTGAAGAGTCCTTTTGGAGCTTTGCCCACGGCTGTTCTATATCCTTTTACTATGTATGCTGTTTTCATTTAATAAGTATTGAGAATTGAGATGTTAGTATTGAGGTTAAAGCTTTTGTTGTAATGAATAGATCATTTTTTGTATTTCAATACATTCATCTATCAGTGTTTGTACTTTCTGATTTTTAGTTAAGTTTAATTCAATAATTAAAATCAATTGCGTCTGTAATTCGTATAGAGAACCGTTCGCAATACCTAAAAAGTGCTTAAACTCTTTATTTGAATTTCTTCCAGCCCCTTCGGCAATATTGGAAGGAACTGAAACCGCACTTCTTTTAATTTGATTAATCAAACCAAATTTTTCGTCTTTTGGCAACTCAGGTATGAGTAGATAGATGGACTTGGAAAGTTGAATCGATTTCCTCCAAATTTTTAAATCTTCTACCTTGTGCATATCTAATTACTCAATTCTAGTATCCCACTTCTATCGCAACAACTAGTTGCGAAGTGGTTTTCCTGTTTTCAACATATGCTGGATGCGTTCCAAAGTCTTTCTTTCGGTACAAAGGGATAGAAATGCTTCTCTTTCCAGATCCAAAAGATATTGTTCGGTTACCATTGTGGCTTCCGAAAGGTCGCCGCCGGCCATCACATAGGCCAATTTGTCGGCAATCTTTTTGTCGTGTTCAGAAATGTAGTGACCAGCTTCCATGGAATCCGTTCCTACCAAGAACATGCCCAAGGCCTGTTTTCCAAGTACTTTCACATCTTTGCGCTTCACAGGTTTGGTGTAACCCGCTTCTGCCATAAGTTTGGCATAAGCTTTTGCTGTTGCAATTTGACGGTCTTTATTGACCACAACAACATCTTTGCCCTTTTGCAAGATGCCCAGATCAAATGCTTCATAGGCCGATGTGGACACTTTGGCCATTCCGATGGTGAGGAAATACTCTTGAAGCACATTGAGCTCCACATCATTCTTTCTGAAAGTGTCCGAAGCGCGAAGGGCCATTTCTTTTGAACCGCCCCCTCCTGGGATCACACCAACACCGAATTCCACCAAACCGATATAGGTTTCAGCAGCGGCCACTACTTTGTCGGCGTGGAGTGAAAGCTCACAACCACCGCCCAGCGTCATACCGTGAGGTGCGGAAACGGTCGGTATTGAGGAGTAACGCATCCGCATCATCGTGTCCTGGAACATTTTGATGGCCATGTTCAGCTCATCATATTCTTGTTCCACAGCCATCATAAAAATCATTCCGATGTTGGCTCCAACGGAAAAATTTGCAGCTTGGTTACCTACGACTAATCCTGCAAAATCTTTTTCGGAAAGGTCCACGGCTTTGTTCAAACCAGCGAGTACATCGCCGCCAATGGTGTTCATTTTGGATTGGAATTCACAGTTCAGGATTCCATCGCCCAAATCTTCAATCACAACACCACTGTTCTTGAAGACTTCTTTTGTTTTTCTGATGTTGTCCAAAATGATGAAGGCATCCTGACCTGGAACTTTTTCCATGGCCTTTTTGGGAATATCGTAGAAGTAGGTATTGCCCTCTTTTACCGTATAGAAGGAATCAATTCCCGCTTCTTTCATTTCGGATACCCATGGAGCGGCTTCCAAACCTTCTGCCTTTATGAATTCAAGACCTTTTTCGAGCCCCACGGCATCCCAAATTTGGAAGGGTCCGTGCTCCCAGCCGAAACCGGCCTTCATGGCATCATCTATTTTGTATAACTCATCCGTGATTTCTGGAATACGATGGGTAACATAGGCAAAAAGTGCTCCGAAGCTCTTTCGGTAGAACTCTCCGGCTTTATCTTTTCCATCAACCAAAACGGGAAAACGGTCAATAACTTTATCAATGGACTTTGTAAGTTCCAGAGTGGCGAATTTTGCACTCTTTTTGGAACGGTATTCCATGGTGTCCAAATCCAAGGTCAGGATTTCGCTCTTGCCATCGTCTCCCTTTACTTTTTTATAGAAACCTTGTCCAGATTTGCTGCCCAACCATTTGTTCTCCATCATGGTTTGGATAAAATCGGGCAACTGGAACAGTTCGTGGCGCTCATCGTCCTTGCAGTTTTCACTGATTCCGTTGGCCACGTGCACAAGGGTATCCAATCCCACTACATCCACGGTTCGGAAGGTGGCGGATTTGGGTCTGCCAATCACTGGACCGGTCAATTTGTCTACTTCCTCTATTGTCATCCCCATTTCTTTCACCGCGTGGAAAAGACTTTGAATACTGAAGATTCCAATCCTGTTTCCAATAAAGGCAGGTGTATCCTTGGCCACCACAGATGTTTTGCCCAAGAACTGTTCTCCGTATCCGTTGAGGAACTCCAGAACATCTTTGGAGGTTTTGGGTCCTGGGATGATTTCAAAGAGTTTTAAGTATCGTGCGGGATTGAAAAAGTGGGTGCCACAGAAATGCTTTTGGAAATCCTCACTTCTTCCTTCGCTCATGAACCGAATCGGGATTCCTGATGTGTTGGAGGTAATGAGTGTTCCCGGTGTACGGTGTTTATCCAGATTTTCGAAAACTTGTTTTTTGATGTCCAAGCGTTCCACGACCACCTCAATGATCCAATCCACATCGGCAACTTTGGAAATATCATCTTCCATGTTCCCTGTGGTGATACGATCTGCAAATTTTTTGTGGTAAATGGGGGAGGGTTTGGATTTTAGGGCAGACGTCAGTGATTCGTTAACCAAGCGGTTACGTACCGCTTTATCTTCCAAAGTAAGCCCTTGGGCTTTTTCTTTCTCTGTGAGTTCACGCGGAACAATGTCCAATAAAAGGACTTCGACCCCAATATTCGCAAAATGGCATGCAATGCCACTTCCCATTATTCCGGAACCGATAACGGCAACTTTATTTATATGCCTTTTCATGTGCGAGTTTGTGATTTAATTATTAGTTGTTTTTATGTAGATTTTTTTATCTGTAATCAGTTTGTTAATCGTGTCAATGACGCTGAAAAAACCGGTTAAATCCTCTTGGGAAACGTGCTCTTCGACCACTTCATTGAAACGCAATACCACTTCTTTGGATTCCTCCCTTTTTTCGAGCCCCAGAGGTGTTAAAAAAATAAGGACGCCACGTCCGTCTTTTGGATTGCGCTTACGCTCGATGTATCCCCGTTGCTCAATATTTTTTAATATCCTGGACAAACTAGTTGCTTCCATCCCCATTTTGGGCCCCAATGTAGTGCTTGGTGTACCTCCTTTTGGGTCAATGCTCAATAACGTAAATCCAATGGCCATTGTAACTCCATAGCTTTTTGCCTCTTCATTGTACATTTTGCTAACCGCCTGCCAAGTTGCCCTTAGGGCGTGGTCAATGGTCAAATCTTTCATAGAACTGGTTTGGTGTTCTCAAATATATAAAAATTTATTATGCATGCATAATAAATTTAGGTTAAGTGTGTGGGATTTTCAATTAAAATGTGAATCAGAGTTCCATCCGTCAATTCAAAAGGGGCATCCGTCAGATCGTGAGTCGAAAAATGAAACAATAGCTGGATATTGTATCAAAATAAGTGTTTTTAATTGAAAATTAAATTATGAAAATCAGAAATCTAATTTATGGGATAGTTTTTTTAGGACTGCTTTGGTCCTGTGGTAAAGATGATGGCCCGACCCCAGCGGAAGAAAAAAACAATGCTCCAAAAATTGAGGCACAGAGTTTTACCGTTACCGAAGATATTTCTGATGCAATAACTATTGGAACAGTAAAGGCTGAGGATGCGGACAACGATGAGTTGACCTTTAGCATTACAGATAGTAATCTTTTTGAGATAAGTCATTTAGGTGACTTGAGCTTAGCCGAAGGAGTTGTTTTGGATTTTGAAACCAGTCAACAGCACATTGTTAAAGTAAATGTAACCGACAATATTAATGAGCCTATTGAAACGGAAGTGACGGTTAATGTGGAAAATGTAGCTGAAGCCATCCCAGAAGACCCCACATCGTTTGTAACAACTTGGAAAACGTCAGAAAACGGAGAATCCATTAGAATGGGTTTGGTTGAAGCACTTGAATATGATTTTGCCATTAATTGGGGAGATGGTAACATAGAAAATGTAAGTACTGTACCAGTAGATCACCTCCAAGCGATATTCCACGATTATGAGGTTGCAGGTGACTATACTGTGTCCATAATTGGAAAGCTTCCCGGTGTTGTAATGGGAATTTATGGAGCACAAACCAATCTAATTAGCATTGAACAATGGGGAGATATAAATTGGAAGACTATGACGAGTGCATATGCTAATTGTGAAAATGTAGTATGCAATGCAACAGATGTTCCTAATTTGTCCCAAGTAACTAATATTGATGGAATGTTTTATGGAACTTTGAACTTTGAAGGAGACTTAAGCGATTGGGACGTTAGCACTATTACAAATATGAGTTATACCTTTGATCTTTCTAATTTTAATGGAGATATTAGTAAGTGGGACACTCAGAATGTGACATCTATGGAATCTATGTTTCGCCGTTCTGCTTTCAACGGAGATATAAGCGGATGGGATACCCAAAATGTTACAAGTATGAGGACTATGTTTTTGGGTGCATCATTTAATGGTGATTTAAGTGGCTGGAATACTGAAAATGTTACTGATATGTATGCTATGTTTGCCAATGCTTCCTTTAATGAAGATATAAGTGGATGGAATACTCAAAATGTCATGATTATGCACAGTATGTTTAAAGGGAATTCATCTTTTAATAGTGATATTGGTAGTTGGAACACTGAAAATGTAACCACAATGGCAGAAATGTTTAACGGTGCTGAATCATTTAATCAAGACTTAGGCTTATGGAATATTCAAAGCGTAGAAGATATGTCAGGAATGTTCATCAATTCTGGATTATCTACTCTAACTTATGGAGGAGCCTTAATTGGCTGGGTTAGTCAGGAAAATATTCCTGTGGACATTATCCTTGGAGCAAATAATGTTGACTATTGCACCAATAGTCAAGCAGCAGCGGCACGTGAAACTTTAATTAATGATTTTAGTTGGACATTTAGTGATGACACAGGTGTTGATTGCAATTAATCACAACAATATATTTAAATAAAAAAACCAACGGATTTCCGTTGGTTTTTTTATTTCTAATTTTTAAAGGATCATTGTTTTAATGTCCATAAATATCATTGTACAAATCAAGGTACATTTCCTTAACGGGCTTACGCTTTAATTTCATGGTGGGGGTAAGGTGTCCGTCTTCCACGCTCCAAACATCCGGGGTAAGCCTGAACTGTTTTACTTTTTCCCACTTGGCGAATTCTTGGTTGGCCCAATCCACTTCTTCCTGCATGCGGGCGATCACTTTTTCGTTTGTCACCAGTTCTGCGTTCGAGCCAACATCAATATTGTGTCGTTTTGCCCATTGCTTAACGAATTCAAAGTTAGGCTGAATCAAAGCGGCAGGCATTTTCTCGCCTTCGCCCACGACCATGATCTGTTCTATAAATCTGGATTGCTTAAAACGATTTTCCAATAACTGTGGAGCCACATATTTTCCACCGGAGGTCTTGAACATTTCCTTTTTACGGTCAGTAATGCGTAAAAAGCCATCGGAATCAATCTCACCGATGTCCCCTGTGTGAAAATAGGCACCTGTCATCACTTCAGCGGTTTTTTCAGGGCTCTTGTAATATCCCATCATCACATTGGGTCCTTTACAAAGAATTTCACCGTCTTCGGCAATTTTCACCTCTACGTTGTCGATCATTCTTCCTACAGTGCCAATTTTCCAACCTTTATCACGTTGGTCGTTCACGGCGATTACAGGAGACGTTTCGGTAAGTCCGTAGCCTTCCATAACGGGCATGTTGGCAGCAGCAAAAACCCGCGCAAGCCTTGGTTGCAAAGCGGCACTTCCGGATACCATCACGGAAAGATTGCCTCCCAATCCCTCTTTCCATTTACTGAAAATCAGTTTTCGGGCCAGTTCAAGTTTTGCCCCATACCACCAACCGTTGGCGCCATAAGGTTCAAATTTGAGCCCCACTTCCACTGCCCAGAAGAACAATTTCTTTTTAATTCCTGTGAGCATAGCTCCCTTGGCGACAATGGCGTCGTATACTTTTTCCAATAACCTAGGAACCACGGTCATTACATTGGGCTTCACCTCTTTTACATTTTCACTGATTTTATCCAGCCCTTCCGCAAAATAGACTTCTACGCCACAATATTGGTAGAGATAAAGGATCATGCGCTCAAAAATGTGGCAAATGGGCAAAAAACTCAATGCTGTGCCCCCAGTTTCGAAAGGAACTCTTTTTTGGCTGTCCACCACATTGGATACAATGTTGTTATGGGAGAGCATAACCCCTTTGGGTCGCCCGGTAGTACCCGAGGTATAAATCAAGGTGGCCAGATCATCTGGTTTTACACTCTTCTTAATTTCTTCGACTTGACCTTGGTTGGTAGCATCTGAGCCCAACTCCAGTAGTTCAGACCAGTTTTTACAGTTGTTGAGCTGGTCAAAAGAGTATACATCTTTCAGGTTTTCTATTTTTGACTGGATCGCCTGCACTTTCTCCAGGACTTCATCACAGGAAACAAAACAAAGTTTTGCCTCGGAGTGGTTCAGAATGTATTCGTAATCCTCCTCGGAAATGGTGGGATAGATAGGTACGTTTTGTGCACCAATTTGAAGAATTCCAATATCAACAATATTCCACTCCGTACGGTTGGTCATGGAGATCACTGCAATCTTATCATTGGGCTTAACGCCCATTTTTAGTAAAGCCCTGCTCACGGCATTGGCCTTGTCAATATACTCTTGGGTAGATGTTGCTATCCAAGTACCGTCACTTTTGGTGACCAATGATTTTTCTAAGGGGTATTTTTCAAGTTGATAGTATGGGAAATCAAATAATCGGGTAACAGTTTGCATAGTAAGTTATGTGTATAGCGAATGCAAATTAGGGAAAGAGAACCGTATTTTAAAACGAGTTATTCAAAAAAAAGCATAATTCTTTGGTATTTTTATTGAATATGCAATTTTAATCCCTCATGGGAATCCTGAAAACCCAGTGCTTTGTAAAACTTGAGGGCATCCGGTCTTTTTTTGTCGGTGGTCAATTGTACTACATGGGCACCTTTGTTTTTTGAACGTTCGATGGCCCACAGGAACAACCGTTTTCCAATACCTTTGCCACGATAATCTTCATGAACCCGTACAGCTTCAATTTGAGCGCGAATACCGCCTTGATAGGTCAAATATTGGATAAAACTCAGTTGTAATGTTCCTATTACTCGATTGTTATCATTTACAATCACGACCAACTCTTGATTCGGATCGTTGTCAATATGCTCAAATGCAGAATAATATTTTTCAGGAAGAGGTTCTTGATAATCTTCCCGAAGCTTTCCCAAATCATCATTGGCAAGCATTTGAACTATGAAATGTACATCGTCTCGTTCCGCTTTTCTGATAATCATTTCTAACGGTTTTCCAACCAAACTCTTGCGTTTACGAAAGCCTGCAACCAAGGTGAAACCACATCTGTTCTATCCTTTGGATAGTGCGCCCAGTTCCAGGGGAAGGTAGAGCGCTCTATGTGGGGCATGGTCACTAAGTGCCTACCTGTTCTGTCACAAAGCATCGCTGTGTTGTAATCACTTCCATTTGGATTGGCAGGGTAGCTCTGGTAACCGTATTTGGCCACGATATTATATTGATCTTCGGTATGTGGCAAGCTAAATTTGCCCTCACCATGACTTATCCAAACACCCAATGTGCTCCCTGCTAGGTCGGAAAGCATCACGGAGTTGTTCTCCTGGATTTTTACCGAGGTAAAATTGCTCTCGTGTTTATGGGAATCATTATAGGTCATTCTACCATGGGTGACATGCTCTGGGTTGATGAGGTCCAATTCCATGAACAACTGGCATCCGTTACAAATCCCTACGGACAAGGTATCGGGTCTTGCAAAGAAATCCTTTAAGGCTTTGTTGGCCTTATCGTTGTATTTAAAAGCTCCTGCCCAACCTTTTGCACTTCCCAATACATCGGAGTTGGAGAATCCGCCCACAGCACCTATAAATTGAATATCTTCCAAGGTTTCCCGTCCAGTAATAAGGTCGGTCATGTGGACATCTTTCACATCAAAGCCGGCCAAGTACATGGCATTGGCCATTTCGCGCTCGGAATTACTTCCCTTTTCACGAAGAATAGCGGCTTTGGGTCGGGGGCTGAGCGGAGTCGAAGCCACCGGGAGTTTACCATCAAAATTTTCGGGGAAAATATAATTTAACGGCTGCTCTTTGTAATTATCGTATCGGTCTTTGGCCAGGCCATTGGCGGTCTGTCTGTTGTCCAATAAATAGGATGTCTTGAACCAAGTGTCGCGCAAGGAGGCAATGTTCAATCCGATTTCAATGCCCTTGTTCTTGATTTTCAAAGTGCTTTCTGATGATGGAACACCGATTTTGGCAAATTCAACACCCGCCGATTTCAATTCATTTTCCACAGAGGCATCTTTGGCTTGGAAAACAACACCAATATTTTCAGAGAACAATAGTTTGATGATATCTTGTTCGCCAATATCGGACAGATCCAAGTTGGCGCCCAAATCATTATTGGCAAAGCAAAGTTCCAAAAGTGTGGTAATCAATCCTCCCGAAGCCACATCGTGACCTGCCAATATTTTATTTTCTTTTATAAGTTGTTGTAATGTATTGAAAGCAGTCTTAAAGTAGCCAGCATCCAAAACGGATGGGGCTTCATCACCAATACCGTTCAAAATTTGAGCAAAGGAAGAACCGCCCAATTTATGGCTGTCCTTGGATAGATTAATGTAGTACATATCCCCTCCATTTTTCTGCAAAACAGGCTCTACCACTTGGTTGATGTTGCTACAGTTGCCCGCGGCCGAAATAATTACCGTTCCGGGAGACAGGACATCACCATCCTTATATTTTTGCTTCATGGAAAGCGAATCCTTTCCAGTGGGCACATTAATGCCCAAATCTATTACAAACTCCGACAAAGATTCGACGGCCGAGTACAAACGGGCATCCTCGCCTTCGTTTCTACAGGGCCACATCCAGTTGGCAGACAAAGACACCGATTTTAAGCCATCCTTCAATGGCGCCCAAACAATGTTGGTCAAGGATTCGGCAACACTGTTTCTACTTCCTGCCACGGGGTCTATCAAGGCCGAGATGGGGGAGTGGCCAATGGTGGTGGCGATTCCTTCTTTTCCTTTAAAATCAAGAGCCATTACACCACAGTTGTTCAACGGCAACTGTAATGGGCCAGCACACTGTTGTTTTGCAACACGTCCGCCAACACATCGGTCCACTTTATTGGTCAACCAATCTTTGCTGGCTACGGCCTCCAATTGAAGTACTTGCTCCAAATAGTCGTGGAAGTGTTCCAAGGAGTAGGAGAGTGCCGGATATTTTTTCTGTGCCGTTTTATCGGCCATGATGGTTTTTGGAGAGCTTCCGAACATGTCGGAAAGTTCCAGGTTCATTGGTGTTTCGCCGGTTTCCCCAGAAGTGAATCTGAATGTATGATCTCCTGTAACTTCGCCCACGTTGTACATGGGGGAACGCTCACGGGCCGATACCCGGCTCAATAGGTCCAAGTCTTTTTCGCCGATGACCAGTCCCATGCGTTCTTGCGATTCGTTCCCGATCAATTCTTTTTTGGAAAGTGTCGGGTCTCCGACCGGTAATTTGTCTGTATCGATGGTTCCACCAGTTTCTTCCACCAATTCCGATAAACAGTTAAGGTGTCCGCCCGCTCCGTGATCGTGAATGGAAACAATGGGGTTATCGTGACTTTCGAACAATCCGCGAACGGCGTTCGAAGCTCTTTTTTGCATTTCTGGGTTGGAACGTTGTACGGCATTCAACTCAATGGCAGAGCTGAATTCCCCAGTATCTGCACTGGATACGGCGGCTCCTCCCATCCCGATACGGTAGTTGTCACCACCTAGAACCACTATTCTGTCCCCTTTGCTCGGTGTATCTTTCAACGCCTGGTCAGTTTTACCATATCCAATGCCCCCGGCCATCATAATGACTTTGTCGAACCCTAATTTTCTGGCTTCTTCTTCATGCTCAAACGTCAAAACGGAACCAGTAATCAATGGTTGGCCGAATTTATTTCCGAAGTCGGATGCCCCATTGGATGCTTTGATCAAAATATCCATTGGTGTCTGATACAACCAATCCCGTTCTTTCATTCCTTTTTCCCAGGGACGGTTTTCTTCCAAACGCGAGTAGGAAGTCATATAAACGGCGGTACCTGCCAATGGCAACGAACCTTTTCCACCAGCCAAACGGTCCCTGATTTCTCCCCCGGAACCTGTTGCAGCACCATTAAATGGTTCAACCGTAGTTGGGAAGTTATGGGTCTCCGCCTTTAGTGAAAGGACCGAATCAAACTCTTTTTCTTCGTAAAAGTCAGGTTTGTCGGCGCTTTTTGGCGCAAACTGAATCGCTTTTGGACCTTTGATGAAGGCTACGTTGTCCTTATAGGCCGAAACAATATCGTTGGGGTTGGCTTCGGATGTCTTTTTTATCAATTTGAACAGGGAAGAGGGTTTTTCTTCTCCATCGATAACAAAAGTTCCGTTGAAAATTTTGTGTCTACAATGTTCAGAATTCACCTGACTAAAGCCAAACACTTCGGAATCCGTCAATTTGCGTCCCAATTTTTTAGCTAGGCCTTCCAGATAAGCTACCTCTTCATCACTTAGTGCCAATCCCTCTTTTTGGTTGTAAGATGCAATGTCATCTATCCCTTGGATGGCTTCCGGAACTATATCTATGGTGAATATATCCTGCCCTAGTGCCTTGTACTTTTGGGACAGCATCGGGTCAAAATCGGTAAAGTCCTCCGCAACAGCGTGGAACTCCTCAATTCGAATAATTCCTTTGATGCCCATGTTTTGGGTAATCTCGGTGGCATTGGTACTCCACGGTGTTACCATGGCGGCACGTGGCCCAACAAAAAAGGCGTCGAGTGACGCCGCTTCAATCTTAGGTTGGTCGCCAAACAACCAAGTCAGTTTGTTACTATCTTCCTGAGCGATTTCCTGAGTGGTTTGGACGGCAAAAACCTTGGTAGCCTTGTCCCCAAAAAAATGGATCATACAATCTGTGCGTTGAACGGTTTAAGAAAGTGCAAAAATACGATTTTGGAACGTAATTCATCCTACCGGAAAGGTGTTTTGTTAACGAACCCATGTTGATAGCGCATTCGTCAATTCAAAAGGGGGATACGTGAATTCATCATTTCGTACCATGTTTACTTAAAGTAGGTTTGATTCTGAACAGATGAATGATTCGATGAAAGAAAATGGAAGATCGGATAAAAAGCATAAGCTTCAAATGATTACTTTCTTATTGGTAGTGACCATAATTTTACTTTTACTGTTTGATCAGGACAGGGAATGGACTAATTTCTTCCGGCATTTTTTCAGGAATATGCTGAGAAATATTTGATGAAGAACCTATTTAGATCTATCAGCGCTGTTTCGGGTGGGACTGATTGAGAATTTAATAAAACTGCAGTTATACATTTTATCGAATCCCCAAAAGTATGCTCTTAAAGGCTTTCAACTAAACTGATTGAAGTAGTTTTCCTTATCTTAGAAGAATAATAGCTAACTCAAAACCAACCTTATGAAAACAACCAAAATCCTGTTGTCCGGGATTATGCTGTTCGCTGGCGTAGCCACATCAACAGCACAGAAAAAGTACTCCAGAAGTCAAATTAAAAAATTCAAGGCTGAGGTAGAAGCCCTAGTGGACGCCAATAAAAAGCAGACACAGGTTATGGTGGACAAAATTTTCAGTTTTGCCGAGCTGGGCTTTCAAGAGGAGGAAAGTTCCAAATACCTCGCAGGGATCTTGGAAGAAAACGGTTTCACCGTGGAGCATTCGGTCTCTAACATTCCCACCTCTTGGTTCGCCACTTGGAGCAATGGGGACGGGCCCGTTATTGCTTTGGGCAGTGATGTGGATTGTATTCCCAAAGCATCGCAAACACCTGGTGTTGCCTATCATAAACCTTTGGTGGAAGGGGCACCTGGTCACGGTGAGGGACACAACGCCGGTATTCCATTGAACATTACCTCGGCCTTGGCGGTTAAGGAAGTAATGGAAAAGGAAGGCATTGGAGGAACTTTGATTCTTTGGCCCGGAATTGCCGAAGAGTTGGTCGCAGCTAAAGCCTGGTACGTTCGGGACGGGCTTTTTGATGATATTGATATGTGCATTTTTACCCACGTGAGCAGTAATCTGAGTGTATCTTGGGGCCCTACCCGCGGAACTGGGCTGATTTCTGTGGAATATATGTTCGAAGGTGAAGCCGCGCATTCCGCAGGAGCCCCATGGAGAGGCAGAAGTGCTCTGGACGCTGCTGAACTTATGAATGTAGGTTGGAACTATAAAAGGGAGCATTTGCATCCATTAAAGCGTTCCCACTCCATTTTCACGGATTCGGGAGACCAGCCCAATGTGGTTCCTTCCAAGGCCGCTATTTGGTATTATTTTAGGGATATTACCTATGAGGGAATCATGGAAATGTATGCCGAGGCGAACGATATTGCCAAGGGTGCGGCCATGATGACAGGCACTACCATGACATCACGTGTATTGGGAACTGCATGGCCGAGACACTACAATAAAGTCATTGCCGAGACTATGTATGAAAACATAAAGGAAGTTGGACTTCCTGAATGGACGGAAGCAGACCAAAAATTGGCCAAAGCGGTACAGACCGAAGTAGCATCTAAAAAAATCGAAGGATTGCCTACCGAGCTATCTGAAATGGGATTGCCTGTTTTGGAGCCTGTTAGCGGTGGTTCGGATGATATCGGTGACATTTCTTGGAAGGTGCCTACGGTTACCATGCGTTTTCCTTCCAATATACCGGGATTGCCGGGTCATCACTGGGCCAATGCGATTGCCATGGCAACACCTATTGCCCACAAAGGAGTTACGGCCGGAGCAAAGGCAGAGGCGATGACCATTATCGATTTCTTATTGAATCCAGAACTTTTGACCCAAGCGTGGGATTATTTTAACAAGGAACAGACCAAGGAGACCAAGTATGAACCCATGATCACCGCCGATGATATGCCGCCTACTTTCTTGAACAAGGACAAACAGGATATGTTCCGTCCAGCTTTGGAGGAATTTTATTATGATGAAACCAAATACGATACCTACTTGGAGCAGTTGGGTGTAGAGTATCCAACGGTGAAACAATAGCAGTTTATGCAGGGTAAATCCGGACAAGTTTGAATTGATAAAGCTCAGAAGAGAACTTGTCCGGATTTATTTTTTAATTGAAGGAGGCCCTAAAAGCCATAGGAGATAGATTGGTCTTTGTCTTGAAAAGTTTACTGAAGGACTGTGAATGTTCAAAGCCCAAGGTGTAGGCTATTTCACCTATAGAAAGTTGGGTGGTGGATAATTTCTCTTTTGCTATCGCTATAAGTTTTTCATGTATGTGCTGCTGGGTGCTCAGCCCGGTCAACATTTTGAGCAAACTGCTCAAGTAACTTGATGAAACATGTAAACTATCAGCTATAAATTGGACGGTCGGAATCCCTTTGTTGAGAATATCTTCTCCATTGAAATAGAGGTCGAGAAGATTCTCCAGCCGAACCAAAATCTCGTGGTTGTTGATTTTTCTGGTAATGAACTGTCTTTGGTAATATCGTTCTGCATAATTAAGCAATAATTCAAGTTGTGCTATAATAATGTTTTGACTGAATTTGTCCATATTGGACTTATACTCGTGTTGAATATTGAGTAGGATTTCTGTAATGGTCCGTTCTTCTTTGTCCGATAGAAATAAGGCCTCGTTTATGGCATATCCGAAAAATTCATAGTTTTTTATGGTCTTGGCCAATGGTGCGCCCCATAAAAAATCAGGATGAATCAATAATAACCAACCTGATGGTTTCTTCTCCGAGGGCAGCATTTCAAACTGAAGTACTTGTTTAGGACCGACAAAGGTCAATAGCCCTTCATCAAAATCATATTCTTGTTGCCCGTACCTCACTTTGGCTTGGATGTCCCTTTTCAATCCAATGGAATAAAAATCTTGCATCCAATGGATTTCATTTTTCTTGGTTTTATATGTAACCTGTCCATAATCTACAAGACTTACCAAAGGGTGCTCCGGTTTGGGTAGGTCACAAAACTTATGGAACTCGCTGAGGGTGTTAAAGGTGTGCATGTTATATTGTTTAAAAGGAGCAAGGGAAAAACACTCGCTCCTTTTTTGAAATTAATGATTAATTCTTAAAATCCGTAGAATGACTTAACGCCTTATTGTTTTCCAAAGCTGTTTCCAAGCTTTTCAACTTATCCTGGGCCATGTTGTAAGAGTCGCTCCCCAAGAATAGATGAAGAGTTGGCTTCTCGCTTTCGGCCACTTCGATCAATGCTTCTGCTGCCTTTTCAGGATTGCCGAGCTGATTTCCGGCTATCTCTTCCTTGTGCATACGTTCCGATTCCCGTGCCTGAGTATAAACATCCATTCTGTTTTTGGCCAAGTTGAAAGAATCATCAGATAGAAACTCGGTACGGAAATATCCCGGATATACTACCGTAGCATTGATTCCAAATGGTTTTGCTTCTGAGGAAAGGGCTTCGGTAAGCCCAACTACGGCAAACTTTGTGGCACAATAGATACCAAAACCCGGAAAATTAGCCACCATACCTGCAATCGATGAAATGTTGAAAATATGCCCGGATTTTTGTTCCCTAAGATGCGGCATCACTTTCCTTATGATGTTCAACGTGCCAAAAACATTTACATCGAAGTTGTGTCGTGATTCATCATCGGATAGCTCTTCCAAGGTCCCATTTTGACCATAACCTGCGTTGTTGACCACAACATCGATACCATCAAATGCTTCCAAGACTTTGGAAATGCCGTCCTCTACGCTTTCTTCATCTACTAAATCTACTTGGAGGGGAAGAAAATTGTGGTGCTTGCCCACTGCATTTTCCAGCGCATTTAAACTCCTCGAAGTTGCAGCTACTCGGTAACCATGGTTCAACAATTTTTTTACCAAAATCAGTCCCAAACCTTTGGATGCGCCAGTGACCAACCATACTTTTTTTGTGTCCATTTTCTTTGAATTTTTGATTAATACAAATTGACACAGCAAAGTTGCCGTTAGTTCGGGATTGGTATGTAGTCTAATCTATGGTTGTTGTAGCTTAAATTTGGTGAGGGTCAAATTAGTTTTTCTTCAACAGCGCCATATAAAACCCATCAAAACCTGTTTCCGAAGCAAACACATTGCGGTCTTTAACAAACTCAAAGTCTTTACCGTTCTCGGATTCCAGGAACTTCTTGACTTGCTCTGAATTCTCTTGTGGCAGGATAGAGCATGTGGCATAGACCATTTGTCCTCCTTTTTTCACCATTTTGCTGTAATTCTGAAGAATATCTTGCTGGACTCCCATGATGCGATCCACGAATTCGGGCTCCAGTTTCCATTTGGAGTCAGGATTTCTTTTGATGACACCCAACCCGGAGCACGGAGCATCCAGCAATAACCTATCGGCGCTATTGTGCAATTTTTTGATCACCTTGGTGGAATCGATCACTCTTGTTTCCACATTATGAACTCCATTTCGCCTAGCCCTCTTTTTAAGTTTTTTGAGCTTACTTTCATAAATATCCAAAGCGATCAATTGACCTTTGTTCTGCATTTGCGAGGCCAGGTGAAGTGTTTTGCCTCCCGCTCCTGCACAGGCATCAATCACACGTTGTCCCGGTTCAACCTCCAGAAAAGGGGCAACCATTTGAGACGATGCATCCTGTACCTCGAACAGCCCATCCTTAAAGGTCTGGGTCACAAAAACATTTTGGCGTTCTACCAGTTTTAATGCATCGGGATATCCCTCTATAAATTCGGTGGCAATATCTTCCTTTGCCAAAAATGACTTCAATTGCGGTTTGGGAACTTTGAGCGTGTTGGTTCGTAAAATGACATCGGCCTGTTTGTTTTGGGCCGCGATTTCTTTGGTCCAAACTTCAGTTCCAAGTGACCTTTCACCAAGTTCATCCATCCAATCGGGAATTGACTCCCTAAACTTTCGAATTTTAGAAAGCTCGTCAAAGCGACCTTTGATCCTTCTTTCAGGGGTGCCTTCCAATTGCTTCCAATCTGGTATGCGAACACCCCTAAGCACACACCAAACCCCGAACAATCGGAACAAGTGCTCTCTGGTGTATGGCTCGTGTACTTCGGCAATTTCTGAATAGAGACGTTTCCACCGAACAATGTCGTAGGTAGTCTCGGCGATAAAACCACGATCACGAGACCCCCAGCGTTTATCGTACCGCAATACTTTTTCAATCACCTTGTCGGCATATTCCCCTTCGTTAAAGATCATGTGAAGGGCATCAATTACGGCAAATACCAAGTTTCTGTGTAAACGCATCATATAAAATAAGGTTGCAAAGGTATGATTTCTCCTTACTTTTGAAGAAAATAAATACAATGAGGTCAATCCTAACTCTTTTTGCCGTTTTACTTTTGTTTTCGTGTGCGGAAGAACCTAAAAAACAAATCTTTGAATCTGTTAGTGTGACCCCGGTTTTTGAAGATTCGGTACGTATTCGCGCGATTACTTTTTTGGACAACCGAACTTTGGCTTTTGCTGGCAGCAATGGTGTGTACGGCACAGTGGATGTCAGTTCAAATAAGGTAAGGACAAATATTCAATCCTACGACTCCATCATGCCTAGTTTTAGGGCGGTCGGGGGAACAACCCAAGATTTTTTCATGCTTTCCATTGAGAGTCCCGCTTTACTTTACAAGACAGGTGACACCGGAAAAATGGAATTGGTATATAAGGAAGAGGGCGAAGGTGTTTTTTACGATAGCCTTGCTTTTTGGAACGATACCGAAGGCATTGCGGTTGGCGATACGGTGAATGGATGTCTTTCCATCATTATTACGAGAGATGGGGGAGTTACTTGGAACAAACTGGCGTGTTCCGATTTGCCGGAAGGTATAGTGGACGAAGGTGCTTTTGCCGCCAGTAACAGTAACATTGCCGTTCAAGGAAATAAAGTTTGGGTCGGAACCACGGAAGGAAGAATCTACTATTCGGGCGATAGGGGAATGACTTGGGAAATACAGGAAACCCCAATCATCTCGGACGAACCAACACAGGGTATTTATTCCATGGATTTTTTTGATGAAAACATAGGTTATGCGATTGGTGGGGATTATACCCAACCAGAGTCGAATACCGGCAACAAAATAAAAACGATGGATGGCGGTAAAACTTGGCAGTTGATTGCCGATGGTCAAGAGCCTGGCTATAAAAGTTGTGTCCAGTTTGTTCCCAATTCTGGTGGTGAAGCGTTGGTTGCAACTGGATTCACGGGGACTTCCTATTCCTCTGATGGGGGCGAAAACTGGAAGCAATTAAGTGACGAACCATTCTTTACACTTCGTTTTTTGAACGATTCCACAGCATTTGCCGCGGGAAGCAATCGGATTGCGAAACTGGTGTTCAAGTAAAAAGAATACCATTTTTGGTTGTTTGATTGTCTAATCCCGTCCCCGCCGTTTTCGGAATTGTTGAATCATTTGTCTTTTAAAGTCTTCTTCGGACTTGACCAATAGCAGTACTTTTTTTGCGGGGATTACCGTTCGTAGTTTGGATAAAAATTCCCGTTCCGCTTTTTGTTTGTCAAACTGAAGTGCAATTAGATTATCCAATAGATCGTCGGATTCCTCATTTGAGAGGTCCCGTGCCCGAGCGATGTTGGCGTGTATTCCTGCGCGCTCTTTTCTTCGAATGTTCCCCATGACCTTTTCGTGTTCGTTATAAATGGGCCAAAATTGCTGCGCTTCCTCACTGGTTAAGCCCACGTGTTCTGTAATAAAGGCCACTTTAAGGGTTTTTATACGATCTCGAACGGGACCTTGGGCGTGCATCAAAAAAGTGCCGAACAATAGGAAACATAGTACAAGTGTTCTCTTATTCATAATCGATATCATCTAAATTTAAGTCTTCAATGTCTTCGACATTTTTATCCAAATATTCTATAATTATTTCGTCTTCAAAATCATCATCCAACATATCGGTCAACTCCATTTCCTCCAAAGAAACTACTTCAGCTATTTCGTAAGGTGTCATGTCCAAATCAGTATTTTCAAAGTATGCTTCTAACTCGGCATTGGCCAGATCATCAAAAGTGATAGGTTCTGACGTTGGGTTTTGCTAAAAATCAATGTAAAAATCGCGGCGATGGCGGCAACACCATAATACCATTTTCTATTTGACCTAAGCGGAATAACCTTGGTCTCTTTTTGGGAAGTTTTGGACAATATAATGGGCTCAAATTCATCAAAATAGCCTTTTGGAACCAAAAAACCATCTGTTTTCGGGATAATGCTATCCCTATCTTCGTCGTCTTCCGCTTCTTCACTTTGAATTCTGTCCATAAGGCGGTCATTGAATTTTTCAAAGTAGCCTTCCGGGGTATTAAACGTAATTTTTTTGTCCTTTTTCATTGTGATGGTATGACTTCAAAATTGGCCAAAGGTTTAACTTTCTTTGAGGTACGATTCTATTTTTTTTACCGCTAAATGGTATGATGCCTTTAAAGCACCTTCAGAAGTCTCCAGCACTTCGGCAATATCTTTGTATTTCATTTCCTGAAAATACTTCATGGTGAAGACCAATTTCTGTTTGTCCGGAAGCGTAGCCAGGGCCCTTTGTAACTTGAGTTGGATCTCATCTCCTTCAAAATACACATCGGCCTGCAGGTTTTCTACCATCCGTTCCTTTAGCTCCTGGTGGCTAAACCCCAATTTTTTCAATCTCTTTTTTAAAAACGTCAACGATTCGTTGGTGGCAATGCGGTACATCCAAGAATAGAGTTTACTGTCCCCTTTAAATTTCTCAATGTTCTTATACACTTTGATAAACGTGTTTTGAAGTACATCGTCCGTATCATCGTGATCAAGTACAATGCTACGAATATGCCAATACAAACGTTCTTTGTAAGTGTTTACCAACACTTCAAATGCCTTTGCTCGATTTTCTTCTTGTTGAAGTTCTTGGACTAAGGTTTCCTCAGCAATCAATGTTCTTGTTGTTTGATGCTATGACTAAGGTAGGGTGAAAAGGTTTAATTCTTCAGTAAACAATTTTTAATATACATTAAACAATTGAGGTCTGGTCAGGACCAAACAAGGGCAAAGGGTGAAAGGTATGTGTGGGTTTGTTATTCTAAGCGAAGCAAACAATCTTTCTGTTTAGGGCAGGAGCTGGTAATCCGATCATTTAACAATCTAAGCTTCGAGGAATCCAAGTCCTTACGAAGTAAATGATTGCATTTCTACGAGCTTTTTATAGCTTTTTCCTGATTTCATCAAATCTTCATGGGTTCCCTGTTCTACGATTTCACCTTTGCTCATAACAACGATAGTGTCCGCATTCTGAATGGTGGATAGGCGGTGCGCAATTACAATGGAAGTCCTGTTCCTCATCATATTCTCCAGTGCGTCCTGCACCAAGCGCTCGCTTTCGGTATCCAATGCCGAGGTGGCTTCGTCCAAGATCATGATAGGAGGGTTTTTGAGTACCGCTCTGGCTATGGACAAGCGCTGTTTTTGTCCGCCGCTCAATTTGTTTCCGCTATCGCCGATATTGGTTTCATAACCATTCGGTAGTTCGCTTATGAAATCGTGGGCGTTCGCGACTTTGGCCGCTTCTATGATTTCTTCCATCGTAGCATTTTCTTTGCCGAGGGCTATGTTGTTTTTTACAGAGTCGTTGAATAGGATGGAATCTTGGGTCACCAATCCCATAAGCCCGCGTAGTGACTTTTTAGTGATGTTTTTGATGTTGGTGCCATCAATTAAAATATCACCTTTGTTGACGTCGTAGAAACGCGTCACCAAATTGGCTACCGTACTTTTTCCGCTACCGGACTGGCCCACCAATGCCACTGTTTTACCCTTGTCAACCTTTAGGTTAAAGTCTTTCAGAACATAATCATCTTCGTACTTAAAGGAAATGTTTTTGAGCTCTACGCCGGTGTGGAACTCGGATTTTTCATTAGCGCCATCAATATCCTTGATAGGGTTTTCAGACTCGAGTATCTCCAGAACCCGCTCTGCAGCGGAATTTCCTTTTTTAACGGCGTAGGAGGCCTTGCTTATAGCTTTGGCAGGTGTTAAAATATTGAATGCCAATCCCATATAGGAAATAAACGAGGCGGCATCCAAAGTTCCTTCCAAGAGGACCATGCGTCCGCCAAACCAGAGCAGCACACCAAATACGACAATTCCGAGGAATTCGCTGGTAGGGGATGATAGGTTCTGACGGTTCAATAGTGAATTTGAAAATCTAAAAAATCGAGAGGTTGAATTCTTAAAGGTACCGTAGAATTTGGATTCAGCATTGAACGCTTTAATGACCCGAAGTCCACCCAAAGTTTCTTCAACTATCGAAAGAAATTCCCCTTGCTCTTTTTGAACCCTATCCGATTTTTTCTTTAAGGATTTTCCGATTCGTGATATGATCATTCCGGCAATAGGAATAAAAATAAACACAAAAATGGTGAGCTTTACACTGATGATGAACATCACTATGATCGTGAAAAGAATGGTCAAAGGCTCGCGCACGATCAACTCCAAAATGGAGAGGAAGGAGTGTTGTATTTCCAGCACATCGGAAGTGATTCTTGCAATAACATCACCCTTCTTTTTCTCCGAGAAATAGGAGATGGGAAGGTCCACGATTTTCTGGTACATCTTGTTTCGAATATCCTTGAGCACGCCATTACGTAAAAATGTGATGAAGTACATCGCCATATAATTGAAGATGTTCTTGAAAAGGAATAAAAATAGGATTAGGCCAACGGCCAACAAAAGTCCTTTCATGGGGTCTTCCCCCGAGAATTGGGTCACTTGATAGTTCATGTACCCTTCAAAATAATCCTTTAGCTTGCCAATTCCTTCATATGTCGGTGGCTCATTGATTTGCTTGGTCTTATCAAAAAGAACGTTGAGCATTGGGATGAGTGCAGCGTATGACAGGGCACTGAACAATGCATAAAGAATATTAAAGAAAATATTCAGAATACCGTATCTGCGATATGGTTTCGCAAACCGGAGAATCTTTTTAAAGTAGTTCATTCACTATAAATTCAGCTCGGACAGGATACCTTCTATTTTGGTTCCCAACTGCGAATTTACGGATTTATAATCTGCTGCCTTGTCCAATTTTGCATTTGTGCTGATGTAGAACTTTACTTTGGGTTCTGTTCCACTGGGGCGAGCTGCGATTCGGGTGCCATCTTCCGTTTCGTAGATCAACACGTTGGATTTTGGCAAATGCAGCGTAAACTCTTCCCCCGTCTGTACATTTTTAACAATTGACGTGTTGTAATCTTCAATGTACAACAGTTTTGAGCCTTGAACGGTATCAACAGGATTTTCCTTGAAATCCTTTAACATCTGCTTGATTTCCTCTGCACCGCTCATCCCTTTTTTGGTGATGGAAATCAACTTTTCCCTGTAGAAACCAAAATTCACATAAGCATCAATCAGGTCTTTGTAGAAAGAGCTGCCATTGGCCTTGGCATTGGCGGCAATTTCGCAGGCCAATAGGGTAGAGGTGACGGCATCCTTATCGCGTACGAAGTCGCCCACCATATATCCAAAGCTTTCCTCTCCACCTCCAATAAATGTGGAGTTTGGGAAGTCCTTGATCATTTTACCTATCCATTTAAAGCCTGTCAATGCTGTTTTGAACTCCACGCCGTAGGATTTGGCCATTTGTTGCATCATTGGGGTGGAAACAATGGTTGTGGCAACGAATTCGTTGCCCTTGAACCCTTTTTCCTTGTATTGGTCCAGCAAGAACTTGGTCATGAGTACCATGGTCTGATTCCCGTTCAAGAGTTCCATTTTGCCATCCAAGTTACGGACAGCTATGCCCAAGCGGTCACTGTCCGGATCCGTACCTACCACCATATCTGCCCCAATTTCCTCTGCCTTGGCGATTGCCATGGACAGTGCTTCGGGTTCTTCCGGGTTGGGTGATTCCACTGTGGGAAAATCGCCATTGGGTTCGGCCTGCTCTTCGATGATCGTAACATTTTTATAGCCGGCACGCTTCAAAACTTCTGGAATTGCGGTAATAGAGGTACCGTGCAAGGAAGTGAAAACGATTTTAAAATCATCTTTTCCCCTGGCATCAAAGCTTCCGTTTTTAACGGATGCTTCAAAAAAGGCTTCGTCTATTTCTTCGTCTATATGATGAATCAGGCTTTCATTTTTATCAAATTTGATGTCCTCAAAAGATAATGAATTGATTTCCGTAATAATTTCACCATCCTGAGGGGGAACAATCTGTCCGCCATCGGCCCAATATACTTTGTATCCATTGTATTCCGGGGGATTGTGGGATGCGGTCAAAACGATTCCTGCATGACATCCGATATGCCTTACCGCAAAGGAAAGTTCTGGGGTAGTTCTTAAATCGGAAAAAAGGTGGACACGGATTCCGTTGGCAGAAAAAACCTCGGCTACCGTTTTCGCCAGAGACTTGGAGTTGTGTCTGCAATCATAGGCGATCACAACCCTGATGTCATCATCTGTGTACGATTTTTTGAGGTAATTGCTGAGGCCTTGGGTGTTTTTGCCCAAAGTATATTTGTTAATTCTATTGGTTCCTACGCCCATAACACCGCGCATGCCCCCGGTCCCGAACTCCAAATCCTTATAAAAACGTTCTTTGAGTTCTTCAGGATCGTTGTCTATCAAATGCTTGATTTCATTTTTGGTGTCTTCATCAAAAAAATCGGTCAACCAAGATTGCGCTGTTTTGGTAATGGAATCCATAGTGTTTATCGTTGTTTAGATGCTTAAAAATACAAAGTTTAAAAGGTTTGTCGAAGACTCAAAGGTTAATTTTATCGGAGATGTTGTATCGGGTATCGTTTTTTCGGGAACGCACCATGATTTCACCAAGAAAACCTGCGAGGAATAATTGGGTGCCTATGATCATTGCGGTAAGGGCGATATAGAATTGGGGCCTTTGGGTAATCAATCTGCCAGTGGGATTCAAAAATAGCTTATCAACCCCTAAATAGGCCGCAAATCCCGAACCTACCATAAACATCAGCACCCCCAATGCCCCAAAAAGATGCATGGGCCTACGCCCAAATTTGGAAACGAACCAAATGGTGATCAAATCCAAAAAACCGTTGATGAAACGTTCCGCTCCAAATTTGGTGGAACCATATTTTCTAGCCTGATGCTGAACCACTTTCTCGGCGATGTTCGAGAATCCTGCATTTTTGGCCAAAACGGGAATGTATCGGTGCATTTCGCCCGATACCTCGATGGTTTTTACCACTTTATGATTGAAAGCCTTTAGGCCACAGTTAAAGTCGTGCAATTTTACACCGGATGTTTTCCGTGCAGCCCAGTTGAACAGTTTGGAAGGAATGTTTTTGGTGATGACGGAGTCGTAACGCTTCTTTTTCCACCCAGAGACCACATGATGCCCTTCTTGGGTGATCATTTGGTACATTTCGGGGATTTCTTCTGGATTGTCCTGTAGATCCGCATCCATGGTAATCACCACATCGCCTTCGGCAGCTTTGAAACCGGCATGTAGTGCCTGTGATTTTCCGTAGTTTTTTAGGAGTCGTATGCCCTTTACATTTGCATTGATCTTGGACAGTTCCGTTATGGTTTCCCAAGAGGCATCGGTGCTGCCATCATCAATAAGGATGATTTCATAAGAGAAATGATTGGATTGCATTACCTGTACAATCCAATCATGTAGTTCTTTAAGCGATTCTTGCTCGTTCAGTAAAGGAATTACAATGGAAATCTGCATTGTCTGATTCTGGAATTCCCTCCAAAAGTAGCATTTTTTGTTTTAGTAATCCGCTTTGGATTTTTTCAATATCAAACCGGTAATTAGACCTAAAATCAGACCCAGCACCGTGTTCATGATCAAAATAACGGGATATTGGATCCAGGCAAAACCTTTTTGCATTTCCACGCCTTGTTCCCATTGCTCCTCGGTCATGTTCGGGTTTTGCGCCATAGCCTTTGGTTTTGCAAGTTCCATGGCCTTGTCCATAAAGTCGGGCTCGATAAAGTTAGTGAGCACAAATTGATAGGTCAAAGTAATGATGGCACCTATCAGCGCAACTCCCACGCCCACTTTTAAAGCTTCCGAAATGGTCAAATACCCGCTGTTTGCTTTTTTAAAGGCATTCACGGCGACAAAGATAATAGCCGCCAATATGACAATCGAGATCACTACTACGGCAGTATTTGTCTCGTAGTGCATTTTTTGTGTGTACAGCATTACGCTGAACACGACCGAAATAAGCCCCAATATGAGTCCATAATTCAGTGCGAATTTTCCAGTTTTTGGTTGTTGTTCTTCCATTATTTAAAAATTAGTGTTGCTTGTATATGTTAGTAATGGATTGTTTATTTTTGTTACACATAAATTTAACTTTAATTTTTTTAGTGATTTTAACTTGGAGAGTTAAAAGAAATTATTAAATTTGCACCCTGAAAATTCAGAGATTAAGCATTTAAGAAGATGAGAAAAGATATACACCCAGAAAACTATAGATTGGTTGCTTTTAAAGACATGTCCAATGATGATGTGTTCCTTACAAAGTCCACTGCAGAAGCTAAAGAGACCATCGAGGTTGATGGCGTTGAATATCCTTTGGTAAAATTGGAGATTTCAAGAACTTCTCACCCATACTATACCGGTAAGACCAAATTGGTCGATACCGCTGGTAGAATTGACAAGTTCAAGAACAAATACAAGAAGTTCAAGAAGGAAGATAAGAAGGAGGCCGAGTAGGTCGTACTTTTTAACGAAATATAGGAACGCTCTCGATACTTTTCGGGGGCGTTTTTTATTTTTGATATTCAAAGCTACGCTATGAACTATATCCTATCCGACGGTAACCACCGCGAAGACTTGTTCCCCTTTACATTTACACGCCCCGTATCCGAGATTCGGGTGGGCATCCTGACCATTCGTGAAAAGTGGGAAAAGTGGTTGAACGCGTCCGTGAGCTTTCAAACGGAGGACTATCTATCCGAGAAGTTTCCGATAACGGTCACGGCCGAGAATACCGTGGTCAATGGTAGTTATTTGCCCAGTACTGGTTTGGTGGATGCCATCAATAATTTAAAAATGGGCGAAGCTTTGATCGGTGATGATGGTTATATCGCTTACGTCACGGAAAATCCGGGAACAGGTTTTGAAGAATCTGCATACACCGCTATTCCTTTTGATGATGAGGTATTGACCATAAAACATACTTGGGATATCTTTTCCAATAACGCAACTGCCCTCCAAGTGGATTTTGATGTGTTGACCGAAGGAAGAACAAGTCAGCCCATACCGGACACCAACCAAGTAAAGAGTCCTGAGAACATTTTTATCGAGGAAGGAGCTACGGTAGAGTTTTGTATTTTAAATGCTTCTACTGGGCCCATTTATATCGGCAAGGATGCTTTAATGATGGAAGGTTGCACGGTGCGTGGTGGATTGGCCCTCTGCGAAAACGCTATTTTAAAAATGGGGACCAGAATCTATGGGGCGGTAACGGCCGGACCTGGGAGCAAGCTCGGCGGAGAGGTCAATAATGCGGTACTGTTCGCCAATTCCAACAAAGGACACGATGGTTTCCTGGGCAACTCCGTGCTAGGGGAGTGGTGTAATATTGGAGCGGATACCAATACATCCAACTTAAAAAACAACTATGCCGAAGTTCGTCTTTGGAACTACAAAACAGAGGGTTTTGCCAAAACAGGGTTGCAGTTTTGTGGGCTGATGATGGGCGACCATAGCAAGTGTGGTATCAATGTGATGTTCAATACCGGCACCGTGGTAGGAGTGAGCGCAAATATTTTTGGTAGCGGATTTCCGAGAAACTTCATACCCAGTTTTAGTTGGGGCGGTGCTACGGCAGGCTACACCACCTTTAGAACCAACAAGGCTTTTGAAGTGGCCGAGGCCATGATGAAGCGTCGCCATATGGAATTCAACGAGACCGAGGCCAAGATTTTGGAGCACGTTTTTGAGTACACCCAAAAGTGGCGAAATTTTTAAAAGGGTAAGCGAAAAGTTAGTATATTTTCGTTTTTTGATTGATGCTACTTTGGCCGGAGGGGATGGGGTTTCCTAACTTCTTTTAAAAACTAAGGCTTTGTAATTTAAACTCGGCTAGATTATTAGAATAAAATTTTATATGCAAATGCTAGAAAAGTTAATTTTTATTGCAACTTTAAAATGTCTTCAAAGGATTTGCTTAAGAATATTTTATTAACATATCTGTCCGAATTTGGAACATACGCTCTTTTTAAGTCAATTAAATTGCGTGATTTCAAAATATCAAAAAGTTCTTGCATTTGATGGGAATAAGTAGCCTGCTCTATGATAGTCTCAAAATTTATATTTAAGTCATCTTTAAGGTTTTGGATAAGTTCTTTTAAGCTATAACGAAGCTTTTCTTTGTCCTCTTTGTTATTAAGGTATGACAGAAGCCTATTGTAATCTTTTCTAGAAATGTCTTCTATATTTATGTCTAGATTTTTATCAGCAAGGTTTTGATTAATGTTCTGTAAGTTTAAAACTTGTTTTTTCAATTCTTTAACTTCTTCAACTGATTTTGAAAGTTGAGTTGTTAATGAATCAATTTTTTCAAAATTTTCGATTTCTGAGGAAGTTTCTTTATCCTTCCTGTAAAACCACTTTAAGGTAACATTTAGAAGTGTGTTTAAAACCGTAAATAATACAATCAATACAACTGCAATTATCAAACACACAGAAACTCTTTCAAAATATTGACCTTCATATATCTTTTTTATAGTTTCGATTCTTTTTGAAGCTGAATCGTTGTCAAAAAAAAGATAGAATAAAATGTCCCAATTGTATACAATAAGTACACTGATATAAGTAACAATGATTGGAATCTTTAATCTTTCGGTAACTGACTTTGATAGGTTTTCCAAAACCTTATTTTCTTCCATCATCAAAACTTTAAAAAGTGAATATTTGGTAATCCGAAGTTAACACAAAAACCCCTGCACGCTCCTATGCCTTTCCATAAGGTATCCACGGGTTTTTAACATAAGTGCTTTTTACACAGAGATTAAAGCGAGTGTGGTTTACTCCTCATACCTCTCGCACCGTTCAATAATGCCCGTTAAGCGTGCTTTGGCTTCTTTGTAAGAACCTAACATAAATTCATTGATAAAAACCCGGTTGGTAATTTAGTTTTCGAACTCTATTTTTCATAATGACTCCTCGTTGTTTCGTTCAAATTTTGAGGGGCTGAGTTGAAACGGGGTCATTTCAGGCTAAACCATCGCTTAATTACAAGAAGCACTTAGTTCTCTAAAAAATCTCTTTCGTTTTCAGTCAATAATATTTTCACATCATTCGTCTTCAAACTATTGGGTATGTTTTTATAAAAAGGTTTATCGAAATCAATATTTCCATTTTTTAACTTTTTGCCCAGCCTGCTTTCGGTAACGAACAAACTTTGTTCAGCGGTTATTGAGTCGGTATTCATTTCGGTTTTAATTATTCCATTTAGTTTTGAAATGTAATAGCTTATCAAATATTTCCCGTTCTCCATCGTATTGAAGGAAAGTTCAATAACGTGGCTTTCAGTCTTTTTTTGGTAAGGGATGTTATAAATTTTGGAAATATCATCTTCAAAATCTGTATGATATATCATGTTGAATTTTAACTGCTTGATGGCCTCATAGTCTTTATCAAATACAATCAAGCTATTGTTGTGATGATACATTTTCTCTCCGTTTTGCTCCAAGGTCGCATTAAATCGGACGGTTGTGGTAGTTTCACTTTTTTCTATGGATTCTATTTTATAATCATCGGTCAAATTAATGAGTAAATCCAAAAGCATGTTCAAATGTCCGAACTGAAAAAACACCTTATTTTCAACGTATGCCCCTGTTGAACTGGTTAACGTACTATCCGTTTGTTTGATTTTAGAATAGTCAACCGACTTTAGATTTATGATATTTTGTTTGTCAATATCAACATTTGCTTTGAAAAGTGAATTTTTGCTGAACCAATCCAATTGTACTTGAAATAATCTTGATAGTGAGTCATTTACACTAAACGTTTCCTTATAAGTACAATTGTGAATCACTTTTTTTGTGGAATAGTTCTTTAAATAACTTTTTTCTAGGATATCCCTGAATTTTTGTTTCAAATCCAAGTTATAAATGACCACTTCTCCCAATTGATTTGTTTTGGGAAAAAGAAAAAGCGTGTCTTTCTGTTTAAACTGATCAAAAGTCAGTTTCCTTTCAACATAATTTATATGTGATACCGTGATTTCGTTTTCCAACAAGGGTATTCTTACTTTACCATCTCCATTGGAGATACTTCCGATTTCCAAACTTGGATAAAAAATCTGAACTAAATCTATTGGCTTATAAGTGGTCTGGTCGACGACAACAAATTCTTTCGACTGGGAGAAACCTGAGTAATTAAAGAACAGCAGAAAAGCTATGATTCTTATTTTCATGATTCATCTAGAGGTTATCTTTTAATTGTTGCCCATCATAGAACAAAATATTCCTACTATGATCTTTAGCGGCAGTCAAACCAAGTTACTAGAAAATTTTAGTCGTTCCGCTCGGTCAATAGATTGTGGAGGTCAAGGTGTTTGGTGAACATTTTTATGCTTCCGTCGGGTTCTTGTGGCCAGTCCGCTCGTGGACGGTCCCAGTAGAGTTCCACGCCATTACCATCGGGGTCGTCCAAATACAATGCTTCGGAGACGCCATGGTCTGCCGCTCCTGTCAAGGGGTAGTCGGCCTCCCGTAGGCGGTGTAAGATTTGAGCCAAGTCCTTACGGGTTGGGTACAGTATAGCGGTGTGGAACAGTCCGGTGCTGTTGGGCGGTGGCTGTGGACCGTTTTTACTGTGCCAAGTGTTCAGCCCAATATGGTGGTGGTAGCCTCCGGCCGAAATGAAGGCGGCTTGATCACCCATCCTGACAATGACCTCAAAACCCAAGAGCCTATGGTAAAAGTCCAATGCGCGTTGCAGGTCCGCCACCTTTAGGTGAACATGGCCGATCCGTGTGTTTTTGGGCAATTGATAGGGTTCCATTGGATGCTTTTACAGTGTTGTAAAAAAGCCCGTTTTGCAACGGGCTTGGTTAATTTCTATTTGTTTACCTCCGGTTTTTCGGTAAACGGGGTTATCCCAAATGCAGGATACACATCCGAAGGATAATAGAACGTACCGCCACGGGAAACCATAGCGATGGTCTTTATGGCCTTAATGTCCTCCACAGGGTTGCCCGGCACCAAAAAGAAATCGGCCAGTTTACCTGGCTCAATGCTTCCCAAACTTTCGTGCCCTAAGTATGCTGCCATGTCGTAGCTGGCCAATTTTAGCACTTCGGCAGGGGTGTAGCCCAACTGTTCGGTGTAGAGTTCCAATTCGCGGTGAAGATTAAAGGCTCCCCCCAAATCGGTTCCAGCCACTATTAAAATGCCTTTTTCCTTCATCATTTTTAAGGTTTCCACGATTTTTTCGTAGGCTTCGCGATAGGCTTTGTCCTCTTCATCATCGGCAATCTGTGCCAAAGCTACTTTAAGGCTGCGTTGCTCATTTGGAGGCATATTCTCGACATAATCCAATGCACCGGGAGTTACTTCTCCGTTACGGGAGAGCATCAACCGCTCATGAATGGCAAGGGTAGGATCCATCGCTGTTTGGTTGGCCACAAATAGGTCCAAGGTCTCTTGTACCTTATCGCTGTTCAAATCGAGTTCAGGGAACCGTTTCATGGCGGTCAAACGCAACAGGGTACGGGTGTCTTCGTCCGGTTCCAACACCCAGCCCAGCATAGTTTGGTTAATGTGGGTCATCTCGTCATATCCGGCACGCAACATAGCGTTGGCATTGGAGAATGCAGGTACGTGACCTGTTACGAACAAGCCTTGGTCGTGCGCCTTTTTTACGATGGCCGGCGCCCAATCCCCGTTCATACTGTTATAGAGCTTTACGCCGTAAAAACCTAAGCTGTCATACTTGTCCACAGCGGCCAGCGCTTCTTCTTCAGAGCTTACCAAAACACCATTGTTGGCGTTATATTTACTTTTTCCTTCGATAAAGCCCATTCGGGTCACTCGAGGACCGGCAAGCACACCGTTTTCAATCTTTTCAATCAGTTTTGAGAGTACCTCGTTGTTGTTGCCCATATCACGGAAGGAGGTAACTCCTGCCAAAACGTTCAACAAGGCACCGTTGTCGCCGGTATGGGCGTGCATTTCGTACAGGCCGGGAACCAGGGTTCCTCCGTTGCCCTCGATCACCACTTCGTTTTCACCAGTGGCATCGGCTGCTTCGATGGCCGTAATTTTTTCGCCCTCTACCACCACGGAAACGGGGTCGGTCAATGATAAGGTCTTTGGTTCAAAAACCTTCACATTTTTAATACGTACTTTTTTATCGTAGTTGTTGGCATATTTTTGTTGAAGTTTTTCGTAGCGCTCCGCGGAATAGTTTTCTGCCAATTCCCGCAACTCTTTTTCTTCGGTTTCGTAACCATCACGCACCACAATGTATCGTGGCGAGATAAAGGCAAAAAAGCGGTCGCTATCATCCATTACAAAGTAAGAAGGATTCATTTCGGCGCCGGAAAGTGCATAGGTGGTCAGGGCCAACTCTCCCTCTCCCGAAGCGTTCGGTACGCTCAAATCCTCCATTTTGGTCAAAGTAAGGTTCCCGGCCGGAAGCACGGGCAAAGTATTCTCCGGGGCATCTATAAGCAAGCGGGCAGCTAAAACGGCGGAGTAGGGGCTTCCAAATTGGTTCACGTAGAGCTGTGGCTTATCCACGGACGCATTTCCCGAGCCTGTGGCATCGGTCCAAGAGGCTTCTCCGTCCTCGAGCGAAAATTTTTCGTCCACGGCATTGCCAAAAGTGGTGTTTCCGGTTACCTCCCAACTTACGGGATAACCTTCGGCATTGAGCACAATGGTTTCCTTCATGGTAGGGCCACGTCCGTTGTTCTTGTAATCGTAGTCGATGTTGATGGTATCACCAGAGGTGTCAGCCTTTAAATAGCCCACTTTGGTCTCGCTAATGATCACGGAATAATTTTCTTCCCCTTGGTAATCGGCCAAGGAAGAGGTGGTTTTTGTTTTACAGGAATAGCCGGCCAAAATTACAAGGCCAGCGACAATTAATCTTAGTTTCATTGGGTTGGTTTAAGTTAGAGGTTGAAGGTAGCGAATTTTGGTGGTTTGTGGATTGATTTGTAAGGTAAAGTGAGAGAAAGCAAAAGAGGCTGATATTTATTCAATTGTTCCTGTGCCGGGAATGGAATCGTTTGTCACGGCAGGAGCTACATCAAATTTTATCAACTGCGTGTTGTAGTCTATGGTCACTTTGAAATTTTTAAGCAGCGAGCCTCCACTGGCGCCTTTCACCACTTTGTCCATGGAATAAATCATACTTTCGGACCACACTTCGTCTTTCCGTCTGGCAAAGAGCACTGGGCCCACTTCATGGGAGCCTACCCTTACCAGGGGCACTTCAATAATATCCCTATCAAGATCGGAGCCAGGATAGATTTTCCAATCAGGATGTTTGTTCTTCCATTCATCAAAAATGGATGAAGCAATGAACGACCCCGCCATGGTCCCTACTTGGGTGTCCAAGACCTTTTTTCCGTTATCGGACAGTACAAAGCTGGCACCTGTATCAAAAAGTACATCGATAGATTCATCGTCCACGCTGATCTGCATACTGGGATGACCAAAAATAATGGACCCATGCTCATTTTTCTTCAATCCTATTTTTTGAACATCGGGATTTGAAGAGTCGCTTGTTTCCAGTGGAGTATTCGTCCAAATCTTCTGATTTAAGTAATCAATTGTCCACGATTTGCCCATAAAAAATCCCTGTCCAAGGAAAGCATCCATTTGCGGCATTTTTTCGGATACCATTTTTAGTTCCCCATCCATGGGAGGAATCATTAAAAAAGATTTTTTTACCGGGGCAAAGGGGCTGCGGATAATAAAGTTTCGCATTGGGTAGGGGCGGGGCAATGTGGAATCGGTCACAATATCGTCGAATAAAACATAGTCAAAAGGCATGACGCCTTTTAAAAGTCCTGTTCGTACGTGCATTGCAAGATGTTCTCTTTCGGTGACTTTGGGAAGTATCATGGAAAACCCTCCACCGGTATCGCAATAGGCCAAAACGGTATCGTTCTCGAGCAATGGAAGTTTAAGAAAAAACCGAGCGCTGTCCAAGAACAGGGAAGGCAGTTCCACAGGATTTCCCGGACGTTCCGGAATGTCGGCAAATAGTTTGGACTCCATGATGTTTGTATCCAATTTCTTGACCACAAAAAAATGAACAATTACGATTAACACCAATAAACCGATTACGAGTAGAATTCGCTTGATGACCCTTTTCATTTTTAAACAGATACTAAAAATTAAAACACCAAGGGGTGTTTGTTTGTAAAGGGGCTAATCTGCACAAGATAGTTGGAGTATGACCAACGGGACTAAAATAGGCATAAAATTGATTAGGATTTCCTTTTTGTTTTGGAATTTAGTTCAAATCCAATGGTTTAGACTCTTTTCGAACGGTAGTCAGATTTGGATGAGTAAGTTTCTAAAAGAAGGTTAGAAGTCAGTAGGCAGGGGGCAGTGAGCAGTATGCAGTATGAAGTAGACAATTAACAATAAACAGACCGTGATTGTCAGTTCGAGCGCAGTCGAGAACCTTTTGCCATTGACCCATCACCCTTCGCCCATCAACGAAAAACAAATAACCTTAAACCATCCAACCATCCAACCATCCAACCATCCAACCATCCAACCATCCAACCATCGAATAATCCAGCAATCGAATAATCCATTGACCTTTCATCTTTTGCCCTTCAACCTTCCTTCACCCTTCACCCAACCATTGCGATAACTCCCAACAAATCACTATATTTGCGCCCCTAAAATGCAAGCAGGTATATGAACAAAAAAGTCGCATTCTATACGCTGGGCTGTAAGCTCAATTTCTCTGAAACCTCCACCATTGCAAGAGGTTTTGAAAAGGAGGAGTTTGAGCGTGTGGACTTTTCGGAGGAAGCGGATGTGTATGTGATCAACACCTGTTCGGTTACGGAGAATGCCGATAAACGCTTTAAAACTATCGTAAAACAGGCTCAAAAGACCAATCCCGAAGCGTTTGTGGCAGCCGTAGGTTGCTATGCGCAGCTAAAACCTGAAGAACTTGCCGAAGTTGATGGAGTGGATTTGGTATTGGGCGCCACGGAAAAGTTCAAGATCACCGATTATCTGAACGATTTGACCAAAAATGATAAGGGTGAAGTACATTCCTGTGAAATCGAGGAGGCCGATTTTTATGTGGGCAGTTACGCCATCGGCGACCGTACCCGTGCATTTTTAAAGGTTCAAGATGGATGCGATTACAAGTGCACTTATTGTACCATTCCATTGGCCCGAGGTATTTCGCGCAGCGATACCTTGAGCAATGTAATGAAGAATGCCGAGGAAATTGCCTCACAGGATATTAAGGAAATCGTACTGACAGGCGTCAACATTGGCGATTACGGAAAAGGGGAGTTCGGCAACAAAAAGCACGAGCATACCTTTTTGGATTTGGTAAAGGCCTTGGACACTATTGATGGTACCCATCGGCTTCGTATCTCTTCCATTGAACCCAATTTGCTCAAAAATGAGACGATTGATTTTGTGGCGCAGAGCAATTCTTTTGTTCCACATTTTCATGTGCCCTTGCAGAGCGGGAGCGACGACATTTTAAAAAAAATGCGCCGCCGTTATCTGTCCAATTTATATGTGGATAGGGTAAAACGAATCAAAACGGTCATGCCGCACGCCTGTATCGGAGTGGATGTTATCGTTGGATTCCCTGGCGAGACGGATGAACATTTTTTAGAGACCTATCATTTCCTGAACGAATTGGATGTTTCCTATCTTCATGTGTTCACTTATTCCGAAAGGGACAATACCGTTGCTGCTGATATGGACGATGTCGTACCCAAAAAAGTACGGAGCAAACGAAGTAAAATGCTACGTGGGCTATCGGCCAAAAAACGCAGGGCGTTCTATGAGAGCCAATTGGGCAGTGTACGAACCGTTTTGTTCGAAGGAGAGAACAAGAAAGGCTACATTACAGGCTTTACCGAAAACTATGTTAAGGTGAAGGCGCCTTGGAATCCCGATTTGGTGAATACCCTGCACCAAGTGGAGCTAATGGATATCGATACCGACGGATTAGTTAGGTTCGAGTTTGTTTCCAGTGAAGTAACGGCATAAAAAAACCTCCTGGTCAAGGAGGCTTCAATGCTTTTCTGATGATTGGTTGGATCAGATACGGATACCTACCGGTAACATTTCCTTGTATTGCCTATTTTTTCTTAAAAAACCTGCAATTTGTGGGCTAGTGGGCACAACTCTAAGGTTGTTTTCTTGGATTTCGTTTAAAACAGCTTTGATAAAATCCTCTTTAAAACCCTCTTCGGTAATTTCTTCTGGAATAACCAGCTTTGTCAAAAATACCTTGCGCTCCTGTGAAGAGTACTCAATTTTGGCTAAATGCCCATTGACCGTAGTTTCAAATTGACGTAAGAAACTATTGTCAGTGATTTCCAATGTTGTCATATAGTACGTGTTTTTTTAAATGACCTTCAGAAATACCAGAAAAAGGTATTTCTATATTCCCCTAATTAAAAAAATGTGCTCGTTAAGCGGGGTTGGCTGCAAAAGGGATACAAAATTAGTCAAAATATTGCTAATTTCCTAGTGCTTAGCGATATTTGGTGTCATATGTCCGATAATAAAACCCATGTGTACCTGATGCCGGGAATGGCAGCAAACGTTTCAATCTTTGACGAGATCAAACTTCCGGAAAATCAATTTGTAATCCATAAATTGGAATGGTTTGTCCCTGACAAAGGGATGAGCCTTGTGGATTATGCCCAAAAGATGTGTGAAAAGATCAAAGAAATTAACCCTGTTTTGCTGGGGGTTTCGTTCGGGGGCATGTTGGTGCAGGAAATGACCAAGATAATTGCAGTAAAAAAGGTCATCGTGGTTTCTTCGGTAAAAAGCAGGCATGAGCTTCCCAAACGAATGCTTTTTGCAAAGTACACAAAGGCCCATAAATTGTTGCCCACAAGTTTGGTGAACAATGTGGAACTGTTGGCTAAATATGCCTTTGGTGAAACGGTGACCAAACGCCTTCATTTATATGAGAAATATCTATCCCTCCGTGATAAATATTATATTGATTGGTGCATAGACCAAATCGTGGGCTGGGATCAAGAGACACCACCGGACAACGTGGTTCATATTCAAGGAGAGCGGGACGCTGTTTTTCCCATAGCCAATATCAAAAACTGCATCACGGTTAAAAATGGCACACATACTATGATCATACACCGCGCCAGATGGTTTAATGAGCACCTTCCCACAATTATTTTGGAATAATTTCGTCTTTATAATAGTATCTTTACGAGGAATATAAATTTGGGAAGACATGAAACACTTAAAAAATATATTGGCATTTGTTGGATTGATAGCAGTGGTCAGCACTTTGATTTTTGCCGTTCAGTCGGATGAAGTGGAAGAGAAAACTATGACAAAGGAGGTGGAGCCCCAAGTTACGGACAAAAATGTGGCCGATACCTATCAAATAAGTGCTATTGAGATTCCCAAAGATCTCAACTTTGCCGGTGAAGCTGTGCCACAGGAAGACCCGGAGATTATGGAACGGGTGGACCGTGAGTTTTTGGTGAATACCTATTGGCAGTCCAATGCCCTATTGTTGATGAAGCGAGCCAATAAGTACTTTCCAATAATCGAACCTATTCTTAAAAAGAACGGAATCCCGGATGATTTTAAATATTTGGCCGTAGCCGAAAGCGGCTTGGAAAATGTGGTTTCTCCTGCAGGAGCTACCGGATTTTGGCAAATTATGAAGGGTACCGGAAGAGAGTACGGCCTTGAAGTGAACAATAATGTGGATGAACGCTATCATATTGAAAAAGCGACCCAAGTGGCCTGTGATTATTTGAACAAATGGAAAGACCGCTTTGGAAGTTGGACCTTGACTGCCGCTGCCTACAATGCAGGACCTGCGGGAATCCAAAAATATATGGGCATTCAACAAGTGGAGGATTATTATGATTTGTTGTTGGGGCAGGAGACAGGGCGTTACGTGTTCCGTATCTTGGCCATAAAAGAAATTATTTCCAATCGCGATAAATATGGTTTTCAATTGGATGAAGATGATATGTATGAAAAGGTTCCCACTTTTAAAGTGGAGATAGATACTGCCGTGACCAATTGGGCCGATTTTGCAGAACTTTACGAAATCAACTACAAAGTGTTGAAGCGACATAACCCATGGTTGCGCGAACCGCATTTGAATAACTCATCCCGTAAAAAATACACCATCGAAATCCCTAACAAGGGGTATTACCGCGTGGGGAGTACTGGGAAGTAGACTCTAGACCTTAGATTTCTTTAATGTTTAAACAAAAAATAAGGCGAGGGGAAGTACTTTTCTACCTTTGGAAGCAATGCGGACGAAATATATCCCCAGTCCGAGTGGCCATCGTCAATCGCTGCTTGGGTGAGAATTTGTAAGTGCACGTGGCAAAACCAACCACCGCTATCAATTTCTCGTCCAATGTGCGCAAATTTTTGGCCAGCTTTGATCTTGTCTCCAGCTTTTACTGAGTGCGGAGTTTTCAAATGGCCATACAAAGAATAAAAAACTACGTTGTCGATGTCATGCTTTAGGATGATGTATCCACCATAATTGCCAACCGTGGTTTCTTTCCCTGTATTATAGACTTCTGCGTCAAGTGGTGAGTACATTGGGGTGCCATACGGCACGATAATATCCAGGCCTAGATGATAATACCGTTGTTCTTCGATAATATTGGGGTAAGCCCTTAATAGGCTTTTACGCTCTTCCAAGTATTTACCAATGCCCCATTGGTGGGAAGATGCCTCCAATTCATCAAAAATCATGGCATTGAACTGTTTGAAATCAGTAAGGTTGTATTCCAGGTTTTTTGGGTTATCGGATGAAAAATCAAAGATGTATGGCTTACCTACAAGGAAATCGCCAAATAAAGGATAAATATCGACGCCATTAAGGCAGAGCGGATAGTACATAGTTGATGTAGTCTAAAAATTATAAAGCTACATAAATGTACGGATACGGTGATTAGCTAAATTTAGATTTGAATTTTAACTAGGAAAGAAAGTGTTTTTTTGGAGTTGCACTTATCGGTCTCGGCTATCGCAAGTTGCGGGAGTAGAGACGCGGATTTGTCGGATTAATTGTTTTCTTTCCTGGTTTCTAAAATTACACTTTTTCGATAAGACCCGTTATTTGCGATGAGCCGTTGTTGTAGCCAGTTTTATTGTATGGCAATAACATCGTTTTTTAAGTTGTAATCACTTCCCAACCCTCCTATTATCCATAAATTATCTTTGAACCATGTAACTGTGTGGGAATGTCTTCCAATAAATGGAATTTCTTCTTCTACCTGATTCCATTTTTCTCCATCTTCACTATACCAAACATCATTTCGCCAATCTGATCCACTAGCACCCCCAATCACCCAAAGTTTATCACAAAAAGCTATCGATCCATGTAAACTTCTTGGAGTAAAGGGAGCGTTACTTATTACTTCAATCCAATTAATACCATCTTCGCTTGACCACACATCATTTTTTCTACTTCCTTCAGCGTCTCGCCCACCTATTAGCCAAAGTTTATCATTTAAAACAAGTAGGGAATGGGAAACGCGCCCGGAGAATGCAGTTGAAGCAGTAATTTGATTCCAGTTCTTCCCATCTTCACTTGACCAAACATCATTTAGATATTCACCATCAAATCCTCCAACAATCCACATTTTATTTTGAAAAACCACAGCTCCCTGACCAAATCTTTTTGAAAAATCAGCAGAACTAGAAACTTCTGTCCATTCCACACCATTTTCAGTATTCCATACATCATTTCTATCAATGTCATCAGAATTACCTGAACCCCTACCAGCTATAATCCATATTTTATCCTTGAAAACTAAAGCAGAGTGTTCACTCCTAGCTTCAAAAGGAGGTGTAGAATTAATATTTTCCCAATCAACTCCATTATTGCTTGCCCATACTGAATTTGTTTTAAATAGTGCTCCAATATCACCTCCAATAACCCATAATTGATTTTTAAATGCAGAAGTTGAATGACCTGCTCTACTCGAAAAATCCGCAACAGAGGAAACAACAACATTTTCAAAATTTATAGCGTATGTTTCAAATTTAAATATCTCAGATTTAGTGGTATAGCCATTTGAATCTTCCGCTATTATTTGCCAGTAATAGGTTGTACATTTTTGCAAAGGCTCTTCTATGGTATAACTGTTTGAATTAATATTTTGAGCTACTATAGTTGAGGGTTCACTATTTCTATCTATTAAAACCGAATAGCTTACAGCATCGCCATCTGGATCTATAGCTTCACTCCAGGATAGTACTGGATTTAATTTTACATCCAATTTATTATTTTCAATTTTAAAAAGTTCGAAATTCTCAGGAGGTGAATTTGTAACTTCAGGATCAGGATTTTCTTCAGTTGAGCATGATAGAGTAGTTATAATAAATAAGAATAATAGAAATTTGTTTTTTTTCATGATAGGTGAAAGTTTAAAATAAAATTGGCTACAACTATTAAGCTAAACGTCGTTTTAATGACGATTTAGCGACAGATAAGTGAAGTTAGTTTTTTTCTGGTTAAAACTCCAGTCGAAATTCACCAACACCCCATTTGAATTGACGAATCACCAATCCAACAGGAAAAGAAAGAAAAGAAGATAATATGAAGGGAAGAAGAATTAAATCTTCTTCATCTGCTGTTGCATCATCTTGATCTGGTCGGTAAGCATGTTGTTCTTGTCCAACTTCTTGGCCTCGTTCAATAATTGTGTGGCCTCGCGCTTTCTGCGTTTTTGCATGGCAATACCCGCCAAGCTCAATTTAGCCATAGCCACATCGTAGTCCATGGTGAGACCAAACTTGAGGGCCTTTTTAAAGTACTTTTCTGCTTGGGTCAGTTTTTTTTGCGAGTAGATAATCCCGTGCAAGTAGTTGTAGTACCCCACTTGTTTTTTAATCAAAGCGGATTCTGGGTTCTTGATTTTATCAAGCCACCGTTGCACCCCATCCAAATCCTGCTTTCTCATCTTAAGAAAGGCCAATAGGATAAATTCATTTCTAAAGTAAAGAAAAATGAACACTAGGGAGAGCAGTATCAATGCAATTCCATTGCCAATGTTGCCTTCCACAAACTGGTAAACGGCATAAGCGATGATAAGAACGGCAATAACGAGCTTGATATTTTTATTGAACATGTGGTCTGTTGATTTTTACCTGTTATTAAGCGCTCGCAAAAGTACTAAAAAGTTAATTAAATATTTTAAGTTTGGACTTGCCAAAGTAAAAAGTCTTTGTATATTTGCGCCCAGAATTTTTTAGGGAAAACAAATTTCCCATCAACAAAATCCATAAAACAGTTCGGAAATGAAAAGAACGTATCAACCATCCAAAAGGAAGAGAAGAAACAAGCATGGTTTTAGGGAGCGCATGGCGACTGCCAATGGTAGAAAAGTTCTTGCGAGAAGAAGAGCCAAGGGAAGAAAGAGATTGACCGTTTCCTCTGAGCCAAGACATAAAAAATAATGATAGTAATTATTATTTAAATTAAAGGTGTTACTTTTCTAGGTAACACCTTTTTTTTGATATATAAGCAAATAACGAGAAACCCCTATAGAAAAATGCCCAAGAGAAAAGACTTAAAATCCATTTTGATTATTGGTTCTGGCCCGATCATTATAGGCCAGGCATGTGAGTTCGATTATTCTGGTTCCCAAGCACTTCGCTCCTTAAGGGAAGACGGTATCGAGACGATTTTGATAAACAGCAACCCCGCCACTATTATGACGGATCCTGCTATGGCAGACCATGTATATCTAAAACCGTTGACCACCAAATCGATTATTGAAATACTCCAAAAACACCCAAATATTGATGCTGTATTGCCCACTATGGGAGGCCAAACCGCTTTGAACCTCTGTATTGAAGCAGATGAAAAAGGTATCTGGAAAGATTTTGGTGTTGAGATTATCGGAGTGGATATCGATGCAATCAATATTACCGAAGATCGTGAGAAATTTAGGGAACTCATGCTTAAAATAGGGGTGGGTATGCCGCCTCAAGCTTCGGCAACATCGTTCTTAAAAGGAAAGGAAATTGCCCAAGAATTTGGTTTCCCCTTGGTGATTAGAGCTTCGTTTACCCTTGGTGGCGCTGGAGCGGGTATCGTTCACGATCCAGAGCATTTTGACCATATGTTGAGCCATGGATTAGAAGTTTCCCCAATTCACGAAGTAATGATAGACAAGGCCTTGATGGGCTGGAAAGAATATGAGTTGGAGCTGCTACGTGACAAAAACGACAACGTAGTGATCATATGTACCATTGAAAATATGGACCCCATGGGCATCCATACGGGTGATTCCATTACGGTAGCACCCGCAATGACCTTGTCCGACAGAACCTTCCAACGCATGCGGGACATGGCCATTCACATGATGCGTAGTATAGGGGACTTCGCCGGAGGATGTAACGTTCAGTTTGCTGTGAGTCCAGATGAGAAAGAAGATATTATTGCGATAGAGATCAATCCAAGGGTGTCTAGATCATCGGCCTTGGCGTCCAAGGCCACAGGATACCCGATTGCAAAAATCGCTGCTAAATTGGCGATAGGCTATACTTTGGACGAGTTGGACAACCAGATTACCAAATCCACATCTGCCTTGTTCGAGCCAACATTGGACTACGTGATCGTAAAAATACCACGTTGGAACTTTGATAAGTTTGAAGGTTCGGATAGAACCCTAGGCCTTCAGATGAAGTCGGTAGGAGAGGTAATGGGTATAGGACGTTCCTTCCAAGAAGCCCTGCATAAAGCCACACAATCCCTCGAGATCAAACGAAATGGACTGGGTGCCGATGGAAAGGGATATAAGGATTATGAAACCATTATCGAGAAGTTAAGAGTGCCCAGTTGGGACAGGGTTTTCGTCATCTACGATGCCATCCAACTTGGAATTCCATTAAAACGTATCCATGAAATTACCAAGATAGATATGTGGTTCCTTAAACAATACGAGGAATTGCACTACTTGGAGCAGGAAATATCAAAATATACCATAGAAAGTTTGCCAAAGGCATTGTTACTGGAAGCCAAACAAAAAGGTTTTGCGGACAGACAGATTGCCCACATGTTGGATTGCTGGGAGAGTGAAGTGCACGGCAAGCGAATGGATATGAAGATTAACCGGGTGTATAAATTGGTGGATACCTGTGCGGCGGAGTTTGAGGCAGTTACACCTTACTATTATTCCACTTTTGAAGAGGAGATAGAAACAGCCGATGGCGAGCGCTATGTTGCCAATGATAGTGTGGTTACCGATAAGAAAAAGGTTGTGGTACTGGGTTCCGGCCCAAACCGAATTGGACAGGGAATAGAGTTCGACTACTGCTGTGTGCATGGAGTTTTGGCCGCTGCCGAATGTGGTTATGAAACCATTATGATCAACTGTAACCCAGAGACCGTTTCCACGGATTTTGATACAGCTGATAAATTATACTTTGAACCCGTATTCTGGGAGCATATTTACGACATTATCCTGCATGAAAAGCCAGAAGGCGTAATCGTGCAGTTGGGAGGTCAGACCGCATTGAAGTTGGCCGAAAAACTGGACAAATACGGAATCAATATCATAGGTACCAGTTTCCAATCGCTTGATTTGGCAGAGGATAGGGGGAGTTTCTCCACCTTGTTAAAGGACAATGACATACCTTACCCAAGATTTGGTGTGGCCGAGACCGCGGATGAAGCCTTGGATTTGGCCGAGGAACTAAAATTCCCCTTACTGGTAAGACCATCCTATGTATTGGGAGGTCAGGGAATGAAAATTGTGATCAACAAAGAAGAGCTGGAAGCCCACGTGGTGGATTTGTTGCGCAAGATACCGAACAACAAGTTGCTTCTTGATCATTACTTGGATGGAGCCATCGAAGCCGAAGCAGATGCTATTTGTGATGGGGAAGATGTGTATATCATTGGGATAATGGAACACATTGAGCCCTGTGGAATCCACTCTGGAGACTCCAATGCTACTTTGCCGCCCTTTAACTTGGGAGAGTTTGTATTGCAGCAAATAAAGGACCATACCAAAAAGATTGCTTTGGCACTCAACACGGTAGGTTTGATCAATATCCAGTTTGCGGTCAAGGATGATATCGTGTATATCATCGAAGCCAATCCACGGGCATCGCGTACGGTTCCATTTATTGCTAAGGCATACAAAGAACCTTATGTAAACTATGCCACCAAAGTGATGTTGGGCGAGAAAAAAGTGAAGGATTTTGACTTTAAGCCGCATTTGGATGGATATGCCATCAAGCAGCCTGTATTCTCCTTTAATAAATTCCCTAACGTGAACAAGAATTTAGGACCAGAGATGAAGAGTACCGGTGAGAGCATATTGTTCATCGATAGCTTAAAGGACGATGAGTTCTATAATTTGTATGCAAGAAGAAAAATGTACTTGAGCAAGTAGGCCGAGTAAACTATACACAGACCTTTAAAGCGGTTTCCTAATCAATAACTTGAAAAGATTCGGCAATCGTTTTAAAGGTTTTTTCGTGCTCCATCCTTTTGTCTTTTAAGGTCCAGGCCATAATCATATAAACACGTTCGCTCCCTTCTATAAAGGTCAAAAAATAAGAGATTTCATCGTTCACCCCGTTCACTTTGGCATTCAGTTCCACATACTCGGCGTCCAAACCATTTATTTTAATGGACGTTGGATCTGTCTTTAGGGTAATTTTAGTAGTTCGGGAAAGTATTTGTAACCGGGCATCCCTGTAGTTCTGCAATACGGAAAGTTCATCATCGTATTGCTCTAGACCCCTATATACCTCTTCGAAACCAGCTTTGGGCTCATCAATAATTATCAAATAAGCCTCTTTGAGCAAACTTTGATATTGTAAGGATGCTTCCTCGTTCAATCCGGTGGTACCGTTCATAAACCTAGGAATATTGATTTGGTAATCATTGTTGATTTTTATCGTATTGAAATCTTGGTCCTTTGGTTCGGAATCTTGGTCCTTTTCCTTGGAATTTTTACAGGCAGTGCAAAAAAGTATCAGTACAAATAAAAAAGCAAACTTGGTTCTCATATAAATATTTTGGGAGATTGTAGCTATACTAATATAGAACATATTTGTTTTTTGCCCCAAATAAAAAGGGCCCGTGCTAGGGCCCTCTATACTCCTTGATTGTAGAAAATTAATCCTTTATGGGTTTATGCGTGCTTATTGCGATACGGTTCCAAGCGTTTATAGTGATAATGGCCATTATTATTTGTGATAAATAATGTTCATCGAACAGTTTGATGGCTTTTTCGTAGGTCTGTGTACTGAGTCCATTTTTATGGACCAAGGTAATCTCCTCGGTAGCCTTTAAGATTACTTGTTCCTCTTCGGAGAAAAGCTCGGTCTCCCACCAGGCATCCAATAAAAACAATCGTTTTGAGTCCTCTCCCAACTTTAAGGCATCCTTGGTGTGCATATTCAAACAAAAGGCACATCCATTGATTTGGGATGCCCTGATTTTTATCAACTCATAATGTATTTTGTCCAGTTGGCTTTGTTGTAGATATTCTTCCAGCCCAAACATCGCTTTATAGGCCAAAGGTTCCGTTGCATCAATTTGAATTCTTTTTTCCATAATAATATCCTTTAGAATGATGATGCTAAGATATTTTGGTTCGGAGCGAGAAAGCTTAAACAGGTTTAAGAACGGTTCTTGGCCCGTATCTCGCTTACGTATTCTGGGGTCAGCCCTAAAAAAGAAGCGATAAGGTATTGTGGCACGCGTTGGGCAAACTCAGGAAAGTGTTCGATAAAATGAAGATAAATTTCCTCTTTGGACAAATCATAGAGATATTTTAGCTTAACCAATGAGGCCCCATAAGCAATTTGATAGATGGTTCTAAAATAGCGCTCCAACATAGGGAATTCTTCGAGCAACAGCTCCTGTTGTACGTTGCTAATGGATAAAACCTGACTTTTTTCTACGGCTTGTACATTGAAATTTGTACTTGTACGGTTTTGGAAAGCTAAAAAATCGGTCAGCCACCAACCCTCCAAAGCAAACTGTACCGTACGTTCGGTACCTTTTTCCGTGGTAAAATACATATGTAGGCAACCCTTTAGTACAAAGTAGTTGTGACTGCACAGATTTCCGGCCTGCATCACCAAGTCCTTCTTGTTTAATTTTATGGTTTCAAAATAGGAGAGTATCTTGGGAAAATCATCATCTTCAAAAGAAACGTACTTTTTTAAATGATGGTAAAACTGATGTTCGGTAGCTTTCAAAACGGAATGGTAACTTTTGCATGAAAATTAATGGAAAAGATTCAATTTTAACGGCTTTTCGTTCAAGTCGTCAGTTAAAAAGTTGGGATTCCGGTGAAATTTAAAAAACGCAATTTGTATAATTCTGATTTTTGATCGGCGTTTACGATTTTTTCATCAATAAAAATAGACCTTAAATCGATTTTAACCATAATTAACAATAACCATTTGTCGGATAACGTTGAGTGACATAGTTTTGTTTCCCGAAATGAATAAGGCATTTGCAAAATATCTGTTTCCGCTCTTTATCCTACTATTGGGAGGATTCATTAATTTATATGCAGATTCGCAAGAAACCACAATTGCGGATAATGCCTGCTATCTTCAAGATTTAGACAATCATCACTCTACTGCGACATTCAACGCGCTCCAATTGGGATCGGAAAAAAGGCATTGTGCCGAAATCGACGTTGAGGAAAAAGAGGAGCGAGAGGAAGAAGTCGCATCACATAGTTTTTCTTTTGAACAAGGTAGCATTTCTACCGCCAATGAATTTGCCGCCTCTTGGGGGCAATTGTTTTTGGAATCTAACACAGGTTTTGGGCTGGAACACCCCAAATCCTCTTCTCCCATAAGGAAGCATGTTAGATTTCAGGTTTTCCAAATATAGAATTATCATTTAAGCAAAGCCGAACCTGTGCTTTGCTGAATCCACAAACCTTTGGGTAACAATCAATAACCAAGGGCAGGTCCCTTTACATGGATTCGGACTTCCCTTGACCATTTTCTAAATATTTTTTAAACCAGTAATACTATGAGGAGATTTTCCATCTTCATCGGCTTGTTTGTAGCGATGTGCTATGTGAGCTGCGAATCCAAAAAACACGAGAAAAAAGAAGAAACCAAATATCTGGTTTCAAGTCCAATACAGTTGGATACTTCTATAACCAAGGACTATGTTAGCCAAATTCATTCCGTTCGGCATATCGAATTAAGGGCATTGGAAAAAGGTTATCTACAGGACATTTATGTAGATGAAGGGCAATTCGTAAAAAAGGGACAGCGTATGTTCCATATAATGCCCAACGTGTACCAAGCGGACCTACAAAAGGCCAAAGCAGAGGCAGAGGTTGCCGAAATAGAATACCAAAACACCAAATTATTGGCAGATGGTGAAGTAGTATCCGCCAATGAGCTGGCCATGGCAAAGGCTGAGTATGATAAGGCCAAAGCAGAAGTTTTATTGGCCGAGACCCATTTGGGATTTACGGACATCCGAGCCCCTTTCGATGGCATAATGGACCATCTCGAAGTTAGGGAAGGAAGCCTTTTGGACGAAGGGGAGCTGTTGACCAAACTCTCCGACAACTCTAAAATGTGGGTGTATTTCAATGTGCCCGAAGCAGAATATCTGGATTATATTATCAGTGCCAAAAAGGACGAAAAACAGCAGGTGGAACTATTGATGGCCAACAACAAAAAGTTCAATCAGCCAGGTGTTGTGGAGACCATTGAGGGGGAATTCAACCACGAAACGGGAAATATTGCCTTTAGAGCAACGTTCCCCAATCCTGATGGTATTTTAAGGCACGGGGAAACAGGAAGCATTTTGATGAAGGTGCCGTTGGACAAAGCTATGCTTATTCCTCAAAAAGCAACCTTTGAGGTGTTGGACAAAAAATTTGTGTTTGTACTCGATGAGAACGATACCGTACAACAGCGGGAAATAGTCGTAGGAGCTGAACTACCACACCTGTTCGTGGTGGAAAAAGGACTTTCGTTGAACGACAAAGTGCTTTTGGAAGGTATCCGGATGGTCAAAAGTGGGGAGAAAATCCATTATGATTTTGAAAAACCCGAATCCGTACTCTCCCACCTTGATTTGTACACTGAGTAACAATCCCATAATCCTTAGTTATTATGTTTAAAAAATTCATTCACAGACCTGTATTGGCCATTGTGATTTCGGTCATAATTGTTTTTACGGGACTGTTGGCCATAAAACAACTGCCCATATCGCAGTATCCCCAAATTGCCCCGACCACGGTCAATATATTCATTGCATACCCAGGTTCAAGTGCCGATGTATTGGTGAACTCGACCTTGATTCCTTTGGAAACCTCCATCAACGGGGTACAAGGCATGCGGTACATCGCTTCCGATGCCACAAGTGCAGGAGAAGGAACCCTTCGGGTGATATTTGAGCCCGGAACCGATCCCAACCAAGCCGTGGTCCGGGTAAAGACACGGGTGGATCAAGTAATGCCCTTGTTGCCAGAGTTGGTGCAGCGGGAAGGAGTTGTGATCACTCCCGTGCAGCCCAGTATGTTGATGTATGTGAACCTGTACAGTGATGCCAAAAACAATGATGAAAAATTCCTGTACAACTACGCTTACACCAAGATGATACCCGAAATCCAACGGATCAATGGCATTGCGAGTGCCCAAATTTTGGGTAGCCGTAAGTTTGCTATGCGGGTATGGCTTAAGCCGGACCGAATGCGGGCTTATGATGTTTCGGCAGAAGAAGTGCTGGAAGCTATGGAAGAACAAAGTATCCTGGCCAGACCTGGGCGTTTGGGGAGAAGTTCGGGAAAAAAAGCACAATCATTGGAATATGTTCTGGTCTATCAGAAAAGGTATGACGAACCCCAGCAATATAAGGATATCATTATTAAAGCCAATGAGGATGGAGAAATCCTGAAACTTGGTGATATAGCGGATGTCGAACTTGGTAGTGAGTTCTTTGACATCTATTCCAATTTGGATGGAAAACCATCCGCATCGCTTGTATTAAAACAAACCTTTGGCAGTAATGGTAGTGACGTAATCAAGTCGGTAAAAGAGAAACTGGTCGAGTTGGAGGCCGATATGCCTCCCGGAATTGATTATAAAATCAGTTATGACGTATCCAATTTCTTGGACGCATCCATAGATCAAGTACTGCACACCCTGCGTGATGCCTTTATCTTGGTGGCCATTGTGGTATTCCTCTTTTTAGGTGATTGGCGTTCTACTTTGATTCCAATTATTGCGGTGCCCGTTTCGCTGATCGGGGCATTCTTTGTAATGCAACTCTTTGGACTGTCCATTAACCTGATAACCCTTTTTGCCCTTGTATTGGCCATCGGTATTGTGGTGGATAACGCCATTGTGGTGGTGGAGGCCGTCCACGTGAAGATGGAAGAGGAAAACCTTACGCCCTACAAGGCATCCTACGAAGTATTGGGAGAAATTGGAGGGGCGATCATCGCCATTACCTTGGTAATGACCTCGGTGTTTATCCCTATTTCATTTATGACAGGACCTGTTGGGGTTTTCTATCGACAGTTCTCGATTACCATGGCAGGATCTATTGTGATATCGGCCATAGTGGCCCTTACATTGACACCGGTTCTTTGTGCCATGATGCTGAAAAACACCCATGGGAAACCGAGACGAAAATCTCCTGTAAACCGATTCATTGATTGGTTCAATGGAAAGTTTGAAAAACTTACGGGACGATATGTTGGGGTATTGAACAAGATCGTAAACCGAAGAGTGGTCACATTTGGAGTGTTACTGGCTTTCTGTGCAGGTATCTTCCTTACAAACCAAGTATTGCCCGCCGGATTTATTCCCAATGAAGATCAAGGGATGATCTATGCTATTATTCAGACGCCTCCCGGAGCCACTTTGGAACGAACGAATGAGGTGGCCAGAAAACTTCAGGCCATCTGTGAGGAGACCGAAGGCGTTGAATCCGTTTCCTCCCTGGCAGGATATGAGATTATGACCGAAGGTCGTGGATCTAATGCCGGTACCTGTCTCATCAACCTGAAGCCGTGGTCGCAGCGGGAACATTCCGTGCACGAGATCATGGAAGAATTGGAAGAAGAGACCAAAGATTTAGGAGCGGTCATCGAATACTTTGAGCCGCCAGCGGTTCCAGGTTTTGGTTCATCGGGTGGTTTTGCAATGCGTTTGCTGGACAAGACCAACAGTACGGACTATCATGAGTTCGAAAGAATCAACAATGAGTTTATGGATGCCTTGCGCGAGCGTAAGGAATTGGCTGGTTTGTTTACCTTCTATGCCGCCAATTATCCTCAATATGAGTTGAAAATCAACAATAAAGCGGCTATGCAAAAGGGGGTTTCCATAGGAAAAGCCATGGAAAACTTGAACATTCTGATCGGTAGTACCTATGAGCAAGGCTTCATCCGATTTGGACGGTTCTTTAAGGTGTATACCCAGGCCGCTCCCGAATATCGAGGGATGCCGTCCGATCTGGAAAAACTGTTTGTCAAGAATGAAGAAGGGGAAATGGTGCCCTACTCATCTTTTATGACCATGGAAAAACGTTTGGGGCCAAACGAGGTAACGCGATATAACCTCTATAATTCCGCTGCTATTCGTGGTTTGCCTGCAAAGGGATACACTAGTGGGGATGCGATTGACGCCATAAAAGAGGTGGCCGAGCAAAAGCTACCTCGGGGCTACGACATTGCATGGGAAGGACTCTCTTTTGATGAAGCACGGCGCGGAAACGAATCCATTTACATATTCATAGTAGTACTGATCTTTGTTTATTTAGTATTGGCCGCCCAGTACGAGAGTTTCCTATTGCCTCTAGCAGTGATTCTATCGCTTCCGGTAGGGGTATTTGGCTCGTTCTTCCTGTTGAAGCTCATGGGACTGTCCAACGATGTTTACGCACAAATCGGAATGATCATGTTGGTGGGACTATTGGGTAAGAACGCGGTATTGATCGTGGAATTTGCCGTCCAGAAACACCGACAGGGGGCAACCATTCTCGAAGCGGCCATCGAAGGTTCCAAACAACGTTTTAGGCCAATTTTAATGACCTCTTTTGCTTTTATCGCTGGTTTGATACCATTGGTAGTGGCTACAGGTGCGGGGGCCATTGGTAACCGTACCATTGGAGGTTCCGCTCTCGGCGGTATGCTTATCGGAACCATTTTCGGAGTCTTGTTGATTCCTGGCCTGTACTATGTATTTGCTAAAATGGCAGATGGTAAGAGTCTCATCAAAGATGAATTCGATGAACCGATTTCGGAAGAATTCTTTAAGAATGATGACAACGATAGCAAATTGCGCACTCGTTTGAAAGAAGTCAATAAACTTTTGAAAAAAATGACCACAAGAAATGGAAAGAAAAAGAAAAACGGCGACCAAGATGAAGTATAAAAAATCACTATTGGTAGGAATGATAGCGATGGTGGCCCTGTATTCTTGTGTGCCCACCCGTGAGATCAGGGAAGAGAACGTAGCCGTTCCGGAAAACTATCAAAACCAGTCAACCGATACGGTAAATACGGGATTGGTGGAATGGAAGGAGTTTTTTAAAGACCCCAATCTCATTGCATTGATAGATACTGCCTTGGTCAAAAACCAAGAGCTGAACATTATGTTGCAGCAAGTGGATATGGCCAAGAATGGGATTCAGGCCAAAAAAGGGGAGTATTTGCCCTTTGTCAACCTTATGGCTGGTGCCGAGGTAGAGAAGGTAGGTGAATATACCCGAAATGGAGCTGTGGAAAAAAACCTTGAGGTGAAGGAAGACGAAGAGTTCCCCGAGCCCCTGACCAATTATATGGTCGGGGCCTTCGCCACTTGGGAATTGGACGTTTGGAAAAAACTCCGTAATGAGAAAAAAGCGGCTGTTTACGAATATTTATCCAGCGTAGAGGGCAAGAACTTTATGGTGACCCATCTGGTTGCGGAAATTGCCGACTCCTATTACGAGTTAATGGCCTTGGATAACCAAATGTCCATTATCGACCAAAACCTGGAGATTCAGCAGAATGCGTTGCGCATGGTAAAACTGCAAAAGCAGGCAGCCCGTGCCACGGAATTGGCGGTAAAGCGTTTTCAGGCAGAGGTGATGAAAAACCAGAGCCATAAATATGAAATCCAACAGGAAATTGTGGAAGTGGAGAACCGATTGAACTTTTTGATTGGACGTTCACCCCAGCATATCCAACGGTCATCCGATAATTTTATTGATAGATCCATCGATACCATTTACGCTGGAATACCTTCACAATTGTTGGAGAATCGCCCCGATGTCCGTAGAGCCGAATATGAATTGGCTGCGACCAAACTGGACACCAAAGCGGCAAAGGCCAGTTTTTATCCCCAGTTCACGATAAAGGCGGGTCTAGGTTTAGAAGCTTTTGATACTAAATATCTTACCACCACACCGGAATCTGTTTTGTATTCCGCGATTGGTGATATGGTCGCGCCTTTGATCAACAGAAATGCGATTAAGGCACAGTACAAAAATGCTACGGACCGACAGCTACAAGCGGTTTTTGAATATGAAAAGGCAATTTTAAACGCCTATATCGAGGTGGCCAACCAGTTGTCCAACATCGATAACCTCAAAAAGAGCTATGATTTGAAAGATGGTCAAGTACAGGCTTTAACAGAATCCATAGACCTCTCCACTCGTTTGTTCCAATCTGCAAGGGTGGAATATATCGAGGTGCTTTTGGCACAGCGTGAAGCCTTGGAGTCCCGAATGGAGCTGGTAGAGACCAAAAGAGACCAGTTAATGGCCCAAGTAAATATGTACCGCGCCTTGGGCGGCGGCTGGAATTAAGTGTCCCAAATCGATAGTTTTACCTACTGTCTTGGCTATTGATTTACCCAAAACGAATCCCGGTTTACCATTGTAAACCGGGATTCTCATTTTTAAGGGGTTTTTATTGGACAAAGGGTTGGTGAATTCATAATGAATGATCAGCTTGATCTGTCAACGGCAATTCAGTAACAGGTGCGTCCCAGACCACTTTCCAATCTCCATCCATTTTTTCCCAGAGCACCATATAGTTCCCTTTATCTTCCATGGCTGGAATCGGTGAGGTTTTATTTGGTGTAAATAGCATGGTGTATTTTCCATATTCCGTGGCCAAATCACCACTGGCTTTCACTTTTTTCGTGTTGAAGTCGAACTGCCAATCACCAAATTGGATATTTTGTTTCCACGCGGTTTTATAGTTTTCCACGCCGACAACAGCGGGTTGGTTGGGCATAAATTGGATGCAGTCATCAGCAAAATGTACGGCGGCGGAGTCGATCATCCCCGAAGCATAAAACTCTTGAATCTTCTCGTTTTTTTCTTCAATGATTTTTTGAATCTGGCCGGAATATGCCTTTCCTGATTTTGGTTCCAGAGTTGGCTGTTCGCAGCTTGCGGTAAATCCAATGATGAGCAATGCTGAAATACGGAGCAAGAATTGATTTTTCATAATGATATCGTTGACCGGTTGTTTACACATTATAATTTGTGCGGGGGAACTATATCAAATATGCTTTTAAAAGCTATTCCACGACCAACGACGACACAAGCTCTCTATATAACTTCCATTCACCGTTTTTGGTCTTTTCATCCTATTTGGATTTATTTGTCTCCATTGTATTTGTCAAACCACGCCAACACAGCAGCGATTTTTGCAATTAAGTTGCTGGGTTTGTTAGCGATACCGTGCCCTGCGCCTGGAATTCGGACCATGGCGGTTTCCACGTTCTCCAATTTTAATGCCGCATAGAATTGCTCCGATTCGGCAATAGGTGTGCGGTAATCTTCTTCACCCGTTAAAAGCATCGTGGGAGTGGTCACATTACCGACGTAGGAGAGGGGAGAGCGTCTCATATAGTTCTCCGGATCTTCCCAGGGTTTTTTTCCGAACCAATATTTGGAGAAAAACTGTACCCCATCGGCATACAGCACAAAACTCGTCCAGTTAATAACAGGTTTGGCCACAACTGCCGCCTTGAACCGGTTTGTTTTGCCCACAATCCAAGCGGTGAGCACACCACCTCCTGAACCACCTGTCACAAATAGGTTGTCCTCATCCACATAGCCTTTTTCCAAAAGTGCATCCACTCCCGACATCAAATCTTCATAATCGTGGTTGGGGTAATCGTGATGTATCAGGTTTCCGAATTCTTCGCCGTAACTGGTACTTCCTCGCGGATTGGTGTAGAGCACCACATAGCCTTCGGCGGCGTAAGCTTGGATTTCGGCGGAATATACTGCACCATAACTGGTAAAAGGTCCACCGTGGATTTCAAGAATCATCGGGTATTTTTTAGATGGGTCAAAATCGGGCGGTGTAACTACCCAGCCTTGGATTTTACGTTGATCATATGATGATTCCCACCACATTTCTTCGACCTTGCCCAATTTCTTGAAAGAGAAGAGGTCTTCGTTTACGTCGGTAAGCCGCTTAGTTGTCTTGGTATCGGCAGCCGCCAAGTCGGATGGGTGACTGGTATCACCCATGGTGTAAGCAAATTTATTGTTTTTGGAAGCGGAGAAACTAGCGGCATTGTAAGGTCTTCCCAGAGATAGACCGCCAAGTCCATCGGTAATATTATCCACTTTTCCAGATAGGCTGATTGAGCCCAGTTTGCCCATACCTTGGTCGGTATAGCTAAAATAAAATCCGTTGCCCTTAGTGTTCCAAGCCATATCTTCCACATCACGGTCAAAATCGCCTGATATCAATTGGGAATCGGAACCATCGGTGTTCATAACATACAAACGAGTAATTTGGTAACCTTGCAGACGGTCGTCATAGCCCAAATAGGCGATTTTGGAACCATCTGGAGACAATACAGGGTTCCCATCGGGACCATATCGGTCGGTGAGGGGGGTAATTTCTCCGTCAGTTATATTGATGCTATAAATTTCGCTATCCGCGGGTTCAAATTCTTCATCTTTATGGAAGTTGGCACTAAAATATAAATGACTGTTGTCCTTGGCCCATATGGGTCCTCCATGGTCAAACTCTGAGAAGGTGAGCTGTTTTGGGGTTCCTCCGCTAATTGGCAGGGTGAACAGTTGGGAATTACCTCCGTTATAATACCCGGCACCATCACCACGGTAGTTCATTTTGTCGATGTATTTTGGTGGGTCGTTCCATTTGGCCCCTTCTGGTTTGCCCGGCATTTTTATGATGGATTTATTCGTTTCGGGCACAAACATGTTGAAGGCTAAGTGCTTATCATCATGTGACCAAGAAACGGAGCCCGGGGATTGTGGTGTATTGGTGAGGGCCATAGTTTCCTTGGTGTCCAACCACATAAGGTACAGCTTCATTTTATCATCCGCCATATTGGATTTGAAAACTATCTTTTTGCCATCGTTAGACCATCTTGGTGCGAAATCGTTATGGTTCCCCGTGGTCAGTGGTCGATTGTTGGATCCATCAAAATGGATGATCCAAAGGTTGGATAGGTTGCGGTCCGTCATCACGTCTTTAAAATTCTGAACATAGATGATTTTGGAGCCATCCGGGGAAATCTGTGGGTCGGAAACATATTCCATATTGAAGATGTCCAACAGTTCCAGATTGGATTGCACTTGACCAAACCCTGAAGGGTTTATGGCCACAAGCAATAGCATGGTGGCGAGTAATTTTTTCATGAAGTCAGTTAATTTAGTTCTTTAAAAATAAGTAAATTATCCCTTTTTGTACATGTTTCGTAAAAAGTAGTACAATTAATAGGTGGTGGTCATGTCTTGGTCTACACAAATGATGAAATCAGCAATATGGTAGTTCTCTTCTTGTAGCTTTTGTACATCTTCTTGCAAAATAGTTGAAATGGTTCCGTATTCCAATTCGGGTCGTTGCAATTGTAAATACCAAAGAATGCCCTCATAATCATTTGAATGGTATGCTCCGTTAAAATGAAGGAACAAAGCACCCTCTTTGTAATTTTGAAGTATAAAATGGGCCATTGTGGCGTCTTTTAGCGCTTGGGCCATAATCAGTGAGGGCGTTGCATGTTCTCCCATCATCTTGAGCATATTTTGATAGCCCGGTAATTCAGGGTCGTAAGCAATGGGCAGAGGGGCAATCCAAGCTTTCTCGCCTTCGGATATGGTGTCCAATGCATTAAACCCGCCACCTTTGTACACAAGACTTGCATAGCGTCTGGGCACATTGGAAGCAACAAATACGAGGTTTTTATCCTTGGCAAAATCCACCAAAGGGGCGTAATCGGTCCTGTGGTTGTTCCATAACCGAGCAGTGGAGTCCAACGTCTTGTAATCTATTTTACCAGATAAATAATCGTTGAGCTCGTCTTGATTGTCCGTTTCAATCATTTCCGCACCCAAAATAAGTGGGCGTTTGGAATGTAAATCGGCCGTAAGCTCATATTGCAGCCAATGCGCGATGGGATTGTTGTGCAACTCACCGAAGAGGACCATATCCTTTTTCCCCAAAGTCTTCAACATTCTTTTGTAGGAGACTTTTTTGCCTTTACTGTTGTATATCACGTAGGGCTCCTTTTGAGCCGATAAGGTCAGACAAAGAGTGAAGGTTAAAAGGAGAAATATTTTTCTTATTTCCACCATCCTTTTTGTTTTCTTAAATAGACTATTTGTCCTGTATGATAGCTTGTGTGGGCAGTCATATTGGTGATTTCCTCACTCCATTCTTTTATTTTGATGTCGTTTGATTTTTCAACCGAGACCTCCCACTCAGTTTGGATACTGTCCAATCGCTTCAATGTTTTAAGCCATTCGCTCTCTGTTGGTGTTTGAAATGTTTCCTCATTTTTGATTTCTTCATCTGGAATTTCCAAATCTTTAAATGACCTAAGGTTCATTTCATTCCAAAAAGAGATATGAGTCGCCAACTCAGCTATGGAATGATTGGTGGTACTGTCTTTCCAAATAGCTTGTTCATATGTCAATCCATCAAGGGCAGTATTTGTGGGTACAAACCATTCTTGATTGGAATGTGTGTTTATTAATTGAGATATTATCAAACTTTTTAAGTCGTCATCCTCATTTCTTTGGGAGCATGATAGGACAGATACCATCAAAAAGATAAGCACCAAAACTTTTAATTTCATATTGTTTTTATCCTTAAATTATTTCTCCCATTCCGTATGGAAAATTCCATCGCGGTCCAATCGCTCGTAGGTGTGCGAGCCAAAGTAATCCCGCTGCGCCTGAATCAGGTTCAACGGCAAACGACTACTGGTGTAGGCATCAAAATAGGTAAGTGCATTGGACAATCCTGGTAACGGAATACCGTTGGCTGCTCCATAACTGACCAATTCCCTGGCAGCATCCACCGTGCTTTGCACTTTTTCCACAAAAGAAGGAGAGAGCAACAGGTTCTGCAACTCTTTATCCGCTTGGTAGGCTTCGGTAATATCGGCCAACATCGCGGCACGGATAATACAGCCAGCGCGCCAAATTTTGGCAATTTCGCCCAGCTCCAGTTCGTAGCCGTATTCTTTGGAGGCATCGGCCAATTGGTGCATACCTTGTGCATAGGTAATGATGAAGGCAAAATATAAGGCTTGCTCAGCTTTTGCTGTAAAATCTTCCTTGTTCACCGCTTTTGGGGTAGGGCGGTCGTACAATTCGTCCGCTTTGATACGCTCTGATTTAAGTGCGGAGATTTCACGCATACTTACTGCGATATCGATAGTGGGTACTGGGATGCCCAAATCCATGGCGTTTTGGGATGTCCATTTTCCGGTTCCCTTTTGTTTGGCCTTGTCCAAGATCATATCCACAAGGTGGTTGTCGGTCAAATCATCTTTTTGATCAAAGATCTCGGAAGTGATTTCCACCAAAAAGGATTGCAACCGACCTTCATTCCAACCAGAATAGGTTTTATGAAGCTCATCGTTGGTGAGTCCGCCCGCTTTTTTGAGCAGGTCATAAACTTCGGAAGTCAGCTGCATCAAACCGTATTCAATGCCGTTGTGGACCATTTTCACATAGTTTCCGGCAGATTTTGGACCTAGATAGGCCACACAGGGCTCTCCTTTATATTTGGCGGAAACCGCTTCAAAAATGGGCTTTACGTGTTGGTAGGCTTCTTTGGAACCTCCCGGCATAATGCTCGGTCCTTTGCGGGCACCTTCGGCACCTCCGGAAACCCCGGCACCAAAAAAGTTGATTCCCTTTTCTTTTAAATATTCTTCACGTCGGTCGGTATCTGTGTAAAAGGAGTTTCCTCCATCAATAATAATATCACCTTCATCCAAATGCGGCAACAGGCCTTCGATAACACTGTCCACAATTTTTCCGGCAGGCACCAACAACATGATTTTTCGTGGAGTTGTCAACGACTCCACAAAGGTTTCAACCTCGGTTGAGGCATTTACTTTGGCGGGGTCACCGCCTTCTTTGATCAAAGCGTTCACTTTTTCTTCATCCAGATCATTTCCAAATGCAGTAAATCCATTATCGGCTACATTCAGGATAAAATTACGTCCCATTACTCCAAGGCCCACAAGGCCAAAATCATATGTGTCTGCCATTCTGTATTTTTTCTTCTTCTTAGGTGTTAAGACATCACTAAGGTTGATGTTAGTTGAATTAGGAACCTAAAATAAACCTTATATTCGTCATGCTCAAAAATATTGACATCATATTGAAGTGAATTTGTCAACGAGGGCAAAGCTTGCCAGAAAAGAAAAAAACTATGAAAAAAACCGATAATCAAATGCTCGTGATTTTTGGAGCATCCGGTGATTTGACCGCTAGAAAATTGATACCTTCTTTATTCAACCTATACTTGGCCAAACAACTTCCTGAAAATTTTGTGGTACTCGGTGTAAGCCGTAGCGACCTTTCGGACGAGGCTTTTCGTAATCGCGTGGTTTACGAAAGCAAATATTTGACCGAAAAGACCAAGGATGTTGACAAAGACAAGGTGAAAGGTTTTGCGGACAAGTTATATTACGAGGATTTGGGTGATAGTTACGATACGGATTATGGTCCGTTGAGAAAACGGGTAGAGGAACTCAAAGAAAGGCACGATACATCGGGCAATATTATTTATTATTTGTCTACTCCGCCCACTTTGTACGAGACAGTTTCACAAAACCTTTCCAATGCGGGCATGAATACCCAGAACAATGGATGGAAACGATTGATAGTTGAAAAACCGTTTGGATATAGTTTGGAAACTGCACAAGAACTGAACAAAGGGCTACACAAATATTTTGAGGAGCATCAAATCTACCGAATAGACCATTATTTAGGTAAGGAAACTGTTCAAAACCTATTGGTGACACGTTTTTCCAACAGTATTTTTGAGCCACTTTGGAACAGAAATTACATTCAGCGGGTCGAGGTGACCAATGCAGAAAGTGTTGGGGTAGAGAAGCGCGGTGGCTACTACGATAAATCAGGTGCGCTCCGTGATATGTTCCAAAACCACTTATTACAAATAGTTTCGTTGGTGGTAATGGAGCCACCGATTGGTGCCGATGCGGAAGAAATCCGAAATGAAAAGGTAAAAGCGCTAAAGTCGTTGCGCGTGATGACGGACGAAAAGGAGCTTTTTGAGAATACGATAAGGGCCCAGTACGTGGCATCCAAAATAGATGGAAAGGATGTTAAGGGATATCGCGAGGAAGATGGGGTGGACCCGAATTCCACTACTGAGACTTATGCGGCCATTAAATTTTATGTGGACAATTGGCGCTGGCACGGCGTCCCATTTTATGTGCGGACCGCTAAACGGATGCCCACCAAGGTGACCGAAATCGTGATTCACTTTAAAAAACCGCATCATCAAATTTTTAAGGGTTCAGAAATGCAGGAGATGGATAATAAATTGATCATCCGTATTCAACCCGACGAAGGAATTTTGATCAAGTTTGGAGTCAAGGTACCAGGACAAGGCTTTAAAGTTGAGCGTGCCAATTTGGATTTTTACTATTCCAGTTTGGCAGAAACTTATGTGATGGAGGCGTATGAGCGCTTGTTGTTGGACGCTATGCAGGGGGATGCAACACTTTATGCGCGTGCCGATGAAGTTGAGGCCGCTTGGGAATTCGTGGACCCCATTCTAAACTATTGGGAAAAAGGTAAGGACGTTAGAATGTATGGTTATGCCGCAGGAGCTTGGGGCCCTGAAAATGCTGATAATTTGATTGAAAACGATGGGTATTGGCGCAATCCAAGCGAGAATTTAGCGGACGATCCCGGGTATTGCGTAATCTGTTAGATTTCAGGAGTCAGGAAAAATATTTCAATTCGAGCCTTTCGACTTCGCTCAAGATAAACTTAAGTCGAGAACCATAATTAATTCAGAATGGATTTAAAAATATATAAGGATAAACAGGAGGTGGCTGAACAGTTTTCCAGCTACTTTGTGGACAAGCTAAGAGACAAAGATAATTTCCATGTTGCCTTGTCGGGTGGTAGTACACCAAAAATCGTTTTTGATGTACTGGCGGATAATTTTGCAGGTAAGGTGGATTGGAACAAAGTGCATTTTTATTGGGGGGACGAACGTTGTGTTCCTCCTTCGGATGATGAAAGCAACTATAAAATGACTGTGGACCACCTTTTTTCCAAAATTGAGGTGCCCAAGGAGAACATCAACCGGATATTGGGCGAGAAAGACCCCAATGGTGAAGCTTTACGCTACGCAAACCTCTTGGAAATTGATCTGGAGAGGGTAGAGGGAGTGCCCCAGTTCGATTTGGTAATTTTGGGTATGGGCGATGACGGTCACACGGCATCCATCTTCCCGCACGAAATTGCACTTTGGGATGCTGAAGATCATTGTGTAGTAGCGACCCATCCAGATTCTGGTCAAAAACGAGTTTCCATCAACGGAAAAGTTATCAATACCGCCAAAGAAGTCGCTTTTTTGGTCACAGGGGCATCCAAAGCTGAAAAAGTGGAAGCGGTGGTGGAGAAAACCGAAGGTTCCGGAGCATATCCAGCGTCCTTGGTCAATCCAGCATCAGGGAATTTGGTGTGGTTTTTGGATGAGGAGGCTGCTTCTAAGCTTAATCAAAATCCATCTTAACATTTTCACCCTGTAAAAACTCTAAATATTCGTTTACTTTAAAATTATTGGATTCGTATTTGCTATCACGTTTAAAAGCGGATTGCTTGCGCTCCTTGCTGCGTGCAAAACGACGAATATCTTGCTTGGTCTTTAAAATTAGACCGGGTATGGACTTGTTTTTTCCGTCTTTTCCTTTGGCTACCATGGTAAAATAGGAGGAATTGCAATGCTTTACTTCTCCTGTGGTTATATTTTCCGATTCTACACGGACCCCTACGACCATCGATGTCCTCCCGGTATAATTGATGGATGCCTTGAGCGTGGCCAGTTCTCCAACTTCAATGGGATTCAAGAAATCCACACGATTTACCGAAGCCGTTACGCAATAGCTTTGCGAATGTTTGGAGGCGCACGCAAATGCTATTTGGTCCATGAGATTGAGAATGTGCCCACCGTGTACCTTGCCACCAAAATTAGAGTGGGAGGGGAGCATTAATTCGGTAATGGCAACTCTACTTTCTCTGGATGATTTGAATTTTTTCATATTAATTTCTAAAAATCGGTGATTTCTCGGAATTTACTTCGGTGATAAAATATTTGGTGTCGCCCAACCAGAAAAAGGTGGCGTAGCGTTCTTTGTAAGTGACTTTGATGTATTGACCTTGGAACTCCTTCATTTTTTCAATGATTTCCTTTTCACCATCTTCCACGGAGAACGAAAACACATTGGTTCCGGACAATCCTTGACTGATCTGTCCTTCCCAAGTTTTCACCAAAACACCCTTTCTACTGAACTTAATGAGTTCCCCGGAACGGTATCCTTCGCTGTAGGGCACGTAATAGATAAATGCCAAATACCCCACAAATCCAACTATAATGGCGGTAATAAAAATGGTCAGGATTTTTTTCATGTTCAGTGTTATTGGTTTAGTTCTTCATGGTCGTCATCCAATGCGCGCTTGAGCAGTTTGTCATCTATAGTCTTACTGGCCTTGGCACCCAAGGATTTTAGTTTTTCTACCCGTTTGATCAGGTTGCCTCGCCCTGTTAGCTTTTTCATTGTGCTCTGGTAGGTGTTCTGTACCGTTCCAATCTGATTGCCAATCTTTAAAAGTTCGTCGGTCAAATTGGTAAATGAATCGTACAGTTTGCCTGCTTCAGTGGCAATTTCAATGGCATATCGCTTCTGCTTGTCGTTTTTCCAGAGGTTGTCCACCAATTTTAAGGCTGCCAATAGGGTGGAAGGAGTAACTATGATTACATCTTTCACAAAGGCATCCTCATATAAATTAGGCTCAAACGCCGAAGCGATTGCAAATGCCGGTTCCGTTGGTATGAACATAAAAACGGTATCGGGGCTTTCATCAATCAAAAGTTGATAGTTTTTCTTGCTCAATTCTTCCACGTGTCTTTTAATGGAATTTATATGTTGTTTTAGGTAGATTTCGCGTTGTTTCTCATCTTCTTCCGATACATATCGTTCAAAATGAACGATGGAAACCTTGCTGTCCACAATCATTTTCTTGCCATCGGGTAAATGGATTAATACATCGGTTTGGTAGCGTTTTCCTTCCTCGTCCTTAAAACTGTCCTGTAACGTATATTCACGGTCTTTGGTAAGGCCAGATTTCTCTAATATCCGGGTCAGGATGACTTCGCCCCAGTTACCCTGCATTTTTGAGTCCCCTTTTAGGGCTTTGGTCAAGTTTTCCGCCTCTTGGGTGATTTTAAGGTTCTGGCTGCGTAAATCCAGCAATTGTTGTTTTAGGGCAGCGTGCAGACCAAAATTTTCCTGCTGCGATTTTGCCACTTTTTCCTCAAACTCCTTTATTTTTTTATTGAGAGGGGTAAGGATGTTATCAATATTTTCCTTGTTGCTCTTGGTGAATTTCTCGCTTTTCTCGTCCAAGATTTTGTTGGCGAGGTTTTCAAACTCCTTGGTAAACTTTTCCTGCAGTTTTTCCAGTTCTTGCTTTTGTTCGAGCAGTTTTTCCTCTAGATTGTCCGATTTGGATTTTTCTCTGGCCAAAGCAATTTCAAGTTCTGATTTCTTTGCCTGAACTTCCTTCAATTCTTGTCTTAAAGAAGACTCAACTTCTTTGGATTTGATTTCCCTATCCTGCCAAACACTCTCGGTGGACTTGATTTTCAGTTTTTGAATGTACATCCCCACAAACAGCCCAATGGCCAATGTAATGATGAAGCCTAAAATGATATAGATAAGTTCTGCGCCCATTAAAAAAATTCTGAAGGATAAAGATAACAGATTCCGTTCGATGCCGAAATGGAAAGTGTACTTACTTATTCACTTTAAACGAGCCCGTTTTAGCATCAAACTGTACCATTTCCGAAGGAAACAAACGGTCAAAATATTTTTGTTCAATAAGTTGGCAAGGATCTCCGAAGGGATTGTCCTTTCCATCCAAAATCAATATGCGGTCACATAACTGAATGGCCAATTCAATTTCGTGGGTAGTGAACAGGATAGTTTTCTGTTTGTCGTGGGCCAATTCTTGAAGCATTTTTAAAATCTGCACTTTATGATACAAATCCAAATGCGTGGTGGGTTCATCCAAGAGAATCAAAGAAGTGTCCTGTGCCATCGCTCGCGCCACCAGCACCCGCTGTAACTGCCCATCACTGAGCTGGTGACATTTGCGGTGGCGTAGGTCTTTCAATAAAAAGGCATCCAAACTAGCTTCGATCTGAAGTTTGTCTTGCTTGGTCAAAGTACCGAGCCAATTGGTGTAGGGTTGTCGCCCCAAGGCAATCAATTCTTGTACGGTCAGGTTTTTGGAAGCAGGTTGCTCCGTCAATACCACGCTGAGTTCTTTGGATAGGTCGGAGGAGGTGTATTTTTCCAGATTTTGGTCTTTCAACCGGATGTTTCCATCAAGTTTAGGCTGAAATCCCCCCAATGTGCGCAGTAAAGTCGATTTTCCGATGCCGTTGATGCCCACAACACCGCATAGCATTCCGGTTTCCAAATCAAAATTGATATGCTCAGCGACTGTTTTGGATTCGTACCCGATGGCCAAATTTGTAATCGATACTATATTTTTGTCAACTTTGGTCATCAGAACATCATTTTTCGTTTACGTACCAAAAGCCATATAACCACGGGTGCCCCCACCAAGGATGTGATGGCGTTGATGGGCAACACGCTGGCGGAATTGGGCAATTGGGCCAAAGTATCGCACAGAAGCATCAAAATGGCTCCGTAAAGCATCACGGCAGGAATCAATACTTTGTGTTCCATCGTATTGAAAATTTGACGGGTAAGATGCGGCACGGCCAAGCCCACAAAAGCAATGGGGCCTGCAAATGCAGTGATTCCACCTGCCAATAATCCGGTGGCGACAATGATGGTCAATCGGGATTTTTTCAAGGAAACACCAAGGCTTTGCGCGTAATTTTCTCCCAAAAGAAAGGCGTTCAACGATTTTATGGAAATAATGCTCAGGAAAACGCCCAATGCGACAATGCCCCCCAACAAAAGCAGTTGGTTCAAAGATAGATTGCCCACACTTCCAAAGGACCAAAAAATGAAGCGTTGCAGGTTTTCGGCACTCGAAAAATAAGCCAACACGCTTACAATGGCCGAGGTAATGCTGCCGAACATCAAACCGATGATCAATAAGGCCATAGTATCTTTGACGCGTTGAGCAACAATCAAAACAATCAAGAGTACCAAAAAACTACCAATACTGGCGGCGATGGCCAAGGAAACATCGCCCAAAAAGGAAAATGATGTGTACCCTGCCAATAATGAGGTGCCCATCAAAAGTAAAGCGGCTCCCAAACTGGCCCCCGAACTGATTCCCAGTACAAACGGGCCCGCCAAAGGATTCCTGAACAAGGTTTGCATCAAAAGTCCGCTTAAGGACAGTCCCCCACCTACCAAAATGGAGGTAAAGGCTTTGGGAACACGGTAATCCCAGATAATGTATTCCCAAGATGCAATTTCAGGGTTTCCGCCAAACAATGTGGACAAGACATCAGCAAAGGGTATGGAAACCGAGCCGGAGCTAACGTTCAAGAGCCAAGAACAGAGGAGCGCCAGTGTCAAAAACACAAAGGAAATGCGATATGTTTTTGCTCCCTGCATTTATGGTAATGGTTTGATGAATTCCAACTGATGTTCCGGTAATAGATCTGGATGCAATATTTTGATGAAATCCTTTAAAACAATATCCGGTCGGTTTGGGGCCAATTCGTAGAAAATAAGCCCTCCGGTTTCTCCCTTTTTAATGGCGTTGGAGTACACTTTTCTGTTTTTGAAGGCTTCAAATTGTTGATAATGGGGGGTGGCTTCCGTCATTTCAGAATAGGAGATTGCTGCAGAGGGGTTGAACCAATATTCAGCAGCCTGTGCTTTTTCTAAAACGGATTCCAAACTAAGGCCTATGCTTCCGGTTTCTTCTGTATTTGACCATAAATAATCGGCATTGGCATCTTCCAAAAACTTGGCCATCCAACTATTTCCACCTGCTACGTACCACACATCTTTGTATAGTCCTCCCGTTAAGACCGTTGGTTTTGTTTTTGCTTTTTTGGCCAATGCCGTAGCTTGTTTGTAGGAGGATTCAATTGCGGTAAAAATACTATCGCCCTGTGCTTCTTTCTGAAAGAAGGGGGCAAAGAATTTAATCCATTCTGCTTTGCCCAACGGTGTGTGTTCCACCCAATCGCCATTGTAGACCACAGGTATCCCTGCCTTTTTTAGAATATCGTAGGCCTTGTTTTCTTTGTTTATACTGAATCCGATGATGAGTTCCGGGTCCAGTTCGAGCACCATTTCCGTATTGAGGACATCGTTCATCCCCAAATCTTGGATTTGTCCGCTGTTCACGAGTTTTCTGGCTTCTGGCGAGGAAATGTAGTCGGTGTTGGGAAAGCCGACAACGGCCTTGAGTTCCCCCAGTTGTTTTAAGGGCTCAATATGGGTGGTAGAGGTAAGTACCATCTTTTCTACGGGAGTGCCGATAATGGCATCGTAGGCATCCCTCGGAAAAGTCATTGCAGGCAATTTGTCCTTGGGAACCAAGGCGTATTTAAAGCTATCCGCCCCAGGCCAGGCCGCTGTGACTTCGATCACGGTGAAATCCGCTTGTTTTTTTACTGTAAATCCATTTGCATACGTAACGGTCGATACTGTTTCTTGATTTTGAACAGGTTGTGATTTGCTTGATTGCTTGCAACCCGTCAACATTACAAAGAAGAGTCCTAGGAGTAGAATTGACCACTGTTTTTTTGCCATAGTTCAAAAGTAAGATTATTTAAGTTTTGCGGGAAAAGATTAAACAGATTGATTAGTTTTGGCTCCGAATTTTGGTTCGCACGGAGTTTCCGTGGGATTAAAAGGGAATCCGGTGCAAAACCGGAGCTGTTCCCGCAACTGTAAGTATGTGCCGAATCGGCACTGATGTTTTTTGGGCATCAGTACGTAGTAGGCGATTGTCTCTTCTTCAAAGCCACTGCCCAACGGGTGGGAAGGTAGGAGACAAAGCACAAGCCAGGAGACCTGCCAAATTCAAACAAACAATGTTAAACTTTCGGGATAAAAGTTTACGTATGCATCACATACTATTCTCCCGTTTATTCAATTAAACGAAATGAAAAAAAATCATTTATGGTTAATTACCGCCCTATTGGCGGGCAAGGGGATTTTTGCGCAAAATGTACCGCAAGATTCACTTAAAGTGCAGCAACTGGACGAGGTTGTTGTAAGCGATTCAAAATTTGAATTGAAAAGAGAAAACTCAGGAAAAACAGTGATCAAAATCACTGCTGAGGAAATGCAACGCAACCAAGGCAGGACGGTTGCGGAAATCATCAACACTAAAAGCGGTATCGAGATTGCCGGTAGTCGCGGCCGCGACGGCGATGTGCTTGGGGTGTATGCCCGAGGTGGTCGTGGGCGTCAGGTTTTGATCATTATTGATGGTGTCCGCGTGCAGGATCCATCCACATTTTCGGCGGAGTACGATCTTCGTTTACTTTCTCCCAACACTATCGAGTCGATTGAGATCATTAAAGGGGCTGCCAGTACACTTTATGGTACCAATGCTGTTACGGCCGTAATCAACATCACTACGAAAAAGGCTTCAAAACAGAAGATTGCAGGAAATTTTGAAACGAGCGTAGGAACCAATCAAACTGCGGATGATCAAAATTACAATATTGGAAGTATTCAAAATTCTGCCAATGTCAACGGTACTTTGGGCAAGTTCAATTATGGGGTTGATTTTTCCAATAGATATAAAAGTGGATTGTCCGCTGCCGTTACACCTGAGAATGAAGAGGATGTTTTTTCCCACTACAGTACCAATGTAAAGGTGGGCTATCAGTTTTCGGAAAGTTTTGGGGTTCAGGTGTATGGGAATCAGACCAAATTTAAAAATGAATATGACGCCACTTTGGCCGAAGCTCCCAATTTGGGTAAGAACGAACAACAACGCGTTGGTCTTTCTTCGGAGCTGGGCTATGGAAAAGGTTCAGTACACTTGAATGCGGCTTACACGGATTATGAGTCCGTTGCCAATGACACCTTTGGTGAAAGCACTACAGAAGGAAGCAATTGGGTATTGGATGTCTACAATAAATATGTTTTCGCGGAGCAATTCCATACTATTTTGGGGGTAAACTATATAAAGGATGAGGCCATCTTTGCAGAAGAGGTGGATTTTACCATTGTGGATCCTTATGCCAATGTAGTCTATGTTTCGGATTTTGGTCTGAACTTGAATGCCGGTGTCCGATTGAACAATCATTCCGAATATGGAAACCATTTTGTGTACAATGTGAACCCATCCTATGTGTTTGATACGGAAAATGGGTATGTAAAATTGATGGGGTCTTATGCTACATCGTACATCACACCCAATTTAACGCAATTGTTCGGTGCTTTTGGCGGAAACCCTGATTTGGAACCGGAAGAGAATACAACGCTTGAAGGTGGAGTTGAGTTTAAACTGGACAAAACTTTCCGAATCAGCACGGTCTATTTTGATAGAAACGAGACGAATGCGATAGGTTATGACCCCAATTTTATGAGCATTAATGTGGCTGATGAAATCGATGCCAATGGGGTAGAGGTGGAAGCTACTTGGTTGCCTTGGAGCAAGCTTAGTGTGAATGCCAATTATACCTTTACGGAACGGAAAGGGGACAATGCCATCCGTATTCCAAAGCACAAAGCGAATGTATCGCTGTGGTATCAGTTTTGTGAAAGTACGAACGCATCATTAAGCTATGCTTATACCGGCGAACGTTTTGATACGGATTTTGCAACCTATACCGATATTGCTTTGGAACCGTTTTCCTTGTTGAACTTTTCCATCAGGCACGAACTGATCAAGAACAAACTCAATGTGTTCGTAAATGCGGACAACTTGTTGAATGAAGATTATCGTGAATTGCTTGGGTTCACCACCCGAGGAAGAAACTTTAGGGTAGGTCTCAACCTGAACCTTTAAAAAAAGAAAAGCGGCCGATTGGCCGCTTTTTTATTACTTGTTCAATTGTAATGGCTTTTCCAGATACATATTGTCTTTCACAGGAGTATGCAATCTAGATGAGGTAAAAGATTTAGCTGGCATTTCCACCGTAAAGTCGATTTTCGCGATTCCACCTGAAATTTCTTGAAGTGCACGGGCCAAAAGTGGCTCGTTTGGGTCGCCTAACACACCAAGATCGGTCAAATCCTCGCTGAGTGCAATGTCAGGAACCAAACCACTGGTATAATCCGAAAAGCCATCAGCATTTTCGTTTCTGCCTACTAATGGTTGCAATCCCCATGAGTTATTTGGGTTAATTTTATCTTCTCTATTACTGCTATATACATAACCATTATCAAAGTCATCAACCAAGGTAATGGAGAACTCATTTTTGCCGCGTGTTGTTTCCCCAATATGGATAACATCCATATATGGTGCAAGACCGTTCATTACCAATTCACTGGCAGAGGCGGAACCATCGGTGGCCAAAACAAATACACGGTTTAAATTCAACGTATTTATTGCGCTGGCACCAGTAGAGTTTGCAAAATAGTCCGTTAAGAATTCATCGGAAAATTCAGCCTGTACTTTAGCGTTCCATCGCTGTTTAATGTAAACATCATTTGTATCGGTGCCATATATCATACTGGCCAATAGGCGAGAGGTGTTTACCGAACCTCCCGGATTGTAACGCATATCCAAAACAAGCTCTGTTGCTCCGTCGGCTACAAATTTGGCAAAGGCGGCGTTCAAATCCTCATCGAAACTGCTTAAAAAGCGGTTGTACATCAAATAGGCCACTTTGGTACCGTTTACATCCAGTGTTTCGGCAATCAAGATGGGATCCTCGACTTGATTTTCTATTTTGATAAGCTCTACTTCTTTGGCACTATCAGAAATGGTATTGTTCGATACCGTGGCCATTCCAAGGGTATAGGTGCTATTATCGCCAAAAAGGAGTTCAGTGTAGTTGCTGCCTGTGAGTTGAACGCCATCAACCTTTGTGAAGAATTCCCCTCTTTGTATATCTTTCGTCGAAGCATCGGAATCGGGCCAAACATAAAGTACGTAGCCAAAAACATCAGTGGTGTTCCCTATATAGGATAATCTAAATTCTAGCCCATTGCTTTGGGATATTCCTGAAAGACTGCTAACCAATTCGGTATAATCTTCGTTGGCAAAACTAAAGCGATCAATGGCAGCTTCTTCCCCAACTATTCTTTCATGATCATTACAGATACTGTAGTAAAAACTCTCAGGATCGGTATAGGATTCTAAGAATGTGGTGTATTCGGCATCCGTAGCAAATCTATCATCAGCAAGGTCAGGAACATCAGCTTGCCAAAAATACCACAGGTTCATGGCCTTCCACATAAAGTCTTGGGCCACTACGTTTGCACTTGGCTCTGGATTTGGGGTTGGACCGGGCTTAATGCCGTTATCATCATTGCTACAGGATGTCAGCAACAAGAAGAGTCCTAAAAACAGGAAATAATACTTTTTCATAGCTTAATTTTTATTGAATTACTCAAATTTTGTTCCAAATTTATCTGAGGTGTAGGTTGGATTGAGTAAAATTATATGCGATAACATATAAATTCACCTGCAAAATAGGCTTATATAAAGAGATTACAAATTTTTTGTAACAAATTTCGATATGTATCGTCGTGATAGTGTAAGTCGGTATTAACGACACAAAATCAACTAAGACAACCAAATGAAACAAACAGAATTTTTAAATGTGGTATTGCCCTTTCAGGACAAACTCTACAGGCTCGCAAAGCGACTGTTGGTTTCCAGGGAAGAAGCAGAAGACGCCACTCAAGAAATTTTGTTGAAGCTTTGGTCGAAGAACGAGTCCATGTCAAAGTACAAAAATGTAGAGGCCTTTGCTATGACCATGACCAAAAACTTTTGCTTGGACCGTTTAAAATCCAAGCAAGCGGGGAACTTAAAATTGGTCCATAGCAATTATAGCGATGAAACCACCTCTTTACAAAAACAATTGGAGGCCGAGGACAGCATAAGTTGGATGGAACGCATTATGAAGGGACTGCCAGAACAACAAAAAATGATATTGCAGCTACGGGATGTAGAGCAATATGAGTTCGACGAAATATGCGAACTCTTGGACATGAAACCCACAGCGGTGCGCGTAGCACTGTCCAGGGCAAGAAAAACAGTGAGGGACGAATTAATAAAAAAACACAACTATGGAATTGGGTAACATAGAAAAGATATTGGAGAAGTATTTCGAGGCCACTGCGACAGTGGAGGAAGAAAGAACACTTAGGGAGTATTTTGCACAAGACGAGGTCGCTCCTCACTTGGAACAGTACAGGCCTATGTTCAGCTACTTTTCCATGGCGAAGGAAGAAAAGTATACCAAGCAGGTACCATTAAAACCTAGAGTAAACTATTACAAGTGGCTATCCGTTGCGGCGGCAGTAGTTTTGACCTTCGGTATTTATTTTGGTAATCAGTACCAAGAAACAAAACGGTTGGAGGAACAAAAAGCAGAATATGCTTACCAAGAAACCAAAAAGGCTTTTGAACTCTTAGCGGAAAATTTTAACAAGGGTACCGAAAAAGTGGCCTATCTAAAAGAGTTCGAAGAGGCAAAAGACAAAATTTACAATAACAATTAAAAAACGTAACAAGATGAAAAAGTATATTTTAATCACAGTAATGGCACTATTGCCTTTGGCAGGTTTTTCACAATCCCTTTTTGATAAGTTTGAGGATTTGGATGAAGTTACATCCGTGGTGGTAAACAAAAGTATGTTCAATCTGCTTGCAAAAATCGATGTGGAGGTAGACGATCCCGAAGCACAGGACTTTATGGATATAGCAAGTAGCTTAAAAAGTCTAAAAGTGTTTACTACCGAGGACAAGAAAATCGGCAATGATATGAAGTCTTCGGTGGACAGCTACCTGAGGTCTTCAAAAATGGAGGAATTGATGAGGGTAAAGGACAAAGATGCCAATGTCAAATTCTATATCAAAGAAGGTAGGGATGCAGACCACGTTAGCGAGCTGCTTATGTTCGTGACGGGTTTGGGAGATGTTGAGGCGAACGGCAGAAAGTTTGAAACGGTTATTTTGTCCCTTACTGGTGATATTGACCTGAACAAAATCGGTTCGTTGACCAAAAAGATGAACTTGCCCGAAGAGCTCAACGAAGCAGGCAAGAAGAATTAATCATACTACAGTTGACAATAGTAGGTGGGGTATTGTAACAAAATACAAGTAAAACCAACTTATTATTGTCAACTGATTTTTTAGATTTCAGAATCAATCAAAAACATAGAGAAAATGAAACAGATCATTAAAACCATGTTGGTGGCCGCTACGGTACTGTTGGCATCATGTGCTTCGCAGCCCAGTCTACAGGAATATTATGTGGACAATTCCGAGAATCCCAACTTTTTATCCATAGACGTGCCGGCAAGCATTCTAAAATTGAACGAGGAGGAATTGAACCCGACGCAAAAGGAAGCTATCGAATCGCTTCGTAAGTTCAATCTGTTGGCATTTAAGAAGAATGCCGACAACGAGGCGGACTACGAGATGGAAAAGAAAAAAGTACGTGAAATCCTTAAAGGAGATGATTTTGTGGAATTGATGAAAATCAATTCAAAATATGGCAAGGGAGTCATTAAATACCTAGGTGACGAGGATGCCATTGATGAAGTCATCATTTATGGGGATAGTGAAGATAAAGGCTTTGCCTTGGTTCGTGTACTGGGAAAAAATATGAACCCGGCACACATTATCCAATTAATGCAGGCCATTCAAAAATCTGATTACAAAGGAGAAGGATTAGGAGAGATAGGAGATTTTCTTAAGGGTTAATACCAACCTATTTAAAGATTTGAAAAGGGCGACATTTGTCGCCCTTTTTTGTTGTCTCACACAAAAAGTGACCTTCTTTAGTATATTAGTGTCTCAAAATAAGAACGCTAACTAAACTAAGGTATCATGGAAAAAGCACAGGAATGGTTCGATTATGCAATTGAATTGGCAAAAGAATTTGGTCCCAAACTAGTCACCGCACTCATCATTTATTTGGTGGGTATGTGGGTTGTGAACAAAATTATTAAGGGTACCCGAAAGGTGATGTCCAAAAGTAAGTACGACCTATCTCTCCAGAAATTTTTACTGAATCTGTTTTCTTGGGCATTAAAGGTATTCTTGATAATCATTGTAATTTCGAGACTGGGGGTAGATGTCACCACCTTTGCCGCAGTGATAGCTGCTGCCGGGCTTGCTGTGGGCTTAGCGCTGCAAGGCTCGCTCTCCAATTTTGCCGGAGGTGTACTCATCATGATTTTTAAACCGTATAAAATCGATGACCTTATTGAAGCACAAGGTGTTTTGGGCAAAGTAAAAGGCATCGAAATCTTTACCACAAAACTGGTGACCCCTCAAAACAGACTGGCCATTGTTCCCAACGGTGCCATGGCGAACGGGAACATTATCAACTACACTGCGGAAGGAAAAGTAAGGGTAGATGCCGTGGTTGGCGTGGGGTACGATGAGGATATCAAAAAAACCAAGGAAGTTTTATTAAAGGTGCTGACCTCCAACAAAAAAGTGCTCAAAGATCCGGCGCCTTCCGTAAATGTTTTGGAACTGGCGGACAGCTCCGTGAACTTTGCCGTTCGTCCCTATTGCAAACCGGAAGATTATTGGGATGTTTATTTTGCTACCTATGAAAACAGTAAACTTGCGTTGGATGAGGCGGGAATTGAAATTCCATACCCGCACCAAGTGGAAATCCATAAACAGGGATGAATTTTGCTCCCTTAAACTCATCAAAAGTTAACTATTCCTGCCTTAGTAGGAATAACAAATACTACACCCCAGTGTAATTCGCTGGGGTAATTTGTTTCAACTCAGCTTTAATATCATCTGAAACGTCCAAGGTCTCGATAAAATCGGCAATGGATTTTTGGTTGATTTATCCCAATAAAGAATGGCATCCAAGCACTCTACAACCTTTACTCCCTCTTCCGCTTACAGCTAGGTTTTGTTTTTCCGAAAAGCATCTATATCAGATGTTTACTTTACTTCTAACAATAAAAATACTACATTTAAGCATCAAAAGCTTACAATAAACCTTTTTAGATTATTGATAAGCTATTTGTTTTTCAAGCCTGCCTAGGCAGATAACCCCCTTAGAAAACTTTCAACTTCTATTGTAAACCTTTTCGGTTGAGGACCCTAAGTTTTTAACCATGAAGGTTTGGTACGTATTGTGGGTACGCTAAATCTTATTAACACTTAACCTATATTAATCATGAAAAAACTACTGATTACCCTATGCCTGCTGGCGGTAAACGCCTGCAGCAACAATGACGACAAACCCGTGAACCCAGTGGACTCCCTGCCGCCCATTACCCAAACGGGGGAGGATACGTTTGCATGCCTAATAAACGGCAAGCCCTTTTTTTCTAGTTATAAAAGGCGAGCTTCATATACATATACCGAAGATGGATATACCTTTTCAATAAGTGGCTCAAGATATGATGATGAAGGAATTAAAACAGTTAGCTTGGTGGGTTTGGATATTTCAAATTTAATTGAAGAAAAAAATTATTTATTAGAGTCTGAAATGAGTGGCAATTTTTATGGCAGGTACGCTATATACAATTCAGGTATAACAGCTTACTCTTCATCACATGATACCCCTGGTGTTTTAAACATTACTAAAATTGATTTGGATGAGGGCTTTGTTTCTGGAACATTTGAATTTATAGCTAATGACGGAGAAGGAAATATTTTAAGTTTCACCGACGGCCGTTTCGACCTAGAATTTTGAACAGCTTAAAATCAACCACTTAAAAATTAAAGGCAGCATACCCCAAATCCATAAATTTTAAATCTACAAATCATGAAAAAACTACTGATTACCCTATGCCTGCTGGCGGTAAACGCCTGTAGCAACACCGATGACAAGCCCGTGAACCCAGTGGACACCCTGCCGCCCATTACCCAGACAGGGGAGGATACGTTTGCATGCTTAATAAACGGCAAACCCTTTTTTTCTAGTAAAGACAGAAGTGCATTTTATACCTATGCTGATGGTGCTTACACCTTGGGAATCAGTGGGACTAGAAATGATGATATTGGCTTAAGGTCAATTCTTTTAGCAGGAATCGATATTAAAGAAGGGATTAAAGAAGGAATCTGTCCACTTAATTCTGAAAATAGTGGAAGCTTTGACGCCACCTATCTTATAGATGGAGGAGTCACGCTGAATTCATCAACAACTGATGAGGCTCCAGGTATTTTAACTATCACTCGATTTGACCTAGAGGAATTTATTGTTTCGGGCACCTTTGAGTTTACGGTGGTAGATGATGAAGGTAATAAATACGAAATGACCGACGGCCGTTTCGACTTAGAATTTTGAACAGCTTAAAATCAACCACTTCAAAATTAAAGGCAGCATACCCCAGATCCATAAACTTTAAATCTATATAATATGAAAAGAACAATTTTTATTATGCTTTCCTTTTTCATCTTCCAGAGTTGTGAAAAGGACGATACCGCATTGGATTGCCAAGCCGACTGCACTACTGTGCAGGGCCAAATAGTTACGGCCAAAGGAGAGCCCTTGCCCAATATATCTGTGGCTTTTGATCATTTTGTCAGCCAAGGAATTGGAAGTTCCCGTCGAAAAATCAAAGAAACAAGGACTGACGAGAATGGTTATTATACCATGAAATTTTTTATTAAAGATGATGAACTCGGTGTCGAAGCTGATGGACTTTTTGAATTGAATATCGATTACAGCAACCTTGATTCCAAGGTTTACATGAGTACAAATCAATATTATAAACACACGATGTATTATTTGGATAAACGGGACACTACAATCGTTTTGGACTTCTATAACCCTAAAAAAGCCTATATCACGGTAAACCTCAATGGTTTTAATCCAAGTACTGAAGATGATTATTTTAAGTTAGAATCATTTTTTCCTTCTGGAATAAAAAATGAGAAGAATAGTATATGGGGTTTTGATTATGTATTGGGTTATGGTACAAGTTATAAAGCAACCTCGGCCAATTCTAAAATTGACAGTGTTTTAGTTGCGGAAAATGATAATAATTGGATCAGTATCCGGAGATGGAAGGGTGGTGTAAACTTGATAGATGAGGACACTATTTTTTTTGTTCCGGAAAACAATTCAATTAAGCTGGATTTTATCTATTGATGAAATACAAGACCATATACTATTTCTAACCATTTGTTAAGCAGCATCCCCCAGATCCATAAACTTTAAATCTACAAATTATGAAAAAACTACTGATTACCCTATGCCTGCTGGCGGTAAACGCCTGTGGCAACAATGACGACAAACCCGTGAACCCAGTGGACACCCTGCCGCCCATTACCCAAACGGGGGAGGATACGTTTGCATGCTTAATCAATAGAAAACCTTTTTTTTCCAGTTACAAGAGACGAGCTACTTACTCAGGAAATTCTATTAGTATAAGTGGTTCGAGACAGGATGATATGGGACTAAGATCTGTGTCTATTCAGGGTTTTAATCTAGAAATCATTGAGGAAGGCTTGTATGTGTTAGAATTAGAGAAAAGCGGTAGTTTCTTCGGAATTTACTTAGTTGATGGAGGACTCACACTTGATATTGGAACCTCTGATAATTTACCTGGTACGCTAACCATCACTCGATTTGATCTGGATGAATTTATCGTTTCGGGCACCTTTGAGTTTACGGTGGTAGATGATGAAGGTAATAAATACGAAATCACAGACGGCCGTTTCGACTTAGAATTTTGAACAGCTTAAAATCAACCACTTCAAAATTAAAGGCAGCATACCCCAGATCCATAAACTTTAAATCTACATAGTATGAAAAAACTACTGATTACCCTATGCCTGCTGGCGGTAAACGCCTGTAGCAACAATGACGACAAACCCTTGAACCCAGTGGACACCCTGCCGCCCATTACCCAAACCGGAGAGGATACATTTGCATGCTTAATAAACGGCAAGCCCTTTTTTTCCAGCAAAGACAGAAGAGCATCTTATACGTTTACGGATGGCGCTTATACCTTGGGAGTAAGCGGTTCAAGAAATGACGAGATTGGATTGAGAACTATTTCAATACAGGGGATAGATGTTGCCCCATTAAACGAAGGTATTTATAATCTTGAATCTGAAAAAAGCGGAAATTTTAGTGGACTCTATGGAATAGATGGAGGTCTATTACTTGATGTAGGAACTTCTGATAATTTACCGGGTACGCTGACCATCACTCGATTTGATCTGGATGAATTTATCGTTTCGGGCACCTTTGAGTTTACGGTAGTAGATGATGAAGGTAATAAATACGAAATCACCGAAGGCCGTTTCGACCTAGAATTTTGAAAAACTCAAAGTCAACTAATTAAAAATTAAAGGCAGCATACCCCAGATCCATAAACTTTAAATCTACACTTATGAAAAGAACAATTTTTATTATGCTTTCCTTTTTCATCTTCCAAAGTTGTGAAAAGGACGATACCGCTTTGGAATGCCAGACCGACTGCACTACAGTGCAGGGCCAGATAGTTACGGCCAAAGGAGAACCCTTGCCCAACATACCTGTGGCTTTTGATTACCAATACATTCTTGGTATTGGTTCCAAAGTCAGAAGGATAAAAAAAATAACGACCGATAAAAATGGCAATTATAAAATGCAATTTTTTGTCAAGGACGAGGAACTTACCGGAGACGCTGGGGGATATTTTGAATTGGTAATCGATTATAGCAACCTTGATTCCGAGGTTTACATAAGTACGGATAGTTATTACTCACTTGCAGTTGGACAGATTAGCAATCGTGACACTACGATCACACTGGACTTTTATAACCCTAAAAAAGCCTATATCACGGTAAACCTCAATAGTTTTAATCCGAGTACTGAAGATGATTCATTTATTATAAGATCATTTTACCCAACAGGGCGTAAGATTGGCCAAAATAGTTTATTGGATACTGAATATCAAATTGCACAAGGCACAGAGGTTAAAGCTAATTCAGTTAATACCATTTCAGACAGTGTTCTTGTAGCATTGGAAGACATCAACCGAATTGGTGTGAATAGGAGGAAAAACGGTGTGGAATTGGAGACTGAATACTATACAATTTATGTGGACAAGAATAACGAAATAGAATTGAACTATAGTTATTAGGGTGTTATATATAAAAAACATTTTTAATGGCGCAGCATCCCTCAAATCCATAAACTTTAAATCTATAAATTATGAAAAAACTACTGATTTGCTTGACATTATTGACCTGCTTTGGCCTCTCCGCCCAATTGCATATCGACCTTGAGGTCGCCGACCGCACCAACCAAGCGTTCAGCTTGTTGGACAAAAGCAAGGTTCCCCACAACATGCTACTGGATTATGGGTACGATTTTGTGGACGTGACCAACTACGACGGCGTGCTCCGGGACAACAATTATCTAGTACCCTCCGTGTACCGCGACCTGTACAACAGTGTGGTCTCCATGCGTACCACCCTAACCGTGCCGGAACTGGTGGACCCTATGCTCATGGAACAGGGGTGGAAGAGCACTTCCAAGACGGAGCTGAACAAACTGGGCAAAGGGGCCATGGCCTCGGCAGTGGTCCTCAACGGCATGTACTACCAGTATGCCCGCTTTCGCCCCGATGCGTTGCAGAACGGCCTTATTGCGGTGGAGAACAACAAGTACCGCGATGTGTATGTGGGCACGGAGTGGCAGGACCCCTACGAGGAAATGGAAGTGTTTGCTATGGCGCTACCCGTTACGCAGATCAGCAACTCCAAGGTGTCCGTGGTGCTGGGCAAAACGGATTGGCGCACCAACCAACCGGGCCTGGTGGACGAATTTGCCGTGGATTTTGGCGATGGCGGCGGGTTTGAGCCCATGTTGTTGGGCGTATCCGTAGATCATTATTTTGAACAGGACGGGGAGTACGCGTGGACGTTTCGGCTAAAGCTCACGGACGGTACCTTTAAGTACTGCCGCACCCCGGTAAAGGTCACCGGTAAGGCCAAACAACAGACCCTGACGGCCCGTAACCCTGACTGCGATAAGAAACCCTGGGTAGAGACCATTACAGCCGCTAAGGGGTATATGGGGATAAAGGGAGTGGCCAATTTACAGATAGCCCCTGCCAAAGAATGTACTAAAATCCACAAACCCTTGATTGTTGTAGAAGGGTTTGATACGGGTTTGATGGGAAATGATCCAGAATGGGGTGATACACACCTTAAATCTTTTTTGGATGAGGTGAGGTTTAAGTCTCAAAGTCAAGAATTGCAAAACCTTATTACCGAAGACACCGAAGAAAGTTTTGACATCATCTACGTAAACTGGGAAGATGGCACCGATTGGCTGCAGCGCAATGCCTATGCCCTGGAGGCGGTGATAGAATGGGTGAACAACAATAAGGAGGAAGATGCAGCGCCCAACGTTATCTTGGGCCAGAGCATGGGCGGGGTCATTGCCCGGTATGCCCTTCGCGATATGGAGAACAACAATGTGGACCACGATACCAGCCTCTACATAAGCCACGATGCCCCGCACCAAGGTGCCCACGTGCCCCCCGGCTTTTTATTTGCCGCACGCCATGTGCTCAACGAGCTTATTACCACGCCCATTGGCGATGTTACGGTAGCCGTTGCCAGTAATGAGTTTCCGGTGGACGATGCCCGCCAATTGATAGATAGGCCCGCTGTAAAGCAAATGCTCATCAATTATGTGGACTCCAATTACGAACTGAACAACACGGTGCACAAGGCATGGCAGACCGAGCTCAAGAACATGGGCTACCCGCAGCAAACACGCAATATAGCCATCAGCAATGGTAGCCATTGCGCAGAAGGCTACGGGTTGGAACCCGGCAAAAGCCTTTTCTGGCTGCACGGTAGGGCCTCTACCAGCCTTATTGGGGACTTCCTGCTCTTTCTTTATCCAGCCTTAGGAGGAATCCCCGGTGCGGCTTTTGGGGATATTCCTGCCGCTATACTGGGTTTTGTACCGGGAAAGACCACCCTTAAAACGGATTTTCAGGCATGGGCCATACCAGGGAACGTAGAAGACTTGATTTATAAGGGATGGATCCAGTACGAAAAGAAAAGTTTATGGATTTTGCCCATAACCCGCACCCTTACCAATAAAGCCATTAAATGGCAGGGAGAGAATGTGTATTGGGCAAATTTTCCGGGAGGGGCTATGCCGTTTATCAATACTGTAGATGATTTTAATATAAATGACGAGGAAACTATAGTGGACTTTTTGTTGAATTATGATATCACCTTGGAAACACCCCCGGACCTTAATTTTATACCCACGACCAGTGCCCTGGATGTAGGCGGCAATAATGTGGCACTTACCCAGGAAGACCATTACAGAGTCTATACCATGGATGCGGAACTACCGGATGGGCTAAAGATTCAATTTGATAATTTTGCCACCACTTACAATATTTCTGGGAAGAATACGGATCATATTTCCTTTAATAGGGCCAATGGCGATTGGTTGGCCGATGAGCTTAAGAATGCAGGCACCGTTTTCGATTGTACATTTTTATGTGGTTCCAGTTTTGTGATCGAGGGAAGCAGCAAGCTTTGTGAACAAGAAATTTATTTTGTGGATGTAAAGGGAGATATGCAGGTAGAATGGAGTTCCGATAACATGGAGGCAGCATTACCCAGCGACCCCAACAGCCCGGCAACATCGTTTACCACCTCACCAAATTCCTATAACGAAACATTGACCATTTATGCCATTTTGACCTCCGAAAGCTGTGCAGGAGACCCCATAGTTCTGGAAAAAACTGTCCATGTGGGCAAGCCTGGGCTACCATCCAACTTATGGGGACCCGAAATTGTTTTAACAGGAGCTTTGGTCAAGTATTATGGCGGACCTGCAGAGGGGGCTGATTCTTATGAATGGTGGCTGCCCCATCCTTTTGAAGTAGTAGACCAGTTTGATTATTTTGGGGATAATTGGCAAATATTAAGTACCAATACCTATTATGATGTGGCCAATGTATTTACTGGATATGCAAAACATGAGGGGTTGGTACAGCTTATGGGCGTAAACGAGTGTGGGCGGGGACCTGCTATAACAATGCATGTAAAACATGTCGGAGAGGGAGAAATTGGTGAAGGAGGTATTCCTTTGGAACAGAATCCAGGATACCAGTCGAACCCTAATTCAAATGAAACCGAGGATGGTGTAGTGATCTATCCCAATACCGCAACGGACGAGGTAAACATCACCTTGGAATCCTCCATGGGTCCAGAAGGGATTGCTCCATCAAAAATCTTGGGTATAGCTGTATACCAACAGCTACAACAAGCACCTAAAAAGCAACTGATTTTTTCCTCACCTAAGACTTCAGCATTGATAGATGTCAGGGATTTAAATGATGGGTACTATTTTGTAGTGATAGAAACCGATAAAGGCCCGGTGACCAAAATTCTTTTGGTAAAATAAAAGTAACTGCCTATCCACAGCAACCAAGATGGACTAGATTTTTGATTTTGATTCATCTTGAGCAGAAATCTAAAGTCTCGAACTGGCAGAATTTTAGATTAAACCCCAGTGTAATTCGCTGGGGTAATTTGTTTCAACTCAGCTTTAATATCATCTGAAACGTCCAAGGTCTCGATAAAATCGGCAATGGATTTTTGGTTGATTTTTTCGTTGGTACGCGTTAAACCTTTTAAGGCTTCGTATGGGTTGGGATAGCCCTCTCTTCGTAAAATGGTCTGAATGGCCTCGGCAACCACGGCCCAATTATCCTCTAAATCTTGCTCGAACTTGGATTGGTTCAGTACCAATTTGCCCAATCCTTTTAAAGTAGACTGGAAACCAACTATGGTATGTGCAAAAGGCACCCCCACATTTCGTAAAACAGTACTGTCCGTAAGATCACGTTGTAATCTGGAAATCGGGAGTTTGGCGGATAAATGTTCAAAAATGGCATTGGCCAAGCCCAAATTTCCTTCCGAATTTTCAAAATCGATAGGATTCACCTTGTGCGGCATGGCCGAAGAGCCAACTTCTCCTTTTTTGATTTTCTGTTTAAAGTAATCCATGGAAATGTAGGTCCAAAAGTCGCGATCCAAATCAATCAAAATGGTGTTGATGCGTTTAAGGCAATCGAACAAAGCCGCCATATGGTCGTAGTGCTCGATTTGGGTAGTGGGGAAGGAGTGGTGCAAGCCCAGTTTCTCCTGTACAAACTGCTTTCCAAAGGCTCTCCAATCATTATTGGGATACGCCACCTTGTGTGCGTTGTAATTCCCTGTGGCGCCACCGAACTTAGCAGCACTGGGTATGTCGTTCAATAAATTGAACTGCTCTTTAAAACGTTCCACAAACACGTCGATTTCCTTGCCTAAACGGGTAGGGGAAGCGGGCTGACCGTGGGTCCTGGCCAACATAGGGATGTTTTTCCATGTCTTGGCCAGTTCCTTCAATTTTTCAAAAACCTCCAAATAGGAAGGAACGTACACATCGTTCATCGCCTCTTTGATGGACAAAGGAATGGCCGTGTTGTTTATGTCTTGGGAAGTCAGTCCAAAGTGAATGAACTCCTTGTATTTCTGAAGGTCTAAAGCATCAAACTTTTGTTTGATGAAGTATTCCACGGCTTTTACATCGTGATTGGTAGTTTTTTCAATATCCTTGATGGCTTGGGCGTCTTCGGAAGAAAATTCTTGATAGATTTTCTGCAATTCGGGAAACAGCGCCGTATTGAAATCGGCCAATTGCGGCAAAGGGACTTCGCAAAGCGCTATAAAATATTCAATCTCTACTTGAACACGGTATTTGATCAGGGCTTCTTCCGAAAAGTAGTCTTTTAAGGCTTTGGTTTTGTTTCTATATCTGCCGTCAATCGGCGAAATGGCGTTTAGTTGTGTCAGGGACATGGTCAAGAAAATTTTGAAAGGTTCAAAGATACTTAAACGCCATGGTTTAGACACCCAAATCGGCCAACTTATCCAGAGTTTTTTTTGCGCGGTTCCGGTATCCAGTGCTTCCGTTGGGGTAGCTATCTTCCAGAACTAGTTTGAGTTCGGAGTGGACCCAATCAAATTTTAATCCCAAATAGTACAGACTCGTCATTGCAAAAACCTTGGGCGCCATATTCATAGGACCAATGAGCCAATCAAAACAAGCGGTCATTATTTTTTCCAATTGGTCATCTGTAATATTTTTAAGGAAATCGGACTTCTTTTTCTTAAAATAGGCCTCACAGAGCATTTCGCACACATGGGCAATGGGGCGAATACAGGATTCGGACTTTAATTCAGATAAACCGTTCACAAAATTATCCATAAAAGGGAGGATGTAGTGTAGTTCCTTTCGCATCAAATGGTCAAAAGTCCAACTTGCATTAAAGGTACCTTTCTTGTCTTCCCATAAAATTTCTTGATAAAGCACTTGTGCCAATTGGGGTTCCTGCTGTAATTGAATAACCAATTCGTCAATCTGGACCTTGGAAATTCTCCCAGAATGAAGTGCGATATGAAGCTGCTCTTGCGTCACCAAAAAATCAATATATTTACTCAAATCCTGTAGGTGATGAAAATAGTGAAAAAAATAGCAATTGTCCTATTGATCGTATTGATCGGTATGCAATTTTACCGACCAGTAAAAAATAAGGCCGAAGGCGATTATGTAGCAGCCTTTGAAACGGATACCCAACCTTCGCCAGAAGTAAAAATAATTTTGGAAGCAGCCTGCTACGATTGTCATAGCGCCAACACGGAATATCCTTGGTACAATAATATTGCTCCTGTTTCTTACTGGTTGGCCGATCATGTTGAAGATGGAAAGCGTCATTTAAATTTTTCCGATTGGGAAAATTACGATGCTAAAAAGAAGGATCACAAGCTGGAAGAGATAATCGAGGAGGTGAAGGAAGGTGAAATGCCCTTGAACGAATATACTTGGACCCATGCTGATGCCAAATTGTCCGACGAGCAAATGCGTCTACTACTGTCCTGGGCAGAGGCCACCAGAGCTAATTATTGATAAGATTCTCCACCAAAACCGGTAGTCCCTTGGCAGCGGTTTTTGGGATTACGGTCAGGTTATCAAAATCTGTAGATCGAATGTTGGGCTTGGGGTCAATAAAGTATATTGGAGTCTGTTTTGGGGCATAATGAATCAAACTTGCCGCAGGATAGACTTGCATAGAGGTGCCCACTATAATCAAAATTTCGGCTTGTTGGGCAATCTGTACTGCGGTCTCCAACATGGGTACCATTTCGCCAAACCAAACAATATGTGGACGTAGCTGATGTCCGTTTTTGTCTGTATCGCCCAAAATCAAGTCCTTTTTCCAATCCAATATATGGTTTTCATCCATCGTGCTCCGCACTTTGAACAATTCTCCGTGCAAATGCACCACGTGGGAACTGCCGGCCTGCTCGTGCAGATTATCTACATTTTGAGTTATAATACTGACATCAAAAGCCTGTTCCAGTTCTGCCAATGCTAAATGACCTTTGTTTGGGACAACCTCCAATAATTGTCTTCTCCTTTGGTTGTAAAATTCAAGTACAAGTTCTGGGTCTTTTGCAAACCCTTGTGGCGAGGCCACTTGCATCACATCATGGCCTTCCCAAAGGCCATTTTCGTCACGAAAGGTCTTAAGACCACTTTCGGCACTCATGCCAGCACCTGTTAACACAACTATTTTTTGTTTTTCCATCATTTATTTTTCCCCAACAGATTTAAAATTATGCTTTTGAACATAGAAATTCCAGTCGTAATTAGCTCATCCGGAAAATCATAGTCTGCATTGTGCAGGGCTGGAGTGGATTCACCGGCCCCAATGCCGAACATTGAAGTTTTGTAGGATTTGGAAAACCAACCAAAATCCTCACCGAATTTAAACGGAACAGGACGTTCTACAGTTGGAAAATTGTTGGATGAGGCAGCCTGTCTTACCAAGTGGGTACATTCGTTGTGAACGGAACTAGCCGGAAAATATTCCATCCAATCCAGTTTAGACCCCAAGTGCCATTGTTTGCAAACCTTGTCCACAATCCCGGTTAATTTGGATTGCAGTTTCTTCATTTGGTCTGTGTTCCAAGTACGAAGCGTGTAATGCAATTCAGCATTTGCTGGTGAAATACCGTATGATGTTTGGCCCATTTTGAGGTGTATCGGTGTTACAATGGCAAATTTTGGGTCCATTGGTTCCGGCGCGTTCAATTTTGATATGCTTTGAACAATTTCAGCCAAGGCCAGAGCCGGATTTATGCCATTCTCAGGCTCTGATGCATGGGATTCTTTGCCTTTTAGCTGTATGGAAACACTTATCACCTCTGCAGAAAATCCCTGTTCTGTGATGAGTATGCTGTGCAGTGGCACTTTGGGAATATTGTGCAAGGCGAAGACATAATCGGTCTGCAATCCTTTAAATTTTTTGTCCTTAACCATTCTCAGTGCTCCTTCACCGGTTTCCTCGGCCGGTTGAAAAAGTAAGATTATAGTTCCTGATTTTAAGTGGCTTACCGACAGCCATTTTGCTATACCGGCCATAATGGTCATATGGCCATCATGCCCGCATTTGTGGGAGACTCCATTTGTATTGGACTTATGCGGAAAGGTATTGGTTTCCTGAATCGGCAATGCATCCAATTCGCATCTTAGGGTTATTCTGGGTCCGTTATCAGAGAATTTAAAAACTACCGCCATACCGGCACCTCCAATCCCTTCAATTATTTTGCTGGGGCTGTAGGGAGCAATAAATTCTTTTATGATATCCGCCGTTCCCTGTTCCCTGTTGGATAGGTCTGGGTCTGCATGCAATTTATGCCTTAATGCCACGAGTTGATTATCCATTGGCAGCTGGTTTTCTTGATTGAAGCCATCCATTATGATTGCTGGCTGCTTGTTCTGCCCATTGTGTGATGCGCGGTCCAAAACATTCCAATATGGCATCAACACCGATGACGGTTCCTTTGGCCAGACGTCCAAGTAGTGCGATGGGCAAGGTGTTTTCAGATGTATCCAATATATATCCGTGGTCATCCGTGGCAACACCGAGTTCATCATGAACGGCTTGAATCATCCCATCCGACAGCATATTTCTTACCAACGAAGATGTTACTTCCTTTATTTTGGGCTGGTCCATTACCGAGTCCACCATGATGTTGACCGTTATTGACTTGTTAGGATTTGCCAACCTCCAACCGTCATCTACCAGTTCAATTTCAGGATTGTTCACATAGTCTAAATTAAGCACACCGGCTTTTTTTAGGGCAATCAATTGTTGAATGGCCTCTACCGGAGGTCCGTAAGAGTATCTTTTGGTAGATTCATCCAACATTATGACCTTGGCAAAAACATTATCTGGGCATGCACTATAAGAAAGCTGTTTATATATCGAAGGTTGACAATGTCGCCAAACCTGTCCAATACAAAAATCCAAGCTAATCGCATGTTGTCCCGTGGCCATGCCTACGAAACTTTCCATCATGGCCCCCACAGGCTCATCCTGAGGCACAATTGCGGGGTCATCCAAAGTTGGATCTTTTAGCCATTTTTTGATGATATCTTCTATCCTGGGTTGTTCGAGTTGGTTGGGGTTGATGTTCTTGGGCAGTTCCAAGAAAATATCCGCAGCGATCGGAGCGAATGCATCAAGCAAAAAACCAATATCCTCCGCAGTTTTTTGGGTATCTCCGTTTCCGATCAGGATTTCAAAATTATCCAATTGTGTGGCTGAAGGGGCAAACCAATCGTCTATTTCTTTATTTAATGGCTTTGGAACCGGGGGCAGGCCATCCAACGAAAAAGGAACTAATAGATTTTCAATCTTTTGGATTGGAGCGTAGGTAAATTCCCGGGTTTTCTTGTTCTCGATTTGAAAATCACCAAATTCTTTCGCTATTCGGCGCGCCACGTCGATCATGGTAAGGCCAAACCCTCGTATTCCGATGATACTTTTGGAGTCCAGATGTTGACTGGACAAAATATTGGAAAGGGGATAGGCGTTTTGGAAGAGACTAATTCCGTTGTGGTTGTCCACATGATTCTGCCATTTGGCCATTTGGCCAGAAATTTTGGTAGGTTGGTGTCCTATAGTCAGTAAAATTTCGTCAAAATCACCGTAGGTATTGTTGCTTGTGCATATATTGATTTTTTTATTTTCCATTAGTTGAAGTTCATGCACTTTGTCTATACGCATAGTAGCGTATCCTTTTTCCACCAAGGGGTCGATCAAAGAACAGAACCTTTGGTTCAGATATTTGCCGATTTTACGCCGAGGGGGATAGGCATCCACCTCTCTGGATATATTATGATCTATCCAATCATGGTAAGATGGGAATGATGGAATGTTGAATTCTTTGAAACGGATTTCTTTTCTTTCATCGAGTTCCAAAATCCGTTCGGTGATGTTTATCCAATTGGAGCTGGACTGGGCGGTATCGTATACATGACCTCCACCAAAATTCCCGGAAGCCTCGAACAAGGTAAAATGGAGGTTTTTAAAGCTGTTTTTCTTTATCAATTGAGCGACCAAGCACTCCAAGGCATATCCACCCCGTGGACCAATACCTATAATACCAAGGTTGCGTTTATCGGCCATTTAGTTTACACCAACTTTTGGATGTATTTTATGTTAGTTGTCATTCATTTTCCGGACGTTCGATCATGGATTTCACTTCTTTGATCTCTTTTCTTTGTGCCTTAATAATTTTTTGCGCCAACTTTCGCCTTTGCCCTGCCAATAAAACCGATTTGAATCAATTAGTTTGCCCCAATTCCCTCAAAAGTTATCTTAATTGGTTTTATAGTGCCATCTGGGTTAAATTCCATTTTATCCATGCACGTTACGCGATGGTCACGGTCTTGGTTGGGAATGGGTCTTCTGTGGTAAACGATGATCCATTCGTCCGTCCCCGGTTTGTTGATTACGGAATGATGTCCTGCACCAGTCGCAATGTCTCCTTCGCTTGATTCTAGAATGGTCCCGATTCGTTCATACGGTCCGGTAGGCTTATCGGACATGGCGTAGGCTACTTTATAGCTGCCATCGGTCCAGTTCCCTTCGGACCACATAAAATAATAAATCCCTTTTCTTAAAAACATAAACGGACCTTCCACATAGCCTTCGGGAGTAATTTCTTTGAACAGGTTACCATTTTCCCATGGTTCAAAGCCTGTAAAATCGGCATTGAGTTTCCCCAAGTTGCAATGGCTCCATCCTCCGTAGAAGAAATAATAGGTGCCGTCCACGTCTTTAAAAACAAATTGGTCGATAGGTTGTGCGTTGTTATAAAAGTCAGAAATCAACGGTTCACCGAGGTAATCTTCAAAAGGGCCTCCTGGATTATCCGCTACCGCTACTCCTATGCCCCCATAATGGTTGATGTCGTTATTTGGGTCGTAGGAACTTCTCCCGGGGCGTTGGATATCGTTGGCGCCAAAAAACAAATAGTATTTACTGTCTTTTTCAATAATGGAGGGAGCCCAAAGTGCCTGTCTAAGCCATTTAATTTTGGTGGTGTCCAAAATACGCTCGTGCTTTTCCCAATTTACCAGGTCCTTGGATGAAAAAGCATCAAAATGCAGTTGCTTGTCATAGTCATCCGAAAAGGTGGGGTAGACCCAATAGGTATCGCCAAAAACGGCACCCTCAGGGTCCGCATACCATCCCTCAAAAATGGGGTTGTTGTGTTTTTCTTTGGATTGTTGTGCAGGCAGCCCGATCACAAATAGAAGAAAAGCTGTGAAGGATATGATTTTTGTATTCATATTAGCTGAGATATTTCTTTTGGGTTTAAGTTTTAATTTTGACCTAAGATAGCATTTCCAATTTTCCCTATCTTGGTTTTATGTTTGATTTTGATTTATTGGCGTATCTGGAAACCTATCTCACAGAAGAACGAAAACAACGTTTTTGGGATGTTCTCCGGCAACGGACCAGGCATATGACCATCGCTGTTGAAGATATATATCAGTTGCACAATACCAGTGCAATTCTACGTAGTTGTGACGCTTTCGGGGTACAGGACCTGCACGTGGTGGAGAACCGGTTTGGCAAACGTCTGGACAAGAATATTGCCATGGGCGCCGAACAATGGGTGGACGTTCACCGGTATAAAACTGTGACGGCCTGTATGTCCACATTGAGGAACGATGGTTACCGAATTATTGCAACAACGCCCCACAACGATTCCACTTTACTGCACGACTTTTTCCCAAAGCAGAAATGCGCCATCTTTTTTGGAACCGAGAGAAAGGGATTGTCCAAGGAAGTATTGCAGCAGGCGGATGGTCTCCTCAAAATTCCCATGGTCGGTTTTTCGGAGAGTTTGAATGTTTCCGTTTCCGCCGCGATAATCATTCAACAATTGTCGCAAAAAGTACGTGAGTCCCATATGGAATGGCAATTATCTGAAATAGAGGTTCTTGAAAAACGGTTGGACTGGACCAAGAAATCCATAAAGGACGTCGATGGTATTATTAAAAGATATGTTAAACAGTAAAATATTTTTGTACTTTTAATTGTTAATCAATCAATTACGTTGTTGTGATAGTCCTCTACGTTGTATTGTCATTGGTAGTGCTGACGCTTATTTTAGCTTCCATTGCCCCCAAGAATTATAATGTTTCTCGATCGATAGAGCTCAAGCGGCCCAAAAAAGTGGTTTTTACCTATCTCAAATTCTTGAAAAACCAAGATGAATGGTCCCCCTGGGCAAAGCGTGACCCCAATATGCAAACGGAGTTCACGGGAATGGATGGAGAGGTCGGAGCTATCAGTAAATGGAAAGGCAACAAAGATGTGGGAGAGGGAGAGCAAGAAATCACCAAGATTGTGGAAGGCGAGCGAATTGAAAGTGAGCTTAGGTTCTTAAAGCCTTTTAAATCGACTTCCGATGCGTATATCGAAACCATTGAGGTGGGAACCGATAGAACCAAGGTCATCTGGGGCTTTTCGGGAAAAAATGTGTTTCCCATGAGCATTGTAATGCTTTTTATGAGCATGGACAAAGCGGTAGGAAAGGATTTTGAAGAAGGTTTGGCAAGTTTAAAGCAAAATTTAGAAAACAGTTAGATCATGGATTATAATATGGTGGGTTGGTTCGAGATTCCGGTCGAAAACATGGAACGAGCAAAGAAGTTTTACGAAGCTGTTTTTCGAGTAGAAATAAGTTTGCAGGATTTTGAAGGCACTAAAATGGGATGGTTTCCTGCCGATCATGGAAAACCTGGCGCTTCGGGTTCATTGATTCAAAATAAAGATTGGTACAAACCAAGTAAAAGTGATGGAGCATTGATTTATTTCAATAGTTTGGATGTTCAGAAGGAACTCGACCGTATCGAGCCGAATGGAGGCGAAATTCTTCAGCGGAAGACCCAAATTAGTCCCGATATAGGTTTTATGGCGGTATTTTTGGATTCGGAAGGAAACCGAATAGCATTACATTCCAGACAATAAGGTCTATTCAAAGAGTTCCAGCAGCGCGATGTCAAAATCATTTTCCAAAATAACCTTACCATTGGCCACCGTAACTTTAGTATCGGAGTAGGTATCGTACAATACGGTGCCGTCACCAAAAAAGCCTTTTACCCAAAGTGACTTCTTGCCTTTGGGCAAATCCAGTCCCACAACTACTTTGTCGCGATATTCCCCTTTCTCATAGGTTCTGGAAAACACGTAGGGAGATTTACCCAGACGCTTGTGTTTACCTGCTCCGATTGCAGGGTGATTGGCCCTGAACCTTCCCAATTTTTGCCAATGCTCGTGAATTTTTTGTGTTTCGGGCAAACTGTCCAAATCTTCCCAATTCATAAAGGAGCGTAGGGTGGCGTCACCTTCTGTTCCTTCAATGGTCAGGCTGCGTGCCGTTTCATCACCATAATATACTTGTGATGCCCCGGGGGTGAGCAACAGCACATTTGCGGTCCTATATGGTTTTGTTCTGTCTTTGTCATACGGAGCGCCATCATCATGGGAGGTCAAATAGTTCAATACACTTTTAGACTGAAGTTTGGTGTGCAGCAATTTGCTGTATTTTTTGAAGATGGATTCATAATCATTGTCCGCATCATTCTTTAATTCAAAATTGATGAGACTTTTAAAGCCATAATCAAAGAAGTCCACTTTTTTGTCTCCAAAGTCAAATTCACGACCGCTTGAAATACCATAGTTGTATACTTCCCCTACCATGTAGAAAGGATTATCGTCCATGACTTTGTTCTCGTGCTTCTTTTTCCACATTTCAAACGTATAATTGGCTTCTTTGTGAAGATCTGCCCAAGCATTTTCGTTAACATGCTTTACCGTGTCAACTCGAAAACCGTCAACGCCAAAATCATTGATATAGTCGGTCAACCACTTGATAATATAGTAACGGGGAGCCCTTGGATAGCCTGTACGTTCAAAAAACAATTGGAGCTCATCGAGCTCTTTGCTCAAACGACCTTCTTCTTTCCATTTTGCCAAAAGTGCATCGGGAAGCTCCACATCTTCATCGGACTCTGTAAGGATATCGGGCAGGTTTGCCACCAAGGTACATTCCGTGGTATTCTCGTAGGTGGTAAATTCACAGGTTGGGCCGGTTCTGACCCAATCATCCGGCCATACGGGGTCTTTATCCGTAACGGGACCGGTATGGTTGAGTACCACGTCCAAAATTATCCTGATGCTTTTACCATGTGCTGTTGCCACAAGTTTTGAAAGGTCTTCCTTAGTGCCGAAATTAGGGTCTATCGCAGTCCAGTCCTTGGCCCAATACCCGTGGTAACCATAGGTTTTTCCCGTACCCTCATCGGTTCCGCCGTGGATTTGTTCTACCACAGGTGTCAACCAAATGGCATTGATGCCCAAGTCGGTAAAATATCCTTCTTCGATTTTTTTTGTGATTCCCTGAATGTCGCCGCCTTCAAAACCTCTCAGTACTCCGGTTTCTTCGGTTCGGTCAAAGTTGACATCGTTGTTGGGGTTTCCGTTATTGAAACGGTCGGTCAGCAAAAAGTAGATATTGGCACCTTCCCAAACAAAGGGAACGTCCTTTTTGGGGGTTTCTTGTGGAACTACCTGCGTGGTTTGCTGCTTTTTTTCAACTTTCTTGCAGCCAATAAAAACGGAAAAAATGGACAAAACAACAAGCAGTTTTTTCATGTATCGGGATTTTGTCTAAAGCTATAAAATGCATATGTAACTATGAAATTTCTTTATATCCATTTTAAACAATCCCCAATGTATTATTACGGTCGAAATTATTGATTGCGGTTGAGCACTTTATACTCTTCATAACAGCTAGAAATCGCATCCAGTATCTGGAGATCGTTCGCTGTTTTGATAAAGGATTTTGAATAGTTGCAATTGTTGAGAATGTCCTCAATGTCCACCTTTTCCAATTGAAGAAGCTCGGTGAGGGTCTCCCTGTCAAATTTTGAGGCCAAAAGGTCCCGAATATTGTCATCTTCCTTAATTTGACGAAGCTTGCGCATCTGTCTTGGTTTTTTGCCAAAAAGATTACGCAATAGATCTGCAGGATTAAGAATAGCGCCAAGCACTTTGGTAACGGCACTGGGGCTTTTGTTACCGGCCTCGTAACTGGTGTTTAGACCGGATATGCTGTATTGGTATGCATTGTTTACCGGAAGGTTCTTCACATCTATTTCCAGATATCCGGTAAGTTGATACGGTGTAACCACAACTTCTTCAAGGGCATAGGCCAACTCGGTCAGGGCAATTTCTGTGTCCCCAAATCGGAACATATCGTTGGTTACCCTCACTTTTTGCGTTTTAAAACCGAGATAGGAGAAGTACAGCGTATCGTTTACCGCGGCGGGTATGGTAAATTTTCCATCCTGGTTGGTAATGGTTCCCTTTACCTGATTGAGGTTGACCACGTGCACACTCTCCAAGGGGTATTCGGTTTGGGCGTTGATTACCGTAGCGGTAAAATCCTTTAGTTCTTGCGCTTTATCACCTTCAACTTGTGAAAAACCGAGCAATGGTATTAGGGACAATAGTATAAGTAGTACTCTTCTCATGCAATCTTTGTGGTGATAAAAATACTAAACAAAGAAAAATAAACAGGAGAGACTTCCCATTTAATATAGAATTAACTAATAAAATCCCTGTTTCTTTTTGCCTCCTTTTTTTCCGTAGCCTCCTTTTTTTCCACCTTTATAGGAGTTGCCGCCCTTGCGATGGCCTCCTCCGCCGCCTTTTCGGCCACGACGTTTTTTTCCTCCTTTTCCACCGCCACCGGCACCTGGATTCTTGGAAACTTCTACATTGATAAAACGTCCTTCCAATTTAAAATCGGTAAAGGTTTGAAGGATAAGCTCAGTAAGTTGGGCATCGGTATTGAAGAAAGAGAAAGTGTCCTTGGTGTCTACATTGTAAACATCTTCTTTTTCCAAGTTCAAGGTGTCCCGAAGGAAATCTTTCAGGCTCATCCAATCATAGCCGTCACGTTCCCCAACATTGATAAAGTATCGAACGGAACCTTCGGATGGGATATCTCCTTTAGAAGTTCCCCTTTCCCTCCCGGAATCCTGACTGTTGAGGTCTTTGGATTTGCTGTAGTAATTGTAAAACTGTGTAAATTCGACAGAAACAATTTTTTTGATGAGCTCGTCCCGGTCAATGCCTTCCAAAACATCGTTAATGGCAGGCAGGTAACTCTCAATTTCTTTATTGATTTTTGTTTCCTTGATCTTATTGGCCAAGTGATACAATTGAATCTCGCAGATTTCAATGCCGTCCGGAATATTTTTGGACAAGAACTCTTGTTGAATTTTTTTCTCGATGGCCTTGATCTTTCTCAATTCCGAACGAGTAATGATAACCATGGAGATTCCAGATTTACCGGCACGCCCTGTACGTCCACTTCGGTGGGTATAGGTCTCGATTTCATCAGGCAATTGATAGTTGATCACGTGGGTTATATCGTCCACATCGATACCTCGAGCAGCCACATCAGTGGCAACCAACATCTGCACTTGTTTTTTACGGAATGAGTTCATTACCAAATCTCTTTGGTTTTGACTCAGGTCACCGTGCAAAGCTCCAGCGTTGTACCCATCTTCGATAAGTTTTTCTGCCACACGTTGGGTATCCCGTTTGGTTCTACAGAACACAACGGAGAAGATACCTGGATTGGCATCGGCCAAACGTTTTAGGGCTGCATAGCGGTCACGACCGCCCACTACATAATATTCGTGTTGTACGGTAGATGCTCCGGCATTTTTGGAACCCACAGTGATCTCTATTGGGTTGTTCATGAACTTTTTGGCAATCGTAGCCACTTCCTTGGGCATTGTTGCAGAAAAAAGCCATGTGAATTTTTCTTGTGGGGTGTTGGATAAAATGTCCTTGATGTCTTCATAGAAGCCCATGTTCAACATTTCATCGGCTTCGTCCAATACGCAATAATCGATTTTGGAGATGTCGACCATGTTTCGGCCGATCATATCCTTCATACGGCCAGGCGTTGCCACAATAATTTGTGCACCCCTTTTTATTTGTCTGGCCTGTTCCGTAATGCTGGCACCACCATAAATGGCAACAACATTAAGTCCTTTAACGTATTTGGAATAAAGTTTTAGTTCGTTGGTAATCTGTAAACAGAGTTCCCGAGTAGGAGAGAGAATCAATCCTTGGGTGGTTCTACTGTCATGTTGGATTTTTTGAATCATCGGAAATCCAAAGGCAGCGGTTTTACCCGTTCCTGTTTGCGCCAAGGCGACCAAATCGGTTTCTTGATCTAATAAAATCGGGATTGATTTTTCTTGTACTTCAGAGGGGGATTCAAATCCAAGGTCGGAAATAGCATCCAATAGGGGTTGATCTAACCCCAAGGCTTCAAATTTTGTCATAGCGGTGTAAATACCTTAAATCGCAAATATGTTTGTGTTGTATAGAGCGATTTTAGTAATTCCCGTTCAAGCCCATCACAACACCTTGCCCATACCGGCGGCGTTAATAAAGCGGCAAAGGTACACTTATTTTGATCGGTGCAAGCTAAGTGGCGTTCTTTTTTAAGAATTGCACCAATTTTTGGATGGCCCTGCCTCGATGACTTATAGCGTTTTTGGTCTCGGGAGGCAGTTCACCAAAGGTTTTGTCGTATCCATTGGGCATAAAAATAGGGTCGTAGCCAAAACCACCTTTTCCATGGAGTTCCGTGGTGATTTTACCTTCCACAACACCATCAAAGGTGAAACTTTCGCCTCGGAGGTTTAAATGGACGGCTGTTTTAAAGTGTGCCGAACGGTCGGTAGCCTCCTTAAGTTGGGATAATAATTTGGCCATATTGTCCCCAGGGTGCTTTTGTTCACCGGCGTATCTTGCCGAATAGACTCCCGGAGCTCCGTTCAAGGCACCCACCAACAAACCGGTGTCGTCGGAAAAACAATTCAAACCATAGGTTTGGGTCACATAATCCGCTTTGATCTTTGCGTTTTCTTCCAGGGTATCGCCGGTTTCGGGAATGTCATCAAAACATTCGATATCCTTTAAGGATAATAGCTCAATGTTTTTAGGGAGCAATTGCTGAACTTCTTTCAGCTTATGGTCGTTATGTGTAGCAAAAACTAGTTTCAAATCAAAAAGGGTGCTATTTGAGGTTCAAAAGTAGTAATTTCGAGGTTTAATCCATTGATATGAAAATGAAAGTGCCACCAGCTTTGGTGATGTTGATCTTTGTGGGCGTCATGTTCGCTTTGGACAGGTTTTTACCTGTGGGCGAATTCGATTTTTTCGGAAAGGACCTACTCACATGGTTCTTATTTGGCCTCGGTATTGTGATCATTTTGGTCTCAATCATCCAGTTTTCCATCAAAAAAACTACGGTAGACCCTTTGAATCCGGAAAAAGCAAAGAAATTGGTAACCAATGGCATTTATAATTTCACACGTAACCCCATGTATCTGGGTATGCTCCTCTTTTTGTTGGCCTATGGTCTTCATCTGGGAAACGCATTCAATACTTTGGTTGCAGCGGGTTTTGTTTCGTATATGAACCATTTTCAGATCAAGCCGGAAGAAAAGGCTCTCAAAAAAATGTTCGGTCAGGAATATAATATCTATTGTAAGCTTACAAGACGCTGGTTTTAAGAACGGACAATTAAAAAAATCTCTTTTTTGGGTATCATTTAAAACAAATCGTAACGGATTTTTGATTTATCCGTAAATGTGTAAGGTTTTTGATAAGTTCCGATTCTAAGGATGGAATTAATGTTTAGTTTTACGCTTTAATTTTTTTGAAACGACCGATGGTAGAGACAGGACGCAAATATGTGTTCGATTTTGATAGTACGCTCACACGTGTTGAGGCGTTGGATGTTTTAGCGGAAATGACCCTGCAAGGCAATCCTAAAAGGGACGAAATTGTGAAGGAAATCCAGAAAATCACCAATTTGGGGATTGATGGGGATATTTCTTTCACGGAATCTTTGGAACGAAGAATCCGCTTGTTGAACGCCAATAAAAGTGATTTGGAGGCTTTGGTGAAGGAACTACGTCAAAAAATCTCAAAATCGATAGAGGCGAACAAGCAATTTTTTCATGAGTTCTCAGAAGATATTTATGTGATTTCCTGTGGTTTTAAAGAATTTATAGACCCCATTGTTGAAGAATACAACATTCCATCCGATAGGGTATATGCCAACACCTTTACGTTTGATGCCGATGGAAATATCATCGGTTTTGACGAAACGAATGTTTTGGCCTCCCACAACGGAAAAATAGAATGTTTAAAAAACTTGGATTTGGAAGGTGAGGTCCAGGTAATAGGCGACGGTTATAGCGATTATGTAATGCGCGAGGCCGGAATAGCCCATAAATTTTTCGCTTACACCGAAAACGTGCATCGAGAAAAGGCGGCAAGCAATGCCGACCACGTTACACCGAATTTAGATGAATTTTTATATATAAACGATTTGCCAAGAAACTTATCATACCCCAAGAACAGAATCAAGATCCTTTTACTGGAAAATGTTCACACTGCAGCTTTTGACAATCTTTCGGAAGAAGGATTTTCAGTAGAGTTAATTAAGACCAGTCTCTCCGAAGATGAATTGATCGAGCGTATAAAAGGCGTTCATGTGTTGGGAATACGCTCCAAAACACAGGTCACCCAAAAAGTGCTGGATGCCGCTGATAAATTAATGGTTGTGGGCGCATTTTGTATTGGTACCACCCAAATAGACTTGGATTATAGTAAAAAGAAGGGTGTGGTGGTCTTCAATGCGCCTTATAGTAACACCCGTTCCGTGGTGGAACTTGCCATAGGACAAATCATTATGTTGATGCGCAGCATTTTTCCTCGTAGTACCGAGATCCATAATGGAGAGTGGAACAAGACCGCTGCGGGTTCTCAAGAGGTCCGTGGTAAAAATCTTGGTATCGTAGGTTACGGTAACATAGGTAAGCAAATGTCTGTTTTGGCAGAAGCCATGGGGATGAAAGTGTACTATTATGATGTGGATGATCAGTTGGCTATCGGAAACGCCATAAAATGTAATACCTTGGAAGATCTATTGAATGTTTCCGACGTGGTTACATTGCATGTTGATGACAATAAGGCCAATAAAAACTTCATTGGGGAGCGTGAGATCAACCAAATGAAGGATGGAGCCAAACTTATTAACCTATCGAGGGGATTCGTGGTGGATATCGATGCGTTGGCATCTGCCTTAAAAAGTGGTAAATTGGGCGGTGCGGCCGTAGATGTTTATCCTTCAGAGCCACGTAGCAATGGTGAGTTCCAAACTCCTTTGCAAGGCCTTTCCAATGTGATACTTACCCCGCATATTGGAGGTAGTACCGAGGAGGCACAACGGGATATTGCGGATTTTGTGCCCAATAAAATTATGGATTACATCAATACCGGAAACACGGTTGATGCCGTGAACTTTCCAAATATAAGGTTGCCCAAACAGAACAAGGCGCATCGATTCCTGCACATTCACCGCAATGTTCCGGGCATTATGGCCAAGATCAATGAGATATTGGCTCAATACGGTCTCAATATTTCAGGTCAGTACCTTTCAACCGATAGTGAAGTAGGTTATGTAATCACTGATTTGGACAAAGAATACGACAAGGATGTGATCAAAGCCCTCAAAAAAATAGAGAATACCATCAAGTTTAGGGTGCTTTACTAGCCTCTAGTAGAGATAATGGGACATAAGAATCAAGAGCCAAGACCGTAACTGGATAATCAAAGGTCTTTTATCTTGTCTCTTAGGGCGAAGCGGTCTTTTATTGGACTACTGATGATGATAGGGTTCGTTCCGGAGAATGGTGAACCCTCTATAAATCTGTTCCACAATAAATAATCGCACCATTTGGTGGGAAAAGGTCATTTTGGACAAACTTATTTTACCTGAGCTCTTGGCATAGACGGCATCACTAAATCCATAAGGACCTCCAATGACAAGGACAAGGTTTTTAATGCCGCTGTTCATCTTTTTTTGAAGAAACTGTGCAAAGTCCATCGAACTGTATTGCTTGCCCTTTTCATCCAGCAGTATCAAAGTGTCCGTGGGTTGCAATTGAGCTAGAATAAGCTCCCCCTCCTTATCCTTTTGTTGGGTTTCAGAAAGATTTTTTCGGTTTTTAATGTCAGGAATGATGTCAATTTGAAACTTGATGTAATGCTTTAGCCGTTTCTCGTAAACGGTTATAAGTTCTTCAAGTTCAGACTTGTCGGTTTTTCCAATGGCGATTAAAGTAATCTGCATGCCCAAAAATAAACGTTTCAGCTTAAATTAAGGGTATGCAAGTCGTGGACAACGAACAATGTTTTTACTATTTTCGTTAAAAGCTCAATTGGATGATTTCCGAAGAACAATTTCAAAACGAACTGGATTTGATCATTGCCAATGCCGTAAGAGAAGACGTTGGTGATGGAGACCATAGCTCCTTGGCTTGCATTCCTGCGTCCGCACAAGGAAAGGCAAAACTTCTCGTAAAAGATGAAGGTGTGATCGCCGGAGTGGCATTTGCCAAAAAAGTATTCCATTATGTAGACCCTGGCCTGACCATGGAAATTTTGGTGGATGATGGCGCACAAGTGAAGTACGGGGATATTGTTTTTTATGTGGAGGGAAGCTCCCAGAGCATATTAAAAGCAGAGCGCTTGGTGCTAAATGCCATGCAGCGTATGAGTGCCATTGCCAGCAAGACTCAGGATTTTGTATCCCTACTGGATGGCACGGACACCAAGATTCTGGACACGCGTAAAACCACCCCTGGAATTAGGGCCTTGGAAAAGTGGGCCGTCAAAATAGGGGGGGGCGAGAACCATAGGTTTGCCCTGTACGATATGATCATGCTCAAGGATAACCACATCGATTTTGCGGGCGGAATCACCAAGGCCATCCAAAAAACACAAGATTATTTAAAGAATAATGGGAAAGACCTAAAAATCATAGTGGAAGCCAGAAATTTGGACGAGGTCGAAGAAATACTGAAATCTGATGGCGTATATCGTATTCTATTGGATAATTTTGATTATGATGAAACCCGAGAAGCTGTCAAACGAATAGGGGATAAATGTCTAACAGAATCTTCGGGAGGAATAACCGAGGATACGATTCGAAAATATGCGGAATGTGGTGTCAACTATATTTCTTCGGGTGCACTTACCCATTCCGTTTACAATATGGATTTAAGTTTAAAAGCCGTTTAAATGTCAGCAGGCATCGAAGAGCAGTTGGAAAAAATACCTGTCATCAGTTGGGTGGTCCGGTTGATGAAAAAGATAAAGCTGAAAGCTTTTGAAGGACTCTCTTTGTACGACCTCATTGAAATGTATTTGGTTGGAATCGTAAAGGGAACCCTTTCGGCAAGGGCCAGTTCCATTGCCTTTAGCCTGTTTTTGGCACTGTTTCCGTTGCTTATCTTTATGGTGACGCTGATTCCGTTTATTATTCCCTATGTTAGTGTGGGAAACGAGAATTTTGACGCCCAGTTTTTAGATTTTTTAGAATCTTTTTTACCTTCGGCAACGAGTGAGTACTTTGGGGAGATTTATCAGCAAATCAAGGATCAGAAGCAGGGGGGGTTATTGTCGTCTGCTTTTATTTTATCCATTTTTTTGGTGGCCAATGGGGTAAATGCCATTTTCGGGGGATTCGAAAATTCGTACCATGTGGAACTTACCCGTAATTTTTTCCGTCAGTATGCCTATGCACTTATGGTTGGGTTGATTCTTTCCATTTTATTGATCGTAGGGGCCGTTGCCTTTGTGTATTTCGAATTTTACATTGTGGAATATACCAGCGAGTATCTTGGAAGAAGACTGGTGGGCTACGATGTGGAAAAAGGGGATACGGTGGGCATACAAATCGCCAAAGTGTTGTTTTTCTTGTTTCTATCCTATTTAACAACCGCGATCCTGTACTATTTTGGAACGGCGGAAGGGAGAAATGCCCGCTTTTTTTCAGCGGGAGCCCTTATGACAACTCTATTGTTCTTGCTTACCTCTTATCTTTTTGGTATTTACGTGGATAAATTTGCCCGATATAATGAACTTTACGGGGCGTTGGGCGGATTATTGATCTTAATGGTGTTTATTTGGTTAAATTCGAATATCTTATTATTAGGTTTTGAACTGAACGCAACTTTAAATTCATTAAAAAAACGACATGAAAGGCAGAAAAATGAGGAATAAATGGATCTATCCGCTGTGTTTTCTGCTATGCCAGATAACATGGTCCCAGACGGTTTTTGGAAAGTGGAAAACCATTGATGATAGAAATGGGGTGGAAAAGGCCATTATAGAGATCTACAAGGAAGATGGAATGCTGCACGCAAAAGTGGTCAAGATTTTGGAAGAGGGAAAAAAAGGTGCGCTTTGCACCAAATGCGATGGAGAGAAAAAGAACAAACCTATTCTCGGCATGACAATTATGGACGATTTCGAGGAACATAAAGATGGTGTTTACAAGGGCGACACCCTATTTGATCCCGAACAGGCAATGACCTTTCGGGGAAAGGTATGGCTGGATGAGGACAATGTGAATCGCCTGAAAGTAAGAGGGTATTTGGCATTTTTGCATCGAACCCAGACATGGCATAGGGTAGAAGAGAATTAGGTTATGGATTATTTTTTGGATGTTGTTCTTCCCATTCCTTTGGAAAGACTCTTCACGTATAAAATTACGCAGGGCGAAGCGGATTTTATCAAGGAAGGAATGCGCGTGGCCGTTCCTTTTGGAAAATCAAAAATTTATACTGCTTTGGCCTATAGAGTGCATCAAAACGCTCCTGATGCCTACGAACCCAAGGAAATATATCAAATTCTTGATGAGAAACCTGTTGTGACTCCAGTGCAGTTGAAGCATTGGGAATGGGTGGCCAAATATTACATGTGTACTTTGGGAGAAGTCATTAGGAGTGCCCTGCCTAGCGCTTTTATGTTGGAGAGCGAAACACTGATTTTGCCCAATAAAAATGCGGATGTGGATGAAGCGGAGCTTACCGATGACGAATTTTTAGTGTTCGAGGCCCTGCAGCATCAAACCGCCTTAAAAATCTCCGAGGTCAGTGATATCGTTGACAAAAAAGGGGTGTTGAAGCTTATAAATATGTTGGTACAAAAGGGTGTGGTGCTCCAAAAAGAAGAACTGTACGAGCAATACAAGCCAAAACTGGTACGCTATGTGAAACTTTCGGAAAAATATACGGAGGAAGAACAATTGGCGGAACTGTTGAACGAACTTACCCGAGCGCCCAAGCAAAGCCAAGTAGTACTTTCTCTTTTTCAGCTAAAATCCAAAAAAGGAAACAAGCCTATTGCCATTGCCGAACTGGAAAATGAGAGCAGGGCTTCCCGAGCGGTCATAAAGTCGCTTATCGATAAAAATATTTTGGAAGAATACCACATCAGAAAGGATAGGGTGGATTTTGACGAGCGTTCGGAGGCATCACGCCATATTGATTTAAATGAATATCAGCAGCAAGCTTTAGAGAGCATCAACAAAGGCTTCGCAGAAAAAAAACCAGTGCTTTTGCACGGCGTCACATCATCAGGAAAAACGGAGGTCTATGTGAAACTCATTCAAAAATGTTTGGATGAGGGGAAACAGGCGCTTTACTTGCTGCCAGAAATTGCATTGACTTCACAATTGATCAATCGACTGAGGCAATATTTCGGACATCAAGTATCTGTTTATCATTCAAAATACAGTATCCACGAAAGGGTGGAGGTGTGGAACAATGTGTTGGCGAATGCTGAAAAAGCCCAGATTGTAATCGGTGCACGGTCGTCCCTATTTCTTCCCTTTACCAATTTAGGTTTGGTGGTGGTTGATGAAGAACACGAAAGTTCTTTTAAACAGTTTGACCCTGCGCCACGATACCACGCCAGGGATGCTGCTGTGGTCTTGGCGGCACTTCATGGAGCAAATATTGTATTGGGGTCTGCTACCCCAAGTATAGAGAGTATGTACAATGCCAGAACAAAAAAGTATGGATATGCCTCCATTACCAATAGGTTCGGGGATGTATTGATGCCGGACATCAATTTGGTGGATATCAAAGAGGCGACCCGTAAACGTAGGATTAAAGGGCATTTTTCGGAAATTTTGATCAAGGCCATAACAGAGGCGTTGGAGGAGGGGGAACAAATCATTCTTTTTCAAAATAGAAGAGGTTTTGCCCCGGTGGTGGAATGCACAACCTGCGGACATGTGGCCCAATGTCCCAATTGCGATGTGAGTTTGACCTATCATCAGCATAGAAATCAATTGCGTTGTCACTATTGCGGTTATCACATGGCTTTGCAGCAAGCTTGTTTGGCCTGTGGAAGTTCTACTTTGGATAACAAGGGGTTCGGTACGGAACAGGTTCAGCAGGAATTGGGGCAGTTGTTCCCTGATGTTTCGGTAGGGCGGATGGATTTGGACACCACAAGAGGTAAATATGCGTATGAAAAAATAATATCATCTTTTGAAAACCAAGAGATGGATATTTTGGTGGGCACCCAGATGGTGACCAAGGGGCTGGACTTTAGAAATGTGAGCTTGGTAGGCATCATGAATGCGGATTCTATGCTCAACTTCCCCGATTTTAGGGCGCATGAGCGAAGTTTTCAAATGCTCACACAGGTTGCGGGTAGGGCAGGGCGTACGCAAAAACGAGGTAAGGTACTCATTCAGACCTATAACCCGTACCATCAGATTCTACAGCAGGTGACCACGAACAATTACGATAAAATGTTCGAAGAGCAGTTTTATGAAAGGGAGCAGTTCAAATACCCGCCTCTGGTAAGGCTTGTCAAGGTTACCCTAAAGGATAAGGATTTCAATAAATTGAACGAGGCCGCAGATTGGATGGCGGGCTCGTTGCGGAATGTATTGGGCCCAAACATTCTTGGTCCCGAATATCCCCCTGTGGCTCGAATCAGAAGGGACTATTTAAAAAATATAATGGTCAAAATACCTCGGAAACAGCCTTTGGCACAAACAAAAAATAGCATTAAAAGAATTGAGAAATCTTTTAATGCTATTTCCAAGTATAAAAGTGTAAGACTGGTCTACAATGTGGACCACATATAAAAAGCACTATACGTTTGCCAGCGCCTCGGCCAACTCAGTCTTTTTGTTTCTACTTAAAGGAATCTGTCTGCCCCCTACTTCAACATTCTTGCTGTTGAATTTCTCAATCTTCTCCAGATTCACAATGTATGATTTATGGATACGCAGAAATTTTTCGGCAGGCAACTGCTTTTCGAAAGATTTCATGGTGGAAAGTATTACAATATTGGCTTCATCTGTAACCAATTTAATGTAATCGCCCAAAGCTTCTATCCATTTAATATCGTTTAAGATAACCTTACGCTTTTTAAGGTTGCTCTTCACAAAGATGTGCTCTTCGTCTTCATCAACACGGTTCATTTGCTCGTATTTGGCAACAGCTCTTTTCACGGAAGCTTCAAAACGGGCCAAGGTAATTGGTTTATGAAGATAATCGGTAACGTCGTAATCGAACGCTTTAAGTGCATAATCAGGCTTTCCTGTGATAAGGATGACCTGTGGTGGGTTCTCTAGGGCCTCTAAAAGATCGAAACCGCTGATAATCGGCATTTCAACATCTAAGAAGATAAGGTCTATCTCGTGGTTTTTCAGGCCATTTTTGGCTTCGATAGCATTGCTGTATTCAGCAACCAAGGCTAGGTGTGGATGATTGTTGACCAACTTTGCAACGGCCATGCGCTGCATCGAAGAATCGTCTACAATTATACTTTTTAATTTCATAGAATGGGGTGATTTGTAGGGTTTTAAATCATCGGCAAATTACATAAAAAACCCGTTTAGGAGCAACAAAAGATGTAAACATGGTGTATTTTGTTGTGTAAATTGCCATATGTGTTATTTGAGTTTATTAGATTTTTTACTGTTGATAACTCATGTAGTTAAACGAAGTTTTTTTACTTTTCTTGCAGGGTGAAAGAAATATTATTAATTTTGCGCTCCTTTAAAAATATATTATAATGAACCATTACGAAACTGTTTTCATTTTGAATCCCGTTCTGTCTGAGACACAGATAGAGGAAACAGTCAAGAAATTCGAGGATTTCTTGATTAAGAATGGTGCCAAAATGGTCTCCAAAGAAGATTGGGGACTTAAAAAATTGGCCTATCCCATTCAGCACAAGAAAAGTGGATTTTACCACTTGTTCGAATTCCAGGCACCAGGTGAGGCCATCAGCCCTTACGAGTTGGAATTTAGAAGAGATGAGCGCATTATGCGTTTCCTGACCGTTAAATTGGACAAGCATGCAATTGCTTGGGCGGAAAAAAGAAGAAACAAACTAAAAGCAAAGGCATAAGGGTATGGCATCTATTGAGCAACAAGCAAAATCGAAAAAAGACGGGGAAATCAGATATTTGACCCCGCTTAACATTGAGACCAGCAAACAAAAGAAGTATTGTAGGTTCAAGAAGTCAGGTATCAAGTATATTGATTACAAAGACCCGGATTTCTTGATGAAATTGGTGAACGAGCAAGGTAAATTGCTTCCAAGAAGACTTACAGGTACTTCCTTGAAATACCAAAGAAAAGTGGCGCAGGCCGTAAAACGTGCCCGTCACCTAGCGTTAATGCCGTATGTTGGCGATATGTTGAAATAAAAAACACCAGAGAATGGAACTTATTCTAAAAGAAGATGTACAGGATTTGGGATTTAAGGATGATATCGTTACCGTAAAGAACGGTTACGGCAGAAACTTCCTAATCCCACAAGGTTTGGCCGATTTGGCTACACCATCCGCCAAAAAAGTTTTGGCCGAGAACCTTAAGCAAAGAGCTCACAAGGAGAAAAAAGTTATTGACGAGGCTACTAAGATTGCCGATGCGTTGAAACAATTGGAAATCAAAATCGCCGCTAAGGCCGGTGCCGGAGATAAATTGTTCGGTTCTGTGACCAATATCGACCTTGCTGCTGCTTTGGACAAAGAAGGACACCAAATCGACAGAAAATTCATCAATATCAAAGGTGGAGCTGTTAAAAGAGTTGGTCCTTACGAAGCGATTATCAGATTGCATAGGGAAGTCGTAGTTGAATTCCCATTTGAAGTGGTTGCGGAAGCAAACTAAACTTCTAAACATATGGAATAAAAAACCCGAGCAATTTGCTCGGGTTTTTTTATGGTGATATTGATTAGACTGGCCTTACTGCTGTTTTTCCAAAGCTGCTCTTAACCGTCCCTGTAGTTCTGTATCACTTTGCAATGCCATGGCAATGGTTTGGTACCTTTCCATGCTCAGGCCCTCATTGCCGATAATCTCTTCGATTTGCTGGGTGAAGCCTACCTGCATCTGCTGTATGTCGTTCATTAATTTTCCAAAGCGTTCCTTTTCCTCATCACTGGCATCTACCGTTTTTTCGGGAGAAGCGGCAGCTTGGTACATTTCGTTGAATCGGTTGGCCTCAAAACCACTTTCTTCAACGGTTTTCATTACTTTTTGCTGCGCTTCCATATTCACTTTTTGGATGTCTTGGAAAGCAGAAGCTATCTTGTTCAGTTCTGTATCGCTGACCTCTACCTGCTCTTGGGCGTTTATTTGGGAAAAAGCGGCCGCACCAATGGTTGCAATACAAACCATGAACGTTTTCATTGATTTCAAAAATGTCATTTTATCTTCTTTTTAATACATGTTAATTTCCGAAACTACAATATTTAAAAAGGCTTGCCAAACATTCAAGGTTAAGGTAAACTTAAAGCGAAGACATCCAAACAATAGATTTGGTGGTTTTCTTGGCCTAAAAACGAAGGGGTTCTGACTTACCTTTTATATTTTTGCAGCATGAAGTACAGACGACTGACAAAGGAGCAATTAGAGGAGCTCCATCCAGAATTCATCAACTTTTTGGCTACCCAGTCCATTACTGCGGAGGAGTGGGATGCCCTTAAAAAGGAAAAACCAGAGGTGGTCGAGGAAGAAATCGACGTTTTTAGTGATTTGATATGGGAAGGTGTCCTGAACAAGGTGGAATATCTTGAAAATGTTTCCGAAAGGCATATGCACCTGTTCCATTTAACGGATAAGGAAATGAAGTTGCTTTCCGTTAAAATCCTAAACCCGGAAATTGACCTAAGGACCGAGGTGGGCTTTGGCTGGTTCAAGCGTAATTACCAGTCCGATTTTGTAGAATATCTTACAGCCTCCAAGGCCTATGGAGAGGATAAGAACGTGGACAAGTTTGAAATCATCAAGCAAGGTGCCGTTATCACCAAAGGGGCACTATACCGATGGTTTGAGCAGATCGTGGAACACTGATTAGTGGTCAATAAAGATTTCTCACATTCGTTCGAAATGACACTTGTCGAATAGCTGCAAACATTCCGTAAACCCCTTATATTTGCACTAGAATTTAACACTATATGGCAAAGAAACCATCCATACCCAAAGGAACCCGCGATTTTTCACCAGCAGAGGTGGCCAAACGTAACTATATCACCCAAACCATAAAAAAGCATTTCGAAACCTATGGTTTCCAGCCGATAGAAACCCCATCTTTCGAGAATTCGGAGACCCTGATGGGAAAATATGGGGATGAAGGCGACCGTTTGATTTTTAAAATCTTGAATTCAGGGGATTTTATTTCCAAAGTGGATGATGTGACCTACAGTTCCAAGAATTCTGCTTCACTGACCCCTAAAATCTCTGAAAAGGCGTTGCGTTACGACCTTACGGTACCTTTCGCCCGTTACGTGGTGATGCATCAGAATGAAGTCGATTTCCCTTTCAAAAGGTATCAGATCCAGCCCGTGTGGCGTGCCGACCGTCCTCAAAAAGGGCGTTTTCGCGAGTTTTATCAATGTGATGCCGATGTGGTGGGAGCGGACTCTTTGCTTCAAGAAGTGGAGTTTGTACAATTGTATGATGCTGTTTTTACCGATTTGGGCCTGAAAGGAGCCACCATCAAAATCAATAACCGAAAAATACTTTCTGGAATTGCGGAAGTAATCGGTGCACAGCATTTATTGGTCGATTTTACCGTCGCTCTGGACAAATTGGACAAGATTGGAGAGGAGAAGGTTAAGGCTGAAATGATGGAAAAAGGTATTTCCGAAGGAGCGATTACCAAAGCCCAGCCATTATTTGATATGACGGGTACTGCTTCCGAGCAGTTGGAAAAACTAAAAACCATCCTTGCCGATTCCGAAGTGGGAATGTTGGGCATTTCCGAACTGGAAGAGATTATCTCCACCGTGGACATGGTCGGTTTGCAATCCGCCAGTTTGCAGTTGGATGTTACCCTTGCCCGTGGCCTCAACTATTATACAGGTGCTATTTTTGAAGTGGCAGCACCCGAGGGCGTAAAAATGGGCTCCATTGGCGGCGGCGGTCGGTATGATGATCTTACGGGCATTTTTGGACTCAAGGATGTGAGCGGGGTGGGTATTTCCTTCGGATTGGATCGTATTTACTTGGTTTTGGAAGAATTGAACCTGTTTCCGGATAGTCTGGATTCCTCCTTGGACCTACTCTGCCTGAATTTTGGGAAGAGAGAAGCAATGGCAGCCTTAAAACTGGTCTCTGGACTGCGAAAACAAGGATTGCGTGCCGATTTATACCCTACGGATACTAAAGTGCAGAAACAGTTTAAGTATGCCGATAAAAGGGGAGTGCCGTACGTGATTCTTTTGGGAGAGCAAGAGTTGACGGATGGCAAATTTGTGGTCAAGAACATGAAAACCGGCGACCAAAAGCAGTATGCTCTCGATGCACTCCAGGAATTTGCAGAAAAAGTCAAGTCCGACTTTTAATTGCTTTAATAATGGTTTTGTAATAGGTAGGACCGTGAGGTACATATTTGCCCACGCTTGCCAGGCCCCAGGTTTCTTCGGCAAACTTAAAAAGTGGAACCAGGGCCAAATCATCTACCTCACTTTCCTGTTTGTTGAGTTGATTCAAGGGAACGCGTAATTTGCACAAAAAAATGTGGTGTAGTTCGGCATCGGTAAAATCTTTGGATATTTTATGAATGGCCTTGAAGGTGTCCAGCGGCTCCAACTCGGATTCCGATACCATAAGTCCAACCTCTTCCGCCACCTCTCTTATGGCAGCGTCAACAATATTTTCTCCCGCCGAAACATGCCCTGCCACCGAAACATCCCAAAGAGAAGGATGCGTGGCCTTGTTTTTACTCCTTTGTTGTATTAAAACCCGGCCATCTGAAGTGTACAACCATATATGGACCGTTGGGTGCAACAGGCCTTTTTGGTGTGCTTCGGATTTTAAACAAGATTGCCCAGTAGGTTTTCCTTGGTCGTCCAAAATGTCAACTAGCTCATCCATATTACCTAAAGATAAGAAATTGTCATATCGAGGGCTGCCATGTTAACATATTATTTTTTAAGATGACCCTACCTATACTTGTCATTTGGAAGGAGTATGGTGACTGAGGAATCTCTCCTATATTGAGTAGTGGGGATTCTTCCCTGCGTTCAGAACGGCAATCAACAAAAAAGCATCGTTGCCCATTCTGGGCAACGATGCTTTATAACTTATTTTCAGTTCAATCAGTTAATCAAAATAACTGAAGGTTTCTCCATCCTTAATGTTCAACAAGGTTTCATAAATCAAACGGATAACATTCTCTACATCATCTTTATGAACGGTTTCCACTGTGGTGTGCATATAGCGAAGCGGCAATGAAATCAATGCAGATGCAACACCGCCATTACTGTAGGCGAAAGCATCGGTATCGGTACCGGTGTATCGAGAGGATGCATTACGTTGAAACGGAATCTTGTTGGCCTCTGCGGTTTCTAAAATACGTTCGCGCAACTTGTTCTGCACGGCAGGCGCATAAGAAATAACAGGTCCATCGCCTATTTTGGTCTCTCCCTCTGTCTTTTTATTGATCATCGGGGTAGTAGTGTCGTGGCATACATCCGTTACTATCGCTACGTTCGGTTTAATGGTCTGCGTGATCATTTCGGCACCACGTAGGCCAATTTCCTCTTGTACGGAATTGGTGATGTACAATCCAAAAGGTAGTTCCTTTTTGTTCTCTTTGAGCAAACGGGCCACTTCGGCAATCATAAAACCACCCATGCGGTTGTCCAACGCTCTACAAACGAATTTATCCTTGTTCAAAATATGGAATTGATCGGGATAAGTGATCACGCACCCTACGTGAACGCCCATTTTCTCAACTTCCTCTTTGTCCTTGGCACCTATGTCTATAAAAATGTTGTCCAATTTGGGAGACTGCTCCTTTTCTTTGTTTCTGGTATGGATGGCCGGCCAGCCAAATACACCTTTTACAATACCGTTTTTAGTGTGGATATCCACCCATTTGGATGGTGCTATCTGATGATCGCTACCGCCGTTTCGGATAACGTAAAGCAAACCTTCATCGGTAATATAGTTGACGTACCAAGAAATTTCATCGGAATGCCCTTCGATCACGACCCTGTATTTCGCATCTGGATTGATAACCCCTACGGCAGTTCCATAAGTGTCCGTGATAAACTCGTCCACATAGGGTTTTACGTAGTCCATCCAAATTTTCTGACCTTCCCATTCATAGCCCGTCGGGGATGGATTGTTCAGGTATTTTTCTAAAAACTCAAGGGATTTTTCGTTAATGATTTTCTCTTTTGACATGTATCTGATTTAGAACACAAACTTAAGAATATTCACTTTTATTTAATAACCAAATCACACCTTTATACTTACTTTTGGCAAGACTTTTGAGAAAGGAATATGATGCTACGTATCTGTTTTTTAGTTGTTTTCTTAATGATTAATGGCTTTGGATGGGCCCAGGGATCGAAAGAAGACTCTCATAAAACTTCAATGGACTCCATAGCCAATGATTCCATAGAGGATTACTATGTTCGATTCGAAGGGGATTCCATTTTGATGAGTTCCATTGAGCTGGAAGAGGTCTATATTTTCGGAAAATTGGACTTTGCCAGCCGTGAGGATAAATTACGATACTACATTCTTAGAAGAAAAACCCTCAAGGTATATCCTTACGCTAAATTGGCCGCTGAACGACTGGTGGAGCTGAACGATAGTCTACAACATATCAAAAAGCGCAGGCATCAAAGACGATATACGCGAAAGGTTCAAAAATATATAGAAGGTGAGTTCTCCGAAGAACTTAAAAAGCTTACCCGTACCGAAGGGCAGATTTTGGTAAAATTGATTCACCGTCAAACAGGAACCACCGCTTTTGATTTGGTCAAAGACTTACGTAACGGTTGGCGTGCTTTTTGGTACAATACCACGGCCAGTTTGTTCAAGATCAGTTTAAAAGAAGAGTTTCGGCCAGAAGAAGTACACGAAGATTACTTGATAGAGGATATTTTACAACGGGCCTTTGCAGCCCGTCGGTTGGAGCGTCAAAAATCGGTTTTGGATTATGATTATGCCCAACTTTCCAATAAATGGAAAAATCAACCTCCCAATACGGGCAATTAGTCTTTTTGTTTCTTGCCGAAAACAGCCTCCATTACAATACTTACCGACCTAAACCCTAGGTAAATGGCCAAAACTGCGCAAATAATGCCTAAAATCAAAACAGGCCAATAAAAGGAGTGACCCTCATTTTTGAATGCTTCGTAAATCAAAAATGGTCCCATAAACATGGCAAGTACCGTGTAGCCAAACGATTTTATTCCCTTTACCAGAAGTTCCTTATTGGTTCGCCTCATAGGGCCAAAATAGGAATATTAGCTTATATTTAGAGGGAATAGCATAAAAAATTGGCCATGGAAATTCTAGTTCTTGGGATTGTTGTCCTCTTCATCATAATTGCGACTGTAAGATTTAAAATGCATCCCATATTTTCTTTGACCATTGCCGCTGTGGCTTCAGGTTTTTTGTTGGGACTAGCCCCAAAGAATATGATGTCCATAATGGCGGAAGGGTTCGGCAATACGCTTTCGGGCATCGGATTGGTCATTGCGTTCGGTACCGTAATCGGTATTTATTTGGAAAAGACTGGCGGCACACAAGTGTTGGCCAATAGTATTTTAAAACTTATCGGGTTAAAACACGCTCCCTTGGCCATAAATTTAGCTGGATTTGTTATTTCTATTCCAGTGTATTGTGATTCTGGGTACATTATTCTTTCTTCTTTAAATAAAGCCATCAGCAAAAAAACAGGTATTCCTGCGCTGGTTTTTGCCATTGCCTTGGCAACAGGACTATATGCTGCCCACGTATTTGTTCCTCCAACACCGGGACCCTTGGCAGCAGCTGCCATTTTAGGAGCTGATTTGGGAATGGTGCTGATTTTTGGACTCTTGGTTGCCATACCTGTTTCCATTTCAGGGTATTTTTGGGCACGGTTCATTGGACAATCATTGCAGGAGGATGAATCCGATGATATGATTGAAACACCGGAAGAGGTAGCCTCAAACGTAAAGCCTTTTCAAGCTTTTCTGCCCTTGCTCATTCCCATAATTCTGATTGCGATGAAATCTGTAGTGGATTACCCGACCCACCCTTTGGGTGAAGGAATGGTATTCCAAGTTTTCAGTTTTCTGGGCAGCCCGGTAATTGCATTGTTAATTGGTGTTTTCTTTGCCTTTGCCTTGGCCGGAAATGTTCCTTCGGATGAGAAAAAAGGGTGGGTGCCCGAAGCGTTCAAACAGGCTGGGGCCATTGTGCTCATTACGGGAGCAGGGGGTGCTTTTGGTGCCATTCTAAGAACCATGGATATTGCGGCCATTGTTAATTTGGAATCCAGCACCGGAATAGGTGGGCTTTTGATCGCTTTTGCCATTGCAGCCGTGCTCAAAACGGCCCAGGGTTCCTCCACGGTTGCCATCATCACCACATCGGCAATTATAGCCCCATTGTTGGAAACCTTTGGTTTGGTTTCCATTACCGATAAGGCCTTGGCTGTTCTAGCCATTGGGGCAGGGGCGATGACGGTCTCCCATATCAACGATAGTTATTTTTGGGTGGTTTCCCAATTTTCGAGCATGAAGGTGAAAACGGCACTTCGGGGACATACCCTCGGTACGTTGGTTCAGGGAATTGTGGGTATTTTGATGATACTATTGCTATATGCGCTTGTATAGTTCAGGAGTTATTCAATTATAAGGCTGCGCCTATATTCCTGAACCACGGCAAAGTAGCCCAACGCAAAATCATTAGGGCTTTCCACATCGTCAATTCCCGTAACATTTTCCGAACCAGTAATATCAAAAACGTTTCCGCGAACTGTGGCCACGGGTGTCTGAAAAGGCCCTCCACCATTGCCCGTCTGTTCCAATACCAGGTCCATGTAGTTATAAAAGCCTTGAGTCGCCCCTAAAATGCTTACGGTTATTTCATCTCCAGGTTGGGTTTTTTTATCATAAAAAAAGGAAAACTCAAACTGTCGGCCCTGGAAAAATTCGTCTTCCACCGTTTGAAATTCACCGAACATAAAATCGAACACATAAAAGTTATCTGTGCTCCCATCATCAGTAAATGTTACCTTGACCTCTGTTTGCTCTTCATCAAAAAACACTTCGTCACCTTGTTCCAGGTTGTCCAGAGGTACTGTGGGCGCATACTCGGTCTGGGCAAAATAATATTTGTCTTGATAATTAATTTCCAAAATGAATACCGTTCCCAGTTCGGCGGCCGATGTAGGTATACGTTGGTCCGTTGGCAAATTTTGGTCTGGAATATAAATTCCCGAGCCCGGTGCTTCCTCAACTAAGGATGATGTGGCTAGGTCCTCAAACGTTCCCTGGTTGTTCAATTGACCATAGGATATGGTCACGTTTTCTGCTTGCACAGGCTGGTTTTCTTCGAAAAAGATACTGCTGGTCCTAAGCCCTATACGGACATTTATGAATTGTTGTTCCTTGTCCACCCGCAAAACTGCATCAACTACCAATTTGGATTCGGTTTCCGGTAAATCAACATCAACAACATCCTCACAGGCACCGAGTATCAGGGCAATAAAAATGTAGTTCAGTAGCTTTTTCATGCCGTTAAAATTTAAAATTATAGGTCACCGAAGGGATAATCCCAAAAATGGAGGTGCGAACGGCTTCGTTTCTGCCCGTATCCTCGTTCTCCCTAAAATTAATGGATGCTGCATTTTTACGATTGTATGCATTGTATATGCTGAACACCCATTCGGATTGAACCTTCCTTTGTTTGTTGCGTTTTGGTGTCAAAACAGCGGAAATATCCAGTCTGTGGTAATCGGGCAAACGCTCTTCGTTCCTTAGGCCATAATAGGGCACGGTAACATCTTCAAACTCAAATTGACCAATCGGGTAATTGGTAGGTTGCCCTGTTTGATAGATGAAATTCGCATTGAAACTCCATTTTTCATTCAGCTCAAAACTACCATAGAAAGAAAGGTCGTGGGTTTTATCATACGGGGTATTGTACCATTCCCCCATATTTATTCCGGTTTCCAAATCGGACCTGCCTGGGGTTCTTTGCTCGGATTTGGATAGTGTATAGGCCAACCAGCCCGTAACTCGGCCTTCATTTTTTCGGAGCAAAAGCTCCAGTCCGTAAGCTCTGGCCTCACCATTCAATATAACCTGTTCTATGGCATCATTGGCAATAAGGTTGGCACCGTCGATATAATCTATCCTATTTTGTATGGTCTTGTAAAATGTTTCCGCCTCCAAACTGTAGGCACCCGCTTTGATATTCCTAAAATAACCAATGGCATATTGGTCCAACAGCTGTGGTTCCACGAATGGACCGCTGGGGGTCCATACATCCAAGGGAGTAGGGGAGTTTGTATTTGAAATAAGATGGAGGTACTGTGCCAATCGGGTATAACTGGCCTTTATGGAATTATTTTCCTTAAAGGTGTAGGACATTGAAATCCTTGGTTCCAGATTAAAAAAGGTTTCGAGCGTTTTGCTTCTGCCCGGATTTATTGTATCTAATGGGTTTGCTTCTCCATACGTCTGGGTAAAAGCATCAAATTCCACAGCATTATCATCCGCATAAACAAAAAACGCATCCTGTCCCAACCTGCTAAATTGACTTGCCCTTAATCCATATTCCACACTTAGATTATCCGTGATTTCTTGTTCCACATCAATATAAGCTGCATTTTCGTTGGCATATTTTTTTGTGAGCTGATCTTCCACGATTCCGGAATCGGGGCTATTGGGCACTATTTTCCCCGGATTAAAAACATAGTAGATACTGTTTATCCCGTAGTTCAACTGGAGTTTATTGCCCAAGTAGTGTTTTAGGTCATATTTCAGGTTAAAGTTTTGGATGCCGGAGTTCCACTCAAACCCCACAAAATCAAGCTCTAGGCCATAATAATAATCGGAATAAATGAGCGATAGATTGGAAAAGAGTTTATCGGAGAACAAGTGGTTCCATCGCAAATTACCAACGGCATTTCCATATTCGTTCACAAAACGGTCGCTTACATTGAAAAGATCTCGACCGAAGTATCCAGAGAGGAAGATACTGTTGTTCTTGTTGATTCTATGTGTGATTTTGGTATTGAGGTCATAGAAATAGGCCTTGTTTTCTATATCAAATAATGGGAGAAACAAATGAGCATACGATGCCCTTCCGCCAGCTAGAAACGAAGTCTTGTCTTTTTGTATGGGACCTTCAATCAATAATCTGCTTGCAACCGCCCCTATACCACCGTTTACCTTGAATTGCTTGCTATTTCCTTCTTTTTGGAAGATATCGAGTACCGAGGATACCCTTCCGCCATATCGTGCAGGGATTCCTCCTTTAAAGAGTTTTACATCCTTTATAGCGTCCGGATTGAATACCGAAAAGAAGCCGAACAGATGGGAGGAATTGAACACCGTTGCTTCATCCAAAAGGATAAGGTTTTGGTCGGCGGCCCCACCGCGTACATTAAAACCGGAAGAAGCTTCACCGGCACTGGTGACACCAGGTAAGAGCAAAAGCGATTTTATTACATCGGACTCACCTAAAACTACAGGGATTTCCTTGATTGTGTTTGAGGACAATGAGGTAACGCTCATCTGGGGTTTGCGAATGTCCAGTTTTTCCACATTGTCCGTGACCACGACTTCCTGTAGCTCCTCGGTCTTCTCGGTCAGATTAAAGTCTTGTTTTACATTTTGGTTAAGGGTGATGGTTTGTATGACTTCCCGAAAACCCAGATAGCTCACTGCGATTTGATATTCGCCTTGGGGAAGAGTGATGGAATAAAAACCGTATTCGTTGGTAGTGGTTCCCGTTTTTAACTCTGATACGGCAACCGTTACACCAATAAGGGATTCGTTGCTGGATGCTTCAAAAACAGTACCGCTCAGGGTATACTTTTCTTGTGCATGCATCACAAAAAAATGCCCAAACAGGGCTAGCAAAAATGCAAGATAATGTCTGGGCATTCGATTGTTTTTTTAAAAGTAAACAATTATAGGGCAGCGAAAAAACGAATTTGGCTACCTGAGATTATTTTAACATTATTGGTGGATAAAATAAAAGGCAGCCATTAAAGGGCTGCCTTTTTACTGTTACTTATGTTTATCTTGATTATCCAATGGAGCTCAAAATATGGTTCAGGGTTTCGCTAGGTCGCATGGCTTTGGAGGCCATTTCTGGATTTGGCAGGTAATACCCTCCAATATCCATGGGAGAACCTTGCGCATCTATCAACTCTTGAGCGATTTTATCCTCGTTGGAGGACATTGCATCGTGCACTTTGCTGAATATGCTTTTTAATTCCCCATCCTTGTCCTGTTTGGCCAATTGCTCCGCCCAGTATAAGGCAAGATAGAAGTGGCTTCCACGAGTATCTATTTCGTTTACCTTTCTGGATGGTGACCTATCTTGGTTCAAAAATTCTTCAGTTGCCTTATCCAAAGCATCGGCAAGTACTTTAGCCTTTTCGTTACTGTTCTTTTCTCCAAAGAATTCCAAGGAAACGGCCAATGCCAGGAATTCACCAAGGGAATCCCATCGTAAGTGACCCTCTTCCAGGAACTGTTCCACGTGTTTCGGAGCAGAACCACCGGCACCTGTCTCAAACAATCCTCCACCGTTCATCAATGGAACAATGGACAGCATCTTTGCACTGGTCCCAACTTCCAAAATAGGGAAGAGGTCGGTCAAATAATCCCGCAACACATTTCCTGATACGGAGATGGTATCTTTTCCTTCCTTCATGCGCTTCAAGGTGAACTTGGTCGCTTCGATAGGGGAGAGGATTTTGATATCCAGCCCTGAGGTATCGTGGTCTTTTAGGTAAACGTTTACTTTTTTGATCAATTCGGCATCATGGGCCCTGTCTTCATCCAACCAAAAAACGGCAGGAACATTCGTCGCCCTTGCACGGGTTACGGCCAGTTTTACCCAATCCTGAACTGGTGCATCCTTTACTTGGCACATTCTCCAGATGTCGCCTTTTTCCACGGCGTGCTCGATCAAAGTTTCACCTGCTGAGTTCACCACTTTTACCGTTCCAGCTGTTTCAATTTCGAAGGTTTTATCGTGGGAGCCATATTCTTCGGCCTTCTGGGCCATCAAACCTACATTGGGAACGGTTCCCATGGTCGTAGGGTCGAAAGCACCGTGTTCTCTGCAAAAATCTATAGTGGCCTGATATACGCCAGCGTAACTACTGTCTGGAATAATGGCCTTGGTATCTTGAAGCTCACCATTCTTGTCCCACATTTTACCGGAATTTCTGATCATAGCGGGCATGGAGGCATCGATGATCACGTCACTTGGCACATGAAGGTTGGTAATGCCCTTATCGGAATTTACCATGGCCAAATCAGGACCGTTTTCAATGCTTGCTTTTATGGCATTTTCAATTTCTTTGTGTTGGTCTTCTGGCAATTTGCCGATTTTATTGAAAAGGGTTTCCAATCCGTCGTTTGGATTGATTCCCAGTTTTTCGAAAGTGTCACCATAGTTCTTGAATAGTTCGGCGAAATAAACTTCCAATGCATGTCCAAAAATAATGGGGTCGGAAACCTTCATCATAGTGGCTTTAAAATGCAAGGAAAGTAAAATATCTTTTTCCCTTGCATCTTTGATTTCCTTGGTCAAGAATTCCACCAATGCTTTTTTGCTCATCACCGTGGCATCGATAACTTCACCTTTCAAAAGAGAAAGCTTGTCTTTTAGTACGGTTGTGTTACCGTCTGGTCCCACTAGTTCAATACGGACTTCATCCGCATTGGATAGGGTCAAGGATTTTTCGTTGGATTTAAAGTCTCCATGCGACATGGTTGCCACATGGGTCTTGGAGTCCGAAGACCATTCGCCCATAGTGTGTGGATGTGCCTTGGCGTAATTTTTTACGGCTTTTGGTGCGCGTCTGTCGGAGTTTCCTTCACGAAGCACTGGGTTAACGGCACTACCTTTTACCTTGTCGTACTTTGCCTTGATGACTTTTTCTTCGTCCGTTTTGGGCTCATCGGGATAATCTGGTAGCTTGTACCCTTTTTTTTGTAGTTCTTCAATGGCTTCTTTCAATTGCGGAATTGAAGCACTGATGTTTGGAAGTTTTATGATGTTGGCCCCTGGGGTTTTTGCAAGCTCCCCTAAAATGGTCAAGTCATCGGATATTTGCTGGTCCTCGGTCAGCAATTCTGGAAACACGGCAGCGATTCTACCGGCCAAAGAGATGTCTTTGGTCTCCACTTCGATATCGGCGGTTTCGGTGAATGATTTTACTATGGGTAAGAAGGATAATGTTGCTAAGGCGGGTGCCTCGTCTGTTTTGGTATAATAAAGTTTAGCCATTTATATGTATTTGTTTGAGCGGTTGCAAATATACGATATATGGATGGTGAAGTACGAATGGAAGTGACTAAAAGTGTGGACTTTTAGTAAGATTTTGTTAAAAAACAAAAGCCATTTCCTTGTTTTTACCAAGGAGATGGCTTTCAGAATGGACCCAAGATTTGTTTGGTGGTACCAAAACTTGTAACCTATTTGATTACATCTTTTGTCCTTTCGACGTTTGCTTTGCTATGTGCTTAATTATGGAATCAAGCTTCATTTGCAAAGTATACTGTTGTATTTCTACAATTTTATCAAAATGAAAAATTGCTCTTCCATCCGCACATAAAATCTATTATTTCTCATTAGGTCTTGCCTAAGCGCCTCCCAAATCAAAATTCCTTTTGTGATCAGTAGTGTTACCAATTAAAAGGGAATACGCAGCTTTAAAGAACGTCAACTTTAAATCAATATCATCGTGATGGTATCACAATCATATCTTTGTCTAAAGTAGGTTGTAAAATCAAATTTTGCAATTTTACAAGGCATTAAAAATCAACACGATATGAACCAAGGTTATTAACAATTGTTCATAAAAAAAGCACCCTGAAAAGGGTGCTTTTTAGTCTCGTAGGAATATGGATTATCCCTTAATTTCTTTGATACGGGCCTTTTTACCGGTAAGACCTCTAAAGTAGAAGATTCTTGATCTACGTACTTTACCTTTTTTGTTTACTTCCACTCTTTGCAAAGCTGGCATGTTTACCGGGAAAATTCTTTCCACACCTACAGTACCGGACATTTTGCGAATAGTAAACGTTTCTGTTGCACCACTTCCTCTACGTTGTATCACAACACCTTTAAAGAACTGGGTACGTGTTTTTTCACCTTCCTTGATTTCGTAATAAACAGTGATGGTATCACCAGCTGAAAATTTTGGAAATTCTTTTTTTGGAACAAATTCGTCTTCAACAAATTTAATTAAGGATTCCATTTTATGTTTTTTAAATGTTTTTGCAAAACCAACTTACACGGACCTCGTCAGAGGTTGATTTTGAGATTGCAAAAGTAATCTAATATTTAGAAATAGCAAGTTGTTTTTTGCCTTTTCGATTTATTTTTCCAAAAGATCGGGCCTTCTTTGTTGTGTACGTTCCAGAGCTTGTTGTTCCCGCCATTTTTCAATTTTGGGAAAGTTACCGCTCAGTAGAATTTTGGGAACTTCCATTCCTTTGTATTCCGCAGGTCTGGTGTACACAGGTGGCGCCAACAAATTATCTTGGAACGTATCCGTTAGGGCAGAGGTTTCATCGTTCAATACGCCGGGCAACAACCGTATTAGGGCATCACATAAAATGGCAGCAGCCAATTCACCACCGGACAATACATAATCACCTATGGAAATTTCACGGGTCACGAACATGTCCCTGACCCTTTGGTCTACACCTTTATAATGGCCGCACAGCACAATGATGTTCTTTTTCATTGAAATTTCATTGGCCATCCCCTGATTTAAGGTTTTTCCGTCCGGGGTCATATAAATGACTTCATCGTACTCCCTTTCCGATTTGAGTTGGGAAATGCATTTGTCGATGGGTTCTATCATCATCACCATACCGGCTCCGCCTCCAAACTGGTAATCGTCCACTTGTTTGTAGTTCCCTATGGAATAATCCCTCAAATTATGAAGATGTACCTCGACCAATCCTTTCTCTATGGCTCTTTTTAAAATAGAGGCTTCAAAGGGACTTTTTAAAAGCTCGGGGAGTACGGTAATAATGTCAATCCGCATGGACATTGTAGCTATGTATTGATTTGGCGCAAAAGTAAGGAATGCTTGTAATAACTCCCTATAAAAATAAAGGCTTCCGAGAAAGAAGCCTTTATTTTTATTTTTTCTGCTTGTTCAGTTCGTCCTGAAGCTGTCTGCTTATTTTCTGCTCGCGCTCCAGAGCCCTTCTCCTGTGATTTTGATATTCTTCTTCCAGTTCGGCAAGGGCCGATTTGGCCTCCTGTGTCAAAAAGTTACTGTTTCTAAATCTGTAAATAAAGAATAATAGGAGCAACAAGAGCCCAAAAATAATGGACCAAAGGATAAAGTTATAGGTTCCCTTGCTTATTAGTAAACCAAAGAAAGAAATGCTGTCTTTTTCTTCGGTAACACTGTTCAATTTATTGGTGGTTTCCTGCAGTTTGCCGTTCAGGTCTTCTATTTCTGCATCGTTCGCCGTAATGGTTTCGGATAAATCCTTAATGGTCTTATTGGCGGTCTCGATGGAATCAAATATATTTTCCTTTGTTTTATATAGGTCGGTAATCTTCACCACCTCATACTGGATGCCATTGGCCCTATAATTGCCCGACTTACGTTCCAATTCTTTAAACTGTCCTCTAAGGCTGTTGTCGGTTTGTTCTGTTGATTCTTCTTCCTGCGCATGTAAGGACAAGGCAGGGATCAGTAAGGCTAAGGCAAATAAAATGCGTAAATGCTTCATGTTCAATAATGTTCTCGTATTAAATATAGATTATGGGTGGGGCGAAATTACATCAATATACCTAATTTAAAAAAAGAAAATCAGTTCAAAGAACAATTCGTGCCCTATTAATAATACGTATAACGCCTAACTTTTGCGATATATTTTGCCAATCGTACAACTTGATGTGAGTAACCGTACTCGTTATCGTACCAAATATACAATACTACATTTTTTCCGCCGGGAGCCACAATAGTGGCCTTACTGTCATAAATTGATGGTGCTGTGGCACCTACAATGTCCGAGGAAACCAGTTCGTTGCTCAGCGCATACTTGATTTGCTCCACCAAATCACCTTCCAATGCATATTTTTTTATGATGGTATCAATGCCTTCTTTTGATGTCTTGTTCTTTACTTCTAAGTTTAAGATGGCAAGTGAGCCATTGGGTACGGGAACCCTTATGGCGTTCGAGGTCAGTTTTCCCTTTAATGATGGCAGTGCCTTGGCGACTGCAGAACCAGCACCTGTTTCGGTGATCACCATATTTAGTGCTGCTGCACGGCCACGACGGTACTTATCGTGCATATTGTCCACCAAATTTTGGTCATTGGTATAGGCGTGGATGGTCTCCAAATGCCCTTTTTTAATGCCCAAAGAATCCTCTATTACTTTTAAGATAGGGGTTATGGCATTGGTGGTGCATGAAGCTGCCGAATATATTTTGGTCTTGTCCGGATCAAAATCCTTGTGATTTACACCGTGGACTATATTGGGAACCTCTTTTCCGGGGGCGGTCAACAATACCTTGCCGGCCCCTTTTGATTTCAGATGTCGAGATAGTTCCTTGTTGTCCCTAAAGGCACCGGTGTTATCAATAACCAAAGCGTTTGCAATGCCATATTTGGTATAATCGATATCTTCGGGTTGCTTGGCATTGATGATCTTTACGGTGGTGCCATTAATAATGAGCGCTTGTTTTTCTAAATCAATATCCACAGTTCCGGTAAAAGGTCCGTGCACCGAATCGGTTTTAAGGAGTGCGGCTCTTTTTTCCAAAACTTCCCTGTTCATTTCTCCGCGGACTACAATGGCACGCAATCGCAACTGACTACCTCGGCCTGTTTTGGCCATGAGTTCGCGCGCTACCAAACGGCCAATACGTCCAAAACCATAAAGGACCACATCTTTTGGGTCGATGGCTTTTGAGGTTTGGGCTTCCTTAAGTTTGTCAATAACAAAAGCCTTTACATTTAAATGGGCGTTCTGGCTGGAATTGTACTCGTAAGTCAACTTGCCGATATCGAGTTTGGCAGGGGGAAGGTTAAGGTCGTTGATGGCCCTTAGAATTTCCACAGAGTCGAAAATGGACATGGGTTTTTGCACAAACTCCCCGGCGTATTCGTGCAGGTTGATAATGTCGCTTACATTTTTGTCGATGATTTGATTTTTGAAGAGAACCACCTCGATGGCCTTGTCGTACCAAAGGTCGCTTATGATTTTTATGAATTCGGTAGTGGCTTTGCGTCTATCTGCCTGAAAGGCAAGTTCTTTTTCGTAAGATAAATTGTCGTTCATGGATAAAGGTTGCGGTTGTAATGATTAATTTCGGGGCTAAATTATATATTTCAAACGTTTTCGTAAAACATATTAGATATAAAAAAGGCGCCTTGTTACAGACGCCTTTAAGTGTTTTTTTAGCACTTTTTATTGAAGTATCATGTGTTCTTTTTCACCATCTTCATTGATCATGGTAAAACTGGTCCGTCCGTATCGGGATATTTCTCCAAAGCGTTCCTTGGCATCATCAATATTGTTGATGGGTTCGCCATCCAATTCAATAATAACCTTATTGGTCAAACCATATCGGGAGTAACCCTGTGGTACATCAATGATTTTTACGCCTTTGGATACACCAAACTTCTTTTTATCTTCTTTGGTCAAGTTTTTAACGGTAAAAGAAGTAGCTGGCAGGATTACACTGTTCTGCTTCTTTAAGGTTATATTTTTCACGATACTTTTACCATCTCGATCCAATGTTAATTGAATCACATCGCCGGGCCTTTTAGCAGAAAGGTATCCTGTAAGCTCGGAAAATTTAGCAACATCGACGTTATCTATCTTTTTGATGATATCACCTTTTACTAAACCAGCATCGGAAGCTCCCGACTCTTCTTCCACACTAGAAACATAAACGCCTTCCAAGTCTTCAATGCCCATTTCCATGGCAACTTCAGGGTTTAGGTTTCCACCTCTAATGCCCAACAATCCTTTTTGGACATTTCCGAACTCCATAATATCCTCTACAACCTTTTTGGCAATATTGCTGGGAACCGCAAAGGCGTATCCGATGTAAGAACCCGTCTGTGATGTAATTGCAGTATTTATACCTATAAGGTCCCCGTTTGTATTCACCAACGCTCCACCACTGTTTCCAGGATTAACGGCAGCATCGGTCTGTATAAAGGATTGTGCGCCAGTTGGAGAAAGAGATCGTGCTTTTGCACTCACTATTCCAGCAGTTACGGTAGAGGTAAGGTTGAATGGATTGCCAACGGCAAGTACCCACTCGCCAATTTTTGCATTATCGGAATCCCCGAAAGCCAAATAGGGCAATGCGTCCTCGGCATCGATTTTTAAAAGGGCGATGTCCGAGTCGGCATCGGTTCCGATTACTTCGGCCTCGTATGATTTATTGTTGTTCAATACCACTTCCAGTTGGCTCGAGTTGGCAATAACGTGATTGTTGGTCACGATATAACCGTCTGGGGAAATAATCACTCCGGAACCAGTTCCTACCTGTGGGGTCTGTTTACGTTCATAACCATAAAAGAACTCGGCAATACTGGATGGTCCCCTACTGCTCATGGTCATATTTTTTACGTGTACCACGGAGTTCACCGTTTTTTCGGCCGCGGAAGTAAAATCAACCTCATTGATTCCGGCCCCTCTTGGCGAAGTATCCAAATTACTCGTCGTTACAAAAGGCACTTCTTCTTGCGAAGCGACCCATTTATAGCTTTCTTTCTCAAAAAATAATTTGTAGGCTCCCAGTGTAATGGCCCCTGCAAATACGGACACAAGGAATAAATTAGCTATTTTCTTCATAATTCATTAACAATTTAACATTAAGCTTTATCAAAATTAAAAACTTTCAATTTTTGGCTAAGTCGGTTTAACGCTGTTTTAACTCCAAAAAAAACCTTAAAAAACCCCATATATTTGTTCCTTTGTAGATAACTATGGAACTACAGTTTTTTAAATACCAAGGAACGGGAAACGATTTTGTAATTATTGACAATCGCCAGGATATATTTCCCAAAAACAATACCAAACTTGTGGCAGAACTCTGCGACAGAAGGTTTGGCATTGGAGCAGATGGTTTGATACTGCTCGAGAATGACAAAGTGTCTGATTTTAAGATGGTTTATTACAATGCAGATGGAGCAGAAAGCAGCATGTGCGGTAACGGAGGTCGCTGTTTGGTGGCCTTTGCCCATTATTTGGGGGTGATAGAAAGGGAGGCAACCTTTAATGCGGTCGATGGTTTGCACCATGCAACGGTAGATGGACATATGGTTAATTTGAAGATGATAGACGTGGACAAGATCCACGAGAAACAAAACCATAGCTTCTTGGATACTGGTTCTCCTCACCATGTGCAAATGGTGAAGGAACTGAATAAATTTGATGTGCAAAAGGAAGGAAAAAGACTCCGCTACGGAATTTATGGCGAGTCAGGGAGCAATATCAACTTTGTGGAGCAGACCAAGGACAATGCTTTTGATGTACGCACCTATGAAAGAGGCGTGGAGGGAGAGACCTTTTCCTGTGGCACAGGGGTGACGGCCGTGGCCTTGGCCATGTATGAGTCGGGAAAAACCGCTGCAAATGAGGTCCATATACATACCATCGGAGGCGATTTGACCATTTCTTTTGAGAAAAAGGAGGGGAACTACAGCAATATCTTTTTAAAAGGACCTGCCGTTCAGGTATTTAAAGGAACCATCGAATGCTCAATCTAAAAGGAGAACACGTTTATTTGCGGGCCTTGGAGCCTACCGACCTCGATTTTCTGTACAAATTGGAAAACGATACATCGGTATGGGAGGTGAGCGGTACGCTGAAACCTTACTCGAAAAAAGTACTGCAATTGTATCTGGACAATGCCCACAGGGATATTTATGATGTAAAGCAATTGCGTTTGTGCATCAGTAATCATCAAGATCAGTGTATTGGCTTGATCGATTTGTTCGATTTTGACCCGAAACACCAAAGGGCCGGTATTGGAATCATCATTGTGGAACCTGCGGACCGAAACAAAGGTGCAGGAGCAGAAGCATTGTCATTATTGTGTGATTATGCCTTCTCCACTTTGGATCTACATCAATTATACGCCAATATCTTGGAGGACAACGAGGCCAGCATCCATCTCTTTCAAAAAATGGGTTTTGAAAAAATAGGTATTAAAAAAGAATGGATAAGGACCAACCAAGGGTTCAAGAACGAAATAATATATCAAAAGATAAAATCGGATGAATCTTAAAAAAGTGCTTTGGGCAACGGCCATTCTTGGGTTGTTGATTTGTGGTTTTATAGTGTATCAAATCTATAGTGCCATTTTTAGCCCCAATACCCAGTTCAATAATGACGAAGCGTTTGTTTATATAGAAACTGATGCTTCCTTTTCTGATGTAAAATCGTCATTGGAGCCTTTGCTGAAGGATATGTCCACTTTTGAAACTGTGGCCAAGCGTAAAGGATACATTGCCAATATCAAAGCTGGAAAATACGCACTCAAAAAAGGGATGGACAATAATGAAATTATAAACACTCTGCGCAGTGCCAATATACCGGTTCAAGTATCCTTCAATAATCAAGAATCGTTGGCCTTGTTGGCAGGAAGGATTGCCGAGCAAATTGAAGCGGATAGTTTATCGCTCCTCCAAACCTTCAATGACTCTGCTTTTTTGAAGGAAACCAAATTTGATGACGATACAAAATTGTCGATGTACATTCCAAACACCTACGAGTTTTTCTGGAATACCGATGCGAAGAGTTTTAGGGACAGAATGCGAACCGAATATGATCGTTTCTGGAATTCTGACCGGTTGCATAAAGCTAAAAACCTTGGTTTGTCCCCCAATGAGGTTACGGCCTTGGCGGCCATAGTTCAAAAAGAAACCGCTAAAGTAGATGAGCGCCCCCGGGTTGCTGGCGTATATTTAAATAGAATACGTAGGGGAATGCTGCTTCAGGCGGACCCCACGGTAATCTATGCCATCAAAAAAGAGACAGGCAATTACGATACCATAATAAAGCGGGTACTTTTCCGTGACCTGGAAATGGATTCTCCATATAATACGTATAAATATGCAGGGGTTCCCCCGGGGCCGATAACCATGCCGGACATCACTTCCATAGATGCCGTTTTGAACCCGGAAAAACACGATTATCTCTATTTTGTGGCCGATGTTTCCAACTTCGGGTACCACATGTTTGCCAAAACTTTGGCGCAACACAACCGTAATAAGATGCAGTATACCCGATGGTTGAATCAACAAAGAGTGCTGAGATAAGGTTCTTTGTCGTTGATTTTCATCTATTTAACGTATTTTAAGGCTGATTTAAGAAATCTTTATGAGCTTTAGGGTGCCCTTTAACTTATCTCCGTCTATATTTGCCGGCCAAATTGATTTTTGATACGTATATAGTATCGAAATCACAAATATGAACATTATGAAAAGATGGATAGGTTTTGTACTACATCTTGCCATGATCGTAGTTTTGACAAGTTTTGGTTCCTATACCGTAATGAAAAAGGAGACTGTTGAAATTCCCGATTCATTGAAGGTAACGGCCAATTTGGAAATCTTTGCACCGCAGGTTTCCGTTGAGCTTCTTGACGAGGACGAGGTAACCCCTCCTTTTCTGGGAAAAGCCTACAATGGCTTTAAGGAAGCACTTGCTTTCAAGGAATCCCAGGGCAAATATCAAAGAGTAAATACATTGGGTTATTTGGGCAAATACCAGTTTGGTAGCAGCACATTAAATTTGATGGGAGTTTACGATATGGATGAATTTTTGGACAACCCAAAACTTCAGGAAAAGGCCTTTGTGGCCAATATTGCCCGTAACAAATGGATTTTGAGGAGGGATATCAAGCGTTTCAACGGAAAAACTATTGGAGGTATCAAAGTAACCGAATCCGGCATTTTGGCCGCGGCACATTTGGCCGGAGCAGGCAATGTCAAGAAGTACCTACGATCATATGGACAAAACGATGTAACTGATGCCTACGGAAGTAGTATATCTTATTACATGAAAAAATTTGCGGGATATGATATTTCTAATATCAAACAGCGGAAAAACGCAAAAGTCTAATTGGTACAGATGAATTAAACTAAAAAAAGCCCCGAATTTCGGGGCTTTTTTATGCTTGTATAATATAAATCGTCGGTCTTTTGTCCAGGTCTACCTCTATTTCGCTCCATTCATGCGCGCTTTTTGTTGAGATAAACTCTGTGGGCAAGGTAATATCACAAGCAATGCAAAGTCGGGTGGACTTCTGTAATGTTTTTACGAGTTCCTTTACCAATTTATTGTTGCGGTAAGGTGTCTCCATAAAAATTTGGGATTGCCCTTTTTCTCTGGATAGTCTTTCCAAACTTTTTACCATTTTCTTGCGTTCGGTATTATCGATGGGCAAATAACCATTGAATGCAAAGTTCTGCCCGTTCATGCCACTGCTCATCATGGCCATCAAAATAGAGGAGGGGCCCACCAACGGTACCACTTGTATTCTTTTTTGATGAGCTACACGAACTACATCGGCTCCTGGGTCTGCAATGCCCGGGCATCCTGCTTCGGACAAAATTCCAATATCATGTCCATGGATACACGGATCCAAAAAACCAGGGATGTCCTCTGGATTGGTGTATTTGTTCAGAGATTGTAAATGGAGGTCAGGTTGCGATTTGCTCGGGCTTACACGTTTTATAAAACGTCTGGCCGTTTTTTCGTTTTCCACAATATAGTGGTCAATACGTTCTATGGTTCCCTTTACCGAAATGGGCAGGACTTCCAAAGGAGCATTGTCTCCCAAAGTTGTGGGAATCAGATAGATTTTGCCCACTACCAAACCAGGTTTTACCTCTTCCATGGGCTTAATTTAGCTTTTTCGCAATTGCCTCACAAGCCTTGTCGATCATTTGGTATACATTTTCAAAGCCATCATCACCTCCATAGTAGGGGTCAGGAACCTCTTTAATCCCTAATTCAACTTCGCTCAGTAACAATTTTACCTTGTTGGTTTCTTCTTGGTTTGAAGCAAGACTGGCCACATCGGAAAAATTACTTCGGTCCATCACATAGATATAATCGAACTCGAAAAAATCTTGCATGGAAAATTTTCTACACTTTTGATTCCTGATATCTAGACCATGTTTTTGGGCCACGGCAATAGAGCGTTTATCGGGCGGATTGCCCACATGATAACCAGCAGTACCTGCGGAATCCACAAAAACAGTATCAGAATCGACTTTGGATTGCAAAATGCCTTCGGCCAAAGGTGACCTGCAAATGTTTCCTAAGCAGATCATCAAAACTTTGGTTTTCATAAATGAGTTGTGAAAATTAAGAGAACTTCTTGCTCAGGTCCTCGATGTACTTTCTGAATTGCTTATCGGTCTCTGCAAGATTGTCCACTGTTTTACAGGCATGGAGCACAGTTGCATGATCACGTTTTCCAATTTGTGAGCCAATGCTCGCCAATGAAGCCTTGGTGAATTTTTTTGCAAAGAACATGGCCAATTGTCTTGCTTGAACAATGTGGCGTTTTCTTGTTTTGGATTGTAGTGTGGCCACATCCATTTCAAAGTAATCCGATACTACTTTTTGAATGTAATCAATGGATACTTCACGCTTGGTATTTTTTACGAACTTTTCCACTACTTGTTGGGCCAATTCCAAAGTAACCTCGCGTTTATTGAAAGATGATTGTGCAATCAAGGAAATGATAGCACCTTCCAACTCACGGATATTGGTCTTGATGTTCTTGGCCACATGGTCAATGATCTCTTCGGGCATTTCAACACCGTCTCGGTACAACTTGTTCTTTAAGATGGACACGCGGGTTTCGTAATCAGGACTTTGCAGTTCTGCGGATAGCCCCCATTTAAAACGGGAAAGCAAACGCTGTTCAATGTCCTGCATATCCACAGGAGCCTTGTCCGATGTCAAAATCACTTGCTTGCCATTTTGGTGCAAGTGGTTGAATATGTGGAAGAATACATCTTGCGTTCCAGATTTACCGGACAGGAATTGTACATCATCAATAATAAGTACATCTATCAATTGGTAAAAGTGGATGAAATCGTTTCGGGTATTCTTTTTTACGGACTCTATATATTGCTGGGTAAATTTCTCGGCAGAAATATAAAGTACCGTCTTTTCAGGGTACTTGTCTTTAATTTCAACACCAATGGCATGGGCCAAGTGGGTTTTTCCCAACCCTACACCACCAAAAACCAATAGTGGGTTAAAGGATGTCCCTCCCGGTTTGTTGGCCACGGCCATGCCGGCCGACCTTGCCAAACGGTTGGAGTCACCTTCCAAGAAATTGTCGAAATTATAGTTCGGGTTTAACTGGGATTCAATTTTAATGTTTCGAATACCGGGGATGACAAATGGATTTTTAAGCTCTGGACTTTTGGAAGTGATCGGCACATCCAATTCTTGTGGTCCTACGGGCGAACGGTTAGAACTTGGAATCTGTTCCGTGAAAGGTTCCTTGTTACCGTATTTGTTTTCCATTTTTATAACGTAGATCAGCTTGGCGTTGGCACCCAACTCGCGGGTCATGGCAACTTTTAAAAGCTTCACGTAATGTTCTTCGAGCCATTCGTAGAAAAACTTACTGGGTACTTGGATGCTGAGCGCCTTATCCGTCAACTTGATAGGCTTGATAGGCTCAAACCAAGTTTTGAATGCCTGCGGTTGGATGTTATCTTGGATAAAAGCCAAACAGTTGTTCCATACGGAATTAGCAGTAGCACTCATAGAAGTTTTTCCTTGTTTTAATGGTTAGCTTTAAACTTAAGAGTAAGCATCTAAAGGATTATAGGATGCTTATTGGATGCGACAAATATGTGAACAAATCTTTTAAAAAAAAAATGATTTTGTCATTGAAAGTTTTGTTTTTTTTTCGCATGTTGCTCTCAAAATAAGCAAGCCTCTAAATATATAATTTTTCAGTTAAAAATGGGTCTAAATTCATATTCTTTTCGGGTTCGGTATGCAGAAACCGACCAAATGGGGGTTGTTTACCATGGAAACTATGCTCAGTATCTTGAAATGGGTCGAGTGGAATGGTTGAGAGCTTTGGGAATCACCTACAAAAGCATGGAAGATAATGGTATTATGTTACCCGTAATTTCCTTACATATTGATTATAAAAAATCTGCGTTGTATGATGATTTACTAACGGTACGTACCCGATTAAAATCCAAGCCCATGGTGAAGATAGAATTCGATTATGAACTTTTGAACGAAGATGGTGAATTACTGGCCACCGCAAACACGGTTTTGGCATTCATGGATAAATCTACAGGGCGACCTATTAAATGCCCCGATTATATATTGGAAAAATTGGAGAATTGATTTTTTTCAGGAGTCAGGAGTCTTTGTTCATGTGTCTAGCGGCGCAGGGGTCTTTTATCCAACAGAAAAGTGGTTCTGCGTCAATCTATCATGGTAATGTTCACATTGTGCATTTCATCGAAAAGTTGAAAAACTTCTTCCGATTCACTTAATCGAACCGAAATTATAAGCTCACAATCCAATTCCATCTTTTGGGAAACAATGTCCAAGTCTTTTTGTTTGATGGTTCGCATCACAATATCCATGGCCGGATATTCAAATTGTAAACGCATTTGTGCTTTAATGACTTTCTTTACAATCTTGGCGTTTTCCAAAGCCATTTGCGCAGCGGTTTTGTAAGCCTGTATCAGTCCGCCCACCCCAAGTTTAGTGCCCCCGAAGATTCTAGTGACCGTAATCAGCACATTGGTCACATCAAAAGATTGGATTTGGCCATAAATCGGCATTCCTGCTGAATTGTTCGGCTCACCATCATCATTGGCCCTGTATGTTGGGCTTTTGGTTCCCAATTGCCAAGCATAGCAAACGTGATTGGCCGTATGGTATTTTTTTCGGAGTTCCTCTACAATCGGTTTTACGTCATTTTCCGAAGCAATGGGATGGACCGCTGAGTAGAATTTGCTTTTTCGGTCCTTATATAAAATCTCCGGGGAAGTTTTGGTAACGGTCCTATAAACATCATCTTTTTTCTCCATCAGAACAAAGCTACCAATATTATACTCAAAACGGCGAGGACAACACCTCCCCAGTTTTTTGGACTGAGTTTCTCCTTAAAGAACAAAATTCCCAAAAGGGTGGAGAACATCACAATGGCAACGTTGTTTAAGGTAAAGATGGCAGCGCTGCTCAAAATTTCCGACCTCAGCGCACGCAGCAAAAAGTAAATGGAGAAGTAATTGGGCACCCCAAGGGCAATTCCACCCACAATATTTTTCAGGTTGATTTTTAAGGGAGATTTTATTGCCTTTATTCCGATAAAGATAAACCCGGTCAAAGCTGCACAACCAAAGATCATGGAAGAGAAGACAGGAATCTCTTGGTCGGTCAAATGGATTTCCTCAAAATATTGAATACTGGTATCGATGACACCCGACCCCAGAAACACCAATAGGGGTAGTATAAGCGCTTTTCGGTTTATCTTGATGCTTTTTTCTTTAATGGAGGCCAGATACACGGCCACCAGAGCCAATAGAATTCCAATAATTTGAAGTGCACTTAACTGTTCCCCATAAAGCACTACGCCCATCACTACGGGAATGGCCAACGACATTTTAGTGGCCACCGATGCCACCGAAACTCCTGAAACCTGTGCCGTTCGGGCCATCAAATTGAAAATCACAATAAAAAGGACACCTAATAATACAGGACCGATGAGCCAAGGCTTATTGGTAAGGTCGCTCACACCAACAGGGCCATCGTACAAAAAGAACCCCACGGCACAGGCAACCACATAGTTGGTGATAATGGCGTAAAGCGTCTGGATTTTAAAGACATCGAATAGTTTAAAGGCCACAAAAATCAAGGTAGAGCTCAGAACGCTCAAGGTCAGGTATACCATTTACAATTTTGATTTTAGTTGGGTGATATCCTCTTTGCCCACTTGCAAGTTCCAGACATTGATTCCCAATTCCGCTGCAGCATCGGTATTTTCCCTAACGTCATCCACAAAAAAAGTTTCCTCGGCAACAAGATTGTTTTCTTGCAATACGAAATCAAAAATTTCCGAATCCGGTTTGCGCATCCCAATTTCATAGCTCAAATAAAACTTATCAAAAGCGTTTTTGAATCGATTGAACCGAGATGTTCCCATTTGCTCCTTCACACATTCCATATGCAAGTCGTTGGTGTTGCTCAGCAATATCATTTTATATGGATTTTCCATCGCCAACTGCTCTATGAATTCTAACCGATGTTCTGGAAAATCCAAAAGAATGGAGTTCCATGCTTGCGTTAAATACTCCCTGCTGGCTTTGGGAAAATGAGCTGAAACTTTATCCAAGAAATCAGAAGAAGCCATAATCCCTTTCTCGTAATCCTGAAACAAGCTTTCCAGGTTAGGAGTGACTTCGGTAAATCCGTGCTGCACCATTGCCTTTGCCGTGGCAGGTTTATCCAGATTGATGAGGACGTCGCCAAAGTCGAGTATAACATTTTTAATCATTGGTGTAAAAGGATAAAGTGTCGGTCACTATTTTTTCTTGATGCTGTAAAGTTCCCTGTAATTTGGGAGCGGGCAACCCTTTTTCAAAACAAACGGCACCTTTAAAAACACGAGCTTCGTCCCACAAATTCGCATCCAAAAAAGTTTGAAGCGTTTTTGCCCCTCCTTCAACAATTAAGCTGGTAATGTTGTGTTGATGGAGAACATTGCAGATTTGCTGGGCCAATGGTTTTGAAAAATCAACACCAACATATTCAATACCTTTTATATATGCTGATTTATCGCTTACCTGCGTCAAAACAATGGTTTGAGTAGATGCATCCAAAACGTGAAAGCTCGAATCAATTTTCAAATCCCGATCCAGAACAATGCGGATGGGGTCCTTGCCCGCCCAGTTTCGGGTCGTCAATTTAGGGTTGTCCTCCAAAACGGTGTTGGTTCCCGCCAAAATGGCCTGTTCTTGGCTTCGCCATTGGTGGACCAACTGTTTGGAAAGGGAATTCGTAATCCAAAAAGGTTCTGGATTATTACTTCGTTCAGCGGCGTCCGGTGCCAAAAAACCGTCATCGGACTCCGCCCACTTTAAAATAATATAGGGTCGTTTCTTCTCCTGAAACGTCAAAAAACGTTTGTGATGTTCCCTACATTCACCTTCCAGAATACCCACAGTGACCTTGCAGCCAGCATCCTCCAATTTTTTGATGCCTTTACCGGCTACTTTATCGTGTGGGTCCTGTAAGCCGATATAAACTTCTTTGAGTTGGTGCTTGGCAATCAAATCAGCGCAAGGGGGTGTTTTTCCGTAGTGGGAGCAAGGCTCCAACGTAACATATAGCGAAGCTTCTTTCAACAGCCCCTTGTCTTTTACCGAGTTGATGGCATTCACTTCGGCGTGCGGACCTCCGTAGGGACTCGTAAAGCCTTCACCAATAATTTTTTGATTGTGAACAATCACGCACCCCACCATAGGGTTTGGAGCGGTGGTTCCCAGCCCTTTTTTGGCCAGTTCTATACAACGAAGGATGTATTTTTGATGTATATTCACCCCGCAAAAATAGAACATTAAAAACAGAAAAATGGGAGATACGGTGATTCGTGAAATAACCTCCGAAGACAACCCACAGGTGGCCCAAGTAATACGAAAGGTTTTTGAGGATATGGGCATTCCCAAAGTGGGCACCGCTTATGCCGACAAAGCCTTGGACGATATGTATTCCAATTATAACGTGCCAAATGCGGCTTATTTTGTGGTGGAGCACGAAGGGCGGATAATTGGCTGTGCAGGTGTGGCGCAATTGGACAACTATGATGGAAACGTCTGTGAACTTCAAAAAATGTACTTTTTGGAGGAGGCTAGGGGCAAAGGCCTTGGCGCTAAAATGATCGAAGCTTGCTTGAACAAGGCCAAGGAGTTTGGTTTTGAGTCTTGTTATTTGGAAACCATGCCCTATATGGAAGCGGCCCAAAAACTGTACAAAAAGAATGGTTTTGATTATATCGATGCCCCAATGGGCAACACGGGACATTATTCCTGCCCTGTTTGGATGCTTAAAAAACTATAATGCTCTTAAAAGAAGTCAAAGACATTTTTCATAAAGAACTGGGAAAAATTTATCCCAAAGAGGAAATAGATTCCTTTTTCTACTCCTGCATTGAACACTACCTACAATTGGAGCGATTCATTTTGGCAATTCGGCCAGAGTTAACATTGACCAAAGAAGAAGAACAGCCCCTTTTTGAAGCAATGTCCCAATTGAAGTTGGAAAAACCCCTTCAATATATTTTGGGAACGGCCCATTTTATGGATTTGGAGCTTCAGGTTGATGAAAATGTGCTGATTCCGCGTCCAGAGACCGAAGAATTGGTGCAATGGATTTTGGATGATTTCAGATTTCAGAACTCAGAAGTCAGAAATCAGAAGGGGGAAGAGTTTAAATTGGACGCTGAGCGGAGTCGAAGCGTCATTTCGACTTCGCTCAATGACCATCCTTTGACCATTCTTGACATAGGAACAGGAAGCGGTTGTATTGCCATTGCCTTGGCAAAAAACCTTCCCAATGCCAAAGTATATGCCTTGGATATTTCCGAAGGTGCATTGACGGTTGCTCAGAAAAATGCGGAAGCCAACGAAGCGGCTATCACGTTTTGGAATCAAAACATTCTTAATCCCGAATTTGATTCGGAACTTGTTTTTGATGTAATCGTATCCAACCCGCCCTATGTCAGGGAGTTGGAAAAGAAAGAGATTCAAAGAAATGTAAAAGATTTTGAGCCGGACACCGCTCTTTTTGTTGCAGACGAAGACCCGTTGATTTTCTATAAAGCCATAATCAATTTTTCGGAACGGCATCTACAAGGGAATGGAAGCCTATACTTCGAAATCAATCAATATTTGGGAGAGGAGACCAAAGCACTTTTCAATGCCCGTAATTTTTCGGAAATTGAACTGCGAAAAGATATGTTTGGCAACAATAGAATGCTAAAAGCCATTAAAAAATGAACATCCACGATAAAATAACCTCTCTACGTGCGGAGCTAAGGGAGCACAACTATAAATATTACGTGCTCGATGAGCCGTCCATTTCCGATTTTGAGTTTGATATGAAGTTGAAGGGACTTCAAAAACTGGAAGCGGAACATCCCGAATTTTACGATCCAACTTCGCCTACCTTGCGAGTGGGCGGGATGGTGACCAAAAACTTTGAGACCGTTCCTCATGAGCATCGCATGTATTCGCTGGACAATTCATATTCCAAAGAGGATTTGGAGGATTGGGAGAAGCGGATTCAGCGTATTTTGGGAGATGCCGAAGTGGAATTCACGTGTGAGTTAAAATATGACGGGGCTTCCATCAGTCTAACCTATGAGAATGGGCGATTGGTAAAAGCGGTCACCCGGGGCGATGGTTTTCAGGGGGATGATGTGACCAATAATATCAAAACCATAAAATCGGTTCCCTTGCAATTGAAAGGGGATTATCCATCAAAATTTGATATTCGAGGGGAGATTATCCTAACACTGGAAGGTTTTGCCAAAATGAATGCAGAGCGTGTGGAAGCTGGGGAAGACGCCTATATGAATCCAAGAAACACGGCATCGGGCAGTTTAAAGCTTCAGGATAGTGCCTTGGTGGCCCAGCGTCCGTTGGAATGCCTATTGTACAGCATAGCTGGTGATAATTTGGGGGTTACCTCTCAATTCGAAGCCTTGGAAAAAGCCAGGTCTTGGGGCTTTAAAGTGCCCACGGTCGCCAAGCTCTGTAAATCCACCGCAGAAGTATTGCAGTTCACGGATTATTGGGAAGTGCACCGCCACGATTTGCCCTATGAAACGGATGGCGTCGTGGTGAAAGTGAATGGCATCCAACAGCAAGATGAACTGGGCTACACCGCAAAATCTCCTCGATGGGCGATGGCCTACAAGTTCAAGGCGGAACAGGCCACCACAACCTTAAATAAAATTACCTATCAAGTTGGGCGTACGGGCGCCATTACCCCTGTGGCCAACTTGGAACCCGTGTTGCTGGCAGGAACTACGGTAAAACGTGCTTCCCTTCACAATGCTGACCAAATTGCCAAGCTAGATGTGCGCGAAGGCGATTTCGTTTTTGTGGAAAAAGGTGGGGAAATCATTCCTAAAATCGTGAAGGTCGATTTTACCAAGAGGTCTAAGGATTCCGAGCCCACCAAATACATTGAAAACTGTCCGGAATGCGGTACCGAATTAATTCGTAAGGAAGGCGAAGCTCAACATTTTTGCCCTAATGATATGGGTTGCCCACCTCAGATTACGGGACGCATCCAACATTTTATTTCCAGAAAAGCGATGGATATTGAAGGTTTGGGCGGTGAAACAGTGGAATTATTGTTCAAAGAGGGGTTGATTGGTAATTATGCAGACCTCTACACCTTGACCAAGGAACAAATATTGCCCTTGGAACGTATGGCGGACAAATCGGCCGAGAATTTGGTCAATGGCGTGCAGGCCTCCAAAGCCATACCGTTTGAACGGGTGCTTTTTGCGTTGGGAATCAGGTATGTGGGAGAAACGGTTGCCAAAAAGTTGGCAAAGGCCTTTAAAAATATTGATGCATTGATGGTGGCTTCGCAAGACGAATTGGTCGCAGTGGATGAAATTGGGGAGCGAATTGCGGAAAGCGTGGTCAATTTTTTCTCGGAGCCCGCCAATGTCGAAATCATTGACCGTTTAAAATCCTACGGATTGCAATTTTCGTTGTCCGAAGCGCAATTGGAAAATCAGACTGAACTATTAAAAGGTCAGACGTTTGTGGTTTCCGGGGTGTTCGAATCCATCAGTAGAAATGAATTGAAAAAAATGATTGAAGACAATGGGGGCAAGGTAGCTTCGTCCATATCTTCAAAAACCAGTTTTTTGGTTGCTGGGGATAAGATGGGACCTAGTAAAAAAACAAAAGCGGAAAGTTTGGGAGTGCCCATCATATCGGAACAAGAATTTCTTCAAAAACTAGGCGTATGAAACCAAAAACTTATAAAGAATTTGAGGCTACATTGAATCAATACGCGCCTCCAGAAGCATGGTCCAAGCCATTAAGGTCTCTTTGGTACGATGCCAAGGGTGATTGGGAATCATCTCACGATATTGCCCAAGAATTGCGTTCACCAATGGGCAGTTGGATTCACGCATACCTCCACCGTAAAGAAGGGGATAAGTGGAACGCCGGATATTGGTATGGCCGAGCAGACAAATCTTTTCCTGAATATAGTTTTGACGAGGAGCTGAGGGAGTTGGTCGAAGCGAATCTTTGATTAATTTACAATAAACCATTACAATTTCTGTAGTATAAAATCAGATATAAGATTCAAGAACCAAGAATTAGTACATAAGAGAGGGAAATCAGAAGCCAGTATACAGTGAACAATAAACAATAACCAATTGTAAGGTCGAGAACCTTTCACTCTTTACCCTTCAACCCTCCTTCACCCTTCACCAAAAATCCGATTATCGCACAATCCACCCTTCGACTCCTCTCAGAGTAAGTGCTTCCAACGATCCAACCATCCAACAATCCAACCATCCAATAATCCTTTCACCTTTTTACCCTTCACAACCATTGGCCAAATAACAAATAACCGAATCATTCACCCCTTCGACTCCGCTCAGGGGCCGTGCTTCCAACCATCCAATAATCCAATAATCCTTTCACCCTTCACCCAAACCTCCATCAACCCAAACCCCTCATCCGTCAATTCAAAAGGGGCATCCGTCAATTGGTAGGGAAAAAGCTCGGCAGAACTCCCGAATTTGCCCTGAATTTTTAATAATTAAAAAACAATACACTATGAAAAAGATACTTTTTTCAATGTTGGCCGTGGCCCTGTTCTGGTCCTGCGGCAAGGACGATGGGCCGGATACCCCGCCAGCGTCCAGCAAGCCGACCATTGCCAGTTTTACCCCGGATACGGGCGCAGTGGGCACACCGGTGACCATAACGGGAACCAACTTTTCCACTACGAAAACGGACAACATCGTTAAGTTTGGAGGTATAGCCGCCACAGTGGGCACTGCGACCGCCACACAACTGGTGACCACGGTGCCCACGGGCGCCACCACCGGCAAGATATCGGTAACGGTGGACGGCCAAACGGCCACCAGCACCACCGACTTTACCGTTATAACGGCCGACCCTGACAACCAATCGCCCGTAATGGCGGACCAAGAGTTTACGGTCTCCGAAAACATTACCGATGCCAATGAGATAGGGGAGGTAAAAGCCACCGACCCAGAAGAGGATGCACTTGCCTTTGCCATGGTGACCAACGACAACGATCTGTTCGCCATCTCCGATACGGGCATATTGACCTTGGCCGAGGGAAAGACTTTGGACTACGAGACCGCTACCTCCCACAGCATTACAGTGAGCGTTACCGATGGCACCACCACCACACAGGCCACGGTGACCATAGTAGTGGAAGAAGTTGATACAGAGTCTTTTGTGACAACTTGGAAGACCACCGTTGCCGAAGAGACCATTTATATTGGGGCCAATACTGGGTATGAGTATGATTTTACCATCGATTGGGGGGATGGTACCGTGGAGAATATCAATGCGGTGCCCGATACCGAAATGTTTGAGCATACCTACACGGAACCCGGCACCTATAGTGTGGCCATACAGGGGCAGTTCCCGGTAATTAGTATGAGTATTGTTTATGAGGCTCTCGACTTGGATGCAGTGAACAAATTGCTAAGTATAGAGCAATGGGGCAACATGGTATGGCAGAATTTTTACTTTGCGTTTCGTAAGTGTGAAAATATGATTTATAATGCCACGGATGTCCCGGACCTCTCCAATGTAACGGATATGGAGGGTATGTTCTCCGATGCCACTTCCTTTAACGGGGATCTTAGTGGTTGGGATACCTCCAATGTAACGGATATGGGTGGCATGTTCTCCGGAGCCACTTCCTTTAACGGGGACATCAGTGGTTGGAACACTGCTTCTGTAACGAATATGAGTTTTATGTTCGGTGAAGCCACTTCCTTTAACGGGGACATCAGCGGCTGGGACACCTCCAATGTAACAACCATGGAAGACATGTTCGTCGATGCCACTTCCTTTAACGGGGACATCAGTGGTTGGGACACCTCTTCTGTAACGGATATGAGAAGCATGTTCTCCTATGCAACATCCTTTAACGGGGACATCGGTGATTGGGTCACTTCTTCTGTAACGGATATGAGTCTTATGTTCGTCGATGCCACTTCCTTTAACGGGGACATCAGTGGTTGGGATACCTCTTCTGTAACGGTTATGAATGATATGTTCTCTGGAGCCACCTCCTTTAACAAGGACATCAGTAGTTGGAATACCAAAAATGTGACAAGTATGAATGGTATGTTTTTGGGAGCCACCTCCTTTGACCAAGACCTTGGTGGCTGGGACATCGGTAATGTAAAATTCATGCTCCAAATGTTAAACAATAGTGGTATGTCCTCTCAGAATTTTTCAAAAACACTAGCTGGTTGGGCCGAGCAAACTGTGCAACCTAATGTAGCTCTGGGCGCTCAAGGCTTACAATTGTGTAGCGGCGATGATGTTATAATTAATGCATTTGTTATTCTGTCAAGTGATCCAAATTTCTGGACCTTTGATTGGGGATTTGTAGATTGTAATTAATGTAACAATATGTACTGTAAAAACCGGGAGGGCCACGTGCTTTTCCGGTTTTGTTTTTTTATAGTACTTAGTTGTGAGAATTGAGAATTGAGATATGAGAGGTCGGATGTCAGGAGTTAGGAGTCAGTGGGCAGAGGGCAGTGGGTAGTAAGTAGTAAGCAGTTAACAATGAACAATTTACAATAACCCAATAACTGAAAACCCAAAAGTAGAGACAGGACTCAAGCGCCAAGACATAAGACATAAGATGACAATTAACAATCTACAGTAGGCAGTAGGCGGGAGTCAGTAGGCAGTAGACAATCGTCGGTTTGCAGTAGGCAGTATGCAGTAGGCAGTGAGCAGTATACAGTTGACAATTAGCAATAAACCATTAACCAAATAACCCAACAATTCAAGAGTAGAGACGAAACTCAAGAGCCAAGACATAGGACATGGAAGTAGGAGGTAGGAATTCAGTAGACGGGAGTCAGTAGGCAGTGGGCAGTGGGCAGTAGACAATAGTCGGTTTGCAGGAAGCAGTATGCAGTATGCAGTTGACAATGAACAGACCGCGATTGTCAGTTCGAGCGCAGTCGAGAACCTTTTGCCATTGACCCATCACCCTTCGCCCATCAACGAAAAACAAATAACCGAATCATTCACCCCTTCGACTCCGCTCAGGGGCCGTGCTTCCAACCATCCAATAATCCAATAATCCTTTTTACCCTTCAACCATTGGCCAAATAACAAATAACCGAATCATTCACCCCTTCGACTCCGCTCAGGGGCCGTGCTTCCAACCATCCAATAATCCAACCATCGAACCATCCATTTCTCATTAACCACTAAATCAACTAAACCGCAATGCTAACTCCGTTGGCCGATGCCCTTTTATCGGTGTCAAAATAGAAATCTATCCTACCTACATTGATCCCGTAGCATCCTACTTGGTTCACCAGAACCGAATTTCCGTTTTGGTTGGTGCGCACATCGGGCTTGTCCAAAAAGGTATGGGTGTGCCCACCAATGATCAAATCGGTGTGGTAGGTTTGCTGTGCCAATCGGGTATCGCAGGGCCTTTCCGGGTTCTCGTAATCGTAGCCCAAATGCGATAGACAAATAATCAAATCACACTGTTCTTCCTCTTTGAGCTGCTTTTCCACATCCAAGGCAATCTCGTATGGGTTCAGGTATTCGGTTTCTTTGTACAGTTTTTTGGTCACCAATCCGTCCAGTTCAATGCCAAGGCCATATACGCCGATTTTTACACCATCGACCGTATAGATTTTATAGGGCTTCACGTAACCGTCCATCACCGTATTGGTGAAGTCGTAGTTGGCGTTGATCATTTCAAAAGTGGCATTGGGCATTTGAGCCAGCAGGCCATCAATGCCATTGTCAAAATCGTGGTTGCCAATGGTGGCGGCATCGTACTTGAGCTTGCTCATCAACTTAAACTCCAATTCGCCCCCATAAAAGTTAAAATAAGGCGTGCCCTGAAAAATATCCCCGGCATCGAACAACAGGGTGTTCGGGTTTTCATTACGAATTTGCTCCACTAAAGTAGCGCGCCTTGCCACCCCGCCCAAATTTGGGTATCTGGAATGTGAGGAGGGAAAAGTGTCTATATGGCTGTGCACATCGTTGGTGTGCAAAATGGTTATCTGTTTTTTGCCCAAATTGGAGCACGAGCTTAAACTGAGCCCGCCCAATCCAATTAAAGTGGATGCAGCCGTAGTATTGGTGATAAAGTCCCTTCTTTTCATCTTCTAATTAAGTTGTTTAATACGGTCGTCTGCAACCGCTTGTATGGTGTCCACTTTTTTAAAGTAATCAATAATGGCATTGCGCAATAGGTAATCCGTTGCCGTTCTAGAAACGATCTGGTCAAAAAAGCCCACGCTGGGGCCGCCGTTCACCAAATAGTCGGAAGAGGCCACGTAGTAATTTCGGTTCTCGTCAAAAGGTTGTCCCTGTATGTTCACCAATTCTAGGGAGCCGTTCTTGTCCGTTACAATCTCGATTCCCGAGACGGGGTGCCTTCGGGAGGATTTTGCCACAAAATTGATGAGTTCCCGGGTAGCGGAGCCACTGAGTTCTACTACTTCAATATAATTTTCGAATGGCATAACTTCGTAGGCGTTTCTGGCGGTCACGTTTCCTTCCGAAACAATGGAGCGGACCCCACCGGCATTGAGCACCACAAAATCCAAGGTCTTGTCGGTTCTTGAGTTAAAAATGGGAGAGGCCTGCTCAAAAACAATGTCCGCCATCAGGTTTCCCATGGATGAGGTGCGTTCCCCATCGTTCAACAGCAATGGTTTTGGGGCATAGGCCAAGGTACTGTCCAGCACCTCGTTGATTCTTTTTCGGTACGGTTCCACAAAGGCTTCAATGGAATCGGTCTGTGCGTAGGTAGAGTCGATGGGAATTTGCTTGCCCTGTATTTCCGTTAGTTTACCGGTATCAGTTTTACAGGACATCAAAAAACAAAAAGTTATAAATACAACAAATTGTTTAAATTTTAGATTGTTCACAGGCGTATCTTTGTTAAGTCGTCTTGGTAGATTATTTACCTTTGTAAAAATCATCAAAAATATGTTTTTGAAAGGACTCCAAGACAAATTTAAGGTTAAATCCGGGCTAAAATATTTAAGGGAGGAAATGGAAAAATCTTCCCGGTCCGTTACTAGAGAAATGGGGATTACCAGTGTGGGCTGTATAGTCGATGTTGATAATTTTCCGAAGGCGGAGGCCTTTTATGAACTTATTGAGGAATTTTCCCTAAGGCCCAATGCCATTAAGATTATTGGTTACAAGCGGGAGTTCGATAAAAGTTCCCCGTATGCCATCCAAATGTTTTCCGATAGGGACCTTGGGTGGAAGGGACAGATAGAGAACAGTTACGTTCTGGAATTTTTGAGCAGGGAATATGATATGTTGATCAACTATTATGAAGAGGACAATTTAATGATGAAGCTGTTGTCCGTAAAAACTCCTGCCCGTCTCAAAGTTGGTTTGGGCGCTCAGGACCCCAACATCAACGATTTGATTTTAAATACACGCTTGAGCGATTTTACCTTGTTCAAGAGTGAATTGAAGAAATATTTAAAGATTTTAAAAGAAATTTGAAGTAATGGAACAATTGATCGGAACAGGAGTGGCTTTAATAACCCCGTTCAGAGAAGATTTATCGGTAGATGTGGAAGCCTTGGAAAGGGTAGTGGAGCATAACGTACAGGGAGGTGTGGATTATTTGGTGGTCTTGGGAACAACGGCCGAATCTGCGACCCTTTCACAAGCAGAGAAACAATTGGTGGTAGATGTAGTGGTGCGCGCCAATGCAGGTAGACTTCCATTGGTTCTTGGTGTGGGCGGCAATAATACCATGGCTGTGGTACATGAGCTAAAGACGTTGGACCTATCGGATTTCGATGCTATACTCTCCGTTTCGCCCTATTACAACAAGCCAACGCAAGAGGGTATATACCAACACTTCAAACTGATCGCCGAAGTATCTCCAATACCTATTATATTATATAACGTACCCTCAAGAACAGGCAGCAATATGGTGCCGGCCACTACATTAAGATTGGCGCACGACTTCTCCAACATCGTTGGAATCAAAGAAGCATGCGGCGATGCCGTTCAAATTGATAAAATACTCAAGGACAAACCGGAAGGCTTTTTGGTGATCTCCGGTGATGATGCTACCGCCTTGTCAACTGTTTTGGCCGGTGGGGCAGGAGTTATATCCGTTTTGGGCCAAGGCTTGCCATCCCTTTTCTCCGATATGGTAAAGCTTGGGTTGGAGGGCAATGTAAAGGAAGCCTATAATATTCATCACAAACTTTCCTCGCTGATGTTGTTGATTTTTGAAGAAGGGAATCCCGCCGGCATAAAAAGTATCTTTGAAAGCAAGGGCATTTCAAGGTCCACGGTAAGATTACCTTTGGTAGGGGCGACACCGGTTTTGAAAGAAAAGATCGCTGCATCGCTAGGTCAATTGGACAAGGCGCATGTTTAAAATTAGTTAAAAGTTGCCCAAACCCTTGGGTATTGGCCTTTGTTCCCGTTACATTTGAATGGTGAAAAATCTTTTTTTATATCCGTTCAATATCACTAATTTTGCAAAATGTTTTTGAAAATGAGGTCAATACTCCTTTTTTGTGGCGCACTAGTGCTTCTCGTATCCTGTAGCGAGTACCAGAAGGTACTTAAGGAAACCGATGTGAAAGCCAAATATGATATGGCCGAAAAGCTGTACGAGGAAGGTGATTACAAAAGAGCGGTTCGTTTGTTCGAGCAAATTGCGCCCCAATATGTGGGCAAGCCACAAGGAGAACGCGTGATGTTCTTCTTTGCAGATAGCTACTTTAAAAATGAGGATTATTATTTGGCCGGTTATCAGTTTGAGCGTTTCATAAAATCATATCCGCGCAGTGATAAGATTCAAGAAGCAAGTTTTTTGGGAGCAAAAAGCTACTACATGCTTTCACCAAGATATTCTTTGGACCAGACAGAGACCGATAAAGCCTTGTTGAAATTGCAGACCTTTATCAATAATTACTCGGAGTCCGAGTTTTTTGATGAAGCTAACGCCATGGCCAAGGAATTGACTGCCAAAAAGGAGAAAAAAGAAATAGAGATTGCTAAGCAATTCAATAAATTGGGAGAATTCAATTTGCCTGTTTTGGTTTCGGCAATTACCGCTTTTGATAACTTTATTACGGATAATCCCGGTTCCATATACAGGGAGGAAGCCATGTTTTACAGAATTGAAGCGGCCACAAGATTGGCTTTGAACAGTACAGAGGAAAAAAAGCAAGAGCGCTTGGAAGATGCTCTTGAATTTTATAATACCTTAATGCGTTATTTCCCCGAAACGGAATTCAAGAAAAAGGCAGATGATTATGCTGAGACCATACAGGAGGAATTAAGTGCTTATAGTTCTTCCTTATCCAAATAAAAATTAGCTTTTAAACTATTGCATATGCAAGATTTGAAAAACACAAAGGCCCCGGTTTCCACAAAAACTCTAAACAGAAACGAGTTTGATGACAAAACCGAAAACATTTACGAAGCTATTTCAATAGCTTCCAAAAGAGCCATCCAAATCAATTCGGAGATAAAAAAAGAATTGTTGGAAAAGCTTGAAGAGTTTGCAACCTATAGCGACAGTTTGGAAGAAGTGTTCGAGAATAAAGAACAGATCGAGGTTTCCAAATTTTATGAAAAGTTGCCTAAACCACATGCATTGGCAGTACAAGAGTGGTTAGAGGATAAAATTTATTACAGGAATACAGAGAAAGACGCATAAGAAATGCTTAGCGGTAAAAATATCCTTTTGGGAGTTTCCGGGGGAATTGCCGCCTACAAGACCACCTTTCTTGTTCGTTTACTGATTAAAGCTGGCGCCCAGGTCAAAGTAGTTATGACCCAGAGCGCCAGCTCTTTTGTTTCCCCACTTACGCTTTCCACGCTTTCCAAAAATCCGGTTTTGTTGGATTTTATCAACGAGGAAGATGGGAGTCTGTCATGGAACAATCATGTTGAGCTCGGGCTTTGGGCAGATGTGATGTTGATTGCACCCGCCACGGCGAATACATTGTCCAAGATGGCCAATGGAACATGCGATAACCTTCTTTTGGCAACTTATCTATCGGCAAAATGTCCCGTATATTTTGCTCCGGCCATGGATTTGGATATGTACAAGCATCCCTCCACCAAGAATTCTTTGGACAAACTGCAATCTTTTGGGAATATCTTGATTCCTGCCGAATCAGGTGAGCTTGCAAGCGGGCTGCATGGCGAAGGACGCATGTCGGAGCCAGAGAGGATCGTGGCCTTCGTGCAAGAAGATTTGGCCAAGGGACTGCCATTATCAGGAAAAAAAGTACTTATTACCGCAGGCCCTACACAAGAGGCCATTGACCCTGTTAGATTTTTGGGTAACCGTTCCACGGGGACCATGGGGTTTGAATTGGCCAAGAGAGCGGCAAATCTTGGAGCGAACGTTGTTTTGGTGTCAGGCCCTACCCATTTGAGCATAGACCATACTGGCATCCAGCTGATTCGAGTGGCATCGGCTCAGGACATGTACGAAGCCTGTCATGGACATTATGAAGATTCCGATATTGCGATATGTGCCGCCGCAGTGGCAGATTATCGACCTAAAATCGTCGCTTCAGAAAAGATAAAGAAGCAAGAGGGGGATATGAGAATCGAATTGGAACGAACCCCTGATATTTTAATGTCACTTGGTGAGGCCAAAAAGAAGCAATTCTTGGTGGGATTTGCCTTGGAGACCCAAAATGAACTTGAAAATGCCAAAAGCAAGCTCAAAAGAAAACATTTGGACGGCATTGTTCTTAATTCATTAAAAGATGATGGCGCGGGATTTGGGCGAAGCACCAATAAAATTACTTTTATAGATAAGAAATCGCAGATAAAAACGTTTGATTTGAAGACGAAGCCCGAGGTGGCTTCCGATATTTGGAAAGAAATCATCTCCAGAATCCATGCGTAACTTATTTTATTCTGTTTTAGTATTGTTTATGGCCACAGGAGTCACTGCACAGGAATTAAATTGTGCGGTCACGGTGAACTCCGACCAAGTGGGGCAGACCAATCAACAGATTTTTAGGACGTTGGAGCGTTCATTGACCGATTTTGTAAACAAAACAAAGTGGACAAACAGGACCTATCGCGAAAACGAACGGGTCAATGCGCGTTTGTTCATAACTGTGACCCAATATGAATCAGACCGTTTTGAGGCCAACATTCAGATTCAGTCCACGCGCCCCGTTTTTAATACCACGTATGAAAGTCCGGTGTTCAACTACAAGGACAATTCCTTCAACTTTCAATATCAGGAATTTCAACCTTTGGTGTACAATCCAAATAACTTTGATTCCAATTTGGTGGGTGTAATCTCTTACTACGTATATATTATGTTGGGATTGGATGCCGATACGTTCTCTTTGGAAGGCGGGAATGATTTTTATCGTCAGGCCCAGAACATTGTGACCCAGGCTCAGAGTTCTGGTTATGCCGGTTGGAGCCAAGAAACGGGAGATCGTAGCCGTTTTGAATTGGTGGACAATCTCTTGAGCAACTCTTTTCGGGAATATCGCATTGCCATGTACAATTATCACAGAAAAGGGCTCGATATATTAGCGGACAACAATAGTACGGGCAAGCAAATTATCGCGGGAAGTCTTCGTTTGTTTGAAACACTTATTAGCCGCAGGCCCAATGCATTCTTGATTCAGACCTTTTTTGATGCCAAGTCCGAGGAAATCCAGAATATCTTTTCCGATGGCCCCAAGGTGGACATTGTAAAACTTAAGGAAACCCTCAATAAAGTGGCGCCATTTTATTCCAGCACATGGAATGAAATAAATTACTAGTGCAGTTCTCCAAAGAAATTTATCTTTACGGGTAAATTCTTCAATATTGCTAGCAAATCTATCCATCCAAAATTATGCACTCATTGATGATGTAAGTGTGTCTTTTTCCAACGGATTCACTACCATAACAGGTGAAACCGGGGCTGGAAAATCCATACTATTGGGCGGACTTTCCATGGTTTTGGGAAAACGTGCCGATTTATCATCTTTAAAAAATACAGCACAAAAATGTGTGATAGAGGCCGAGTTCGATATTTCCAAATATCAGCTCCGGCCGTTCTTTGAGGAAAATGGACTGGACTACGAGGAGAGGACCATCCTTCGCAGGGAGATATTGCCGAGTGGAAAGTCAAGGGCGTTTGTAAACGATTCCCCCGTCACTTTGGATGTAATGCGGGCGTTGGGGGATCAATTGGTGGATGTGCACTCGCAACATCAGACCATGCAGCTTGCCGACAACGATTTTCAGATGAAAGTGTTGGATGCATTGGCCGACAACTCAGAAAGTCTCTTAGGATATACGAAGGAGCTTGAAAAGTTGCGGACTGCGTCGAAAGAACTTCAAAAGTTGGAAGATTTCCAGGCTGATGCCGATAAGGAGCACGATTACAATAGTTTTTTGTTGAAGGAATTGGAAGATGCCAAGCTCAAGGAAGGTATGCAAGAGGAGCTGGAGGAGGAGTATGAGCAGTTGAGCAATGTAGAACAGATTATGGAGCAGTTGTCCGCAGGGCATCAATTGTTGAATGATGAGCAATTGGGCATTGTAGGCCGACTTACCGATTTAAAACGTGCATTTCAGGGCTTGACGGATTTTGGGTCCGATTATAAATCCTTATTTGATAGGATTCAATCGGTTTTGATTGAAACCGATGATATCGCTTCCGAACTGGAGCAATTACAGGAAGGTGTGGAGGCCAACCCGAATCGTTTGGAAGTCGTCAACGGGAAATTGCAGCAACTCTACGACCTTCAGAAAAAACACCATACGGATTCAGTAAAGGATTTATTGGCCATTCGAGAAGAACTGGAGCGCAAGGTGGATGCGGTTGCCAATATTGAATCTAAAATCAAAGAAAAACAACAGGAGGTCGATACGATCACCAAAAGGGCTGATGCATGGGCCAAAAAAATCAGTGATGGCAGAAAGGCTGTCATCCCCAAATTGAACGAAAGGCTTCAAGCCAACCTATCATCATTGGGAATGTCGGCGGCCACATTTAAAATTGAGGTAAACCCATCAAAATCATTTAAAACCAATGGAAAAGATGATTTGATATTCTTGTTTTCGGCAAACAAGGGTTCCAATTACGGAGAACTCAAAAAAGTGGCATCTGGCGGAGAGCTCTCTCGAATTATGCTCACCATAAAATCCATTTTGGCCGAATACGAAAACCTGCCTACCATGATGTTCGATGAGATCGATACGGGGGTATCCGGTGAAATATCCAACCGAATGGGGGAAATTATGCAGCGGATGAGCGGCACTATGCAAGTGTTTTCCATTACGCATTTGCCCCAGGTGGCATCAAAAGGAAAGTATCAGTTCAAAGTGTATAAGGAAGAAGGGGCAGAGGGAACGAGCACTCATATTAAACAACTGAGCAAGGATGAACGTGTCCGGGAGTTGGCCGAAATGTTGGGTGGCAAGTCGTTGTCCGAGTCGGCTCTGGCCCACGCCAAGGAACTGTTACAATAAAACCGCAAGGGTGCTTCCCAAACTTCAAATAGTTTAAATATCTTTGCTCTACAATTAACAATTGCAAGAAATTATGGCATACAATCTTTTAAAGGGTAAAAAAGGAATCATTTTTGGCGCATTGGACCCTAACTCCATTGCTTGGAAAACCGCAGAACGCGTTCACGAAGAAGGTGGCGAGTTTGTTTTGACCAATGCTCCCATCGCTATGCGAATGGGGCAAATCAATGAACTTGCGGAAAAAACCAATTCAGAAATTATTCCTGCAGATGCCACTAACGAGGAGGACTTGAAAAACTTGGTGGAGAAATCCATGGAGATTTTGGGTGGAAAATTGGACTTTGTCCTTCATTCCATAGGTATGTCCGTAAACGTTAGAAAAGGAAGACATTACACGGACGAGAACTACAGCTTTACCGAGAAGGGCTGGGACGTATCGGCATTATCTTTCCACAAAGTTATGCAATCGCTTTATAAAGCAGAAGCCATGAACCAATGGGGAAGTATAGTTGCCTTGACCTACATGGCAGCACAAAGAACATTCCCTGATTATAACGATATGGCGGACAACAAAGCGTATTTGGAGTCTGTTGCGAGAAGCTTTGGTTACTTCTTCGGAAAAGAACACAAAGTAAGAGTGAACACGATTTCACAATCTCCTACCCCGACCACAGCGGGACAGGGAGTTAAAGGGTTTGATGGTTTTATCAGCTACGCAGAAAAAATGTCACCTTTGGGTAATGCGACCGCAGATGATTGCGCCAACTATACCCTATCACTTTTCTCTGATTTGACCAAAAAAGTGACGATGCAGAACTTGTTCCACGATGGAGGTTTCTCCAATACCGGGGTAAGCCAAGAAGTAATCGATGAGTTTTCGGAATAGACCATAATAAATATACAGGAAGCCACTCTTTTACGGGTGGCTTTTGTTTTTGAGATGAATACAATTTTTTCCATTGTGGTTCCCGTATACAACAGGCCCGAAGAGATCAGGGAACTGTTGGAGAGTCTTAGGAAACAGGATTTCCGGAAGGATTTTGAGGTGGTCATCGTTGAAGATGGTTCCTCACAAAGTTCGGAGGAAGTCGTGAACAAGTTTCGCGATGGGCTGAACATTTCCTACTATTTTAAAGAAAATTCGGGACCAGGCGATTCCAGAAACTTTGGAATGCAAAAGGCCAAAGGAAATTATTTCATCATTTTAGATTCCGACTGCATTCTGCCCAATCAGTATTTATCAGAGGTGGACAAGGAACTTGCTCAAGAGTTTGTGCACTGTTTTGGTGGTCCGGACGCCGCAGACGATTCCTTTACCACCATCCAAAAGGCCATCAATTATGTAATGACATCGTTCTTAACCACAGGAGGTATCCGTGGAGGTAAAAAGGCGGTCGGTAAATTTCAGCCACGGAGTTTTAACATGGGCATTTCCAAAGATGCATTTGAAAAAGCGGGAGGTTTTGGGCGCATACACCCGGGAGAGGACCCTGACTTGACTTTTCGCATCTGGAAAGCCGGTTTTGAAACCCGACTTTTCCCAAAGGCATTTGTGTACCATAAACGACGTATTGATTGGAACAAGTTCTATATCCAGGTAAGTAAATTTGGGATGGTCCGTCCGATTCTCAATAAATGGCACCCCGGAACGGCGAAGCCAACCTATTGGTTTCCTACCTTATTTATGTTTGGGCTCATAGTCGCCCTTATTTTGGCAATTGTCGGCCTACAACTGCCCTTAATGTTATATGCATGCTATTTTTTGGTGCTATTTTTGGACGCATTGATAAAGAGCAAAAGCTTGATTGTGGCCATTTTGTCCATTTTAGCCCTATTGATTCAGTTCACGGGATATGGAATAGGTTTTTTCAAGTCCACAATGTTGCTTAACTTTAATAATAAGGAGCCAGAGGAGCTGTTTCCAAAACTATTTTTTAAGAAGAAGTAAAAGTGTTCAAAAAGGTATTGCACGGTCTTAACCAGAGGAAAGCAAAAGTATTCTTGCTATTTCTGATATGCTCCTTTTTGGCTTGGTTCATCAGTAATTTATCCGAAACTTACGAATCGAGAGCCTATTTCACTTTGAACTACAGAAACCTTCCCGATTCTTTGCTGCTGGGGGAGAATTCCAACAATCAGATTGAGGCCAAACTAAGAACCAGTGGGTTCCAATTTTTATACTATAAGATTTTTAGAAATCGACTGGATATTGATGTTTCTCAAGTAGCCTATAAAAATGGAGAATATGTTTTAAGCGAAGAGGTACTGATGAGACAAATGGAACAACAGTTATCGCAGAATATCTCGTTGTTGGATTTGGATCCAAGCAGGTTGGATGTGGATCTATATAAGGTCGACTCACGAAAAATACCGATTCAAGCCAACCTGAACCTTCAGTTGCAACAGAATTATATATTGGATGGAAAAGTTAAAGTATCCCCAGATTCCGTAGTTGTCAAAGGTCCAAAAAGTGAGATAGATACCATAAAGATCATTAAAACCTCACCCATTGAACTAAGTAACGTGAACGAAGATTTTTCCAGTGAAGTCTCCCTACTTTTTCCAAAAGGACTGGACAACAGCATATTCTCCGTGGGTCGGGTAACCGTTTTTGGAAAAGTGTCCAAGTTTTCGGAAAAAGTTTTTGAAGTTCCGGTCCAAGTACGAAACATCCCCGAAGGGTATCAAGTGAAGACATTTCCCAATTCCGTGACCGTGCTGTGCAAGGCAACTATTGAGCGATTGAAAGAGATATCCGCATCGGATTTTGAGGTTGTGGCAGACTATGGCCAGTTGGACGGCTCTGAGAGCAGTAATTTGTTTCTGAAGGTAACCGAGAGCCCTCAGAAAGTGTACGATGTAAAGTTGGAAGAGAATACCGTGAACTTTGTATTGGAACAACAATGATGATAATAGGACTTACCGGAGGAATAGGGAGTGGAAAAAGCACGGTGGCAAAGATGTTCATGGAACTGGGTGTTCCAGTTTATGATTCCGATAAGGAGGCCAAAACGCTAATGGCAACCTCAACAGATGTTAAAACCGCCATTATAAAATTGCTGGGCTATGGCGCCTACAAGGAAGATGGGCTTAACAGGTCTTTTATCGCCGAAAAGGTATTTAAAGATTCAGATTTGCTCAAAAAACTTAATGGAATTGTGCATCCAGCAGTTCGAGATCACTTTTTAAACTGGGCCGAAAACCAAAAATCGCCCTACGTTATCCAGGAAACGGCTTTGATTTTTGAGAACCAGGCCCAAGATAAATACGACCGGACCATCTTGGTAACCGCTCCTATAAATGCACGTATTCAAAGGGTTGTTAGCAGGGACGGCACTAGTGAACAAGCAGTAAAGGAACGCATCAATAACCAACTGGAAGATGGCCATAAAAAGAAATTGGCCGATTTCAGCATAGAAAACCTAAACTTGGACAAAACAAGAGAAAAGGTTAAAGAACTACACCTCAAACTATTAGCGTTAGCTGCCAAATTTTAACATTTATGTTAAGTTTTGGTTAAACGCTAAAATTACTAAATGTTAAATTTTTAATTTTACGCCAATGAACAAGAAGCTATTCGTTCTTCTGGTTGTTCTTATGAGTTTATCTCTTTTGGGGATAATTTTTGTGCAGGTTTATTGGATCAGGACATCCATAAACGACAAAGAAGAACAATTTTCGAGGACAGTTACGGACATTCTGGATAAAGTGGCTAGTAGGGTGGAGAAGCGCGAGATGAAGGAATACTCCGATCGTTTGGCGTCTCTTGCCGACAGTATAGGTGAGCCCAAAAGTACACAGTACAAGAATTTTTTGTTCGTGGATCGGGATTTGAATTCGGACGAGATTCTTTTTTATTCCCATGGGATACTTGAAGAAGATTATAATATAACCTCTGCGTTCTTTGATATTAATACAGATGGTAACGAGGATACGACCACCATCAAGAATTTTACCAGCAAACGTACCAAAGCTGTTTTTAAAGAAGAGTATGGTTTGGACGGCAAAAGTTATAGTTTAACTCCTATACAGCGTGCTGAAAAAATCGGTGGATTGAGCAGTATAGATAAAGCGGCCTGGGAAGATGTATTTATGGAGGCGGCCAAAGCAAAGCCCATTCATAAGCGGGTGTCCAAACAAGAACTCGAATTATTGCTGAGTCAAGAGTTGAGCAATCGAAATATCGATACCGATTACGAATACGGGGTTTATAGTCAAGGCTATCCAACTAAGGTGCGCTCCAGAAAGTTCAAGTTTTCTGGCACCAAAATGTACAAAGCTCCTATTTTTAAGGATAGTGAAGGGGTATCCAACTTCTCGTTGTTGCTGACATTTCCGAGCATGAAAAAGTATATTTTCAGTTCTGTGATGGGAATGGCACTGTTGTCCTTGGTATTTACTTTGGTAATTATGTTGGCCTATTCCAGTGCGATTTACCAGTTAATAAAGCAGAAGCGTATTTCAGAAATCAAGTCGGATTTCATCAATAATATGACGCACGAGTTTAAAACGCCCATAGCCACCATCAACCTGGCGGTAGAAGCCATAAGAAACCCGAAATCCATTGAGGACAAGGAAAAGGTGTTGCGTTATCTAGGCATGATTCGTGATGAGAATAAACGTATGCATGCACAAGTGGAGAACGTATTGAGAATATCCAAATTGGAGAAAAACCAGTTGGACATCAGTAAGGACCGTGTCAATGTACATGATATAATTACGGATGCCATTGCGCATATCGAGCTCATTGTGCAGGACAGGGGAGGTTATGTAAATGCCCATCTTGATGCAGAGCGAGCTGAAATTTTAGCCAACGACATGCACATGACCAATGTTGTGGTCAATATTTTGGACAATGCCGTAAAGTATTCTCCAGAGAAGCCAAAAATAGATGTGTTTACCGAAGTGGTAAAAAACAGCATCATTATAAAAGTACAGGATCACGGTGCGGGAATGAGCAAGGCCGTACTTAAAAAAGTATTTGAAAAATTTTACCGGGAACATACCGGCGACATACATAACGTTAAAGGCCACGGTTTAGGGTTGGCCTACGTAAAACGAATTATAGACGACCATCAGGGCGAGGTTTATGCAGAAAGCGAAAAAGGAAAAGGAAGTACCTTTTTTATAAAACTCCCTTTAATTTAAAAGCGAACTATGGAAACAGAGAAAAAGAAAATATTATTAGTTGAGGACGATCCAAATTTTGGAATTGTTTTAAAGGATTATTTGAGCATGAACGACTTTGATGTTGTTTTGGCCAAAAATGGAATGGAAGGTTTTGAAAAATTCAAAAAGGACAACTACGATGTCTGTATTTTGGATGTAATGATGCCCTACAAGGACGGATTTACCTTGGCCAAGGAGATTCGAGAGAAGAACGAGAACGTTCCCATCATCTTTTTGACAGCCAAAACCATGAAGGAAGATGTTCTTAAAGGATATAAGGCCGGGGCGGACGATTATTTGAACAAACCTTTTGATTCCGAGGTTCTTTTGATGAAGTTGAAAGCAATTCTTCAAAGAAAAGCATCGGGTTCTCTGGCAGATAGCAAACAGTTTGAGTTTGAGATTGGAAACTTCCATCTAAACTCAAAACTACGTTTCTTGAAGTATAAGGAAGAGGAGCCCATAAAATTGTCACCAAAGGAAAACGAACTATTACGTTTGTTGGCGCTTCACGAGAACGATTTGATGCCAAGAGAGTTAGCGTTGACCAAAATTTGGAGGGATGATAACTACTTTACCTCTAGAAGTATGGATGTGTATATCGCCAAGTTGAGAAAGTATCTTAAAAAGGATGATTTGGTAGAAATACTGAATATCCATGGCGAAGGTTTCAGGTTGGTTGTAAAAGCTGAAAACGAGCAATAGAAAATCTTCTTATATAAAAAGAACAAATAAAAAAGCCACCTGAAAAGGTGGCTTTTTCTGCCGAAAAAATGGGGGATTTTTAATCGTAAAGCTCTTTTATAATTTGTTTTATAATCTGAGTAGGTTTTTCTTCTATGGAAACGGTGATTGCTTTGGAAGGGATTTCTAAAGTGTCAAATTGCGATTGTAGCAGTTGTGCTGACATAAAATGTCCTTCCCTTTGGTCTAATCTAGACTTTATCAATTCAAAAGAACCGTCCAAATATACAAAGGCCATAGAATCTCCCATTCCAGCTTGTAAAAGGTTTCTATAATTCTTTTTTAGGGCAGAACAAGCAATTATAGCGCCCTTGTCTCGATGTTCCAAAGCTAATCCGTTAAGTGTTATGAGCCATTCCTTTCGGTCATCATCGTTCAAAGGATTACCTGAACTCATTTTTTTTACGTTCGCTTCAGGGTGAAAGTCATCACCATCATAGAATGGTCGTGAGAGTTTTTCTGAAAGTAGCTTTCCGATGGAGCTTTTACCGGACCCACTGACTCCCATCACCACGATTACTGTCTTACCGTTAGGCATAGAGGTTGGTTTTAAGTCGGTCTTTTACCATTTGGAGTATCTTTTTTGGTTCAGCATTGTAAGGGACCCACAAAATGGCTTCGTTCTTTCGCAACCATGTAAGTTGCCGTTTGGCAAATCGTCTTGTGTTCTTTTTGATTTCCGAAACAGCAGCTTCCAATGTGGATTGCCCTTCAATATATTCAAAAAGTTCTTTGTAACCAACTGTTTGCAATGCATTCAGTTCTTTATGGGGGTAAAGCTTTTCAGCCTCGTTCAATAGCCCTGCATCCATCATAATGTCCACTCGGGTATTTATCCTATCGTAGATCATCTCCCTAGGTGCCTCAATGCCAATATAAAAAGTTTTAAAAGTTCTCTCCGCTTTCGGCTGGTTCAGGAATAATGAGTAAGGTTTGCTGCTCGCTATGCATACTTCCAAGGCTCTGATCAAGCGGTGCGGGTTGTCCAAGTCAACCTTTTTGTAATATTCAGGATCTCTTTGTTCAAGTTCTTTTTTAAGACTTCCCAACCCTTCTTTTTCCAATTGTTGATTGAGCTGTTTTCGGATGGAGGGGTCAACCTCGGGAAATTCATCCAATCCAGAGACAACGGCATCTACATATAGCCCACTACCACCAACCATGACAGCGATATCCTTTTTGCGAAACAAGTTGTCCAAAAGAGCGATGGCCTCTTTCTCAAAATCACCCACAGAGTAAGGCTCGGTAATACTTTTATGCTGGATAAAATGATGAGGGGCCGCTTTTAATTCCTCTTTGGATGGCACAGCAGTGCCAATTTCCATTTCTTTGAAAAATTGCCTGGAGTCCGCAGAAACTATTTCCGTATCAAAATGGTTGGCCAGCTGGATGCCCAATGCTGTCTTTCCAATGGCCGTTGGACCTACCACGGCCAATAAAACTTTAGTGCTCATAATGGGTGTCCACAATTATAACAATGGGTGGCATCATCCCTGTGGCCTTCTACCGAACAGCTGGGACAGGCCTGAGTGTTGACGTGCACCTTATATCCTTCGTCATTTTCATTATCTCCATTCCTGTTCCGAGTAAATTCGGCGGTAACAATTCCAGTAGGTACGGCAATAATCCCATAACCCAAAATCATGATTACAGTTGCTAAAAATTGCCCTAGGTTGGTCTGCGGGGCAATATCACCATAGCCCACGGTGGTCAAGGTTACAATGGTCCAATAGATACTTTTTGGAATGCTGGTAAACCCGGAATCATCTCCTTCAACAATGTACATTAATGTGCCCATGATGACGGACAGAATCAAAACGACATAGATGAACACCGCTATCTTGGTACGACTAGCTCTTAATGCTGATTGTAGTTGTGAGGCTTCGCCCATAAATTTGACGAGCTTCAAAATCCTGAAAATCCGTAGCAATCGGAACGCTCTTACAGCCAATAAAACCTGTGAACCAGCTAAAATATAGGAGAGATATAACGGAATAGTGGATAAGAAATCTATAATGCCATAAAAACTGAAAACGTATTTTAAAGGCTTTTTGATACTGATCAATCTTGCAATATACTCTAGGGTGAAAAAAATGGTGACTATCCATTCCAATATCAAGAGAGTACGATGATAACGGGCATCAAAATCATCGATACTTTCCAGCATCACCAAAAAAACGCTGATAATGATCAATACAAAAAGAACAATATCAAAGAACTTGCCCGATGGAGTATCTGCTTCATAAATAACCTCATGAAGTCTATTTTTCCATTTTACCTGTGGTTTATGTTCTTTCAATGATCAGGAGGTTAACGGTACAGTTTTTATCCGATTGTTCTTGCGTAAATAGGTTTCTACAATAAAAGTGGCATTTTCATCACCTTGTATTGGGGTCATAATCGATTCCAATATAGCAATATTATTGATCTGATAGTTGAGTTCTACATAACCAAACCCTTGAGGACGACCATTTTTTATTAAAATAAAACTTTGTTCACCGGTGGCCCTGCCACGATCTAAAAGAGCGATACTCTTGTCCTGTATACTATATTTATCAAAAGCGGAAAGCACTTTGCCGTTACATTCTAACGTCTTTTTGTGCTCTACTGGTTCTTTCCCTAAAGAACATGGACAAAGCTCAAACTCTTCGGTTATTTTATCCAAAAAGCTTTTGGCGGACTGGATGCCATTGAAAGCCATTTTTTTGTGCTCCAGTGTCCGATTCTCTTCCACCTCCAGTATTATATGTTCAGTTCCATTTTGATTAAAATCTATAGTATGGGTGAAAAGTTTCTTTTTGGAAACGTGGTTGTACTTGGGTCTCTTCCTTTGTTGTTCCACATAAGCCTTTAAAATGGCGATCAATTCGCTTCCTGTGGTTTCGTAAGTAACTTTCTTGGTTTCTTTTTGAAGTTTTCGAGCAATTTTACCCACATTGGTAAAATGTTGGTTGACCCGTTTTTTAATATCCTTGGTCTTCCCTAAAAAAATAATTTCTCCATCCTTGTCGTGCATATAGTACACACCAGTTTCAGATGGAAGGCTGAAAACCATGTCTAATTGATTTGGCGAAAGTTCTCCGTGCGTTTCCTCTCGTATAACATCAGTAATAATGGTTTTATCCGAATCCTTGTTCAACAATAGCTTGAAGAGTTTCAAAGTGGCTAGGGCGTCCCCGTTCGCGCGGTGCCTGTCACTCATCGGGATTCCAAGAGAACGTGCCAATTTACCCAAGCTGTGCGATTCCGCTTCCGGGATGAGCTGTTTGGAAAGGTCAACCGTACAAAGGGTCTTTCGTTGAAAATCGTACCCGAGCCGTCTAAACTCTGTACGAAGGATGCGATAATCAAACTGGGCGTTGTGCGCCACTAAAACTGCACCATCGGTAATTTCTACAATGCGCTTGGCCACTTCATGGAATTTGGGTGCCGAGCGCAACATTTTATTGTTGATACCCGTGAGCTTGGCCACAAAGGGCTGTATTTCCCTTTCTGGGTTGATCAAGCAGATGAATTTATCAACTACCTGATGCCCATCAAACCTGTGGATGGCGATTTCGGTAATGCCTTCCTCATTGTATTTTCCTCCTGTGCTTTCAATGTCGAGTATTGCGTACATGGAAAATTACTGGTTATGAATAGTTTCTTGCCCCAAATATACTGCTTCCAATTCGGACCATGTTGCTGGCTTCCTCAATGGCGATCTTATAATCACCGCTCATGCCCATGGAGAGGATGGCAATATCGTTCAGTTTTGTCTTGAGCTCATCAAAGATGGATTTAAGTTGGATAAACTCTCTGCGCACTTGGTTTTCGTCATCCGTAAAAGTGGCCATGCCCATCAACCCAACGATTTTGATGTTTTCCATAGCTTGGAATGCATCAGACTCGATAAGTTGGAACAATTCGTTTTGGTCCAGACCAAATTTGGTATCCTCCTCGGCAATATGCATTTGTAGCAAACATGGAATTACCCTGTCGTGTTTTTTGGCTTGTTTGTTGATTTCTTTTAATAATCGAGGGCTGTCGACACCATGAATCAAAGAAACAAATTCGGCCATGTATTTGACCTTGTTGCGCTGTACGTGGCCGATCATATGCCATTCGATGTCCTTGGGCAGATCTTCCCACTTTTGAACCATTTCCTGCACTTTGTTTTCACCAAAAATGCGCTGTCCGGCTTCGTAAGCCTCCAGAATATCCTCGTTGGGCTTGGTTTTGGAAACGGCGACCAAAGTAACTCCTTCGGTGAGTTCGGATTTTATTTTTGTAAGATTATCTTTTACCGACATAGTTTAATTAATGTTGTTCCGCCCTTGATACGGAATCTTTTAAATTTATGGATCCCTGCATTCGCAGGAATGACAGTTTTACAATTCGTAAATAGCCAGCCCGCTACGGAGCTTAGGCTCAATATACGTGCTTTTTGGGGGCATTACCAAACCTGCGTCGGCAATTGCTTTAATTTCGTTCACAGTGGTGGGCACCAGGCTAAAACCAACGGCGTAGCTGCCGTTGTCCACCAAATCCTTCATTTGGATAAGGTTGTTTTTGCCATAGCCGTAGCATATCCGCTTGTCGTTTCTGAGGTCTGTGATCCCCAAAATGGGTTCCAGTATCGTTTTATATAGAATTTGGGTATCCAATTTGCTCAACGCATCGGTAAATTCGTGGTTCGTTTGCCGGAGATGTAGCGTATAGAACTCGCCAGCCAAATACATACTGAATTCGTGCTTTTTGGATGGTTTGCAGAGCCCGTCCTCTCTTTTTTCTATTCTGAAATGCTCGTCCAACTGGATCAGAAACTCCTTTTTTGAATAGCCGTTCAAATCTTTGACCATTCGATTGAACTCGGAGATTCGCATCTGTGATTCTGGAATCAGGTAAGCCATAAAATAGTTGTAGGCTTCTTCTCCTGAATGATGCTCATTTTTGGACTTTTTTAGGTCAGCCAACAAGCTGGATGAGGCACTACGGTGGTGTCCATCGGCAATATAGAGCGCCTCGAGGTCTCCAAAGGCTTTTTCCAACTTCTCGATTCCTTCGGGGTAGGAAATTTTCCATAGTTTATGGTTCACCCTGTCCGTTGTGGTAAAATCGTACTCGGGTTTACGTTCTATTTTCCGTTGAAAGATTTCATCTACCAACGCATTGTCTTCATAGGTCATTAAAACGGGCTCCGCATTAAAGCCTACCGTATGCAGATAGTCCGCAAAAAGTTCTTCACGATCTTGAATGGTATCCTCATGCTTTTTGATGACATTGTCTCGGTAATCATCAACGCTGCAGGCACAAAAGAAACCCAAACTTTTAAAATCGTCCTTTTCAATTTGATAGAGATAAAAACTGGGCTCCTCATCTTTCTGAAAGATGTTTTCCTCCAAAAATTCCAAATACCGATTGTGCACCAAACCAAACCGCTCTTTTCCCTTGATGTTTTTTTCAAACTTGAACCCAGGGTTGATAATGTGCAGAAAAGAGAAGGGATTGTATTGCAACACCGCCTTTAACTCTTCCTTGGAGTACTCTTCGTAGGAGCGCGATGCAACAAAAAAAGCTTTGTCCTTAGTGGGGCGAATGGCCTTGAAAGGTTTTACGATGGCCATGAAATTTATTATATGGTTAAAAGAGGTGCTTCCCCTAATTAATTGTTATCAATATTTTATTTCCGAATACTTAGTGTTCTTTGTCATTTCGAACGTAGTGAGAAATCTCATTATAGATTTAAGGTTAAGGGATTCCTCGTCGCTTTGCTCTGTCGGAATGACAGCCAAGTTCTTTGAATCTTATTTGAATTGTGCGGAAACCTTTTCTGCTTTTCGGGTTTCGGAGTAGTCATAGAAACCTTCTCCCGATTTTACACCGAGCTTGCCCGCCATCACCATATTGACGAGTAGGGGACACGGGGCATATTTAGGTTTTTTGAATCCATCGTACATCACGTTCAAAATGGAAAGGCAAACATCCAATCCTATAAAATCTGCCAATTGGAGCGGCCCCATAGGGTGTGCCATACCCAATTTCATCACCGTATCGATTTCTTCAACGCCAGCAACGCCATTGTAAAGTGTTTCGATGGACTCGTTGATCATCGGCATCAAGATGCGATTGGCAACAAATCCAGGATAATCGTTCGCTTCCGTCGGGGTTTTGCCCAATTTTTTCGATAGGTCCATAATGGTCTCCGTTACTTCGTCCGATGTGCTGTATCCACGAATGATTTCCACCAACTTCATAATCGGAACAGGATTCATAAAGTGCATTCCAATCACTTTTTCAGGGCGCTTTGTGGCCGCGCCGATTTGGGTAATGGAAATGGAGGACGTATTGGTGGCCAAAATGGTCTTTGCTTTGCAAACTTCGTCCAAGTCCTTGAAAATCTTCAGTTTGATGTCCAAATTTTCCGTGGCAGCTTCAATTACCAAATCCGTATCGGAAACACCTTCCTTCAAATTGGTGTATGTGTCGATATTGGCCAGTGTCGCCTCTTTTTTGGATTCATCGATGACCTCCTTGGCAATCATTCGGTCCAAATTTTTGGTAATTGTGGATAGGCCCTTGTCCAAAGAATCCTGTGCAATGTCCACCAGATTGACTTTGTATCCGTTTTGAGCAAAGACGTGGGCAATTCCGTTGCCCATGGTCCCAGCACCGATCACTGCTATTTGTTCCATAGTTTATTTTTTAAAAATTGCCGTCCATTTGAGCGCAATCGAGGGACGACAAGTTAATTCTTAAAAGATTCAATTATTTGAAGTGCCACACGGAGGGCGTTGGTCCCCTGTTCCAAACTTACGATTGGGGTAGTGTCGTTGTTGATGGCATCGGCAAAGGTTTCCAACTCGTCCAAAATGGCGTTGTTGACATCTATTTCTGGGTTTTCAAAATAGATTTGTTTCTTCTCGCCTTCGGCATTCTGAAGAATCATATCAAAATCCCCTGGTTTTTCTGGAGCGTCTTTCATTTTGACCACTTCCACTTTTTTCTCCAAGAAATCAACAGAAATATAGGCGTCTCGCTGAAAAAAACGCGACTTGCGCATATTCTTCAGAGAAATTCGGCTGGAGGTAAGGTTGGCCACACAGCCATTCTTAAACTGAATACGCGCATTGGCAATATCGGGCGATTGGCTGATTACGGAAACGCCGCTTGCATTGATTTTTTCCACTTCGGAAGGGACTACGCTCAGAATGGCATCAATATCGTGGATCATCAGGTCCAATACCACGGGGACATCCGTGCCTCTGGGATTGAATTCTGCCAAGCGGTGCGTTTCAATGAACATCGGGTTCTCGATTTTGCCCTTTACCGCCAAAAATGCGGGATTAAAGCGTTCCACGTGCCCAACTTGACCTTTTACCCTATGTTTTTTGGAGAGCTCAAGTAATTCCTCCGCTTCTTCAAGTGTATTGGTAATGGGCTTTTCTATGAAGATATGCCTGCCTTTTTCGATGGCTTTTTTGGCACAATCAAAATGCGATAGGGTAGGTGTTACAATATCCACAACATCTACGGCGTCAATCAAATCGTTGATGTTGTCGTAATGGGAATAGCCAAATTCAGCGGCTACTTTTTTAGCATTGATTTCGTCTGGATCATAAAATCCAACGAGTTCATATTTGTCCGATTGGTTTAAGAGCCTTAGGTGAATTTTCCCCAAATGTCCCGCTCCCAGGACACCAACTTTTAACATATTACCTGTTTTCGTCAAAAATACGGATATGATGTCAGTTTCCATAAATTTTTGAACGGAACTAGGGGGATATTTGGGGGAACTTTATAAATTCGTGCCACCAGACCAGAGACCATGAAGGATACGCTCAAACATAGGGGAATGCGCAAGAACTTGGCAGAAGTTGTTGCCGCCAAGGGAGTGACGGACCAAAAAGTTTTGGATGCCATAAAAACCATTCCAAGACATTTGTTTTTGGACAGCGGTTTTGAAGACCATGCTTATCAGGACAAAGCTTTCCCAATTGGTGCCGACCAGACCATCTCCCAACCGTATACCGTTGCTTTCCAGAGTGAACTGTTGGAGGTTAAACCCAATGCCAAAATATTGGAAATAGGCACGGGCAGTGGCTATCAAACTGCAGTTTTATTGCATTTAAGGGCGAAGGTTTACACGATTGAGCGCCAATTGGAACTCTTCAAGACCACTCGATTGTTCTTCAATAAAATGCATTACCGGCCCAAGAAAATGATTTTTGGCGATGGGTATAAAGGAATGCCCGAAGAGGCTCCTTTTGATGGTATTATTGTAACTGCGGGAGCGCCAGAAGTTCCCAGGCCCCTAATGGCGCAGTTGAAGGTAGGGGGCAGGCTTGTAATTCCCGTAGGAGTCGATGAACAAATTATGACCCTGTTCGTGCGAAAGTCAGAAAAGGAATTTGAGAAAAAAGAGTTTGGCTCTTTCCGATTTGTTCCTTTGTTGGAGAATAAAAACTAGTTGTTGAAACTCTTTTTGATTCGGTCCAAGTTTCGTTTACTGTCTCGGCTTTTGATGGATTCGCGTTTATCATAGAGTTTTTTACCTTTGGCCAAGCCAATGTTCATTTTGGCAAGACCTCTATCATTGATAAAAACTTTGAGCGGAACAATAGTGAGTCCGGTGGTGGTCACCTCTTTTTGAAGTTTCTTTAATTCCCTTTTATTGAGCAACAATTTGCGCACAGCTTTGGGAGCGTGGTTAAAATGGCTTGCGTGGCTGTATTCGTCAATCTGCATATTGACCACAAAAAGCTCGCCTTTGTCGTTGAACTCACAGAAACTTTGTGAAATGGAAGCCTTGCCCTCTCGGAGTGATTTTATTTCGGTACCCCCCAAAACAATACCTGCCGTATAGGTGTCCAGAATTTCGTAATCAAATCGGGCCCTTCTGTTTTTTATGTTGATATTTTTCTGCATCGGGACAAAAATATAAAACTCTTTGTCAAGAAAATTGTAATGTTGCTCTTGTTTTTACGAATAAGTATGAAAACCAACTTATGAAAAGAGTTATAATCATTATGGCCTTGGTATTGGCCTTTGGATGCAAGCAAGAACCCAAAAAAGAATTGACCGCACAAGAAATTGTGGACAATTCCATTGCCGATAGTGGCGGAAAGCAATTTAACAATCATAAAATCTCCTTTGATTTCCGGGATAAAAGCTATGTTTCTGAAAATGTGGATGGCCAAAGCGTTTTTAAACGGATATCCGATTTGGACTCCATAACCATCATCGACATCAAGCGCGGTGATGATTTTGAGCGTTATATCAACGATTCTCTAGTGATGGTTCACGATACCATGGCAGTGAAATATGCCAATTCCATAAACTCGGTGCATTATTTTGTGCGATTGCCTTTCGGCTTGAATGATGCTGCCGTGAACAAAGAACTTTTGGGCAAAGAAACCATCGAAGACAAGGAATATTACAAAGTAAAAGTAACTTTTGACCAGCAGGGCGGGGGTGATGATTTTGAAGACACTTATCTGTATTGGTTTGATTTAAAAACTTTTAAGCCCGAATATTTAGCTTACGATTTTCATGTGAACGGTGGAGGTCAACGCTTCAGAAAAGCATACAATGAGCGCTATGTAAATGGTATCCGTTTTGTGGATTACGAAAACTACAAACCCAAAAATGATGGTACGGACATCTTGGAGATTGGTCAATTGTATGATAAAGATGAACTGGAGCTTTTGAGTAAAATTGAGCTCAAAAATATTGCTGTAGAGTAGACCTAATCGATTTTTAGACGGATGTCCGTGGGGACTCCATCAATGATTCTTACAATGAACAGGCTGCCATTATCCGAATCATCCATTTGCTCGTATTTTTCTGCGCCAATTACTCTGTTCACAAGCATTGGAGTCGTGTTGCTATGTCCTACCACCAAAACATTTTTACCCTCGTTCACCAATTTGAATTCTTCGACATCAAATGTGCCCGGGTCATAGTATTTTATGTCAATATCTTTTTTCACTGATGTCGGGGCAGCAGTCATTGAGGTACGCTCATAGTTGGTGGAGTAAACAACATCCAATGGAATGGCATCAAACACCTCGGCCCAACGAATGGCTCTATCCAATCCATCTTGGTTGAGTTCTGGGTCCGCATTTTCCGGGTCGGTCCTATCTTTTTCTGCATGCCGTATAAAATAAAAGGTGGAAACAACTGGGGCTTCTCCAATTTTCGTATCTTTTTTGCAGCTGACTATTCCAACGAATATAAATGCAAGGATGATTAAAGGTTTGATGGTTCGCATAGTTCTATTCAAAGTTCCCGTGTATTTTTGTTAATCAGTTTTAAAAGTAATGTTTAATTTTCATTTTTTTGTATGCCCAAGTTCTTGGTTTGTTTGTTTACATTGGTAATTTGCACTCTAAGTTGGGGGCAAGAGCCTGTTTTGCCATCGGATTATAGGCAACATTCATTGACCCAGTTCAATGCCAGTTTGTTCAATCCCACCTATGCTTTGGATTGGAACAATCAGAACTCCCTTTCCGTTTGGACACGCTGGCAATGGCAGGCAATCGATGAAGACCCCACCACTATTTTTGCTAATTATACCCATCAACTCAATAGAACCTCCAGTGCAGCTATCGGATTTTTACAGCACAATACGGGAGTGTTTCTATATACTGGCGGGAATTTAAACTTTTCTCAGGCCTTTGAACTGAACGAGGATGTTCGCTTAATGGCCGGACTGAATATTTTTGCTTTTCAGCAAAAGGTGGCAGACGAACAGTTTTTTCAAGGGGATGGATTAGATCCTGTTTTTTTGGATGCTTATGAAGCATTTAGGGTCCAATTTTCACCTGGATTACGATTAGAAGTGAACCGGTTAAGTATTGGGCTGGCGTTGGAGAATGCGGTTGGGTTTAATGTATCCGGAAACAGCGAGAATATGGATAGTTTTCAGAGCGTTACAGGAACATTGAGCAACGATTTTCCTGTGATGATTTCAGAAGGCCTAGGAAATAGTTTTGTGCGGCCAGTGCTTTATGTTAAATCCATTCCCAATGGCGATACCCAATACGGACTTAACACGCTTTTCTCAACTTCTAAATTTTGGGTTCAAGGAGGTTATAACAGTTTTTATGGTCCCTCGGGAGGTCTTGGTATTACCATTTCCAATGCTTTTTCAATTGGCGGGTTGATGGAATTTGGAACCGATAGTTCTCTTGCAGAGGAAGAGTCTACTATAGAAATAATTGCATCATATCATTTTGGAAAAACAAAACCAAGAGAAGATGTGAAAGGGAATGAAGAATCCAATAGACTTGAAAAAGAGATTGAGAGGCAAAGATTGGAGAAAGAACAACGAGAACTGGAAGCAAGAAAACGCATAGAACGGGAAAAAGATTCTTTGGTGGAAGTACAACGGATTAGGGAACAATTGGAACGTCAACGGGAAAAAGAGCAACAGGAGCTTCAGCGAAAAAAAGATAGTGTTGCCCAGTTGCAGGACCAGAAAGTGTTTGTGCAACCCAACGAACGCTACGAAGAGGTAGAAAATGAAGATGGTCTGGAACCCGGATTTTATCTGATAGCCAACGTTTATGGGACCAAAAAGTATTTTGATAACTTCATGAAGACGCTACGGGAAAAAGGCCTGGAGCCCAAATCATTCTACAGGAGTTTCAACAAGTACAATTATGTATACTTGGAACGCTATAACACTATGGACGAAGCTAGAAAAGCAAGGAACAGTAAGTTTTTCGGCAAGTATGGTGATAAACTTTGGATTTTCAGGGTGAAAGGGAACTAGTTAGTTTTTAAGCTCTTGCTTAACCAAATATTCCAAATAGTTAATGGTATTGACCAAGTATTTTCGATCCTGTGTCGCGGTACTCATGGTTATGGCACCTTGGACCATGGTGAACAATTGCTTGGCAAATTGTAAGGGAGGGACCGGGAGTTTAATTTCATTTTGTTTGGAACCGTTTTCAAGGACTAAGGCAATCTTGCCCTCAATTTCTTTAATGGTCTCCTTGACCGCAGCTGCCAATAGTTTGTTGTTGCCCTGTGCATCCACGCCCACGTTCAATATAGGACACCCGCCCATAGGTAGCGTAAAAGCGTCATATTGTTTGTAGAAATTTAATAGGGAATAAATCTTCGCCAAGGCTTCGGAACCTGTATCCAGTTTGTCATCGATAGCTTGTAACAACATATTTCTGTTGTACTCAAATGCAGACAATGCCAATGCTTCCTTGTTCTCAAAATTTCCATAGATGGCCCCTTTGGTAAGTCCTGTTGCCTCGGTAAGATCGCTCATACTGGTGCCGACGTAGCCGTGCTTGTTAAAAATGGGAGCTACGGTCTCAATAATGTAAGCGGTGGTTCTTTCTGCTTTCTTGGTCATCTTGTGGGTGGCTGTTGGTCGAATCTAAGATATAAAAAATCAAATACCCTTTGGTATTAAAATAAGCAAAAGCCTGTATTTTAACAAGTTCCTTAGCCTTTGAAATGAAAATACTTCATTGCAAGGCTATTTTCAGGGTTAAAATGGGGGACAAACCAATTGATTCCTTGATCACGACCAAACTTTTCTTAGAAAATTGATAAAATTTTGGTTCATGATTTTTTCTATATCCGAACTACTATACCCCCTTTTCTCCAATAAATTCGGAATTTTTTGAAGGTCGGCAATGGTGTCCAGATCATAAGGGCTCTGTTCTTTTCCAAAAGCACCGTCCAAATCGGTTCCGATGCCAACATGGTCGCAGTTTCCTGCCAATTGACAAATGTGGTCGATGTTGTCTGCCGCAATTTCCAAGGTCACCTGCATTCCTTCCGGGGTTGATTTTCCCCGTACCCAGTTGGGCACCATCATCCAGGCATCCAATGCAACGCCGATCACAGCATCCCTGTTGATGAGTTCCTTGATTTGCTCATCGGAAAATTGTCGGTTGTGGTCCACCAATGCTCTGCAATTGTTGTGGCTTGCCCAAACGGGACCGTTGTACACCTCCATAGTTTCCCAAAAGCTTTTGTCGCAAAGATGGGTGGCGTCCAAAATAAGATTGAGTTCTTCCATTTTTTTGAGCAACTCGCGACCCTTCTGGCCGATCCCGCCTACGGAATCCGTTCCGTGGGCGTATATACCGGGACCATAATGGGCCGGTCCAATGGCCCGAAGACCTGATTCATAAGACTTTTCCAAGTAGCTTATGTCCACAATGGAGTCGGCGCCCTCCAAACTTAAAATATATCCAACAGGTTTTTTCGGTTCATCACTTTTCCAAAGCTGGAGATGATGTTCCAAACCTTCAAAATCTCTGATTTGAACCATTTCACCGGCAGCCTCCATAGTTTTGTACCAAGCCAACTGCCCTTGGGTCTGTGCCCAAGCCTGATGCTGGGAATTCCAACCGGGAATTGGACTGCCTTTTTTCACGAAACGAGCAATCTGTGTGGCCATGCAAAGTCCAATATTGCCCTTTCGCATCGCTGGGAGTGAAACGGTATTCTTACCGCGGTCAGGTTTATCGCTCATTCCCACTTCGCGTTCCCTAATTTCGGAAACGGGCAGGGTAAGGTCGCGGTTCCATTCCAGGGCATTCATGGCAAGATCTAAATGGGCATCAAATATGAACATATGCTTTATTGGGGATGAAGTTCAAAAATAGCTTCAATTTCGACGGGAATATTACCGGGGAGCATCATACCTACGGCACTCCTTGCCCCAATTCCATTTTCTTTTCCAAAGATATCCACCATCAATTCACTAAACCCATTGATGACATAGGGATGCTGGCCAAAATCTGGTGTGCAATATACCATTCCCAGTACTTTGACCATTCTTTTGATTTTGTCCAAACTGCCAAAATGGGTAGTAATGGTGGACAACATCGTTAGTCCGACTTGTCTGGCAGCTAATTTGGCTTGTTCTTCATCCAAGTCATCTCCAGCTCTTCCCTTCATCAGGGAACCATCAAGATTAACAGGCCCTTGACCTGATACGTACAAAAAGTTATCGACCACTAAAACAGGACGGTAAACGCCGGCAGGTGGTGGGGCAGGAGGTAATTGAAGGTTTAAGTCCTTCATTCGTTGGGATGGTGATTTATCCATAGGGTTATATTGTTAAATTAAACTGTTGATTACCAAGACTCCGATAAGTCCCATAACGCCGACCAAGGTTTCCATAACGGTCCAAGTGGAAAGGGTTTCCTTAACGGATAGGTTGAAGTATTCCTTGAACATCCAGAAGCCTGTGTCGTTGACGTGGGAGAGCATCAAACTTCCGGAACCGATGGCCAATACCATCAATTCTGGACTTGTTCCCGTGCCCGAAGCCAAGGGGAGTACAATTCCGGCGGCGGTAAGTCCGGCTACGGTGGCCGACCCCACACTTACACGGATGGCAGTGGCGATGAGCCAAGCCAATATCAAGGGTGACACGCTGGAGCCTTTCAGGCTATCGGCGATATAATCACTTACTTGACTATCTATCAAGACTTCTTTCAAAGCTCCAGCTCCCGCAATGATCAAAAGAATCATCGTGATACTGGAAACCGAGGCGGAAAGTGAATTCATCAAATCTCCCATTTCCTTGCCTTTGGCCAATCCCAAAGAGTAAATCGCAATCAAAACTGAAATGAGCAAAGCAATGACAGGATTGCCGATAAAGGTCAGTATGTTCTGTAACAGTCCTTCTTCCAAGAATTGCTCGGCCCCAATTCCAATTCCAATAAATATTATCGGAGATAGTGCGGTCAAAATACTCACTGCTGTAGAAGGCAATTCTTCCTCAGGTATGGGTTCGGCATTATAAAATTCCTTTAAAGGCTTGGCCTCTATCTTTTTAATGCTACGTGCAAACAATGGACCGGCCACAATAATGGCGGGAACTGCGACCATAAGTCCGTACAACAACGTTTTTCCAATATCAGCATTGAACATTGCCGCAATGGCCGTAGGTGCTGGGTGGGGCGGGAGATACCCGTGTGTAACCGATAATGAGGTGAGCATGGGCAATCCAACATAGAGTAGGGGCAGTCCGGTGGAAAATGCTATGGTAAAAACCAAGGGAATCAAAATAACGAAGCCTACGGAGTAGAACATCGGTATTCCCACAATAAACCCTGTGACCACCATTGCCCACTGCACGTGCTTCACACCAAATTTGGCCACTAGCTGCGTAGTGATTTGTTGTGCCGCTCCGCTATCGGCCACCAATTTTCCCAACATGGCACCCAGTCCCAAAATCAAGACCAGAAAACCTAAGGTGTTCCCGATGCCCCGTTGGATGGATTTTACCAGACTTTGCAGTTCCATTCCTTGAAAAATCCCTACAAATAGGCATACGATAATGAAGGATAGAAAGGCGTTGAGTTTAAATTTGGCGATGAGCAGGAAGAGCAGTAAGATACCTAGAACGGCAATGATCAGTGGCATATTTAAGGTTTGGTTTTGAAGCTAAAATAAGGATTTAAATAGAATGGGCATTGATTATTTCGGATTTCTAAGGATATGGTTGAAGATTGTGAAGGAAATAAAAAACCTCCCCCAAAAAAGCTATGGGAGAGGTTTTCCTGACTGAAATTTATTTGGAGAACTTACTCTACAAGTTCATCTTGATTTCTAAATACCAACTGATCATCAAAAGAGTCCAAGAGCACTATGCTGTCGGAAGTTATCTTTCCTGAAAGCAACTCTTTGGACAGGTTGTTCAACACTTCTTTCTGAATCAATCGTTTTACGGGTCGAGCGCCATATTGAGGATCATATCCTTTCGCTGCCAAGTAGTCTATCGCTTCTTGGGTAGCATCGAGAGTGATGTTCTGTTGGGCCAACATTTTCTTCAAGTTGTCCAATTGTAATCCCACAATATCCTTGATGTCCGATTTGCTCAACGGAGTGAACATTATAATGTCGTCGATACGGTTCAAAAACTCGGGCCTGATGGTCTTGCGAAGCAATCCCAAGACCTCGACTCTTGCGGCTTCCGAAGCGCTCTCCACATCAACGGCATCTTCAAACTTCTCTTGAATAATGTGGCTGCCCATATTGCTGGTCATAATAATGATGGAGTTTTTGAAATCCGCCACACGACCTTTGTTATCGGTTAACCTACCTTCATCCAATACTTGCAATAAGATGTTGAAGGTATCGGGGTGTGCTTTTTCAATCTCATCCAGCAGGATTACGGAATAGGGTTTTCTTCTCACAGCTTCGGTCAACTGACCGCCTTCGTCATAACCTACATATCCTGGAGGCGCACCTACCAAACGGCTCACGGAGTGGCGTTCTTGGTATTCGCTCATGTCTATCCGAGTGATGGCATTTTCATCATCGAACAAATAGGCGGCCAAGGTTTTGGCCAACTCGGTCTTACCTACCCCGGTCGTACCCAAAAAGAGGAACGAACCGATGGGTTTTTTGGCATCTTGCAAGCCCGCCCTGCTTCTACGGATGGCATCGGATACGGCAACTATAGCTTCATCTTGACCTACTACGCGTTTGTGCAGTACGTCTTCCAGTTGCAATAGCTTTTCACGTTCACTCTGCATCATCTTGTTCACGGGAATCCCTGTCCATTTGGCCACCACTTCTGCAATGTCCTCGTAAGTAACTTCCTCTTTGATCAAGGTGCCTGCGGATTGTTGTTCTGCCAGTTCTTCTTGCAGTTTGTCCAATCGTTCTTGGGATTCTTTGATTTTGCCGTAGCGTAACTCGGCTACTTTTCCATAGTCGCCATTACGTTCGGCTCGTTCCGCTTCAAGCTTATAATTTTCAATGTCCTCTTTGGTTTTTTGGATGTTGTCCACCACGGTTTTTTCACTATCCCATTTGGCAAAGATTTCGTTCCGTTCTTCTTTAAGGTTGGCCAACTCCAAATTCAAAGATTTTAATTTAGTCGTGTCGTCTTCTCGTTTAATGGCCTCTATCTCGATCTCCAACTGCATTATTTTACGGTCGAGCACATCCAGTTCTTCGGGTTTGGAGTTGATTTCCATTCGAAGTTTGGAAGCGGCCTCGTCCATAAGGTCTATGGCCTTATCCGGCAAAAACCTATTGGTAATGTACCGTTGTGATAACTCCACGGCACCGATTACGGCATCATCTTTAATACGGACTTTATGGTGTGCCTCATATTTTTCCTTGATACCTCGAAGTATGGAAATAGCACTCTCGGTATCGGGCTCATCCACTATGACCTTTTGGAACCTACGCTCCAAGGCTTTATCCTTCTCAAAGTATTTTTGGTACTCGTCCAAGGTGGTTGCGCCAATGGCTCTCAACTCGCCACGGGCCAAAGCGGGCTTTAGGATGTTAGCGGCATCCATAGCACCTTGTCCACCACCGGCACCGACCAAGGTGTGGATTTCATCAATAAAGAGTACAATGTTCCCATTCGATGAGGTCACCTCTTTGATTACGGCTTTTAAACGTTCTTCAAACTCACCTTTATATTTGGCGCCAGCGATAAGCGCACCCATATCCAAGGAATAAATGACTTTGTCCTTAAGGTTTTCGGGTACATCTCCCTGAATGATTCGGTGTGCCAGTCCTTCTGCAATGGCAGTTTTACCAACACCGGGTTCACCTACCAACATCGGGTTGTTCTTGGTGCGTCTGGATAAAATCTGCAATACCCTACGAATTTCCTCATCCCTACCGATTACGGGGTCCAATTTGCCGCTATCTGCCATTTGGTTGAGGTTGTTCGCATATTTATCCAAGGAGTTATAGGTTTCCTCGGCACTTTGCGAAGTCACCTTGCCACCTTTGCGCAATTCTTCAATGGCAGCTTTCAAATCTTTTTCGGTTACGCCTTGATCTTTTAGGATTTGGGCGATTTTGCTTTTTGATTTGAAAATGGCCAATAGCAAATGCTCCACGGAAACGTACTCATCGCCCATATTTTTAGCAATGATACTCGCTTCGTTAACGGTTTTTCCCGCTTCCCGTGATAGCATTATTTCACCTCCGGACACTTTTGAAAAGCTCTGGAGTTCCTTGTCCAATATTTGGTTGATGAGGTTGGTGTTGACATTCAATTTTTTCAAAATGAAAGGCAACACGTTTTCATCGACCTCGGCAATGGCCTTGAACAAGTGTTCGTTCTCAATTTGTTGATGCCCGAATTCTTGGGCCAATTGCTGGGCCCTTTGAATGGCTTCCTGTGATTTTATTGTAAAATTATTAAAGTTCATTATCGTTGTTTTTCTCTATTAGGTCAACAACCTTACCATTAAACTCGAACGGTCAAAATGTCTGAAAAACCTAGAAACGGCAAGACATTTCGTCAGCTGTAAGCTTTTTGTTTGCTCACGACTTATCCCCTAAATTTGTGATATGGGAATATTTGACAGTGTCTTCGGAAATAAGGAGAAAGCGAAAAAGGAAAAGAAGGAATTACCGTGGATTCAATTGGAATCTATGGATCAGTTGGATGCGATTGCCGAAAACTCCAAAAACAAGACTCAAGTTGTGTATAAGCATTCCAGTACGTGCGGCATCAGTAGAATGGTGTTAAATATGTTTTCGGAAGGATATGACACGGATTTGGACATTGACCTCTATTTTCTAACGATTCAAAATCATCGGGATGTATCCAATGCCATAGAAGATAAGTTTGCAGTTCGGCACGAGTCACCACAATTATTGATGATCAAAAATAATGAAGTTGTTTTCCACACTTCGCACGGTGCCATTGCAGATACGGATTTTACACAGTACATATAAAAAAAGCCCCGAATCAAGGGGCTTTTTTATTAGTTGAACTGATACTTTGAGACAATGTTCTTGAGGCGAACTTTTAGGTCTTCACCGGCATCGTATACCATTTGCTCGTTGGAGGGAAAGGGAACTTCCCGAGCGTTTAAGTACAACATTAAATCATCTTCCAAAGCTCTTTTGTCGCCTTGGTAATTGGCAAAAATATGTTCGAACAGGAATTCACTGGATAGGGGATAGGAGTTGATTTCCTGTCCGCTTCTTAAATCCGTGAAACTAACCTTGGCTCCGATTTGGGCTGTCTTGGTTTGCGTAAACTGGAACAGTTTACAAGTAACCGTCCGCATTTTGTCCACTTTAATTTTGTTGCCCAAACTATCTTTTACGACGTTGCCTTCACGATCCAAAAGATATTCCCAACCATCCTTTATTTGCCTTTCTTTAATTATTTGGGTCTCATTGATTCGTTCTGGAGATACATTGATTTCCATAAAATCAAGATTCATTGCGTAATCGTATTTAATGTTTTCCAAGGGATTGGTGTGGTATTGCAACCAGAAGTTATCAATGCCAAAGGCATTAAAATCCAACAGTTCGGACTCCAAACGTTCTGGGATGATCTGTTGCGTTTGATTTGCGATATCTACCCTTACAAATTCCAATCCCTTGTTATAGGCTTCGTCCATCTTGGAAAGGGTTTCTTTGTAGCCAGGATTTATTTCTTGCAAATATTTTAAATCGTCATAGGCGGCTCTATAATCCGTTTTGTATTTTGCAGATGCCAACAGATTTGAAGCATTTTGGTACAAATGTTCGGAAAGATCGTCCTTGGTATTCAATATTTTGTTGTCGTAGTTTACAAAATTGAATTCGGCCTGTCTACCCTCATCATTAATATACAAAGGCAACAATGGACGTATGCGTTGTTGGATCCGTTTTAACTGTAAATATTTGTTGTAGATGGTCTCCAAGTTGGCCGGGTTTCCATCATTCTGAAGAAAAGTTATTTCTTGTTGCTCTCTTTCGGTGTTTTTGGCAAACGCCTCCTCCAGTAAAATGATATATTCCTGATGCCCTTTTTTGGTCTTGTTCTCGGCCAAATTTTTGATTGCCTTGTTCATGGCGGTGGAATAATTCCCCGTATTCAAGGCCTCTTGTGTTTTCTTTACGCCACTGCAGGCGCTTAAAACAACAATAACGGTTAAGAGTAAAAGTTTTTTCATAATGGTCAACTTTATGGTTGTTTAGGGGAATTCAATAGCTGTGCCAAAAATCCTCTTCCTATTAACGAAAAAGGCTGCGAGGTAGTATATTATGGATAAAGATGGTTGAATACATTGGGCTTGGGTCTGATACTGTTTTTTGAAAATTGTTAATTGCCGTTTAATAAAATAACGTTCCAACGTTATTTTTTATTGATGGAAATCCCCTTTCAATTCGTAATTTTACGCCCTTAATTAAATAATGGGCAACATGCAACGAGACCAGAAGATTTTTGAACTTATAGCGCAAGAAAAAGAAAGACAGTTGGAAGGTATTGAACTAATAGCTTCTGAAAATTTTGTAAGTCCGCAAGTAATGGAGGCCGCCGGTTCCGTACTTACGAACAAATATGCCGAAGGATACCCAGGAAAGCGCTATTATGGTGGTTGTGAAGTTGTGGACCAAGTGGAGCAATTGGCCATCGACCGTGCCAAAGAGCTTTTTGGAGCTGAATATGCGAACGTTCAGCCTCACTCTGGCTCGCAGGCCAATGCATCGGTTTACCATGCTTGCCTTAACGCAGGAGATAAAATTTTAGGTTTCGATTTGTCCCATGGAGGGCATTTGACCCATGGTTCGCCAGTAAATTTCTCAGGAAAATTGTACAATCCTGTTTTTTATGGGGTTGATGAGGAGACCGGCATGTTGAATTACGACAAGATTCAGGAGATTGCAGATAAGGAAAAGCCCAAATTGATCATTGCCGGTGCTTCGGCCTATTCAAGGGATATGGATTTTGAACGATTCCGTGAGATTGCCGATAGTGTCGGTGCTATTTTGTTGGCCGATATTTCGCACCCTGCCGGATTGATTGCCAAAGGTATTTTGAACGACCCCATTCCACATTGTCACATTGTTACCACTACCACACACAAAACGCTACGTGGCCCACGTGGAGGTCTTATTTTGATGGGAGAGAATTTCGATAATCCATTTGGCATCAAATTGAAGAATGGAAACTTGAGAAAAATGTCAGCGTTATTGGATTTGGCGGTATTCCCAGGGAATCAGGGAGGCCCGTTGGAGCATATTATTGCAGCCAAGGCCATTGCTTTTGGCGAGGCACTTACCGATGAATACTTGCACTATATGGTTCAGGTAAAGAAAAACGCGGCTGCCATGGCCAAAGCATTTATGGACAGAGATTACAAAGTAATTTCCGGAGGTACCGACAACCATATGATGTTGATCGATCTTCGGAACAAGGATATTTCTGGCAAGGAAGCAGAAGAGGTACTAGTGAAGGCGGATATTACGGCCAACAAGAACATGGTGCCTTTTGATGATAAATCACCTTTCGTAACTTCTGGAATCCGTTTTGGTACGTCTGCGATCACAACCAGAGGTCTTAAGGAAGCGGACATGGAGACCGTTGTGGGCTTTATTGATGAAATTATCACCGATGCCGGGAACGAGAAAAAGGTGGCTGAAATAAAACAAAAGGTCAACGAATTGATGAAGTCGCGACCTTTGTTCAGTGCTTAGTATTTGCTAGAGGAATATTATTCGAAGAGGAAAATGCTCTCTTCGTAGAATTTCTTTTGTTGGAGGGAATATATCAAAGCTTCCTGTGAGGGATTGTCATCAAAGTATAGCCCCCAGTAATCGAAATATCCGCCGGTATTTACATTGGACTTGGTAGGTTGCATGGTGGTATCCTCGAAGACGGGCACAAAAATCTCATATGGCATTTCCGTAAGACCTTTGGTGAAGTACACAAAGTGTTTTCCGACAGCTGTCAATATGTTGCTCGCTTGATCGGCAATACTGTGTCTATACAATCTTGAAATAATAATAGAGGTATCATTAAAGTGCATTGAAAGTTCTAGAATATCGGTGGGATATGTACTTTGCAGGTTAAGGGATTTCAACGCTTTCTCAAGTGAGGCAGAAATGTCGGACTTGTTTTCCGAGGTAAAGCTATTCGCGCCCCATTCTCCATTATTGAAATGCCTGAGACATTCCGTAATTCCAAAATTGTGATACAGGTCTATAATCAGATCTGTTCTATTGTTTAACGAATCGTGTTTGAACTTTACTTTTACAGTCGCAAAAAAATATTTTTCAAGAACTTTAATAAAATCATCCAGTCCATCTGTGGCCTCGTAGGTTTTAGGACCAGCGTACTTATAATTTTTTTTTGATCGTTTTGACGATGACATATTATGTTGATTGAATTTTAATATTTCTTCAACATAAAGTTAGGATGAATCTTTTGTACGGGATTACATTTTATCCTTAAAAATTCTGGGGTTTTTCCCCTGTTTGTAAGATTTTTATGAACTAATTTTTCAAAACCAACCACAAAATGTCTTGAATTTGGGTTGAGCCGCTTTTTTACTATATAAAACCTCGATTTTTTGCAGCCAATATAAGGGCCAAATCGTTTTCGTTTTCTGTTCCAAAAAGGGTTTTTAAATGTCGCTTCCTATTTTCAATGGAGGAGGGGGAAAGCCTAATGAACTTTTCCAAATCTTTGTTTTTGGTTCCTTTGGATAAATGATAAAGTATCTGTTTGTCCTTTTCATCTATCTCTATATCATTGGCCATTTTTTTTCTAATGGCCCCAAGGGCTTTCGAGGAATAATATGGAGGATCGGTCATTATGGTTTTTACGGCATCTTCCAGTGTTTTTGGGTCTATGTCGGTTTTTACCAAATAACCATCGGGATCAACGGATTTTAGAATGCTGTTTATTCTGAAATTATCACTAAAGGAGGACATGAAAACAATTTTGCTCGAAGGGACAATTTTTCTGGCCAAAATGCCCAAATCCTCACCAGTATGGGGTTGGTCTTCGTTGGGGGCGAACAACTGCACGTCCAAAAACAAAATATCATAATTAAAGGTATTCACGGAATCCTCTATCAGCTTTTTGCCCGCGGCATAGGAGGTGGCGGTATCCACAATAATTTTATACCCATCAAAATTAATGCCCTCAAGTATAAATTTATACCCGAGCATAGTCATTTCATGGTCGTCGATGGCCAGTATTCTCAGTGTTTTCATGGTAGGTTCTATTAATGTATCTGGGGAGTTAAGCATTTATCAATTTAGGTTCTTCAGTTGTTTTTACGTCCAAGTATTTTATGGGGATTAAAATTTTAATGGATGTTCCTTGACCCCGTTTACTGTCAATATCCAGAGTTGCCTTTACTTTTTTGGCCCTGGATACAATATTTCTTAGGCCAATTCCTTTTTTCTTTTTGTTTACATCAAAGCCAACGCCATCATCTGTGATAATCAACCTTAACTTATCGTCCATGGCGAGGAACGATATGGTGACATGTTCACTTTTGGCATGTTTCACACAGTTTTTCAGCGATTCCTGAATAATCCTGTAGGCATTGATTTTGATGTCTCCCAACAAATCGTCCCACTGTATTTCGGGGTCATAGGTGAATGAACACTTTATACCCGAAGATTTTTCAATCTCCTCGATCATGTTCTCGAGGGACACAATAAAATTATGAAATTTTTTGTATGCGGCATGGTTCAGTTCGTGCGAAATGGTACGGATTTCTTCTTCCAGCTCTCGCAATTTTTCGATTAGGGCAGCACGCTGCTGTATGGAAGCAGGGTCCTCCCGTTCGTTGAGGCCGCTCAAAATAAGGCGGATTCCCAGCATTTCCCCAATATTCCATCGTGCAGTTCTTCGGAAATCCGTTTTTGCTCCAGTTTTTTCCCTTCTTCGAATTTTCCTTGTTGGGAAAGGAGAAGATTGTAAATTTCTTGGTTGCTTTCCTGTTGCTTTTGTTTAAATTTTAACTGATTGTTGCTCACGTACAACGAAACCATGGTCATAAAACCAACACCAAAAACTAGCAGCAGTATAGCTGAGTATACCCACACCTGCTTTTCCTTGGTAAGGATTTGATTTTCCTCTATGATCTCGTCTGTTTCCAAGCGTATCCGCGCAAACTTGTCTCTTTTGGTACGTTCTTCCTCGCTGATAAGTTCGTTCAATTGGTAGTATTCTTCTGCATGGGCAGATGCTTTGGCCGTATCAAGCTTCGTCAACAATTTTAACGCATCCAATGAACGGTCGTTGTTAAAGGATTCTCGAGAAATGTTGTAGGATTCCTTGGCTTGTGCGATTGCTTTTATAGTGTCGCCTTTGGTAGCCAAGACTTCGGCGTAGTAGTAATGGAGCCTTGCTTTGCCATAAAGATTTCCGGTTTGGGCGTTGATGTCAAACGCTTCTTTTAAAAGCTTTTCAGTTTGGTCAACATCTCCATCAGCCTTGAGAATGGAATAGGCCAAGCTTCCTAAGGCTTTTTCGTATATCTCGGGGAGTTTTTCTTTTAAATTTTCATTAGAAATTAATCCATTAAAAGCATTTTTTGATTGTGAGAAATCACGGGAGTTAAGATAAACATTGGCGATATTGTTTTGGTTTTGCCATAACATTTCATTTTTATTGTTGATGTTTGACTTTTCTAAATACCCTTTTGCTTTTTTATAAGAACTCAATGACTTTTCTTTATCACCCATTCCATTTGCCAAAATACCTAAGATATTATAAGTATTATATAGCCTACGATTATCATTTAATTCTTCAAAAATTTTTATGGCAGCAGTGGCACTTATTTCCCCGCCCAAATAATCCTTATAGGAATCCTGTATTCGAGACATTCCGTACAGCATTCTGGCCTTAAGGGATTGTGAAGTGGAATCTTTTGGCAATTTTTCAAAATTATCCAGTGCATTTTTGTAATGATAAAAAGCACTGTCCATAACCCCTTTGCTCTCCATAAAGAAGGCAAGGTCCCAATAGGAGTATCCCAATATTTTGTTGGCCCCTGCTTTTTCGGACAGTTTTAAGAGTTCGGCGTTGGATGTTCTAAAGCCCAAAGAGTCCTTTAATTTCATATAGGCCAGTGAAACCTGAGCGAGTTGCTCCAGTTTGATGGTGTCACGTGGCAAGGCCAACACTTTGGCTTCGGCATCCCTTAGATAAGCTTTGCGGTCTTCGAGGGACAATTCCTTGGCTGTTTTGGCAATTTTAAGCAATTCATGGATGGAATCTAGTTCCGGATTAGAGATATTTTCCTCTTTGGACTTTTGATGGGAGCATCCCATAAAAAGCATTATAAGTAGTATAAGGATTCCGTTTTTCAAACTGATTTGGTTCGTTTATATATCCAAGGTAACAAAAAAAGCCCCAAATTCTTAAGGTTTGGGGCTTAGTTGTATGTTCAACCGATTTAAAGTTGGCGACTATCGTTTATAGTTTGCTTCAATCTGTTTTCGCTGTGTTTTAAAAATCCAACATGAACGCTATTTTTAAGTAATTTTTTTTGATAACGCTTTAGGTGCTCGTTTTTATTTACGGACGTATACTTATTTTGTATTGATGATTCGTCCTTTTGATAAAAAAGAGCCACCAACAAAACGGGGATTAAAACTATATTTCGTACTAGGTTGGTTGTTGTATTACAATCCATTATGATTACTCATTGTCACCACGGCCATCAGGAGAAGAAACATCACCATCAGTAGCATTTTGGTCGATTGTCAATTGCTCGAACATAGCTTCGGTGTCCTGTACGTCTGTTTCGGCTTCACAAGAGTAGAATCCAACGGTTAATAATGCCATTGCTAAAATGCTAAGTACTTTTCTCATAATGTTAAGTTTTAGGTATAATTAAGTTTATGCAGCTAAAGTACAGGGCGTTTTGGGCCAAGGAGGTATATATGCCAAAGGAGTAGTATTCTAAGGGCGTCTGTTAGGATTTTACGGTAATCTGCAAGAATTTTGCTAGTTAAGGGCCTTTGCCGCTGTTTTGGAGAGCATTTCCTTAAGTTGGTCCACCTTATCCTTATAGGTTTTGGAAAAGGGCAGTTCTTCCTCTTCCCCCTGGTTTAGACTACAAATGGACTTTCCGTAATTAATACGGGAAACGTAGCGACTGTTAAGGATATAACTTTGGTGTACGCGGATAAAATCCTTTGGAAGTTTTTCTTCAAAAGACTTCAAGGTTTTAAAGGCACTCACTATAGTTCCATCTTTCATGTAGAAATCCGTGGTGTTGTTGTCGGATTTGAGGTATAGGATGTTTTTGGTGTCCAAATACCTGTAATCCTTATAAGATTTAAGGCAAATGGTGGATGGGGTATCTTGTTTTGGATGCAGTTTTCTTAAACGAAGTATGGTCTTTCTCACATCGAACTCGTTGTGCGGTAAGATCCAATAATCAAAAAAGCCACTCTTAATCGCATTATAGGCGTATTTTTTGGTTTTCGCATATCCAATTATGATAGGAAGCTTTTGCATATATTGGTTCAGCTCCGTGATCATTTGAAAGTAATCCATGCCATCTTCACCAAGGTTGATGAGGACCAGGTCAGGGTTATACTTTAAAATGGAATTGAGTCCGGTTGAAGCAGTGGTGTCCACACCTGCACATACCAAATCCTCATACTCTTCCAAATAGAGCTGCAACTGAAGCTTTGAGGTCGCGTCGGAGTCGATTATGTTATAGGTGTATTCCATGTGCAATTTGCTGAATGCAAGTTACTAACGCACGAAAAAATCTCATTGTAGTTTTCCCTTAAAAAAACTAGGGGTTTCACCCTAAATTGGGTTATTTTCTTACAGTTTTCCATAAAAAACCGTTAAAACGGATTTAACCTTAATAATAAATGCTGTTTTGCCGCCTGATTTTTTAATCGGCACAAACGGCAAAAAATAGCCCTTTTTAAGAAATGTAATTTTGGAAAATATGGAATGAAAAAATGGTCAAGGTTGCGTGTAATAGGTTCAATAAATAGGTTCAGTTTATGTTAGGTTCACTACTATATTACAACATGTAGGGCCTGTCTCAAAATTTTTGCCCCTTGTATTTGCGCATAGGTCGCCATATTTCGATGAAATACAGCATATTATTAAGAAGTTGGTCTGGAGTTTAGCCCAAGAAAAGATCTTTTATTTCCTCTGGCACCCGTTTTGGGCGTAAGGTTTTGGCATCCAATAGGCACCAGTCCGTAACGGCCCTTACAAACAATTCATGGGTCGCTTTGTTTCTAATTTCTACGATTCTTGTAGAAATAGGGCCCTTATTACTTTCTATGTAAGTACTCATCTGTATAGTGTCTCCCAGCACTGCCGATTTGTGGTAGGTAATGTTGTGGTTCCTGACAACCCAGATCATGGATTTTTGGATGTCCTCGGAGGTTACGTGAATCCAATGCTTTTTTGAAATATCCTGAATCCATTCCACATACCTAATATTGTTGACATGGTTCAGGTCATCTAGATCGTTTGGGATTACATCAAAAACTTCGGAATAGGACTTCATCAATCTTTTTTACGGATTTTGACCTCAAAAAGCTTGTCCCAGTTTTTGCCGGTAACAAAAAAGGTTTTTCTTTTCGGATGATAGGCCACCCCATTAAGTACGGAGTTTCCCTCGTCCCACTCAGGGCCTTTGTTTACTTTGCTTTTGAGTCCGCCAAAGTTAATGACGCCTTCAATGGCCCCTGATGCGGCATCAATAATCATCATGCTTTCTTTTTGGTATACGTTAGCGTAGATTTTTCCGTTCACATACTCCAACTCATTGGCCATATTAAAAATAGATTTGTTGGTGGCCGTTTCAATATAGCCTTGTTCTTCCAATGTTTCTGGGTCAAGAAGCCATATTTTCTCAGTGCCGTCGCTTTTGAAGATTTTGCTGCCATCGTTGCAAAGGCCCCATCCTTCGCGGCTTTTACCATAGGTAAAGTTTTTGATTTTCTCCAGATTGGATATGTCGTAAACAAAACCCATCCCGCTTTGCCAGGTAAGTTGGTAAAGTTTATCATTCATTATGGTAATGCCCTCCCCAAATATGGTGTTGTCCATATCGATTTGCTGAAGGATTTCGCCAGTCTCAAAATTTAGTTTTCTAACGGAGGAACCGCCTCTTTTCCCTGTGCTTTCGTACAATGTCCCATTATTAAATTCCAAACCTTGGGTGTAGGCACCGGTATCATGGGGGTAACTATCAACAATCTCATAGGTGTATACTTCTGGCGCGGATGCGGCCAGCAACCTCATATCCTTCTCAACTTCTACAGTTTGGTCCTCAATTTTGAACTTGGCCACCAAGGTTTTGTTGCCCAGAGTGGGTAGGTCCAAGGTCAATTTTCCATTTTCAACGGCCAGTTCCTTTCCATCCATATAATAATGTAGGTCGGAAATTTCGATGTCCTTTTTGTTCTTTAGGGCAACACCTACTTGTTGGTTTTGTTGTATCGCTTTGTTTTCCAATTGAATGGAAAAATGTTTGGCAGGGTCGGCACTCCCTCCGCATGCTAAAAAGAAGAGCAATGCCCCTGAGATGGAAAATAATTTACCCATTGTTCTTATTGCTTGTGTCATAAATCGTTAATCGTGAAACACCGAAATTAAGAATCAATTGGGATTGCCACAAATATAAAAGGTCGTATATTTGCACCTGGCAAGTCCTACACGACCAGCTCCTGCAGAATCCCCCAGGGCGGGAACGCAGCAAGGGTATGTGGTCGTAGCGGTGCGATGTAGGTAGCTTGCCTTTTTTTGTACCCAAAAATCAGATGACCATGGATAAAAAAGTTGTACTGATCACCGGCGGTTCTTCAGGTATAGGTAAATCTATAGGAACGTATTTGGCCCAAAAAGGATTTATAGTTTACGGTACTACGCGCCATCCAAAAAACTACCCCGATTTTAAAGAATTTGAACTTGTTCAATTAGATGTAAAGAATGTCAAAAGTATTGAACAGGCGGTTTCCTATGTGATTTCCAAAGAGGACAGATTGGATGTATTGATCAACAATGCAGGCGTAGGTATTACCGGACCTATCGAAGAGACCCCGCACGAAGAAATACTTCATGTGTTCGACACTAATTTTCATGGTCCGGTACACGTGATGAAGGCCGTTTTGCCGCAAATGCGCAAACAGGGCGGTGGAACCATCATTAATATAACTTCCATTGCGGGTTATATGGGATTGCCCTATCGTGGGTTCTATTCCGCCACAAAAGGTGCTTTGGGACTTATTACCGAGGCCCTGCGTATGGAAACCAAGGATTTTGGAATAAAAATAACCAATGTAGCTCCCGGAGATTTTGCGACCAATATTGCGTCGGGCAGGTACCATTCCCCGGTCATTAAGGGCTCTGCATACGAGGAAAAGTATGGTCAAACCCTAAAAGGAATTGATGAGGATGTGGATAGTGGGGGGGACCCGATCCAGGTGGCCGAAGCGGTTTATAAAATTATCCACCAGAAAAAACCTAAGGTACATAACCCAGTTGGAGCGTTTTTACAAAAGTTTTCCCTTAGATTAAAGAATGTTTTACCGGACAAAGTCTACGAAAAATTACTCCTCAACCATTATAAGTTGTAATTTTACACGTATTAGCGAACAAATTATAAATACTTAGAAATGAAGTTTTTTATTGATACTGCCAATCTTGATCAAATTAAGGAAGCCCAAGAACTGGGTGTGTTGGATGGGGTTACCACCAACCCTTCCCTGATGGCAAAAGAAGGTATTACAGGAAAGGATAATATTTTAAAGCACTACGTTGACATCTGCAACATTGTTGATGGTGATGTTTCCGCCGAAGTTGTATCCACTGATTTTGATGGAATGGTCAAAGAAGGGGAGGAGCTAGCGGAACTACACGAGCAGATTGTAGTAAAGGTTCCTATGATCAAAGATGGTGTAAAAGCATTGAAATATTTTTCTGATAAGGGAATCCGAACCAACTGTACTTTGGTGTTCTCGCCAGGTCAGGCCCTATTGGCTGCCAAGGCTGGAGCTACTTACGTCTCTCCTTTTTTGGGTAGGCTGGACGATATTTCCACGGACGGTCTTAACCTTATTGCGGAAATCCGTTTGATCTATGATAACTACGGATTTGAAACCGAAATATTGGCCGCATCTATCCGTCACACCATGCACGTGATCGATTGTGCCAAATTGGGCGCCGATGTTATGACAGGCCCATTATCTTCTATTGATGGATTGTTGAAACACCCATTGACCGATATTGGATTGGCCAAATTCTTGGAAGATTATAAAAAAGGAAATTCTTAAGCTTAAAGAATCAAAATAATTTTGGAAAGGCCCTGAATGAAAAATTCGGGGCTTTTTTAGTTATAAGGAAGTGTAAAGATTGGCAAAACCATCTACCACCACGCTGTCCTTGGTGATGACACATTTATTGAGGCCGTCTATGATCATGGCCATTTGGAGCTCTTTAAAATTCTCTCCGTAGAATTGCTTTTCCTTATCCAAATTGTTCTCCCTCATAAGTTGTTTCCACTGAGAGTGGCTGGTTCTTAGATTGATTCCTATGAAATTATAGTTTGGATATTTTTCCTCAAGGGATACAATGTGCTTGCTAATATTTCTAAAGTGGCCTTTCTGTGCCGCTGTCCAGAAATAAAATACCGTATTTTCCTTTTTACTGGCCAAATCCTTTAAAGATAATTTCTCATCATTAAAATTGAGTACGGCAATATCCGGCAGGGCATTGTTCGGTTGAAGGTTTTCGATTCCCTTTTGTAGCAGGTCTATCTCCTCTTTATGGTCCTCGTTTGTAGATAGCATCTTAAATTCGTTGATAAAAGCAACGGACTCTTTATTTGGACTGTGTTCCCACTTTAAATAGTCCACCGCAATATTTCTGAAAAGATTGTTTCTCAGCTCCTTTTCAACAACTAAACTGTCCACAATGGCAAGTTTATGTTTATTAAAGTGCAAACGATTGCTTACGGGCTTCTTGTTGGTTGAACAATTTTCAAGACATGTCATATAGGAAACGTTCCCAATATGCCATTTCATAAAATCAAAATAGGGTTTTAAATAAGTAAGCGACTTATTGTTGAAGTCTATTTCTTTCCGATAGCTATAAAAGCCGTCACCAGGTTCGTGTATGGTTTCTTCCCCAGTTTTCTTTTTATGGTAGAACGGATACTTTTCTTTATTGATAAAAGTATTGTAATCCACAGAGGCCTTTGCCATGGCCAAAGCATCTTGAGGGAATTTGTCATCCGTGCGCAAATCATTTAACAAGGCCAATTTGTCGTTGTGTAGGGAGTCGATTTTTGCACTGAAAGCTTTAGGATCTAAATTATAGAAGTCTTTGATCAATTCTTCCTCACCTTCGTTTTTTAAGAAAATCTCAATCAAAAAATTATTGATCTCGCTCCCTTTTCCTGAAAATACGAGCGACTCATCAAACTCTACCGTATTCAAGCGCGCTACCAGGCTGTCCCCCTTGCTCAAATACACATATTGAAGTTCCGGTGTATGGTCAAAATGGTATAGTCCATTCTCTAAACCATCCAATTGAAAAGAAAAATGGTTTTTATCATCGAGCTTTACGGAATCTACAAAAGTATCCTTATGATAAAGTGCTACATATTCACTTGTAGGATTTACGATTTCACCACCAAAAAACACAGTAGCACCGTTCTCGGGGGCATCGGAGCACGAAACAATTGTTGAAATAAAAGTGAGGCTTAGTAAAAATCTTACCATATATAGATACCAATCTATTTGACTTTCAAATGTAAGCAACCCAAGGAGCCAAACTTGTTAAGGGCTAGTTAAAAGTTGTTAAACGGCGATTTTCCATCGTTTAAATATGCGTTTTAAAATTAGAATTACCATTCGTATTTAGCTACTTTTGCAAAAAATCTAAAGCTAGTTGCATGTTATCAGTATCGAATTTATCCGTACAGTTTGGCAAAAGAGTTTTGTTCGATGAGGTCAATGTAACCTTCACCGAAGGGAATTGTTATGGTATTATAGGTGCCAATGGTGCTGGAAAATCCACATTTCTCAAAATATTATCTGGACAAATAGATCCTACCTCTGGCCATGTGCATTTGGAGCCGGGAAAACGAATGTCCATTTTGGAGCAAAACCACAATGCTTATGATGAGTACCCGGTATTGGAAACGGTGGTGATGGGCAACAAACCATTGTTCGAGATAAAGAAGGAGATAGATGCACTTTATGCGGATTATACGGACGAGAATGCCGAGAAAATTGGAGAACTTCAGGTTACTTTCGAGGAGATGAACGGATGGAATGCCGATAGCAATGCTGCGGCCATGCTTTCCAATCTTGGTATTGCGGAAGAACTTCACTATACCAATATGGCCGATTTGGATTCCAAGCTCAAGGTACGCGTACTTTTGGCGCAGGCACTTTTTGGAAATCCGGATGTGCTGATCATGGATGAGCCTACCAACGACTTGGATTATGATACTATCAACTGGTTGGAAAACTTCCTGGCAAACTATGATAACACGGTTATTGTGGTCTCTCACGACAGGCACTTCTTGGATGCCGTTTGTACTACCATCGCTGATATTGATTTTGGCAAGATCAACTTGTTTTCAGGCAACTATACCTTCTGGTACGAGAGCAGCCAACTGGCCGCACGACAAAGAGCACAGCAGAACAAGAAGGCAGAGGAAAAAGCCAAAGAGCTAAATGAGTTTATTCAGCGTTTTAGTGCCAACGTGGCCAAAAGTAAACAGGCCACTTCACGTAAAAAGATGTTGGAGAAACTGAAAGTGGAGGACATAAAGCCTTCGAGTAGAAGATATCCTGCCATTATTTTTGATCGTGAGCGAGAGGCCGGGGACCAAATTTTGAATGTGGAGAAATTATCCGCCACTTCAGAAGATGGGGATTTGTTGTTCAAAGATGTGAACATCAATTTGGCCAAAGGCGATAAAGTGGCCATTCTTTCCAAAGATTCAAGGGCTACAACTGCATTTTATGATATTATCGCCGATAAAATAAAACCGGATAGTGGTAAATTTCAGTGGGGAGTGACAACCACGCAATCCTACTTGCCGGCCGATAACTCCGATTTCTTTAAAGAAGACATTAACTTGGTGGATTGGTTGCGCCAATGGGCCAAGACAGAAGAGGAAAGAGAAGAGGTATATATTAGAGGTTTCTTGGGCAAGATGCTATTTAGCGGCGAAGAGGCCCTTAAAAAATGTACCGTGCTTTCGGGTGGTGAAAAAGTCCGTTGTATGCTCAGCCGTATGATGATGCTCCGTGCCAATGTTCTTATGTTGGACGAACCCACCAACCACTTGGATTTGGAGAGTATTACGGCCTTCAACAACTCTTTGAAAAATTTTAAGGGAACAATCTTGCTGACAACGCATGACCACGAGTTTGTCAACACGGTTGCGAACAGAATTATTGAGTTGACTCCAAACGGAGCTATCGATCGTTACTTGAGCTTTGATGATTACATGTCCGACAAGTCCATTAAGGAACAGCGCGATAAAATGTACGCCGTCACGGCCTAGGCATTAAAATACTTGCTTTTCCAAATAGCTGGATTAAAATTTTTTCCCAGTGCAAATCCGTAGAAAATTACTATGGATGCTATGCATTTGAACATGAAAAAGTAAATGATCCAAAACTCTGCGGTAGTATTCTTTTTGGAGAATAGGCCTTCTGGAACCATTAACGTAACAAGATAACTGATTAGAAGAACGACCATTCCGAGGTTGGCAATGTTCTTAAAAGGCCAAGCGAACAATTTTCGTAACGGGTGAAGGTCGTTCCCCCATTTGTGAATCAGATAGAAATAATCATTTCCAATAGGGGCAAAGAGCAATGGATCGTCCTTATCTTCCAATTTGAACAATTTGGAGGGCGCCATGATTTTAAAACCCTTGATTTCCATTTGGTGCATAGCTTCCAAATGCTTGATTTTGGATATTGCCTGTCGGGGAATCTTGCCTTTAAAATAAGCGCTGTTCAAAAATCGTAAACGGTAATCAATACAGATTTCTCTGATTTGATCGATATGGAAGATCTTATCTGTTTCCAGTAGATCAAAATCAAAATCATTTTCTCGGGCATGGTCTTTTGTGGCCAACTGCTTATTTATCGCATTTTCCTTTTGAGAATCTTTATTCAGAATTTCTTCGACTTCGGCCAAAATCTTTGAGTCGCTTCCACTTTTATTTTTACTTTTTTGAAGCTTTTGTTCAATGTTGGTTCCTCTCAAAATCATGCAGTTTTTTTTAGTAATCCACTCAAATTTAAGGAATTGAACTTTTGATTCAAGGCATAAGTGTAAAACCGTGGCGTTAAGTTTCTGTTAAATGGTTTTTGAGCTATGAATTAATTTGATGAAGTCATTAAAAAAAGATGTATCTTATCGACGTTTTTGGTAGTTAGTCGTAAGATTATACAACATAAAGCCCTAAAATTGACCAACCACATGAATACCCCCGCCACCAAATTCTTGCTAGTCCTCGGTCTGGCTTTTTCTTTTTGTACCATGGCCCAAAAAAGTTCGAACGCCCTTTCTTACACCGGCCAAATGGACAATCATAAAATCTTATTGGCCGCAGTAAATGCAACTGAATTGGGAACATTGCTTCAAAAGTCGGGGCCTTTTACCATATTTGCGCCTTCGGATGCCGCTTTCGAGAAGTTTTCCAGTAATAAGATATCAGAGTTGATCATGGCGGAGGATAAAAGAGCGCTGCAATCCTTGTTGTCCTATCATATCGTGGCCGGGCAGCTTACAGCTTCCCGTATGCTTCGTGCCATAGGCAGGGGCAATGGTATGGCTAGTTTTACAACGGTGCAAGGAAAAAAATTGGTAGCACATTTAGACGGCTACGACATTGTTCTTACCGACCCTACGGGCAATACGGCCAGAATTACAGCCGCTGATTTAAATTTGGAAAATGAAGGCGTTGTACACGAAATAGATAGCGTTATCCTGCCGGCCCAAATGTAATCCTTAACGAAGTTCCGCACCCAATTCCTTTTGATATTGGGCCAATAGTTTGCCCATGATCTTGTCAATTTGCTTGTCCGTCAAGGTTTTCTTTTCATCCATCAATGTGAAACTTACTGCGTACGATTTTTTGCCTTCGGGTAGGTTCTTGCCCGTGTAAACATCGAACAGGTTTACCTTTTTCAGTAGCTTTTTTTCTGTTTTCCAGGCAATGTCATATACTTTTTGGAAAGAAACCGATTCGTCCAGCAATAGTGCAAAATCTCGGGTCACCTCTGGGAACTTCGGAATTTCTTTGAAAGTCACGTTCTGTGTGCTTACCGTTTCTAGAATGGCATCCCAATCCAGGTCTGCATAAAAGACTTCTTGTTTAATATCAAACCTTTTAATATCAGCTTTACCGACTAAACCGATGGCGGCCAAAACCTGATTGTTCTTAACGTATGAAATACCTTCGGCATAACCTGATTCCGACAACGGTTTTGTGTCGATGTCCCTTAAGCCCAATCGTTCCATAATATTATCAACAACACCTTTCAGATAGAAAAATTCAGATTTTTTGGAAGCCACGGCCCAACTATTTTGGTTGCGGTCGCCAGAGATGAAAATTGCTAAATGTTGCTTTTCTTGGTGAAGTCCATCTACCTTATGGTAGGTTTTACCAAACTCGAACAGCTTAAGATCTGTTTTTTGCCTGTTGTGGTTATAGCTCACCGTTTGTAGACCAGAATGAAGCATAGAAGTCCGTAACACGGACAGGTCGGAGCTCAAAGGATTCAACATCCGCACAGCGTTATCATTTGCCGGGGCAATGTCCGAAGAGACCAAACTATTGGTCATTATCTCATAAAAACCTTTGGCAGCCAGCATATTTCCCACCACATCCTGTATTCTGTAGTTTTCGAACCGTGATGTTTTGGCAATGGAGGCATTCAGTTTCTCCTTAAAGTCAATATTGTTGTAGCCATATACCCTTAAAATTTCCTCGATTACGTCTACCTCCCGTGTTACATCAACCCTATAGGCAGGTATGGTTAGTCCAAGACCTGATTCGGTTATGTTGTTGATACGGATTTCCAATGAAGAAAGAATGGATTTAATGGTATCCTGTGGTATTTCTTGCCCAATCAAAGAATGAATTTTATTGAAGGTCAAGAAGACTTGTCTATCCTGTGGCTTTTTCGGGAACAGATCGACAATCTCTGAAGTGATATATCCTCCAGCGATTTCCCTTATCAACAAGGCAGCCCGTTTCAAGGCATATTTGGTCAAATTGATATCGATTCCCCTTTCAAATCTAAATGAAGCATCAGTGTTGAGACCATGTCTTTTGGCCGTCTTTCTAATGGAAACCGAATCAAAATAGGCACTTTCCAAGAATATGGAGGTCGTATGCTCCGTTACCCCGGAGTGAAGTCCTCCAAAAACACCGGCAATGCACATAGGGCTTCCGGCATCACAGATCATAAGGTCGTCTTCGTGCAGCTCCCGTTCCACACCGTCCAATGTGGTGAACTTGGTTCCGCCGGGCAAAGTTTTTACCTCTACCTTGTTGCCTTTTATTTTGAATGCATCAAAAGCGTGCAGAGGCTGGCCTAGTTCGTGCAGCACGTAGTTGGTAACATCCACCACGTTGTTTATCGGGGCCAATCCAATGGATTTCAATCTGTTTTTTAACCAATCTGGAGAATCTTGAACCACCAGGTTGCTAATGGTAACCCCACAATATCTGGGGGCGAGGTTGCTTTCCAGAACCTCTACGTCCACCTTTAAAGAGCGGTTATCAATAGAAAAATTACTTACAGAAGGGGTAACCAGCTCTTTTTGAATCTCCTTTTGTTCCAAACCGGCTTTAAGGTCCCGGGCGACACCAAAATGGCTCATGGCATCCGCACGGTTAGGTGTAAGGCCTATTTCAAAAACTTCATCGTTTTCAATATCAAAAACTTTGGAGCATGGTGTGCCGGAAACCAATCCTTCATTAAGGACCATGATTCCGTCGTGACTTTCACCAACCCCTATCTCATCCTCGGCACAAATCATGCCCTCACTTGCCTCACCTCGTATTTTTCCTTTTTTGATTACCCAAGCTTCACCCTCGGGCGTATATAGGGTAGTGCCAACAGTAGCAACGGGCACCTTTTGTCCGACAGCCACATTAGGGGCTCCACAAACAATTTGCAATGGTGCTTCTTGTCCAATATCTACTGTAGTCAGTTTCAGTTTGTCTGCATTTGGATGCTTTTCGCATGTAAGCACATGGCCTACCACAATACCTTTTAAACCACCCTTAACTGATTCAAATTGAGTTATGCCCTCAACCTCGAGTCCAAGGTCGGTTAACAGTTCACCTGTTTGTTGAGCGTCCCAATCAATTTGCAAAAATTGCTTTAACCAGTTGTAAGAAATCTTCATACCCCGTTTTTAGAGGGCACAAATATATAACAATAGGGGAACAGATTCAACGATAAAACCGACCATAAACCTATAGAAATGCTATGTTTTAAAATGTATTTCCTAAATTTAGGTAAAATCTTTCATTTTATGAGAAGAATCGGGTTGGCATTGTTGGGGCTTTTGATTCTTATGGTCTCTTGCAAAAAAGGGGGGAATATAGACCTTGAAACTGGTCATTGGCTAGGAACAATGGAAGTCTCGGAATCCCAAAAGTTGCCATTTGAGTTTACAATTTCCCAAAATAACGAAGGCGCATATCTAATGGAAGTATATAACGCCGAAGAGGTAGTGAAAATTGATGAATTTACCTTTGATGGTGATTCCATCGATATTCGCATGCCCATTTTTGAAGGTCATATTGTGGGAACATATACTGCTACCGAAATTACTGGGGAGTTTGTTGAGGAGAGCAAGGAGCGGAGCGTACCCTTTAGAGCTGTGCATGGTCCGCAAGAACGTTTTGATGCGGAAAAACCAGCTGATGTGAACATTTCGGGCATTTGGGAAACTTATTTTAATGTAAATACAGAAAATGAATACCCTGCAAAAGGCATTTTTATGCAAAATGGCAACAAGGTAAAAGGAACGTTTAGGACAAATACAGGGGATTATCGCTATTTGGATGGAGTGGTAACAGGAGATAGCATGAAGTTGTCAGCTTTTGATGGTTCTCACGTGTTTTTATTTCTGGCCCAAGTGACAGATAGTACTTTGGACGGAAAGTTCTATTCCGGACAACATTCCGTACAGGAATTTCTTGGAGCTAGAAATGAAGCTTTTGAACTTCCCGATTCGAACGAACTCACCTATTTACGTGAAGGATACGATAAGTTTGATTTCATCTTTCCCAATGCAGAAGGCCAAATGGTAAGTTTGGACGATCCTATGTTCCAGGGAAAACCCGTTCTGGTACAGATTATGGGAACGTGGTGTACCAATTGTTTGGACGAGACCCGCTTTTATGTGGATTTCATTAAGAACCATCCGGATTTGGATGTGCAATTTGTGGGACTGGCATTTGAATATTCCAAAACCGAGGATAAGGCCTTCGAGGGCATAAACCGATTAAAAGAGCGAGAAGAAGTGCCTTACCCCGTTCTCTTGGCACAATATGGTACATCTAACAAGCAAAAGGCCAATGAGAAATTACCAATGCTGAACCATATCCTTTCTTATCCCACCACCATATATATTGACAAAAACGGTGAAGTTAAAAAGATACATACAGGCTTCAATGGACCGGCAACGGGCCAAAAGTTTATCGAATTCAAAGAGGAGTTCACCAAGACCATTCAAGAGATGAACTCAACAGTGGGAACTGGGGAGAAGAACGGCGAAGCTATATAATGGTCGACTTGCCCAAATCGATGTTCTCATCGTTCATAAGGGTATCATCTTCTATATCTACTATGTTGTGGGCAATAAAATCACCAACCTGGCTTGTGCCGTATGGGCTGTTTTCCTTTAAATCCGGAGTGACGATTCCTTTTTTTAACGATTTATCCACTGCTTTTTTTATGGCCCATGCTTCTTCGGCAAGTCCAAAATGTTCCAACAGCATTGCAGCGGATAGGATAGAGGCAATCGGGTTGGCAATGTCTTTTCCTTTGGCTTGTGGGTACGAACCGTGGATGGGCTCAAAAAGTGCGTTCTCCTCCCCAACGGAAGCAGAGGCCAACAATCCTATGGAACCACCTATAACACTACCTTCATCAGAAATAATGTCCCCGAACATATTCTCGGTCAGAATAACATCGAACTGTTTGGGATTTAGGATAATTTGCATTGCGGCGTTGTCCACAAACAAAAAATCCAATGCCACTTCAGGATAGCTTTCACCGATTCTTTTCACCACTTTTCTCCAAAGCCTGGAAGATTCCAATACATTGGCTTTGTCCACCAAAGTAAGCTTCTTTTTTCTTCCTTTTGCCGCTTTAAAGGCCAAATGGGCAATACGGCTTATTTCCGCTTCGGTGTATTCACAAAGGTCAGAGGCTTTGGTGCCTTCTTTGTTCAGTTTTTTTTCTCCAAAATAAATCCCTCCCGTAAGTTCACGGTAGATTACAAAATCGGTACCATTGATCACTTCCTTTTTTAAGGGTGATTTGTCCAACAAAGTTGGATGGGACAGTACGGGCCTGATGTTGGCAAACAGTCCAAGCTCTTTCCGTAACTGAAGCAAGCCCTGTTCAGGTCGTACCTTTGCTTCTGGGTCGTTGTCGTATTTTGGGTCGCCAATGGCTCCAAAAAGAACGGCGTCCGACTCCTTGCAAAGCTTTAAGGTGGTATCGGGGAGGGGAGTCCCTTTTTTGTCGATAGCGATGGCACCAACAAGAGCTTCTTTAAATATAAATCGTTGATTAAAGGTCTCTTCAACGGCTTCCAAACATTTTACTGCTTGGGCCAGCACTTCGGGTCCCACACCATCTCCGGGAAGCAATGCAATTTTCAATGTCATATACGATGTACGTTACGCTAAACTTTTCATTCCCACATTGCTGGTCTCAACAATTTCGTGGATATCCTCGTCCAGAATTTCCTTTTTCACGTCTGCGTATTTCAAGAAGTTTTCATATACGGCATCCAATTGTAGCTTGGTAAGTTCGTAACCTACCTTTTTAGCTCTGTAGGCCAAAGCAGCACGTCCGCTTCTAGCTGTAAGAACAATGGAAGATTCACTCACACCAACATCTTTAGGGTCGATGATTTCGTAAGTTTCCCTACGTTTGATCACACCATCTTGATGGATTCCAGAACTATGCGCAAATGCATTGGACCCCACAATTGCCTTATTGGGCTGTACGGGCATTCCCATTTTTTGTGAAACCATGGTGCTGGTATCCCAAAGCAATTGACTATTGATATTTGTATCCAAGTTTAAGTGTGGGTGTTGCCTCATTATCATCACCACCTCTTCCAAAGAAGTGTTGCCGGCTCTTTCACCGATACCGTTGATGGTACATTCAATTTGTCTTGCTCCGTTGATTACACCTGCAATGGAATTGGCCGTGGCCAAACCAAGATCGTTGTGGCAGTGACAGGAAAGAATGGCCTTATCGATACCCGTTACATTTTCTTTTAAATATTTCATTTTGGCGCCGTATTCCTCTGGAAGGCAATACCCCGTAGTATCAGGTATGTTCAGCACGGTTGCACCGGCTTTTATGACAGCCTCACAAACGCGGGCCAAAAATTCGTTGTCGGTTCGCCCGGCATCTTCCGCATAGAATTCAACATCTTCTACAAAGGTCTTGGCATAGGCTACCGCATCAACAGCACGCTCTATAATTTTATCTTGTGTTGAGTTGAATTTATATTTGATATGGGATTCCGAAGTTCCGATTCCGGTATGTATTCTTGGTCTTTTGGCATCTTTAATGGCTTCGGCAGCCACTTCAATGTCTTTTTTCACAGCACGGGTAAGTCCACAGACCCTTGCGTTTTTGACCAACTTTGCAATTTCGTTCACAGATTTGAAATCACCAGGGCTGGATATGGGGAAACCTGCCTCGATCACATCAACTCCAAGCTCGTCCAATCGTTTGGCAATGATCAATTTTTGTTCGGTATCCAGTTTACAACCGGGAACCTGTTCTCCATCTCTTAGTGTTGTGTCAAAAATTTCTACCTTATCTTTACCCATGATATCAACCTGATTTTTTTCTATGACTAACGAAAGTAACAAAGGAAGGTTGAAGATGAAAAGCAACTGGGATAACGTTACAACGTTAAACTGCTTTTTGTTGAACTTAATTAACTGAAATACAATATTTTAAATATTAATTTTTACGATGACAAATGCCCATCAGGATGCTTTGTTTGTTTTGGTGAAATCCCTTTCCAAATCTGAAAAACGCCAATTTAAACTCTATGTTGGCCGACTGGGAGTCAATACGGATGCCAAGTTTCTTGCGCTTTTCAACTTGCTGGATAAGATGCGTAAATATGATGAAAGGCAGATTTTGGACAGTGGTATTGTCAAAAAATCACAGCTTTCCAACCTTAAAGCACATCTGTACAAACAGATTCTGGTGAGTCTACGTTTGAACCCGGTAAACCAGAATGTTCGAATACAGATTCGTGAACAATTGGATTTTGCGACTATTCTTTATCAAAAAGGACTTTATAAACAAAGCCTGAAGATTTTGGAGAAGGCCAAAAGCTTTGCGATCGAGAACGAGGAAAAGAATGTGGCCTACGAAATTGTTGAGCTGGAGAAAGTGATCGAAACCCAATATATTACCCGAAGTATTCCGGACAGGGCGGATGAACTTGCCGTTGAGGCCAAGGAACTTTCTGCGCAAAATGTAATGACTAGCAAACTTTCCAACCTTTCGTTGCAGTTATATGGAATGATGCTGAAAGTAGGTTATGTACGGAGTGATGAGGATCTTCAAAAAGTGGAAAACTATTTTGAAGAGCATTTGCCTAAATATGATATTGAAAAGCTGGGTTTCCGTGAAAAATTATGGTTGTACAAGGCTCATCTATGGTACAGTTTGTTGATTCAGGACTTTTTGTCAGCCTACAAATACGCCAGTAAATGGGTAGACCTGTTTTATGAAAACCAACATATGATTCCGTTAAACCCGGTGTTCTTTTTAAAGGGTAACCATTATCTGTTGGAATCGCTGTTCTTTGTAAAGTATGCATCCCAGTTTAGGGAAACTTTGGAGCGTTTGGAAGAGCAAGTCCAAGATTCCGGTTTTCCTAAAAACGACAACATTACGTCGCTTGCCTTTTTGTACATCAACACCAATAAATTAAACCTTCATTTTTTGGAAGGTACTTTTGATAAAGGTATTTATTTGGTGAACATTATCGAGTACGGCATCAAAAAACATAGGCAACAGATAGATGAGCACCACGTAATGCTGCTTTACTACAAAATTGCCTGTCTGTACTTTGGAAATGGTGATAACAAAAACTGTATAGCCTATCTTAAAAAGATTATTTCCAACAAGAAATTAAAGATGCGAGAGGATTTAATGTGCTTTGCGAGGGTATTGAGTCTTGTGGCGCATTATGAAGCAGGAATGGATTATCATTTAGAAGTGCAGCTTAAGAGTACGTACAAGTTCTTGTTGAAAATGAACGATTTGCATGAGGTGCAAAAAGAAATGATCAAGTTTTTAAGAAGCCTGGGGGATATTTATCCAACGGATTTGAAAGGAGAGTTCCAGAAGCTGTACAACGAATTAAAAAAGTATGAGAACCACCCTTACGAAAAACGGGCGTTCCTCTACTTGGACATTCTTTCGTGGTTGGAAAGCCATTTACAGAACAAACCTGTCTCCGAAATTATCAGGGAAAAAGCTTTGGCATTTACTCGCTAAGACAAGCTTTCCAAACGGAATCCTCGGGTGTGGGCGCCACAAAAGATATAGGTTCTTTCTGTACAGGGTGAACTATTATCAAACTTCTGGCGTGTAAGTGTATGCCACCATCCTTGTTGCTGCGTTCAGCCCCGTATTTTAAATCTCCTTTTATGGTACAGCCAATGGCTGCAAGCTGTGCTCTTATTTGATGATGTCTGCCCGTTTTCAAATCAATTTCCAGCAGATAATAGTTGTCCAGTTTTTTTATGATTTTATAATCCAGTTCGGCCTTTTTGCTGTTGGAGACCTCTTTGGAGTTTGCATAGGACTTGTTTTGCTTGGGATTCCGAACGAGCCAATGGGTCAACGTATCACTTTCTTGGGGTGGCGCATTTTTCACGACGGCCCAGTATATTTTTTTGGTTTCACCTTGGGCAAACATCTTGTTGAGCCTGGGCAGGGCCTTTGATGTTTTTGCAAACATCACTATGCCTGACGTAGGGCGGTCCAAACGATGCACCACGCCCAAATACACGTTGCCGGGCTTGTTGTACTTTTCCTTTATATATTCTTTTACCACCTCGCTCAATGGGTCGTCTCCCGTTTTATCCCCTTGTACAATATCGCCAACACGCTTGTTGACCACGATTAAGTGATTGTCTTCATAGAGTACTTGAAGAGTGGAGGGAGTGGAATGTCGATTATTGTTAGTAGACAATTGGTTGTTGAAATTTAGTATGATTCTTCTTCATTCGGAAAGTCCTGACTTTTAACATCATCAACATATTGTGAAACAGCTTTGGTCATTTCATCGTACAGGTTCACATATCTTCTTAGGAACCTCGGGTGGAACTCGTGGGTCATACCCAACATATCGTGCACTACCAATACCTGTCCGTCTACATGGTTACCTGCACCGATGCCGATAATTGGTATGGAGACGCTTTCCGCAACCTCTTTGGCCAATTTTGCAGGTATTTTTTCCAAAACAATGGCAAAACAGCCCAATTCTTCCAACAACTTAGCGTCGGATTTTAGTTTTTCAGCCTCTTCTTCTTCCTTGGCACGAACGGTATAGGTGCCGAATTTGTAAATGGATTGCGGGGTAAGACCCAAGTGTCCCATTACCGGAATACCTGCTTCTAAAATCCGGCTGATGGACACTTTGATTTCTTCGCCCCCTTCAACTTTTACGGCGTGTGCGCCGCTCTCTTTCATAATGCGTATCGCAGAGCGCAAAGCTTCCTTGGAATCACCTTGGTAGCTCCCAAACGGAATGTCCACCACGACCAAGGCCCTTGATGCAGCTCGGACCACGGAGGTGGCATGATAAATCATTTGATCTAGGGTAATGGGCAAAGTGGTTTCGTGGCCCGCCATGACGTTGCTGGCGGAATCGCCCACTAAAATGGCATCCACATTGGCGCCATCCACAATTTTGGCCATGGAATAATCGTAGGAGGTGAGCATGCTGATTTTTTCACCACGCTTTTTCATGTCGACCAATGATTTTACGGTTACCCTTTTATATTCTTTTTTTGCTGTAGACATCGAAATTCTATTTGATGGCTAAAAGTAAGCAGATTTGTTTAATTTAGGGTTCAATCAAAAAACTAATCAAATGAGGAAACTGTTAAGTTGCATCGTATTTTTTGCTCTAGGTGCGTTAGGATATGCCCAAGTCCCAAATACTTCAAACGTAGCAATTGAAAATGAAGTGAAGCAAGTCATTGAAACCTTTTTTGAAGGTTTCCACAAACAAGATTCAACCATCATCAAAAGTACTGTGGCCGACGACATAGTGTTGCAGACCACGGGAAGAAGCCCTGATGGCAAGACACTTTTCAAAACGGAAGAATTTTCAGAATTTTTAAAATCAATTGTCGGCATACCTGAAACCACCACGTTTGAAGAAAAACTCACGTCTTTTTCCATTCAAGTGGATAGGACGATGGCCAATGCTTGGGTAGGGTACGAATTTTGGCTCAACGGTGAGTTCAGTCACTGCGGCATCAATTCTTTCCAACTCATCGATTTTGATGGCGAATGGAAAATCATCTACCTGATTGATACCAGGGGCAAGGAAGGCTGTATGGACTAGCAATCACTTAAGAATACCCCTACGGCCAATCCACCTTCAGAGGTTTCCTTGTATTTGGAGCTCATATCTTTTGCGGTTTCCCACATGGTATTTACTACTTTGTCCAAAGGTACTTTTACTTCGCTTGGGTCAGTGTCGAGTGCCAATTCTGCCGCGTTGATGGCTTTTATTGCCCCCATGGCATTGCGCTCAATGCAGGGCACCTGCACCAGTCCACCAATAGGATCACAGGTTAAACCCAAATGATGCTCCATGGCGATTTCGGCAGCAATCAAAACCTGTTCGGGCGATCCGCCCATAAGTTCTGTCAGCCCTGCGGCCGCCATGGCCGAGGATACCCCGATTTCTGCTTGGCAGCCGCCCATGGCTGCGGAAATGGTGGCTCCTTTTTTAAAGATGCTCCCCACTTCGCTGGCGACCAGCAAAAATTGTTTTACATCATCAAAATTGGCATCATGGTTTTCAATGACCATATAGTACATCAAAACTGCAGGTATTACGCCTGCACTTCCATTGGTGGGAGCAGTAACCACTCGACCCAAGGAGGCATTCACTTCATTTACGCTGAGGGCAAAACAGCTTACCCATTTAATGATCTGTCGGAATTTGACCTCTGTATCCCGAATACTTTCCAACCATTCCTGTGGATTGGAGTAGGGGACATCTCCTTTTAGCTTCTGGTGCATCTGGTAGGCGCGTCGCTTTACGTTTAATCCACCGGGGAGTTTACCTTCGGTATGGCAGCCCACATACATGCTTTCGAGCATGGTGTTCCAGATACGGGCAATACCTTCGTCAATTTCCGATGCTGTCCTTAGGGAAAGCTCGTTTTCCATCACTATGGTTGAGATGGATTTATGTTGTGCATTACAATGCCGCAGCAATTCATTACCAGTTTTTACAGGATGAGGAAAGGCTTTGAAGGTTTCTTTGTTCTCCTTGGCATGGATACGTTCTTCTTTCACCACAAATCCGCCACCGATGGAATAGTATGTTTCGGAGATTGTCTCGCCATTGGTCAGTTTAGCTTCAAACTGCATGGCGTTGGCATGAAAGGGCAGAAATTGTTTTTTAAAGATGATATCATCCGTAAAACTGAAAGGAATCTCCCGTTTTCCGCCAAAACTGAGTTTGTTTTCGGCCTTGATACTGTCAATACTGCCAGAAATACTGTCAATATCAATGGTTACCGGATCTGTGCCCAACAATCCCATGATCACGGCAATATCTGTGGCATGTCCTTTTCCGGTGAGGCAAAGTGACCCGTACAAATACGCCTTGATGGATTGAACGTCCTCAAAAACCGCTTGTTCTTCAAGTTCGGCGATCCAGCGTTCCGCCGCACGCCAAGGCCCAAGGGTGTGAGAGCTGGAAGGCCCTACACCGATCTTAAGCATATCAAACACACTTATGCACTCCATAAACTCAATTTACAGTGTCAAATATAGGAAGCTATGGGAGATTAAAATGCGAAAATTAAAATTACAAAGCTACTTTTTCAACACTCATTATGTTGCCTGCGTGACTACTGTTTTTTTCAGAGGCTTAGAGAGCAATATGACACCTTGTCATATTCTTGCTCGTGGCATAATGATTGACATTTTACTGAACGAAACGAAAACAAATTTTTTAAACAGATATAACTTTAGATACGATGAGCAAGATTATAGGTATAGACTTAGGTACGACCAACTCCTGCGTATCCGTAATGGAAGGTAACGAACCCGTGGTAATTCCAAATGCCGAGGGTAAACGAACTACTCCATCGATGATCGCATTTGTTGATGGTGGGGAGATCAAGGTCGGTGACCCTGCAAAAAGACAAGCCGTGACCAACCCTCACAAAACGATTTATTCCATTAAGCGATTTATGGGTAACAAATACTCAGAATCCAGTAAGGAGGCCACTAGGGTCCCTTATAAAGTGGTGAAAGGGGATAACGATACGCCACGTGTGGATGTGGATGGTCGTTTGTACACTCCACAGGAATTGTCTGCCATGATTCTTCAAAAAATGAAGAAAACAGCGGAGGACTACTTGGGGCAAGATGTAACCAGAGCGGTAATTACCGTTCCAGCATACTTTAACGATTCACAGAGACAGGCCACCAAAGAAGCTGGTGAAATTGCCGGTCTTACTGTGGAACGTATCATCAACGAGCCAACTGCCGCATCCTTGGCATACGGACTAGATAAAAAGGACACCGAGCAAAAAATTGTGGTATTTGACTTTGGTGGCGGTACGCACGATGTTTCCATCCTAGAATTGGGAGATGGCGTTTTTGAAGTATTGGCCACGGATGGTGATACCCACTTAGGTGGTGATGATGTTGACCAAAAAATTATTGATTGGTTGGCCGATGAGTTCAAGAAAGATGAAGATATGGACCTTCGTGAAGACCCCATGGCGTTACAACGTTTGCGGGAAGCTGCTGAAAAGGCCAAAATTGAGTTGTCTTCTTCTGCGCAGACAGAAATCAATCTGCCTTATGTAACAGCTACGTCTTCAGGGCCTAAGCACTTGGTAAGAACATTGTCCCGTTCCAAATTTGAGCAATTGATCGCGGATTTGGTAAAAAGGACCATCGAGCCTTGCGAGAAAGCATTGAAGTCTGCGGGACTTTCCAAAAGCGATATTGACGAGATTATCTTGGTAGGTGGTTCTACCCGTATCCCTGCGGTACAGGAAGCCGTTGAAAAATTCTTCGGGAAAAAACCATCCAAAGGAGTGAACCCGGATGAGGTTGTGGCCGTAGGTGCCGCTATCCAAGGTGGTGTATTGACAGGAGATGTAAAAGATGTACTCTTGTTGGATGTTACCCCACTTTCTTTGGGTATCGAAACCATGGGAAGTGTATTCACCAAATTGATTGAGGCGAACACGACCATCCCGACCAAGAAATCACAGGTATTCTCCACGGCGGCGGATAATCAGCCCTCGGTTGAAATCCATGTATTGCAAGGGGAAAGACCTATGGCAGCGGATAACAAAACTATTGGTAGGTTCCACTTGGATGGTATTCCGCCAGCACCAAGAGGCACACCTCAAATTGAAGTGACCTTTGATATTGATGCCAACGGTATCATCAAGGTTTCTGCAACCGATAAGGCTACTGGTAAGTCGCAAGACATACGAATCGAGGCTTCTTCAGGTTTGACCGAGGAAGAAATCCAAAAGATGAAAGCTGAAGCTGAAGCCAATGCCGATGCGGATAAGAAAGCCAAGGAAACAGCCGATAAATTGAACGAGGCTGATGCGATGATCTTCCAAACAGAAAAGCAATTGAACGAGTTTGGCGATAAATTGTCCGATGACAAGAAAAAGCCAATCGAAGATGCTTTGGAAGAATTGAAAAAGGCATACGAAGGTAAAGACCTTGCAGTTATTACACCTGCTTTGGAAAAAATCAACGAAGCTTGGAAAGTAGCTTCCGAGGAAATGTACAAAGCACAGGCTGAAGCACAAGGTGGTGCCTCAGGAGCAGGAGCTTCTGGTGGTGCAGCCGGTGATGCAGCCAACAACGGTGGCGCCTCGGAAGGAGACAATGTAGAAGATGTTGACTTCGAAGAAGTGAAGTAATTCGATTACATTATATAAATAGAAAAACCCTGGCGATTTCGCCGGGGTTTTTTATTTGCTTTTTTTGGACAGGTTTCTACTGTTTTTCAAATTAATTCTATTTAAATTTTGTATTTGGGTTAACATGGCAATGTAAAGAGTTACAGATAATTAGGTGATTACTTTAACTTTATATAATGGGGTTGAAGCTTTTTTTGAAGATTTTCGGAGTAATTACCATAATATTGGTGCTTATCCCATTAATTGCCGTTAACTATTGGTGGATTCGGATATTTGACTTCCCACATTTACAGCTTACCCTATTAACATTGGTAGCCATCCTCATTTACTTCATAAGGTTTGATGTCAAATCCTTGGGAGACTACTTTTTTGTACTTGTAATGCTAAGTGGATTCATATTTCAATTGATAAAAATATTTCCATATACGGGCTTGGCCTCATGTGAATTGTTGTCTGCGGAACACAAGAGAAGTGATTCCAAATTAAAGATATTTACCTCCAACGTCTATCAAAAAAATAATCAAATCGATAAAGTGGTCAAAGAAGCCAAACGGCATAATGCAGATGTAATGTTATTTACGGAAACACATCAATGGTGGATTGATCAGCTCAGCAATTCATTTGATGAATCCTACGATTATCAAATAAAGGTGCCTTTGGACAATACTTATGGCATGTATATGCTTTCTCGACTGCCCATAGTTGATGCTGAGGTAAAGTACCTTGTAGATGACAGTATACCATCAATCCATGGGTTTTTAAAACTGCGTAATCAAAAATTGGTCAAACTGCATGCCATTCACCCAACTCCTCCAATGCCACAAGAGAATCCCATGTCAACAGAAAGGGATGCTGAATTGATGAAGGTAGCTCTGGAGAGTAGAGATTCGGATAAACCTGTTATAGTTATGGGGGATTTTAATGATGTTGCCTGGTCCCAAAGTACTAAACTGTTTCAGCAGGTGAGCGGTCTGCTGGATATGAGGAAAGGGAGAGGGTTTTATAACACGTATAGCGCAGAGAGTATGCTGCTAAGATGGCCATTGGATCACCTCTTTATTTCAAGTGATTTTCGTTATGGGTCCATGGAGCGTGGAAAAAATGTTGGTTCCGACCATTTCCCTTTTGTGGCGACCATTTATTTGGAAGAAGAAGGAAAAAAACGACAGGGACTTCCTGAGCCTAACCAAGAACAACTGGAAATTGCTAGAAAAGAAATTCGCAAAGCACAATAACCAACTCCTACTGAACCTGTTTAAAAATACTGTTTTAAATAAAAAACCTGACGATTTCGTCAGGTTTTTTTGTTTGGGAGTTACTACAACCGAAATTAAAATGGACAGTAAACACTCATATTATTTTTTGTATTTTTAAAACAATACATGGATGGGTTTGATATAGTTTTCCCATCCGTTCAAAGTTCGCCCCGTATTTATAAATCCACATAATCGATATTATGAGAAATAATGGTAGAGCGCACTTATTAGTAGGTATTGCCATCCTTTCTTTCTTTGCAGGTTGGGCCCAAAATGCAATTTTCAACCCAAACCATGCGCGTTGGGAGGAGTTCGCGTTCAATTTTCAGGATAATTTTCAAGATTCTTTGGCATTGTGGCCCGAGCGCGTACTGCTTCAAATAGCCAATAAAAGTGTCAACGGGGACAACCCTATTTTTTTCAAAGCATATCTTTCCTCAGAAAACCATCCTCCGATGCACAATAAAAGTGGCGTTTTAAACTTGGAGTTATTGGATGATGAAGGAAATTTGCTAAAGCGTCAATTCCATAAGATAGTTCATGGCACGGTTCAAGGACAACTTGAGCTTCCGCGCAAGATTGCGCTTGGAAATTATTCGGTTAAGGCATATACCCGATGGTCCCAGAATTATGGTACTGACTTCGCGGCAAGGGAGCAAATTCAAATACGGGATGGGGAAGGTAAAGAAAACGAGAGCGATACCGCTACTAGGGTTTCAATCACACCGGAAGGAGGTGCAATTTTATACGGGCATAAAAATAGAATTATTGTCAAGGTTCCAATAAATCGATATGATAAGGGAAGAATATTGGATAAAAATAAGCAGGAGGTGGCTAGGGTTTCTTTTTATTCATCTGGATTGGGTGCCGCTATTTTTGAGGCAACTCACGGGGAGGAATACCAATTGGAATTGGATGACGGCATTCTTATTTCCTTACCAAAGGCAAGAACCGAAGGGTATCTGTTACATGTGAACAATTTAGATAAGGATAACGCCAGAATCCGGGTAATAGCCTCCGACCAAGTGGAGAAACAAGGAGTCACCTTGATAGGGGAGTCCGGTGGTATAAAATGCTTTGAAAATAAACTGAATTTTGGAAAAGAAAATACATTGGATCTAGTGCTTTCCAAACAGCGTTTTCCGCAAGGCACTTTTAACTTAAAGTTGGTGGACAATCTCGGTGGTGAAATAGCGAAAAGGCCCATTTGGATAGCACACAAAAAGCTTCAAATTGATATTGCCCCGATTGATTCAGCTGGAGAAACGGATTGTAAATCATACAAAATCAAGGTGATGGACCATACTAATAAACCGGTTATGTCGCAATTGGCATTGAGCGTGAATCAATACGGTCCGGGAGCTAAAAAGAATTTGGATTCAGATATTATTGGGCAAAACGATTTGTTCATGTTTTCGGATATCTCTGTAGAAGATGAATCTTCATCTTACAGAAAAGAATCATTTCTAAAGGATTTGTATGTCTTGTCGTCCAATACAGAATCCGATGTATCGCTTTCAGGTGAAAATAATACCTCAGGCATCAAATTTTCGTTTCAAAAAGGATTGGAAATAATTGGCCATGCCTACGATTTGAACAACAACCTTTTGAGCAATACAGAGATACAATTGGTCGCTACTAGCGAGAACGATGTTTGGATAGGGGAGGCCCTGGCAGATGCCCAGGGAATAATTCGTCTGGAGGATATCCAGGTAGAAGGTAAAGCTACATTGATTGCCAGAACCAAAGGGGAGGATGCTAAATCCAGACTGGTCAAAATCGCTCCGTTTAATATGGTGGAAAAGAAGAAAAATATACTGGTTCCCTATGTGATGAATCGGCAAGAGCACAAAGCCAATGACCAAACTATCGCTCAGAAACCTTTTAATGTCAATCTATCGGAAAGAACCATTGAATTGGATGAAGTCGAAGTGGTTGAAAAAAATATAGAACGAAAGAAACTAACCCCATCACTTTATGGGATTGATGTACCACCAAATCGGGTAAACTACCAAGATTTTGATAAACCTAAAAGTTTATTGCAGTTGCTTGCCGAGTTGCCTGGAGTTATTGTAGGGGGTAGCGAAACATTAAATCCTTATGTCGGTGTATTGGGCGCTACAGGGCCAATTTTATGGGTTTTGGATGGTTTTCCTTTGACTCAAGAAGGAAGCTCTACTAATATGGGCACGAGCTCATCAAGTCCTTTGCGTGAAATTATGGCCTTGGCCACGGATAGGGATATTGAACGTATAGAATTGTTGAAGGGACCAGAGGCTTCCATATATGGTAGTAGAGGTTCTGGCGGTGTATTTGTCATATATACCCGAACAGGGAACGAACTAGAGTATATTCCCCGAAAGGATGCCCAATTGACTTTTGAAGGCTACAAACCTGTTTTGGATTTTGACCAATATAAAGAAAGACTTTCCAGAAGGAAGGCAGGCAGGATGAACCTATTGTATTGGAATCCAAATTTGGAAACAGATGAAAATGGTGAGGCCATTATTTCTGTACCAATTCCTCAAGATGCTTCCTCAATTAAGATTGAGGCCAGTGCAATTTCTGTGGATGGAAAAATAGGAGCGACCAGCACTGTGTTCCAACCATTCTCAATTCAATAAAAATAACGGGGCTGCAGCCCCGTTTTCTAAATAGTGGTTAGATGAATTTAAGCCGCGTTCAACTGCTGTATTTCCATTTCCTTGATTTTCCGTAAAGCTTCGGATTTTGAGTTTACGTTCAGTTTAACATAAATGTTCTGAATGTGAAAATTGACCGCGCTGGGAGTAACAAAAAGCTTGTCCGCGATCATTTTGTAGGTAAATCCTTGGGTCAGCAGTTCAATGATTTGGTTTTCTTTTTTGGAGAACACCTCGAACGATTTGGTCTGGAACGAATCGATGATTTTTTTCGCCACATCCAGTTCCAGGGCAATACCATGTTGGTCTAGGGTATCCAGTGCATTGAACAATCTGTCCTTCGTAATCGGTTTGATCAGATAGCCGCCGGCACCTTTTTTAAAGGCTTCTTTAATGAGCTTGAAATCATTTTTTTTGCTCATCATCAATACTTTAAGATCCTTGTTCTTCCGATAAAAATACTCTAGACCGTCTATTCCCGAGATTCCATTGAGCATCGCTTCGCAGATAATAATATCCGGATGGGAACGTCCAAAATTGGATAGCAGTTCGTGCACGGAACCATAGGTTCCATGAAGCGCATACTGCTCATTTTCTTGAAGATACTGATTGTAAATGCTGCCGATAGCACCATCATTGTCGATGATGGCAATTTTTAATGGTTTTTTTTCCATGATAAGAAAGATTTGGGGGGATTAATACTGTTGCATCATTAGTTCTGTAGGTTAAGTTCTTGGACATAGTTGTCCTTCTCCGCATGATTGAAGTTGGGATAAACATATATGGAAACTGACTGTGTTGCCCTTGGGAAAAGCTATACCAATCGATGTTCCATTTAAGTTTACTTCAAAAATGGGTGTAATCCCTAAAGGAATCCGGTCGCTAAAATTTGTGTTTAGTTGAGGTTTTGCCTCATCAAAAAAGTAAGGTGAATGGAGGTTTTGGGACGCCTTTTTTACGTGTGTTGTAGTTTTTGTTCATGACTTAATAGATTTGGGATTGTATTATTTCAATAGTGAATTTAGAATTTTTTAACTATTGAGCAGAATTTTTGTAGTTGTTTTCGTTCAAATGCACGGTCATAAAATCAAAGTTATTTGTAATGAAGTAGGGTGGAAGTGTTCGGTGTTGAGTTTAAATGACTGTTTTTCAGATTTTTATATAAAAAAATAGGATGCCGTCCCATCAGCATCCTATTCTTGGTGTAAATCGGTCAGATTGAAATAATACAACCCGCTTTCTATGATAGTCTGTCAGTTTCCCCCTGTCTTTCTTATCATGGTCATGAGTGTTTCGAAATTCGGCTATGAAACAACATCATAAGACACTTCAGGTTTATTGACCGATTCAATAATTATTTTTTGTGTATTCTATTATTCTTCGTCTTTGAACGCTGTATCCACGTAATCGATGGTATTGTCGTTCATAACGGTTTGGAGTCCTGTACCTCCATCAGCAACATCACTGTACTGATCCCGCTTACTTGAACGTCCGTAGGCTACAGTATATTGTGATACGGTGTTGTTGAATCCTCTATTGGACACTACAAATCCCATTTTTTTCTCAGGGCTCAATTGAATGGCATACTCATCGCTGTCGCTATTGATATGGGCACCAAGGTTTACGGATGTAGTAAGCGTATTTTTAACAACCTGTGAAGCGTAAAGATCCAGTCCACCGTAACCATCTCTACCTTCCGAGGCAAAGAACAATAAGGTTTCGTTGTAAATGCTTGGATAAAGTTCATCTTCTTTGGTGTTTACCTTAGGTCCAAGGTTTTTGGATACTCCTGGAGTTCCATCTGCAGCAATGTCTGACACATAAATATCATATTTACCATAACTTCCTTTCATATTGGAAGCGAAGAATAATCGGGAACCATCGGCCGTAACCGTAGGGTGTTTGGCGGAATAATGTTTAGGACATACCTCCAATTGGGTAACGTTCGTCCATTCTCCGTTGATTTTCTCCGCCCGATAAACGTGATAAACCAGTTCTTTTTTGGAGAACACTCCGTAAAGCGGTTTTTCGTAGGTGCCCTCGCTAAAGTAAGCTGTTTTGCCATCTTTGGTAATGGACATGGAGGGTACATATCCATCAATAGTGGAAACGCTGCCGTCCATGGTATTGTTGATCATTTTTTCATCTGCTTGGGCAAATGTTGCTTGACCGGTTAGTATTGTAACTGAAACAATTAGGCTGTAAAAAGTTGAACGTGTCATGATGTATAGATTTGGGGGTTAATACATGACAAAGATCAAAAATATTGATCGCGAATACTTATTAATTTTTCATAGGTTTTTACTTTTAACGACTTAAAATTGCATTTTATCGAATATTTTTTCATGATTTAACATATGATTTATTGTAAAAATGCAGTTGAACGTTCTTTTTTGTGTTTTGACCGACTAATTTCTGTTCTGATAAATTAGGGGGAATTTGTACGAAATCAGTAATTCTTGGATTTGGTTTGATTGTCCTTGTATTGTTTTCAATCTTCAGAAATCAGACAAATTGAGTTAACTTCGCTTTTTTTGAAATGTATCCTTACCATGAGGACTGTTTCATGCATCTTTTAAAAAATAACCTTACGTAAGAAAGCCCTGCTCGAATGAACATCACCATTGAAAATATCATCTTAATAGGTTCGGTGCTCCTTTTGATCAGTATTCTGGCGGGCAAAACCAGCTACCGTTTTGGTATTCCCACATTATTATTGTTCTTGACCATTGGAATGTTGGCAGGGTCGGATGGTATTGGTGGTATTTACTTTGACAATCCACAAATCGCCCAATTTATTGGAGTGGTCTCTTTGAACTTTATTCTGTTTTCCGGCGGATTGGATACCAATTGGCAATCAGTTAAACCTGTACTCAAGGAAGGAATAGTGCTTTCTACCGTTGGAGTTTTGCTTACCGCGGTAGGTTTGGGGTATTTTGTGTATTTGATTACAGACTTCAGTATTTACGAAAGTTTGTTGTTGGGAGCCATTGTCTCCTCTACTGATGCTGCTGCAGTTTTCTCTATACTTAGGGGTAAGAATCTGGCACTGAAAAAGAATCTTAGACCTACCTTGGAGCTGGAAAGCGGTAGTAACGACCCCATGGCCTATGTACTTACCATCGCTTTTTTGACGCTGGTGCAATTCCCCGAAAAAAATATTTTGTCCGTACTGCCCATGTTCTTTCTCCAAATGATTCTTGGTGGAGCTGCCGGTTTTGCGTTCGGGAGGCTTAGTAAAATCATAATCAACAGGATTCGGTTGGACTTTGAAGGGCTGTATCCTGTGCTCACCATAGCCTTGATGTTCATTACCTTTTCTGCGACTGACGCTGTTGGCGGAAATGGATTTTTGGCCATCTATATTTGTTCGGTGTACTTGGGCAATCAAAATTTGATTCACAAGAAAACCATAATGCGTATGTTCGATGGGCTTGCATGGCTCATGGAAATAGTGTTGTTCCTCACATTGGGCCTATTGGTTTTTCCTACCCAGATTGTCCCTTTTATAGGAGTAGGTCTTTTGATTTCCCTTTTCCTGATCTTTGTGGCACGTCCATTGGCGGTAATGCTTTCTTTGATACCATTTCGAATGAAGATGAGACGAAGGTTCTACATATCATGGGTTGGATTAAGGGGGGCAGTACCCATTGTATTTGCAACCTATCCATTGTTGGCAGGCATCGATAAGGCAAACACCATCTTTAATATCGTGTTCTTCGTATCGATAACTTCCATACTCATTCAGGGAAGTACCTTGTCCATTGTTGCCAAATGGTTGCATGTGGGGCTGCCCGAGAGTGTCAAACCACTTTCTCCTACAGATGAGTTGTTGTCCGAACACCCCAAAGCCATTATGAAGGAAATCACCATCAGTAGTGCTTGCCCCGCTACGGGAGAAAAAATCGTGAATTTGAACTTCCCCAAGAAGGCCATCATTGCCATGATTCAACGTAATGGCAATTACCTTACACCAAATGGGTCAACCGTTATTGAAGCAGATGATACGTTGGTGGTGTTAACGGACAAGCCCGAAATACTTAATAAAGTCTATGCCTCCCTTTCTATGTCAAAGGCTGTGGAGAAGACAGAGGAACTATCCGGCTAAACGTTTGTTTACCCGATTTTGGTACCGTTTTCAATATTTCTTTCAGGTTGTAACAGGGTAATTTCATTATTTTTGCCAATACCTCCAAGAACCAAACATTCACTCATTATATTGGCGATTTGCTTTGGAGGAAAGTTGACCACCGCCACAACTTGTTTTCCCACAAGTTCTTCCGGGTTGTAAAGATTGGTGATTTGGGCAGAGGTTTTTCTGTTGCCCACTGGTCCAAAGTTGATGATCATTTTATAGGCCGGGTTTCTAGCTTCTTTGAACACTTCGGCCTCCAAAATGGTTCCAATACGCATTTCCACCTTTGTAAAATCATCCCAAGTCAGTTTATTTGATGTTTTCTCTTCCATTTTTGAAAATTTGAAACAAAAATAAGTTTGTATCGGACAAGGAGTTGACCTATTTCAGAATAATTTTTTGATCAAGGGGATGTTTGACCGCCGTTGCCGCACCAAAATCAAACAGAAAACAAAAGTTACCAAGGCCAAAATAAACAAGGTACATCCTGGACCACAATGCCCAGTTGAGTTATATGTGAGAACAATGCCCCGAGCATGGTTCCTATGCCCAACAAAGCACCAGGCCAAGTGGTTCTAGGCACAAGAATATGGATGGCCATGATCAATTCAACGATACCTAAACCTATTCTGCCCCATGGTTCCGGGCCCAGCTGTTCAAAAATATATACTGATTCTGGAGCTTCGGAAAACTTAAAAAAAGGGTCTGTAACAAGATAACCGTGGGTACAATTCTTGAAATGGCGTTCAGGATCGATTTTGTTGTCATCATAATATTGATTTTGTGGTATGCTTTTTTATCGGGAAAAATCAGGTCAAATAACTGGCATTCAACGAATAATTGCACTCTGATTTAGTTTTTATGGTCTTGAAGATGAGTTACATGATAATCCCCTCTTCGGAAATGGTTAATTTTACCAGTATGAAAAATGTGTTGAAACTTGCTTTGTTTTTTCTGCTGCTGATGCAATCCTGTTCTCAAGACGCTTGGCTTTCAGGAACCTTAAATATGGAGAATGGAGAGGATTGGAGGTCTATGGTGTATCTGGTTAAGCCAAAAAAGTTTGATGAAGTGGCCCAAAGCTTTGTTGGGGAAGTGTTGGACTCGGCACAAGTGGCCCAAAACGGCCGTTTCGAATTTTCAACACCACCGGAATGGCAAAAATCTGTTTTGCTTGAGCTTGTGGTGCAAAGGAAGGGCGAGAAGTATCCCAACCGATTATTGAATGAAAATCCGGAAACCGACAATTATTTTCCCTTGGTGTATGAATCAGGAAACCCTATGGTGATTGAGGCAGAAATAGCGCATTTTCAATCTTCTTTTAAAATAAAACAACCATCAGCATTAAACAAAGCCATGCTTCAATTGCGAGACTTGCGTTTAAAGGCCCATAAAAGATATTTAGAGGGTCAAAACGAAGAGCACGGAGCGGATGAGGATTTGTTGGAGCGGGAAAAAAACCAGTACGATTATCAAGGGCGACTGATCGCTTTTTCAGATTCCACAACCGAGCTCTTGCCCGCATTGATGGCGTTGCGTTGGGCCAGCCCAGAAGGAAACTATGAGCGTATTGCTGAGCTGTTGCACAAACAGGCCGAAAAGTGGAGTACTCTGTACCCAGAGCATTCTTGGGTGAAAGAACTCGTTGCTGTGGCGGATAAACGAAATCTGCCCATTTTGGTCGGGGATTCAATTCCTGATTTGGAACTCCCCATGAAAAACGGAGAAAACTGTTCCCTTAAGAAAACAATAGATGGTAAAAAATTGATTTTACTTGACGTTTGGGCTTCATGGTGTGCACCTTGCCGAATAGAGAACCGGAACGTTTTGGTGCCATTATGGGAGAAGTACAACAAGGCCGACTTTCAAATTATAGCCTATGGATTGGAAAGTAGTGAAAAAGCTTGGGAAAATGCCATACAGAAAGATGGAGCCTACCGTTGGTTGCACGCCTCACATTTACAAGGAGACCAAAATCCTTTTATGGATACCTTACGATTAAAGACCATTCCAGCGAATTTTTTACTGAACCAAGAGGGCAGGGTTCTTGCCAAAAATCTCCACGGTAAGGATTTGATTGAGTTTGTGGATGATTATATGAAGCATTGACATCACCAAAAAAGAGGTGAAGACACCTCTTAAAAAGGGTAAGTTGGCTCTAATCCTTGGTCTTCCAAATAAAACTTGGGGCTTGTTGGTATTTAAAGGTATCATCGGTTAAAATCTCCATCTCTTTGGTGTCCCAATTCATCAAACCAATGTGAAACTGGGATTGTTCATCATCAAAAAGTTCAATGGCGAGCCACTTTCCATCAGGACTCCAATCATGCCATCCTTCGTTTTGAGGATTATCTGTCAATTTCCAATGTTTGCTCCCATCCAAGCTTACGGCATACAAGCTGTACTTCCCATTTTGAATACTTTGGTAGGTCACATAGTTTTCGGTGGGGTGCAATCGTGGGGCACCTGCTCGGTACCCATATCTAGAGGCTTCAGTTTCTTCTTCTGGATAGTGGGTAAGTTGTTTCAAGTTTCTGCCATCTACATCAATGATATAAAGTTCTTCTTCAAAACCATTAATTTCTTTTCGAACTGTTTTACCGCCCCTAAAAACAACCTGTTTACCATTGTTTACAAATAAGGGGTCGGCCGCATAGGTCAGTCCCGTTTCCAATCGGTCGATGATGTTTCCTTTTTTGTCTAAGATATAGAAGGTGTTTTCGGTGATTAATCGGGGTTTTACGATAATTTCAGCACCATTTTTTCTCGTACTCATCCAACTATCCGCTAGCTCTAAATCGGTAACTCTTTGAACATTTTCACCATTAAAATCACTTTTGTAGAGAAAATAACAACGTTTGCAAGCTCCCCTATCAGAAACAAAATATAATGTGCTTTCGTACGAATAATAGGTCCAATCGACGGGGTATAGGTCCGTAATGTTTTTTTTGTCGGACCCGTCAAGGTTCATGGAATAAATCTCGTAGTTATCAATGTCAGGGTCTCTTAAAACATTATAGACCAAGCCTAGTTCGTGATGTGCATTTTCCTTTTTTGAATTGCAGGAAAGCATTAAAACCAAAAGTCCAAGAACAGTAACTCCTTTAACCATGATATGTTTAGTTTGTTTGAAATTTTTGTGAGGTTGAAGTTACTAAACTCTCCGAATTTTTAAAATAGAGTAACGCTTTTATGCATTGGCTTTTGTGTATCCATAATATTTGTTTCTTAACCAAAAAGAGACTTTTACCAATAATATGAGCGCTGGCACTTCGACCAATGGACCAATGACCCCAGCAAATGCTTGACCCGAGTTCAATCCAAACACGGCAATGGCCACGGCAATGGCCAACTCGAAGTTGTTTCCTGCAGCGGTGAAAGCCACAGAAGCGGTTTTGTCGTATTCGGCACCCATCGCTTTTGTGGTAAAGAATCCGATAATGAACATCAAAGCGAAATATACTAGCAGTGGAACGGCTATAATCAAGACGTCCATAGGTATTTCAACTATCAACTCGCCTTTTAAAGAAAACATGATCACAATGGTGAACAAAAGCGCTATCAAAGTCACCGGGGAAATAGCAGGGATAAACTTTTCGTTATACCAATTTTCGCCTTTTGATTTTACCAAGATTTGACGACTCAGAATCCCCATTAAAAAGGGGATGCCAAGATAGATGGCCACACTTTCGGCAATGGTACGGATGGAGATATCGACGATGGCCCCTTCAAATCCAAAATAAGGTGGAAGCACGGTAATGAATATCCATGCGTAAAAGCTATAGGCAAAGACCTGAAAAATACTGTTGAGGGCTACTAGACCAGCGCCATATTCGCTACTACCTTCGGCCAAATCGTTCCATACAAGTACCATGGCTATGCATCGAGCCAAGCCAATTAGAATGAGCCCAACCATATATTCCGGGTAGTCCCTGAGAAATATGATGGCAAGAGCAAACATTAAAATCGGTCCCACAATCCAATTCAAAAAGAGTGAAATGGAGAGGATTTTGATATTTTTGAACACCTTTGGCAGCAAGGAGTATTTTACCTTGGCCAAAGGCGGATACATCATCATTATTAAACCAATGGCAATGGGAACATTGGTAGTTCCGCTGCTGAATGAGTTGACAAAACCGGGAAAAGTTGGAAAAAAGTAACCGATTCCAACGCCCAATATCATTGCCGCAAAAATCCAAAGGGTCAGGTTTCTATCTAAAAAGCTCAATTTTTTGGTTGCCATTAGTTCCGAATTTGGGAAAAGACGTAAAACATTTCGGTGGCGATTTGCAGACTACGTTCGCTGTACTTTTCAGCTTGCTTAGGTGTGTTGTCAAAAGCCTTAGGGTCTTCATAGGTGATCGGAATCCGTTTTTCCGCCCCGGGCACAAAAGGGCAACCTTCATCCGCCTGTGAACAGGTCATAATGGCTGCAAAGTCAGACTTTGGGTTAAAATCATCATCCATCCGTTTTGAAAAGCATATAACTGGATGTTCATTTTCCGAAAACTTGATGCTGTACATGGGATTCTTTCCTTCGGAAAGCGTCTTCACCTCGAAACCAGTGTTGACCAAAGTGGAAGTTACCATTGGAAATAGGGCAGTGGCCTCCGTTCCACCAGAGTAGCAAGTAACGTTTTTAATTCCAAAATGATGCGCCATTGTCTGTGCCCAAATTTGGGACAAATGGCTCCGTCGGGAGTTATGGGTACAGATAAAATTGAGACGGATGGATTTCCTGTCATCAACTTTTCCCTGAATATATTCCACAAGGGATGATAAGGTTTCCTTTCTCTTTTTTGAAATCGTTGCCGTTTCCAAATTGGAAATAAACTCGTTCAATACCGTGTAGTAATGGGACATATTTCTTGTTTTTGGATTAGCAACAACCACTTCCCGGAACGCATCCAGAATTTTGAAGCTCGGAAAGTTTTACTTTGGTTTTATCCGCAGGTACTCCGCATTTGTCTCTTGCCAAACAGTCGGTCTGTTTAGTAGTCAGCAAAAAGTTTGTTCCATCAAATTCGAGGGCAAATTTCTCAATGGTCTGTCCTTGATACTCCACTTCGACCTCTAAATTGCCAATGTCCAAGGTTTTTTGGGACAATTCAATGATATGGACCAGTTTTTCAGGGTGCAGTCTGTGATCGTAATCATTCGCGTTCCAAAGCTGAAAATTTACGACCTCTTCATTACGCACGGTGCCACCGCAATCTATAAAATGTTTGGTGATTTTGCCCACTTCGGTAACGTGGAAGTGGTTGGGAACCAATTTCCCGTTCGGCAATTGAAACCCAATGATCTCCAAATGTTCCAAGGCTGATTTTACTTCTTCTAACTTCATAATTATATCGGTTTATTGTAATATTACGATTAATGAACTCAAATTTTTTTAGCAGCAATCTTTTTGATTCAAGTCTTGATTTAAAAACTCGAACATAATTTTTTTCATTTTTTTCCAATTGTCAGTATCAATGCAATAGCAAACACTGGTGCCTTCCACATTGCCTTTGATGAGACCCAACTGTTTCAGTTCCTTTAAATGTTGGGAGATAGTGGGTTGAGCCAAACCGATTTCATCCACGAGATCACCGCAAACACAAGCATTCAGCTTGTACAAATATTGTAAAATGGCCACACGGGCAGGATGCCCAAGAACCTTGGCATATTGCGAAATCTGGTTTTGCTTGTCGGTGAATATTTCAGTTTTGGTTAAGCCCATTGTCATTATTTATTCATTGCAATATTACGATTAAAAGGTGGGTTGCCCAAGAATTCTTTACAATTTATTTCACAATGATTTGAAAAATGTCTGCAAATCGCTGTTATTCTTATTAAATTGCGATATGCATACCCATACATAACGATGATGTTTTGTCCTTAAACAAAAAAATATATCTGGATTACAATGCGACCACACCGACGGATCCACGTGTGGTGGAGGCGATGCTGCCCTATTTTACCAACAATTTTGGCAATGCCAGTAGCGACCATTCTTTTGGCTGGTATGCCGATGATGCTGTGGAAAAAACACGTAGGCAGGTGGCAAAACTGGTCAATTGCAGACCTACGGAAATAACCTTTACTTCTGGTGCTACGGAGGCGGCCAATTTGGCGTTGTTCGGATTTTGTAAAAAGCATCGGGGTAAAGGCAACCACATCATTACTTGTAAAACGGAGCACAAGGCCGTTTTGGACACCTTGAAAGCTTTGGAGGCTTATGGTTTCCAGGTCACTTATTTGGATGTGGACTATCAAGGAAACATTGAGTTGAATGCATTGGAAGAAGCCATAAACCCATCCACGATTTTAGTTTGCCTGATGCTGGCCAATAATGAAACCGGCTTGATTCATCCCATAAAAAACGTCACAGCATTGGCACACTCCAAAGGAGTGCCTGTAATGTCCGATATAACCCAAGGGGTTGGTAAAATTCCAGTAAACCTACAGGATTTGGGAATTGACATAGCGATTTTTTCTTCACACAAACTTTATGGCACCAAAGGAGTAGGTGGGCTTTATGTGAACAAAAGGAACAACATTTCTATCGACAAGCATCTTTTTGGGGGAAACCACGAAAAAGGGATTCGCCCAGGTACTTTAAATGTTCCTGGCATTGTTGGTTTTGGCGAAGCCTGCAGCATTGCTCAACACAGCTTGGATGAAAATCATCAAAAACTGGTAACCCTTCAAAACCAATTGGAGCAAGAACTCTTGACCATAGAAAGGGCAACCATCAATTCCCGCAATGAAGCGCGTTTGCCCAATACCACAAATGTGTCGTTCAAAGGAGTGGATGGCACCAAGCTACTTCGCTATTTAAATAATTTGGCTGTATCCCGAGGTTCTGCCTGTACCGCCAATCAAGTCAATCCATCCCACGTGTTAAAAGCGATGGGAATTGAAGATGATGTTGCTTTGGCCAGTTTACGGATCAGCACAGGTCGCAATACTACTTCCGAAGATATCGAGAAGGCTGTTACAGAAATAAAAAAAGCCGTAAACCAACTAAAAACCAATTTGGTATGAGGGAGTTGGATGTCATCATAACGCAATATCAGGACCTGAAATCAAAAGGTGTTCGCTGTATTTTGGCCACTGTGGTACACGTTGATGGTTCCTCGTATCGCCGCGCAGGCGCACGAATGCTGGTGGACGAATATGGGAATATCACTGGTGCCATCAGTGGAAGTTGTTTGGAAGGAGATGCACTCCGAAAAGCACTTTTTGCCTTGGACAGTCAAGAAAATAAACTGGTTACTTATGATACCAGCGATGAGGATGATGCAGTGATCGGTGCACAATTGGGCTGCAATGGCATTATTCAGGTGCTTTTTGAGCCAATGGATTATACTGACGCGAAGAATCCCTGTGAGCTGTTGAGAACCGTTGCCGAACAGGAAGTTCCGATGGCCATTTCCGTGCTTTTTGATTTGGATGAAACCCAAAAACAGCTAGGAACGGTTGTTGTGTCTGATGAAAATCAGGTTGTTTTAGGACAGCAAATCCCTGAAGATTTACAGAAGGCATTATTTTTAAAAGGGAAAGAAACTATTGGCAATGAAGCATCTTGTTTTGCAGAGCTAACAACTGATACAGAAACGCATTTTGTATTTATACAATGGCATCAACCACCAGTCAAATTGATTTTAGTGGGGGCAGGGAACGATGCGCAGATTCTGGCTCAGCAAGCAGCATTGTTGGGTTGGAACGTAATCATAACCGATGGACGTCCCACCCACGCCAACAAAGAACGTTTTGTGGGGTCTTGCCAAGTGATTGTCACGAAATCCGAAGAAACGCTACAAAACATCAAAATTGATAAGCGAACCTGTTTTGTGCTGATGAGCCATAATTACAACTATGATTTGGCTGTCCTGAAGCTATTACTGGGCAAAACCGAGATACCCTACATCGGTATTCTTGGGCCTTTAAAAAAATATGAGCGTATGCTCAACGAGTTGGCTGATGATGGCATCGAAGTGTCAAAAGATGATTTGACCAAAATCCACGCACCCGTAGGATTGGAAATCGGAGCGGAGACACCGGCAGAGATTGGATTGTCCATTCTGTCAGAAATCCAAAGTGTGTTGACCAACAAAGGGGCTAGGCCTTTAAAGCAGAAAACCGAACCGATTCACGATACAACAGCAAATCAATTCCAAAAAATAAAACTTTGAGCACAGAAGCAAACATAGCAGTGGTCATTTTGGCAGCAGGTGGCTCCACGCGTTTGGGACGGCCCAAGCAACTCGTGGAATTCAAGGGAAAAACACTTTTGGAACATACGATGGACGAAGTTGGTATGCTCGGTTTTCAAAACAAGATTTTAGTGTTGGGCGCAAACCAAGAGGAAATCTGGAATAAAATTGATTCCAAAGGCTTTAAAGTGGTTGTTAACAGCGATTGGGAGCGAGGAATGGCATCCAGTATCAAAATAGGTTTGGAAGCTGCATTGGCGGAAGAAGCAGGATTGGATTGCGTGTTATTTCTGGTATCCGACCAACCTTTTCTAGAGCGTACCAACTTAATCAAATTGGTGCATACCCAATTAACGAAAAATCCAAAAGCGACCTATTCCCAATATGGAGAAAATATTGGTGTTCCGGCTATTTTTGGAAAGACGGCATTTCCGTTGTTGTTGCAATTGGATGGCGACGAAGGAGCCAAGAAACTCTTGCAACTGGATGATTTCAATTTCTGTACGGAGACCTTTAAAAGGGGTGGATTCGATGTAGATACCGAAGAAGACCTTCGGCAATTAAAAACAATGGAACTATGAAAGTGACCGTAAAATATTTTGGTTTGGTGGCCGAAGCCGCCGAAAAGTCAGAAGAAGTGATGGAACTCAATGGACAACTTACCGCTTCGGAGCTTAAGGCACAATGCCTGAACGGACTTTCGATTGCGGATAAAGATTCGGTTCAGATTGCGGTAAATCAAAATTTGGATGATAAAACAACCCTAAAAGATGGGGACGAAGTGGCTTTGTTGCCACCGTTTGCGGGAGGATGAGTAGATACGACAGACAAATAAAACTCAAGGAAGTAGGGCCAGAGGGTCAGGAAAAGCTTCGCAATGCCAAAGTGTTGATTGTTGGTGTTGGAGGATTAGGCTGTCCTGCCGCAATGTATCTGGTCGGCGCAGGAGTGGGTACCATTGGTTTGATGGATCACGATAGGGTTGATAAGTCCAACCTACATAGGCAAATCCTCTTTCAAGAGTTGGATATTGGAAAATCCAAAGCCGCGGTTGCCAAGGAGCGTCTGGAAAAACAAAACAGCGAGGTACAGTTTGAGGTTTACAAGGAGCCGTTAACGATTGCAAACGCCGAGAAAATTATCAAGCAATACGATATGGTCTTGGATGGTACCGATAACTTTGAAACCAAGTATCTCATCAACGATGCTTGCCTATTGGCCGACAAACCTTGGGTTTTTGCCTCCATTTACAAAAATGAAGGACAATTGTCGGTCTTCAATTATAAGGATGGGCCCACCTATCGCTGTGTGTTTCCGAAAAGTACGCGAGAGAACATCAGTTGTGAGACCACAGGCGTACTGGGCGTGCTGCCAGGTATTTTGGGCAGCCTTCAAGCTGCTGAAGTTCTTAAAATAATCTTAGGCGCGGGAGAAGTATTGTCAGGCAAGCTAAAGTTGATAAATATGATGCGTGGCAGCGAGCAGACCATCAAAATAAACAAGCGCCCCGAAGAAGTGGACAAAATACGCAAGGAGGGCATAGCTCCTGTTTATATTGATTGCGATTTGAAAAATGCAGAACACTGGTACCTTGATGTGCGCGAAGTGTTCGAGCAGCCCAAACCAAAAGGCAAAAAAGTACTGAACATTCCTTTAAGCGATTTGACATCACGCTACCAAGAGATACCGAACAATCAGGAAGTTTTTGTATTCTGCCAGTCAGGAAAGCGAAGCAAAAACGCCATAAAAATCCTTAAAAATGAATTTGGCTTTCACAACCTTAAAAATGTGGAAGGCGGCATAGAAACAATTATTGATGGATAAGAAGAAACCAAAAAAAGTATTTGTACAAGGAGCGATTCCTCCCGAAAAAATAGCCAATTCGGTGGCCAACCACCAAAGCAAGACCAATATTGGCGCCCATAGTATTTTTTTGGGACAGATCAGGGCCGACGAAGTGGACGGAAAAACCGTAACAGCCATCGATTATACGGCCTATGAGGAAATGGCGGAAAAAGTGTTCCACGAAATTCGGGAGGCGGCTTTTTCCAAGTTCGACATTACCTGTGCCCATATTTACCACAGTTTGGGCAAGGTTCAGGTTGGCGAGTTGTGCCTGTTCGTTTTCACATCATCGGCACACAGAAAGATTGCGATAGCGGCCACCAACTTTTTTGTAGAGGAAATCAAGGCGAAAGTGCCCGTATTCGGTAAAGAGATTTTTGAGGACGAAACCCATCAATGGAAAGTAAACAAGTAAATGGTAGACATTACACATAAAGTGACCACCTTGCGGGAAGCAACCGCGGAAGCTATCGTGAAAACGAGTAGTCAGGCTACGATTGATGCGATAGAAAACAATGCCGTTCCCAAAGGGAATGTGTTTGAAATGGCCAAGGCGGCCGGGTTGTTGGGCGTCAAAAAAACGCCGGACCTGTTGCCCGATTGCCATCCGTTGCCCATCGAATACACCGGAATCGATTATGAAATCGATGGTTTGGACATCATCATTTCGATGACGGTAAAAACCATTTATAAAACAGGGGTGGAGGTAGAGGCGATGCACGGGGCCAGCGTTGTGGCACTCACGATGTACGATATGCTCAAACCGATTGATAAAAACGTAGAAATCAGCACCATTCGTCTGAAATCGAAAAAAGGAGGAAAATCCTCTTTCAAAATCAATTCAGAAGGGTGGACTGCGGATGTTGTTGTTTGTTCCGATACCATTTCCAAAGGAAAAGGCGAGGACAGGGCAGGAGAGGCTATCATCGAGAAATTGAAGGCTTTGGGAGTGGTGTCTCAAAAAAGCATTATTCCCGATGAAGCTGAAGAAATTATCAAAAAAGTGGACAGTACCACTGCAGACTTGTTGATTTTCACAGGAGGAACGGGCGTGGGACCCCGAGATGTCACTCCACAGACCTTGGAGCCCTTGTTGGACATCAAACTAAAGGGCGTAGAAGAACAAATGCGTAGCTACGGACAGGAACGGATGCCATATGCGATGTTCTCGCGTTCCATCTCGGGCATCAAGGACGGCAAACTCATTCTGGCACTGCCGGGTTCCACCAAAGGTGCAGCAGAATCGATGGATGCGATTTTCCCCCACGTGCTGCACGCATTTAAAGTGATAGAAGGAAAAAGACATGATTGAGAAAAAGCCACAAATAATCGACAATTTCGGTAGGCCACATACCTATCTTCGCATTTCATTAACGGATAGATGCAACCTGCGATGCTTTTACTGCATGCCAGAAGAAGGGATTGAGCTGATGGAAAAACCAAGCATTATGACGCTGGAGGAAATCATTGAAATGACACGGACATTTCGGGATTTGGGGGTGGATACGGTGCGTTTAACCGGCGGCGAACCTTTGGTTCGGAAGAATTTTGGCTATTTGGTAGAAGAGTTGGCCAAATTGGGCGTAACCCTAAAATTGACCACTAACGGCATCGTTCTCGACAAATACTTGGAACTGTTCGATAAAATCGGGCTTCGCAAGATCAACTTCAGTCTGGATACGCTGGACAAGGCGAAATCGGTGTTCATTACCAAGCGTGATTATTACGAGCGCATTATGCGCAACTTGAACATGGCCTTGGATATGGATATGGACATCAAGCTCAATATTGTATTGATCAAAGGTGTGAACGACAAGGAAATCAATGATTTTATCGCTTTGACCAAGGATAAGAAGATTACGCCCAAGTTCATTGAGTTTATGCCTTTCAAAGGCAATAAATGGGATTGGAGCAAGGGCGTATCCAAAGAAGAAATTTTACAGACGGTTGGCGATAAGTTCGGGGAAATAGAAACTTTGCAAAATCCAAAACACAGCACTTCCACCAACTTTAGGGTAAAGGGCCACAAGGGCGGTTTTGGCATTGTGAGCACGATTACCAATCCGTTTTGTGATGACTGCAACCGTATTCGTTTGACGGCGGATGGGAAAATGAAAAATTGTCTCTTTGCCACCTCCGAAACCGATTTGTTGACCCCATTTCGCGATGGCGAACCCATTGAAAGCACCATTTTGGAGGCCATAAAATCCAAAAAGCATTCCAGGGATGGAATGGATGTGAAGATGGATGCCGAACACTACGAGCAAAACCGTTCAATGATTTCAATAGGGGGCTAATGGTTACGATTGAAGAAGCACTTCGCATTATTGAAGACCAAAAAATCACTTTAAACAGGGAAACAAAGCCACTTGAAGCGTCGCTGGGCCATGCCCTTGCCACAAATACGGCATCCCCTTTTGATGTGCCCGAGTTTGACAATTCCGCGATGGACGGATATGCCCTTTGTGGGCTTTATCAAGAGTATCAACTGGTGGGGGAGGTGGCTGCTGGTGATTCCAAGGATATTGCGTTGCAAGATGGCGAGGCCGTTCGCATTTTTACGGGTGCGAAAGTGCCCCAAAATACTTCTGCCGTAATGATGCAGGAGAAAACCTCGGTGAAAGAGCGCACCTTGTTTCTTGATGAGATGCCCAAAGCAGGACAAAACATCCGTAAAAAAGGTGGTCAGTTGAAAGAAGGGCAGGAGGTATTTACAGAAGGCCACATTTTAAATCCACCTTCTTTGGCGTTAATGGGCAGTTTGGGGTTGTCAACACTGGAGGTTTTTTCCAAACCGCGAGTCAACATCATCACGACGGGAAATGAACTGGTAAAACCGGGTGAATCCAAAACCGAGGGACAGATCTACGAATCCAACAGCTATGCAATTGCAGGAGCACTGCAGCAATTCGGGTTTCAGCACCATCAAAAAACACAGTTAAAGGATGATTTTGAGGCCACGAAAACAGGTGTCAAAACCGCATTGGATTCTTGTGATGTGCTGATTATCTCTGGAGGAATATCCGTGGGCGATTATGATTTTGTAAAACAATCTCTCGAAGAAAACGGAGTCAATGAATTGTTTTACAAGGTGTTTCAAAAACCAGGGAAGCCTTTGTATTTTGGACGAAAGCAAAATCAATTTGTGTTTGCCTTGCCAGGAAATCCAGCATCTTCGCTTACCTGTTTTTATGTATACGTGCTTCCGTTGCTTCAAAAATTATCGGGATATCAGGAATATGGATTGCCCACGTATCAATTTCCTATAAAGCATCCGTATGAAAATCGTTTTGGACGTCCTTCCTTTCTAAAAGCTGCGGTTATAGATGGAAAAGTAGCAATTTTGGACGGTCAAGGTTCCTCAATGATTCAATCCATGGCCAAAGGGAATGCGCTGGCTTTTGTGGAAGATGGAGAGAAACTCAAGGAAGGCGACCTGATGAAATGCAAGCTAATTTCCTAATCGATGAGCGTTGAATACCTGCCCATTGTTTTTTTTCTGATAGCGCTCTTCTATAGCTCCGTAGGATTTGGGGGCGGTTCCAGCTATTTGGCGATTTTAAGCCTTTTCTTGACGGATTTTTACGAGATACGCTCCACGGCATTGGTTTTAAATATTTGTGTGGTCACGATTGGAACGCTGTTTTTTATCAAGAATCGCGTATTTAATCTAAAAAAGTTTTGGCCTTTTCTGGCGGCAAGCATCCCAATGGCATATCTCGGAGCACAGTTACGACTTTCCAAAACCTCTTTTTTTATGGTGTTGGGAATTGCCCTTGTCTTGGCCGGTATTTTTATGCTGCTGCGTTTTGTGAAGAAAAAAATGGATACCTATGAGTTCTCCAATCCCAAAAAAATGTTGTTGGGTGGAAGTATCGGATTGCTATCGGGCGTATCGGGTATCGGCGGAGGTATTTTCTTGTCGCCGGTGCTAAACCTTTTAAAATGGGCCAACCCAAGAACCATTGCATCCTTGGCATCCGTTTTTATTTTGGTGAATTCCATTTCGGGTGTCATTGGCCTCCATATGGCAGGAACCTTCAAATGGAACAATGAATTGATGCTGCAACTTGTCGTCGCAGTTGTGATGGGTGGAAGTATCGGTTCTTATTTGTCCAACAAAAAATTCAACCTAAAGTTTTTGGGCGTGCTAACCAGTATTTTGGTGCTTTACGTAGGCTTTCGATTGATTTTGTTGCACGGGTTTGGTATCAAGATCTAAATCAGTCCCAGCATTTCATCCGCATGTTGCGCTACGGTTTCTTTGATTTTATCGTTCATTTGGATGAAAGAGGAAAGCACTTTTTTTCCAGTCTCGGTTAATTCGGCCCCGCCGCCTTGGGCCCCACCTTTGTGAAGTTCCACGTAAGGTTGCTGCCCCCTTTGATTCATATCCTCCACCATGGACCAAGCTTTACGGTAGGACATGCCCATTTCCTTGGCCGCTTTTGACAGGGAACCATTTTTATCGATCATCATCAATAATTGAGCGCGTCCAGGGCCAAAAAACTTCCTTCCATCAATATCTATCCAGCAACGAGTGCGCAATTCTTTTTTACTTCCCATAGGTTAAATTTAGGAATCTATATGATAAAAGAAAGATTGACATAAAATAAAAAACGGATAAAGAATTGGAAAAAAAAGAAGCCGTATGATTATCAAAATGAGACGGTTTTTCTATTTTTAAGGCTATTGGTTTTGATACATTCTGTTTTTGGATGGAGTGGAGTAAGGCTATGTTGATCTAAGCCACTTTTTTGCGAATATTGTGGGCCAAAGCATGTAAACCGAACTCCAATTCTACTTTTTGGATGCCCTTATGTACAAACTAGTGGATGTTTTCAATTCCTATATTCACCGCACAGTACGTACCTTTGTGGTTTTTCTATGAAGATTTGAACCTATATCGGAGAGAATTCCACGGATAATGAAGAGGTCAAAAATTGAGTTTTAATGAAATACACAACCTTTATTTTATTGATAATATTCTTTTCGAGCCATGCTGTGGAAGCCCAAACTGATACCTTATCCTATGGACTTCAATTTAGGGGAGATAGGGTTGGTTCATTGACGGCAATTAGAACCAAGACGGGTAAAAATGCTATTCTTTATGATGTAAAAAGTGAAACTGTCATCCATTTTTTGGGAAAAACTACGATAAAAACCAGTCTGAAGGTAGCCTACAGGAATGGGGTATTACAAAACAGCCAATATAGTGTTACTAAAAATGGCAGTGCTTATAAAACAACAACGATTAATAGAGTAGGGCAAAAGTATCATATGGATTATAATGGGGACAAATCAATGATTAGCACACCGATATACTATAGTGCCGCACGATTATATTTTGAAGAACCGGATCGTGTGAAAACAGTATTTGCGGAATTGGAGGGAGTTGACCACCGCGTTCATAAAATAAAAAAGGATGTTTATGAAATTGATACCTCGGAAAACGGTAAGACCAACACCTATATTTATAAAAATGGGATCCTGCAGGAAGGAGTTTTTGAACATACACTTTACTCTTTTAAATTGTTTAAAAACAAGTAGTCCTTTTTAAGTACGTTTTAAAAGTTTAAGGTTTTTAGCACATTAATGGATGGAGGTTTACACTTTCACCAGCCGGTAGAAGGAAATAACTCAGATACCACTCATTTAAACTTTAGGTAAAGCCCAGATTATTTTAATCACGGTAAGTAGTAAATCTACCTACTTATTCATCATTTGAAATACTTAGAAAAGTAAGGAAACGCTCATGCCAATCAGCAATATATCTCTGAATTATTTTACTTTTTTCGACAAATAAACTAATTTTGTCTAAAAATTAAACAAAACAACATTTTTTGTCGAATGAAAGAAGCCTTAGTCAAACAACACATCATACAGTCTTCTACAGCTGTTTTTAAAGAATTGGGCTTTGAAAAAGTGACTATGGATGACATCGCTAAAGCCGCCAACAAAGGACGAAGTACGCTCTACTACTACTTTAAAAACAAGCACGAGGTTTTTGAACACGTGGCCGAGCTGGAATACCTTTCAATTATTGAACCGGCCAAGGCGGTAATACAACCCTCGCAAAGGCTGGAAGAAAATCTAAAGCTTTACAATGAGTTTAAATTAAAAAGTCTCATTAGTAAAACCACAGAATATACTTTTCTGTTGGAAGACATTCGACAAAACATCAACCTAGCCTATTATATATTCAGGAAGTTAAGACATATAGAAACCGCTATTTTCGAAAATATGCTGAACTGGGCACTGGACAAAAATGAAATCACGGCGATCAGTCCCGAAGAAACTCAATTTTTAGCCATGGCTCTGGTAACTGCACTTAACAGTTTAGAAAAAGAAATGCTGCTTTTTGGCACCATCGAAAATATGCCTGTCCGGCTTCAATGGGTTATAAGCGTTCTTATAAAAGGTTTAAAAAATTAATCTACAATCCCTAAAACTAAAATCAATATGCGCCAGTTTTATCCCCTTTTTTTGATGTGCTTCGCAATGCTAACGCTTCAAAGTTGTAAAAACGAAGACAAAACCCGGGAAATACCCCCAATTCTGGTAAAAACCTTAACCCTGGGCAGCCCTGATTCAAATAATACCACTTCTTATGCAGCCACCGGTAGGATTGAGGCCGATAAAAGTGTGCGGCTCAGCTTTCAGGTAGGCGGAGTTATTGAACAATTTCCGGTGAATATGGGGGATTTTTTACAACAAGGAAGTCTTATCGCCCGAATAGATGCGACAGCCTATCAAAAACAGTATGAAGCCCGAAAGGCGCAGGCAGATTTGGCAAAAGATACTTACAACCGCATCGAGGACGTGTATAACAAAGGAAGTATTGCTGAAATCAAAATGGTAGAGGCCCGCTCCAATTACAAACAGGCAGAAGCCGCCGCGCAAGCCAGCTATCAAAACGTAAAATTTAGCCGTATTACCGCACCCTTTACGGGTTATGTAGGGCAGAAAATGATGGAAACCGGAGATTTGGCCTCTCCTGGACACCCTATTGTAGAATTTTTTGATATCGATAAGCTTAAAGCCATCATCCCCATTTCAGATGATCAGGTAAACCACTATAAAATAGGGGATACAGCTCTTGTAAAAATAGCGGTCTTAGATAAAGAGTACGAAGGAGAAATCACCGAAATAGCCATACAGTCAGACTACAACACGCCAAGCTATACCGCAAAAATCACCATTACCAATGACGATAAGAAAATCAAGCCCGGTATGGCCTGTACGGTGATGCTTCCTGAAAGTGAACATGCTTCAGAAGCAACTTCTTCCCGCTTCATCGTTCCGGTAGAAACCGTATCGGTAACCGACTCGAATGAAAATTTTGTGTATGTGGTCAATAGCCAAAACAAAGCAGAACGGCGCCTTGTAAAAACTGGAAGTTTATACAACAACGGCATCGTCATCACTGAAGGTTTGGAGAAAGGCGATCAGCTTATTACCTCAGGCTATCATAAGCTCACTCAAGGCACTCCGGTTACCATTTCAAACAAACACTAAGTCCCTATTTTATGAAAAAACAAGGTTCTATGATAGAATGGGCCATGAAAAACAAAGCCTTTCCGCTGGCATTGGCTTTTGTATTTGTGTTGATTGGCTTGTTAGGGCTTTTCAATATGCCCCGTAACGAATTTCCTGAGTTTACCATTAGACAAGGATTGGTCATTGGGTATTATCCCGGTGCCAATTCACAGGAAGTGGAAGAGCAACTTACCGCTAAAGTTGAAAAATTCTTGTTCAGCTATAATGAAGTGGACAAAGAAAAGACGTATTCCTACTCGCGCGATGGGGAAATGTATATTTATATAGAGGTTGCCAACCGTGTGGGCAGCAATGAAACCCAACAATTTTGGAACAAGCTTAAAAACGACCTGCTGATCTTTCAGCAGCGTAGTGTTCCTCCCGGCGTTAAGGGAATTATAGTAAATAGTGATTTTGGAAGTACGGCCGCGATGATCCTCGCTGTAGAGTCTAAAACCAGACCTTATAAAGATCTGCAAAAACACGTAGAAGAAATCGAAGATCAACTGCGCCAGGTTAAAGGGATGGCAAAGATTAGCCACTCTGGGGGACTTACCGAGCAAATTGCGGTTTATGTGGACCAAAACAAACTGGCGCAATACGGTATTAGTCCGGCGACTTTAATGCAAAGCCTGCAAACGCAAGGTACGATACGGCCAAACGGAACTTTGGAATCTCCCACTTTTGACCGTCCTATAAATATGGATGTGTTCCTTAAAAATGTCACCGATATTGCTAATCACATCGTAAGCACCGAACGGGATGGTAGTGTAATCCGCATCAAAGACATCGCTCGGGTAAAAAGGGAATACGACAATCCGGACTCTTTTATTACAGCTAATGGAACCAAAGCGATGATCATTACGCTTGAGATGGCTTCCGGCAACAATATTGTACAATTTGGAGACCGAATAAATGATCAACTCGATGCGTTTAAAACCCAACTTCCGCAGGATATTCAAATCACAAAAATCGCAAATCAACCCGAGGTGGTACAACACTCCATAAGCCATTTCCTTGAAGAATTTGGCTTTGCCCTTATGGGTGTGATTATTGTAACGCTCCTGCTACTGCCCTTTCGCGTAGCTTCGGTTGCCGCGGCCACCATTCCCATCACCATACTTGCTACTCTTGCCTTGATGTATATGTTGGGAATGGAGCTTAATACTGTGACCTTGGCGGCCCTGATTATCGTACTGGGTATTGTGGTAGACGACCCCATTGTGGTCATAGACAACCACGTGGAGAAATTGGATGAAGGCCAGTCGGTAAGGGAGGCGGCTTTCAACAGTGCCAAAGAACTTTTTCCATCGGTATTTACGGCCACTTTGGCCATATCGGCCACCTTCCTGCCTTTGGTATTTTTTATGTCGGGAACCGCCAAAGACTTTTTAAGCACGTTTCCCTATACTATTATGCTGGCATTATTTCTTTCGCTTACCATTTCTGTACTCTTAGTGCCTTTCTTCAATACCCTATTTATTAAAAGAGGATTGCATCACAACCAAAAGGAAGAAGAAAAGAAGCAAAAAAAATCGATGTTAGAAAGGTTACAGCTCTTTTTTGACAAAAGTGTAGAAAGCGCCATGAAGCACTATAAAATGACCGTATTAGTTGGCCTACTATCTATAGTTGTGGGTATCATTCTCTTCTCAAAGCTGTCGCAAGAATTGTTTCCGGTAATTGAACGCAATCAGTTTGCGATTGAAGTTTACCTGTCTAAAAACAGCAGTCTTGCGGAAACCGAAAAAGTGGTAAAAGAATTTGAGAAGGTTTTAGCCAAAGACGATCGTATTGAAAACTACACCAGTTTTATAGGCACAAGTTCGCCGCGTTTCCACGTGGTATATGCGCCTAATCTGCCGGCTAAGAACTATGCGCAAATTTTGGTGACCACTACTTCAGACGATGCAACGGAAGAAGTGTTGATCGAATATGATAATAAATACTCAGAACTATTCACCAACGCGTATTTACGGATGAAACAACTCAATCTGATCGCCAAACCGGCACAGATAGAAGTGCGTCTTTTTGGTGATGATATCGACACCTTGAAAAACTACGGAAATCAAATCATTGACCTGTCACGGGAAACACCCCAAACCATTTGGTCCAGAACCAATTATGGCGAAATGCAGCATACCATTGCTATTGATGTTAATGAAGAAGAAGCTTCTCGCATAGGACTCACCCGTGAAGCCATCGCCAATACCATAGCTATGAATATGGAAGGCTTAAATGCCACACAGGTTTGGGACGGCGATTATGCGATTAACGTAAAAATTAAGGCTGAAGATCATAAAGATCAATCCGTTTCCAGCCTCAGGGATTTATCGATTATTTCACCTGTGACCGGCAAAACGATACCGCTACGTCAAGTAGCCGAAGTAACCCCAAGTTGGGAACAGGAACAAATCGTAAGACGCAACGGAATGCGCTGCTTAACGGTACGTGTAGATATTGAAAAAGGTGCAGTGGCCAATGAGGTACTGGGTAAGCTTCGGCCTAAAATCGAAGAACTCAACCTACCGGATAGCATCACAGTAGGCTATGGAGGAGAATATGAAATGAGCGAGGAAAACCTGGTTCCTATGGGAATTTCCCTATCCATAAGCGTCCTTATTATTTTCTTGATCCTGCTGTGGCATTTTAGGGAATTCAAACAGGCCGTATTGAGTTTTATAACGATGCCCCTCAGCATATTTGGTGCAGCTTTAGGATTGATGTTGATGCACTATCCTTTTGGGTTTACTTCCTTCTTAGGGCTGTTGGCCTTGTGTGGTATCGTGGTACGAAACGGTATTATTTTAATCGATTTTGCCAATGAACTGCGCCTCCATCACGGGCATTCGGTATACGAAGCTGCGGCACATGCTGCCAAACGGAGAATGCGTCCTATTTTCCTTACCTCCTCTGCTGCTGCCGTTGGGGTTACCCCTATGATCATCAGCAGGTCCACGTTATGGGGACCCTTAGGTACGGTTATCGCCTTTGGTTTAATGCTGTCTATGGTACTCACCCTATTTGTTTTACCGGTACTCTACTGGTTGTTCTTTAGGAACGAGGAAACGGAACAAGAAGAAACACAACACACTAATTCAAACGCCTAAAACGAGTATGAAAAAGATGCAAATACCTAAGCGCATACCCCTTGTAATCTGGTGTATGCTGAGTTTTTTGTCCTGCGGAAGCTTACTTGCACAGCAAAAACTGAATTTAGAAGAAGTTAAACAAGCCGCATTGTCGTACAGTAAGGATATAAAAAACGGGAAAATAAGAATAGAACAAGCGGAAGCTGCCAAACGCGAGGCCCTTGCTAATTATTTCCCTCAGGTTAGCGCTACGGGAATTGGCGTGTACGGGTTTGATGATTTTATACCGCCTATACCTCAAATGTTACCCAACGGCATCGATAATTTTTATCAGGCCGGTGCCATGGCGACGGAAGCGATTTATGCCGGTGGAAAAATCAGAAATGCCAATAATTTGGCACGTCTTCTGGCTGAAACCCGAACCATTCAGGCGGAGCAGGCTATAGATTCGGTAGTGTTGAATACGGAGCAAAAATACTGGCAACTGGTTCAGGTACAAGAACAGCTCAAATCCATTCAGGCAAGCAAGATTTATCTGGATGAATTATTAAAACAACAAGAAGACCTCTTATCAGCCGGACTAATCGCTAAAAATCAATTACTCCGGGTACGAACCAACCGCAGCCGAGTGCTTTTACAACAAAGCAAATTGGGCAATCTGCGTAAACTGGCATTGCTTGACCTGGGCTTATATGTTGGGAAAGTCTATGATACGACGACCGTAGCCATAGACACTTTACAGCGCGTAAACCCGCCTCAGCTTACGTATGCCAGCCCTAACCTCGATTTGCAAGACAACAATAATTACAGGCTGCTTGAAAAATCGATTACTGCATCCCAATTGCAGTCTAAACTAGCTAAGGCCGATTTGCTTCCTCAGGTTTCAGTCGGGATTAACGCAGGTTATTTCGGGTCGTTCAATAACGCTTTTGACAGCCAGTTTATGCCGTTTACTTTCGGAATGGTGAGCATACCGATATCCGATTGGTGGGGTGCCGGTCATCAAAAAGTAAAGCAAAAAGTGTTGCAGGAAAAAATTGTTCAAAATAATTTCGAAGATCGCAAAGACCAGCTTACCATAGGAATTATGAAATTGTGGTACGACCTGATGGATGCCTATAAGCAGATTAAATATGCGAAAGAAAATAGGGATTATGCCAATGAGAACCTAAAGGTGCAACGGGATAATTATAACAGCGGGCTTAACAACCTTTCCGATCTGTTGGATGCCCAACAACAAAAAGAAGCGGCGGAAACGGAATATGCCAATGCGTATGCCAATTACAGAATAGCAGAATCTAAGTATCTGTTCATAACCGATAATTTATAAAACTAATACAAAGGAGGAGCGCTCCATTGTACCATGTTAGGATAACAATTAATATGAAATTAAAAAAATTAGTCCTTCTAGCTTTTGCGAGCTTTATCTTTCTTGGTGTCTCCAGTGTTGGAGCGCAAACCATAACGAGAGAACAGTTTAAGGATTCCATCCAAAAACTTCCCTATTTCTCCATACATAAGGACAATTATTTTGTAACCGGCATTCCCACCAATACAGCAATCAACTCAAGTAGTGCCGATGCGAAATACCAGGTCAGTTTTAAGCAGATGATCACCCGTGATAAATTGCCTTGGGATACGTACTTGTTTTTGACCTATACCCAAAAAGCTTTTTGGAATATTTATGAAAATTCCTTTCCCTTTAAGGACATCAATTTCAATCCTTCGATAACATGGGGCAAACCCATTTTTGACGGGAAGGATCGTTTAAAGGGGCTGGCAGGTGTTTCTTTGGAACATGAATCGAACGGTCGTGACAGTATTTCCTCCAGAAGTTGGAATAGGATAACCTTTTCCTATATCACTGAGATTTTTAAGAATACCCGGGGGAATTTTGAGCTATGGGTGCCTTTCGCATATAGAAAAGGGAATTCTCAGCTCCTGGAGTATACCGGCCTTGGGGAAGTCAACCTAGAGCATGAGTGGAAACCCAATAAGCTGTATGTTACCCTCAGAATACGAAAGGGACTTAACTTTGACGCAAAGGGCAGCATTCGATCTCGCCTGTACTTTAATCCTTTTAAAAAAAACCGTTCCAACCAATACTTTATGTTGGAATATTACCTAGGGCAAGCAGAAGGCCTGCTCAATTATAAAGAATCAAAAAGTATGGTCCGTATAGGTTATGTGATAAAAACCAATGAATTTTCTTTTTTTAGATAGTTCCTCTTGATTCCCTCCGGTTAAGTTTTATTCACTATTTGACGAAGTTAAAAGTCTACCAAGTACCCTTTCTTTAACATCATCAAATATATTTTTCAATGGAGCTAATCTAAATGCCCTTTCGGGTTTTTGTTTCACGATTATCTACCCGAACGCTACAAAAACGCGAAAGAATCCATACACAAAAGTTCGGGGTACAATTTGTGGGCAATACTATTCTGTTTTTAAAAGTTGGGTTTTAAGTGGATGAGCCGGATGGTTGAGAACACCAAAAAAAGGAAAATGTGAGTCATCTGATTTTTGGGTTTAGTGAGTTTAAAATCAAGATTTTGCATTAGTCTTGAGGGCGCTCAATTTTATCAGACGAAGGTGGTATACGATGTCCGCCGTTTCCAGCTTAGGTTCAAAACAGATTTTTATGGTGTTGATATTTTAGTTGCACATTGTTGTCTGTTTGTCCCAAAATTGAATTTGCTGGTCACAAAATATATTGTCTTAATGCTGCGCCGATAGATATTCGCAGATATGATGCACTAGTTTATAGTGTACAAAGGAAGGTAGGATAGATTATGTTCTTTGAGTTCCTTCCTATCATGGTTGTAATCATTAAGATTGGATTGTATGGACGGAAATATTACCGGGAGAGAATGTTCTACATTGATTTTTTTTCTATTTCCCCTGTTAACCTTTTTTGGGGGGCGTTATGCTATGTCACAAACGGTAAATACCGGTAATCTATATGTTTCTGCTGACACCGATTTTTTTCTGGGGATGAATTTTCAAAATACTGGTCAGGCCGATTTTATCAATGATGGTCGCTTATATGTATATGGTGACTTTGTCAATCAAGGTCTTGTAGATTTTATTGATGATGGTGCCGAAGTGCACTTCTCGGGTAGTTCCCCCCAAAATATTCAAGGTTCTGATGTCAATTACCTGAGGTTTTCTAAGATTTACTTCGAAAACGGGGATGGTTTCCATCACGAAGGGGAGGTTAGAGTGGCGGAAATGGCATATTTCGATGAAGGTGTGATCGATGGGGAAGGCGTGCTTCTATTTGAAGAAGGGGCCTCTGTTGCCGGTGCTTCCCAGGTAAGCCATGCAGATCTAGAGGTTTATAAAGAAGGAGGGAATGCTTTTGAATTCCCGGTAGGTGATGCAGGGTATTACAGACCCTTGCTCTTAGAGGGTATTGAAAATGTTTCTGAAAGTTTTAAGGTTCGGTATTTGTTTGAGAGTCCCGATCAATTGTATTCTGTGGAAAGCATGGACGATGGATTGGAGTTGGTCGGGGACACTGAATATTGGCAACTCGAAAGGGTTTCCGGTTCAGGTTCGGTTACACTTACCTTGGGTTGGAACGAGAATACAACATCATCTGAATTGATTGATGATGAAGGGTTGAATGCCATTAGGGTAGTACGATGGGATGCGGATTTAAATCAATGGGTCGATATGGGGGGTGTTGTCGATGTTGTTGAAGGTACCGTTTCGGTCCCAGCTGTAGATCAGTTTGGGGTATTTGCCTTGGCAAAAGTCAAGGTTGATGGTGAAGTGGTATTGAACGATGAGCTGATTTATAATGGTGTTACCCCTAATGGAGATGGGGTCAACGATTATTTCTATATAGAAGATATAGGTCAAATGCCGAACAATGTGGTTCAGGTATATAATCGATGGTCGATAAAGGTTTTTGAAACCCGGGATTATGATAGCTCTGGAAATGTTTTTGACGGTTTTGCGGAGAGTGGCTTGACTTTCGGGGGTGCCAGGTTACCGGGAGGGACCTATTATTACCTGATAAGCTTTGATGCTACTGGTGATGATGGTAGTGTGAAAAGGGTCAGTAAGATGGGGTATCTCTATATCAATTATTAATAGATGGTGTTTTTCAAATAAAAGGGACATTAAGTAAAGCTCGTTCCGAGAATTGAAAACGCGTTACAATGAAATATAGATGGTTTTGAAAAAAAAGCAATGTTGGGCATTTAGGGTAGTTATAGGTTTGGCCTTGATGTTGTTGAATTGCACGGGGTTGATGGCGCAGCAAGAAGTTCAATTCACCAATTATATGTATAGCACCCAAGTTGTTAATCCTGCTTATGCTGGAAGCAGGGGTGTGCTTGAGGGGGTTGGTATGTATCGGAACCAGTGGGTCGGTGTAGATGGAGCTCCTGAGACCATTAGTTTTTTTATGGACACCCCAGTAGGTATTTCCAGAAGGGTAGGATTGGGACTGTCATTCGCAAGTGATAAAATTGGTCCAAGTGATGAAAGTTATATTACCTCTGATTTTTCGTATTCGATTTACTTTGAAAGAAGCATACTCTCGTTTGGATTGAAGGGGGGAATCAGTCTTCTAAATGTTGACTATGGTAAGTTGAATGTTCGAAACTTAGGGGACCCCGATTTTCAATACAATGTGAGTGGAAGAATCACGCCTGTTGTTGGTGCAGGTATCTACCTGCATAATAATCGGAATTGGTATGTAGGTCTTTCTGCACCTACGTTGATAACCTCTACGCATTATGATGACGTCCTTGTCGCAAACGTTTCCAATGACATTGTTTATTACGGTATTGCGGGTTATGTATTTGAACTCTCCAATAGGCTTTCATTAAAGCCGGCAATAATGGGAAGGGCTGTTTCAGGTGCTCCTATCGGAGTTGATTTATCAGCGAATCTTTTCTTGGACAGTAAGTTGGCTTTAGGTGCTTCTTATCGGTTTAATGCAGGTCTTAGTAATCTCTTGTTTGTTCAAATGACACCACGTATAGCTTTTGGTTATGCTTATGACTATGGTATTGGAGATGGCAGGGTGTCAAGTTCAGGCGGTACGCATGAAGTTTTTCTCAGATTTTTTCTGGGATCGAATGTTGAAGATTTGAAAGTCCCACGTCAATATTAATAGTATGGTATTAAAAAGTGTTATAAAATCAATAGTGGATGTTAATTTTTATATCCTGATTCGTCGGTGCATGCTACTGATTATAATTGTCTGCGGCTATACAGTGACCGGACAAATGGATAGGGCTAATCGTTATTTTGATAAAAAGTATTATCCAGATGCTATCGAAGATTATTTGAAAGTGCTTGAAAAAGGAAGTTATGATGACGAAGAGGTCTTTCGTAAACTAGCCGACAGTTATTATGCTATTGCAAATTATGGCGAGGCGGCAACATGGTATAGTAAACTTCTTATTTCAAACCCTTTGAATACTGAGGATTATGCCTTTCAATATGCACAAACGCTTAAAGTAATTGGGGCTTATCCAAAGGCGGATGAGATGTTGCAGAAGTATTTTTCGGAACAAGGCGAGGACTATATACCTGCAAGCGATTACTTGTCAAACCTGGATAAGGCCACCTCGGTTGTGTATAACGTTAAAAAATGTAAAGGCTGTAATTCAAAGTACTCGGAGTTTCCGGCTTATTTGAATGGAGATACACTATATCTATCTGGGCCAAATAAAGGAGGGTTCTATTTAAATGCATGGAACAAGCAACCTACCTATGATATTTATAAAATAGTAGGTGAAAATAAAAAAAATGTTTTCGCAATCAATTCTGACGCGAACGAAGGGTCGTTGACCATATCAAAGAATGGTGAGGTCATGTACTTTACTTCAAATAATGACGAGTCAAATTTAAAAATAGGAAAAAATGCGGCCACAATTAATATTTACCGTGCTCAAAGGCGGGGCAATGGTTGGGGCAAGGTGGAAAAATTGCCCATAAATTTTCCTGGGTATTCAATGATGCACCCTAGCTTGTCCAATGATGGTACTACGCTGTACTTCGCAAGTGATATAGTGGGGTATGGAGGCAAAGGGGGTATGGACATCTATAAGGTTGAGATTATTGATGATAATAAATTCGGTGAAATACAGAATGTTTCAGAGCTAAATACGATTGGGGATGAAACCTTCCCCTTCATCACAGATCAAGGTGTGATGTATTTTTCTTCCAACGGACATGAAAACATTGGAGGTAAAGATGTTTTTAGTTCAGTGTTGAATGCAGACGGAACCTTCTCGCAACCTAGAAATCTGGGACGTCAAATTAATAGTTCATGGGACGATTTTGCCTTTGTTATCAATAACGAGGGTAGGGGGTATTTCGCTTCAAATAGAAATGGCGGGGTCAACGATGAAGTATATTCTTTTAACTCCAGCCCGTTTAAGATGGACTCCATTAGAAACCGAGATCCATTGATAACAGATGTTAGTGGCAATGTTCTCGACAAAGAGTTGGAAATATCCCTAAGATATGCCGAAGTAGAATTGTTGGATCAGAACAAGACTGTTTTATATGCCACTACAACTGATGCTTATGGAGGATATGACTTTCAGGGGGTCGATGTGGCAAAGGTAGACTTTGTAAGGTTGAAGCGTAAGGGGTATGAAACTATGGACATTAGGTTCTTCCCAAATGCTGAAGGTAAAGTCGAGACATTCGATTTTTGGTTGGAACGTATGAATACAGATGACGTTTTAGAGGCACTTAAAGGATTCGTCAACAGGGTAATCTATTTCGGCTTTGATAGTTATGAGTTGAACGATAGAGCTAAAAAAGGATTGTACGATGTTAGTGTACTTATGAAAGAATTCAAGGATATAAGAATCATATTATCCGGACACACCGATAATATAGGTTCTGAAGACTACAATATTCAACTGTCAAGAAACCGCACAAATATTGTAAGTGCTTATTTACAGAGGCTAGGCATTGAATCGGGGAGAATTATAAGTGCTCCTTATGGTGATAGTAAGCCATTGAATGCCAATTGTAATGGAGACTGTCCTGAAAATAGAGCGGTTGAGATTACAAGGGTCGAGAAAAATGAATTATTGCTGGATTTTATAAAAGGTTAAGATTTAAAAAAAAGTATTATGAAAAATGAGTTTGTAAATGTGAAGAATCTTTTATGGTTTTGTATCATAATGTTGTTTTACGTTAATGCACAAGGTCAAGTCGGAATCGGCACTGTCGTTCCCGATGAATCGGCACAACTCGATGTGGTTTCGGAAGATAAGGGTGTATTGATTCCAAGAATAGCATTGACCGGGATAAACGATGCCGTTTCTATTACTAATGGGAATGTAGAAAGTTTACTGGTGTTTAATACGGCAACGACGGATAGTCTTTTCCCTGGTTTTTATTATTGGGATGGGCTTAAGTGGCAACGGCTTATTAACCCAGATGACGTTACCGATTTCATTGCCAATGGATTGGATAGTGACCCTACCAATGAAATACAGGATTTAGAACAGGTGCTGACAGAGGGAAATGATGCAGGAGGTAATGTCATCAGCAATTTAGGTGTGCCTACGTTAGATAATGATGCGGTCACAAAGGCCTATGTAGATGCTATTTCTATAAATGGTGCGGTGGACGCGAGTGCTACGGAAAAGGGCATCGTACAACTGACCGGGGACCTGGCGGGTACCGCTACGAATCCGGAGGTGGCTAACAATGCTATCGATTCGGGCAATATAATAAATGGTGCCATTACGAACGATGATCTCAACAAGACCAACATCCCCCTGAGCGGATTCGGTGATCCGGAGGCCGATATTAATATGAACAATAAAAAAATTACCGGTGTCCTCGATCCTGATGATCCACAGGACGCGGCCACCAAGGCCTATGTGGATGCAAATGCAGGGGGCACTGTGGTCGACGCGAGTGCTACGGACAAGGGGGTCGTGCAACTGACCGGGGAACTTACCGGCAGCGCCACGTCTCCTGAGATTGCGGACGGGGTGATTGATACTGGAAATATACAAGATGGTACGATCTCGGAAGATGACCTTGACAAGGGCAATATAGCCCTGAGCGGATTTGGGTTGCCAACGGCCGATATTAATATGAACAATAAAAAAATTACCGGTGTCCTCGATCCTGATGATCCACAGGACGCGGCCACCAAGCTGTATGTGGACGATGGGCTGGCCGATACGGAGAAAACGGCAAACAAGAACGAGGCCAATGGATATGCTGGTTTGGATGCCAGTGCAAAGGTGCCTGTGGGGTTACTGCCGGGCATCACCCTTAACTCTGTGGACGTGGTTGCTAGCCAGTCAGACCAGTTGGCACTGACCGGTGTTTCCGTAGGAGCTGTTGTTGTCCGTACCGATCAGAACAAGACATATATAAATAGAACGGGAGACAATGACGATATGAATGATTGGGAATTATTGCTTACTGGCACGGGCAATGTATCCACTGTGAATACGGAAAGCGGAACTGTACTGCTCGATTTAAATGATATTTTAAGTATTGGTGCCGACGCGGGCAACAAAACAATAACAAGTCTTGGGACACCAGTGAACCCAACGGACGCGGCCACCAAGGCCTATGTGGATACAAATGCAGGGAGCACTGTGGTGGACGCGAGTGCTACGGAAAAGGGCATCGTGCAACTGACCGGGGAACTTACCGGCAGCGCCACGTCTCCTGAGATTGCGGACGGGGTGATTGATACTGGAAATATACAAGATGGTACAATCTTGGAGGAGGACCTTGACAAGGCGAACATCCCTTTGAGCGGATTCGGTGATCCGGAGGCCGATATTAATATGAACAATAAAAAAATTACAGGTGTCCTCGATCCTGATGATCCACAGGACGCGGCCACCAAGGCCTATGTGGATGCAAATGCAGGGGGCACTGTGGTTGACGCGAGTGCTACGGACAAGGGGGTCGTGCAACTGACCGGGGAACTTACCGGCAGCGCCACCTCTCCCGAGATTGCGGACGGGGTGATTGATACTGGAAATATACAAGATGGTACGATCTCGGAAGATGACCTTGACAAGGGCAATATAGCCCTGAGCGGATTTGGGTTGCCAACGGCCGATATTAATATGAACAATAAAAAAATTACCGGTGTCCTCGATCCTGATGATCCACAGGACGCGGCCACCAAGCTGTATGTGGACGATGGGCTGGCCGATACGGAGAAAACGGCAAACAAGAACGAGGCCAATGGATATGCTGGTTTGGATGCCAGTGCAAAGGTGCCTGTGGGGTTACTGCCGGGCATCACCCTTAACTCTGTGGACGTGGTTGCTAGCCAGTCAGACCAGTTGGCACTGACCGGTGTTTCCGTAGGAGCTGTTGTTGTCCGTACCGATCAGAACAAGACATATATAAATAGAACGGGAGACAATGACGATATGAATGATTGGGAATTATTGCTTACTGGCACGGGCAATGTATCCACTGTGAATACGGAAAGCGGAACTGTACTGCTCGATCTAAATGATATTTTAAGTATTGGTGCCGACGCGGACAACAAAACAATAACAAGTCTTGGGACACCAGTGAACCCAACGGACGCGGCCACCAAGGGCTATGTAGATGGTAAAGTGGCGGTAAATGCTACGGCTGCTGCACCTGGCATCGTACAATTGGCCGGGGAACTTACCGGCAGCGCCACGTCTCCTGAGATTGCGGACGGGGTGATTGATACTGGAAATATACAAGATGGTACGATCTTGGAAGAGGACCTTGACAAGACCAACATCCCCTTGAGCGGATTCGGTGATCCCTTGGCCGATATTAATATGAACAATAAAAAAATTACCGGTGTCCTCGATCCTGATGATCCACAGGACGCGGCCACCAAGGCCTATGTGGATGCAAATGCAGGGGGCACTGTGGTTGACGCGAGTGCTACGGACAAGGGGGTCGTACAACTGACCGGGGAACTTACCGGCAGCGCCACCTCTCCCGAGATTGCGGACGGGGTGATTGATACTGGAAATATACAAGATGGTACGATCTCGGAAGATGACCTTGACAAGGCGAACATCCCTTTGAGCGGATTCGGTGATCCCTTGGCCGATATTAATATGAACAATAAAAAAATTACTGGTGTCCTCGATCCTGATGATCCACAGGACGCGGCCACCAAGCTGTATGTGGACGATGGGCTGGCCGATACGGAGAAAACGGCAAACAAGAACGAGGCCAATGGATATGCTGGTTTAGATGCCAGTGCAAAGGTACCCATTGAATACCTGCCCGGTATAACCATTAACTCCGTGGATGTGGTTACTAGCCAGGCAGCACAGTTGAGCTTGATCGGTGTTTCCGAAGGGGCTGTTGTTGTCCGTACCGATGAGAGCAAGACTTATATAAATAAAACGGGAAACAATGGCAGTATGGGCGATTGGGAATTATTGCTTACGGGCACGGGCGATGTATCCACTGTGAATGGGGAAAACGGAACCGTAGTTCTCGAGCTAAATGATATTTTAAGTATTGGTACCGATGCGGGCAGCAAAACAATAACAAATCTGGGGACACCAATGAACCCAACGGACGCTGCCACCAAGGACTATGTAGATGGTAAAGTGGCGGTAAATGCTACGGCTGCTGCACCTGGCATCGTACAATTGACCGGGGACCTGGCGGGCACCGCTACAAATCCGGAGGTGGCTAACAATGCTATCGATTCGGGCAATATAATAAATGGTGCCATTACGAATGATGATCTCAACAAGACCAACATCCCCTTGAGCGGATTTGGGTTGCCCATGGCCGATATTTCCATGGCTGGCCAAAGATTTACTAACCTGGCAGAGCCCGCATCCAATCAAGATGCGGCCACTAAAAATTATGTGGATGAGGCTTTAACGGATGGGGTAGTAGATGCCAGTCTAAGCGTTAAAGGTATAGTTAAGTTGTCGGGCGATTTAACAGGGACTGCGGATGCTCCCCAAATAGCATCCGCTGCTGTAACGACGGCCAAATTAAATGATGATGCCGTAACTACAGATAAAATTAAAGACGGTACCATCACAGAAGATGATTTGAAAAAAGAGTATATACGCTTAAGTGGTTTTGGTGAAGCCGGAGCTGATGTTGGCATGGGCGGCTTTAGATTAAAAAGACTGGCAGATCCCGAAGATCCACAGGACGCGGCTACAAGAAGTTATGTAGATGATAAATTTTCTGCAGGTGTCATAGATGCGTCTGCTAGTGCTAAAGGAGTATTAAAGTTATCTGGAGATTTAGCGGGTACGGCGGATTCTCCTGAAGTTTCATCATCCGCTATTTCTACGTCAAAATTGGCTGATGGTGCGGTAACAACGGTAAAACTGGCCACCGGTGCGGTAGACAACACGAAGTTGGCGGACAATGCTGTCCAAACCGATAATATAGTGAATAACGCGGTTAGCCCAACGAAGCTTCAGGGCATTACGGACAACGGAACCTCTGGCCAGTTGCTCTCGAGCAACGGGAACGGCAATTTCAGCTGGGCGAGCGGGCTAACGGACGCACTTACCAGTGGCTACCTCTTGGTAGGTAATGGGAGCGGCAAAGCAGGGGAGGTTGAAATCTCGGGAGATGCCACTATAGACAACACGGGTGCGCTGACCATAGCGAACGATGCGGTGACCACGGACAAGATAATCAACGATGCGGTAGCCACGGCCAAGATAGCCGATGGAGCGGTTACCGAAGCTAAGTTGGCGGCCAATGCGGTGACCAATGACAAACTGGCAAATGATGCAGTTCAAATGGTAAATATTGCCGATGGTACGGCCTCCGGCCAAGTTATGAAATGGGACGGTTCCGAATGGGTTTTAGTAGATTTAGGCTCTGTAACCGTAACCGAAAATGACGGTATAATTGGTAACGAGGTAACCCAGGGAACCGATGGAACGTTAATCCGATCGGGAGCAGGTACAACTGTAAGTCCGTATACTTTAGATGTGGCCACAGGAGGTATTACGGTAAATGAACTGGCCGATGATGCTGTGACCACGGACAAGATAATCAACGCTGCGGTAGCCACGGCCAAGATAGCCGATGGAGCTGTGACGGCCACGAAGCTCAATGGAATAACGACTAACGGTAGTTCGGGCCAGGTGCTCAGCAGTACGGGGCTCGGAGGCCTTGCGTGGACGGACGGACTTACGGACGACCTTGCCAGTGCTAACCTGTTGGTGGGCAATGTCAGCAACAAGGCCGCTGCGGTGACGCTCTCCGGCGATGCCAGCATAGACAACACGGGTGCGCTGACCATAGCGAACGATGCGGTGACCACTGACAAATTGGATGCGAATGCGGTGACCACTGACAAATTGGATGCGAATGCGGTGACCACGGACAAGATAGCCGATGGAGCTGTGACGGCCACGAAGCTCAATGGAATAACGACTAACGGTAGTTCGGGCCAGGTGCTCAGCAGTACGGGGCTCGGAGGCCTTGCGTGGACGGACGGACTTACGGACGACCTTGCCAGTGCTAACCTGTTGGTGGGCAATGTCAGCAACAAGGCCGCTGCGGTGACGCTCTCCGGCGATGCCAGCATAGACAACACGGGTGCGCTGACCATAGCGAACGATGCGGTGACCACTGACAAATTGGATGCGAATGCGGTGACCACGGCCAAGATAGCCGATGGAGCGGTGACCACTGACAAATTGGATGCGAATGCGGTGACCACGGACAAGATAGCCAATGGAGCGGTGACCACTGACAAATTGGATGCGAATGCGGTGACCACGGACAAGATAGCCAATGGAGCGGTGACGGCCACCAAGCTCCAGGGGATAACAACGGACGGCGATGCTGGCCAGGTGCTCAGCAGTACGGGGCTCGGAGGCCTTGCGTGGACGGACGGACTTACGGACGACCTTGCCAGTGCTAACCTGTTGGTGGGCAATGTCAGCAACAAGGCCGCTGCGGTGACGCTCTCCGGCGATGCCAGCATAGACAACACGGGTGCGCTGACCATAGCGAACGATGCGGTGACCACTGACAAATTGGATGCGAATGCGGTGACCACTGACAAATTGGATGCGAATGCGGTGACCACTGACAAATTGGATGCGAATGCGGTGACCACTGACAAATTGGATGCGAATGCGGTGACCACGGACAAGATAGCCAATGGAGCGGTGACGGCCACCAAGCTCCAGGGGATAACAACGGACGGCGATGCTGGCCAGGTGCTCAGCAGTACGGGGCTCGGAGGCCTTGCGTGGACGGACGGACTTACGGACGACCTTGCCAGTGCTAACCTGTTGGTGGGCAATGTCAGCAACAAGGCCGCTGCGGTGACGCTCTCCGGCGATGCCAGCATAGACAACACGGGTGCGCTGACCATAGCGAACGATGCGGTGACCACGGACAAATTGGATGCGAATGCGGTGACCACTGACAAATTGGATGCGAATGCGGTGACCACGGACAAGATAGCCGATGGAGCTGTGACGGCCACGAAGCTCAATGGAATAACGACTAACGGTAGTTCGGGCCAGGTGCTCAGCAGTACGGGGCTCGGAGGCCTTGCGTGGACGGACGGACTTACGGACGACCTTGCCAGTGCTAACCTGTTGGTGGGCAATGTCAGCAACAAGGCCGCTGCGGTGACGCTCTCCGGCGATGCCACCATAGACAACACGGGTGCGCTGACCATAGCGAACGATGCGGTGACCACGGACAAGATAATCAACGATGCGGTAGCCACGGCCAAGATAGCCAATGGAGCGGTGACGGCCACCAAGCTCCAGGGGATAACAACGGACGGCGATGCTGGCCAGGTGCTCAGCAGTACGGGGCTCGGAGGCCTTGCGTGGACGGACGGACTTACGGACGACCTTGCCAGTGCTAACCTGTTGGTGGGCAATGTCAGCAACAAGGCCGCTGCGGTGACGCTCTCCGGCGATGCCAGCATAGACAACACGGGTGCGCTGACCATAGCGAACGATGCGGTGACCACGGACAAGATAATCAACGATGCGGTAGCCACGGCCAAGATAGCCAATGGAGCGGTGACGGCCACCAAGCTCCAGGGGATAACAACGGACGGCGATGCTGGCCAGGTGCTCAGCAGTACGGGGCTCGGAGGCCTTGCGTGGACGGACGGACTTACGGACGACCTTGCCAGTGCTAACCTGTTGGTGGGCAATGTCAGCAACAAGGCCGCTGCGGTGACGCTCTCCGGCGATGCCAGCATAGACAACACGGGTGCGCTGACCATAGCGAACGATGCGGTGACCACGGACAAGATAATCAACGATGCGGTAGCCACGGCCAAGATAGCCAATGGAGCGGTGACGGCCACCAAGCTCCAGGGGATAACAACGGACGGCGATGCTGGCCAGGTGCTCAGCAGTACGGGGCTCGGAGGCCTTGCGTGGACGGACGGACTTACGGACGACCTTGCCAGTGCTAACCTGTTGGTGGGCAATGTCAGCAACAAGGCCGCTGCGGTGACGCTCTCCGGCGATGCCAGCATAGACAACACGGGTGCGCTGACCATAGCGAACGATGCGGTGACCACTGACAAATTGGATGCGAATGCGGTGACCACGGACAAGATAGCCAATGGAGCGGTGACCACTGACAAATTGGATGCGAATGCGGTGACCACTGACAAATTGGATGCGAATGCGGTGACCACTGACAAATTGGATGCGAATGCGGTGACCACGGACAAGATAGCCAATGGAGCGGTGACGGCCACCAAGCTCCAGGGGATAACAACGGACGGCGATGCTGGCCAGGTGCTCAGCAGTACGGGGCTCGGAGGCCTTGCGTGGACGGACGGACTTACGGACGACCTTGCCAGTGCTAACCTGTTGGTGGGCAATGTCAGCAACAAGGCCGCTGCGGTGACGCTCTCCGGCGATGCCAGCATAGACAACACGGGTGCGCTGACCATAGCGAACGATGCGGTGACCACTGACAAATTGGATGCGAATGCGGTGACCACTGACAAATTGGATGCGAATGCGGTGACCACGGACAAGATAGCCGATGGAGCTGTGACGGCCACGAAGCTCAATGGAATAACGACTAACGGTAGTTCGGGCCAGGTGCTCAGCAGTACGGGGCTCGGAGGCCTTGCGTGGACGGACGGACTTACGGACGACCTTGCCAGTGCTAACCTGTTGGTGGGCAATGTCAGCAACAAGGCCGCTGCGGTGACGCTCTCCGGCGATGCCACCATAGACAACACGGGTGCGCTGACCATAGCGAACGATGCGGTGACCACGGACAAGATAATCAACGATGCGGTAGCCACGGCCAAGATAGCCAATGGAGCGGTGACGGCCACCAAGCTCCAGGGGATAACAACGGACGGCGATGCTGGCCAGGTGCTCAGCAGTACGGGGCTCGGAGGCCTTGCGTGGACGGACGGACTTACGGACGACCTTGCCAGTGCTAACCTGTTGGTGGGCAATGTCAGCAACAAGGCCGCTGCGGTGACGCTCTCCGGCGATGCCAGCATAGACAACACGGGTGCGCTGACCATAGCGAACGATGCGGTGACCACTGACAAATTGGATGCGAATGCGGTGACCACTGACAAATTGGATGCGAATGCGGTGACCACGGACAAGATAGCCAATGGAGCGGTGACGGCCACCAAGCTCCAGGGGATAACAACGGACGGCGATGCTGGCCAGGTGCTCAGCAGTACGGGGCTCGGAGGCCTTGCGTGGACGGACGGACTTACGGACGACCTTGCCAGTGCTAACCTGTTGGTGGGCAATGTCAGCAACAAGGCCGCTGCGGTGACGCTCTCCGGCGATGCCAGCATAGACAACACGGGTGCGCTGACCATAGCGAACGATGCGGTGACCACTGACAAATTGGATGCGAATGCGGTGACCACGGACAAGATAGCCGATGGAGCGGTGACCACTGACAAATTGGATGCGAATGCGGTGACCACGGACAAGATAGCCAATGGAGCGGTGACGGCCACCAAGCTCCAGGGGATAACAACGGACGGCGATGCTGGCCAGGTGCTCAGCAGTACGGGGCTCGGAGGCCTTGCGTGGACGGACGGACTTACGGACGACCTTGCCAGTGCTAACCTGTTGGTGGGCAATGTCAGCAACAAGGCCGCTGCGGTGACGCTCTCCGGCGATGCCAGCATAGACAACACGGGTGCGCTGACCATAGCGAACGATGCGGTGACCACTGACAAATTGGATGCGAATGCGGTGACCACGGCCAAGATAGCCGATGGAGCGGTGACCACTGACAAATTGGATGCGAATGCGGTGACCACGGACAAGATAGCCAATGGAGCGGTGACCACTGACAAATTGGATGCGAATGCGGTGACCACGGACAAGATAGCCAATGGAGCGGTGACGGCCACCAAGCTCCAGGGGATAACAACGGACGGCGATGCTGGCCAGGTGCTCAGCAGTACGGGGCTCGGAGGCCTTGCGTGGACGGACGGACTTACGGACGACCTTGCCAGTGCTAACCTGTTGGTGGGCAATGTCAGCAACAAGGCCGCTGCGGTGACGCTCTCCGGCGATGCCAGCATAGACAACACGGGTGCGCTGACCATAGCGAACGATGCGGTGACCACTGACAAATTGGATGCGAATGCGGTGACCACTGACAAATTGGATGCGAATGCGGTGACCACGGACAAGATAGCCAATGGAGCGGTGACGGCCACGAAGCTCAATGGAATAACGACTAACGGTAGTTCGGGCCAGGTGCTCAGCAGTACGGGGCTCGGAGGCCTTGCGTGGACGGACGGACTTACGGACGACCTTGCCAGTGCTAACCTGTTGGTGGGCAATGTCAGCAACAAGGCCGCTGCGGTGACGCTCTCCGGCGATGCCAGCATAGACAACACGGGTGCGCTGACCATAGCGAACGATGCGGTGACCACGGACAAGATAATCAACGATGCGGTAGCCACGGCCAAGATAGCCAATGGAGCGGTGACGGCCACCAAGCTCCAGGGGATAACAACGGACGGCGATGCTGGCCAGGTGCTCAGCAGTACGGGGCTCGGAGGCCTTGCGTGGACGGACGGACTTACGGACGACCTTGCCAGTGCTAACCTGTTGGTGGGCAATGTCAGCAACAAGGCCGCTGCGGTGACGCTCTCCGGCGATGCCAGCATAGACAACACGGGTGCGCTGACCATAGCGAACGATGCGGTGACCACTGACAAATTGGATGCGAATGCGGTGACCACTGACAAATTGGATGCGAATGCGGTGACCACGGACAAGATAGCCAATGGAGCGGTGACGGCCACCAAGCTCCAGGGGATAACAACGGACGGCGATGCTGGCCAGGTGCTCAGCAGTACGGGGCTCGGAGGCCTTGCGTGGACGGACGGACTTACGGACGACCTTGCCAGTGCTAACCTGTTGGTGGGCAATGTCAGCAACAAGGCCGCTGCGGTGACGCTCTCCGGCGATGCCAGCATAGACAACACGGGTGCGCTGACCATAGCGAACGATGCGGTGACCACTGACAAATTGGATGCGAATGCGGTGACGGCCAACAAGATAGCAGGTATCACAGATAACACGATAGAGGGTAAACAATTAATTTCGGATGGAACAGGAGGTTTTAGATTTGCTGTTACCGAAGAATTTTATTTCTTTGGAGTATTCGGTGATTCAGATACCCGTACACTTCAAGGTCAACTTGATGCAACTCCGCAGTATGCTTCAATTGATGGTAATTCTATGAGCGTGGAAGTTAGAGGTGGAACTGGTATTCCTAATGGGATCTATAATGTGGCTTTTGCAAATCAATTTCCAGATACGAATCTATATGTATATACCTTGCGTGGAGAGGTTATAGGTGATGGAGATAATATTTTGATGACAGCACTATTCCAGGAATCCTCCCAAACTAGGGCTGAATTTAAATGTGTGGATGTGAATTATAGTGGTACTTACAATAATACTGGAACCTTAACTGGTCAATACACTAAGATAGCATTTGTAGTGTCCAGATATTTAAGATCATCAGTGAATCTTCAACCGGCTTCTATTAGTTCAACGAATTAAAAATCTGTAGTTCAGTTGCTTGCGTATATGGAGTGTTGATAAGGGTTATAAGATTTTGTAAAGCATAAGTGTTGATTGGCGATACCTCAATAGCTACCATTTTCAACTTATTAAATTTAACAGGACTATGAGAAAAAGATATATGGCTTACTTTAATTAACTGAAGTGATTTAGACTTTTTTTGGATCGAAAGTAGGGCTACGGATATTGTGTTGCGACACTCAAACTCCTTGGCCCATGTACAAAGTACTAGACAAAGATATCATAGAAATGGAAATAGTTCACAACATCCCGATACCAAGACGCGGTTTTCCCAGCTGTCCGAGATAGTTAATGCCGTTCTCTACAAGATAAAGACTGGCGTACAATGGGAATATCTGCCGGTATCGGCTCTTTTTGGGCAAAGGGCATTGAGTTGGCAGGGTGTTTATTATCATTTCGGGAAATGGTGCCTCTCGGGCACCTTTTACCGATGTTGGACGGGTATACTTAAAAAATACCGGGACACGCTCGACCTTTCCAGTGTGAATCTTGACGGTAGCCACACTCCCGCAATTAGGGGCGGACAGGGTGTGGATAGAATGCACTATTCCTATCCGATAGAGGGATTGTCCTTGGCCATGTCGGAGCCCGTGGTGGGCGACCATAACGACCTATATGAAATAGAGGTACAGTTCGAGGTAGTCACGGCAACACTCGAAAATTACGGAATAGGTGCCGGGGCCTTTTCCTCAATGCGGATGCCGGTTTTGATTCCAAGGATTTCAGGGAGGCCTGTGTGGCCAAGGAAATCAACGAAAAAGTTTGCTTCAATAAAAGAAACGGGAATCTGGACAGGGTCGAATATTTTGACCAAAAACTATATGACGAAAGATATGCGATAGAGCGGACCAATTCATGGATGGACAGCTTCCGTTCACCGCTCAACAGGTTCGATACCACAATCTAAAGCTGGAGAGGATTCAACTACCTCTCCTTCATTGTGCTGTCCTTGAAAAAAAATCAAATCAAAAAAGTTTAAATGAGTTCTATATGTAAATCATTTCAAAATGCACAAGAGGTTAAAGGGAATTTAAAAAAAACTGGCAACAGCACTTATAACAGATCTTACTGGCTTGTATAGGTGCTGTCGCAAACCAAGTAATGCCTTTTGAAACGGTTTGTAAGGTATGGAAGCATAAGGGGATGTTCCTGCTTGTGCGATATGAAGTGTATTCGTTCTCGACAACTATCCATTTTTAATACCTGTATTTTTTTTACCGAATGTTAGGGCAGAACTCAGGTGACACGTAAGTACAGCATTTGAACGAGCTTTTCTTTGTAGCGTATTATGCCTGCATAGTCCCTACCATAACTAGCTTGAACACTTTTATTTTAAAAAGACCCCAATAATCACAATCTTTAATTTTAAAGAACCTTTGGCTTTGTGCCCTATAGCATGCCCATGATCCGTATCGCCCATTTTTTGCAGGTATAGGTGTGGTATAAGCTTGGTCTGATTGCAGAAAATAAGTATGCAAAAGCCCATGCGCTAATTGACATAATACCCCAAGACCTCTAATGTTCCAAGGAAAAGTTGATCAAGGGGATTCGAATTCGCACGAAACATAAAATAAGGAATGGACAAAGAATGTATAATGTCGTTGTATTGTATTTCAACAGCAGGCATTATTGTAGGTAAGTCAAGATTGAAGATTTTAATGAAACGATTTATAATCTTGTTGGTACTGAATATGGGGTTAATGAATACTTATGCCCAATGTACTCCGACGTACGATTATGCATCTCCTTTAAATCCCGTGTGCAGTTTTCAGCAAATAGGACCCTTTGGTAGTCTACATGGTATTGTAAAGATACCTTTGAGCCCGTTAGACCCCAACAACCTTTATCGTTTTACAACGGTAGGCTTATCAGAAGGGGATACCCAATTATTTTTATTCGACGGAACGGGTACCCAGATCGCTGAAAACGACAACAATGCTATAGATGATGTGGACACCTATGAATCCCTTCAATCTACGATTACCTATACACCCACTACACGGGTCATGGGGGGCTATCTTATTTTGGCAAAGACAGGGTGTGCCCAACTTGATTTTGAAACGAAGCTAGAGTACAATGTCGTCAACTCCTATGATTATCCTTACCTGATCGAAAATTTGGAGGACAATATGTGCGTGGGGAGTACGGTGACCCTAACAGTTGCGAGCGGGGGCAATGCAAGAAATTGGAAGAGTTCAGACCCTTCTGTGGCCACGATAACGGGTACGGGTGAGGTCACCTTTTTGAGGGAAGGGCGGGTGGAGATAAGTGCCGAGACGAATCCTTTTAGTTGTGTGTCCACCAAGAAATGTAAGGTGGTAGCTGTAGATACTTCTATCATTACCAAAAACTGATACCATGAAACGATTGTTGATCTATTTCTTTTTTGTGGGGAGTGTTGCCACCGTTTTTTCACAAGAAGAGGTTTGTTATGGAACCTCGACGAAATTCAGTGTGGATATTACCGACGGACCCAACGGTACGCCAGGATCCCAATACACTTGGAACATTGTTGAGCCCGGGTTTACCGGGGTACTTTCACCCTCTGCAAATTCGGTGACCATAGATTGGACCACGCCACCGGGAACCTACACCTTGACCGTACAGGAAACGAATACTGGATGTGCAGGAACTCTGGTGAGCGAGACCATAACAGTACACGATCTTCCCGTTGTGAGTTTTTCCGACCCCGATGATACCATATGCGACGGTAGCAGCGTCACTGTATCGGTAGTTACGGACCCGGCGGACGGTGGAGGGGATTATACCTATGTTTGGACTGTGCCGGCAGGTCAGACGAACCCTGGGAATGTGTCGTCCTTTATGGCAACCACGGATGGTCAATACACGGTGCAGGCGACAAATCTGAATTTGGGATGTTCGAGCACTTCTTCGGCAAAAATGTTGAACGTAGTGGACCTTCCCACGGCTTCTGTTTCGCCATCCGGTACCATAGATCTATGTAATGGCGAGAGTGTTACGTTGAACGCTACCACAAGTTCAGGAACCATCTTGCAATGGTACAACACTTCAGGGGCGATTGCCGGGGAGACCGGCAGTTCGTTGACGGTGACCCAAACAGAAGACTATTATGTTACGGTTACCAATGCCGATGGGTGCAGCGAAAATTCAAATACGGTCACGGTGAACATCAACCCTTTACCGGCCATAGCCATAACAGCTTCCGGTAACACTACTATTTGCGACGGGGCCAATGTTGAACTGGTAGCTTCGACCAATGCGGGTAATTCTTTGCAGTGGTATGATGCTTCGGGTATGATTGCTGGCGAGACCGGCAGTTCGTTGACCGTGACCCAAGGATCCGATTATTTTGCAATGGTAACGGATGCCAATGGTTGTGAAAATACCTCCACTACTATTACCGTAACAAAAATTCCCTTGCCTTCTGTAACTATTTCTGCCATGGGGGGCACTACCATCTGCCAGGGAGAAAGTTTGACATTGACCGCCACGGCCGACCCGGGCACCTCCTTACAATGGAGCAATGACGATGGCCAAATTTCTGGTGCAACATCAAATTCTTTACAAGTGACGAACAGTTATGGGTATTATGTAACTGCAGTAAACGCCAATGGCTGTGAAAAGGATTCGGGAACGATTACGGTTACCGTCAACCCGATTCCGGTGACCAGTGCCATTAAACATAATTAGTCAAAACCAATAAAAGGGAATTTATTCTTTTGAAAAGCATCATTGTGGATGATCATCCATCAAAATGGACCATTTGAACAAGCCCATATCGATTATTATATTTTGCCTGATGACGCACTGTTGTTGGTGCCAACAAACCATTTGCTATGGAAATGTCGAGACTTACAGTGTGGATATGGATGAGCGTTCCGGAAGGGGCACACAGGATTCTTTTTATACATGGAATGTGGTCGGAAACGGTTATGTGGGGGAAATTATCTTACCCGAAGCGGGTAACACCAATGAGATTACCATAGATTGGGGCGATACTCCACCGGGAAACTACACGCTAGTTGTAGAAGAGATCAATATGGGCTGTTTTGGAGAGCAAAAACGCTTGGATGTTACCATACTTCCGGCCCCTGTTTCAGGCCTGGCTCCAGGTTTTATCTGTAGGGAACCAACAACCGGTGAAATTTTGGATACTGCAAGATTGGATACAGGGCTATCGGAATCTCTGTTCTCCTTTGAGTGGTATTTTGAGGATATGGTTTTGTCACATACAGGGTCGTTTATAATGGCCGACCGAACAGGTGGCTATGGAGTTGTGATAACCAACAAACAGACTGGGTGCCAAGTGCTGGATGCTACTACCGTTGCATTCTCTTCTTCTGCCAGTGCAGAGGTACTGGTGGACCCACATTTTGGGGAAGTTCAAAGGATATTGGTCAACATTGTGCAAGGTACGGGAGTGTACGAATTTGCATTGGATGATGGTGATTTTCAGGACAGGCCAGAATTTTTGGTTACCGAAGCCGGAACATATAAAGTGACCATTAGGGATAAGAATGGTTGCGGGGAAATCGTACTGGTGGCCAATGTTCTGACCTTTCCCAAATTTTTTACCCCCAATAATGATGGGTACAATGATTTTTGGAACATTGACGGTGCGCAACCGATTATGGATGCCGATGTATCCATCTACAATAGGCAAGGTCAATTGATTGCCCATATTGATGGTCGTGCAAAAGGCTGGGACGGCAGCTATAATGGAAAGCCATTGCCATCCGATGATTATTGGTTCGTCGTTGAATATGTCAATGGGCTACAGATGAATACGGTATTTAAGTCGCATTTTACTCTAAAACGCTAATTAGGATGTGTGTCGCATAATCGACTTAATAGGATTGTTGGTTTTGGTTCACTGCTTTCAAAAACGATTAGTTTTTAGCTGGAAATCTCATGTTGGTTTTCTTTAAAAAGTTTATCCCTAGCTACACTTTGTTTATCCCAATAAGCTGGTTATTAGTCACTTTTATTTTTTTGACCGGATACTTCTGCAAAACTTTAACTTAGAATTTGTGCAATTCAGTTCCTGCTTAAATAGATCGATTTTCGATAATCCGATCTAGGTTGGGGATAGTGGAGCGTATAAAGATTCGGTAAAGCGTTGTACTTATGTTGCGAAAGTTATTGAAACCATTGTTTTTCCTACTTATGTGTTTTGCCGAGTCTATGGTGATTGCACAAGAGGACAAGGCAATAACCTTGGTCAAAGAGGCAACGAATATCGCGGCATTAAAACGTTTGAAGACCACCTTTGAAGAAGAAGAGAACCTGTTGAGGGAACGGTTGAGAAGCAAAGGTTTGGTAGATCAGTGGAAAATCGTTCAAAAAGGACCTTCCAATCAATTATATGGCTTGCATGACATTGGCGATGATGGCAGCCCTCTTTACTATACCACATTTATGAATCCTTTGGGAAAAGTGTCAAGAGCCGATGCCCTTTATGAAAATGGCTCACTTCAAACGGATGTAAACGGGGATGGAGAGCAACTGGAGGTTTGGGATGCAGGTTGGGCCCTAACCACCCATCAAGAACTTATGGGACGGGTGTCGAATGCCGAGGATGAGACGGGAGCACAAATCAGTGACCATACGACATCGGTGGTAGGTGCCTTGGTATCGTTGGGCAAGGTGGAAAAGGTAAGAGGAGTGGCCTATGGGGCAAAGGCCATGGTGCACGACTGGTTTTCCGATAAGCGGGAAGTGACCCAGGCGGTGGCAAACGGTCTATTGGTCTCCAACCATTCCTATGGAATAAAGACGAATGCCGTACCTGACTGGTATTTTGGTGCCTATATCAAGACCTCTCGGGATTGGGATAAAATCATGTTCAATGCGCCCTATTATCTCATGGTTTCCGCAGCGGGTAATGCCCATCTCTTAAAAGATAATGAAACCCCGATTTATGGGAACGTTTCGGATGGGTACGACCTCTTATTGGGTTTCAATACCTCAAAAAATGGGTTGGTGGTCGCTGGTGCCGATGCCGTAATATCAAGTGACGGCAGTTTGGCTGCCGGCCTTGTTTCGCAATATAGCAGCTATGGACCCGTGGATGATGGCAGGGTCAAACCTGACCTGGCAGGTGATGGGACCTTGGTCTACTCTACAGGGGCATTGAACAATACAAATTACAGATATACAAAGGGAACCTCAATGGCTACGCCGACAGTGGCAGGATCTTTGCTGCTGTTACAACAATACCATAAAAATTTTACAGACGCTTACCTTAAGGCCGCCACTTTGAAGGGGCTTGCCCTGCATACTGCTGATGATGTCGGAACGTCTGGTCCTGACTATCAGATGGGATGGGGAGTGATCAATACCAAAAGGGCCGCCGAGACAATCAAAGGGAACGGTTTTAACAGTTTGGTCTTGGAGGAGCGATTGTTTCAGGATGAAAAATTTGAATTGACCGTTAACGTAAGTGAAGGGGAACAATTATCGGTGTCCCTCTCTTGGACCGATCCAGAAGGGGAGCAGTTCAATCAAGGGATACTCAATAGTCCAGATGTTGCATTGGTCAATGATTTGGATATCCGTGTGGAAAAAGATGGCGAACTTTTTTATCCCTGGAAATTGGACCCATACAGGGCAGGGTCACCGGCAACCAAGGGAGACAATACTGTTGATCCTTTCGAACGAATTGATGTGGACAGTAGTGGAGGGAGGTATACCATTCAAATAGGGAATAAGGGCAAACTCAAGAATGGGTTTCAGGATTTTTCGCTCATTGTCACTGGTTTGGAACTTTCCAGTTGCAGTCTGGCCCCCCCGGTAAACTTTGACCTGACACAGATTGATGATGTTTCGGTAACATTCGGGTGGGATTCCGGTACAGGGGATTATTCCCATGAAATCTGGATAAAGGAAAAGGGCGCAGATTGGCAAGTAAAAACCGTGGAAGAGGATCATTATACTTGGTTAGGTCCGGAAAATGGAAAAAGCTACACAGTTAAATTAAGGGCCTTGTGCTCTTCTTTTGTGGCCTCGGAATTTTCTAGGGAACTGGAATTTGAGTTCAATGGAAAAGATTCCAAATTCTTATGGATGCAAAAAGAAGGTATTCCCATAAGGGCCATTCCCAATCCTGTCCTCGAAGAACTATACATCGATGGAGGTGTTCTTTTAAGGGGAGTGGAGTATTCCATTTTCTCCGTAATGGGTAAAAAAGTCAGCAATGGAAAATTGGATGGCGCCATTGATGTTTCCAGTCTGGATTCAGGAATTTATGTTTTGAACATAGTTGGAAACAATAGTATGGGAAGTACCAAGTTCATTAAAAAATAATAAGGGGACAGAACTGCTTTTTCGTGTAATTAATTCCCTGTTGAGAATTACTGAAACACCTGTCCAGTTTTAATTGAAATGAGGGAGCCGTTGCTTTATGGCCCTAATAATATAGGGGATATTAAAAGAAAAAAGATGTTGGAAGAGGTAAAGAATCCTGAGTGGAAATCCTATTTGTGGGTCATGCTCGGTTATTTGGTTTTATTGATATGGGGTATTTACAAGAAAAAGAAACTTGATCAAAAAAAGAAGGATTAAAGGTTGTTATGACCAACTGTTCCCACGAACAATAGATATAGCTAAACTTTACGATGGGCGTGTAGCTATTGGGGTATATGGAGATGATAATGTTTCTACCTTAAAGATATTAGGAGGACATGAAGCATTGAGTTTAAAAATACTTGGGTGTACCGACCGACACGTTTATGGACTTGTTTAAAATCCGTGAAGGCCACCATTCTGTTTTTCTGTCCCACAAAATATGGTATTGAGATACGTTATTAATCAGTTCGACACATTTTTTTTTGGGGGCATGGAATTGAAATTAGTTTCGGGGTATTCATAGGTAAGGAATGGGGATCCTTCTATTTCACATTTGGATTAGTTTCATATGTTGAATAATTGAAAGGTAGTGGGCAGTTAAAAATGTCCACTGCCTTTTTTACGTTTTTAGCTCTTCCTTCGGATATCCCAATAAGCTTTTCAGGAACATGTTTGATGGGCAAATGCTACATGATCTGCAGTTTTTGTTGCCATTGCTCAAATTGATTTTTTGGACTGCAATAGGTTAAACTGTTCCAAACGGATATGAAATGAACTATCGGTTTGATTCCACTTTGGCCTACAGGCACAAGCGTAAATTATCGTAAAGGAAAGTTTTGAACCTACTGATCTCCTGTTTCTCATATACTATAATGTTAATGGTTCTGGTCTACACATATTCTATGTTCAGGATGCAAGTTTTAGGTCATTCTTTATTTTATGTTTGTCCCTGAAAATTAATGGTATAGCCCATTTTTTTGGAGGGAGCAACCCGCATGCAATATTTTCGCCTTAAACTTCAAACTCATACATCTTATGGCTTTTGATCAGGAATCGAAGTAAGATGATCCAAAAGTAGATTGGCCTTTTTACGAGAATCGAACATAGGTTGATGCATAGTAATTGAAACAAAGCAAATATATATGATGGAAAAACGGTTTTTGGACATTGAGCTTCAAGGAGACTATTTCAATGGGCAGCTTATCAACACATTACTTTCAAGGGTTTGGGGTATAAGATTGATGAATGCATTCACGGGATTAACCGAGAAGAGGAAACGAAAAGGAGTGGTTATCAAACGGGTTGACGTGGAGCGTGGTTGCAATGGTCCAAACCTACCGGCCTTCGTTTTCAAACCCGATGATGTAGACGGGCCATTGCCCATTATGTTATATACCCATGGAGGTGGCTACGTGGTGGGAAGTCCCTTGGTAAATACTTTTTTGGATGACTTGATTCGAAAAAGGCCATGCATCATTGTGGCCCCAAAATATAGAAAAGCTCTTGAGGAGCCTTATCCAGCAGCCCTTAATGACTGTTATGACACCCTGCTTTGGATAAAAAAGAATTGGCGGGAATTGGGTGGTTGCAGTGATAAAATAATGATATATGGGGAAAGTGCTGGGGGAGGACTGGCCTCGGCGGTAGTCTTAAAAAATAGAGATCAAAAAGATGTTGAAATTACCTTCCAAATGCCGGTTTACCCGATGTTGGACTACAGGAACAATACCCCATCAGCCCGGATTTCCCGGAAAGCACCTTTTTGGAATCAAAGGACCAACAGCCTGGCCTGGCGGCTATATTTAAAAAACATCAGGAAGGAAAAACAAAAGATACCTTCTTATGCATCACCAGCATTAAATAACGATTTCACGGATCTGCCCCCGGCAATATCCTTTGTTGGTGACTGCGAGCCGTTCAGGGATGAGGTAATACAGTATTTTGAAAAAATGGGGAAATCAGGAATTGAAGTGACGTTTAATTTATTCCCCGGAACTTTTCATGCCTTTGAACTTATAAGGCCAGAAGCCAATATATCACAATTGGCAAGAAATTTTATTTTGGATGCTTACGCCAAACACTTCGATCGGCATTATTTATAAGAATAAGTTGGGGATGACAAGGGAGTAGCTTGGTAGTGTCAAAACGTGTATAAAAAATGTTCTAATCACTAAATCATATCGAAGTGAGATTCAAAATCAAAGATAGTAAAAGGATTCAGGCAAAACCTCGGATATTGGAGGTGTCAAGGGAATATGAGCAAAATCTGTATGATTCACTTAAACAAATCGGGCATATATTTGAAGAGGTAGAGCCCTAGACTTTAGGTGCATATCCTAATTTTTACAACACCGTTTTTTTGGAATTTCTTTACCTCCGGACATTCATACTATTTGATATGGTAGTTCTATGCCTTCTTTTGAAGTTTAGGTCTGAATCTCAAGGAATACACAAATAAGGTATGATGCCCTTCTGTCGTCTTTTTAAGTGGAATATCTTGGTCAGTGTCCATTATTGAGGCTTAATCCCAACAGGTTATGGAATAAACGGCCCTTACAATTAGGTAACTTTCTCTACACAGGCAGCAAAAAAAGACCGCCTAAAAAGGCAGTCTTTTAACGTAGTTAAACAAACTACTTACGGGAACACTAAATATCATTATGGTGTTGAAATTAGGTAGTTTTGATCGTGCGCAAAAATAAATGTGCTGGCCATACTGTTTTTTGGGATGTTGGCCCATAAGACCGGTTTGAGCTTGATAAGGAATATGGAATTTATTCAAGTATGCAATCTGTTGGGTAAAATAATATAGAACCGATAATCATCCTATCAATGATGGGAGGTTGTGCCTACTGTTTGTTGTTTAGAGCTTCTTTAAGCGGCATTTTTCTTTTCAAGGTTCCGTGCCGAACCTGTTCATAACCTTTTAGGTGGGTTATATCCCTTTAAAGCCTCCCCTGGGCACATTTATTTTTGTGGATCGGAAGCAATCCTTTAATTTGATTTCTATCTTTTGGTTTTATAAAGGTAGAGGTTTTAGGTTATAGCCGGACTAAGGCCGGTTTTTTAAGTTTAGATTCAAGGATGCCCTCCATGATAAAGCGAACCACTTGCTTTTATGTTGAGGGCATTTTGGATGTATCCATGTTTTTCAACCGTTCATCGATGTGTTTTGGAGCATATAGCTGTGCCATCTGCCATATAATGGCTTCAATTTATTGATAGGTCATGGGGAGGGCAGCGGTGTCCAAAGGATATCGAATGCAATCCATAGGTTTTGTTGCTCATTGGCCTTATGTTATACGTTTTCCCGTTTATTTGGCTACTACAGTTCCTTTTATACTGGCGATGGTCTCCACGTTTGAGTGCCCATAAGATTTAACGGAAGTAATGTAGTAGGCTTTTAAAAGAAATTTTTTGGGGTGGACAACCTTGTCTTGAGGATTGTTCCCGCATTGTTTATAAGGATTTTCAATAGGTTCAGGAAGAAGCTTTGGAAGATTCTTGCAAGGGTCATATAATTTTTATGATATTTAAATTTTATTTTTCTTTCTCTAGTTTAGAATCTTTTTCTTACCCTTAGTTGTTGCATTCTTGACTTTTATCAACGTCATATTACCTGTTAGTGATACATTTTAATTATATAAATATTAGAAATGTATCTATAAAACCTAATTATATATCATTTTTTAACGCTTTTACTGTGTAGGTTCGTATATATTAATATTAAAAATTAAGAAATGCGTAAAACAATAATGATTACGGGGGCTTCCTCAGGTTTTGGTAAGGGAGCGGCTATAGGTTTGGCAAAAAAAGGACATAGGGTCGTAGCTACGGTTCAGGTGGACTCCTTGAAAACGATGTTGTTGCAGGACATTAAAGAAGAAGGAGTGGAAATGGAGGTGATTGTGGTGGATATTACCAAGGAAGAAGATAGAAGGCTTGCCTTTGCCTATGACGTGGATGTACTAATTAACAATGCCGGTACAATGCAAACCGGTCCTGCAGGAGAGATACCTATGGATAGGGTGCGTGAAAATTATGAGGTCAATGTATTTGGCACCTTGGCCTTTACCCAAGGTTTTTTGCCCAAAATGGCGGAAAAGCGGTCCGGTAAAGTGATTTTCACCTCATCGGTAGGTGGATTGGTGACCATGCCCTTCGCTTCTATTTACACGTCCACAAAGCATGCACTTGAAAGTATTGCGGAGGGACTTAAAGAAGAGTTGAAAGGAACCGGTATAGAGATATGCACGGTAAACCCGGGCATTTTTGGAACAGGTTTCAACGATCGGGGAGCTGAGACAATGATGAAGTGGTTCAGTCCGCAAAAATCTTTGTGCAGTCCACAGGTCATTGAAGAAATTTTGGAATCGGGTGGTTTGGACGATCAGCTGGATCCGGAGCTTATGATCGAAGCAATGATACGAGTGGCAGAGGAGGATAGCTCTTCTTTTAGAAACGTTGTTCCCGAAGCTATTGTTCCTTGGATAAAAAAAACACAGGAAGTCGCCTGGGCCGCAAAGAAAAATGATTCACTAACTGTAGATCTCAACTCACTATGATGTACCAGTTGGATGACGATGACAAAATCAAGATTTTGACTTCGATAGAGATTAAAGGAAGAGTGTCCGATATATGGGAGGTTTTGACCGATGTGGGCCATTGGGACAAATGGAGCAAACATATCGCCGTGGTTGCCGGCAAATTCGAAAAGGATGAATCCATCAAGGTGCGGTTCAATACCCCTGAGGGTAAAGTCCATTTTGATAGGAAGCTGGTGATTTTTGAGCCCCAACGGGTTTTTTGCTGGGAAGGCGAATCTATGTTCCCGGGCTTGAAGGACCATCATATTTTTTATTTGGAAGAAAAGGATGGGGGCAAGGTTAGGTTTGTTCAGGCAGATGGTTTTCATGGTACAGAGAGATCGCATGAAGTTGTTTTGGTGGAAGAACAGCTGAAGGGATTGTACGATGTTATCAATGCCGAACTGAAAGATTATATGGAAAAAAGGAGTACTGCTATTTAAAATGAAAAACACTATGGAACGTAACATTATACAATTAAATTCTATCACCGAAACTCATCAATTATTGGGGCTGCCCAAGCCAAAACATCCCCATGTCAGCTTTTTCAGGCATCGGGACATAGGAGTGACCGCGGAGATGGGAGAAGTTTATTTTTCTCTTAACATGTACTTGATTGCACTAAAGGACAATGTTGGAGGCTCAATGGACTACGGTCGGAACAAGTACGATTTTCAGGAAGGAACCTTGGTCTGTATCGGACCCAACCAAGTTTTTTCCTCAAATTATCAATACAAGGAAGATAGTGATGACTGGATGTTGTTGTTCTCATCGGAATTTATCTTGGAATCGAGTCTGGGAAAGACCATTCATGATTACAATTTTTTCTCTTATGAATCGGATGAAGCCCTTCATTTGTCGGATGATGAGAAAAAAGAGATCAGTGATTTGGCAACCAGAATAGAAAAAGAGAGCAGTCAGAATATTGACAAGCATACTCAAGATATTATTTTGATCAATCTAGAGAGTTTATTGAGATACACAAAACGCTTTTACGAAAGGCAGTTTTATACAAGGGTCAATTTCAACAAAGGGTACGTGGTGGATTTTGAGCGCTTGCTAAGGGAGTATTATTCGGTAAAGAATGAAGTTACCTCTGTCCCCACCGTGGCAGGTTGTGCCAAAATATTAAATATATCGGCACCTTACTTGAGCGATCTCCTTAAAACAGAAACAGGTAAAACGGCGAAGGAGCATATCGACTTTTATGTTCTGAAAAAAGCCAAAATGTTGTTGATCAATACTCGTAATGAAAACATAAGCGAGATTGCCTATAGGCTGGGTTTTGAATACCCCAATCACTTCAGCAAGTTTTTCAAGAACAAGACAGGTTTAACACCAAAGGAGTATAGACATATATCTATCTGTTAACAATTTTAGAGGACCAATAATGGTTCTGCTTCAAACCTATATCACAGAATTTCATTGATTAATCCCTAAAAAACAGGGTGGCGAACACAATTAATTGCCAATTCCTTAAGACTGCGGTATGTTTATTCTAGATATAAATAAAATTTGTTCTGGTTACATTCAATATTAAATAATTGAGAATATGACAAAAAAGTATCAATAAAAATGCAATTAAAAAATCGCTGATATTTTGAGTTTTCATTAATGTGTAATCTCCGTTGAAAAATTTCAAAGCACATGAGACACACATGTATATGTTCCCCCCCTCTGAATATTTTTTAATGGTTTAACTGACTCCAAATAAGATGATGTTAAATAGAAGTAGATGTTGATTGTGCCATCGCTTGTGAATGTTAAAATAATATAATTACAAAAAGTATAGGGAATATGGATTTAGAAATTTCGGTATTGATTCTTAAAAAAAGCTATTTGAATTATCAGGTCCTTATGGAAGAGCTGGAAGTGGAAAAGTTCATTCAATGTAAGGTGGTCTATAGTTTTGAGGAAGCTCAGGCTGAAATGAAAGACGATGACTATGATGTCATTTTGGTGGATATTGAATTTATAGAAAGTGTGAACAATGATGATGATTCCTTTTGTTTTCACCGGGACAATCTCAGCAAGTGGATTTGGTATTCCTCTCGTAGAAAGAGGGTTACAGCCCCCGATGGGAGCACTGTTCTTGAATCAAAAAACTTCTTTTTGAGGCCTTATGATGATTTAAGAAACGAAGAGTACAAGGATTCCATTGTTGGATTGTTGGAGGGGGATAATAAAAGGGAGGTATTGAACCAAGATGATGAGAACAGAGGAAAAATGGAGAGGGTGACGGATTCGGATTCCTTCTTCGTAAAGAGCAAGAGTTCATTGAAAAGGGTAAAGTTTGAGGATATCCTATGTTTTGAGAGTGAGCGTAACTATATAACGATTTTCCTTGAAGGTGAAAAATACGTGATACGGCGGACACTTCAATCACTGATGGAGATACTGCCGGACAATTTTGTGCGAATCAACCGCTCTATAATTGTCAACTTGGAGAAAATCGACAAAATTGTTGGGAATAGGGTCTTTATCCGTGGAATGAAAGGTAATGTGCCATTGATGTCGTCGAAGCACAAGACCAGGATTTTTGATACAATACCCCTATTCTAAGATTGTATTAATCCTAACGGGAAGCGTTTATGGAAATATGTTTTGTCGAAGATTGTCGGTTGCAAACACTCAAACTTGAAAAAGCTTTGAAGGAACTTGCTGTTGAACATGAAACGAAAATTTATGACAATGCAACCGAAGTGTTGTTTTTGATGCAAGAAGGTACTTTGACTCCCGATTTATTGGTGGTTGATTTAAACATGCCACAAATGACCGGGCTAGAACTTATTCGAGAAGTCAAAGAGAGCATTGAATTCTGTCACATTCCGATTGTTGTATTGACCTCTTCGACTTTCCATAGGGATATCGCTGATTGTTACCAGTATTCCGTGTCTGGATATTTCAATAAAGCAAGTGCCTTTAACGTATACTTAAAAACGCTCAAGAAGATGATAGCGTATTGGGAGATGAACGTTTTCTTGACAACGGAAAATCAGTTCAAGTACAATGATTCCCAGCGTATGTAATTTATAATATAAAAAGTCTTCGGACAATTTTAGAACGCAAAATAACTAAAACCTTATATACTATGTTGACAATGCCACAGATTGGTGCAGGACAGGTTAAAATTGAAAACATACCTTTTCCGTGCATGCTTGTAGGTCTCAAAGGCGAATTACTTGATTATAACAAAAAGGCGGAGGAGCTTTTTGAGACTAATTTCGAAGAAGAAAGAATATATGATGTCAGACCTTTTTTTAGTAAAAATGGTAAGGAAACTTTTTCGCTGTTCATTGAAATGGTGCAAATCAAAGGGATGCTGCAAGATTTTCAAATGAACTTAAAAAAGAAAAAGTGTTTATCCAAAGCGGTCGCCATATCTGGAACCCCAATTATGGACAATGCTGGCAACTGTTATGCGATAAACTGTTTTATTAGGGATATTTCCAAGGAGGATATGTTTTTGGATCAAATAAAAACAGAACTTTTGATATTTCGGAACTTTTTTGAAAATGTCCCGATGGGCGCAGCCATAAAAATAGCTGGACATATTATGATCGTCAACGAAATGTTGGAAAAAATGATGGGATACACTCATACCTACTTATGCGAGACTTATCTTCCCAGGTTCTTCAAAAGAAATCAAGATAGATTTGAAAACAGCGCAGTGGAAGAGATGTTTTTGTTTACCGGACACAGTAAACGTCTTATTGTTGATGTAAGGAAATTCAAGGTTGATTCGTTGCTTCCGAATTCCTATATGGAGGTTTTTCTTTTTTATGACAAAAAAGAATCCGCACCTTCCATGCTTGAGTTTTTTACTCCTTCCTTGCACAATTGCAGTTGATTTTTTTAAGGTGAGGTACTAGGGATATACTACCCACTGGGTTTTGTGGTCTTTATTTGGTTTACATATACCGGTAATTTAGCTTATGGTAAGTGCTGAATAGTACAAATGTGGATTTCTCCGGGGAAATGGTTGATGTGTTCAAATAGGGTTTTGAACACCGTGGTTCTTAGCTTCCGTTGTTGTTTCAGTGTATAAGTTGTTTGTCCCTTAATCCTATAGGTTTGGAACATATTTTATTAAAAGGATATGGCCTTGTCGTATCTTAAAACTGATTAATCTACAAGGAGCTGTGGTATGGAAGGGACTTTAGTGTTTGTTGAATTATGATGTGGTCCCTTCCTTCTTTTTTTATCAATGTCAGTTATTTTTCTTTGTCCTTGATTACCTCTTTTTCGTTTCATTGATCAGATCCTTTAGCACATTTATTCTATTATGTTATTGCTGTCCTACAACTTTGCGCTCAGCCTATACGGATATCCATTTATCCCTTCTTGGTCCATCCGGACATTTTAATTTTTTGGTGGATGGTTTTTTGGTTTAGGGGATGGGTCTTTAGGTTCCAAACTAGGTTTGCGTAGGTTTGGAACGGTGATTTTTCAATGCACAAGCGGAAAACTTGAAGTGTGGATTGGATGGTAAAACAAAATTGGTATTGAACAAGCTTACTTGTTGGGATACGCTTATCACTGTATGTACAATGTTTAATTTTTTATATTCTGAAATCGATTATGCTTAGGGAATTGGTGCTGTGCTTTCTTTTTTTCTTTTCCTTTTATGTACCACGAAAGGACTATGTTGATTTTGCCTTTACCGGTGAGGCTCCCGGCAATCAAAGAGGTAGGGCGGTTCAAATAAACGGGAGCGGGGCCATTGTGGCAATTTCCTCCCCTTTTGTGGATGTTCCCTATGAGAATGCGGGTGAAGTAAAGGTCTATCAAAGGAACAAAGGGTATCAATGGACTCAACTGGGCAACACGATTGTGGGAATGGAACCGGATGAGTTGTTCGGTAGCTCGTTAAGTATCAATCAAAAAGGTGATGTGTTGGCCATAGGTGCCCCATTCAATAGCAAGGCTGCATACTATGCGGGACAGGTTAGGGTGTATAAGCTATCAGGCGGAAGGTGGTCCCCACTTGGAAACGTTTTGAACGGAGAGTTTGCGAACGATATTTTTGGATCCAGCGTACAATTGAATGCCAAGGGCGATAGGCTGGCGGTTAGTGCTCCATTCAATGATATCGGTGGAGAGGATTCTGGATGTGTCAAAGTTTATGAACTTGGCAAGGAAGGCTGGAAGCTTCTTGGAAGACCCCTTTTGGGAAGCTCTTCAGGGGAGCAATCAGGTGCTGCCATAAGTTTTAGTGCCAATGGCGAAAGATTGGCAATTGCCGCACCCATGTTTGGTGAAAATAGAGCTGGATATGGTAAGGTGACCGTGTATGAAATCAGTGCAGAAAAGCTATGGCAGCCTATTGGTAAAGCAGTGGTTGGGGATAAGCCGAGGGCATATTTTGGGAGTTCCATTAGCTTGAATGCCCAGGCATCGCTTATGGCGGTTTCCGCTCCATTTGGCAAGTCTAATAATAAAAGCGGTTCTGGCATGGTACAACTGTATAGGTTGGAGTCCGGTGGGATTGAAAAATTAAATCAGAATATTAGCGGGGCCGGCACTGGAAACCTTATAGGCAATTCGGTTGCCTTGAGCGGAGACGGGTCTCACTTGGCCATTGGTGCCCCTTTGAGCTTTAATAGGGCCAATGGCAAAGGAAAAGTGTTGCTTTACCAATTGGACAAGAACGGAGGCATTGTTTCTCGAGAAGAAATCCATGGACAGCATCAAAACGAATTGTTCGGAAATACCGTGGGGATCAATCAGAATGGGACCAGTATTATTATAGGGGCACCGTTCAACAATGATGATGGGGAAAAATCAGGACGAGCCACATTCATCCAATATCCAGTCAAGAAAAATTGAGGTTTTCCAAGTATTTTGGGAGCATGGAATATCGAAGGAATCCAACAAGCAGGGCATGGATTTTAATACAGCTCCAAATATTTCTTCAAAATTTTGGATTTGAACTTGGATGCGTGCAAGGATTCAATTTCCGAGTAAAAAAACCTGGTTATTCCCTTGAGTGGAATACAATGTCCGGCGTTTCCCCCATGGAGAAAAGAACATCCCTGCCTCTGCAAGTTGAGAGAGTCGGAGCTTTGTTTCGCAGAGATTGATTTTAAGACCTAGGGAGAAGGGCATCGCTTTGTAAAGAACGAGTATTGCACATATTGGTTTTGATGATGATCGTCCCATATTTTATATGGTTCGGAGCAAATAAAAAAGCATTCAACACAATGTAAGAGCAGACCTGAAAGAATCTTTGTAACTATGCCGACTTATTTATCAACGACATATTGCAATTTATAATCTAAATTCATTTAATTCATGAAAATCATAAAACTTAGTTTGTCGGTTTTTGCAGGTTTGACCGCATCATATTTGATGGGCCAAGATAGCAATGTTGCTACGCATAGCTTGGACATTTCCATTCCCGAAGTTGCCCTTGTCGATATTGAGGGCGGGGCTTCCATTTCCTATGATTTAACAGCGAATGAAGCTGGAAATGCTTTGGCTTCCGAAAGTTCCGATTCAGATCTGTGGTTGAATTATACCTCTGTGGTGGCTTCTGGGGCCACTAATAAAATTACCGTTCAAATCGATGCACTTGTGCCTGGAGTTGATATCGGTTTGGATGTAGCTGCTTATTCGGGAACTAGTGGTGATGGCATTATGGGGACTGCTCCGGGAACAACCATTAAATTGGGGACGGAGGCTGTTGATATTATTACAGGTATAGGAAGTTGTTACACGGGCAATGGGACTGCCAATGGTCATCAATTGACTTACGATATAAGCCTTGCTTCGGGTGACTTTGGTAATATTGTCGGTGGTTCAGCCGATGTCTCTAGAACCGTCACATATACCATAGTCGGTGAATAGATAGAAAGTTGGATGGACAAAACAGGCCAAATAATTTACAAAGCAAAAATATCTGTTGCCTTGAGGAGTGTTGTTGCGGTAAGAGTTCTGATTTTCTTTTCTTTTTTAAACCTTTTTCTTTGTTCCGATGCCTATGGAGCCGTAATAGTTGTCAATGGACTTACCCATGAGCATCATGTAGCTGGAGGGAGAGACTTTAAAGGGGTGATCCAACTGAAAAATACTGGAGGAGCCGCCGTACAGGTAAAGGCCTATTTGCAAGACTATGGATATTCATCCAACGGGGACACGGTGTTCACCGATTTAAATGAAAATCGGTATTCCAATGGAAACTGGTTGCACCTCCAATCCAATATTATAACTATAGAACCCTATGGAACCTATGACCTTACTTACGAGTTGGAAATTCCAGACACTGTGGTGTTGAAAGGGAGCCGTTGGAGTGTGGTTATGATCGAGCCCATAGGAGTAAAGTCCTTGGAGACTAAAAATAATGTAAGTCTATCTACAATAGTGCGTTACGCCATACAGATTATCACCACTGATTTGGATCAGTCAGAGAGTAAGTTGGAATTTAATGGTGCCAAATTGGTAAAAGGACAATCCAAAGGGACATATGATTTGGAGCTTGATATAAGAAATTTAGGAAATCTATACCACAAACTAAAGGTTCAGTTGGAATTGTATGATGCGGTCACAGGAGCTATTATTGGGAAATATGATAGTCCAATGGGTAGTCTTTTGCCTGGTAATTCTAGGAAATTCCATATAGCCCTTGATGCTGTTCCTGAGGGTTCATATACTGCGGTAGTGTTGGCGGAATGTAGAAATGGGGATATTTTCGGCTCCAATCTTGAATTGCAACTGGCCAATGATCCTTAGGGTATGTATTGTGGCCTTATTGATACCGATTCATGTATGCTCACAAAAGGTAATGCTTCTTCCTGTTAAGGAATCTGATAGCGTTAGTCCTGGAAGTGGGCTGACCTTGGTATATAAAGTGACCAATACATCTACGGACACCCTCCATGTGGATTTGACCGTTAATTTACCAAAGGGTATGGAAGCTGTAGTGCCTATTTCCCGAATGGTTCTTCCGTCAAAAAAAGAACAATTGGTGTTTGTTTCGTTGAAAGTACCTAAGTTTTACAAACCTGGCGATTATTTGATTCCATTATGGTTGAGGTTTAGAGGGTATGAAGCTTCAAGCAAGGTTGTTGTCCATGTCCTGCCCATGGACAAATTGACGCTGTCAAAAATCAGTGTGTCGGAAAATGTAATGGCAGGAGATACCATTAAAGCAAATTTTCTCTTGAAAAATATGGGCAATATACCCCGACATGTGCGCCTCATCGCGAAGGGCGGGCATTTGGATTCCTCCGAAGAGTTAATTTTAGCGCCGGGGCAAGAGGAAATAATTAAGGTGTCCGGGATGACATCCAAAGATTTAATTACGGACCAACAGGGAAATATCAAGCTCGAGGTTCGGCCTTTGGACCATAAGGGTGCTGTAATGGAAACGTTTGCATTCTCATATATATCGTCAAGATATCGCTTCGACCGTGATGGGTATTTGCGTTTTCCGGTGGAAATGGATGTCGGTTATGTAGGCCATCTTACAGATAAGTTGGATGATGGTTTTCAGCTAACGGGAAGTGGGGGAGGTTATATTGATGACAAAAACCGCCACCTATTGCGGTTCATGTTACGTACACCAAACCCAGTTCGGCAAGGGGTTTTTGTACAGAATGAGGAGTATTACCTTCAATATCAAAGCAGGAAATTTGGGGTATTCGCTGGGGATAAGGTATACAGCTCTTCCAGACTTACCGAAAATTCAAGGTACGGAAGAGGGGTCGAATTTCTTTCACGTTCCGGGAACTTTGAATTAGGTGGGTTTTATCAGTCCCCCCGATTTTATAAGGACTTGGCAGATGAAGAACATCTATATATGAAATTTGGAAAGGAACCATATAATTACATCAAAGCAGGCTATCTTAGAAAAGGGTACGATGATGGAAGCGCGGCAGATCTTTATTTTTTGAACTTTAAATCAACGCCTTTCAAGAATTTTCTGGTAGAAGGGGAGCTTGCCAATAATCTTGGCCATGGCCGTTCAGGGAGAGCGTATATGTTTTCAATGAGTACAGCTTTGGATAGATTTCGATTTCGGGGCATGTACTTAAAGGCCAATCCTTTGTTTTCTGGTTTCATTAGAGATACCGATCAGATAAATCTATCCTTGGACCATTCCATAGCTAAAAGATTTTCGATTTCGGCCAGTTATACGAAAGCTGCGGTGAATACTTCAAGGGACACTCTCTATGGTAATGCACCCTACAGTGAAAACATTTTTCTGAACGGAATGTTCCGTTTTGCGAAAAGGAGCCATCTTAAGGTGGAGCTTGGGCATTTGTCACGTGAAGATAGGGGAGATCCAATGCAATTTAACTATGGGGATGATTATCTACGTTCTTCCGTTGCCTTGGGTGGTGAAGGTTTCTTATTTACGTTTGCGGGACAGAAGGGAAGGACTACCAATTATTTGACCGGCTCCAAAGGGGAAACCACGGTATTGGACATGAAGACAGCATTTGAGTCTCGGCGATTTTCCTTAGAGTTATTTGCCCAAAGATTGCAGTCCATTCGGTTTTCAAAGGATACGGAAACCAAGTATGTTTTCGGTGGAAATTTTAGGGCTGATATGGAAAATACAGGGTTTGAATTGGGATACCAGAACACCTATTTGCCGGATGAATCCTATAGGGACAGAAACCTTCTCTATTCCAAACTGGAACAAAAATTATCCCACTTCCAGAGTTTTTCTTTACTCTGTCGGTACGCAACCCGTCAGAGGGTTTCCAAACCCGAGCTATCATTCTCTGCCAGGTATGTCCACAAAGTGGGAATTCCAATAAAAAGAATAGGTGGATTCGGTAGTCTTTCCGGCTCCATTGTCAACTTAGGGGTAGATCATACGTCAGGTATCCGCCTTTTAATAGGGGATAGGGAGTGTATTACCGATAGTGATGGAAATTTTTCTCTAAATGAAATAAGGACAGGAAGCCATACCTTTCGGCTGGACCATACCAGTTTGGAACTTGAAGATATAGCAGATATACCTATGCCCTTTCACATCGAAATCCAGGAGGATCTAAATTGGTTTTCCTTTGGCTTGACCAAAGCAGGAAGTGTCAATGGAAAGGTTGCCGTTGGTGATTTCAGGGGCACAAGTGAGGAGCCCAATCATTTAAAGGTACGTATAGAACTGAGTAATGGGAAGGATAGCTATGTCCAAGTATGTGGAGCGGACAAGCCATTTATTTTCTCTTATTTACGGCCAGGGATTTGGAAGGTAAAAATTGATAGATTGGACGCGGATGTGAATTATGTTCTTGCATCCAATGAAAAAACCTTGGATGTTGTGGCCGGCGGTACGGCAATTTTGAATGTCAGGTTTGAAAAAAGAAGAAGGGTCATACAATTCCAATCGAAACCCTTGACTGTCAACCCCACACAAGTACACTAAATGATTGTAAATGAAAAACCATTTGATTCTTCTTTTGGGATTATTTGTATGTGCCATTGCCCCCTCCAATGCCCAGACCAGACTGCAGACTAGGGTGGAAGTCTCAGCAAGTAATGTTCTCTTGGTAGATTTTGAGCCTCCTACCACTCATATTGTCATCGGAGTTGGATTGCCAAGAGAGGCGGGTGAACCCGTTACATTCGGTAGTACCTTCCCAATTTGGCTGAACTATTCTATGAACCGCTTGAATACTGGTGGGGCAGGAGGCAATTTAATGGTAAGCATTAACAAGGGATTGTCGTTTGGCAGGTTGTATGTGGGGGCCTCTCCGGCACAAGGTTCTGGTGCCGGAAATTTTGGGGTGCCCGTGGGCGAAGTCGAACTTTCCAGTGCCCCAACGGTTTTCATTAGGGATATTGGACGATCTTATACGGGAGACGGTATTGGAAATGGACATATGATTACCTATAGACTTGAACTGAATAGTGGAGTGGATCTCATGGCAGTTCCCAATACAAGCAGAACTGTCATTTTTACCATATATAATTAATTGTTATGACTGGATTTATGCTTAATGGGTTGGTATGGCTAGTTATCTTTGGTCTTTTTTCATATGGAGATTGCCACGGACAGAGTCCGAGAATTTCCATAAGTGGGGCCTGGTCTCTTGTTATTCGCAATGACATTACCGAAGCAGGTAAGGATTATACAGGGAGTTACAGTAGTGATATCGATCAGACCGTAATTTCCATAAGGAATGCAAATGGAGCAGCATGGCAGATTCTGGTACGAAATGATTTAAGTAATTGGAACACGGACTTTTTATTGGAGCTTAGACGTACCGGTGAGGGTTTGTTGGAAGCGGGATCTACAGTAAGTGGTGGGACCGTCTATACAGTTCTGTCCGCAAATGATCAACAATTTTTTGTGGGTGTCGGAAATGTGGAGGATATTCCCGTTCAATATAGGCTTTCCAATGTTTCGGTAGTTTCCCAAGACCTAAGCTATTATCAGGCCAATGTGATCTGGTATACCGTTGTTGGTCTTTGATATAGTGGATGAGCCGGATGGTTGATACCACCGAAAAAGGAAAGTTGATCTATCCAATATTTGGCATTAGTGTATTGAAATTCAGTATTTTGTATTAGTTTTGAGGGTGCTCAATTTTATCCGGCGAAGATGGTACTGTATACCAATGATTTATTTTTATTTAAAACCATTTTATGAAGGGGTAGATATACAATTACCATAGCAATCTGCTGTGCACTAAAGTTATTTTGGAACACTATTAACTATGAAGTATATATCAGGCATTTTATTGCAATTAATCGTAATATCCCATTGTTTTCTCAATAGTTCCGATTTAATCTCCCAAACTACAGAACTATCCCAACCAGATTCTATACAATTTCAAAACTACCGTTTAAAGGTCATGGAATTTATCAACCCCAATCCTGACAGCGCATTGTTTTATATCAATGCCATGAAGACCTTTAGCAAAAACAGGAAATTCAACAAGGGTTTGGCTGACGCCGAATACAGTAGGGGACATTATTTCAGAAGAATCCAAAATATGGATTCTGCGCTATTTTACTATGGAAAATCGGAGAAAATAGCCTCCCGGATTGACTATGATAGTGGGGCAGCCCGAGCTCTTAATGCTCTGTGTAGGGGGTATTATTTGATAGGAGACAGTGAATCGGCGAAAAATGCTTGCGAAAAGTGTTTGGAAACAGCCTCCACTACTGAAGATCTTTATATAATAGTGGATACCTACACGGCACTTGGCAACACTTATATGCGCGAGAATAACTTTAAGGATGCAGTGCGCTATTTTCTAAAAGCAGATTCCATTCACCAAAGGCAACCTCAAAGACCGGACATTATTGCAGCTTCTTACCAAAGTTTGGGCAGTGTTTACAAAGAACTCAACGACTATAAAAAATCAATCGAGTATTACCAAAAAGCAAATCAAGAGTTTAAAAAATTGCCCGTAAATAAAGACTTTTTTGTCAATAATACCAATATGCAACTGGGAACGGTGTATTATTTAAACGATGATATTTTTGCTGCCGATTCCCTTCTGACCTTAGCCTTGGACTACTTCATGGCCATTAAGGATGAAAATGCCCAAGCACAAACAAGCACTTATCTGGGACTGGCAAAACTGGAACAAGGAAAACTTGAAGAAGCTGAAAAATTATTGACCAAAGGCTACACCTTGAATAGGGACAATAAATTCAGTTATGAAACCGAGGAGGCTCGCTTAAAACTCGCCGAACTTTACTTAAAGAACAATAATCCCAAGAAGGCTGCACTACATCTGGAAGGTGTTCTGCAAAACAATAAGGAAGACAACAAAAGCATAGAAGCAAACGCCTTGGAGCAACTGGCAAAGGCTTATCACATGCAGGGTCTTAGTGTCAAAGCCTACAATTCTCTTGAAAGGGCAAAACAAATAAAGGACTCCATCGGTGCGGTACAAAATCAAGCGACGATCAGAGAACTGGAAACCATTTATGAAACCAGCCAAAAAGAGCAAGAAATTGCGTTGCTGAAATCGGAGAATGAACTAAGCAAACAAAAACAAAAAAGTCAGAAAAACATTTTATTGGCTGGAATAGGGCTTACATCCTTAGCGGGGATATTTTTATTCTTCTTGTTTAAGAATCGTCAAAAAACCAATAAAAAACTTAGGGAATTGGATATGGCAAAATCCAATTTCTTCACGAACATATCCCATGAACTTCGAACACCTTTGTCATTGATCAGGGGACCAATTGAACAACAACTCAATAGCGGTACGTTAACGGATGATTCAAAAAAAGCACTTTCCCTCGCCCAAAAAAATTCGGAACGTTTGGAAGAACTTGTCGATCAGATAATGGACTTGTCAAAGCTGGAGTCCGGCCAATACCAATTAAAAGTTTCGGAACAGGAAGCAGAACCCTTCTTAAAAGCATTGTTGAGCTCCTTCGAATTCAAGACGAAACAAAAAAAACATAGTTACGAGACCCATATAAACCTAAACGGCCCCAAAGCTTGGTTTGATGCGGACGTGGTTCAGAAAATAGTGACCAACCTTGTGGACAATGCCATAAAGTATAGCCCCGAAAATGAGAACATAATAGTAAACGTCAACGACAACAAAGACTACTTGTATATAAAGGTGAGCAATTCAGGAATCTCGCTTTCCAATGAAGAGCTGAGCCAGTTGTTCAATCGATTTTATAGGACCAATTATTCAGAATCGGGCACTGGTGTCGGTCTTGCCCTGACCAAGGAACTGGTGGAACTTCACAAGGGAAAAATTGACGTGGTTTCCCTTGAAGACCAAGTTGAGTTCACTGTTGAATTGCCTATAAGCGCTACTGCTTTTGCACCTCAAGAAAAAGTCACTTCTGCCAAGGTCACTGACTCAATAAAATTCAAAAACCTCAAGGCACTCCAAGAACAAAAAACTTTGGGAAGGAAACCCACAAAGAAGGACCTTCCCATCATTTTGGTGATTGATGATAACGAAGACCTTAGAAATTTTGTGGGGTCGTTGTTTGAAAATGAATATCAAGTCCATTTAAAAGAAAATGGAAAAGCAGGTTTTGCACTGGCACAAAAAATAGTACCAGATGTAATCATTACCGATTTGATGATGCCCGAGGAAGATGGTCTTCTTTTTACGCAAAAATGTAAAACCAGTGATCCCACTTCACACATTCCCATCATTATGTTAACGGCAAAAACTGGTGATAAAAATACACTTGAGGGATTGGAATATGGGGCCAATGCCTATTTGACCAAGCCTTTTAGCCCAGAGATTTTAAAACAACAGGTCCATAATTTGCTCGAAACCCAGAAAAAGCTACAGCAGCGTTTTAGCAAAGAGGTGGTTTTAACTCCAAAAGAAATAGCGGTTAACTCATACGATGAACGCTTTTTAACCTCTGTTCAGAATATTTTGGACAATAATTTGGTGGAATCTGATTTTAATACCGAAAAATTTGCTGAGGCTATTGGCATGAGCCGTATGCAACTCCATAGAAAGTTGAAAGCCTTGACCGGTCAAAGTACATCTGAATTTATTAGATCACAACGTTTAAAATTAGCAGCGAACTTATTGGTCAAGTCAAACGCCAACGTTTCAGAAATAGGATACTTGGTCGGTTTCAACAATCACTCATATTTCGCCAAATGTTTTAAGGATCAATTTGGTGTCTCTCCAACAGAATATGGCGTTACCTAAAGCTTCAATGTCATAAAACAGATTTTATTTCATCAAAATTTTTGAAATTTAATGTTTTAAGTACTTGATATTCAGTATTTTGTTTATCGTGTTACAATAGTTAAAGCATTTGTTACATACTTGATAACCTTCTCTTTCCTTCTCCTCTAGTTTTGGTACAGATCAACAATTACACCACTAACCTGTATTGAAAAACAAGAAAATGAAAAAGCAAATTTTATTCAGTTTAGCAATCGCTATGTCGTGCTGCTTTGGACTTATGGGCCAAGAAAAAAAAGAAGGATCAAGTTCTAAGGAAAGCCAAAAAAAAGAAACGAACCTGATGGATGAACAAGCTAAATTTTTCGGGGACCTTTTTGGCGATATGGATGAAGATATTGATGGTACCAAAGATCCTTTCAAGAATGTAAAAAGTTACCAAGACCTTCTAAATAAATCGAACATTGATCCCGAAACCAAAACACGGTTAATGGCCATGTACCAAATGTATGACCAAAGCCTTGACCCCAAACAAAAAGATTCCCTAAAAGTATCGTTGGAAAAAATGTTTGAAGCGGGTACTAAAAAACCTGAAAAACAAAACTAGGATGAAAACTACAAGGGGATATTTTAAACAACAGCCATGAAAAAAACAATATCAATTTTAATGGGCAGTCTCGTTTTAATGGCCAGCTGCAAAGAAACAGCCAAAAAAAATCAAGATGAAGAGGCAATTCCTGCACAGAAAATCTCAAAAAATGAAGCACATGACCGCAATACCTTGTGTAAAATCAATGGTGAGCCATGGAGCTATACCGAAGCCTCTGGCATTATTGTTACGGATAAGAAAAAGAGTGCCAGAATATTGAAACTAACCTTTACTAAACAAGTGAATCCCGGCAAAGAAAGTGTTGCGCTCAGCTTTGACGAAGCCACAAAAGAATTGCTCGAGGCCTCGGTACAAATGAAGCAACCGGGCAAAGATGGCAAGCGCATCCACGCGATTTACCTCTATAATGAAAGAACAACAAATAGTAACCCAAAAAGCAAAGGTACGGGCCAAGTAACCATTGGCAATGGCGTTGCCTCTGGTACGGCTCAATTGCAAAACCTGCGCATTCAATATGAGAGTTCGTTATTGGACGACCAAGAAGATGCTGAGATTACTGTAACGGACCTTTCTTTTAGCAACATTGCTTTTTCCGACGTAAAAAAAGAGATGGAAGCGATATACAAAAATTCAAAATGATGAAGACAATAAAGATTATTTGCTTTACCGTATTCACCATGACTTTGGTATATGGTCAGAAGGTTACCGATTTAGAAGACCAGAATAAGAAGTTCCATACCATTAAACTTGAGAAGGATAAAAATGGATATAAGTCAGGTGCTGCAGAATGGATAACAGGGGGTAAAGATTCTGTACAGAATTTTATGGTGAAACCACTAAAATTACGAGAACCAGTCTATGTAACATTGGCAACAAAATTTCCTCAGTACGAACTTAGGCTTCGATGCTACACAGGTGACCGGGAAAACCCATACATCATAAAATCTACCAAGGGAGAGAAATTTGCAAGCCACATATTCAGGGTACAAAGTGATGCAACTTTCGGTGTTGAATCAGATTACAATGGAGTACCTTATTTGCTTTACGTTACCACAGGCAAACCATTTCCCATATCTGACAAACCCTTTTTGAGAATAGTTTCTACGGAAGAGGAATATAATGCTGCCAAAAAAGACCTGCACATTTCAACCAATCCACACGAAACTGGTATGCGATTTCAGGAAACATCTGGCCCGAGTTCTTCAACTAATGAGAATAATGGTGTATTGTATGGAGTTATAGGTTTTATGGCGGCTGCCATTTTATTTCTGGCATTCTTCCTCTTCAAAAAATCAAAAAATAATTCTAAATCACTTTCTGTGGTATTATTGGTCAGTACAATGTCTATATATAATGTATGGTCTCAAGATGGGGGAGGAGTTTTTATTTTAGATGAGCCACCCTTAGAGAATCCGTTTGTTCTAAGCGGAGACGATGCCAATGCTGCCGTTCAAAATTACAATGACCGAACATTCAATGATATTCCAATTGAAGAATATCAAGGTCCGGTGTACTATGAAGGTATTCCGATTGAAGAAGCCCATGGAGTAACATGGGAATTAGGTAAGGGGGTTGAAGATATAACAGGTACGCCAGAAGCTTTGGAAATGCAAAAACGGATGGAAGAAAGCCGGAGAACCTTTGAAGAAGACTTTCGTGAAAAAATGCCCGGTGAAGTTGATGAGAGAGGCCGTAATCATCTTCCCGAAGATTCCTCCCAAGAACAAATAGACGAGATGAGTAGGCAAATAAGAAGATTGCAACGTGAGGTTGCTTTTTTAAGAGAACGCGACCGCGAATTTACCCCAAGACCAAACCCTGGTGTAATTGTTTACTGTTCAGAGATTAAAGAGTGCTCAGAATGTTATAAAGTGCCGATGCGTAAGTTTAACAGAGTTATAGCTACACTTGCAGATCTTCAAGCTGAATATTCCAGCAATTTAAGTTGGGCTGAACGAAGTATTCAAAGGGGTAACGCAATTGCAAATATGACACCGGGTGCCAGTGCGGGCTGGCAAGCACAGTTACCTGGTATTATGCGGTCGCTAGAGGAATTGAGAATAGATTATAACAAACGATACGATGAATTTTTGAAGCTGTTGCAACTTGAAATGGAAAATATAAGTGATTGTAATAGAAATTTTAATCCTGATGGAAAATTAGATTCCGCGCTTGAAACACAGCTAAACACCTTATACGATTTGTGGGTAAGCCAAAGAATTCCAAGATAAAATCTTAAAAGATTGTAATGATTGAAATAAGAAAAGTAAAACGTTTGGGTTTGCTAATTTTTTTGAGCACTGCACTTATTTCCTGCGGCTCTAAATCATCCAAAGAAAAAGAAAGCCAAAGCGACTCAGAGCTATCGGAGTCGTTAGAAAATAACGGGAAATTAAATGAGGATTCCAGAAATTCTTATGGTAACCATGCTGAATCCCAAGCCGATACTGGCAGCATTTTTATCGAAGAAGATTTTTTGGCCCAAAAAAAAGCAGATGATCCTGAATGGGATGATATTCCTAAAGTAGAAGAGGAAGAAGGCAAAGAACAATCAAAATTTGACGTAGACCCCGAGGAGCTAAAGCCTTTGTTCAAAACGTTTTTCGGACTTGATTCAGAAGAATCGGATCAGCTTTTTGCCTACAAGGCTGAAATGGATGCCTTGAAAAAAGAAAACAAGTTTGATGGGCCCGAAGGTGACCGACTACGACAAAAAGCAAATGCCTTTATCGACGGATTGAAAAAAACCAAACCCAAGACCGCGGTACCGCTTAACGATTTAAAATTCATTTTCCGTAAATCTAATTTGGAGAAAAAACGAAAAGATAGTTTGCGCTATGCCATTCGGGAGTCGTTAAAGAAAATCCCTCAGGAATATCTGAGAGCTGATGGCGTTGTTGACATCTCTTACATTGAAGCGGAGCTGAGAAAAGAAGAATTCTACCTCATCATCGAAAAGTTTATTGAAGAAAACAAACAACAAATGGTGCTTCAAGAACTTGATGATGCGCAATTGGCTGAGCTCATGGAGGTCACGGAGGAGGAATATCAAATGCTGAAAGAAACTCCCGCCCAGATAAACCCTAAAACGGCAAGCGAAGCCCAAGAATTGGCAAAAGGCTATCTTTCAGAACAAGTTGAGACCCAATTAAAGAACTCCAAGGTTTCTGACAAGTTTACAGAACGCATGAAGGCCCTGAAGAAAAAGCAAGTGGCAATCGCTAAAAAATTCTTGGCCAATAGCAAAAGGGCCGAGACCAAGTTTTACAAAGAAAATCCCAGTTGGTACAGCGAAAAAGATGGCCTGGGCGAAGTGTATCTTTCAGATCATGATGATTATGTGTTTCTTCCCTTGGGCAAATTATCTTTTGCTGACCAAGTAGTTTCTTTTGATAGGGGCAACGGAGCCAGTTCGGCCAACCCAAATGCCGCTTTGGATGAACCTGACTACGACCGCAAGCTTCAGGATTACAGCAAAATGTGCAATCTGGGCACCAAAGGAATACTGACGTTCCAATTTGTGGACAATGTGCTTATTGATGTCAACGGCCCCGATCTCTTTGTCTTTGAAGTAGGCGCCATAGAACCCACGCTTTTAGAAATCTCGAAAGATGGGGAAAACTGGGTCGATATCGGCAAGATTGAAGGGGGTACCGCTCAAATTGACATTGCCCCGTACATCAATCCAGGTGATAGTTTCAACTATGTTCGTTTTACCGATCTGGACACATACAGTGCTGTTCCTGGTGCCGATATTGATGCCGTGGCCACTATTGGAGGGGCATTGCGATTGAGTTTGGACAGTGCCGTACTGTTTGATACCGGAAAATATGACCTAAAACCTGAAGGCATTAAAGCTGTTAAGGCCTTGGCGATACAAATTAAGAAAATACCCAAAGGCACTATTTCCGTAGATGGTCATACCGATAATGTGGGCTCCATTCAAAATAACTTGACCCTATCCAAAAAAAGAGCGGCCAGCGTTGCCGAAATATTGAAGCAAGAATTGGGAGAAATTAATTTTAAGTGGAAGGAAAATGGATACGGTGAGGGAAAACCCTTGGTACCCAATACTACCGATGAAAACAAACAAAAAAATAGGCGTGTTGAAATTTTAGTTACGCCTTTTTGAAAAAATAAAGTTCCCCATATACCTATAAACCTTTTTAATCAAATTTTATGAAAACTACAATTTTAAATGTGAGGCTTTGGATCATGGCACTAAGTGCCGTATTGGTAATTTCTTGTTCGGCCGAAGATGGGGAAGACGGGGTTACTGGACCTCAAGGACCACAAGGAGAACAGGGCATTCAAGGTGAACAAGGACCTCAGGGGGAACAAGGAGAAGCCGGTCAGGATGGTCAGGATGGTCAGGATGGCGAAGATGGAAATGCCAATGTACAAAGCCAAAAATTTGATGTTTCGTCTGCCTCAGGTACGTCACATGCAATAGCTACAAAATTATTGAGCAAAGATATATTGAGCGATGGATTGGCTCTAGCTTATCTTAATACAGATGAGGCTTGGTACCAAATACCCAACCAAAGAATTCTCAACAATGACTTAAGTTTAATTGATGTGGGCACCGAATTAAAAACCGAATTGTTTACCATGTATTTTTTAAGGGATGGTGTGCCATTCACCATTGGAGCCAATAGCCTAAATACCGTCAAGATAGTTGTGATACCATCAACCTCTACCAACTTATTGGGTAAGGGTAAAACCGCAAAAACCTACAATTTTGAAAGGGATAATGTTGATGTTGGCGACTACTATGAGGTCATGGATTATTTGGGATTGGAATATTGATCAACAACTTGACACAGCACATCAAACTTTGGGTGAACCGAGTTTTTTATGCCTTGATGTCAAACTCTTTTAACCTCAACCTTTAAAAGGAAATGAAAATTATAACTAGTATGCAAAATTTCATGAAAACACCAACACCATACTTTGTCTTACTTCTGGGAGTGTTCATATTGAACACATCTTGCTCAAAAGATGATGGGCCAATTACCGAAGAAGTTACAAATGATCCTCCATTAAGTTTTTACTTGTTGAATGTGGAAAATGGTGCAATCAATGTCGATGTAAAACCAAACTTAACTTGGGAAACCTCAACGGACCCAGAAGGTGGTACGGTAACCTACGACCTATATTTGAGCAACGATGAAGAACCTGCCGAGCTATACGCGTCAGACCTCACCGAAACCTCTTTTGAAGTCAACGAACGTTTGAACACCTATGAGACGTATTACTGGAAAGTAGTGGCCAAAGACCAAGAAAACGCAACTACTTCAAGCCAAATCAGTGAATTCACCGTAAGGGGCCTTAACTTTTCAGAAACTCCTGTGGTCAAAAATGCTCCCTGTCTGCCAAGACAAAGTCATACTATGGAGGTATATCAAGATAAAATGTGGCTTTTGGGAGGGTTTTACGGTGGTCTCAAAAATGATGTTTGGTCCAGTATCGATGGAGTGGCATGGACTGAACTGACCCAAGTTGCTCCCTTTTCTGCACGGAATGGTCATACCTCATCGGTATTCAAGGATAAACTTTGGATAATTGGTGGCTGGAGTGAGGGTGAAGCCAAAAATGACGTGTTGTTCAGTGAGGACGGCATAAACTGGACCGAGGCAATTAAGAACGCACCATTTTCGGGAAGATTCGATCACACCACAGTCGTATTTAAAAATAAACTTTGGGTCATAGCGGGAACTGCCGATGATGACACTGCAATACATGATAATGATGTTTGGTACAGTGAGGATGGTGTTAATTGGACAGCTGCTACAGCGAATGCTCCATTTTCAGGCAGATATGGCCATACCACGGTCGTATTTGACGATAGACTTTGGGTAATGGGGGGAAGAGATAATGGAGGTGTAAAAAACGATGTTTGGTATAGCAATGATGGAGTAAATTGGACAGAAGCTACCCCAGCGGCACCATTCACGGAAAGATATTATTATGCCGCCACCATTTTTGATGACAAGATTTGGGTGATCGACGAAGATATATGGTTCAGCACCGATGGTATAAATTGGACAGAGGCAACTGATGCTGCACCGTATTCTGATATACGCAGCCATACCACTGCAACATTCAATGACAAAATTTGGGTCGTTGGTGGATTTTCAGGGGGTGCAGTTCAAACGGACATATGGTCTTTTGATTAAAATAGCCTGCAGGCAATCTCAAAACAATCTAATTAATATAGCATTTATTACGTAGACCTAGGCCACCACCTAGGTTTTTTCTGTCTTTGTGTTAACCTTTCTTTACCCCACTCATTAGAAGGGAATGACAACTATTGGAGAGTACGGATGGACAGAACCACAACAAAACGATTGTTTGAGCTATATCCAATTTTGTGATGGAATATTGGTTGCCAAATAATTAGCATTACTTTACTTATGTTCAATTTTATCAGGCCAGAGTGGTATACGGTGCCCGTTTTTTGCATTACTATTCGAGTTTATAGAATTCTTCCAGTTGGGAGTTACAGCTCATGTTAACGTTCAAATCTTTGACAAGACCTGTTCCGACTCCATACACCCAACCATGCAAGTGAAGGTCCTGACCTCTTTTCCACGCGGTCTGTACAATGGAGGTCTTGGCAAGGTCGAGCACCTGTTCTCTGCAATTGAATTCCACGAAACGGTCAAATCGTTCCTCTTTGTCGGGAACGCCATCCAATACCTTTTGATGTAACCTGTATACATCACGGATATGTCTGATCCAGTTGTCCACCAAGCCATAGGATTGATTTTCCATGGCGGCCTTTATTCCTCCACAGCCATAGTGGCCGCATACGATGATGTGCTTTATTTTCAGTGCATTGACCGCATAATCGAGAACGCTCAATATGTTCATGTCGGAATGGACGACCATGTTGGCAATGTTCCGATGCACAAAGACCTCACCGGGCTGTGCCCCAATAATTTCGTTGGCAGGGACACGGCTATCGGAGCAACCGATCCATAAAATAGGGGGTTGCTGTCCTTTTTCCAATTTTTTAAAAAAATCGGGCTCGGAGGCCAATTTGGACTCTACCCATTTTTTGTTGTTAGCTATTAAGTTTTTATAAAATTCAGAGTTCATTGTATTTTTTTATTGGATTGATCAATCAGTGTCCCAACTTGAATACTTGGTGCCCAAAGAATTTTCTAAAACTCTCCGGGTTGTCAATGGTACCGCATTCGGATATCAGTTTGATATCAATGTTTTTACTTTTGGCCTTGACGGAAAAGTCATCCAGATACTCCAGGATATCATAATCAAGTATTTTCGTTTTCCTAAAGTCCAGTTCGAGGAAGGAGTTCTTTTCAAGGGCATTTAACTCTTTCATGATGGGGCCTTTGTTGATAAAGGTCACCTCTTCCGCAAAATTGATATGGAACAGGTTCTTTTTGCCCAGATATTCCTTGATGAGCAAATTGTGCGAATTGTTATAGGATTTCAAGAGGACCACGATGAGTCCCACGGTAAGCCCAATTATAATTCCTGTCAAAAGGTCGGTGGCCACAATGCCTATGACCGTTATGATGAAGGGGATGAATTGCGCCTTTCCAAGCTTGTAAATTTGGACAAAGCTCTTTGGGTTCGCAAGCTTGTAGCCAATGACCAAAAGAATACTGGCCAATACGGCCTGGGGTATAAGGTTCAATAATCTTGGGATTGCTATCACACTCAAGAGCAGAAAAAGACCGTGCAATATAGTGGATAGTTTGGAGACACCTCCGCTCATGATGTTGGCCGAACTCCGGACCACCACTTGGGTAATGGGAATTCCCCCGATGAGGCCAGATAGGCTATTCCCGATCCCCTGTGCTATCAACTCCCTGTTAGTAGGGGTTTGTCTTTTGAGCGGGTCCAACTTATCGGTAGCCTCTACGCTCAGCAATGTTTCCAAACTTGCTACAATGGCTATGGTAAAGGCGGTAATATAAACCGTACTATTGGAAAGGGAGGAAAAATCAGGCAGGGTGAACTGGCCCAAAAATGATGAGACGTCACTGGGTATTGGGACCCTGACCAGCTGTGTGGACTGAAGGGCAAAAATACCCGATTCCTCCATTGATACATAAATAAGGATTCCCCCGATAACGGCAATCAATGGTGCGGGGACCAGTCTAAAAATGATGTTCTTTTTTGCCAGCAATCCATCCCAAAGCAATATGATACATAGGGAAATCAGAGTAATCAGAACGGCTCCCGGAGTGATTTGTCCAATGAGATTGCCCAGATCAATCCTATCGGTGTTCTCAAGTCCGCTAAGACCCAAGGCCAAAGGAATTTGCTGAATAAAGACCATGATGCCGATGGCGCTCAACATACCCTTGATGACCGCAGAGGGAAAATAATAACCAATGACCCCTGCCCGCAAGATCCCCAAAAGGATTTGGATGATTCCCGCGAGGACAACAGCGGTGAGGAAAAGTTCAAAGCTCCCCAATTCTGTGATGGCATTGAGAACGATTACGACCAAACCAGCCGCGGGACCGCTGACCCCTATATGGGATTTCGATATAAAGCCGACCACAATGCCCCCTATGAGTCCGGCGATCAATCCGGAAAAGATCGGGGCACCACTGGCAAGGGCGACACCTAGGCACAAGGGAAGTGCCACAAAGAAAACGACCAAGCTGGCAGGCAGGTCTTTTCTCCAATGTTTGAATAAATTCATTAATTAGTTTTATGTATTGGAAATAGTGACCGTTCCATTTTTGGAAAAAATAGGAGGCATTACTCGAATATTTTTAAACATGGCTATTTTCTGTCCTGGCCTTCAAGATAAAAAATAGCAATGTCCATCAAATCAAAAATTGGGGAGGAGGAGTTGGGATGGAAAGACCAATGAGCTGGAGAGGGCGGTTTTTATAAAAATCAAGGACAAAACGGTTCTTTGAAATAAAATGTCTGGTCCAAAGTTCCAACACCTCAAAGATTTTGATACTCCCCAAATCATCTATATCGGATTCAGTACCATCAGTATGTTCATTGTGCTCCGTTTCATAGCCATATTTTTCGGATACTGGACTTAGGGCAATTTCATGTACCGGTCCCATCGCAAAGCACAATGCGAGGAAAGAGGTAATGATGTGTTTGGGATTTAAAAACATAAAATGCAAAGATATGGCCTATTTGTAATATTATGCATTAATAAAATCTTTTTTTAGTTAAAAAAGTTCAATAAAAGAAATGTTTTGGTTATCTTTTTTAAAGAATCAATAATATTCTATTTTCTGCAGGGTCACCTTGTTACCTTATCCCGTCATCCTTTTTTCAAGTTTCTCTTTACATCAATGCGACCAGATAGATGAAATCACTTATGTTGTATTGCAAATGCGTATTTATATGGTTGTTTTTTTAAAATGGATTTTCTAACTGTTTCCATAATCCTAATTTGGTGATGTCAAATAGCACTTTTTTTCACCAACAACAAGATTGAGCTTAAAACCAGCTTTTTTTTAATCATCAATAGATAACATGAACCATTAAAAGCGGATAAATTCAAACACTTTAAATTATAACATGCTATACCTGTATACAGTCGCTAATTAGTGGTTTTTACCATACCCGCTATATTTCGGATGGGTGGTATACTATGGCAGGGGCTTCCATTTTCATGTTGGATTTCCATAATGGCAAGGGCCGAACAACGATAGGCACTTTTACTTTGAAGGTATTTCCCGATGCATAGGATGGTAAGAGGATTGAATCTTTGTTATCAACCAAATTGTTTGCCAAAAATCAAGAATAGGAATCCTTTGACTTGGTCTTTTAACTTCTCACGGAGAATGGCATAGGCCTTGGTCATATGGTTTTCTACTGTATTGACGGATATATTTTGGTATTCGGCAATTTCATTATAGGTAAGGCCCTCACGTTTGCTTAGTAAAAAAGTGGCTTTACATTTTGGGGGAAGTTGTGCTATTTCACGTTCTATTATAGGCTTGAGCCTTTCAGTATCTTTATGTGCTTCGTTTTCATAAAAACTATCGGTGCCTTCAATATATTTCTTTTCCAGAGTGGTTACGGCAACGTACTTCCGGTAATGATCCACAAACTCATTATAAACAGATTTGTAGAGATAGTTTTTAATGTTTATATCTGTATCCAACAACTCTCGGCGCTGCCATAGTCTGACAATCACATTTTGTACAATGTCTTCGCTACTAAAACTGTCCCTGGCTAAATTACTGGCATAATTGCAAAGCCTGTTATAATATAGGTCCACTAGAAGGGCATACGCAACCTCATCACCTTTTATAAGGTGTTCCACAAGATTATTTTCGTTTAATGGGGTTCTTTTCAAAGGATGATACCTTATTGATTTAAAACAAATTTAAATTTTTTTTAATGAAAAATAGTGGGGGTGGTTTTTAGCCCCGTCATAAGGGTATGAAGCAATCAAAAGATATGAGTGCAGGGATTGAAAAGCTGATTGTAAAATTTTTATCCAAAGAAGCAAATTTCAATGAACTACAAGAATTGGAGCTCTGGCTTTCGAATCCAAAAAACGAAAGTTTGTTCTTAGCGTACATTAATACCAATGCTTATGTAGAAAAGGTTATGGGTAGTTACGATAAAGAAAAGGCAAAAGAAAATATTCTTCGTAGAATAAGGCAAGAAAAAAAGCCCGTTCCGCTTTACAAAAAAGCATGGTTTAAATACAGTGCGGCAGCATCGATACTAATTTTGATCACCGCAGGTATTTGGTTTGCCCAAACTGGTGGGGATACAGAAAGCATTGCCCCGACAATTGTAAATAATAAGATTGAGCCCGGTACGGACAAAGCAACCCTAACTTTGGAAACCGGCGAGGTGGTGGCATTAAAAAAAGGCACAACGTATCAGACCCAAAATGCTACAAGCAATGGTGACGAAATAAGGTATCATAAAAATACTTCGCAAGAATTGGTCTATAATTATTTAACTGTTCCAAGAGGTGGGCAATACCAAATGACCCTCTCCGATGGCACCAAAGTTTGGCTCAATTCGGAAACGCAGCTCAAATATCCGGTAAGTTTTACCGACGGCAAGAGCCGTCAGGTGGAACTGGTATACGGGGAGGCCTATTTTGATGTGTCGCCAAGTACGGAGCATAAGGGTTCGGACTTCAAGGTGTATCATGAGCAGCAAGAGGTAAAGGTGTTGGGTACCGAGTTCAACATAAAGGCCTATACCAATGAAGCAAATATCTACACAGCTTTGGTAGAGGGCAAAGTGTTGATAAACACCCAATCGGGAAGCAATGCGTTGTTGCCTGGAGAGCAATCAGTTTATAATACGGCAAATAATACCATAAAGGTGACTTCGGTTGACATTCGATCGGAAATCGCATGGAAAGATGGTGTATACATATTCAAGAACAAGAGTTTAAAGGAGATTATGCAAACATTGTCCCGTTGGTATGACATGGATGTGGTGTTCGAAAACAAGGAACTGGAAAATATTGAGTTTATCGGCTCACTTAATAAAGATCAAAAAATTGTGGATGTCCTTAATGATATCAAGAATTTTGGAGTCATCAAAAATTATAGCATTGATCATAAAACAATAACACTGGAGTAAATGAAAAAATAATCCCAAGAGTTCTTTCCATTGGGGAGAAAAGTACTAAAAGACCAATACTTAGATAAAAAAAGAGGGCGAAGTCAAACATTTGGCGATGGATCAACTTCGTCCCTTTTGAAAGCATTAATTAAAACAATGTCTAACTAACACCAAGCAAATTTATGAAAATCAAATTAACTACCGCCCGTTATCCCTCTCGAAAACGGCTACTTTTAACGATCATGAGAACATTCATTTTCTTATTGTGTTCAGCTGTTTTTGGTTTCAATGCAGAAAATAGTCTAGCGCAAAAAAAAGTAACCATAGACCACGATAAAGTGTTTTCCGTGGATGAGGTCTTCAACATTATTATTGACCAAACCGAATACAGCTTCATCTATCCGGCAAACCTATTCAAAGATGCGCCAAAAGTTGAAATCAAACAAGGTAAAATAAGTGTAGGTAGGCTTTTACAGAGAATTTTACCAAATGACGAGTTTAATGTTGTACTGGGAGTAAATAATCGTATTGCCATAAAGAGGAAAACCGAAAGGCAACAAATTTTTATCAGGGGTAAGGTAATCGACGAAAATGAAGTGCCCATACCTGGGGTGACCGTTATGGTAAAAGGCACCACCAATGGCACAATTACTGATTTTGATGGAAGTTTTGGAGTTGTCATTCCATATCAAGAAAATGTTTTGGTGTTTTCCCACTTAGGGTATAAAACTAAGGATGTTACGGTTAGGGACCAACGGGATCTAACTGTTGTTCTTGAGGAAGGGGTCAACGAGTTGGAAGAAGTTACCGTGGTCAGTACCGGTTATCAAACGCTAAAAAAAGAGAGGGCCACTGGCTCATTTTCCAAACCAAAAATAAAAATCCTGAACTCTAGGGATGGAGCCTACACGGACTTGGTGAGCAGGCTGGAAGGAACCGTTGCAGGACTGACCGTTATTAACGGGGCCGACAGTGAATCTGCCAGTCCTTTGGGTAATGGAGTCACAAGCAGAAATAGTATCATTAGGGGTGTTAATAGTCCTACCTTAAGTTCAAACCCGTTATATGTCGTAGATGGTGTGCAGGTGCCCTATTTCAATATTGTTAATTCAGAGGACATAGAGGATATAACTGTATTAAAGGATGCTGCGGCCACCTCAGTTTGGGGGGCAAGGGCTGCAAACGGTGTCATTGTGGTAAATACAAAACGAGGTAAGAAAAATGATAAAATACAGGTTAACTATAAAACTTTTTATAACTATCAAGGAAAACCGGATTTTGGATATGACCCCGTTTTGACGAGTGAGCAATATATTAGAACTGCCAAGGAAATCTTTGATCCCCAAACCAATAGTTGGTCATCTTTGTCCACAAGTTTCGTAGCGCCACATGAACAAATTCTTTATGATCAGGACCGGGGAATCATATCGGAAGCCGTTGCCAATGCACGTTTGGATAGTCTTTCAGCTATTAGCAATATACATCAGGCAAGGGATTTATGGTATAGGAGCGCCTATAGTATAGGACACTCTTTGTCCGTATCAGGAGGCAGCGAAAAATATTCTTTTTATGCGTCTTTGGCCTATAGAAATTTGGTGAACAATGAACCGGGAGCTAAAAATAGTACTTACAACTTAGCCTTGAATCAGGACATCCAACTCAATAGTAAAATAAAGATTTCCTTGAACACGTCGATTTCAAATAGTGTTTCAAGTGGAAAAAATCCTCTTTCCGTAACCAATAATGTACTGCCTTATCAGCTGTTTCTTGATGCCGATGGCAACGACATAAATATACCCTATGCTTTTGGTTGGTCTGAAGATACACGTTTGGGGTACGAGCAACTGGGAGGAATTAATTTAGATTATTATCCTCTTAGAGAGATAGACTATAAGCATACTGAAAACGATAATTGGAACATCAACCTTACCGGTAGTTTAGATATCGAATTGATAAAAGGACTAAACTTTAAAGGTACCTATGGCTATATTACAACACCTGGTACGGCAACAAGTTACGAAGATTATAAAACGCGTGATATCAGGAGGTTTATATTGAGCATGACCAAGGTAGCTCCTGATGTGCCCGAAACGACCTATTTTTTTCCGAACATACAGGGATCTACGGATAAGCCCACGGGAGGAAGATACATATCATCGAACATAGAACAAAAAAATTGGACGGTCAGGAATCAGCTGGTGTACTCCACATACCTTCGCAATAACAAAGATTATCTGAACATTCAAGTTGGTCAAGAGGCCAATGAAGCATTGGGAATCAACAAAAGCAATGTTTTGGAAGGTTATGACGAACACCTGCAAACCTATACCTTAATGGATTATTATACAGCTGCCAATGAGTATATTTTTCCAACAATCACAGGTGTAGGTGCCTATCAGATACAACCTTTTACCATTACTGAAGAAAAATCACGATTTACTTCCTATTTCGCTTTGGCAAATTACTTGTTTAATGGTAAGTACGGTATTAACCTGAGTTGGAGAAAGGATGAAAGCAATCTTTTTGGTAGCGATAAATCAACGCAAAACAAACCTACTTATAGTATTGGGGGCAAATGGATTTTAGGACGGGAAAATTTTATAACAAAAGCTGATTGGATAAATGAAATGGCTTTGAGGGCGACCTATGGTGTGGCAGGTAATTCACCATATGTAGGAGCGGCCACATCCCAGGATGTTTTATCGGCAGGAACTTCAACGCCTGTTACTGGCGACTATTATAATCTTTCATCGGTGGCCAACACTAAGTTGGGATGGGAAATTACCAAAACTCTAAATACAGGTTTTGATTTCTCAATTTTAAAAAACAGGGTCAGTGGAAGTTTGGACCTGTATTGGAAGAGTACAACCGATCTAATAGGTGCTTATGCGCGTAATCCTTTTGTGGGTGTTTCAAGTCCAGTGGTCTCAAACATTGGAGAGGTATCCAATAAAGGTGTGGAACTAAGTCTCAGCACAATGAACATTCAAACCAGTAATTTCAATTGGATCACAAACTTTGTTTTTAGTCACAATGAAAATAAGTTGGAATCCTATGTGCCCAGAACCGAGACATCGTATATAAACACCCCTGCTGGAAGAATCAACGCCTCTTATCTCGAAGGGTATGCCCTAAATCCTTTGTTTGGATATCGTTATGCGGGCCTCAATGAAGAAGGAAATCCTTTGATAGAGCTTTCGGACGGAACAACTTCCACAGATCCTTATGGAGATGAATTGACCGTGGATGATATTCTCTACATGGGAAGTACGGTGCCTAAGGTAAGCGGTGGTTTCACGAATGTTTTCAACTATAAGGATTTTTCGTTGGCCGCTAATATTATCTACAATTTAGGACATGTAATGAGAGATGACGTCAATACGTTTTATACCGGTAGACTGACCACTGATGGCTCAATTGGGGGTAATATACAAGCTTCTTTTTTAGATCGGTGGAAAGAGCCAGGGGACGAAGCCTTTACAGATATACCACGTTATTACGCGGATTCTTATGATAGTTATGTCAATCGTAACATACAATACTATGCATGGGCAAATACCAATGTTTTAAGTGCGTCTTATATAAAACTACGGGATGTGACACTTACGTATAATCTCCCACAGCAGGTTTTGAGCCAATTAAAAATCCAAGCAATTAGCTTAAGTGGCCAAATAGGTAACTTTTTGCTTTGGACCAAAAATGATAAAGGTATCGATCCAGAATATCATGATTATAAATATGGAAGTAGAATGCTTCCTTCCAGTAAGCATCCTTTTAATGTTAGCTTGAACATTACATTTTAATTATGAAAAATACAACGATGAAAAAATATAATAACAAGATAGTCGCTTTATTGATAGTATGTATATTATTTGCTTCTTGCAGCGATGACTATTTGGACATAATCCCAAAAGGATCTTTGGTGGCTGAAACAACAGAGGATTATGATTTATTAATGAACGGTACAGGATTTTATTATCGAAGTAGCGGTGGCCTGCAGGTCGCTCAATGGATGGGCGATGAGATAGCTGCTGATGCCCATGATATTGTTTCCAGTAATATAAAGGGACAATTGCTGTTCAGTTGGGCAGACGAGATTTACCCAACAGCAAATGACGTCGCTTATGATTTAAGAGGTGGCCTTTCCCATCTTTACATCTACAATAAGGTAATTGATGAGGTAAAGGACTCCCAAGAAGGTACTGAATCCGAAAAATTGAAGCTTTGGGCAGAGGCTAAGGCCGGTAGGGCTTTTGAGTATTTTAATTTTATCAATCTATATGCAAAACCTTATTTGGCAGCAACTGCCTCCAATGATTTAGGGTTTCCCATAATAACAACACCAGATGTAAACGCAGATAATTTTACCAGGGCATCGGTTCAGGAGGTATATGATTTTATGATCGACGATCTAAATTCAGCAATTGAGTATTTACCAAGTGAACGATCATTTTATACCCGTTTTACAAAACCTGCGGCACAAGGGCTCCTAGCCAAAGTTTATATGTTCATGGGAAGATTTGAAGACGCGCTCCCCTTGTTGAACAATGCTTTTCAGGGGTTGAACGCAACTTCAAATGGTCCGTCGTTATATGATTATAATGTGGAATTGGCAAGCGGGGGCAGCTTTGTTCCGGTAAGCCCCTATTATGGACCAAATGGCCCCGGTAACAATCAATACGATTTCACGGAATCGGTCTTGGCAAGAGTCTATTATTCGGGCACTTGGAACGGAAATTCGGGGAATGACGGGATTGTTTTAACACCGGAAACCGAAGCTTTGTACGGCAGTAATGACCTACGTCTAAATTTATATTCTGACACCTATGCCGGTTTTAGTCTGGAGCCCAACCCCAACGGTTTCTTACGTAAATATGGCGTGACCTATTCCCGTTTCGGTTTGGAATTATCTGAAATGTATTTATTGCGTGCCGAGTGTAAGGCCCGTCTAAATGATTTAAGCGGTGCCGTTGCAGATGTGGAATTTTTAAGAGAGAAAAGAATGCCCGTTGCAGATGCGGCAGTTCCGGAGCCAATAGCCTCAGATCAAACAGATTTGATCAAGTTTATCTTGGAGGAACGAATTAGGGAGTTTGCCACAGAGGGCTACCGTTGGTTCGATATGCGCAGGTTATCAGTGGATTCCAATGCAGAACTGGCGAACACCGTTTCATATACCCATGAGTCATATGATTATGTGGAAGGGGAAACCGTTGTGTCGGAAACATTTACTTTAAGACCGGAACGTCTTACGTTAAGAATTCCAGAATCATACCTCATGGAAAACCCAAACATGGAGAATAATCCATAACAGAGTTGGACAACATACTCTTCTTCAATAACCCATACTAGGATATAAGGACCTTACCAGTACCCCTCTTCAAAAGAGAGGGGGGTGGGTTCATTGACATTCATTGGTATAGGATTACTACTTACAGAAAATAATTAACCATTAATCATGGGCTAAAAAAAGATTTTATGGAAAACACTTTAGTAAAAGTTGAAAACTTATCCCATAAGTATAGCTTACAATGGGCTATTAAAGATATAAATATCACTATAGATTCCAAGGGCGTGTATGGTTTATTGGGTTCAAATGGAGCTGGAAAATCCACAACTTTAAACATCATGAGCGGTGTGTTGAAGCAAACCAAAGGGGATGTGTTCATCAAAGGCATAAGTATGTCGGAAAATCCAATTGAGGCAAAAAAACAATTGGGTTTTATGCCACAAACCCCACCTCTTTATTTGGATACCACCGTGGGAGAGTTCATTACAAATTGTGCTCGTTTACGCAAGATACCTTCCAAGGAAGTAAAACGGTCCGTGGATGAAGTTTTGGAAAAATGTGCCATTTCACATTTTAGAAACCGGTTGATCCGAAATTTATCGGGGGGGTACAGACAGCGCGTAAATCTGGCCCAAGCCATTATCCACAAACCCTCGTTCGTTATTTTGGACGAGCCCACCAATGGATTGGACCCCAATCAAATTTTAGAGATCAGAAAGCTGATCAAAGAAATTGCGGCAGAACATGCCGTTTTATTATCCACGCACATGCTCGGCGAGGTCCAAGCTATTTGCGACAACATCCTAATGATTGAACAGGGAAAGATGGTGTTTTCGGGAAAAATGGAAGATTTCGACAACTATCTAGCGCCAAACAGTGTGTTCGTCCGCCTATTGGAAAGGCCCTCCGTTGATGAACTGATGGAAATAAACGGTGTTGAAAATGTAGAAGAGCTTGGAGGAGCAGATTACCGATTGATGATTTCTCAGTTGAACGGTGCTACCCAACGTATTGTGCAAGAAAGTGTAAAAAGGAATTGGAATTTGGATGAAATCAGGGTTGAAAAGGTTTCGCTGAACGATGTTTTTTCCGAATTGTCTAAATATAAAAGTTAAAAAACCATGAAAACAATATTTCAAATAGCCAAAATAGAACTTCAAAAAATGTTCTATTCTCCTATTGCATGGCTGGTATTAATAATATTTGGAGTCCAAGCGGGCCTGTATTTTGGGCGTAGCATGGAATCATTGGTCAGAGTGATTGAGTTAGGGCAGGAAACGCAAAACTTGACGTTTAATATGTTTTCCAGCAAGAATGGTGTTTTCAGTACTTCTTTACGAAATATATATTTATATCTCCCCTTGGTTACCATGGGGTTGTTGAGTCAGGAATTTAGTTCCGGTTCCATAAAACTGTTATATGCCTCACCGGTATCAAACACACAAATCGTATTGGGCAAGTTTCTATCCATGATGCTATTTTCCCTGGCATTGGTTTTCATCGTGGTCCCTGAAATAGTTTATGCGGCTTTTGTAATAAAGGATTTTGATTTTGGATTGGCATTTACTGCTTTATTTGGATTTTATTTGGTGTTGTGCACCTACGCTGCAATCGGTTTGTTCATGTCTTCACTTACCTCGTACCAAATTGTAGCTGCCATAGGTACTTTTGCCGTCTTTTTTGTTTTAAGTTATTCCGGTTCAGTCTGGCAGGATATCGATATTGTTAGGGATATCACTTTTTGGCTTTCCATCAATGGAAGGGCCAATAATATCATAAGAGGTCTTATTTGTAGCGAAGACCTATTGTATTTTATGTTGATAACGGGGCTGTTTTTGGCATTTACCGTATTCAGGTTCAAGGGAATTAGGGAAAACAACTCTAGGTTAATTGGATTTCTAAGATATGCCGGAGCCTTCATTCTAGTAGCTTTTTTTGGGTATTTGAGTATGAGGCCCTATTTAATGAAATACCAGGATGCAACCCAAACCAAGGCCAATACACTTACCGTGAACAGCCAAGAAATAATGGCCAAAATAAAAGGTAAGGTAAGAATAACCACCTATGTAAATTTATTTGGAAACTTATTTAGTTATGGAGCTCCAAGTGGAAGGAATTATGATATGGAACATTTTGCACCCTATTTGAGGTTTCATCCCGACATGGAGTTTGATTATAAATATTATTATGCCATTCCAGAAGAAGGATATGCCTTAACAAACTATAACAACAATTATAAAGGCCTTACCATCGAACAGGCTGTTGATAAGATAACCATAAGTTATGGTGTTGATAAAGACATCTTTAAACCTGCTTCTTTTTATAAGGATGAGATAGACCTAAAATCAGAACTAAACCGATTTGTAAGAAAAATTGAGTTGGAAGATGGGTCTTTTGTACACTTAAGAATGTATGATGATGCAGGGCAGTACCCATTTGAGCCGAGAATGTCCGCAGCATTCAAAAAATTAATGGACAAATTGCCTCTTGTAGGTTTTGTGTCCAGTCATGAAGAGCGAAGCATAAACGACCTTGGAGCTCGCGGTTACCATAAATTGACACAGGAAAAACCATTTCGTTATTCCCTTTTGAACAATGGCTTTGATTTTACCGAGTGTTCATTGTCCAAACCAGTGGATGAAACTGTTGATATTCTTGTGCTAGCCGACTCCAAGACAGTTTTTTCCGATGAAGAACTCAAAAATCTAAATGAGTATATAAATCGGGGAGGTAATTTACTTATGGTTTGTGATTTGAACAGGCAAGAGGTAATGAATCCTTTGGTGGAACCATTTGGGATTGAATTTATGGAAGGGCAGGTTGTTGAGAAAAACAAAGGATATGACCTGGATTTGGTAACCAGTGAGTTAACCAAGGAAAGTTTCGGTCTTTCTTACCATTTTGAGGAAATGAAAGAGAAAGAAAAAGTGGTTTCAATGCAAGGAACAGTGGGCATTTCCTATAAGGAGAACGGTGACTTTAAATACACTCCGGTTTTGCATTCAGATGCTACGACGCATGTTGCGAATGATTCCATCGGCTCATGGAACGAACTGGAAACCACCAATTTTGTTGACAGCATCCCCCAATACAATGTAGAAGCAGGTGAAATCAAGGGACCGCTTACAACAGGTTTGGCGCTCACTAGAAAAGTGCAAAACAAGGAGCAGCGGATCATGGTTTTAGGGGATGCGGATTTCCTGAGCAATGACGAGCTTTCAAGAAGAAGAAACGACATAAATGCTGGAAACTTTAATATGGGAACAGGTATTTTTCATTGGCTATCTGATAATATGATACCCATAGATGCGCGTCGCCCTACACCGCCGGATAATGAAATATCCGCAGCTATAGATGACATACCATGGATAGATATGGTCTTTAAAATAGTTATTCCTGTACTACTGTCCATTGTTTTTTTACTGATCTGGTTGCGCAGAAAAGGCAGATAACAAGTTAAAATGGTGTGGATACCTATCTGCACCTTTTTGTCAAAGCATTCTAAGAAGTATACATGGCATTTAAAGTAGACAACCAAACCATAAGTGATTTAAAAATTATTGGCGACAAAAAAGGCAATGATGTTTACGGCTTGTTTAATAAAACCAAAACAAGGGGTGGGGCGGATATCCTTAAGACGATGTTCAAATATCCTTCTTCAAGAGAAGAGGAAATTATGCATAGGGTACATACGATTCGATTTTTCAAAGAGGAAAAAATGGAGTTTCCATTCAACAATGCCCTTTTTGATACGATTGAATTCTATTTAAGTAATACCGATGAACGCACCCGACTCACCCATCATCAGGATAATGTAAGGCGAAGGTTTGAAAACATTATTGGGTCTGATACGGAATACCAACAGATTCACAAAGGTGTTTCAGATACGTTGCAATTCTTGGTCGATTTAAAACTTTTTATTTCAAAAACAGAAAAAAAAGAATTAAAAGATGATTTCCTTAAAGACCTAAACAGCGTTAAAGAAATTCTGGATTCTTCAGATTTAACCGTTATAAAGGATATCAATGAATTTGGTAAACTTTCATACGATAAAACGGTTGCGTACGACCAATTGTTTCGTTTTTCGATAAAAAAAAACATCTTAAAACTACTGCATTATGCTTATGAAATGGATGTTTTCATCACTGTGGCCAAAGTATCTGAAAATTTGAATTTTGCCTTTGCGGAAATAAACAAAAACGATAGGAATGTTATTGAGATGCAAGGTGTGTTCCATCCATTGGTGCCCAATGCGGTGCCCAATGATATAACCATTGATGAAAACAATAACATGGTTTTCTTGACAGGAGCCAATATGGCCGGTAAATCCACCTTCATGAAAACATTCAGTATCGCGGTTTATTTGGCACACATGGGCTTTCCCGTACCAGCGGAAAGTATGCGTTTTAATATCCAAAATGGAATGTTCACCACCATTAACCTTGCTGATGATCTAAATATGGGATTCAGTCATTTTTATGCGGAGGTTTCGAGGGTAAAAAAAGTGGCAGAAGCGGTAAATGCCAATGACCGTTTAATAGTTGTTTTTGATGAACTCTTTAGAGGCACCAATGTGAAAGATGCTTATGAAGCTACCGTGGCGATTGTATCCGCATTTGCCACCAAACGAAAATGCACATTTATAATCTCTACGCACATTGTTGAAGCAGGGGAGGATTTGAAAAAATTACGGCACAATATCAAGTTCTTATACCTGCCTACCATAATGAAAGATAAGACTCCTCAATATACCTATACCATTAAAGAAGGTGTTACCAGTGATCGTCATGGCATGATCATTATCAAGAATGAAGGGATTTTGGACATTTTAAAAACTGATGCATGATGGAATTTGTGACCGATAAACAAACCTTGGATGATTTAAACCTATTAGGACGTTATAAAAGTAATTCCATCTTCAGCATATTTGATCAGACCATAACTATTGGAGGTGGCAGGTTACTGGAAAATATGTTTCAGCAGCCTTTGACCGAGGTCGAATCCATTAACAAGCGTAGTGAGATATTTTCTTTTTTCGAAGCGCTAAATGTCGCGTTGCCTTTTGATGGAGAAGAATTTGAAATTGTGGAGAATTATCTACGCAGTCCTGAATCAAAAAATAGAATAGTTGCGGGTTGTAATATCACCAAAAGCAAACTATTGCATTTTATAACCCATGATAAAGAGTATAAGCTGTTGCAAGATGGTCTGGAAAAAACAATTCCCTTTTTTTTCAAGTTAAAACCTTGGATGAAAACCATTGAAAAAGCCGCTGTCAACACTCCTTATCACAACAAGGCAAAAAAGATCGTTGATTTTTTAAGTAGAGAACAATTGAATGTGGTATCGGAACTATCCGCATTGCCATCATTTCCTTTGTCATTTCAAAAAGTATTGAAGTTCGACTACATATTTAGAGGGCTTTTTCATAGTGAAATAGAGGACCTATTGAATGAACTTTATGAGTTGGATGTATATATCGCTGTTTCCGATGTGTCGAGAAAGAAAAGCTTTAGCTATGCAAAAGCTGTAGCTAAAAAAGAAGAATTCATTGACATAAAAGGCATGTATCACCCGTGCTTGCCCAAAGCGGTAAAAAACGATGTGCATATGGGAAAAGCACAGCACGTTTTCTTTTTGACCGGCGCAAATATGGCCGGTAAATCCACGCTCATGAAATCTTTTGGTGTTGCCCTTTATTTAGCCCATATGGGGTTTCCGGTAGCTGCAAATGAAATGGTGTTTTCAATACATGAGGGTATTTATACTTCTATCAACGTTCCAGATAATCTAGAAAAAGGATACAGTCATTTTTATGCTGAAGTGCTGCGAGTAAAACATGTGGCCGAAGAAGTGGCCACCAACAAACAATTGGTAGTCATTTTTGATGAACTTTTTAAAGGGACCAATGTAAAAGATGCTTCAGATGGAACCATCGCCATTGTCGACGCTTTTAGTAGAAGAAAAGGAAGCTTTATTATTTCAACACATATCATGGAAGCCGGAGAAGCTCTTAGAAAAACCAATAATAAATTATTCTTTAAATATCTGCCCACCTTAGTAAAAGGAAATGTACCAACCTATACCTATACGTTGCAAGAGGGGATAACAGATGACCGCCAAGGCATGATGATCATTCAAAATGAAAGAATATTGGACATCATAGAAGGGAATATGAGCCAAGGAAATTGAGTTTTAACAAAAAGTTAATAGGGGTTCCATTCAATTGAACCGCTATATGTATACAATTAAAAAACAAGAACAATCATGAAACATATTTTAACCTTTACAATTTTAGGATTCCTGGTACTGGGGCACATAGGACAGGCACAATCACTGAACTATGACAGTAAGCTGCCGGAAGACACCTCTATAACAAAAGGAGTGCTGCCCAACGGAATGACCTATTACATAAAAAGTACTGATGTCATTAAGGATGCGGCCAGTTATTACATCATACAAAATGTAGGGTCTGTTTTAGAAAATGATGACCAGCAAGGATTGGCCCATTTTTTAGAACATATGGCATTCAATGGTACGGAGAGTTTCCCTGGAAAGGGCATTCTGAACACTCTCCAAAAACACGGGGCAGAATTTGGAAATGACATTAATGCGTATACCGGTTTTGATGAAACCGTTTACAACTTGAGTAATATTCCAACCAAGGATGGATTGGTGGACACTTGCCTAACGGTTTTAAAGGATTGGTCCAATTATTTATTGTTGACAGATGAGGAGATTGACGCTGAAAGAGGTGTGATTAAAGAAGAGTGGCGTACCCGTCAAAATGGTCAAATGCGTTTAAATAAAAAATCATTGCCAATCACCTACAACCATTCAAAGTATGCCGATCGCTTGCCAATTGGGTTGATGTCCATAGTGGAAAATTTTGAATACAAGGCACTTCGCGATTTTTATCATGATTGGTATAGAACCGATTTACAGGCCATAGCTGTAATAGGAGATATCAATGTAGACGAAGTTGAAAAGAAAATAATAGAAAAATTCTCGAAAATTCCAGCTGTTGAAAACCCGAGGGAACGTTTTGTTGTGGATATTCCAGAGAATGATGGGATGCTTTTTAATTTGGGATTGGATCCCGAGGTCTCATCTACGTCCATTAGTTTTGGTATCCGTCATAAAAAATTGGCAGCGTCAAATACAATAGCGGATTTAAAACAACAATTGTTGAAATCCATGGCCACAAATATGTTGTCGGCAAGAATCTCAGAAGTGTCCCAAAAGCCAGAAGCCACTTTTTTAGGAGCAGGGGTAACTTATGGTTCCATGTCCAGAACTTCAAATGTTTTTGGTATGTCTGTATACCCTAAGGAAAACAAACAAAAGGAAGCATTTAAAGAGGTTTTGACGGAAGTTGTGAGAGCCGTGAAATTTGGATATACCCAACCCGAAATCGATAGAATGGTAGCACAGATAAAAAGTGCTTATGAAAATCAAATCGCTAAAAAGGATGATGTAAGCCACAGGGGAATAGAACGGTCCATTCAAAGTAATTATTTAGAAAACAAAATTATTACAGATATAGAAAAGGAATATGAAATAGTTAAGCGTTTACTTTCTGGGATTACATCGGATGAACTGCATCAAGCCATTAAGGAGCTGTACGCAAAAAAGAATAGATATTTAAATGTAACAGGTGTAGAAAAACAAGATAACTTAACAGAAGCGCAGGCAAACCAAATCATATCCGAAGTAGAAAGCGATACTGGTTTAAAACCATATTCAGAAGATTTAAGAGTAAAAACTTTGGTGTCTGGAACAAATATTAAAGATGGAAGAATTTCAGATGAAATAACGAATGTAGAGTTGGGTGCTACCACATTTGTTTTAAGCAACGGGGTAAAAGTACACTATAAATTTGTTGATAAAGACAAGGATAGGGTGTCCTTATACGCAACAAGCTACGGTGGAAAATCACTTTTAAGTGATGAAGATTTGCCTTCTGCCGATTTATTGGAAAATTTAATATCTATGTCTGGACTGGGTGATTTTTCTGCAACGGATTTAAGAAAAGTATTAGCAGGAAAAACAGCTAGTGTTGGGATTGGGTTAGGCGATATTTCAGAGAAGGTTTCGGGTACTTCAAATAGAAAAGATGTGGAAACTCTGCTGCAAATGGTGTATTTACATTTTGTGAACCCCCGTTTTGATGAACAAGCTTTTCAGGTCTTAAATAGTAATATCAATAACTATATCATACGGAGAAGTCAAAATATAAGCGAAAAAATGAAGGATAGTTTGACCGTCACTTTATATGGAAAGAACAATCCTAAAAAACCTCTTATAAACCAGGAATTTGTAGAGGATATTTCATTTGAAAAGATCAAGCAGATCTATAGGGAACGATTTGCCAATGTCGCAGATTTTGATTTTTTTATTGTTGGCGATGTAGAGGCCAAACAACTAAAACCCCTTTTGAAAAAATATCTGGCCAGTATTCCAGCAAATAACGGTAAAGAACAGTTTAAAGATACCAAACCAGAATGGGTTTCAAACCGTATAGACAAGGATATTTATATTGAAATGGAAGACCCAAAAGCTTCAGTAAGAATATCCTATAAAAAAGAAATGCCCTATTCCATAGAAGACAGAATGTATGCGAGGGCATTGGGCGATATTTTACAATTGCGGGTAACGGAAACAGTTAGGGAAGAAGCTGGCGGCGCATACAGCCCAAGAGCTTACGCCAGCCTATCGCAGTATCCTAAATCAATGGCCCATATTAATTTCAGTTTTGACTGTAACCCGGATCTAGCGGACAACTTAACGGAGATCGTCAACAAAGAACTACAAAAGATAGTTGACGGGAACATAAAAGATGAAGATTTAAGTAAGATAAAAACAAACTTTATAAAGCAACGGGAGCAGGTAAAAAACAGGAATAGTTATGATCTGCAACTACTTACCGTATTTTTTAGAAAAGGCTACAATATGGAAAAGCCGGAGAATTTTGAAAATATAGTAAACAACATGACAAAAGAGGATATTCAAAAAATCTGTAAAGAAATAATAACAGATGCCAAAACTTACAAAATTGTATTTAAACCTCTAAGTAAACTGTAAGTGAAGAATTTTTCCACCCATTATTTTTTGGATTAGTCACCTCATATATTGGGTATTATTTTGAGTTAGTGAAAGGCATCCAGTTCAACTTTGAATTGGGTGCCTTAATTTTTACTTTTATTGAAAATAAACTAGTTAAATTTCAAACCCAGATCATTTTACTTTGGACTATAACTAAAAAGGCCCCTCAATTCAGGGGCCCTTTTCGGTCACTCAGCACTAAGCTGACGTTCTGTTTTTAAGATATGAAGGCAATCGCAGAAATAACCGTGCAATGGCAGCTAATCGTTACAGTAGCTGATTTACAAGGGGCAATTATCATGTCCCGCTGGTTCTCTATGCATCCAGTGTTTCCAACAATCCAGGGATAAGCAAAAAAGGCGTGATCATGCAACCACGCCTTTTCAAACAAATTAAACACCAATTAAATGCGCAACATTAATCTACTCTATTTTAAGGTACTATGGTAATAGTCCGGTCCCTGATTAAAATCCAGTTTCAATAAAGAGGATACAATTTTTGCCACATCTTCCAAGTACATATTCTGAATTGTCTGCCCTTCCTGAAACCCGGCACCATAACCCACAAAGCCAGTGGCAATATCATGAAAGTTGGGATAATATCCGTGTTTACCACCGATTTTGGACGACATTAGCTTCCCCTGGGATGCATTGGAAAAGCAATATCCCTTTTTTGCGGTCAATGCAAATTGGGCTCTTGGGTCTCCACCTCGTATGGAAATATCGTCCTTCTCCACGATATCAAAGGCATTTCTTAGTTCCAAGGGGAGTTTGTTGAGCATGGTCCTTATATCTTCAACCAATTCGGCATTGTCCGTCTTTCGAGTATACAAAAATGTTGAACCGCCTGCGCTGTAAAACCAAGCTTCCGGATCATCTTCTTTTTTCCAATCGTGTTGGGCCAAAAGAATATTTGGTGCCAATTCGGTATGTACGTCCACAAAGCCATGGTCCCCGGTCACTATAATGGTAGTCTCATCTTCTATACCAGCCTTTTTTAATGCGTCCCGTATAATGCCCACAGCATTGTCCGCTCCAGCTATGGCCTTTTGTACCATTGTACTTTGTCTTCCCGAACGGTGCTGGGCCCCATCGGTTATTGGCAAATGCAGCGTTAACAAATTGGGTTTATAGTTACGTAGAATATAGCCTGCCATCCTGGCCAAATTCTGGTCCATGGCCAAGGAGGTAAGGTTGTAATCGTTCACTCCCAAGGTGCCCGTAGCATTTTTTACAACTTCTTCAAACAGTCCCTTTGGGTTTGCCTTTTCGGAAGTTGCACCCCTACGGTCCATAGGGTTTTTAAAGGACCAAAACTCGGGTATGTTATAATCAATAAAGTCTGCATTGACGCTGATTGGCCAAGAAACGGAGGCTGTGGTCAATCCCTTTTCCTTTGCCGCTTGCCAAAGGGTTTTGCTCTTTATCTCTTTAAAATCATAAAACCATCCCCCTGAGGAACCATCATCGTTCATCTTGGTATTGTTATAGATTCCATGGTCCTTCGGAGTTACACCTGTAACCAAGGTGGTGTGCGATGGATAGGTGACTGTCGGAAAAACCCCGGTAACTTCCTTGGCCATTACCCCCTCACGAACCATTTCCTGCAAATTGGGAGTGGGCATGGTAGAATCTTCATAAAATTCGGGGCGGAACCCATCAATGGTAATGAGCACAACATGCTTTGGTTTCTCCTGAGCTACTAGGGACTGTAGTAAAAACAGTCCAAGTATTGTTAAAATCTTACTGGAACGGTACAACATCTTCAGAATCTTTATTTGCTACGATGAGCTTGTTCATATCATATTTTATGGTCACATTTCCTGTCTCTGCATCTACGGTGAAGTCATCCAATCCTCCTTCAGTTGGAATAAACGAAGGAATATGTGCTTGGGTGTAGGCGTCATCCACGTTGGGATTGTTCAATTGCTCGGTCTGGGAAACGGGAAAACGTATCCCCAAATCGTTCATTCTTCTTCCTTCACTGATAAAAATTTCCTGTCTCAACCGGTATACGAGATACAAGAGTTCATCCACGGTGTTTGTCCCTTGAATATCCCCCTCGGTCACTTTGGTTCCGGATACGGTGTACACGTTGATTTTCCCTGCTTGACGGTCTAGGATGTAACCGTTCTTATAATTGGCTGTTTCGTCTTCTCTTACTTGAACCGCCGTTACTGGATAATCAGTTCTATTGGTCCCGTTTCTCAGTTCTGCACTATCGTCCAACAATTCGATTTGACGCGCTTCAACTACAGCAAGCAGATCGACCCCTACCAACTTTGCGCCGCTCAGATCGTTTTCTGCCAATAAGGCTTCCATAACAATCAGGTAAGCTTCTTCGGCCTTGGCCAAACTCACTGGTTTCTGGTCGGCCGCAGCGGTTCCCTCATCAAAATATTTCGGATCTAGAAAGTCCAATCTTGGAAGTGGTGCGAAACGGTTTTGCGTACTGGTGAATGTGGCATTCTGCATTTCGTTGGATACACCATTCTCGCCATCGTACTCCACCGTGAAAAGCAAGGTCGTGTTGTTCAAAAGCGTATTTGCGATACTTTTTGCATTGGACAGATCCCCCAATCTATAATAAGTCCTGGCCTTTAGCAATTGTAGTGCTTCAATGGCTTCCGGGTCGCTTGATTCAGCAATGGCCAAATCATATTCATCCAACGCAATCTGCAACAAGGATTTCCAGTCGGAAACCTCTCCCAAAGATGTGATGGGCAGTCCTGTGAAATTCTCTCCGGCCAACATTAGGGCGAATCCTCTGCAAAAATGCATGTAGGCCATATTCTCGGCCGAGATGCCCTCATCCGATACAGCTACTGTGTTCAGGCCATAATCCGCCATTTCACGAAGTCTTCCTATCTCCTGTTGCAGGTTGTTCACGTCCAAATCGGTGTAATCGATTTGCGGACCGTCAAAAACCTTGCTGTAGAGGGTGTAATTATTAAAATAATTATCGGATACCATTTCGGTGTTGATCAATACGCTGTTCATGGTCAAGGCCAACTGACGTTTAAGACCTTTGACCCAGCTTTCGGAGGAATCCGGCGTATTTAAATAAATATCTTCGGTTACGTTTGGGTTGTCCACACATGCTCCGGCTATCAGCAGCACTAAAAGTGGAAAAATATTTTTAAGTTTCATTTTAATACAATGTTTGTATGTTATTTAAAATTGATTCTAACTGAGGTCAAAAATTGCCTTGGTGCCGAGTATGTCGCGTAGGATATACCTCCCGTGGAGGCTCCTCCCTGTCCGGTGGCGGCCCCGCTTATGGTCGCTTCAGGATCAAAGCTCGAGGCTGTGAAATTTAGGGGGTTCACGATATTGGCGCCAATGATAATATTGTCGAATACCGTGCTGGACTTGGGTGCTATGGTGTAATTCATTCCTATATCACGCACCTTTATAAAGTCTGTTTTCTCGGTAAACCTATCTGTAAAATTCAACCAATTCGACCTTCCGTTGGCATCGATCTCGCCGGCGGGAATCTTCTCTTCGGACGCACCATACAGGAACCGGAACTGCTGGTCAAAACTGTTGGCGTAGGCACCTTTTTGATAACTGGCATTGGCATATAGGGAAAACCTGCCATAGTTAAATGTAAGCCCCATGTTTCCATAAAGGTCAGGTAGTGTGGTTCCCAAAAAGGATTGTGGGGTAGTGCTTTCAAGCACTCCATTTTCATCAAAAACGCCTTGGTTTCCCCGTATGTAACCTACTGGAAATCCTTCTTCAACAACGGTCTGTATGGTTCTGGCACTGAAACCGTTAATGTTGAATGGTGCTATTCCTCCAGAACTTACCACCTGATTCTCCAGTGTGTTCACCGATAGATTGAGCCTTAAGGATGCGTTGTCCGTTCTAATGGGCTCTACAATGGCACTGATTTCCCATCCTTTGTTCTCTATTTTACCCACGTTGCTCAGTTGGCTCTGATCAAAACCTGTTGACGGGGTAGGGGGCACATAAAATAGAGCATCCTTGGTTTGGGCACTATATCTGGTTACGGAAAGACTGAGTCGGTTATTGAACATGGCCAAGTCCAAGCCACCTTCATAAGTCGTGGTTTTTTCCGGTTTTAAATCATCGTTTCCTGGATTGGCGAAAGAGGCTGCCTGTTCTCCTTGGAAGCCATTGAACGAGATGGTTCTCTCATTCACAAAAGCTGGAGGTAAATTCCCGGCCACACCATAACTGCCCCTTAATCTTAGGGAATTGATCCAACTGACATCGTTCAGGAAAGATTCATCGCTCAAAAGATAGGATAGACCCACTTTGGGATAATACTGTGTTCCGATATTGTCACCAAAGGACGGGTTTCTATCACCGCGAACACCAACATCCAAGAACAATTTGTCTTTGTAGCCAATATTCTCTTGGGCATAAATTCCGTAGTTCAATACCTCTATCAAATATTCTTCACTTGTCCTTATTGCTGCGTCACTGATGGTTCGTGCGCCATCCCTGATGTTGGTACCAACATAACTGATTTGGTGGTCCTTATTTCGGAACAATTGACCTCCAATTGTGGAAACTATGGAAAAATCCCCCAGTTCCCATTTATGTTGGCCGGTAAACTCCAAAGTTATCCCGAAATATTTCCGGTCCACGTTACTTATGGATCCCTCATCGTTGATTTTGGACTGCGTTGTATGGGATAAATACTCGTTGGTCTGTACATTTTGATCGGACTGTACACGATAATCAATACCTCCGGTAAACTTAAACTCCAAGTTGTCCATCGGCATATATTTAAAGGATTGGGAAGTGGTAAAACGGTTTACGTTTATTTCATTGTCCTGTAAAGCCTCTGCCTTATGGGTAAAAGCCTTGATCTCCTCAAATTCAGCGGCGGTCATTTCATCCAACCTATTGTTGAAACCTTTGAGCGAGGACGCACCGCTTTCCGCAAACCATAGACCTGTGTACCCACCTTGGTTACCGTTTCGGTTTCTATTATAAAGGTTGTTCACAAAAATGAAGGAACTGTTGTAAATCACTTTCTCGCTCAATTTTGCCCTAAAACCTGTACTAAAATCAATTTTCCTGTTGGAGTTGTTATCTGCGTATTGGGCACCTTGGTTGTCCATATAGTTTCCAGAAAAACTAAACCCAAACCCTTCGTTGCCCCCGTTGATGCCCAAATGGTATTTTTGGTACAATCCGGTTTGAAACAATAGGTCTTTGGTCCTGTCAAAATATAAATAGTCAGTGGTGGGTGTTTCTATACCGGACTGCACTTCCAGGGTGACCTTGGTGCCCGAGGCACTTCCTTTTTTGGTGAAAATCTGAATCACCCCATTGGCCGCATCCGAACCATACAAGGTCGTTGCCGCACCCCCATTGATATATTCTATACGTTCTATGTTGTCCATGGGAATGTCGGCGATGGAACTAATGGCGGCTCCCTGAGCACTTCCTCCGCCCAAGGCACTACTGGTGTTCAAATTGTCCATTCGAACCCCATCAATATAAAATATGGGCGTAGAGCTTAAAAATGCAGAGTTTATCCCTCTCACTCTCATCAGCGAAGATGCTCCTGCTTGGCCGCCCGTTAAGTTGATTTGGGCATTGGGCAATTTGGCGGACAATAACTGGTCTATACGTTGGGATGGAATATCCTCAAGCTCCTCGGCCTTGATCACTTCCACCTTGCTCGAAATTCGTTTCTTGTTCATTCCGGCTCCTTGTCCTGTAACCACTACCTCATCCAATTCAGATAAGGACTCCATCAAAACAATTTCCAGAGGAGCATTGTTTTCCACCCGAATCGTTCGGTTTTCGAAGCCTATATGGGATACCAGCAATTCCACTGGAAGTCCCCCGATTTCTATTGAGAAGTTGCCTTCCCAGTCCGTCATGGTTCCATTGGAAGTTCCTTTTACCAATACTGTCACCCCCGCTAAGGGTTCTCCCGATTCATCGATTATCTTACCATTCAAGGTTTGTTGAACATTGGAAAAGGAAGTAATTGTATTATTTGATTTCACCAATATTCCATTGTGCGACTTTTTAAAGCTCAGACCGGCTGTTTTACTCAACGTCTCAAGAACAACCTCCAAGGGTTCACCTTGAATTTTCAACGTTATGGGGTGATTTACGATAGGATCATTGGTCACATATATAAATTTCACACCTGCCTGCTTTTCTATGAGCTTCAGTACTTGTTCTACGCTACCCGATTTGATGTCCAAGTTTATCCTGTCCTTGTTCAAGGGCGCTTTGGGCTGTGGATTTGAACCTCTTGCATAACCCAAATGGGTCAACAATACTAAAGTCAGTAAGACTATTTTTCTCATTTTCAATATTTTAAAAGTTGGCTTTTATTGATTTTCTATTAAATTTTGTTTTATGGTTTTCATGGTAATGGCCACGTGCTGCTCCACCGTTCTGGATGAAATACCCAAGATCTCTGCGATTTCCTTGTATTTAAAACCTTCTATCCTGCTCATTTCAAAAACTCTTCTGGAGCGTTCGGGCACATTTTTCAATACGCTTGAAATACGTTCTTGATTGATTTGTGCTTCTTCTTTGTAAATCAGTTCTTCTTCATAGCTGGGTTGTTTGATATTTTGATAATTATAATTTTCCTGTATCCCCGTCAGAACACTTTCACTCTTGGCCCTGCGCAATAATTTGTTTCTGGCCATCATATATAAATAAGCTTTGGGAAACTGTACTTCCGACAACGTATGGCGCCTGGACCAAAGCTCAATGAAGACATCGGCCACTTTCTCTTCCACGATCAGACTGTTCTGCTCGAACATTGCACCAAACCTGCAAAGTGGTCGGTAAAACTTTTGATGAATCTTTATTAGGCCACCATATTTGCCTTCTTGAATTTGGGAGAACAGATACAGGTCATTCGATTCCTTTTTTGGGGAGGGTCCAGTGCTAGTCTTCATCTTTACCAATGGTATAGGTTTGCTCTCCATCCTTGTGTACTGTGAAACCAGTAATGAACTCTATGGCTTCTTTAAACTCCTCTATGTTCTTTCCCCTGAAAACGCCCTGTATGGATTTATTGGCGACAGTGGTATCCCTTGGGATAAGCTGTATTCCATAATAATTATTGATTTTTGGCAATGCCGCTTTAAGGGAAACGTCCTCCAAGACCAGGACATCATCCTTCCAGACCAGAGTTTCGCTTGGGTCAAACCGTCGTTTGTCTATGTTTTTTGTGACCGGGTCATAGACCACCTCTTCACTGGGAAGCAGAGTAACGTTCATCCCATTCTCCGGAATGGTAACATTCACCTTGCCATGTTCGAGTGATACGGTCTCCATGGTCGAGGACGTGTTTGCATTGAACTCGGTGCCCAGTACCATGACCTCTATATCCTCGGTATGCACTATGAAAGGATGCGATCGGTCGTGGGCCACATCAAAGAATGCCTCACCTTCCAAAACAACGTTGCGGTGCCTTAAAAAATCGTTTTTATAGGCCAAGCTGCTTTCCGAGTTAAGAATGACCTTTGTGCTATCCGGCAAATAAAAAGTCATGCGTTCATTGGCCTGGGTGGACACCTGATTGGGTTTGGTATCATTTATAAGAAACCACCCAATTACTACAGTTGCGGCGATTGCAATGGCTGCCTTTATTCCTTGTGCGATGGATTGGGAAGTTCGTAGGCGGCTTAAAAGTCTCATGGCCTTGTTTTGTCCATCATATTCCAAAGGATATGCATCCCAAATCTTTTTATAGAGCGCATATTCCCTTTTTAGATCATCGTTGATGCTCAGTTCCAATTCAAACAGAAACTGCTCTTGTTCACTACCCTCTTTAGAGAGGTACCGGAAGCATTCCACTTCCATTTTCTCATTTTCCATAACTATTACCCTAATTAAACCGGGTACATAAGTAAGAGTCACGAAATTGAAAAATCCCGTAGTGTTTGGTTTAAAAAAAAGGCTAGTAAACCATGAATTAAATGTTAAGTGAAAGACATGGCGCAGTATGTAACCCAATTTATTTGGGACAAGTCCTTAATAATGGGATAGGACGGATAATATGAAACACTAAAAACGAAAAATTTTACCACCCCTTTTAACGCAGTTAGCATAAATTCAATCGCGTAGTAATGGTTTTGTCATCGTCACTTTATTCTGGCATGGTTATTATATTATGTCAAGCGTTTCCAACCCTACAGGGGAAGTAAGTTTAGTATTCAGGGTTATTTCAATAATAACGTAATTTCAGCCAGCCAGGTCCGTAATCAATTGTCAATGGAAATGGATTGGTTTGGCACCGTTGCGAATTTGACCGGCATTGATATCTTTGATAATGAGGTGGATGGTAAAAGTTTGATGCCTACCATAAAAAATCTAAAAGCCGATGCGCAGCATGAAACCGTTTTCTGGCAGTTGGGTGTCTATAAAGAGACCTTGGAAACTGATGGGGAAATGTAAATGAACCCTTGGGAGAAATGAAAAAAAGAAGTTGCCAGAGCTATTTTTTGGTTAATTTGGACGAAGATATTTCGGAGGAAAAAAATGTTACAGAGGAAACCCCTGAAAAGTTGAACAAACTTTTACAATTGCACAAGGATTGGTTGAAATCGGTCCAAAAGGAACTGAATAAATAGTCAGTTGCAAATGACAGCTGTTATGGGGTATATGCGAAGACAAGATTTCCGGATAAAAATTCATAATTCTCAATAACTATTACCAATGAAAGGCTTTAAGTTTAGATTAGTATTATCATGTTTTCTTCTTTCTTGTTTTCTGGCAGAAGCGCAGGAAAAACCCTTAAACCTCAATAAACCTGAACGCGAAGCATGGTTTACAGATTTGGGGTTTGGCATGTTTATACACTGGAGTTTTGATGTGCAGTTGGGGCTGGTAATAAGTCATAGCATGGTCGGGGCTTCAGATGATTATCTCAATCGTTATGTGAACGAGTTGCCCAAAACTTTTGATCCATCCCAGTTTGATGCAAAAGAGTGGGCCAAGGCAGCTAAACTTGCAGGAATGAAGTATGTGGTTTTCACTACTAAACACCACAACGGATTTTGTATGTACGATACAAAGACCACAGATTTTAGTATTATGAATACGCCCTACGGAAAGGACATTACTAAGCAGATTGTTGATGCTTTTCGGGAAGAAGGACTTGCGATAGGTTTGTATTTTTCTCCTGATGATTTTTACTTTCTATACAAGCAAGGCACCCTGATTTCAAGGGAAAGACCGGAAGCACTCGCTTCCAGCAATGAAGCGTTGAATAGCTATGCTAAGGAACAAGTGAAAGAACTGATGTCAAATTATGGTAAGATCGACATCTTGTTTTTTGACGGTATGGAGCAATATGCAAAGACAGAGCTGGCAAAACTGTGCTGGGAGATCGATCCGGATGTTGTAGTGACCAGAGGGGCCATCGAAACCCCCGAACAAGAAACGCCACATGCGGCAATTCCATCCCCTTGGGAGGCTTGCTATACATTTGGGGATCAATGGCAGTACAGGCCAACGAACGAAACCTATAAATCGGCCAACGACGTCATCAGGCAACTCATAGAGATTAGAGCAAAAGGAGGAAATTTCTTATTGAATTTTGGGCCTGACGCGCAAGGGATGTTTCCTCAGGAACAAAAAGGAAAACTAAATGAAATCTCAGCTTGGATGTTTATAAACCGGGAAGCTTTTGAGGGGACGGTTCCTTTCAAGCTCACAAACGAGTCAAATATCTGGTTCTTGAAAAAACCGAACGAAAACACCGTTTATGCCTTTATTATAGTTGATAACTGGGAATTAGGGGAACGCAAGCAATTCAATATAAGCTCATTAACATCAACCAAAAATACTAAGGTTTCCATTTTAGGACAAAATAGTTTAGTGCTCGAATACAATCCCGATGTAGACCCAAAACCCACTGTAAAGAATACAGATAATGGCGTTGAAATTTCAGTGATGCGGGCACAACGCATTTATAATGACCGCAAATGGCCCAATCCTATCGTAGTGAAGTTGGAAAATATTGATTTCTAAGAAAACATAAAGCCTTAGCTATATACGGATGAGCCGGATGTTTTATGCCACCAAAAACGTAAAATTTGAGCTATCCAATATTTGGTGATAGTTAATTGAAATGCAGATTTTGGTGTCGTTTTAGAAGGGGTAAATTTTATCCGGTCGGTGTGGTATACTATGTCCGGTGTTTCCAGTCAACTACGTGGATTAAATGAAGTGCGTAATAACGAAAATGTGAAATATATCCACCCTATTGAAGTAATGGATTGACTTAAATCGATAAGAAGGACCATTCGAATCACTAAAAGTGAAGAATGGAACCATCTTGATTTTAGTTGTAATTAAAACAGAATCATTCACTTATTTATGATTTTACCATGCTCACTTTTTTCCGTTCAGAGTGGTATACTACTACGGTTTTTCGCAACAAAAGCAATTGAGCAATTATCAAAGCATAAATTATTTTAAAGAGAATGACTGTTCCATCTTAAAATTCATTTTTCGAAACACTCAGGATTTATGGTCAAGTAGGTAATCACAAAGACGCTTTGTGCTTATATTTGCAACCAAGTCGCATTAAATAGTGATTAAAGATCAATATACTTAGAAGGGTGTCTAAATATAAAATAGGAGCAACAACAGGTTTGGCCATTGTAGTGGCCAATATGATCGGTACAGGGGTTTTTACCAGTCTTGGATTTCAACTTAAAGATTTGGGAAATATACCTGCCGTACTAACCCTTTGGGTGCTGGGAGGGGTATTGGCCTTATCCGGAGCATTTAGTTATGCCGAAGTGGGTACGGCCATTAAAAAATCTGGAGGGGAGTTTGCCTTCCTGTCCACCTTGTATGGACCAATGATTGGGTATCTATCTGGCTGGATTTCATTAACCGTTGGCTTTGCGGCGCCCATTGCTCTTTCCGCTATAGCCGTAATCGAATATTTTCCCTATGGGAATCTGAATGTCCAATGGGCGGGCATCGGTCTCATTGCCTTAGTTACTTTTGTGCATACCCATAACCTGAAAACAAGTTCAAAATTTCAAAATATTGGAACCTTGTTGAAGTTTGCTCTTATATCGGGAATTGTCGTGTTCGGCTTGTTTGTCCCTGCAAAAACCGAAACCGATATGAGTTTTGGGCCAACCTACTTTAATGAAATTGGTTCTGCCGCATTTGCCGTTGCCCTGGTGTATGTCAGTTATTCCTATTCGGGATGGAATGCGGCGGCCTATATTACCGAGGAGATGGAGAAACCATCAAAATCTTTGCCCATAGCATTGATCGGCGGAACATTGTTGGTGACGGTTTTATATGTTTTGTTGCAATACATTTTTTTAAGGCATGTTCCAATTGATGAGCTCGTGGGCCAGATTGATGTAGGGGCCATAGCCACAACGAAACTGTTTGGAGAGGATATGGGCAACTTTTTTGGATTGGCCATTGCATTGTTGTTGATTTCGGGAATTAGTGCCATGACTTGGGTAGGACCCAGAGTTACCTCCAGTATGGCCAAAGAATATGGGATATGGAGCTATTTTGACAACATAAAAGAGGATGAAATTCCCAAAAGAGCATTATGGTTCCAATTTTTTATAAGTTCCGCATTGATTCTTACAGGCACTTTTGAGCAAATACTGGTTTATTGCGGTGTGCTCCTGTCCATTTCGTCCTTGCTTGTGGTGCTCGGGGTTTTTAAACTGCGTAGAACAAGAACAACAGAGAAGGAAGTTTTTAAAAGCCCCTTTTTTCCTTTTTTTCAAATACTCTATATTGTATTGTCCCTATGGATGATAGTCTTTGTTTTTGTGAACAATACCTACGAAACCATTGCAGGGTTGGGGAACCTTCTTTTAGGGCTGGCAACTTATTTTTTGAACAAAAGAATGTACGACAAGAAAAGAGTGATAAAACAATAAACAATGAGAACAAAAATAATGCTTACGGCAATAGTATTGGGGATTGCAGCTACTGATGCGATTATGGCACAAGAAAAAAAGCACAACAAGGAACACGGGGAAAATTCAGCAAACGAATACATGCACCATTCTTCCGTGGACAACCTTATCAAGAATTTTGAATCACCGGAGCGTGATGCCTATCAGCAGCCGGACAAAGTGATGGAATACTTAGGGGACCTTCAAGGAAAAACAGTCATGGACATTGGTGCCGGCTCCGGATATTTTTCGGTAAAATTGGCCGATAAAGGGGCCAAAGTGATTGCCGCGGACGTGGATGATGAATTTCAAGAATACCTGAATCAACGTATAGCGGAGAATCATCTTGAAAACATAGAATTGCGTAAAATCCCTTATGATGGTCCTGCTTTAAAGGACCGCGAGGCGGACATGGTCTTAATCGTAAACACCTACCATCACATAGAAAACCGTCCCGATTACTTTGCCAAAGTAAAAAGAGGGCTTACAGGCAATGGCGAACTGTTCGTCATAGATTTTTTTAAGACGGAAGATGTGCCCGTTGGACCTCCTATGCATCATAAAGTTTCCATTGATGCCGTGGTTTCCGAACTAAAAAAGGCCGGATTTACTTCGTTTGAAGTTGTAGTGGATTTGTTGCCCTATCAATACATCGTCAAGGCACAATAGTTGGTGCGAAGTGATATAAGTCCAGTTCCATTTTTATTTTTTGGTCAATTTTTGTAAGTTAAGTGAAAGTTTATTGACTTAACTTTGAACAAATTTTGAAGGTTTCCAACGGCTTATGAGGATAATCGAGCTATTGGTTCCTTTTGGTTATTGGATGTGTTATGGGCGTTATTAGAAAAACCAAGAAAGTTGAATTACTGAAAGATCTTTTCAACCAAACGGACAAGGCTATTTCCGTAGTGACCTTGGTGGACAGTCTTAAGGAAACTATGAACAAATCCACGGTCTATCGCATTTTGGAAAGATTGGAGGCCGATGGGGTGGTACATTCCTTCAACGATACCGATGGCATAAAATGGTACGCCCGTTGCAATGGATGTTCGGAGAACCATCATACTGACACACACCCTCATTTTAAATGCACACATTGTGGAAATATAGAATGTTTGCCGGTTGATGTAAAAATACCTTCCCTCCAGAAATACTCCATCGAATCTTCAGAAATCATTTTGGTGGGCGAATGCGCTGATTGCCACGCTTAACATAAGGTTGAAAACAATTCCCTTGATCGATTTATTTGCCGAAATCCCGAATTAATTTCAATGAATTGAACGTGCTGTCGGCATTGAAGTAATCGGACCGTGTTTTTTCATAGCGTTCCAATACCTTTATGGCTCGGTGATAAAGGATGCTGTCCGTCTCGGTAGGGGTATGTCCCTTGGGCATGGCATACACAAAATGACCGGTTTTGCTGGCAAACACCGGAATCTGGAAAAAGTCCCGCTCCACAAATGAACCGGTTTCTTGGGATTGATGGTATGCCTCAACAAAAAAGTCCACAGCATAGTCGGGATACCCGAACAAGTAACCATAGGCGCGCAATCTTAAAATTTGTTCTTGGTTTTCTACCGTACTCAATACGATACTGGGATCGGTGCCCGGAACAATGCCCATATAGGCAAAGAAATCCAAATGGTTGTTTATTACTTGATCCATCAGTGATTTTCTGATGACGTTTACTTGAAAGGATTTGGTCGAGTCGGATACCATACGGAATGGCACCATAACAAAATCCAAGTCCTGCGAATCCAGCCCCTCGAACACCTTTGTGTACCGCTTGATTTTCTCCACATATTTCGCTTTCTTTTCAAGATCGATAGCGTGTCCTTTGATCAATGTAGTCGAGTCGATTTCAAAAGGTAGCGTAAACCCGATTAAACTGCTCATGGGTTTTATATCGGAAACCAGCGTATATAATGCTTCATTGTCCAGACCGATCTTTAATATGGAATCCGCCAAAGCGGTATCGAACCCATTGGTTTTTATTGAGGTGACGTTACGGTTGGTAGTGGCACAGCTGCCCAAAACTAAAAGGATAATGAACAGTAGGGGGGCAAATAGCGATTTTTTTCTAGAAAGCATGTAGTTATAGATTTAGGCCCACGGCAATTTCTCCCACATATCTTATGGAAGAACTGCTTTTGGCCAGTAAGTTATTTTTTAATTTGATGAAAAATTTGTTCTTTCCATTGTCACCGGAACCTAACGGGATGGTGGGATGGAGTCCAATAAATAGGTGGTCGGAAGTGCGGTATACGAAATCGGGGTCATAGACCAGATGATTCAATAGATCGGGATCGCCAACAAAGCGCTGTTGGTCCAGATTATATTGGTATCCTATGTTCCAGTCGACCGTTATGTTTTTTATTTGATTGACCTGTGCCAATTGCGCCATCAGGTTTTGACTCTCATAATCCGAATACACAATGTAATCTTCCTGTTTGTAGTAAAGTAGGCCAACGGATACTTCCGGGATATAAATACGTTGAAAATTTTGGTCCAGATCTACGGACAATACAGCGCTATATTGTTGGGATTCACTGTTTTCAAACCCGAAAACGGCATCGTCGGTATTCCCGGTACGATAATGTAACAAGAGCCCATATCCCGCATTGGATGTGGTATAGTTTATTTCCCCAACGCCTAGGATCTCGGTATAGCTCCCATCTTCGTTCGGATTGGCCAAACCATCTTTTATGTTGTCATCACGGTACTGCGATTCCAAGGAGATTTCCCAAGCATCATTATAGTTCCAATTAAGGTTGAGACCAAAACGGTTCGATTTTCGCCGTCTATCTAAGGATTGAATCGGGCCTTTTAAGGCTGAACCATATCCTCTTCCCCTAATGAGATAGGTGTTGTTGGTGGCATAATATCCAATTTCATTCTCCTCAAAGGCAGATGCATAGGAGAGGCCTACGACTATGAAATGGTTCTCTTGTCCGTTCAGAAATGTTTTTACCCTCGGACTTAATTTAATGTCCCGGTACCGGTAAAAAGGTTTGGGGCCATTGTTTCTTGCCCCGGTAGCATTTTTATAGTCAATGGCAAGACTGAACAAATGATTTTTAACCTGAGGAAATGTAAGGTCCACATAAGTGTCAATGGTATTGTGTTCCCATTTGCCACTTAGCGTGTCGCCCCAAATAAAGGGGTTTCCATCATAGGGATCCAGTACTCCTGTAAACAGCAAATCTTTTTGGGTTTGTTTTTGATAGGTGAACCAACCCTCAAGCAGCCATTCATTAATGGCTGTTTTGCCCTTGGTTTCAAAACCCAGCGAGTAGGCATTCCCCGGCTCCATTGCCCTACGGAAAGAACCATCGGATAAACTGGAGGTAATGGCCACTTGTCCATAATTAAGAGAATCCTGGACTTGCTGGGCGCATATTGGCCCAATAAAAATGCTGTATATCAGAAGTACTAGAACCTTATTCATTAAAACTTTATTGATCTATTAATCCAACGATCCGGGTGTCGGTGTGTCCAGTATTTCAAAGTCTTCGGTTGAATTGTTACTGTCTTTCAACACTACACGACCTTCAATGGTGGTGGCCACCTTTCTTCTAAAACTTTGGGCTGTGTATGTGTCATCCGCATAAACAAAACCTGCATCAAGAGCTACGGGAATACGTTTGAACGAACCACTGTTGCTGTCCTTTAATGCTTCAAAAGCATCGATGACCAGCTCATTTGGTATTTTGATCCTTGGGTCAAAAATATCAGCATACTCAGGGTCGGGGTAGGGTACTTGTTCCAAGCTGTCAAAATCATCCGTTCTAAAAATCACAAGACCAGGGCCAAAAACGGTAATCAGCCAATCGAAACCTCCAGTGAAGTACATACGCTCCAAATTGGGCACTGCGGGAGCATCTGCATCCCTGTTGTCGTCACGAACGTTGTAGGTTTCCCAATCAGCACCGGATAAATCCACAGGACTATTGGGATTGAGTTCCTCCAATTGGTGGTTTACACCATCCTGTGCTATAACAATGCTCTCCCCCGGAGCCAAAGGGTGGTCCGTTCCACTACCGGGAATTTTCCAAACACTGTTGGCATATACATTGTTTTGATCATCTTGGAATTGGGTGGGTACGTTACTGGAGTTGATCAATCCCGACACACCATATATATCCGCGATATAAAGATTGTCCAAATAAATAGTCTCGGTAGAATTGTTGTAGAGTTCAATGAACTGATCGGAGAAATAGTTGCCCTCAGATGGGGTTTTAGATCCGGTGTAATACACTTCTTTGAATACCAAGCTTCCCAAAGGGCTTCCGTTCAAGTTGATATCTACGGGCACTTCCTGACCGCCCATAAGGTTCACATTGGACGATACTCCGTTCAATTGGATTTCTTGGGCAATTCCAGTAAGCGCTTCGGCTTCCGAACTACTTAGGGAAACACTGGCAGTTACGGTATAGGTGCCCGGGGTGATTCCTGTGAACGATGCAATTCCTTGAGCTGTGGTCAGGTTTGCGGTTTCTTTTCCATTGAGTGTGTTTACCACTTTTACCTCAACGTTTTGGGCAAGTTGTTCGGCATAGTTGTCAGGATATTTAACGGTAACGCTAAGGTTGCCCGACGATGGTCCGTCATCACTGCTACAGTTGGTCAATAAGAGCACTAAAAGTGTGCCCAGTACAAAGTTTGATAGATTACGTAATTTCATATTTAATTGATTTTATAGATGATTTCCAATCCAAAAGTGGTAGGTGGGTTTCTTCGAACAAATGTTCCACTGGCATCGTTTCGGTGTAGTGGCCTGTGATTGAATATGTTGTTCGCATAAAACGAAAACCTACTTTTATTTTTCCATTCCTTGGTGACCTTTATGTTGAACAAGTGTAGGGAAGGGTAACTGTTTTTTCTTGCGTCCGTCAACACTCTTTTTAGGTCGCTAAATTCTTCTGATCTTGCCTGCTCGGGGGTCAGCGCAATAATACCTCCTTGGGAATCCACATACCCCGTGGGATACTGGCTAAGCACTCCCGATTCTGACTTGTCTACCCAAATGGCCTGCCAAAGGGTCGAGACCACAAAGCCTATCTGTGGAATATGGGTTACCGTTCGCAAGCTGGAGTTAAAGCGTTGGGACTCCACATTGCCCGTTTTTTCATAGAGTGGAATACGTGTGGGGCTTGCGACATTGGCATACACAAAGGAAGATTCCGCAATTTGTCCATGATTTTGGCTGGTTGTAAAATACCAGGCACCGTTCAAAAGAATTTCGGTATTTAGGGCATCTAACCTTGGTGAGGACAAGGTGTATTCAAATCCTTTGTTGATAATGGTCAAGTTGTTCTGGGGAACGTCCGCACCGGCAAAAAAGGTTTCGGTGCTGGCCGGTTCTGTCATTAGAACAGGGGGTTGCCCATCCCGTTCATAGGCAATTTGGTGCCGGTCATATTGCATCGGAAATGCTTGACGAACATAACTAATGGCATTTTCTGTTTTTTCATAGAATGCAGTACCGGTGATGTCCCATTCGGCATCGTTAAAGCTAAACCCGCCTTCCCATTTGTTCATGGTGTAGGGCTTTAAAGGTTGGTCGTTTAGATCGATTACTTTGGTGGTAATTACGACCAATCGCTCGGCAGGGTCATTGGCAAAATAATTGAAATTGACCAGGTCAAAATAGCGTTTGCCCGGATATAATTGGGAAAGCGTTGGGGATTTTGATGCTTTTCCCCATCCCATTCTAAGGGAGAGTTTATCCAGTACGGACCAGTTTAAATTGATCCTTGGGGAAACAATATCGCCAACATTCCCATCAAACAATTTTTCGGTGGATATGCGATCCCAGCGCATCCCCAAGGAAATTGCGGCTTCTTTTGAAAGCAATTTGGTGTGTATCCTGTCTTCCAGGTAAATCCCCAACTGATTTTTTCCTGGGATTTCATCCCAATCGTCCGGTCGGTCCCCCATGCTATAATTCTGTCTGGGTGGTGTAAGTGGGTCAAATTGTCTCCCATTCCCAAAATTCTCATCATATCGGAAATCTGAACCTGCGGTTAATCGATGATGGGCATCCAAGAAACCTTTAAATGACCAAATACCTTCAATACGATTGTATATGTTTAAGGGCTTCCCGTCAACTGTTGTTTGGTTCAAGTATTCACTACGGCCATATTGGCCAACCATGGTCGTGTCGGTCAATGCTAAGGATATTGGGTAAAGGTCCCTTGTGATCAGATTTTGGTAGTAGCTTTCTTGGGTGGCAAAATTCACGCCTGTTTGTATGGATGCGGCTTTTAAGACTCTGCCCGGTTTGCTTAGGCTGATTTCGGAGTTCCATTTAAAACGCCAGTTCTCACTGCTGTATTGGCTTAGGCTTAATGCCTTTGTGGTATTTTCTCCTTCAAATTTGTCATATCCGTAAGAAACGTTTCCAATTTGTCTTATTTTGAGGAATTCTCCGATACGTTGCCATGCCACCTGACCGTTGAACCGTTGATAGGTAGAGGTGGTATTTCTTAAATCGTCGTTGGATTCAAGCCAATCTGCGGCAAAATTGACGCTGTTTCTTTTGTTGAGGCTACTGCCTATATTAAAGGCAAACTGAGCCAATTGTGGGTTCATTCTCAGAATAAGTTCAGGGTCAAACTCACCGATTCTTGAGTTTACCAAGACCAAGCCCGAAGTAAGATCCCCGTATTTTGCCGATGGGATACCCCGAATAACCTCAACCGACTCAATGTTGTCCGCGGACCATTCCCTTAAATCAGTCCCTTTGCCCGCAACGGTAGAAAATAAAGGGTCCGAACCTGGACTTGAGTTGAGAATGCCAACATCTGTCTGTAAATCCGCATTGTTGGATTGAGGAATACCGTCACTTACAATCTGGGTTCCCAAAGCATTTGCTTTATTCGCGGCGGAAAGAGCAGGGCCTTGTCGCAATGTAAGTTGTTGAGGACTTAAAAAACTGGGATTGACAGCAAGTTGACCGGGAACCAACTGAAAAAGATCGTTAATACTTACCGCTTGGGTATGCTCAATAGCCTTTTTGCCAACAACGGTGGCCGAACCTGTTTTAAGCTCTTTGCCCACTACTACCACATCATCCAAGTTAAAAGTGGCCTCTTTTAAATAGAACAATTGCAGACCAGGTTTAACTTCGAATTTCACTTCTTTAGGTTGAAAACCTAGCGAGCTAAACTGGAGCAATAAAATTTTAGAGGGAAGACCAGAAAGGGTGAAACTTCCTAATTCATCCGTATACGCAAAAACGCCGGAATTAACATCCAATACAGTGGCATTGGCCAATGGGCTGGAGTTTTCTTGATTTAGTAACTGCCCTTTTAAGATAAATCCTGAGTCTGTTTGGGCTTGGGAGACCATGGCCCAAACCAAAAATAGAAAGCATAAAATGGTTTTCTTACTAAAGAAAAACTGCCAAACAGGGGTTTGGTCCGGGGGAAGCTTGGTCATTTGGTCTTTTATTCTTGCAATCGAGGGCAAAAATATAAAAACCAATCATTAATGCAACTAAGTAGCATTTATTTTTTTTCATTTTGATTCGAATGGACAGATGCACTCTCAGGACATGAAAGTAGGCTTGGGTATAATTATAGACATCTTCTTAGTTGATGAATTTTATAATTAAAAATGAAAAAAAAATATCAAGTAGCAATCCTTGTAAGTTTTTGATTAACAATACTTTAAATGTTATTAGGCACCCCTTTTTGATGAGATTGGAGGGGGCACCGAAAGGGATACTTTTTAATATAGTTTCAAATGATATTATTTGATACTATAAAAAATGAAAAACCCTGTAAATCAATAATTTACAGGGTTTAGTGTTTTGAGATGATATCTCTCAGCGGAGGAAGAGGGATTCGAACCCCCGGAGGTGTGACCCTCAACAGTTTTCAAGACTGCCGCATTCGACCACTCTGCCATTCCTCCTAAGCGGGTGCAAATATATAAAGGTTTTTCGTATCCCAAAAGACCTTTTTGCATTATTGTTCAATTCACTTGCTCAATTCATTTTACATCAACCAAATAAAAGTTTACAAAAATCAGTATGTGCGTTCAAAACAATGGTGATACCTTTGTTTTTATGCTCGAGTGGTACCATTATTTGCTGTTGATTGCTGTAGGTTTTGCGGTGGGATTTATAAACACCGTGGCGGGAGGAGGTTCCTTGTTGTCCCTTCCCACGCTTATTTTTTTGGGATTGCCACCGGCCGTTGCCAATGGTACCAATCGGGTCGCCATTGTGATTCAAACGGCGATGGGTACAGCAGGGTTCAAGAGCAAAGGGATTTCCACCTATCCTTTTAATGTTTATTTGGGAATCTCGGCTTTTTTGGGGGCTATCATAGGGGCTTATATCGCCGTTGATATTGATGGCGAAACCTTCAACAGGATTCTGGCCATAGTGATGATCGCCGTTGTGCTTATCATCATTTTTAAACCCAAAATGCGGATAGAAGAGATGCAGGAACGCCTTACGGGAAAATACTTGTGGATTGCGCTGATTGTATTTTTCTTTTTTGGTATCTATGGAGGCTTTATCAATGCAGGTCTTGGGTTTTTGATGATGCTTTTTTTGCATTACTTTAATCAAATGAACCTCGTACGGTCCAATGCCACCAAAGTGGCCGTGGTCTTTATTTATATGTTGGCCGCATTAGCGGTTTTTGTGTTGAACGATAAAGTAGACTGGAAGTTGGGCCTTGTTCTGGCCATTGGTAATGGTTCGGGAGCATGGTTTGCCAGTAGGTTCTCCGTGAAAAAAGGGGACGGATTTATAAAAACATTTTTAGTGATTGCTGTAGTTTTGATGGCCATCAAACTATGGTTCTTTTAAAATAGGACAAGTATGCCTGGATTTGAATTATTTGGAGACAAGGAAAGAAAAGAGGTGCAAGATGTTATGGACTCTGGAGTGCTCATGCGCTACGGGTTCGATGGCATGCGGAACGGACATTGGAAAACCAAGGAGCTGGAAGCTGGTTTGTCCGAGCGGATGCAGACAAAATATACCCATGCCGTAAGTAGCGGTACGGCCGCTTTAACGGTTGCCTTGGCCAGTGCGGGCATAGGGGCAGGGGACGAGGTGATCATGCCCACTTTTACCTTTGTGGCCAGTTTTGAATCAATCCTAGCATTGGGAGCCGTCCCTATTTTAGTGGATATTGATGATACCTTGACCTTGAATCCCGAAGCGGTGGAAAAAGCCATTACTCCAAAGACCAAGGTGGTAATGCCTGTACACATGTGCGGTTCCATGGCCAATTTAGACGCATTGAAATCCATTTGCGACAAACATGGACTATTGTTGCTCGAAGATGCCTGCCAGGCCATTGGAGGCAGCTACAACGGCAAACCTTTGGGGAGCATTGGAGATTTGGGCTGTTTCTCTTTTGATTACGTGAAAACGATTACCTGCGGAGAAGGCGGGGCTTTGATCACTAAAAATGAAGCGTTTTACGAGAATGCCCATAAATATGCGGATCACGGTCATGATCATGTAGGGAGCAATAGGGGAGCTGAGGAGCATCCATTTTTAGGGTATAATTTCCGAATCTCGGAGATGAATGCCGCAGTGGGTGTGGCCCAGTTGTCCCGTTTGGATGAGTTTATTGCCATTCAAAAACGAAACTATACGGTTTTAAGGGAAGCATTGTCCAGCATTTCCGAGGTGGTTTTTAGAACCGTTCCGGAGGGGGGAGAGGAAAACTATTCTTTTCTGAATTTCTTTATGCCCAACCAAGATTTGGCGCAAACGGCCCATCAGCAATTGATTGAGGCCGGTGTCGATGGTTGCTTTTATTGGTACGATAACAATTGGCATTACTACAAAAAGTGGGAACATCTCACCAATTTGAAATCTTTGGGCAAACTGCCAAAAGATGTCCAAGAGTCTTTGCCCGATTACAGCCAAGCCGACTTTTCAGAATCGGATAAATGGATATCCAGAAACATATCCTGCTTGATCAAATTGGGATGGTCAGAAGAGGACGTAGTCGAGCGAGCCCAAAAAATGGTGGAGGCTATAAAGTCTTCTATGTAACTATGCTATATCATTTTGAATGCAGTGAGGATTCTCGCCACTTTAGATTAGGATAGGAGTTTCGTAGTTTTGGATTCCTGCGGAGCAGGAATGACAATTGAGGCAAATTACACTTGAATTTGATTCTTGAACTTGGGCTTACTTAGTAATTCACGTACTCCACAATTTCAAGACCATAACCCACCATACCTACACGCTTGGTTTGCCCCGAGTTGGTCAATAATCTAATCTTGGATATATTGATATCGTGCAGTATTTGTGCTCCAATACCAAAGTCCTTGTTGTCCATTTCTACTTTAGGAGCTTTGCTGATGCCTTCGCTCTGTAGTTTTTTAAATTCTGATAACCTGTTCAATAAGTTCATGGATTGGTTTCCTTGATTAATAAAAATCATGGCACTCTTTTCCTCTTTGTTCAGCGCATCGAACATTTGCTGAAGCGTCTCGTCTGGATTATTGGTCAAGGTTCCAAGAATATCGTTGTTTACCAAAGTGGAGTTGATACGGGTCAAAACAGGTTCCCCAGATTTCCAGTTTCCTTTCAACAGTGCAACATGGACTTGATCGTTTGTGGTTTGTTTGTAAGCTCGTAATCGGAATTCGCCAAACCGTGTTTGTATATTAAAAGCTTCCTTGAGCTCTATCAGGCTGTCATGCTCCATCCGATAGGCAATCAAATCCTCAATGGAAACAATTTTAAGGTCAAATTTTTTAGCCACTTTTAATAGTTGTGGCAAACGGGCCATCGTCCCGTCCTCATTTAATATTTCCACCAAAATACCGGCAGGCTCCAAGCCTGCCAAGCGTGCAAAGTCAATGGCCGCTTCTGTGTGTCCGGAACGGCGTAAAACACCTCCGTTTTTGGCCCTTAATGGAAAAATATGGCCAGGTTTTCCCAATTCATGGGGTTTGATATCTTTATTTACAAGAGCAGCTATGGTCTTGGACCGATCATGAACGGAAATACCTGTGGTGCAACCATAACCCAATAAATCCACAGAAACGGTAAACTGGGTTTGATGAAGCACGGTATTGTTCTGCACCATCATGTTCAGTTCCAGCTCTTCGCACCTGTCTTCCGTTAGGGGAGCACAGATAAGCCCGCGGCCATGCATGGCCATAAAATTGATCATTTCAGGGGTCACCTTTTCTGCTGCGGCAATAAAATCACCTTCGTTCTCCCGGTTTTCGTCATCTACTACAATAATTACCTTGCCGTCTCTAATATCGGCAATGGCTTCTTCTATGGCGTTCAGTTGTACTTTTTTGTCTTTGGCGATCATTCGTCTTCAGCTTCTTTTTCTTTCTTTTTAAATAATGACTTTATGCGGTCGATAAAATGACCAAACCCTACTAACCCTTTGTCAGCCGTTGCCCTTCTAGTAAGTGAAATGCCCAAAGGCAGCATAATCATAGTAGGTAGCCATGCTCCGATAGCGGGGTGAATATTTCCTTCCTTGGCATAATTTCCTGCAAAAACTCCGATAAAGTAATAGGTCAAAAATAATATAATGGCCACTACCATGGGCAGTCCCAATCCTCCTTTACGGATAATGGCCCCCAAGGGAGCCCCCACGAAAAATAAAATGATACAGGAAAGCGCTAGGGCATATTTTTGGTGAAGGGACAAAATATGGCTGTTGTAAAATTTATACCTGCTCTGGAGCTCGTCCTTTTTGGAATCGACCGTGTTTATAATGCTGGAAACCTCGTTTAGAGCCTTCTTCATGACTTGGATCTGTTCCCATTGTTCTAAACTGGACAAAAATTGATCAATGGTTTCAAAGGAATCCCGTTTTATGGTATCTTTTGCCTTCATCAGCTCCAATTTCTGTTTTGTAGTGTCGATAGGCACTTTTAAAGGAAAAGCTCCCATGCGGTTCACTACGTTTTTGGAAAATGCCGTAACTTTTTCGAGGTTGTTTTCCCGTAACGAATCGATGTCTTTGATCAGGCGCCCCACATTCTTCATTTTGTTCGTGGTGATATTCTGATCTTCTTCCAAATCTTGGTTACCAAGTTCCGAAATATCAATATTGATGGTGTAGGTTTCAAAATTGGACTTTGCAAAGGGTTGTTTTCGTTTTTCCTTGGCGTCCTTTTTTACAATCTCTTCGTAGTAGTTGCCATCTTTTAGCACCAATTGAATAATATCCGATTCCTCGCTACTGATCAGTTCGCCCGCTTTTGCCTTGATGACGGTGTTGTTGATGTTCTGGTCTGTTTTTTTGTGGATAATGACATTGTCCAAAAAGCGGTCCTGCTCACCATACTTTTTATCCACTTTAATATTCATTCCCTGTCCGGTTCCTTCAAAGTCGCTAAAAACACCTTCGGTAATTGCCGCTGCTGGTTTTACTTTGGCAATATTTCGCCTAAGGTTGAACATTTTTTGTTCGGATTTTGGGATTACATCGTTGGCAAAAAAGAAGGTCACCAACCCCAAGAACAGTACAAATACAATTAGGCTGCGCATACCCCGTTGCAGGGATATACCGGAGGCTTTCATCGCGGCAAACTCATAGTTTTCCGCAAACGTACCAAAGGTAAGGATGGAGGAGAGCAGTACCGTAAGCGGCAGTACCTTGTCCACCAAGGTCGGAATAAAGTAGAAAATAAACTTGCCAATAATGACCATGCCCAGTCCCTTTCCCGCTAAATCATCGATAAAAAGCCATATTCCCTGAAATATGAATATGACGATCAGGATGAAAAAGGAACTGAAGAAGTTATAAAGAAATCTTCTTAGTATATACTGGTCAAGTATTTTCAATGCCTAGTTTCTTATGATGTAGTACCCTTTGTCCTCGTACTTTTTCTCGTCAAAGGTAAACAGAGTACTCGATATGGGCTGATTGGTTTTGAAAGAATTAACGGTAATGGTGGTTTTGGTACCATTGCTTCCCGTTTGGATCAGCTTGTAGATGTGTTTTGTTTGTGTATCGATTCCCAATAAAACCGATTTGATTTCAGTATTGGAATCAATAGGAATCAATTTTACGTATTGAATTTTCCTTCCACCAACATTTTGAAGGATGTCCCATTCGTAATTATGCCCCGTTTTGTAAAAGGTCAACATTTTGGAGGGGCTTACATTGTCGTTATCCTCATTAACATCCTCGATAGTTACTTCTTCATTTTCTGGCACTACGGTGTACACTTTTTTGCCGTCGTACAATTGTTTTGCACCAAAATAGTTCAGTAGATATTTTTCTCCGTCCAAGGTTACGTTTCCGTTGGTTTCCTGTTTTAGGTTGGCCTCTGTATTCTCCAGAGTGGATTGGAAGTCAATATATATATTGTCGTAGCTCTGAACTTTATTGTATACTTCGTCCAAAAGTGCTTTGGCCTTACCGGAGTTTTGTCCGTAAGAAAAAATGCTTACGGTCAACATTGCTGTAAAAAGAATACTTTTCTTGATCATGGTCTTATTTTGCTTCATTTTCTAATAATTGATCTAGGGCAAACATATCGGGCACCAAAACTTGTCGGGCTTTACTGCCCTCGAACGGCCCCACGATTCCGGCGGCTTCTAATTGATCTATTATTCTACCTGCACGGTTGTATCCCAATTTTAATTTTCGTTGGATCAGGGAGGCGGAACCTTGCTGTGCCGTAACGATGACTTCTGCGGCTTCCCGGAACATGGCATCCCTGTCCGAAATATCATTATCAAGACTTGTGCCAGATTCTTCACCTACATACTCTGGCAGCAAGTGAGCTTCCGGATAGGCCCGTTGTGAACCGATATAGTCGGTTATTTTGGCCACTTCGGGTGTGTCAACGAAGGCACATTGCAACCTTGTAACGTCGTTTCCTTGGGTGTAGAGCATATCTCCTCGGCCAATCAACTGGTCCGCCCCTTGGGCGTCCAGAATGGTTCTGGAATCAATTTTGGAAGTTACCCTGAACGCAATCCGCGCAGGGAAGTTTGCCTTAATAATACCCGTAATCACATTTACAGATGGTCTTTGTGTTGCGATAATTAAGTGAATACCGATGGCCCTTGCCAATTGTGCCAATCTGGCAATGGGTGTTTCCACTTCTTTGCCAGCTGTCATGATCAAATCGGCGAACTCATCTATCACCAATACGATGTAGGGGAGAAATTTGTGCCCGTCGTTTGGATTGAGCTTTCTCGCCTTGAACTTTACATTATACTCTTTAATATTACGTACCATGGCTGTTTTTAGCAGCTCGTAGCGGTTGTCCATTTCAATGCAGAGCGAGTTCAGGGTATTGATCACCTTGGCATTGTCCGTGATTATAGCTTCTTCCGAATCGGGGAGTTTTGCCAAAAAGTGACGCTCGATTTTATTGTAGAGGGTCAATTCCACCTTTTTGGGGTCCACCAGAATGAATTTAACTTCTGCCGGATGCTTTTTGTAAAGTAGGGAAGTGATGACCGCATTCAGCCCTACGGATTTACCCTGACCGGTAGCACCTGCCATAAGCATGTGGGGCATTTTGGCCAAATCCACTACAAAAGTTTCGTTACTAATGGTTTTTCCGAACGCAATCGGCAGTTCCATCTCTGCCTTTTGGAATTTGTTCGATGCAATCACCGAGCGCATAGAAACGATGGTGGCGTTTTTGTTCGGTACCTCAATACCCACGGTTCCTTTTCCTGGAATAGGGGCGATGATTCGGATACCCAATGCAGCCAAGGAAAGCGCAATGTCGTCTTCCAAGTTTTTTATCTTGGAGATTCGGATTCCCGCTTCGGGCACTATTTCGTAAAGGGTTACGGTCGGGCCAATGGTCGCTTTGATCTGCGCAATCCCGATTTTATAGTTTTTGAGGGTGCTTACAATTCGGTTTTTATTTTCTTCAAGCTCTTCTTGATTGATGGTAATTCCGCCCGATGCACCGTGGGCTTCCAACAAGTCCAGCGTAGGGAATTTGTAATTGCCCAATTCCAATTTGGGGTCGAATTCACCAAAATCCTCTACCAGTTTGGCTGCTTTGGCATCGGTTTCTTCTTCCTCAACCGGAGTTTCCTCAACTTTTAGGGCAATATCGGATTCCTCCTCTTCCGGAATGTTTACGTCGAGTCCAGCTTCATCCAAAGGTGGGATATCTTTTTTGTGGGTGTAGGTGTCCACTTTTTCGGGAACCGTATCCTCTGTGGTCAGCACCAAACTGCCGTCTTCCTCTTCAATCGGAGGTTCCTTGGTTTGGTCGGTAATGGGCCCTTCTTTAAAGTCCGATTTGATTTTTTGCCTTTGTCTTTTAAAGAAATTGGCGAATCCTTCGGGCGTGAAATTGAACAATCGCACCAAAATCACCATCAGAATAAATATCAGGATCAAGAACACACCAATCTTTCCGGTGTAATCCTGAAGGAAGTCATTCATTTCGTATCCGATAAGACCACCCAACAATGGAAAGTCGGCCGCAAAAAAACCAAGAGCAACAGCCCCCCAGATGACTCCGACCAGCCCCCAAATCCATTTATATATCAAGCGTTTGCCTTCTAATCCAAGAAATAGATAGAGTCCGGTGATGGCCAATAGGACTGGAAATGCAAACGAGGCAAGCCCAAAGCCCTTGTACATAAAAAAGTGGCTTATGTTGGCTCCGAATTTGTTGAGCAAATTACTGGCTTCGGCATTGCGGTCCGCAAATTGGGACAACATACTCTGATCTTCCTGCCACGTAAAATAGAATGACATAAAGGAGAAGAAAAGCGCTATGCTGAGAACGATCAAAAGGCTACCGAAAATAATCTTGTTCTGCTTTGAAGGCTTAAAGGAGACCTTCTTTTTGGCAGTAGTGGTAGTTTTTTTTGTTTTTGATTTTGTTCTTTTTTTGGCCATCAATCGATTTTAAGGGGGGCTAAGTTACAAATTTACGTTGCTACTCGGGGTCTTGGATTTTACTAAAAGATTTTAGGTACATAGATGATCAGACCAATGATGCTTGCCAAGACTGATACTATCATAACGGCTCCTGCGGAAATATCTTTTATCAAACCAATTTTGGGATCAAAATCAGGCTGAATGTAATCGCATATCTTTTCGATGGCGGTATTCACACCTTCGACGCCCATTACCATTCCGATTGCCAAAACCTGAAACATCCATTCGGTCGAGGAGATTTCCAAGTAAAAGCCAAGTGCCGTCATGATTAATGCGATAAAGAACTGAATCTTGATGCTCGGTTCCGTACGTAATAATATAAACATGCCCTTTAAGGCGAAGCCAATACTTTTGATTCTGTTCCGTAAAAAAGATTCCTTAGGCATCCATTAACGCTTCGAGAGCGGCTTTATAATTGGGTTCGTCTACAGTTTCCGATACTTGTTCTGAATACACGACCTCACCATTTTCGTTGACAACGACCACAGATCTAGATAGAAGGCCTTGAAGTGGCCCGTCGGTAAACTCTACGTTGTAAGATTTTCCAAAGTTACCATCCCTAAAATCGGAGAGTGTTTCTACCTTATCAATGCCTTCCGCACCGCAAAAACGTGCTTGGGCAAAAGGCAGGTCTTTGGAAATACACAATATTTTGGTGTTGTCCAGTTCCGCGGCCTCTTGGTTAAACTGGCGCACAGATTGCGCACAAGTACCGGTATCGACGCTCGGAAAAATATTAAGAACGACCTTTTGGCCTTTGTAATCGGATAGGCTAGCGGAGGAGAGGTCGGTTTTTACCAAAGTAAAACTTGGTGCTTGGGAACCATTTTCTGGAAGGTCGCCAAGTGTGTGAATTTCATTTCCTTTAAGTGTAACGGTTGCCATAATCGTAGTTTTGATTCAGGGTCAAAAATACTAAAAAAACCTTCCCGAAGACTTTTACGGGAAGGTTCTTGATATTAATGTTTATGACAATGTCAGTTACTTGTCTATTGACCCGAGCACTCTTGACATGAAACCATTGAGCGCTTCCTTTTTGGGTGTGCCGTTCTTGATTTCATTGGTCACTTCAATGGCTCCGTACAAATTGGAGATCAGTTCCCCGATCATATCCAGTTCTTCCTCCTTTAAGCTGGAAACCTCACAGACACTTTCCAAGGTATCGGCAGTTTCCTGCAGGTAGTCCTCATCGTGGTCCTCGGCAAAATTGACCAATTGTTTAATTATCGGCAACTTCATGGATCAAGTCTTTTAAAACATCATACTTATTGGTCTGCACCTGATTCTTCAAGGATCCTTTTGAAAAAGTGGCGAAGGTGGGCAGGTTGTCCACATTGGCCAGCTTTCTGGATTCCGGGAATTTTTCGGCATCGACCATAACAAAAGTTATGTTTTCGTTCAAGGAGGCTTCCTTTTTGAACTTTGGCTTCATGATCCTACAGTTGCCGCACCAAGATGCGCTGTACTGCACCACCACGTTGTCATTGTTGGCAATGACCTCGCTTAAATTATCTTTGTCCAATTCTACGACCATAGTGCTTAGTTTACGTGATTGGTCAAGTATTCGGAAACACCGGCTCTGTCGGCATTCATCGCTTCTTTTCCTTCCTCCCAGTTGGCAGGGCAAACCTCACCTTTTTCCTGTACGTGGGTGTAGGCATCCACCAAACGCAAAAACTCCTTTACGTTTCTTCCCAAGGGCATATGGTTGATGCTTTCATGGAATACGGTTCCTTCTTCATCGATCAAGTAAGTAGCTCTGTATGTTACATTGTCACCTTCCACTACAACAGAGTTGGTTTCTTCATTGAAGTCCTCCTTCATAATGTCCAAGATACCCAGGGCACTTGCCAAGTTTCTATTGCTGTCAGAAACGATAGGGTAGGTTACCCCTTCAATTCCACCGTTGTCCTTTTCGGTGTTCAACCATGCAAAATGCACCTCGGCAGTATCACAAGAAGCTCCTATAACAATGGTATTTCTCTTTTCAAACTCACTAAGATTTTGTTGAAAGGCAAAAAGCTCCGTAGGACACACAAAAGTGAAATCTTTTGGATACCAGAACAACAATACTTTCTTGTTTTCTGCTTTGGCTTTTTCTAAAATGTTGATTTTGAATGTATCGCCCAATTCGTCTATGGCGTTTACTTCAATGTTTGGAAATTTTCTTCCTACTAAAGTCATTTACTGGATGTTTTTTTAATTTTCGATAACAAAAATAAGGTGGATTTATGGCTTTTTTCAACTTGAAAATTAGGATTTCTTATGGTCGGATAGGTCGTGACTATGCCGCAAAAAAACACCGTCAATATTGATGTTCTGATAAAATTGAGCATCAAATTTTGATATCTTCCCAAAGAAATGGCCGCAATGAAAAAAGTAGGATAAAAATTTATTCAGCCGTACTTGTAGCAAGTTGTTTGATTTTGATTCTAAATGCTGCAAACAACAAGGTCATAATGGGACTCAGCCAGTTAAATATGGCGTACAAGAAGTATTCGCCAACCCCAACGCCCAAAACGCTACTGTGATACGCTCCGCAGGTGTTCCATGGTACCAGAACAGAGGTTACAGTTCCTGAATCTTCCAATGACCGACTCAGATTTTCTGGAGCAAGTCCCCGTTCTTTATAAGCTTTGGAGAACATTTTGCCGGGTACTACAATGGCCAGATACTGGTCGGACGCGGTGACGTTCAGTGCCAAACAGCTCCCAACGGTACTGGCAAATAGTCCGAATGTGGTCTTGGCCAATTTTAGAAGAGATTCCGTGATACGTTCCAGAGCCCCGATACCGTCCATAATGCCTCCAAATACCATGGCACAGACAATCAACCAAATGGTGCCGAGCATACCGGACATTCCTCCGGAAGAGAACAAATCGTTCAAAGCTGGGTCGTTCGTCGCTATTTCGGTATCAACGGTAATGGCGTTTAAAATGCCTTTGTATCCGGTTTCAAAATTTAATGCGGTTCCTCCGCCAATGTTGGCAATGATGTCCGGCTGAAAGATGAGTGCAAATGCACCGCCCAATAAAGTTCCTATCAACAAAGCCATCAATGGTGGCGCTTTTTTAAGGATTAATCCGATAACAACCAACGGAACAATGAACAACCAACCATTAATATTAAATGTAGCATCAATATTTGCCAGTAGGGAACTCGTATCCGCCACTCCGGTTGTATCGATCGTGAAACCAAGAATGATGAAAACAATCAAAGTTACCACAATGGTCGGGACCGTAGTGTAGGTCATATAACGAATATGCGAGAACAGATCTCCCCCGGCCATGGCAGGGGCCAAATTGGTGGTGTCGCTCAATGGTGACATTTTATCTCCAAAATAGGCACCAGAAAGCACGGCACCGGCAGTCATTCCCAATGAGATGCCCAATGCTTCGCCAATCCCGATCAAGGCGATGCCTACGGTTGCGGCGGTGGTCCAGCTACTTCCCGTAGCGATGGAAATTATGGCACAGATAACAACACAGGCCGCCAAAAATATGGTAGGATTCAAAATTTGAAGTCCATAATAGATCATTGCGGGAATAATACCACTGACCAGCCATGTCCCGGATAACGCACCTACCATTAAAAGGATAAGCAAGGCACCCGTGGTAGACCGAACGTTTTCGGCCACTTCATCAATCATTTGATCATAGGAGACCTTGTTGAAAAAGCCAACGATTGCTGCGACCGCGCCGCCCATTAGGAGTATAAATTGGTTAGAGCCGCTCAGGGCATCATCACCAAAAACAAAAACATTGTAGGCGAGCATGGCCACAAGGGCAAATACGGGTATTAAGGCTTCCGTAATGCTCAATTCTTTGTTTTCTACAATATGTTCGTTTTCCCTAAATTTTGGATTCTCCTCTGTGTTCGGCATTTGGTCTGAGTTTGTTAAGAGGTAATATTACGATTTTGCACCATGTTGTGCAAACACGCTCTTATTACGGGATTAAGCCAAACTGGTGTCGGGCGATAGAATATCCAACTTTTCCATACAACCGCGCATGGTAATATAGGTCTTCCGGATGTCGTTGTCCAGACCAATGGAAAAACGGATAAGTCCTTGGGATAGACCAAGTTCTTTTTGCTCTTCTTCGGGTATTTCGGAAGAGGTAGAAGTTCCCGAAGCACTGAACAGGGTTTTGTAAAACCCTAAGCTCACTGCCAAATATCCCAACTTTTCGGTCTGCATTAATTCCATTAATGCATTGGCACGCTCCACCGAGCCTACATCGAGCGTTAGCATTCCACCAAAACCGTATTCATGGTTCATTTGGGATTTCATCAACTGGTGGCCGGAATGACTTTCCAAACCGGGGTATACCACTTTTAAGCCGTCTTTCTCGAATTGTTCGGCCAGGTAATGGGCATTTTCGCTATGTTTTTTGATACGGATATGAAGGGTTCGCATGTTCTTCAAAATAGAAGCGGCACGGAGACTGTCCAACGTACTTCCCAAAAGCATTCCAGCTCCGCTGTTCACATCTTTCAAACTCAAACAAAAATCTGTGGAGGCACACACAGCGCCTGCAACACAATCACTGGTTCCGTTGATAAATTTGGTAAGGCTGTGCACCACGATATCAGCTCCCAGTTTTGCTGCATTTATGCTGAGCGGGGAAAACGTATTGTCCACCACCAATGGCATATCGTTTTTCTTGGCGATTTTGGATAGAGACGGAATATCGGCAATTTCCAACAACGGATTGCTCACCGCCTCGCAATATATCATCTTGGTTTTGGGTGTTATCGAGCTTTTCACCGTTTCCAAATCGGTAATGTCCACAAAAGAGACCTCGATATTGAATTTCTTTACAAAATTTTTCAGGAAAGCATAGGTTCCACCATAAATGGTTCTGCTACACACGATATGGTCTCCCGAATCACACAATTGAAGTATTACCGCAGTAATGGCGCCCATGCCACTGGCGTAAACGTTGGCCGATTCCGTTCCTTCCAATTGCGCCATGGCCTCGCCCAAATAGAGGTTGGAAGGGGAAGAATGGCGGCTGTACAGGTAGCATCCTTCAGTGTTGCCCTCGAAGGTATCGAACATGGTTTTTGCAGATAGAAAGGTATAGGTGGATGAATCTGATATGGAAGGATTTACACCTCCAAATTCACCAAAATATTGAAGGTCTTGTATATGTTCCGATGCTTTATAATCCATAATGTACTGTTTTTAGTAAAATTATGAATTGATAGACCTAAAATCAACAGATGTATTAAAATGAAGATGATTGGTCGGAATAACTTTAAAAATTAGGAAATGGTTCTTTAAAATTGGAATTTAGCGGTTCACCATAGAAAAATAGTCGGTATGAAACTGGACGATGTGGACATTGAATTGATCAGGCTGCTGCAAAAGGACAGTAAAAAGACCACCAAACAGTATGCGGATGCTTTGCATTTGTCCAAGACCGCCGTTTACGAGCGTATTCGCCGACTGGAACGCAATGGGGTGATCACCCAATACACCGCCTTGGTGGACAAGGTAAAGGTAGGGCGCGACTTTATGGTGCTCTGTCAAATACGGTTGGTGCAGCACACCAAGGAAAATGTGATAAAATTTGAGCGAGAGGTACTGCAACTTAAGGAAGTGTCCGAATGTTTTCATGTGGGGGGCGATTACGACTACATCCTTAAAATTTTTGTAAAGGATATGAAGAGCTATCGAGAATTTATGCTCACCAAACTTACCGCCATCGCCAATATCGGCAACACACAAAGCTCTTTTGTAATCAAGGAGGTGAAGAACAGTCCTTCGGTACATATTTAGTTTTTTTAGGAGTTAGGAGTTAGGAGTTAGGAGTTAGGAGTCAGTATACAGTTGACAATAAACAATAATCCATTGTCAGGTCGAGAACCTTTTACCTTCACCATTTTCCCTTTAACGAAAATCCAACCATCCCTTCACCTTTTACCCTTTCAACCAAACCCCATCAACCCAAACCCATCATTCATCAATTCAAATAGGGCATCCGTCAATTGCTGCTCCGAAACCTCGTGGAAACTCCCGAATTTGCCAAGAATATTAAACCTTAAAAAGAAATTATTATGAAAAAACTGCTTTTTTCCATAGCCATTGCGGCCATGATTTCGTCCTGTGCCAAGGACGATAGTCCGGGGCCTCCCCCGGTATCCAACAAACCTACAATAACCGGTTTTACACCCAAAACGGGCCCAGTGGGAACAGGAGTAACGATTACGGGTACCAATTTCTCTACTACCGCTAAGGACAACGAGGTTAAGTTTGGTTCGATAGCAGCCAATGTGAGCAGTGCTACCAGCACAACCATAATGGTTAACGTACCTGTCGGTGCGACAACGGCAAAAATTTCCGTGACCGTGGATGGCAAAACGACTACCAGTGCGGATAACTTTACGGTAAGCCCCGAAACTATGAACCAGGCCCCAGAAATGGACGACCAAGAATTTAAGCCTTTGGAGAGTATTACCGATGCCGAAGAAATTGGCGAGGTACAGGCTTCCGACCCCAATGGCGATACCTTGACATTCAGCATTACCGATAGCGAGCTGTTTACCATCTCCGACACAGGAATACTCACCTTGGCCGAAGGCAAAACGCTGGATTTTGAAACAGAGGCCTCATACACTATTACGGTAAGCGTTTCCGATGGCAAGGAGTCCGTGGATGCCACCATTACTGTGTCCGTGCAGGATGTTGCAGAGGCCGACCCCAAAGATAAAGCAGCATTTGTGACCACTTGGAAAACAGAAGCAGATGGAGAAGAGATAAGTTTCTACATTAGTGATAATTATGCCTATAATTTTCAAGTAAACTGGGGCGATGGTACCGTTGATACCATTGACACAACAGATAACTATCCGGTAGATGGGGAAGTAAAGCATACCTATGACACCGCAGGGGAACATACCGTGGCCATGTATGGTGAACTTCCTTGGTTTGTAGTCGGGACGGAAAACCTGAACGCTTTGAAGCTATCCAGCATGGACCAATGGGGAAATAACGTATGGCAAGATTTATCTTATGCCTTTGCCTCATGTTCCAATATGGTTTATAAGGCCACCGATGTGCCGGACCTGTCAAATGTAACCAACCTATCCTATATGTTCACTGGTGCGGTTCTATTTGATGGCGATATTAGTAACTGGGATACCGCCGAAATAACCAGTATGTCCTATATGTTCGCCCTAGCAAACATGTTTAACCGTAATCTTAGTGCATGGGACACAGGTAAAGTAACGGATATGGAGGGAATGTTTTATCAGGCAGAATTGTTCAATGGAGACATCAGCGGTTGGGAAACAAAGGATGTGGTCAATATGGCTGGTTTGTTCTTAGGGGCCACATCTTTTGATCAAGACCTTGGAAGCTGGGACATTAGTAACGTTACCTATATGGAATCAATGTTGACCAATAGTGGGATGAGCACCCAAAACTATCAAAGTACTTTGTTGGGCTGGAGTATATTGGACGAGGGCGAGACAAAAATTCCACAAGAGATTACATTAGGAGCAATTGGATTGACGTATTGTAACTCCGCTGGTAAGAATACCTTGGTCAACGATTTTGCATGGATAATCAATGACAGCGGTATGGCTCCAGATTGCTTTTAACCATATCAATCCTTAAGTTTTATAAAACCGGGAGGGCCAAGTGCTTTTCCGGTTTTTGTTTTTTAGTACTTGGATATGAGATTTGAGTAGTGAGATGTTAGAAGTCGGAAGTCACAAGTAGAAGGTACGAATTCGGATGTAAGTGGGCCGCGGTCAATTTACAGTGAACTATTGCCAGACCGCGATTGTCCGTTCGAGTGCAGTCGAGAACGCTATGCTCTTTATCTATATCCCAAAGATTCTTCATCGTCCCTTCGACTCCGCTCAGTGTCCGTGCTTCTAACCATCCAACCATCCAACAATCGAATAATCCATTGACCCTTCACCCTTCACCATTTCACCCTTTACCCAAATCTCCATCAACCCAAACCCCTCATCCGTCAATCTAAACAGGGCATACGTCAATTGGTGGTCTAAAACCTTGTGGAAACTTCCGAATTTGCCCAAATGTTTAATTTTAAAAACCAAAAAATTATGAAAAAGATACTTTTTTCAGTATTGGCCGTGGCCCTGCTTTGGTCCTGTGGTAAGGACGATGGTCCTGTGACCCCGACCGAGGGCGAGAACAGCGTTCCCGTAATAGCCGCAAAGACCTTTACGGTTGCGGAGACCATTTCCGATACTGAGGTAATCGGCAAGGTAACGGCAACGGATGCCGATAAGGATGCGCTGACCTTCTCCATTGCCACGAACGATGGTGACCTCTTCGAGATCACCAAAATGGGAGACCTTAGTTTGGCAAGCGGTAAAACGCTGGATGCAGCGACCAAGGAGCAGCATGCCATTACCGTTAAGGTGGACGATGGCGAGGACACGGCAAGTGCCACGATCACCATTAAGGTAACTGCGTTGGCACCGACCAACCAGGCCCCCGAAATGGCCGATCAGGAATTTAAGGCAAAAGAGGATATTACCGATGCCAACGAGATAGGGGAGGTAAAAGCCAGCGACCCAGAAGATGACGCGCTCACTTTTGCCATGGTGACCAACGACAACGATTTGTTCGCCATCTCCGATACGGGCATATTGACCTTGGCCGAGGGAAAAACCTTGGACTACGAGACCGCTACCTCACACAGCATAACGGTAAGCGTTACCGATGGCGAGGAGACCGTTGATGCTACCATGACCATAACCGTAGAAAATGTAATAGAGAGCCTGGCCGAGGATCCTGATTCTTTTGTGACCACTTGGAAGACAACAGCGAACAATCAAAAAATCCGAATAGGGGTAGACCCAAATTATGAATATGACTTTACCGTTGATTGGGGAGATAGTACCATAGAGGGTATTATACAATCCGATGTAAACTTTGTGGAACATATATATGAATCGCCTGGTACATATACCGTAGCCATAGCGGGCGGTTTTCCGGCCATTAAAATGAGCAATGGGAATCCAAAACAGTTGATGAGCATAGAGCAATGGGGAAGTAATATTTGGGAAAGTCTAAGTGTAGCATTCCAGAATTGTACGAACATGGTGTATAATGCTACTGATTTACCCAACCTCTCCAATATTACAGACATGAGTGGAATGTTCGCTGCAGCCACATCCTTTAATGGGAACATCAGCGGTTGGGATACCTCGGAAGTTACTAACATGACAAGTATGTTTGTCAATGCAATCTCCTTTGATCAGAATCTGGGCAGCTGGAACATTCAGAAGGTAGAGAAAATGATAAATATGTTCGATGCTAGCGGGATGTCGGCCCTTAATTTTTCCAACACCTTGCTCGGGTGGGCCGAACAAGAAGTAATGCCCAATGTGAGCGTCGGTGCAGCATTTGTAAATATTTGCGAGAACGGAGAGGGATTGAATGGTTTTAATATCCTTTCAAATGAACCAAATAATTGGACCATTACTTTTGGAGGTTTAGAGACTTGTGATTAAAAATAGGATATTTTAAAAACGTAATATAGGGCCTTCCGTGCAAACGGGAGGCTTTTTTATTTTTTATGTATGACAAGTGAGACCCGAAATAACCCCCAATCCAAAAATCTAGAAATCGGAAGTCAGTATGCAGTGAACAATGAACAATTAACAGGCGGGCGGTCAGGGTACGGAGCTTCATTGGTGAAAGTTCGTGGGATTCGTATCCAACCATCCAACAATCGAATAATCCATTTACCCTTCACCCTTCACCAAAAATCCGACCATCGTTAAATCCACCCTTCGACTCCGCTCAGTGTCCGTGCTTCCAACCACCCAACAATCGAATAATCCATTGACCCTTCACCCTTCACCAAAATGCGACCATCGTTAAATCCACCCTTCGACTCCGCTCAGGGTCCGTGCTTCTAACCATCCAACCATCCAACAATCGAATAATCCATTGACCTTTCACCCTTCACCAAAATGCGACCATCGTTAAATCCACCCTTCGACTCCGCTCAGTGTCCGTGCTTCTAACCATCCAACCATCCAACAATCGAATAATCCATTGACCTTTCACCCTTCACCAAAAATCCGACCATCGTTAAATCCACCCTTCGACTCCGCTCAGTGTCCGTGCTTCCAACCATCCAACCATCCAACAATCGAATAATCCAACAATCGAATAATCCATTGACCTTTCACCCTTCACCAAAAATCCGACCATCGTTAAATCCACCCTTCGACTCCGCTCAGGGTCCGTGCTTCCAACCACCCAATCATCTAATAATCCAACCATCCAACAATCGAATTATCTAAATGTTCACACCCATTCAATCCTTTACCTTTTACCCATCGTCCTTGACCCATTCAACCAAACCTCCATCAACCCAAACAATCCAACATAATTCCTTGGTACTGTCCCGAAAAACATTTGTATTTTTACACTTGTTTTACAAAAACACAGTTTTTTAGCAATTATCCTTACAAATAATACCATATGAATCAATATGATGTAGCCATCATCGGCTCTGGACCAGGAGGCTATGTGGCGGCCATTCGATGCGCCCAATTGGGAATGAAAACCGCAATTATAGAAAAGTATGCCACCCTTGGCGGAACTTGCCTTAACGTAGGCTGTATCCCGTCCAAGGCAATGTTGGACTCTTCGCACCATTACGAGGATGCCGTAAAGCACTTCGAGGAACACGGTATAGAGATTCCAGGTGATGTTAAAGTGAACTTGGAGCAGATGATTGCCCGCAAACAGGGCGTTGTGGACCAGACCACCAAGGGCATCGAGTTTTTGATGGACAAAAATAAAATTGATGTGTACCACGGTGTCGGTAGCTTTAAAGATGCCACGCACATCAACGTTGCCAAAGAGGACGGAGAGGAGACCATTGAAGCCAAGAACACTATTATTGCCACGGGATCAAAACCATCGACCCTTCCTTTTATCGAAATTGATAAGGAACGGATCATCACTTCCACCGAAGCTTTAAAACTGAAAGAAATCCCAAAACACCTGATCGTTATTGGAGGTGGTGTCATTGGATTGGAACTGGGCCAAGTATACAAGCGCCTGGGTGCCGAGGTTACCGTAGTGGAGTATATGGACCGCATAATCCCAGGAATGGACGGTGCATTGTCCAAAGAGCTTACCAAGGTGATGAAGAAACAAAAAGTAAAGTTCAACCTGTCCCACAAAGTAAAATCCGTGGAACGTAAAGGCGATGAGGTCATAGTCAAAGCCGACGACAAAAAAGGCAAGGAAGTCACCATTAAAGGTGATTACTGCTTGGTAAGTGTTGGCCGTAAGCCCTACACCGATGGATTGAACGCCGAGGAAGTAGGAGTTAAATTGGACGATAGGGGCCGAGTAGAGGTAAACGGACATTTACAGACCAATGTTTCCAACATTTACGCCATTGGGGATGTGGTAAAAGGAGCTATGTTGGCCCACAAGGCCGAAGAAGAAGGGACCATGGTGGCGGAACTGTTGGCAGGTCAGAAACCACACATCGATTATAATTTGATTCCGGGAGTGGTCTACACTTGGCCGGAAGTTGCCGCTGTGGGCAAAACTGAGGAGCAATTGAAGGAAGAAGGCGTGGAATACAAATCAGGTCAGTTCCCCATGCGTGCATTGGGCCGTGCCCGTGCCAGCATGGACATTGATGGTTTTGTAAAAATCTTGGCTGACAAAAATACCGATGAGGTATTGGGCATCCACATGATCGGCGCGCGTTGTGCCGATTTGATTGCCGAAGGCGTTACTGCCATGGAGTTCAGGGCATCCGCAGAGGATATTTCCCGAATGAGCCATGCACACCCGACCTATGCGGAAGCTGTTAAGGAAGCTGCTCTGGCCGCTACCGAGGATAGGGCCTTGCACGTATAGGTAGATAAAATAAAAACAAGTTACAAAAGCATTCAGTCTTGGGATTGGATGCTTTTTTTAGCTTCTAACGGTACGTAACAAACGTCTGAGCATAATACGGAGCCGTATCAAAACCTCACGGAGTACGGGAACGGAAAGCTCTTTTATTTCAATGGCCTGGGTCCTTAGAAATAGAAGCCCTGATGAAACCTGTGATTTAAGCTCCGCTTCGTATTTATGGTATTGAAGCGCCAACCAAGTACAAGCTATCATAAATGCCACCGCCCCGGGCACCACGATCTCGGGAGAGAGCGAGCTGTTAAAGAAACGGTACAGACCCAATCCGGTGAAACTGCCATAAAGGATAACAAAGTGAACCACGTAGATGGAAAGCGTACTCGCCCCGATTTTTAAAACAGTTCTGTTCGTCGTTAATTGGCGAAGCAGCATAAATACAGCAAATACTACAAACACATTGCCCAAACGGATAAACAGGTAGTTGTTGGTAAGGAGCTGTTCAAGAAAGTTAAAACCGGTCCTTTCATATACAAGTTCAAAGAAATTGGAAGATTGGTAGATTAACAGATAGCCGGCTGTCAATGCGATGGAAATAGCGGCCGGGTACAAGTACCTATAATTTTTGAACCGTGTGAACAGCGCCGAAATAAAGGCGCCAATAGTGGCGTAGCCAAACCATGGTATTATGGTGAATATAGATCCGTTGGCCTTTGTAAGGTAATTGGCCAAAAAGTCGGGCAAAAATGAAAAGGACCAATCTTTGTAAACTCTTTCAAAAAGGAAAAGCACTAAAGTGATGAGCACGAGAACAATCGGGAAAATATAGTCCTTTTTTTTGGAGGTCAGCACATAAACACCAATAAGTCCCAATATGGACAGTCCAATACAGTGCAGCACATCCACCAAATAAAAGGAATCATAAATTTCTCCCTTGAACAACCCGCCAAGGTTCATCCGTAATAAATACCCAATGAGCAATAGCTGTAAACCGCGTCGGATGCCTTTGCCAATTCTTGGGTTTTCCAAGCCGTTTTGTGGAACGCGAATCAATAGGTAGGTAAAAATAAAACCGGAGACCGTAAAGAACACTGGGGCGGTTATTCCCCTAAAATATAACCAAATGTTGTAGGCTGTGTTGCCGGTATCCCTATAGATCGGGTCCAAAAGACCATCGATAAAATGTCCTTGCAGCATCATCAAAATTGCCCATGCACGCATGGCATCCACAAAAAATAGTCTGTTCGTTTTTACCGTCATTTTAGAATCAATTCATCCTATATACTTGTTTAGCAAGTACTTTGGATGTTGGTCGCATCAAAAATATACAAAATAGTCCCATCTATCTTCCAATTGCGGTATTTTAGCGAAACAATCAACGATTCCATAATATGGCTGCAATTTTGGCATTTGCGGGAAGCAATTCTTCAACTTCTATCAATTTTAAATTGGTAAAACACACGGCTTCCTTGGTTCAACAGCATGATATTCAACTTATAAACATGGCAGAACGGGCATTTCCCATGTTTAGTGAAGATTTGGAAAAAGCAGAAGGCTATTCGGATGATTTAATGGAGTTGAAGGCGAAAATCAATGGTGCGGAGGGACTTATTGTATCCGTAAACGAATATAACGGCAACCCTTCGGCATATTTTAAGAATGTGCTGGACTGGTTATCCCGGTTGGACCGCAATTTTTTGGAGGGCACCAAAGTTTTTTTGATGTCCACATCCGGCGGCAAACGTGGAGGAAAAGGTGCATTTACCGTTGTTGAAAATATGTTGCCCAGGTTTGGCGGGGAAATAACAGCAAATTTTTCGTTGCCTTCTTTTTATGAGAATTTTGGTGATGAGGGCATTGTGGATGAAGCCTTGCAAATGGATCATCGGAAAGCCATAGATACATTTTTGGATTCATTAAATTCATAACTATTGAGGGTTCATCGCTCCTTTCCTATACATTCCCAATTACAAAGTAAAGAAGCCCTGTTGTGGTGGGCTAAAAAGTTTGATACGGCCGTTTGGTTGGACAGTAATGCGCATCAAGATCAATATTCTACTTTTGAGGCGGGTTTGGCCGTAGGGACGTCCAAGACCTTGGATACTACAGATGCTCTCAATACCTATTTGAAGATGGAAAGGGACTGGTTGTTCGGTTATTTTTCCTATGATGTAAAAAACGAGTTGGAGAATCTGTCCTCCAAAAATTTTGATGGCCTTGAATTCCCTGAGCTATGTTTTTTTCAACCACAAAAAGTTATTCTGCTCAAAGATGAAGAACTCCATTTTAGCTACTTGGAAGGTATTTCGCAGGATATTGATTCTGATTATGAAGAAATCAACAGTTATACCGCCACGCCATATTCGTCCGAGACCCACAACCCTATAAAAATAAAGTTGAGGATTCATAAAAAGGCTTATCTTGAAAAGGCCCATCGTTTTTTGGAGCATATTCACCGTGGAGATATTTATGAGGCCAATTTTTGCCAAGAGTTTTATGCAGAGGACGCTGTTATCGATCCATGGGAAACCTATCAAAAACTGAATAGCATTTCTGAACCTCCTTTTGCGTCATTTGCAAAATTTGGTGATAAGTACCTGATGTGCGCGTCCCCTGAGCGATATATTAAAAAGATGGGGCAAAAGGTAATCTCGCAGCCTATAAAAGGTACAGCAAGGCGGGGCATGGACGAGCGGGAAGACGAAAAAATCAAACAGGTATTGGCCCGGGATAAAAAAGAGCGCTCGGAAAATATTATGATCACCGATTTGGTGCGTAACGATTTGTCAAAGAGTGCGATAAGAGGTTCCGTACAGGTTGAGGAATTTTGCAAACCGCACACATTTAAGCAAGTACATCAATTGATCTCGACCATAATTTCAAAAGTACCAACAAATAAAAACCCGTTGGAATTGATAAAGGAAACCTTCCCCATGGGGAGTATGACCGGTGCGCCGAAAATTTCCGCAATGAAAATCATCGAGGAATTGGAGGAGACCAAGCGAGGTCTATATAGCGGAGCCATAGGTTATTTTGCATCTAATGGAGATTTTGACTTCAATGTGGTTATCCGCAGTATTTTGTACAATGCAAGCAAAAAGTATATTTCCTTTTCTGTGGGCAGTGCCATCACCTCAAAATCCGATCCCGAAAAGGAGTACCAAGAATGTCTGCTCAAAGCCAAAGCAATGCGGACAGTTTTGGAGAAGGACTAAGGTTTATTCGTAAATTCGCATCATGGTCCAAAAATTCAACGAACACATTGTAGCCACCTTGCCATTTCTCAAGGAGAAGAAGCTTATAGTGGCCTGTAGTGGCGGACTTGATAGTGTTGTTTTGACCCATTTATGCACTTCCTCAAAACTTGATTTTGCTTTGGCGCATTGCAATTTTTCCCTAAGAGGTGCAGAAAGTGATGCGGACGAGACATTTGTGGCCAATTTGGCATCGCGATTAGGGGTTGATTTTTTTGTACAGCGATTTGATACCGAGCAATATGCTGAAAATCATCGTATATCCGTGCAAATGGCAGCAAGGGAGCTGCGTTACAAATGGTTTGATGAACTGTTGCAATCCAAAGGGTTGGATTACGTTTTAACGGCCCACCATGCGGATGACAGTTTAGAAACCTTTCTCATCAATCTATCGCGTGGAACGGGGATTGAAGGGCTCTCGGGCATCCCTGAAGTGAATGGGACCATTGTCCGGCCGCTGCTGCCTTTTCCCCGAGAAGCGGTTTTGGAATTTGCAGCTACGGGAGGCATCGATTGGCGGGAAGATAGCAGCAATGCAAGCTCAAAATATCTTCGTAACAAGATCCGTCATGATGTGGTACCCCTCCTAAAAGGACTCCAACCAGCTTTGCTGCAAAACTTCCAGCATACACAGGATTATTTAAGGCAAACGAAGGATTTGGCAAACAATTATTTGGAAGAATTAAGGTCTAAATTGTTTCAACAGGGCAATGGTGTTGTTGAAATTCCAATTGCCGAGCTGCAAAAACTAAAGCCGTTGGATGCTTATTTATATGGATTGTTCAATGGTTATGGCTTTACCGAGTGGAACGATGTAAGAGACTTGTTGACTGCAGAGAGTGGTAAACAGGTTTTTTCCAAGAGTCATAGACTGCTTAAGGACAGGGAGTGCCTAATTCTAGCAGAAATGATGCGCGAACAGAAAGCTACGTATCGCGTTGATTTCGATGGAGCTCGAGATGGATTGCCTATTAACATACAGTTGGAAGAGGTAGAATCCTTTGAAAAACAGGCGCAAAATGTCGTATTTTTGGATAAGGAAAAGTTAATCTTTCCTTTGGAGCTAAGGAATTGGAAAAAAGGCGACTATTTTTACCCTTTTGGGATGCGTGGCAAGAAAAAGCTATCCAAATTTTTCAAGGATGAAAAAATGGACCTTATCTCAAAAGAAAAGCAATGGTTGCTCTGTTCGGACGATGAAATTGTCTGGGTGTTGGGCAAGCGTGCTGACGAAAGATTCAAAGTTGAGAAATCGACTCAAAAAATATTAAAGATTACATGGCTTACATGAGAGTATTGTTGCTTTTTTTAGGACTGTTCTTCATCAATCTAACCACATTTGCTCAAACGGAAGAGAACCCCGCGGTTTGGAGCCATGAGGTGAACAAATTGTCCGATACTGAATACGAATTGGTGTTCAGGGCGGAAATTATGGATGGGTGGCACATTTATTCGCAATACACGGATGAAGGTGGTTCTTTGCCCAGTGAGTTCACTTTCGAAAAGGTCGGCGAGGATTATGAACTAGTAGGTAAAACCGAGGAAAGTGAAACAATAATAGAATACAGCGAAATTTTTGAGGTAGATGAAACCTTTTTTAAAGAAGAGGCCATATTCACGCAAAAAATTAAATTGTTGGACCCAGAGGTCAACCAAATATCCGTAAATCTGTTTTACCAGATTTGTAAGGAGGTTTGTCTGCCTGTTGATGAATATTTTCAAATTTCGTTGGACGGAAGTGGATTTGTGGCCGAAGAAACGGTTTTGGATGAACGCAGTGTGGCACTGGGAGAATCACTTAAGGTGGATTTAAAGAACAAAAACCTCCTGAATCAAAACGGAGTTACCGATTCCGAAGGAAAATCTAATCTATGGATGATTTTTGGACTGGGTTTCATTGGTGGTTTGATTGCCTTGTTGACCCCCTGCGTGTTCCCCATGATTCCGCTGACCGTCTCTTTTTTTACAAAACAAACACAAAATAAGTCAAAGGGCATAGCTAATGCTTTGCTCTACGGTTTCTTTATCGTGTTAATTTATTTCTTGCTGAGCTTACCGTTCCATTTGTTCAATTCGGTGGACTCACAGATATTGAATACCATCGCCACCAATATTTGGCTGAATGTGTTCTTTTTTGTCATTTTTGTATTCTTTGCCTTTTCATTCTTTGGGTACTATGAACTTACGTTGCCCAGTTCTTGGGCCAATAAGATGGATTCAGCCTCGTCCAAAGTAGGAGGGGGGCTCGGTATCTTTTTTATGGCGTTGACGCTAGCCATAGTTTCATTTTCCTGCACAGGTCCCATTTTGGGCGGTCTTTTAGGGAGCACAACCTTGGCAGAAGGCAATGTAGCCACCAACTTAACCTCCGGAATGGTAGGTTTTGGTCTGGCTTTGGCACTTCCGTTTGCGTTGTTTGCCATGTTTCCGGCTTGGCTAAACTCGTTGCCAAAGTCTGGCGGATGGATGACAACCGTAAAAGTGGTACTTGGATTTTTGGAACTGGCATTGGCCTTTAAATTCTTGTCCAATGCAGATTTGGTAGGAAATTGGGGCATCTTTAAAAGAGAGATTTTTGTGGGTATTTGGGTAGTGCTATTTGTTTTAATGACACTTTACCTTTTCGGAATTTTAAGATTTCCACACGATGGGCCCAAAAAGAGCCTGTCCCCGGCCAGAAAAATAATAGGTATCCTCAGTTTGGCCTTCACCGTTTATTTGGTGCTAGGGGTGTTCAATGTAACACAGTTAAGGTTGTTGAGCGGATTTCCGCCACCAAGTTTTTACAGTGTAGTGGGGACAGAAAGCGATTGTCCGTTAGGATTGGATTGTTTTAAGGATTTTGAAGAGGGCGTGGCATACGCACAAGAGGTTAACAAACCTATCCTCCTTGATTTTACAGGGTGGGCCTGTGTAAATTGTAGAAAAATGGAAGAAAATGTGTGGAGCGATGCCAACATATTCCCTATTTTAAAGGAAGATTATGTACTGATTTCACTTTATGTGGATGATAGAAAAGAGCTTCCCGAATCCGAACAATTCGATTTTAAATACGCCTCCGGTAGGATTAAATCCATAGAAACCATTGGGCAAAAATGGGGAACGTTCCAAACCATCAATTTCAATGCTGCATCACAACCTTACTACGTATTGATTTCCCCGAACATGGAGATTCTCAACGAAGCGGTGCAATATGTTGACGTTGAAACGTATGAGAAATGGTTAAAGTCGGGCTTGGAAAAGCACCATCTGTCCATGAATAAATAGTTGATATTTGTCAGCAATTTTTTTAAATCATCTAAGAAATTAATTATACCTTAGAGTACTAATCGACTTAACCCATCTTCGTGAAAACGTACAAAAAGATTCTTCTTGTTCTTGCAGGATTCATTCTACTTGTAATTATCGGCATTGCTATATTTCTAAATTCATTAAAACCAGATTATAGCGGTGAAAAAAAACTTACCGGTATCTCCAATGAGGTAACCACTTATTTTGACCCCTACGGAATTCCGCATATTTATGCTCAAAACGAGACCGATGCATTAAGAGCATTGGGTTATGTTCACGCACAAGATAGGTTGTGGCAAATGGAATTGCTGCGCAGAGTGGCCAAAGGTAGACTATCGGAGGTTTTTGGAGAAGATATGATCGGAACCGACAAGGTTTTTATTTCTTTGGGTATTGATGACCATACAAAAGCGACTGTTGCTGGTCTGGAAACAAACAGTGAAGCCATTGTGCTTGCGCAGGCCTATCTGGATGGCATCAATGAATTTATAGAACAAGGCCCCACCCCCATAGAGTTCTATCTTACAGGGATTGACAAGGAACCCTTTACCTTAGAGGATGTGTACAATGCAGTAGGTTACATGGCCTTCAGTTTTGCCATGGCACACAAAACGGACCCTTTGTTGACCAGTATGCGCAATAAATTGGGAGACGAATACATTAAGGATTTGGCCATAAGTTCCGATACCACAACCGTATGGATAAAAAATTATAAAGGCGAGGTTGCCGATACTTTGGGCACAAATATTACGGCAAGCGTAAACAATGCTTTGAGCAAGTTGCCCATACCACAATTCGAAGGGAGCAATAGCTGGGTAGTTGCTCCGCAAAAAACAAAAAATGGCAGAGTGATTTTTGCCAATGACCCTCATATTGGCTTTGCACAGCCCTCTGTGTGGTATGAGGCCCACATTAGCACACCTACCTATGAAAAGTATGGTTACCATTTGGCAGGAGTTCCATTCCCCTTGTTGGGACACGACAGAAAGCTGGCATATGGACTCACGATGTTCGAGAATGACGATATCGACTTTTATTATGAGGAGACCCACCCGTCCGACAGCACAAAATATCGAGTGGCTGAGGGATGGAAAGACTATGAGTTTATAAAAAAGACCATTAAGGTAAAAGATGGCGAAGATGTTTCCTTCACTTACAACAAAACACACCACGGCCCGGTGCTGAACAACATCGCGGACCAAATATCAGGCGAGCGTCCGGTTTCCATGTCTTGGATCTATACTAAGCCCAAAAATAAGGTGATACATGCCTTGTATGGCTTGAGCCATGCCACCAACATGGAAGAGTTTAAAAGTGCTTTGCCCAATATTCATGCGCCAGGGCTCAATGTTATGTATGGCGATGCGGAAGGAAACGTGGCTTGGTGGGCCACGGCAAAACTTTATCAAATGCCGGATAGTTTGTCCACCAAGTTTATTTTGGACGGTGCATCGGGTAAAGAAGAACCCTTGCGCTATTTGGACTTTTCGGAAAACCCAATGGCTGAAAACCCGCCATGGAACTATGTGTATTCTGCCAATAATCAACCCGATTCCATTGCAGGAATGCTTTACCCCGGCTACTATTTACCAGAAAATAGGGCAAAACGAATAGTCCAATTGTTGGATGCCAAGGATGATTGGGACAAAGAATCCATTTCTGAAATGATTTTGGATGTGACCTCTCCAGTGAATACAGAAGTGGTCACTGAATTAGTCAAATTATTCGATGTTACCCATTTGAACAGTGATCAATTGGTACTTTTGGACTCGCTAAAGAATTGGGATGGAGAATATAAGCTTAATTCTATTAGTCCGGTTATCTACCACAGGGGCCTCTATTACATGTTGAAAAACACCATTGAGGATGAATTGGGCCCGGAAATGTTCAAGCAATTTTTATCTACGCACTTGTTTAAGCGTCAGATTGCATGGGGTTCCAGCATGAAAGACGGAAAATGGTGGGATAATATCAATACCCCGGATGTTGTGGAAACCAGAGAAGACATTGTCATGATTTCGTTTTTGCAGGCGTGGGAGTCATTGATTGAGGATTTTGGTGAGGATACCAGCCAGTGGACTTGGGACAAAGTGCATACCTTGGAGCATGGACACCCCTTTGGCCAAGTGGCTTCTTTGAGAAAGTACTTCAATGTGGGACCATTCCCGGTAGAAGGAACCCGCGAAGTGATAAACAATCTGGCTTTTCCTTATGATAGTACCGGGTTTTACAAAGTAAGTTCCGGACCATCTACCCGTAGAATCATCGATTTTTCGGACGTGGAGAACAGTATCAGTATTTTGCCAACGGGGCAATCCGGGAACCCCTTGAGCAAACATTACGATGATCAGGCACAGATGTATGTGAACGGGGAGTTCCGTAAAATGATGATGAACAAGCAGGAAATCGAGGAAACTGCAGCATCCGTTTTGATCTTCCGTTAATTCAAACGGGGCATTCGTCAATTCAAATTAGGGTATCCGTCAAACCGTTGATTTTTTTGATTAAAGATTGGCTATTTTCTCAGTCTTTTTTCAATTAAAAGGTTGATATGCTCATAAAAGTTTACGGAAGTGCCGTTTTTGGGATTGAAGCAACAACAATTGTTGTGGAGGTCAATATAGATAAAGGAATTGGATATCATTTGGTGGGCTTGCCCGATAATGCCATTAAGGAAAGCAATTTTAGGATAGCTGCTGCCCTACAGAACAACGGGTATCGAATTCCCGGTAAGAAAATCACCATCAACATGGCGCCCGCAGATTTACGAAAGGAAGGTTCTGCCTACGACCTTACCTTGGCCATTGGTATTTTGGCCGCCTCCGACCAAATTCGGTCAGAAAACATTCAGAAATACTTGATTATGGGGGAGCTTTCCCTCGATGGAAGTGTACAGCCCATAAAAGGCGCCTTGCCGATTGCCATTAAAGCACAAGAAGAAGGTTTTGAAGGGTTTGTCCTGCCCAAAGAAAACGCCAATGAAGCAGCTGTGGTAAGTGGGCTTAACGTATATGGGGTTGAAAACATTAAAGAGGTAATCGGTTTTTTTAATGAGAACGCACCCCTTGAACAAACAAAAATAGACACACGGCAGGAATTTTATGATAGCTTGCACTTGCCCGAATTTGATTTTGCCGATGTAAAAGGACAGGAAAGTATAAAACGCTGTATGGAAATTGCCGCGGCGGGCGGACACAATATTATACTGATAGGTCCGCCCGGAGCAGGCAAGACCATGTTGGCCAAACGTTTGCCCTCTATTTTACCACCGATGACGCTTCATGAAGCGTTGGAAACCACTAAAATCCATAGTGTGGTAGGCAAGGTCAAGAATAAGGGGCTAATGAGCCAACGGCCATTTCGTAATCCCCATCATACCATAAGTTCTGCCGCCTTGGTGGGCGGTGGGAGCTATCCCCAACCCGGGGAGATTTCATTATCGCACAATGGCGTATTGTTTTTGGATGAACTTCCCGAATTTGAACGAAGGGTGTTGGAAGTGATGCGACAACCCATGGAGGATAGGGAGGTAACCATTGCCAGGGCACAATTTACGGTGACCTATCCCAGCAGTTTTATGCTGGTGGCAAGTATGAATCCTAGTCCTGGCGGCTATTTTAACGACCCCGATGCCCCGGTCACATCGTCACCAGCCGAAATGCAGCGCTATTTGGGTAAAATATCAGGACCGCTATTGGATAGAATCGATATTCACATAGAGGTAACGCCTGTACCTTTTGATAAATTATCCGATGAACGAAAAGGAGAGAGCAGTGTAGTAATCAGAAAAAGAGTAGAAGCGGCACGTCAATTACAGACCAGCAGATTTGAAAACATTGATGGCATTCATTACAATGCCCAAATGGGGACTAAACATATCAGGGAGTTCTGCAAACTTAACGAATCATCCAAAAACCTGTTGAAAGAAGCAATGCAACGACTCAATCTGTCCGCTCGGGCATACGATAGAATTTTGAAGGTCTCCCGCACCATTGCCGATTTGGAACAGTCGGAACAGGTAACTGAGCCCCACATATCGGAAGCTATTCAATACCGGAGCTTAGATCGCGAAGGATGGCTTGGGTGAGAATAATAAAAGAATAATTTAAGTGACTGTTATTGAGTGATTTCACAATAAAACCAACATAATCGATTAAATATGCAACTAATTCGTTAAAAGTTATTTAAAGTGCTGTTATAAAGTGTATTGTGATTTATTTTTACGCGATTTTAGAAAATAGAGAGCATGCAATTTGTGGAGTTGAACCCCATGGGCAATTTTGACCCATGGGAGCAGGAGAAGATTGATGAGTTGCTACATCAAGAAATTAAGGATTCGTTAAGCAATAGATTGGTGTTCGAGGATGAAAGCATAAAGCTTTGGGACCTTCGTCTACTTCCCGGAGAACGATTGAAATTCAGAAGACACAATACCAACTATGGTTAGGTCTGTACAACGGGAGGGCTGCTGATCACTAGATACGGTAACGGTAAAATAGACATGGTCAAGTTGGATCAGGGTGACACCGAGTACTTCCAAAACAGGAATAAAAACTACATCAACGATCTGGAGAACATTGGAGAGGATATGCTGGTCATCAATATCTTGGAATATAAGCAGACCAAAAAAGAGAACAGCCTCTCGTTCTATAATTAAATCGCCTTGATATTGGCCTTTAGCCCAGAGATGATACCTAGAATATTTTCTACAGTTTCATCCAAATAATATTTGATGGCCAAATGCGGAATCCTAATGGTCGTGAAACCATTTTTGAAGGAATGCATGGCATCTTCAAGGTCGTTTATCGCTTGCTCGTGCGTTATCATGTTATAATTTTGGTCAATCTCAATATTGAGCTTTACCCTTGATATAGCAATGTCGACCGATTTTTTACCATCCCACCATTCGAGCATAGGGTGTGCGCCAACTTCCTTTAAGGCATAAAAAAGATGAATGGCCTCAATAGGGGTGTCGTTATCGAGAATTACTTTTTTGATAAGTTTTGTATGTCGTTCGCAAAGCGTAACACCTAAAGATTCTTTTGATGCGATATACTGTTGGGGGTTAATGCTTTTGCCGCAATCCTTACATGTCATAAGTTTTTTAAGGTTTAAGTCTAAGTATGATTTGGGACTATTATAACTTTGAGATTTTTGAAATAGTATAAAAAATCGATGTACGGCAATCCACTTTTAGACGAAATACACTTTTTCGGTTGAAATGCACGATTTGTGCATTTATACCTTTAAATTAAACCACCAAAACCAACGAACCAATGTTTAAGAAAATAGGACCTGGTGTTCTTGTCGCAGCAGCCTTTGTAGGTCCGGGCACCATAACCATGTGCACACTTGCTGGAGCCCAATTTGGATATACCCTTATATGGGCTCTGTCGGTTTCTATAATGGCCACTATGGTTTTACAGGCCATGGCGGGTAGAATAGGTTTGGTTACGCAAAGCGGACTGGTGGATGTGGTAAGGACGGAACTGAGCACACCATGGGTCAAAAACCTAGTGATTGTAATCGTTCTTGGGGCCATTCTTATTGGTAATGCAGCCTATGAGGCCGGAAATATCGGTGGAGCTACATTAGGACTTGAACAATTAGTGCCCCAGCAACAGTTGAGACCTTTTTTGCCGGTAATTATTGGAGGCATTATATTTCTTTTGTTATGGTTTAGCAGTTACAAGATTTTAGAGAGGATTTTCGTGGGTCTCGTAGGTGTTATGGGGGTTAGTTTTATTATCTGCGCCATTATCACCCAACCATCGATTTGGGAAATACTTAAGGGAATGTTTGTTCCAGAGCTTCCCGAAGGCGGGTTGTTAACAGTGGTTGCTTTGGTGGGGACTACGGTGGTTCCCTATAACCTGTTCTTGCACGCTTCTTTGGTGAAAGAAAAATGGAATTCCAATAAAGATTTAAAAGCGGTGAACTGGGATACTATCATATCCATTGGATTGGGAGGTTTGGTTTCCATGGCCATATTGATTACGGCTTCCGCTGCTCCCATATCGGAAATAAACAATGCCTTGGACATGGCCATGGCGTTGGAGCCGTTATTTGGTAAAATGGCCTTCCTGTTTATGTCAATCGGACTTTTGGCCGCGGGAATTACTTCGGCCATTACTGCACCATTGGCAGCGGCCTATGTGGCCAGCAGTTGTTTTGGATGGGAAGGTGGCATGCAGAACAAAAAGTTCAAAATGGTCTGGGCCATTGTACTGTTATGTGGAGTGGTGTTTCTCTCTTTTGATATAAAACCTATAGAAGTGATTCAGTTTGCCCAAGTGGCCAATGGTATTTTGCTTCCGGTGATGGCTTCACTATTATTATGGGTAGTGAACAAAAAATCGGTAATGGGCAACAATACGAACAGTCTTTTGCAAAATATATTAGGAATCGCTATTGTGGTATTTGCCATATTTCTTGGTACAAAAAGTATATTTAAGGTTATTGGATTGTTTTAATGAATCAGTTTAAGATAGATATCAATTGTGATGTTGGGGAAGGAGTTGGCAACGAGGCTAATATTTTTCCTTTTATAAGTTCCTGTAATATTGCATGTGGTGGTCACGCAGGTGACAAGGAGACCATGTTTGGGATCGCTTCACTGGCCAAAAAACATCAACTTAAAGTGGGAGCGCACCCATCATACCCCGATAAAACCAATTTTGGCAGGGAAGTCATGAACATTTCAAACGAAGCATTAAAACAAAGTATTAAACAGCAAATGGCGGATTTTGATAAGGTTTTGGAAGATGAAGAAATTCCATTGCATCATATCAAAGCCCACGGAGCATTGTATAATCAAACTGCAATGAACGAGAATTTGTCCAAAGTATATTTGGACGCCATTGCCGATTATAAAGAAAAGACCATTCTTTATGTTCCCTTTGATTCCATAATAGCAAAAATGGCGGAAGAACTCGGATTTAAAATCTGGTTTGAGGCCTTTGCCGATAGAAATTACAATTCCGACCTTTCACTGGTCTCCAGAAAAGATAAAAATGCGCTAATTGAAGACCCGGAAGCGGTATTGGAGCATATTTTGCCCATCATCAAAAATGGTCAGGTCTGGACCGTGGAGCATGAGTGGTGTAAAATCCAAGCAAATACCTTGTGTATACATGGTGATACAGTTTCTGCCTTAAAAATATTAACGTATCTTTCTAAACAATTGCCCCAAAACCAGGTGCACATATAAAAATGAAAAGTTACCCCATAAGCATCAAACCCTTCGGAGAACAAGCTGTTTTAGTGGAATGGCCAGAAAAGGTAAGTGAGTCCATTTTGGCGGACATTCTCGATTTTATGGACGCATTTAAGGAGTTGGAAATCCCTGGCTGGGAAATGTCCGTGGCCTATAATTCCTTGACAATGGTCTATAACCAAGACCATATTGATTTTGAGGAGACCAAAAACATGATTTTGGAGTGTCACGAAGAACAAGCCAAATCAAAAACAGAACGGGTTCAACATTTATGGACGCTTCCCGTATGCTACGATCTTGAATTTGGTATGGATATTGAAGAAGCGGCCAATACTTTAAATATTTCCGTAAAACAATTGATCGACCAGCACACATCACATCAGTATGTAGTATACGGTATCGGTTTTTTACCTGGTTTTATGTATTTGGGCGGGCTTCCATCAACTTTGGAAATTCCACGTCGGGCTGAACCCCGATTAAAGGTGAAGAAAGGTTCGGTAGGCTTGGCCAGTAAGCAAACAGGCATTTATCCGCAGGATTCGCCTGGAGGTTGGAACATTATCGGTAATTGTCCCGTGGATTTGTTCAATCCAACCAAGGACAATCCTTGCTTTGTAAAAGTAGGGGACAAGATTCAGTTTGAGAGCATATCCAAAGCAGAGTATAAATTGCATAAGATTGAAGGTGAAGTAGGTATTTATGAACCCGAAAAAGTGGTGTTGAATGCTTAAAGTATTGAAACCTGGACTTTATACGACCATTCAGGATCTTGGTAGGTTTGGACATCGCGACATTGGTGTGCCCATTGCCGGTGCCATGGATGTGGAATCGGTAAAGAAAGCCAATCTCTTATTGGAGAATGACGAGAACGATGCGGTTCTGGAAATAACCATGACCGGTCCAACCCTTCAGTTTGATGCCGATACCTATATCAGTTTGTCCGGAGCCCATATTGTGGCCACTTTGAACAATGAGCAGATCGATAATTACGCCGTAATCAAAATTGTAAAAGGGGACATTCTGTCCTATGGTCGATTGGAATTGGGTTTTAGGGGATATATCGCCATAAAAGGTGGTTTCCAGACCAAAAAAGTGCTGGATAGCCGCTCACAGTTTTATCCCGTTACCAAATCTACTCGCCTTAAAGACGGTGAAGAGGTGCCTTATGAAAAAACCAAGACCTACAAACCTAAAATCTCCGAGGTAAAAATCGAGGAGCATTTTGAGAATAACATATTGAAGGTCTATAAAGGGCCCGAGTTTTCATTGTTGTCCGATGGACAGCTCACAGAGATTTTTGCCAAACCATACACCGTTTCCAAGGAAAACAACCGAATGGCCTACCAGCTTACCGAATTGATTAGCGGGCATTCACATTCCATGCTTACGTCGGGGACTTTACCGGGCACCATACAGTTGACCCCTGCGGGCCGTATGATCATTCTGATGAAAGATGGGCAAACCACAGGAGGTTATCCTCGTATACTTCAACTTAGCGAGGAATCCATTTCGGTGCTCGCCCAGAAAAAGTATGGGGATGAGTTGAAATTTAAACTCGTTTAAAAATTATTTTGCATACACATCTAGAAACCTTCAAAATTTTTTCGTACCATTGAAGTATGAAAACAAATAATCTAGTCATTATCGAGGTCATTATTGTTCCAGAAATGGAGTGATACAGACTTGTTATTGACTTAAAAAGGCCTGTATCCCAAACGATACAGGCCTTTTTTATTTGTAATAAAATTAATTGAATATTGGAATTTTAATCAATCTAAAAAATTGAAATACAGATAGTTATGTTTATTATGTTTCCAGTGGATTTAAATAGCATTGAACTGTTAAAAACCTAGGGCTTTTTAAACATTTATCTTTGAATTACGGTATAAATTCAGAAGAATACTGTATTTGAATGAAATTTGACAATGGAATTGAACAAGTTTAGTAAAAAAGTAACACAAGACCCAACGCTGCCGGCTGCTCAGGCCATGTTGCACGCGATTGGGCTCACAGACGAAGATTTACAAAAACCTCTAATCGGAATAGCGAGTACGGGTTATGAAGGCAATCCTTGCAACATGCACCTGAATGATTTGGCCCTCGAAGTGAAAAAAGGGGTGGAGTCCTCCAATTTGGTTGGACTTATCTTCAACACTATTGGGGTCAGCGATGGAATATCCAACGGAACTCCAGGAATGCGATACTCCTTGCCTTCAAGGGATATTATTGCAGATTCTATTGAAACCGTAATCCATGCGATGAGCTACGATGGGTTGGTCACCGTGGTGGGGTGTGACAAAAATATGCCCGGCGCCCTAATGGCGCAACTACGGTTGAACCGTCCGTCTATCTTGGTGTATGGCGGAACCATTGCACCAGGTTGCCATAACAATAAAAAACTTGATATCATCTCGGCTTTTGAGGCTTACGGGCAAAAGGTTGCCGGTGCCATAAATGAAACAGAATACAAAGAAGTCATTCACAAAGCGTGTCCGGGAGCTGGAGCTTGTGGGGGGATGTACACCGCGAACACAATGGCATCTGCCATTGAAGCCATGGGCATGTCCATGCCGTTCAACTCGTCCATTCCTGCTGTGAACAATAAGAAACAAGCGGATTGTGAAGCATCGGGAGCAGCTTTGTACCATTTATTGAAAGAAGACATTAAACCAAGGGATATTGTAACCAAAAAAGCATTGGAAAATGCCTTTAGGTTAGTGACGGTGCTTGGTGGTTCTACCAATGCCGTACTTCACTTTATGGCCATCGCACATGCCGCAGAGGTAGACTTTACGTTGGAGGACATCACAAGAATAAGTGAATCAACTCCATTGTTGGCCGATTTAAAGCCAAGTGGTAAATATTTGATGGAAGATCTTCATAAAGTGGGGGGAGTTCCTGCAGTATTGAAATACATGCTGAAGGAAGGTATGCTTCACGGTGATTGTATGACCGTTACCGGAAAAACCTTGGCGGAAAACTTGTTGGATGCCCCGGATTTGCAAGAAGGTCAGGACATCATCAGAAAGAAAGAGCAACCGATTAAAGAAACGGGACACATTCGTATATTATATGGAAACCTAGCCTCTGAAGGTGCCGTGGCCAAAATCACAGGGAAAGAAGGACTGGAATTCACAGGAACTGCCCGTGTTTTTGACAGTGAAACAGCGGTAAACGAAGGTATCCACACAGGCAAAGTCCAAAAAGGGGATGTAGTGGTCATCCGGTACGAAGGGCCAAAAGGAGCTCCGGGAATGCCCGAAATGTTGAAGCCCACCTCCGCCATTATGGGCGCGGGCCTTGGGAAGGATGTGGCCTTGATTACCGATGGAAGATTCTCCGGTGGTTCCCACGGATTTGTGGTGGGCCACGTTGCCCCCGAAGCACAAGTAGGTGGAGGTATCGCTTTGGTAAAGGATGGTGATGAAATCACTATTGACGCCGTAAACAACACCATCAACATTAACATCTCGGACGAAGAGTTCGAACAACGAAGAAAAGAATGGAAGCAACCTGAACTTAAAATCAAGTCGGGAAGCTTATACAAATACGCCAAAACGGTATCATCAGCAGCAAAAGGCTGTGTTACCGATTTGTTTTAACAATTATGATAGGGGTATCTCCCTAAACACAGGCTTATGGAGACATTAAAAGCACAAAAAAAGGATAGTAAAAATCAAAAGTCAATCAGGATATCTGGTGCAGAAGCCATTATCCATTGTTTGCTCGCAGAAGGGGTCGATTTGATATATGGTTACCCAGGCGGTGCCATTATGCCCGTCTACGATGAACTTTACAAGTTTCAAGATAAATTGACGCATATTTTGACGCGTCACGAACAAGGAGCCACCCACGCTGCCCAAGGCTATGCAAGGGTTACAGGTAGGGTAGGGGTTGCCATGGCAACGTCAGGCCCTGGTGCAACCAATTTGGTGACTGGAATTGCCGATGCGCAGATAGATTCCACACCTATGGTGTGCATTACCGGTCAGGTGACCAGAAGTCTTTTGGGGTCGGATGCGTTCCAAGAAACGGATATCGTAGGCATTTCCACGCCGGTGACCAAATGGAACTACCAGATTACCAGAGTGGAAGAGATTCCAGAGATTATGGCTAAGGCATTTTACATTGCTCGCTCGGGAAGACCGGGGCCAGTATTGGTGGACATTACCAAAAATGCACAGTTTGACGAGCTTGACTTTGTTTATGAAAAATGTACGGCTGTACGCAGTTACAAGCCCGTTCCAAAACCTAAAGTAGGAAGTTTGGAGAAAGCGGCCGAATTGATCAACAGTGCCAAAAAACCATTTATCGTTTTTGGTCAAGGAGTGATTTTGGGGGAGGCCGAGGCCGAACTCAAAGCTTTGGTGGAAAAAGCAGGAATTCCAGCAGCTTGGACCATTCTAGGTCTTTCTGCCATGGATACCGAACATCCCCTGAACGTGGGTATGGTAGGGATGCACGGGAATTATGGCCCCAATATGTTGACCAACGAGTGTGATTTGCTCATCGCCATCGGAATGCGTTTCGATGATCGTGTGACCGGAGATTTGAATACCTACGCGAAGCGGGCAAAGATTATTCATTTTGAGATAGATCCGGCCGAAATCAATAAAAATGTAAAAGTGGATGTGGCTGTTTTGGGCAATTCCAAGCAAACTTTGAGCGAGATATTGCCTTTGATCAATAAAAATGAGCATAAAGAGTGGAAAGCTGAGTTTGATAAAATGTATCAAATTGAATATGATACCTTGATCAATAATGATATTCACCCGACCAAAGCAGGATTGACAATGGGAGAGGTAATCGAGCAAATTAACGTGGCTTCCGGTCAAAAAGCTGTGATTGTTTCCGATGTGGGACAGCACCAAATGATCGCCTGTCGCTATGCCAAGTTCAAGCAATCCAAGAGTAATATTACCTCAGGAGGTTTGGGAACCATGGGATTTGGGTTGCCAGCAGCGATTGGTGCCAAAATGGGGGCCATGGACCGCGAAGTGGTGGCGATTATAGGAGACGGTGGTTATCAAATGACCATTCAGGAGCTCGGTGTTATTTTTCAACACAAAGTGCCTGTCAAGATAGTGGTATTGAATAATGACCACTTGGGAATGGTGCGTCAATGGCAAGAGTTGTTCTTTGACAAACGCTATGCTTCTACGGTAATGACCAACCCGGATTTTGTGAAAATTGCTGAGGGGTATCACATCAAATCAAGAAGAGTATCAGAGCGAGGCGACCTTCAAGAAGCAGTAAAAGAAATGATGGCATCCAAAGACCCATACTTTTTGGAAGTAAAGGTGGAAAAAGAGGATAACGTATTCCCAATGATTCCATCTGGAGCTTCGGTATCTGATATTAGATTGAAATAAATGGATCAATCCGCTATCACAGAACAGCCCAAGCAATATCAAGATTTGCTTGAGAAGAGCAAAGAGATGGGGTTCACCATGCCTTCCGACATTTATATTGGCACTTTGCTGAAGACGTTGGCAGCATCCAAGCCTTCCGGAAACTTTCTAGAGATGGGTACAGGAATCGGGCTATCATTGTCTTGGTTGACCCAAGGAATGGACAAGGATTCAAAAATAATAAGTGTGGACAATGATGCCGCGCTCATCGAAGTGGCAAAATTGTTTTTTGAAGACGAAGACAGATTGGAACTTGTGTGTGACGATGGAGGGAAATGGCTGGAAGAATATAATGGCGATACTTTCGATTTGATTTTTGCAGATGCGTGGCCGGGAAAATACAGTCATTTGGACAGAACCTTGGGATTGTTGAAAAAGGGCGGTTACTATGTAATCGACGACATGAAGAAACAACCCAATTGGCCAGAAGGTCATGAAGAAAAAGCAAGCCAATTGATCAAATCAATTGAAAAAAGAAAAGACATTACAATAACAAAGATGGACTGGTCCACGGGACTTATAGTTGCAGTAAAAAAATAAGAACAACATGGGAAAACAATGGTATACCATCTCGGTGTATTCCGAAAATCATGTAGGATTGCTCAATAGAATATCAGGGATATTCTTAAAGCGACACATTAATATTGAAAGCTTAAATGTCTCAAAATCAGAGATAGATGGCGTTTCTAAATTTACGATTGTGGTTTTCGTGACCGAGGATTGGACACGGAAGGTCGTTGGTCAAATTGAAAAGCAGATAGAGGTCATCAAGGCATATTACCATACCGACGATGAAACCATTTATCAAGAATCGGCATTGTTCAAGATAGCTTCGCATTTGTTGTTTGATGAAAGGCAGATTCAAAACATCATCAAAGAAAGCAATGCGCAGATCGTAACCGTGAACCGTGAGTTTTTTGCCTTGGCCAAAACAGGTCGCAGGCACGAAATAGACGAAATGCACGATGCACTTTTGCCCTACGGCATTATGCAGTTTGTGCGTTCGGGCAGAATCGCAGTAACAAAGGCAACTATGCCGATAAGCGAAATATTACAAGAATTTCAAGAAAACTAAATAGCATAAAATCAAATATTAAAAATGGCAAATTACTTTAACACACTATCACTTCGCGAACAACTGACACAGTTGGGGAAATGTAGATTTATGGATTCCAGCGAGTTTGCTGATGGTGTTACCGCATTAAAAGGAAAGAAAATTGTAATTGTTGGGTGTGGCGCCCAAGGGTTGAACCAAGGACTGAACATGCGTGACTCTGGTTTGGATATCTCCTATGCCCTGCGTCCAGCTGCGATCAAGGAACAACGTCAATCCTACAAAAACGCAAAGGAAAACAACTTTACGGTGGGAACTTACGAGGAATTGATTCCAACCGCCGATTTGGTCATCAACCTTACCCCGGATAAGCAGCACACCAATGTGGTAAGCACAGTAATGCCTTTGATGAAGCAAGGAGCAACATTGTCCTATTCCCATGGTTTCAACATTGTGGAAGAAGGAATGCAGGTTCGTGAAGACCTTACCGTGATTATGGTAGCTCCTAAAAGCCCTGGTTCCGAAGTGCGTGAAGAGTACAAAAGAGGGTTCGGTGTACCTACTTTGATTGCCGTTCACCCAGAAAACGACCCGGAAGGAAAAGGTTTGGAACAGGCCAAAGCATACGCCGCAGGAACCGGTGGGGACAAGGCAGGAGTTCTTGAGTCATCATTTGTGGCGGAAGTAAAGTCAGATTTGATGGGAGAGCAGACCATTCTTTGTGGTTTGTTGCAAACAGGATCTATTCTTTCCTTCAACAAAATGATCGAAAAAGGAGTGGATGAAGCCTACGCCTCCAAATTGATTCAATACGGGTGGGAAACCATTACCGAAGGTTTAAAGCAGGGAGGTATTACCAATATGATGGACCGCTTGTCCAATCCAGCCAAGATCAAAGCTTTTGATTTGGCTGAAGAATTGAAAGTAATCATGCGTCCATTGTTCCAAAAGCATATGGATGACATTATGAGCGGACATTTCTCCAAAACCATGATGGAAGACTGGGACAATGGGGATAAAAACCTATTGGACTGGAGAGCTGCCACGGGAGAAACCGCATTTGAAAAAACACCGGCAGGGGATATGGAAATCTCCGAGCAGGAATACTACGACAATGGCGTGTTGATGGTCGCCTTTGTGAAGTCTGGTGTGGAATTGGCCTACGAGACCATGACCGAGTCGGGAATCATCGGTGAGTCCGCGTACTACGAATCCTTGCATGAGACTCCATTGATTGCCAACACCATTGCAAGAAAGAAATTGTTCGAAATGAACCGTGTGATCTCCGATACGGCTGAATACGGTTGTTATTTGTTCGATCATGCTTGTAAGCCATTGTTGACCGATTTTATGAAGCAGGTGGATACGGAAATCATTGGAAAACACTTTGGCGAAGGCAAAGATATCGGCGTGGACAACGTAAGGTTGATTGCTGTGAACAAAGCGATCCGCGAGCATGATGTAGAAGTTGTCGGTGCAAGATTGCGTGCATCCATGACTGCAATGAAGCCAATAGGATAACACAAAGCCATTGGCCCCATGACTGAAACTGTGGAAACCTATTTTCCGCAAATAGCGGATATTTATCAAGCAGCAAAGACCATTGCCCAAGTGGCAGAGGAAACACCTTTGCAGCAAAGTATCCGCTATTCCAAATCGCATGGGGCCAATATTCTTCTCAAAAGAGAAGATCTTCACAGGGTACGCAGCTACAAAATCCGCGGTGCGTACAACAAAATAAGTTCGTTAAGCCAAAAACAATTGGACAGCGGTGTGGTTTGCGCCAGTGCTGGAAACCACGCGCAAGGGGTTGCCTTTGCCTGTAGTCGTTTGCGGGTAAAAGGGACCATTTATATGCCCGTGGTGACTCCAAAGCAGAAAATAGACCAGACCAAGATGTTCGGTGGTGAATGGGTCGATGTGGTCTTGGAGGGAGACACCTTTGACGACTCCAAAAAATCTGCCCAAATATTTTGTGAGCAAGAGGGTAAAACCTTTGTACATCCGTTTGATGATGAAAAAACCATCGAGGGCCAAGCAACCGTTGGTTTGGAGATACTGCAACAATCCAACGAACCCATCGATTACGTTTTTGTGGCCGTTGGCGGTGGTGGATTGGCATCGGGATTGTGTGGCACGTTCCGAGCATTGTCCCCCAGCACCAAAATAATAGGCGTGGAGCCTGAAGGAGCACCCTCAATGCTTAAATCCATAGAAGAGGGTGAACTGGTGGAGTTGGAAAACATCGATAAGTTTATCGACGGAGCAGCCGTTCAAAAGGTTGGGTCGTTGACCTATCCCATTTGCAAAGCGCATTTACATAAAATGATCACCGTTCCCGAAGGGAAAGTGTGCCAGACCATCTTGGGTCTCTATAACAGGGATGCCATTGTGGTGGAGCCCGCAGGCGCCCTGACGATTACGGCTTTGGACTATTTTAAGGAAGAAATCAAAGGCAAAAACGTCGTTTGTGTGGTAAGCGGAAGTAATAACGATATTACCCGTACGGCCGAAATCAAGGAAAGGGCCTTGTTGTATGCCCAATTGAAGCATTATTTTATTGTGAGGTTTCCACAGCGTCCAGGGGCTTTGAAAGAATTTGTGGCGGATATTTTGGGTCCCAATGACGACATTACACATTTTGAATATTCCAAAAAATCGAGTAGGGAAAATGCGCCTGCCATTGTTGGGGTGGAACTAAAATCGCCCGACGATCTGGAGCCTTTGATCCAACGGATGAAAGAGAACAATTTCTATGGGGATTATCTCAATAACAAACCTGATTTGTTCCAGTATTTGGTGTGATGCCACCAACATTTTCAAGCATCATTATTATAAAGGTTGGTTTTTGATCTACACGAAAGCGTTTGCGTAAAAAACAACGTGATTTTCAATGGTTTTTCTGTTAGCTTTGTGTAGAATGGGCGACCATTTATCAACACTAATCGCTTAAAAACAACAACTAATGGCAACAACTACAAAGGCAATACCAGAAGCTTTTCAGATAACCGAAGAGATTCATCAAAAAATATATTTGGTCAACGGGGAATTACGTAAATGGGAGGGTGAAACCACCCCAGTAATATCTACCATTTCATCAACTGAAGAATACGCGCCTACCGCTTTGGGGAGTGTACCCGATATGGGTGAACCCGAGGCAATGGATGCTTTGGATGCCGCTTTGGCCGCTTATGATAAGGGGCAAGGTCTTTGGCCGACCATGAAGGTGAAGGACCGTGTGGAATGTATGGAGACCTTTGTGAAGAAGATGGAGCAGAAACGAGAAGAAGTTGTAAAGCTTTTAATGTGGGAAATCGGTAAATCCAAACCAGATTCCTACAAGGAGTTCGATCGTACCGTTGAGTATATTTACGACACCATCGAAGATTACAAAAAATTGGACCGCGATAGTGCGAAGTTTGAAAAACACGATGGTGTTTATGCCCACATACGTCGGGGTCCTTTGGGCGTTGTATTGTGTCTTGGCCCATACAATTACCCTTTAAACGAGACCTTTGCATTGTTGATTCCCGCCATCATTATGGGGAACACCACTATTTTTAAGCCTGCTAAGCATGGCGTTCTATTGATCACACCGCTTTTGGAAGCATTTCAGAGCAGTTTTCCCAAGGGAGTGGTAAATATACTTTTTGGTCGTGGAAGAGCCGTAGCGGCACCGATAATGAAAACAGGGAAGGTGGATGTGTTGGCCCTGATAGGGAACAGTGTTTCTGCCAATGCTTTGCAGGACCAACACCCGAAAAGTAACCGATTGCGTTTGGTTTTGGGCTTGGAGGCCAAGAACCCGGCCATTGTGCTGCCTGATGCTGAATTGGATTTGACCATCAATGAGTGTATTTCGGGGACCTTGTCCTTTAATGGACAACGGTGCACCGCTTTAAAAGTGGTTTATGTCCACGATGAAGTGAAGGATGAATTCTTGAAACGTTTCGCGGAGAAGGTCGATGGGTTGAAATTTGGAAATCCTTGGGATGATGGCGTCAACTTAACCCCGCTCCCAGAAGCCGATAAACCTGCCTACATTCAGGAATTGTTGGATGATGCGTTGGCCAAGGGTGCCAAGATCATCAACAAAAAAGGAGGGAAGCATTTTGATAATTATATATGGCCAGCGGTGTTGTATCCCGTTACCAAAGATATGCGGGTGTATCAAGAAGAACAGTTTGGGCCGATAATCCCAGTACTTTCTTTTCAAGATATTGAAGAGCCATTGGATGATATGGCAGAATCCAACTATGGCCAGCAAGTAAGCTTGTTCGGGAAAGACGTGTATACTTTGTCACCGCTTATCGACAGCTTGGCCAACTTGGTGTGCAGGGTGAACCTGAACAGTTCTTGCCAGCGTGGACCGGATGTGTACCCATTTACGGGAAGAAAGGACTCTGCGCAATCCACATTGAGCGTGCATGATGCATTGCGTTCGTTCTCTATCCGAACATTTGTCGCATTTAAGGACAACAATTTGAACGTTCAAACCGTGGAGCAATTAATGGAAGCTAAAGTGAGCAATTTCTTGAGTACTGATTATATTTTGTAGGGGAGAAACACATTTTTTACATAAAAAAAAGCCCCGAATTTCGGGGCTTTCTTATTGGTTTTTATGTGGGTCGATTAAATATTTTCAGCCAACCAGTTCCCAACTTCGCTGGTCTTGTAAGCTTTTCCGCCATCAGCAAGGTCTTCGGTGACCACACCTTCGGCCAGTGATTTGTTTACCACTTCGCGTATGGCTTCGGCCTCGTCTTTAAGTCCAAATGCCGTTTCGAACATCATTGCAGCGGACAAAACCGTCGCCAATGGGTTGGCGATATCTTTTCCGGCCGCTTGTGGGTAAGAACCGTGGATGGGCTCGAACAACGATGTCTTTTCCCCCAAAGAAGCGGAAGGCATCAAGCCCATAGATCCTGAAATCACAGAAGCTTCATCCGTTAGAATATCGCCAAATAGGTTTTCTGTGATCAAAACATCATAAGCGCTTGGCCATTGTACCAAACGCATGGCCACGGCATCCACAAATTCATAGGACACTTCCACTTCAGGATAATCTTTTTCCAGTTTCTGAACGGTTTCTCTCCACAAACGGGACGTTTCCAAAACGTTTGCTTTGTCCACACAGCATAGCTTTTTTGAGCGCTGCATCGCCATTTCAAAACCTTTTTTGGCCAAACGCTCCACTTCTGCACGGGTGTAGGTACACGTATCGTAAGCCGTGTTGTCGTTGTCCTCACGACCTCTTTTTCCGAAATAGATGCCTCCAGTGAGTTCACGCAGAAAAACAAGGTCGGTGCCTTCAATGCGTTCTTTTTTCAAAGGGGATTTTTCTATCAAAGATGGGAAGGTGAAGGTTGGGCGTACATTGGCAAACAATCCCAACTTCTGACGCATTTTCAACAAACCTTGCTCGGGACGTACCTTGGCAGATGGGTCGTTGTCAAAACGTGGATGACCAATGGCACCAAAAAGAACGGCATCAGCGGCCACACAGACTTCGTGGGTTTCATCTGGATATGGTTCGCCAACAGCATCAATCGCTGCAGCACCCGTAAGTGCAGGTGTCCAACTAATTTCGTGTCCGAACTTCGCAGCTACGGCATCGGATACTTTTACGGCTTGATCTATTACTTCTGGGCCAATTCCATCTCCGGCCAAGAGCGCTATGTTTAATTTCATTTCTTCAATTATCAGTTTTCAATAAACAATTATCAATGTATGGTTAAACCAAGTTTAGCATTTTCTCAGTGGCTTTTATGGCAGATACCGTTTGGTCTGAATCCAGCCCGCGTGTGGTAAAATCCTTATCCTTGGTCTGCCAAGTGATCAGGGTTTCACAAAGTGCGTCCGAGTTACTGCCTGGCGGGATACGAACGGCATAATCCACCAATTTTGGGAGTTCTCTCCCTTCCTTTTTGTATACTTTTTTCAATGCGTTGATAAAAGCATCGAATTGACCATCCCCTTGGGCGTGTTCCTCATAGGTCTTTCCTTCAATTTCGATGGAAAGGGTAGTGGAGGGCTTCAAACCTTTGGAATGGGTCAGCACGTACGATTTTACAAATACCTTTTGCTGATGTAGTTTGTTGTCCAGCACATCGGAAATGATGTAGGGCAAATCATCTTTGGTTACGCGTTCTTTTTTGTCTCCAAGATCAATGATGCGTTCGGTAACCTTTTTCAGTTCATCATCGTTCAAGGTCAATCCAAGCTCTTGAAGGTTCTTTTGGATGTTGGCCTTTCCTGATGTTTTGCCCAGTGCATATTTACGTTTTCTACCAAATCTTTCAGGGAGCAAGTCGTTAAAGTAAAGGTTCTTTTTACTGTCTCCATCTGCGTGTATTCCAGCGGTTTGAGTAAAAACATTATCCCCGACAATAGGTTTGTTGTCAGGTATGCTGAAGCCCGTAAAGGCAGATACCAATTTACTTACTTTGTAAAGGGATGATTCCTTTACGCCTATCTTGATTTCCGGTAAAAAATCGTTGATTACTGCAACTGCACTTGCCAAAGGTGCGTTTCCCGCGCGTTCGCCCATCCCGTTTACGGTAAGGTGCAATCCGTGGACCCCGGCCTTTAAGGCTTCCATTACATTGGCAACACTCAAATCGTAATCGTTATGACCGTGGAAATCGAAATGGGTATTGGGATACCTTTCAATGATTTCTTTTAGAAAAGAGCTTGTCTCGGTGTGTGTAAGAATTCCTAGGGTGTCCGGAAGCAGAATTCGTTTAACGGGTTGCTCGGTTAAAAAATCCAAAAACTGAAAAACATAGTCCTTAGAACTGCGCATTCCATTGCTCCAATCCTCAAGATAAACGTTGGTGTCTATCCCTAGTTTATTCCCTTCTGAAACAACCTTTTCTATTTCTGTAAAGTGTTGTTTTGGAGTTTTTTTAAGCTGATGGGTTAAATGATTCAATGAACCCTTGGTGAGCAAGTTTTGAACCTTGGCGCCAGCTTCTTGCATCCATTTGAGCGATACCCCATTGTCCACAAAGGTCAATACCTCCACTTTGGACAAATAATCCTCCGTAGCGGCCCAATCGGTAATGTTTTTTACAGCTTGCAACTCTCCTTCGGAAACACGGGCCGAAGCCACCTCGATGCGATCTACCTTGAGTTCTTCCAACAAGAGTTTGGCCAGGGTAAGTTTTTCTGAAGCCGAAAAAGAAACCCCAGAGGTTTGTTCACCATCCCGTAGGGTGGTGTCCATAATTTCTATGGTGCGTGTTTTCATTGTAATGGACGTAGCGTTCCGACGAATGAGTTATAGGGGTGTGCTTTCTGCGTATTTTTCAATATCTCCTTGGATGTTCAACAAATAGTCGATGTCATCAAATCCGTTGAGCATATTGCCTTTTTTATAATCGTTGATGTCGAAGCTTTCACTTTCACCGGTTGCCAGAATGGTAATCTTCTGTTCTGGCAGGTTGATTTCCAACTCCGTTTTTGGGTCGGCTTCAATTGCCTTGAAGATTTTGTCCAAAAACTCTGGACTCACTTGAACAGGAAGTACACCGATGTTCAGACAGTTGCCCCTAAAAATATCCGCAAAAAAGCTGGAAACCACACAACGGAATCCGTAGTCGTAAACCGCCCAAGCTGCGTGTTCTCTTGAAGAACCGGAACCAAAGTTTTTTCCGCCCACTAAAATCTTTCCGGTATAGATGGGGTTGTTCAGTACGAATTGCTCCTTTGGTGTTCCGTCTGAATTGTATCGCCAATCACGGAACAAATTATCTCCAAACCCTTTACGCTCGGTAGCTTTTAGGAATCGAGCAGGGATGATTTGGTCGGTATCCACATTTTCGATGGGTAATGGTACCGCTGAACTGGTTAGTATGTTGAATTTATCGTAAGCCATTTCTAATTTAATTATCAGTTTTTCAATTCTCAATTACCAATGGATTGTCCAATGACAATTGCACATTGTTTATTGTTACGCCAATACTTCTTCGTGCATTAACTCCCTTGGGTCGGTTACTTTGCCTGTAACGGCAGCTGCAGCGGCCACCAATGGACTAGCCAAAAGTGTGCGGGCACCTGGGCCTTGTCTCCCTTCAAAGTTTCTGTTGGAAGTGCTTACCGCATATTTGCCTGCGGGAATTTTATCATCGTTCATCGCCAAGCAAGCAGAGCAACCGGGCTCCCTCAATTCAAAACCAGCTTCGGTCAAAATATCCAAGATACCTTCTTCCTTGATGGCTTCTTCCACTTTGTGCGAGCCAGGAACCAACCAAACGGTTACGTTGTCGGCCTTTTTTCTTCCTTTTATGATGGATGCAAAAGCTCTAAAGTCTTCAATCCTGCCATTGGTACAACTTCCCAGGAACACAAAATCGATAGGCTTGCCCACCATGGGCTCTCCTTCTTTGTAGTCCATATACTCCAAGGATTTTTTGTAGGTCGCAACGGCACCATCAATCGTTTCGGCTAAAGGAATGGTATTACTGATTCCAATGCCCATACCCGGGTTAGTACCGAAAGTGATCATAGGTTCGATTTCGCTCGCATCAAAAGTGACTTCTTTATCAAATTCAGCATCTCCATCAGAATAAAGCGTGCTCCAATATTCCATGGCAGCATCCCAGTCCTTGCCTTTTGGGGTATATTCTCTTCCCTTGATGTAGTCGAATGTCTTCTCGTCAGGAGCAATCATACCACCACGGGCACCCATTTCAATACTCAGGTTACAAACCGTCATACGGCCTTCCATGGACATATTTTTGAAAACATCTCCGGCATATTCCACAAAATATCCAGTAGCACCGGATGTGGATAATTTGGAAATGATGAAAAGCGCCACATCTTTGGGAGTGACGGCTTCGCTCAATTCTCCACTTACATTGATACGCATACTTTTGGGCTTGGGCTGCATAATGCATTGGGTGGACAATACCATTTCCACTTCACTGGTTCCAATACCGAAGGCAATGGCACCAAAGGCTCCATGGGTAGAGGTGTGCGAATCTCCACAAACAATAGTGGCTCCGGGAACGGTTATTCCGTTCTCTGGGCCAATTACGTGTACAATGCCGTTTTTCCTATGTCCAAGTCCCCAATACGGTATGTTGTGGGCGTTGGCGTTTTCTTCCAATGCCCTTAATTGATTGGCGGACAAAGGGTCCTTAACGGGCAAGTGCTGGTTTCGGGTCGGGGTATTGTGGTCAGCGGTCGCAAAGGTGCGTTCTGGGTACAATACTTTAATTCCTCTGTTCTTTAATCCTAAAAAAGCTACGGGACTCGTTACTTCGTGGACCAAATGCCTGTCAATAAAGAGTACATCCGGACCATTCTCAATATGCTTTACCACGTGGGAATCCCAAACTTTATCAAATAGTGTCTTGCTCATGGTGTCTTCAATAATTTGTAAGCCTACAAAGTTAAAATTTGTATGTGAAACCGATTTACGGTTCTGGTAAAATTACGATGTTCAACCGCAATTTCAATGGGTTGTTTTTAAAGTTAACAAATCTTAAGGGTTGATTTTCAATTTGTAACAAAGAAGTGTATGGAATTGTATGGTCTTTCAATTACAAACCTAAATCGATAATGTATAGATAAAACTACTTATTCTTTGGATTGTATTAATTTTTAATATAGGCTTCAACTTCAATGAACTGATATGTGGATAGATCAATATACTTTTTTGATATTATGGATTGATGGGGATTGATTATTTTATAAATTTTCTCATAATCACTTATTTCCTTACCGTCTTCAGTTTTTACAGTAAAGAAAACATAATGTTTGTTTTTAGGGTCTTTAAAAATAAGCTCTGAATTATTGGTGATTTCATATGAAATAATTACTCTATTGTTGGAACCTTCTTGTCCTTCTTTGACCTCGAGTAATTTAACGGATAATTGATAATCAACGTGGTATATTTCAGATTTTGGAGTGTAAATCTTGACTGGAAAGCAAGAATAAATCAATGTTAAAAATATAAAAGCGAGTAGTTTGATGGTTTTATTCATTGATGAAAGTAGTTAGAAGGTTAATGGTGTGTTTCGAATCATAGATGTTTTTTAGTTCTATGTTAACTCGATCTACATCTTTTTTGTAAACCTGATTATAGTATTTGTAAATAACATCTTTAATCTTTTCTATTTCGGAATGATGTAGGTGTTTGAGTAAATCCTCTTTATTTCTAATTGTCGATTGAAATACCTTTCTATAGTCTTCATATAAGGTTTTATAGAGCTCCGGATTGTCATTGTAACTCATCTTGCCTTCTGAGGTCAATTCATCAATCAACAGATCCATAAAAGGCAATTGAGTTATAACTTCATCACTTTTGAACAACAACTTTCTCGCTAGCACCTCAATATTTTTTTCTAATTCCTTTTCTTCCTCTCGGAGATAATTGCCTAGTTTATAGATCAATATTTTCTTTATGGTAAATGCTTCATCTAATTTTTGAGATGAGCTTTTAGAGCTATCTTTAATGTTTAGTGGGGCTTTGAGTTCATCATTATAAAGCTCTACGAGTTCAAATAAGTCGTGAGTAACTAAAGTGGCTTGTGATTTTTCGTCTTCGGTGAACCCTGTGAAATCAAATGTTTTGAGTAATTCAGCCTCCTCAGTAACTCGTTGGTTAAGCGATAAAAAGAAATCGTCTACTTCCTCATATCCATAACCTTTTGAGGTTGATTCTATTGCGAAAAGCTTCGTATACTGTTTTGCCTGTCGATAATACTCGTGGATGGAAAATATGTGGTATAGGAGTGTCGCTTTTTGTCTTTCGAGTTCTGAAACTCCATTTTTCACTATACCATTTGCATTTGTGTAAATTATTAAGTCTGGATCATGTGTTCCACTATAATTCAACGATTTGAAATCTTTATAAGAGGATATTTTGTTTGACTCCAAGGCCTCTTTAGGAAACTCTTCCAAGTAAGTATGGTTTTCACGGTAATCCACATCTTCCAAATCATAAAATACTTCTAATGCCTTTTCATACTCTTCAATCATAAAATAGGATGTAGATATATTAGCGCTTATACCCCAATAGATTTTTTCATCTTCGGATTTGTTATAATTCAGAAGCATAGATTCCCATACCTTTATTTTGGGTTCCAAAATTTTTTTAAGGTTGGTTATGTATTGCGGAGAATCGTCCAATACATTAAATTCCTTCTCTATCTCATCAATGTAGTCATTGTTGACTTTGAGATTCAAATCATTCTTATTTTTGAATCTATAGAGAAACATATCTTCTTTAATGCGCCGAAAATCTATAGTGGAAAGTAAGTCCCAAGTAATATCATACATAAGATAACTGTTACTTTTGTTAAAGGCTTCTTTGATAAAATTGATTGAGTTTTTTTCAAACGATTTTTTAACTAAATCCAAAGCCAGTTCAGCTGATTTTATCTGAAAGTTGTTATTTGCAGAAACCTCATATAGGTTAAAATCTTTTCGATATTCCTTTTCAAATAATACTTTGTTTTTTTTATTTGTTATTATAACTTTTATACCAAACTCGTAAATAAGTTTTCCTTTGTAGGCAGGTGATTCCTTAAGAAATTCGACATCCGTTTTATTTTTCAATGTGCTTTTCATCTTTAAAAGGGATGGTATGGGTTTGATTTTCAGGTGTATATCCGAATCATTTAGGTTAGTTAATTTAAAAGTCCTGAAATCAAGGTGTTCAAGTATATCGCTTGAGATTGTGTTTTCTGAGGTCTTAAAATTGTTTGAGATTTTCGTTTCTTCCATATAAACCTGAACAGGATAAGACTTCTCATCAAGAATAAGACAAACTTTTGTCTCTGGTATGGCTAATGTTGGATATTGCCACATATAGTAAGGTATAGTTATCCGTTTAGGTCTTTGCGAAAAAATCAATAAAGGAAGTAATATGTAGCACACGGTTAGAACTATTCTTTTTGAATAATTAGCCTCATTATTTTTAAAAATAATCCGAACAAAAGGCGTGTGTTTTTTAAGTAGCATATATCTTAGGTGAATTTAGATGAACTCTAAATATATAGGGTTAGGAGATATGGATAGGCCATCAATTGACGAATGCCCTATTTGAATTGACGGATGAGATTTTGTGCTTTTTTTTCTACGGTAAATAGCACTTTGCCAGAATATAAAATGAAAATGGATTTTTAAGAATACCTTGTCTAACTAATATAATTCCAAATGGTTTTATTGGCCATCATTTTGGAAAAGGCATTTAGAATAGGGGCATTTTCCGCTTTTTCGAGGCGTGGGTCTTGTTTGAGCAATTGAATGGAGTGGTAACGGGCCGTTTTCAGGATTTGATTGTCCTTAACAATGTCCGCTATTTTGAGGTTCAGCATACCGCTTTGTTGGGTGCCCATCAAATCTCCCGGACCACGAAGCTTAAGATCGACCTCGGCAATCTCGAAACCATCATTGGTGCCCACCATGGTTTGTAAACGGGTTTTGGCATCTTCAGATAGTTTATGGCCCGTCATTAGAATACAAAAGCTCTGCTCCGCACCTCGGCCCACGCGACCTCGAAGCTGATGCAATTGCGATAGCCCGAAGCGTTCGGCACTCTCAATGATCATTACGGAGGCGTTGGGAACGTTAACGCCCACTTCGATGACCGTGGTTGCGATCATGATATGTGTTTCGCCCTTAACAAAACGCTCCATTTCATAATCTTTGTCAGCCGGCTTCATTTTGCCGTGTACAATCGAAATCTGATACTCGGGTTGCGGAAAATCACGGACAATACTTTCATAACCATCCATCAAATCTTTATAATCGAGCGCTTCGGATTCTTGAATCAGTGGATAGACAATATAGATTTGTCTGCCTTTTTTAATTTCATCTTTGATGAATCCAAACACTTTAAGTCGGTTGCTGTCGTATCGATGTACCGTTTTGATGGGTTTTCTTCCAGGCGGTAGCTCATCAATCACCGAGATATCCAAATCGCCATAAAGGCTCATTGCAAGGGTTCTGGGAATAGGGGTTGCTGTCATCACCAAAATATGGGGAGGTGCCCCCCTAATTCCCCCCAAAGTGGGGAGGCTATTAAGTGCTTCCTCTATTCTTGCTATCACGGTATCCAACGCCTCGATAACTTCTTCATTTTTAAAACGAATTACTTTGTATCCAAAATCATTCAACATAGCGGTACGCATATTATCCGCATCTTTTTGCTCTGGATGATTGTGGTATCCTCCATCTACCTCAATTATCAAATTTTTGCGTAAACAAATAAAATCAACAAGGAATATGTCAATAATATGCTGCCTTCTAAACTTTGAGCCTAGTTTTTTAGTCCTTAATCGCTCCCAAAGAATACGTTCTGCTTCTGTACTGTTCTTTTTGCCCTGCTGTTGAAACTCTTTTAAGATTTTATAGGTTGAAGGTCTGGCGGTCTGATATTTATATCGGATTTCTTCTACCCTCCCTTTGGGAGGGATCTCGGGAGGGCTTCCTTTATGCCACAACTTTGACCGCTGCGCCACCCCAAACCTGTGCTGTTCATCCACAATGGCCAACCCCAGATTTTGAAACTGCACTTTGTCCTCCAAAACCGCGTGTGTACCGACCAATATGTTCAAATTGCCATTTTCCAGTTGATTGTGGAGCAAGGTGCGCTCGGACTTTTTCGTGGAACCGGTCAACAGGGCAATCTTAACGTCCATGTTTTCCAACAGTTCTTTGAGCCCATTGTAGTGTTGGGTTGCCAAAATTTCTGTGGGAGCCATCAAACAGGTTTGGAAACCGTTGTCAATGGCCAAAAGCATGCACATCAATGCTACAATCGTTTTCCCAGACCCCACATCGCCTTGCAGCAATCGGTTCATTTGGGCATTGCTGCCCAAATCATTCCGAATTTCCTTGATTACCCTTTTTTGCGCTTTTGTGAGCTCAAAGGGCAGGTGGTTTTCAAAGAATTCAGTAAATTTTTCGCCCACAGCTTCAAAGGGCATCCCTTTTATCTTTTGCTTCCGCTGTAAATTCTGGGATATCAACCGCAACTGCACAAAAAACAACTCTTCAAACTTTAATCGAAACTGCGCCTTTGCCAACAATTCTTGATTCTTCGGAAAATGAATGTTGAAAAGAGCGGAGCTCTTGGAAATCAACTTTAATTCTTCCAAAATGGAGCGTGACAAGGATTCGGGAAGCTTGCCTTGGCATTCCAGGAACAATTGTTGAATCATTTTGCTGATGACCCGATTGGTAATCCCCTTGTTGCTCAATTTTTCCGTAGAAGGGTAGATGGGCTGCATTACCATTTTCAACCCTTGTTGATGCTTTTGCAAAGTCTCCATTTCGGGATGTGGCATCGAGAAGGTACTTCCGTATTTGTTTATCCTTCCAAAAACCACGTAGGGCTCGTTCAGTTTTAAATTTTCCTTGATCCATTTGTGCCCTCGGAACCAAACCAGGTCCATTTGCCCCGTTTCATCCACAAAAGAGGCCACCAAACGTTTGCCCCGTTTTTGTTCCACCGTTTTTATATGGACAATTTTCCCAACCACTTGCACATCCGCACCGCTGGGCTGCAGTTGATTAATCTTATAATAACTCGTCCGGTCCAAATAGCGGTTTGGGAAGAGATGCAACAAGTCCCTAAAGGTCTCAATGCCCAATTCGGCCTTTAGGACATCGGCCCTATTGGGGCCAACTCCTTTGAGATATGCTATGGGAGTTTGCAGAAAATTGGGATTCATCGAACTAAAATATGTAATTTGGAAGGACTTTTGATAAGATGATGGTATGAAGCTGAGCCCCGTATTTGTTTTTTTCTTATTCGCACAGTTGTTGTCCGCCCAAATTCAGGATAAGGTGGACTTTGTCCACGCCCAAGTCGCAATTGAACCCATACCCTCGGAAAACCGCATAAATGGTAGCGTGACCTATCAATTTGATGTAATTGAAGATGTAGGTTCCGTTTACCTTGATGCTGTGGACTTGGAATTTTCATCGGTTTTGCTGGATGATACAAAGATAGATTTTGATTACAATGGCCGAAAAATTACCATCAATAAAAAGATGGAAAAAGGAGATACCCATATCTTGAAGCTGGATTATAAAGTCAAACCAAAACAAACGGTATATTTTTTAGGATGGAATGATAGCGTCAGGAACAATGAGCAAGTTTGGACGCAGGGACAAGGGAAATATACCAGTCGCTGGTTGCCCAGTTTTGATGATATGACCGAAAAGGTCGAGTTTGATCTGGATATCATCCTAGAACAGGATTATACGGTAATTGCGAACGGCAAGTTGGTCAAGAAAGACACCTTGCCCGATTCCAAAGGGTATTCGTGGCAGTTTGATATGGAGAAACCAATGAGCAGCTATCTGGTAGGTTTTGCTATTGGGGACTATAATAAAAAAACGGTGGAATCATCTTCTGGAATTCCAATTGAACTGTACTATGAACCCACGGATTTTACTAAAGTGGAGCCCACGTACCGATACAGCAAACATATTTTTGACTTTCTAGAGACAGAAATCGGCGTGGGATATCCTTGGCAGAACTATAAGCAAGTTCCGGTTCAGGATTTTCTCTACGCCGGAATGGAAAATACCACTTGTACCATTTTTTCCAATCAGTATGTGATAGATTCTACTGCCTTTGTGGACAAAAACTATGTAAATGTCAATGCGCACGAACTTGCGCATCAGTGGTTCGGGGATTTGGTCACGGAAACCAGTAGTGAACACCATTGGCTGCACGAAGGTTTTGCCACATTTTACGCATATCTGGCGGAAAAGGACATTTTTGGCGATGATCATTATTATTGGCATTTGTTGGAAACGGCCAATGCTCTTCAACGTTTTTCTGAAGATGATGGTGGAGAGGGGCTTCGCAATCCAAACGCAGGCAGCCTTACCTTTTACGAAAAAGGTGCCTGGGGCTTGGTTATGCTTAGAGAAAGCGTAGGGGAAGATGCGTTTAAAAAAGGAATCCGGAACTACTTGAACCATTATGCCTTTAAAAACGTGACCATTTCTGATTTGATTGCAGAAATAGAACAAGCTTCGAACTCAAAGCTTGATGATTTTGAGAAGCTGTGGTTGGAGAATCCTGATTTTCCATATGAACGGGTGCTTGAATTTTTAAAAAAGAAAAATGCATCCATCAAAACCTATTTTGAGCTGAAAGACAAGGTAGCGGCCCAACCTGAAAACACAGAGACTATTTTAAAACAAGCTTGGAAAAGACTGGCATCAAACCAACTCAAAGAAAACCTTGTTTTGGATTATGGTGATAAGCTGTCCATAGACTTTTTGGGAGCCATTATCAAAGCTGAGGATTTAAAAGTGAGGCAGGCAGTTATCTTGTCCCAAAACAAAATTCCCGCTGAGCTTCAAACCGCTGTCGAGGAACTTTTAAAGGATAAAAGCTACACTACGATTGAGGCTGCTTTGTATCGATTATGGACAGATTTTCCAGAAAACAGCAGCAAATATCTCGATGAAACCGATGGCATCACGGGATTTCCCAACAAGAATATTCGATTGCTGTGGTTGACTTTGGCGTTGGTGTCACCCGAATACAACCCTGGTTCAAAAGCTGTTTATTTTGATGAATTGAGCGGATATACAGGTGCTGAGCATCATTTTGAAACTCGATTACTTGCTTTCCAGTACTTAAAAAGCATCGGCGGTTTTACAGATACGGTACTTAAAAACCTGGTTGAATCTTGCAGTCATCACGTTTGGCATTTTAAAAAATCGGCTAGGGAAATATTGAACGACTTTTTGCAGTCCGAAGGGAATACCGCCCGTATTAGGGGACTTTACCCTTTGTTAAGTCAGCAAGAAAAACAATATTTGGAGAAAACTTTAGATGAATGAGGGCATTGGTCATTTCGGGGGGAGGTAGCAAGGGAGCCTTTGCGGGCGGCGTTGCCCAATTTTTGATTCAAGAGGCCAAGCACGATTACGATCTGTTCGTCGGAACCTCTACTGGCAGTCTATTGATTTCACATTTGGCGTTGAATAAGTTGGACAAGATCAAGAATATTTATTCCTCCGTCAATCAGGAAAGTATCTTCAACAATTGTCCTTTTATTATTAAAAAGAAACACGGGGTAGAGACTATTGCCATCAACCACTGGAACGTCATCAAAAATTTTATCAAAGGCAAAAAAACCTTTGGAGAAAGCGAAAATCTCCGAAAATTGATTCGTAACTCCATCACTATCGAGGAGTTCAATGAATTGAAACAAGGTAAGACGGATGTGGTGGTTACGGTGTCCAATCTATCACTCAATCAAGTGGAATATAAATCCATTAACGATTGCACCTATGACGAATTCTGCGATTGGATATGGATTTCATCCAACTACACGCCTTTTATGAGCTTGGTGAAGAAGAATGGCTGTGAATATGCCGATGGTGGCTTGGGCACTTTGGTTCCCATTGAAGAAGCGCTGAACCGAGGTGCCACTGAGGTAGACGTTGTGGTGCTTCATACCGAGGTAAACCACTTGAACCGGATGTCTTCCAAAAACCCCTTTGATCTCATAACTACCATTTTCGGTTTTATGTTGGATCGTATCGAGAATCAGAATATCCGAATCGGGAAGTTGGTGGCCAATCAGAAGAATGCCATCATCAATTTTTATTATACGCCAACGGTCCTTACTACAAACTCATTGGTTTTTAATAAGGAACGTATGACCTTGTGGTGGAAAAGAGGATATTTATATGCCAAAAACAAGAACGACGAAACAAGTCCCATTGAACCTGAAAAGCAGGAATGAATTATGACCAAAGGTCGCTTACTTCCTTTTTTACATAAGCTAGGGCGGCATTGGACGGAGACTCTTTCTCCATGGTCTGATTTAGAATATCCTCACGAAGTTTGTCCGGAGAGTCGGTTTCGCTCATTCCAGCAGAACGTATTATCTGTATGGTCGTGTTTTTTGCTGTTTTGATAATACTCCAACATGCATCCGACATATAGATTTGTTGCGATAAGTTATGTTCGAACTCGGTCTCAATCTGTTTGATCAACAAGTTTTCGTAATCACTTTTCTGTTTACTGGTAGGCGCAACCCGAACCACTAAGTTGTTAAGGGCAATGCGTTCCAAAAATAGGGCCATGCGCTCGTAAGCTTGTAAACGGATCGGCATGGTCTCTTTCTGGCAATCCTTGTGCAATAAAAACCGTCTGCGCCCATCTTCGTTACGGGTATGTAATCTGAAAAAGTAGAACGCCACGGCACCGGTAACAACAGCAGGCATTAAATAAGCGAATAACTGAAGGATTTGATCTCCACTCATAAGGTAGTCTGGTTTATTATTGATTTTACACTACCAACAACGCATTAAAACTGCAAAAAGTATTTTTATTCAAAGTGAATTTTTAGTTCACGCCTTTTGTACTTTCCTTTGCCTTTGCGTAAAAACCTTTGTAATCAGGCTGCAGTCTAATATTGATACCTTCCTTAAAATTACCATCCTTTGCCGAAATAGCTATGCTTTCTGCTGGAACCTCCGAACTGGTCACCATTTCTAAAGCCACGGAGGCCACTTGGTTATAGGTGGGACCAAATTCACCGGTAATGTTCAAGCCTTCGACTTCGGCCTTAAAATTAGGGTTCGATTTAATAATGCTCGCGACACCTGCTAGCCATGTTTTGCCGTCTTCGGTCAACTTGTCGGAAGTATCCGAGCCAAAAAGCGAGTTCAAGCTATTGCTGATTATCACTACACCTGCTTCCACACTTACTTTGGCGTTTTCTCCCAAGGTCTGTTTTATACGCGTTAAAGAAACAATGGCGGTAGAATCGTTCGCGGAAATCATATCGTTTATTCCACTAAGCTGCCTTTCTTTTCTGGCAAGTGCGGCCATGGCACGGTCAACATTGTCCGAGTTCTGTTTTGACAGCTGGGAAAAATTGCTCATGTTGCCAAGTAAAGTTGCATTGGCATCGCGTAGGGTTAAGTTTTCCGACTTTAAGGCCTCCGCTTCAGCATTGCTGGATGATATTTCTCGTTTTGCAACGGCCAGCTCTTGCTCCACTTCGGATATTTTTGATTTTAGATTGTCTATTTCAGCAATCAAATCACTTTTTCTCTGCGAATAAACACTTGTGGTGATAACAAGGAGTGCTATGACGAGTAGATTGTTTTTCATAGGTAGATAAATTATTTGGGTGTAAGTTATAATGTTTTTAATTAAATTGTTTCTTGCCTCCTAGATGCTCGCAATTATAAAGCACTTGCATAGAGGTGAAGGGCACTTTCTCTTTTTGGTACTTGTAGACCCTTCTAATATCGCTGCTAAGATAATCATCATCCACATTCACCTGAATATCTTCCATATTAAATTGACATGGGTGTTCATAACCCGCGGCATGGGTGATTTCTAAAAATTCTTTTCTGAAGGTATTAAAGTATTGGGCCAATCTATCTGATTTCAACGGAACATTGATTCCGCCTTGTCTCCATTTGCTCTGTGTTGCAACACCGGCCGGACAACGGTTGGTGTGGCATACCTGTGCCTGTATACACCCAATGCTCATCATGGCCTCTCGGGCCACATTGATACAGTCCGCGCCCATGGCAAACGCCATTGCCGCCTTTCCCGGGAACCCTAATTTTCCACTTCCTATAAAAACTATCCTGTCCGTGAGTCCATGATCTAAAAATATCTTGTATACCGAAGAAAACCCATAGGTCCAAGGCAGGGAAACGTGATCTGCAAAACTAGGCGGCGCGGCTCCGGTACCGCCTTCACCGCCATCAATGGTTATAAAATCAGGACCTTTCCCCGTTTTTTTCATCAAATCGGCCAGTTGTTGCCATTGCTCAATTTTTCCAATAGCACCCTTTATGCCAACTGGAAGTCCTGTTTCCTCAGCTATGGATTCAATAAATTCCATGAGTTCGGGTATTGTGGAGAATGCTTTGTGAGTAGGGGGGGAAATGACATCTTTTCCCACTTCGACTCCTCGGATTTCTGCTAGTTCATGGGTTATCTTGGAACCAGGAAGTACGCCGCCCTTACCGGGCTTTGCTCCTTGGGAAAGTTTGATTTCAATCGCTTTGACACAAGGATTTTCTTCTACCAAAACTTTTAATTTGTCCATGGAAAATCCGCCATCCTTGGAACGAACCCCAAAATAACCTGTTCCAAAATGAAAAATAACATCTCCACCTTGTCTATGATAGGGTGAGAGTCCGCCTTCGCCCGTGTTGTGGTAGGCTCCACACTTTTCAACACCCTTGTTCAATGATTCTATGGCCGCGGCCGACAATGAACCAAAACTCATGGCGGAAACGTTGATGATGGATGCAGGTCGATATGGTTTTCTTCGTTCATTGAAGGCACCCATGACTTTTGCGCAGGGCAAAAAGTAGGGATGGTCAATGTTGGGGTGTTTCTCTGGCACTTGGAAACCTATCATCGCATTTTTAATGAAGATATGCTGATGTTTATAGATGTCCCTGTCGGTTCCAAAACCCTCGTAATTATTCTCTTTTTTTGCGGAAGCGTATATCCAGCTACGCTCAATTCTATTAAAAGGAAGTTCTTCCCTGTTGTTGGCCACAAAATACTGTCGCATCTCGGGCCCTATACTCTCCAACCAATACCGAAGGTGACCTACAATGGGGTAATTGTGACTGATTGTATGGGCCTTTTGAAAAAAGATATCGCGAATGGCAACCAATAACAGAAAAATTAAAACCCAGGCCCACCAAGGGATGTCACCTAAAAAATCAAGAAAAGCTTCCATTTGTTCAATTTGATGTAGTGATTACAAATATCAAGCCCCAATATCCAAATTCCAAATATGGGAAGGTATTGGGGCTTAAAATTATTTTTTTTGGAGAATTACTTACTTCTGTCCAAATAATCCAAGGCGATTTCTGTCATCGCTTTTACTCCAAGTTGTAATCCGCTATCATCAATTTTAAAATCCGGTGTGTGGTGCGGAAAATGCTCGTCAGGACCTGCATTCGGGGCTTTTCCCCCTAAAATATAAAAGAAGCCCGGAATTTTTTCTTGATAGAAAGAGAAATCCTCCGCTCCCGTGATGGCCTTTATCAAATGTACATTTTCAGCTCCGGCAACTTCTTGGAGACTGGGCAACGATGCTGCGGTCAAGTCGGTATCATTATAGGTAATTGGTACTCCTTTGGCAATTTCCACGGTAGCTTCGGCTCGGTATGCCTTGGCAATGGTTTCCGCCATTTCTATCATTCGGTCATTGACCTGCTTTTGCATATCGTAATCCAAGGTTCGAATGGTTCCAATGAGTTCTGCACTTTCTGGGATGATGTTGTTTCGAACCCCACCGCTGATTTTTCCAACGGTGATTACGGCTGCTTCCTTGGTCAGTTCCAATTCACGGCTGATGATGGATTGATAGCCATCCACAATTTTAGAGGCCACAAAAATCGGGTCGATCCCTCCCCAAGGCTGTGAACCATGGGATTGCTTTCCTTTGATTTTTACGACAAATCTTTGTGCTGCTGCCATGGCTCCTCCTGGTTTGTAGGCAATGTGCCCGACAGGAAGGTAGGACCCAATGTGCAATCCATAAATGGCATCCACTTTTGGGTTTTCCAGCACACCCTCTTTCACCATAAGTTCGGCACCACCTTCTTCTCCCGGAGGTGCTCCTTCTTCAGCAGGTTGGAATATAAATTTCACGGTTCCATGAATTTTATCCTTGTTCTTGGCCAAAACCTCTGCGGTTCCCATCATAATGGCAATGTGCGTGTCGTGGCCGCAAGCGTGCATCACACCTACTTCTTCGCCCAAATACTCGGATGTAACCTCCGATTTAAAGGGAAGGTCGTTCCGTTCGGTAACGGGAAGTGCATCAATATCAGCTCTGAGGGCAACCACTTTTCCGGGAAGGTCTCCTTTCAAAAGTCCGACCACACCCGTGTGGGCAACCCCTGTTTGTACCTCAATGCCCAAAGATTTTAAATGGGCGGCTATTTTTTCAGCCGTTTTAAATTCTCTGTTGCTGAGTTCGGGATGTTGGTGCATATCGCGGCGCCATTCGATCACTTTGGATTCGACAGCGGCGATGTCTTTTTCCAGCCCATGGTCCTGGGCGTACATGGTTAAACTTGCAGAACAAACTGCAAGTGCTAAAATTTTCTTCATAATTGAGTTAGTTATAATTTAATTGGACGGTATCCTTGGTTTTGTAATTGAACGTTGGCTGTCATTGCCGAGAGCGCAATCTTTATCCCTGGAATCAAATCCTCTTTGGGAAGGCCCCTTGTTTTGGACGACTGCCCGCACATGATGACTTCGACGCCAGCCTCCAATAAGTCCTCCACAAGTTCCCGATTGGGGTTGTCCACTTCATATCTTTCTTGATAAGCTTTGTCCATCAGTAAGTTTCTGGCGGCCGTACCATGTACGATTAAGGCCACCTGTAATTGGGAAACCGGTATGCCGTGTTGTGCGTGCATATTTAAAAAGCGCGCTACGGTATTTAGGTTCCTATTGATTTCCGTATCGGATTCTGGACCATCTTTCACATCGAAAACCACTTTAAACTCTTGTGATTTGTCCGTTTTAAAGTCAGGGTTGTCTATTTCCCAAACGGCACCATATTTTTCTATGATGGGACCTGTTTTGGTAGTTTGTGAAATTCCAGAAAATGCAACAATAATTAAAAGAAATAGGGGAGAATGATGAAAATTCATTGGTTATTTGAGTTGAGTGGTTAAATATATTTAAAAATAAGACCAAATCCGAAAAAACAGTGTTTATAAAAATTGAAAGCTTGATTTTAGCAAGAGATCAATAATGGCTAATTTCACGCCTACTTTAAAAGTTTCTGGCCCTTGAGTGATTTTATAGATGAATTGAATGATGCGCAACGCGCCCCTGTGCTGCACAAGGATGGACCGCTAATGGTAATTGCTGGCGCAGGCTCGGGAAAGACCCGTGTGCTGACATACCGAATCGCCCATTTGATGGAGCAGGGGGTGGACTCTTTTAATATTTTGGCCCTGACCTTTACCAACAAGGCGGCCCGTGAGATGAAGAAGCGTATTGCCACCATCGTGGGAAATTCCGAGGCCAAAAACCTGTGGATGGGTACGTTCCACTCCGTTTTCGCCAAATTGCTACGTTTTGATGGTGACAAATTGGGCTACCCGAGTAACTTTACCATTTACGATACCCAAGATTCCCAACGGTTGATTGCTGCCATTATTAAGGAAATGGGCCTCGATAAAGATGTGTACAAGTACAAACAGGTTCAGAACCGAATCTCTTCTTATAAAAACAGTTTGATTACTGTAAAGGCTTATTTCCAGAATCCGGAATTGATGGAGGCGGATGCCATGGCCAAACGCCCAAGATTGGGTGAAATCTATCAGAATTATGTGGACCGATGCTTTAAGGCAGGTGCCATGGATTTTGATGATCTTTTGTTGCGCACCAACGAGTTGTTGACCCGTTTTCCGGAGGTGTTGATGAAATATCAGGATCGTTTCCGATATATTTTGGTGGATGAGTACCAAGATACCAACCATTCCCAATACTTGATTGTGAAAGCACTCTCAGACCGCTATCAAAATATTTGTGTGGTAGGGGACGATGCCCAGAGCATATATTCCTTCCGTGGGGCGAACATCAGCAATATTCTCAACTTTCAAAAAGATTACGACAATGTGGCGATGTACCGTTTGGAACAAAATTACCGTTCCACAAAAAACATTGTCAGTGCCGCCAACTCCATCATTGCCAACAATAAAAACCAGTTGGAGAAGAATGTTTGGACTTCCAATGATGATGGAGGATTGATAAAAATTCACCGAAGCATTACCGATGCGGAGGAGGGACGTTACGTGGCAGGCTCCATTTTTGAGAACAAGATGCAAAATCAGATGCAAAATGGAGAATTTGCAGTATTGTACCGCACCAATTCCCAATCCCGTGCCATAGAGGATGCACTGCGCAAACGGGATATTCCATATCGTATTTATGGCGGATTATCTTTTTATCAACGTAAGGAAATAAAAGATGTACTTGCGTATTTACGATTGATCATCAACCCTAAGGACGAAGAAGCACTAAAACGTGTCATTAATTTTCCAACAAGGGGAATAGGGCAGACCACTATTGATAAACTGGTGGTAGCGGCGAATCATTACGGGAGGTCCATTTACGAGGTGATGGAAAATCTGGATAGGTTGAATCTAAACATCAATGCAGGTACAAAGCGAAAGTTGGCCGATTTTGTTACCATGATCAAAAGTTTCCAGATTATGAACGAAGGTTCGGATGCATTTGCGTTATCTGAACATGTGGCCAAAAAAACCGGATTGTTGTTAGAGTTCAAAAAAGATGGCACTCCCGAAGGGATTGCCAAGATGGAGAACATCGAAGAGCTTCTCAATGGTATCAAGGATTTTGTGGAGGGCCAGAAAGAAATTGCCGATGCCACCGGAAGTTTGACTGAATTTTTAGAAGATGTGGCCCTTGCCACTGATATGGACAAGGATATTGAGGATGATGATAGAGTAGCGTTAATGACCATCCACTTGGCAAAAGGGTTGGAATTCCCCTTTGTTTACATTGTTGGGATGGAAGAGGATTTGTTTCCATCGGCCATGAGCATGAACACCCGAAGCGAATTGGAGGAGGAGCGAAGGTTGTTTTACGTAGCCTTGACCCGGGCCGAAAAACAAGCTTTTCTTACCTATACCCAAAACAGGTATCGCTGGGGTAAATTGATCGATGCCGAACCTAGTCGTTTTTTGGAGGAAATAGAAGAGCGGTACGTGGAGAACCTGACCCCTGTGAACGATGGCTATCGCTACAAGTCAACGATCGATAAAAATATCTTTGGAGAGGTGGATAAGAGCAAGCTACGTCAGGTAAAACCACAAAAGGGTACCCCGCCAAGTGTGCAAAAGCCTAACGAAAACCAATTACGGAAGTTACGCAAACTAAAGCCGGAGATCTCTTCTCCCGCGCAGCCGATGGATCTGGACCCTGGTTTGGTGACCGGGGCGAATGTTAACCATACCCGTTTTGGACGAGGTAAAATCCTAAATATTGAGGGAGCCGGCAATGATAGGAAGGCCGAAATACATTTTGATCAAGGTGGCATTAAGAAATTATTGCTCCGCTTCGCCAAACTTGAGGTTTTGGACAATGCGTAATCTAAATTTTTGCTTTCTGATAATTAAACCATCACTCATTTAGGGATTTTCCAATTAATCTTCAGGAGCCTTTGGGAGTGGTTAAAAATGCTTAAATTCAGAGCTGTTATTCTGAATTTAACGACCAAACCAACCCACCTCCCCCTATGAAGAATCTTTTTCTTAAACCTGTATTTATTGCGGTAGCTGTTCTCGTTGTCACACTTTTTGGGGTAGCCGGTTATCACTACGCAATTGGATACCCTGCATGGGTAACCATGCTGGCCGGAATATTGATAGGAGCTCTTCTTATCATATTGCTAAAATTGTTGCTTACATGGCTTTTCCCTTTTGCCAAGAAAATCCCATTGCCTATTGCAACCACGATTTCAGGAGGTTTTCTGGCCCTTTACATTATGCGCATGTATGCCTTTAGGTGGCCGGTGATATTATTTTATAGTTTGGCCTTGTTTGGATTTATCTGCTTGGTTTTGTTCGTTTTGGGTATCTGGAAAATTATCAAAAAGAAAAATAGAAAAACAGGGGGCATCCTGCTTGTTTTAAGTGTTGTTTTGGTGGTTTTTGGTTTTTATGGTTTCAATGCCCTGGATGGGGACCCGTATTTAGAAGAGCTACCATCCGAAGATGGGACATCCGTAACTACTTTGGGCGAACTGGGTATCGTTGACCCATCAAAAAAAGGCAATTTTGAGATCGATGTGTTTACTTATGGTAGTGGAACCGATAAAAAAAGACCGGAATATGGCGATGGGGTACGGCTCAAGACCCCAACGGTGGATGCATCATTGCTACTTCCAGAATGGAAAGGCAAAAAGAAAAAATGGCGTGAAAAATATTGGGGTTTTGGCGTGGACAGCTTTCCGTTGAACGCCCGTGTATACATGCCAAAAGGAGAGGGGCCTTTTCCAATGGTGATGATGGTCCATGGTAACCACAGCATGCTCGATTATTCCGATGGTGGCTATGCGTATCTTGGCGAGCTTTTGGCAAGTCGTGGTATTATAGGGGTCTCGGTAGATGAAAATTTTATCAATGGTCACTGGTCGGGCGACTTTATGGGCAAAGAAATGCCAACACGCGGCTGGTTGTTGCTCAAACATTTGGAACAATGGAGAAATTGGAACCAAGACAAGGGCTCCGGCTTAGCAAACAGGGCAGATTTGAACAATGTGATTTTGGTAGGGCATTCCAGAGGTGGTGAGGCGGTTTCCATTGCCGCGGCCTTCAACAAGTTGGATAGGTTGCCCGATAATGGCAACGAAAAATTTGATTTTGGTTTTGGAATCAAGGGGATCATCACCATTGCACCAACAGATTATCGCTATGATCGTGAGATTAGTTTGAGGGACATCAACTACCTGAGTATTCAAGGTGCTTCGGATTCCGATGAAACAAGTTTCTGGGGGATGCGCCCTTATCATAGATTGCAATTTTCCGATGATTTTGATGGCTTTAAAACAGGTCTGTACATGAACCACGCAAACCACGGTCAATTTAACTCATCGTGGGGACGTTCGGATTTTGGTGCGCCAATGAAATGGTTGTTGAACCTTGAGCCATTGGTTACTGGGGAAGAACAAAGACAAGTGGCCAAGGTTTACGTAAGTGCTTTTGCCGAAACAGTATTCAATGGAAGCAAAAGGTATAGGCCAATGTTCCAGAATGTGGAGTTGGCAAATGATTGGTTGCCCAAAGAAACCTATAGAAGCCAATACAGTGATGTAAATAAGCAAGTACTTGTTGACTTTGAGGGTGATTTGGATTTGACCAGTGCTTCGGACAGTATATCTCTAGCCGCCAAAAACTTCAAGGTATGGAGGGAAACGGAGTTGACGGCCAGGGATGGAGGTAGTCAACAAAACAACACCTTGGTCTTGGGATGGCAGTATGATAAAGGTGTGGACGAGGACTCCATACCGGTATTCAGCATTTCACTTCCGGGTACATTAAAGAATTTCAGCGCTGCCGATACCTTGGCATTGTCTTTGTCTATGGGCGATATTTCCGAATTGGACCTTAAGAATAAGGACGAAAAAACTGATTCACCAAAATTTGGTTTCAACTTTAGTGTCATGCTTAAAGATAGCATTGGCAATACCGCTTCGGTGTCATTATCGGATTACAATACATTACCCGGAATTATTAGGACCAAGTTTACCAAGTTTGATTTCCTGGATAAGGATATGATCGGAAAAACCTCTGAAGACCAATTAAAAAGCTGCTATTTACCGATGTCATCATTCTTAAAACAGAACGCTGGCCTAAATCTGGGCAAAATTAGAAGTATCCATTTGGTTTTTGATCAAGATACCTTGGGAGTGGTCATATTGGACGATATTGGGTTCTATCTTGACAAGTAGATTTTTACTGTACGTTATAAACAGGTTTTAATTTGATGGATATGTGGATAGATGTTGACCATCGATTTATGTAAGACCCACACATCCAATAAGTATTATCTTTGTAATCATTCCTTTGGAATAGGTTCAACTTATCTTGATGACAAATGGCAGAGCTTATAAAGTTATATGAAGAAAACCCTAACCCAAAGCAGGTTCAACAGGTTGTGGACGTGCTCAGGAAAGGTGGGCTTGTAATTTACCCTACGGATACGGTATATGGTCTTGGGTGCGATATAACCAACTCCAGGGCTTTGCAACGAATTGCTCGTATAAAAGGGGTAAAGTTGGAAAAGGCCAACTGGTCCTTTATATGTGCCGATTTGAGCAATCTTTCGGATTACGTTAGACAGATAGATAGTCCTACTTTCAAGATTCTTAAAAGAACCTTACCGGGTCCATATACCTTTATTCTGCCGGGGAACAACAATCTGCCAAAGGACTTTAAGAAAAAGAAGACTGTAGGTATTCGTGTGCCAGATAATTCAATTGCAAATGCCTTGGTGACAGGATTGGGACATCCCATTGTTTCCACATCTATTCGTGATGATGATGATATTTTGGAATATACCACCGACCCTGAACTCATTTATGAGAAATGGCAGAATCTTGTGGATGTTGTGATCGATGGGGGTTACGGGGACAATGTTGCTTCTACTGTGATAGATTTATCTGGAGAAGAACCCGAAGTGATTCGAGAAGGTAAGGGAAGCCTTGAGATATATTAATAAAAAAAGCGGTCAAAAATTGACCGCTTTCTTTTTTCTATAAGCTTAAGCTTATTGCTTATTTTCCAGAACCACCAATTGCTGGATCTTTCATTCCTTCTTCGATCATGCTATAGAACTGATCGATTTTTGGAAGTACAACAATTCTTGTTCTTCTGTTTTTGGCTCTGTTTGCAGAAGTATCGTTGCCAACTAGTGGTACGTAGTAGCTACGTCCGGCAGCAGTCATTCTTGCAGGGTCTACACCAAAATCATCTTGTAGTATTCTAACAACGGATGTTGCTCTTTTGGCACTCAAATCCCAGTTATCGAGTAGTACTCCGCTTCTGTAAGGAACGTTATCAGTGTGTCCTTCGACCATAAATTCAAAATCAGGCTTGTTGTTCACTACTTTGGCCACCTTACCAAGTACTTCTTTCGCAGCGTTGGTTACGTTGTAGCTTCCGCTTCTAAACAATAGTTTGTCGGAGATGGAAACGAATACCACACCTTTTTCAACACTGATTTCGATGTCCTCATCGTCCAAGTTGCCCAATACACCTTTTAAGCTCTGTACCAAAGAAAGGTTAACAGAGTCTCTTCTTGTTACGGCATCTTGCAATTTTCTGATGGTAAGGTCTTTTTCTTTTAGGCTTTCCAAAGACTTTTCAAGGTTTTCGGCACCTTTTGTAGTAAGCGTTGTCAAGTTCCCCATATTGTTGATGAGTTCTTGGTTGTTCGCTTTTAGGAATGCATTTTGATCTTCGAGAGTTTTCAACCTAGAGTCAGCGGTTGCTTTGTCTTCCAAGCAATCGTTCAATTTAACGGTTGCGGAATTTAATAGGTCTTGGGTTTCTTTGTGCTTGGCCTCCAATTCGGCATATTTCTTTTGCGATACGCAAGAGGATAATAAAATCGTCATTGCCAATGTTCCTAGAAAAACTTTTTTCATAGTTCAGAATATAATTTAAGGATTGTTAGATATATCAAATGTTAAAAACTACACCAAAATTAGATAAAAAGCAAAGTACCCATATTTTGGCTTCGTTAATCTTTTACTAAAATGTTAAAATTCTCTACTTGATGTACGAAGTAAGACCATACTATGGATGTCGCAACGTAGTATTTTAATATAAAATTAGCTTTTTCGCGTTTTCTGTACATTTTTATAAAGTTAGCATAAAAGCTAAGATGGGCTCTCAAAATGGCAAAGCAATGGTCGAATTTTAATTGGAACACAAAACGCAATGCGGCCAAAGCGTCCAAAACCAATCGGGCAAACACCAAGGGAATTGCTTTTTTTCTAGGGAGATTTTTTGTGATGGAGTACAGCGAGTTCCTAAAGTTGAGAAATGTCTTTTTTGGATTCATGTTGGAAAGCGTGCTTCCGCCCAAATGATAAACGCTGCTGTGGCCTACATAATATACTTGGTGCCCTGCATTTTTAGCACGCCAACAAAGATCTATTTCTTCTTGGTGCGCAAAGTAATCTTCGTCAAATCCTTCTAGTTGACGGAATACTTCGCTTTTAATGAACATACATGCGCCCGTGGCCCAAAACACTTCTTTGATATCGTCGTACTGCCCCTTATCCTTTTCTATGGTCTGAAAGATGCGCCCACGACAAAACGGGTATCCGAACATGTCGATAAACCCTCCTGCGGCACCGGCATATTCGAAATGATCCTTTTTTGTGAGGTCTAAAATTTTGGGCTGTATGATAGAAGCTTCAGGAAGAGTGTTGAAAGCATTTTGTATTGGCTCCAGCCAATTCGGCGTAACTTCCACATCCGAATTCAATAAGCAGAATACGTCGGCTTCAATATGTTTAAGACCATCATTGTAACCTTTGGCAAAACCACCATTAGAGTTGTTTTGAACGATTCCTATAGTAGGGTACTGTTGTTTAAGAAAATCCACGGAGCCGTCGGAACTTGCGTTGTCCACTACATATATGTCGGCTCCCTTCGAGTATTCCATAACTGACGGTAGAAACCTTTCCAGCAAGGCTTCCCCATTCCAGTTGAGTATGACGACGGCAATTTTCAAAACGGAGGCAAATTAACGGCTAAAATCAGGAATATCCTTCAAAAAGGTATACTTTTCATTGTCGTGGTCCATTTTACAATAATAATGGCCAAGCCCATTGGTCACCATTAAGAACTCAGCTTCCAGCTCAGAATTGTACCGGGCTATTTGATCAAAAGTATCTTGAGTGATCTTTACATCCGGTCCCTTACATTCGATTAAAAGAAAAATAGAGCCATCAGGGTTGAACACGACAACATCGTATCGCTTCTTTAGATTATTGACCGTAAGCTGTTTTTCAACGTTGATCAAGCTCTTTGGATAATTTTTGGTAAAGACCAAATATCTGAGCACGTGCTGGCGCACCCACTCTTCCGGTTGGAGGACTACAAATTTTTTACGTAGCCCATCAAAAATGTACTGTCTATTTTGGCTATTTTTGATTCGAAACGAGTAAGGTGGAAAATTCAAATCTTGCATTCTACAAAACTGGTGATATAATTTGAATGGACAAAGTAAAGGAGATCGTATCGGAAATCAACAATGGAAATCCAAAACCAATTTATTTTTTAATGGGGGAGGAGCCCTATTATATTGATAGGATTTCCCAATACATTGCCGAAAATGTACTTACTGAAGATGAGAAAGGTTTTAATCAAATGGTGTTGTATGGCAAGGACACCTCTGTTGACGATCTAGTTTCGAATGCCAAGCGTTTTCCTATGATGGCACAGTACCAAGTGGTAATAGTAAAAGAAGCACAACATTTGTCCAGAACTATCGAAAACCTAGTTCCGTACGCAGAAAACCCGCAACCGACCACAATTTTAGTGCTTTGTTACAAATACAAAAAGTTGGACAAGCGGAAGAAATTATATAAGACAATTAAAAAGAGCGGAGAGCTTTTTGAAAGCAAAAAACTCTATGATAACCAAGTGGCGGACTGGATACGCAGAACTTTGGCAAGCAAAAAGTATAAGATTTCTCCAAAGTCTTGTATCATGTTGGTAGAGTATCTGGGGACCGATTTGAGCAAAATAAGCAATGAGCTAGATAAGTTGACTTTGATAGTGCCGCCCACTACAGAAATAACCCCAGAGCTGATTGAAGAGCACATTGGGATCAGTAAGGATTTCAACAATTTTGAGCTCAAAAAGGCCATTGGGGAGCGTGATGTGAAAAAAGCATCACGGATTATTGATTATTTTGCCCAAAACCCCAAGGACAACCCCTTTGTGGTTACGGTCACCCTTTTAAATACTTTTTTTACCCAACTTTTGCAATACCATGGTCTCAAGGACCATTCCCCAAATAATGTGGCCAAGGTTCTTGGTGTAAACCCCTATTTTGTAAATGAGTACGTCGTGGCTGCTAGAAATTACCCCATGAAAAGAGTTAGCGGTATTATTTCGAGTTTACGGACCTTGGATCTAAAAGGCAAAGGAGTAGGGGCCAGCAATATGACACAGACCGACTTGCTGAAGGAGCTACTTTCCGAAATAATCTAAGGATTACTTTTTGTCCACACTGTATTTGCCCGGACCCAATAGCATGATAACCACGAATACGGTCAGATATAGCAATGCCATCTCCTTTCTTCCAAAAGGGTCGGCACCGTGAATTACAAATCCTGCGACGAACATAGTTATAGCAGTAGGGATGGCTGCCCATCTTGTTTTAAAACCTATAATGATCAGTAGAGGGCAAACAAATTCTGCAACAACGGTCAAAAAAAGTGTTGGAGCTTGACCAATACCAAAAGGGTTGGCGAACTCCGTATTTCCGTTGATAAGATTCATTAGTTTTGGATAGCCGTGGGTAAGCATAAATGCGGATGGAACTATTCTCAGTATTGCCAGACCCAAGTGTATCAAAGTATTGTTTTTCATGTGGGGTAAATTAATGCACGTGAAAATATAAATTATGTTTTAAAAAACGCAATATTAATTGATGAAAAGCACTTTTGAATTTCGGGAAAAATAATTATCGTAATTGAGGATATGAATTAGGGTCGGATTCATGCATGATCTGGTATACTTTTTCAAAAATGTCCTCGGCATTGGGTTTGGAAAAGTAATCCCCATCCGATGCGTAGGCCGGTCGGTGGGCCTTGGCCGATAAGGTTTGTGGAGCACTGTCCAAATACTTGTATCCACCTTGTTTTTCTACCACTTCCTGCATCAAATATGCGGAGCAACCGCCCGGTACATCTTCGTCTATCACCAAGAAACGGTTGGTTTTTTGAAGGCTTTTTACCACATCATGATCCAAATCAAATGGCAACAGGGATTGTGCATCAATTACTTCTGCATCAATACCTACCTCCAATAAGTCATTCGCTACTTTTTCAACAATACGAAGTGTTGACCCATAGGACAATAGTGTAATATCCGTTCCCTCTTTTAAGGTCTCTACCTTTCCGATAGGGGTACAGAACTCCCCTAGGTTGGAAGGTTTCTGTTCTTTTAATCGATAACCGTTAAGACTTTCGATGATCAAAGCAGGTTCATCACTTTTCATAAGTGTATTGTAGAATCCCGCAGCTTGGGTCATGTTTCTTGGTGCCAAGACGTACATTCCACGCAATAAATGAACCAATCCGCCCATTGGGGATCCGGAGTGCCAGATTCCTTCCAAACGGTGCCCGCGTGTGCGTATGATGAGCGGAGCTTTTTGCTTGCCCACGGTTCTGTACAATAACGTGGCCAAATCGTCGCTCAAAGTCTGGATGGCATAAAGGATGTAATCCAAATACTGTATTTCGGCAATGGGGCGCAAACCACGCAATGCCATTCCTATTCCTTGACCTATGATGGAAGTTTCACGTATTCCAGTATCGGCGATTCGCAAGTCGCCATATTTTTTTTGAAGCCCTTCGAGTCCTTGATTTACATCTCCGATATTTCCGGTATCCTCTCCAAAAATCAGTGCCTCTGGGTACTTGGAGAAAAGAGCATCAAAATTATCCCTCAAAATAATTCTTCCATCAACCTGTTCTGTGTTCTGGGGGTAGGAGGGGGATATGGGTTCTATTTTTGTTGCCTTGTTGCCCAGTTCGTTATAAAGATGTGAGCTATAATGGGGCTCATTGTCTCCCAAAAAATTAGCTATCCACTGCTGAAGTTGCTTTTTTTCAGGGGTCGATTCACCTAAAAGATAACGAAGTGCCTGCCTGGATTTTGACGCCAAATCTTTCTTTAAAGGCTCTTCCACAGCAATTAAATCGTTTTTTAATTTGTTGATGAATGCACGATTCGGACTTTGCCCAGCCGTTTTATCCAATAGTTGTACCAATTCTTTTTTTGCGACCAACTGTGGCTTTAAAAACTCGGACCATGCCTCTTTTTTGGCTGCACGGACTTTGTGCTTGATCTCTCGTTCTACTTTTTTGAGTTCTTCCTCTGTGTTGATGCCGTTCTCAATAATCCACTCCCTAAAGCGTTTATTACAGTCATTTTTGCGCTCCCATTCCAAGCGTTCGGAAGATTTATATCTTTCGTGCGAACCAGAAGTCGAATGTCCCTGTGGTTGCGTTAATTCTGTTACATGGACCAATACGGGCACATGGCCCTCGCGGGCAATGTCCGATGCATTCTCAAAAGCGTGGATAAGCGCAGTATAGTCCCATCCCTTCACTTTTAAGATTTCAAAGCCGTCATGTTCTTCATCCCGTTGAAATCCGCTCAAGGCTTCGGATATGTCACCTTTGGTGGTGTGAAATTCCGATGGCACCGAGATTCCGTATTCGTCATCCCAAATACTTATCACCATGGGTACTTGCATTACCCCGGCGGCGTTCAAGGTCTCGAAAAAATGTCCTTCGCTGGTACTGGCATTACCAATGGTCCCCCAAGCTACTTCGTTCCCATTATTGGAGAAATTGGTCTGGTCTATTCCCTCGACATGTCTATATATTTTTGAGGCTTGCGCCAAACCGAGCAAACGTGGCATCTGTCCGGCGGTACAGGAAATATCGGCGCTACTGTTTTTCTGTTTTGTTAGATTCTTCCATGTTCCATCCTCATTTAGGCTATGGGTCACAAAATGCCCTCCCATTTGCCTTCCGGCACTCATGGGTTCCTTTTCAAGGTCGGTTGTAGCGTAAAGTCCGTGAAAAAATGCTTTTGGACTTAGAAGGTCCAAAGCCATCATAAAGGTTTGGTCACGGTAGTAGCCACTCCTAAAATCACCATCTTGAAAAGCCCTTGCCATTGCAAGCTGGGGAAGCTCTTTTCCATCTCCGAATATTCCAAACTTGGCTTTTCCGGAGAGTACTTCCCGACGCCCCAATAAGCTACATTCCCTACTGGTAACGGCGGTCTCATAATCTTGGAGAATTTGAGATTTAAAATCGTCAAAAGAGATGTCGTTACTAGTGCTAGGGTCAGGTTTCATGGATGTTTGAAGATTTATGCAAAGCTATTAAAAATACATCAAAAACGCAACAGCAAAAACGGTTAATAAAATGAGAATATAGTAATTTAAAACCACGTAAATTAATTATATTTCAGTATATTTTAAATATATGGGCTTCAAATTATTGATTTGTCAATCAAAACCACTTTCTGGTAAACAGTCCGGTTAGGGTTCTGGGGCTAATGGTAACAATAAACCGTATGCGTTCTCCATAATTGTCCTGGCCAATTTCCCAACCGCGGTTGGAATATACTGGAAAATAGAGTTCAAAATAATCTGTTACCAAGTTTAGGCGAATACCGGAGTCATATACAAAACGAGGGGCATCAGCTTTGTTGCTGATAAACCCTAAATCTCCGTATGCTTCTACCCATCTCCAAATATTGGTACTGGCGTTGGTAGTGGCTATCCAATCGTTTGCAAAAGGGTTTTCCAATTTTGATTTAAAGCCGCCTTCGGCAATAATAACCTGTTGACTGTAGAGCCCTGAGTCCTCGGACCTGCCCAGATATGCTAGGTCGAACATATAATCCGTAGGCCTATCCAGTGCAAAACTGAAAAAATTGGATTCCGTATCGTTCCTTAAAAATTTACCGGCGTAAAACCGTAGGTTGAACTGCCTATTGCTCTGAAAAAGTTTTCGGTATTCAAATTCAAAAGCAAGCTTCGTAAACTCACTGGAATGCTGGGCATCTACTGACCAAAGGGAGTAGTTGAGGATATTATTGTCCACATCCGTAAACCTTACATTCATGACGCCGTAATCGGGATCTGTATCCAATTCCCCAACAAGGTTATCATCTATGCTCCGGTAAACGCTTCGGTACCTAAAAAGTAGGATTTGTCTCCTATTGGAACGCAAGTCGTTTGGGCGCCATCCGAAACTTACGGCCGGTGTAATTGTGGTAAATCTCGAGTTTTCCTGAAAGTGGGAAGTGGAAGCCGAAAATGAATAATTGGTCACATAAAGCCCTGTTTTTTTGTGATATTTTCTATACCTGAAACCAACTTTTCCCACCATTGTTTTTTCCAAAAAGGAATAGGTAGGTGAAATATCGTACTGGAATTGACGCTCCAAGAAGGTTTTGTTGTACAGGCGTAAGCCGGGTGTAATACCATCATATAGGTTGAAGTTCGCAATGGGGACATAGAACACCTGATTGTAATAAGGGTCTTCGGTATCCTTGAAAAATTGAAACTTTAATTTTTTGTTGCTGGATAACCAACCACTAAGGGTCTTCCAATTATCCCGTTGATTGAACTCCGGAATTTTTTGGTCGTAATTGAGTACCAATCGGTCTTCGCCCTTGCGTGGAATGGTAAAGCTCTTAGTGCTATCTATGTCGGAAAACCAATATTGGGATACCACAGAATCATTTTCCAGTCCAAATACCGAGATGGGGACATTGGTGCCCCTTTTATTTTTTAGGGTGAAGGTGATGGAGTCTTCGGACTTTTGGATTTTTTTGATCTTAAAATCTATTTTTTTGTCTGTTGAGACGTATTCGTCAAAGAACCAATCAACATCTTTGTCGGCATATTTTTCGATTGTTTTTTTGAAATCTGTAGCACTTACCTGTGGCTTCTGCTTGTAACTTTTATAAAAGTCCAGGACCGTACTATCAATCTCTTTTTTCCCCAAGTAAGCGGACAAATAAGACATTCCAAGCCCGGCCTTGTAGCGGTTGGCGATTTTTTCGTTGAACTTGATCAAGGAATCGTTGGAGGTGGTCAGTGCTTGATCGATGTTTTTTCGTGCGGGCAACATGCTGAACAAAGAGTATTGTTCGTTAAAATCCATTTGGGCGAGATGAAAGTTCTTAAGCCCCCAGATTCTGGACAGTTTTCCAATCAGTTTTTGATTGGGGTAATGTTCCTCCACAAATTTTATCATAAGATAATATCCAATGGCATCGTTCACCCATCGTTCTTTCCTTGGATTTAGATATAAGGATTCCTTCAGATAATTTCGAATGGCCGTTTTTAAAAATTTCATTTCAAACTGGAATCGCTCCTCGTAAGGCCTTATAAAAGATGGAAGTTGGCTGATTCCGTACAGCGGTGACCTGTTGTAGTCATATTCGCTTACCAAAAGATTATCATGGGGGTATTCCCCAAGGTTCTCATAAAGAAACTGTGAAATATTGTTTATGGATATGCCCTGGGCTATTTCTTCATATTTATTGGATTCGATATCCGTGGTGATATTAAGGTAGCCGGTGATGTGCTTGGTGAACCTTTCATTTATGGTCAGGATAATTTCACAATTCTTTCTTTGGTCACCAAATAGCTGTACGTGCTTGCCCCCAGGGAAATTGGAAACAACGGACATACGATAATTAGAGGCCACGTATAAAAGATTTGGAAAAGTGAAGTTGATTCGTGTGTCGGTGATATCGGTATAGAGATCGTCCAGATTCATATTATCGTAAAGTTCCCAGTCTCCATTTGTAAAAACTGCAGGGGTAAGGTACCAATCCTTTAAATTATACCCGTTGCCCGTATGCCCATATCCAGTAAACTTGGCTTCCGGCAATTTAATGGTGTAGGTAAAAAACAGCTTAACAGACTCTCCGGGTTTAAGGATTTCATTTAGGTTAACGGCAATGATATCCGTATTGCCGCGGCGTTTCCAATCCAAACCTGCATAATTGCTGTCAACAATAGATTTTATAGTGGTTTTTCCTCGTTCCCTGTCCTTGGCCAAATGCAAGCTCCTATTGAATTCTTCACCAAATCTCTTTGCCAGTGCCGTGTTTTTGTTGGAGTAGGCATGGTTCCAGTCGTTGAAATACAACGTGGAGAGCCCCTTTTGGGACTGATTCACATAGGTGAAGTGTTGTCGTATACGAATTTGATTGGTGGGTCCATCAAGTATGGCCACAATCTCATTTTGGTGTTGCGACCAAAGTTTTGGGCACACCATAATGATAAGCAGCGAAACGCTAAGTAAAGCTCGATGGATAATCAATGTAGTAGGCTTAAAAATTTGGACTCAATGTTCTGCCTTTGTAGAAAGCGTCTATAATTTCAACAACCTCATCTTCTGTGTCCACTAATTTGATCAAATCTAGGTCTTTTGGACTAATGTTACCGGCTTCGACCAACGTATTTTTGATCCAATCCAAAAGCCCTTTCCAAAACTCGGTACCAACAAGTATAATAGGGAATGTATGTATTTTATGTGTTTGAATGAGGGTGAGTGCCTCAAAGAATTCATCCAATGTGCCGAACCCGCCGGGCATTACCACAAAACCTTGCGAATACTTTACAAACATTACCTTCCTGACAAAAAAGTAATCAAAATCAAGGCTTTTGTCATCGTCAATATAAGGATTGTCGTGCTGTTCAAATGGTAGGTCAATGTTCAACCCAACGGAGGTTCCACCGGCCAAGCTGGCCCCTTTGTTTCCTGCTTCCATAATTCCGGGTCCTCCGCCTGTAATAACTCCATAGCCGGCCTCGGCAATTTTTTTGGAGATTTTTACTGCTAAATCATAATAAGGATGACCTTCTCGAACCCTTGCCGACCCAAAAATAGAGACACAGGGTCCTATTCTGCTCATTTTTTCAAATCCATTGACAAACTCGCCCATAATTTTGAATATGGCCCATGAGTCGTTCGTCTTGATCTCATTCCATCCCTTGGAATGTTGCTCTCTTCGCATATGCATAACCTTTATTTAAACTGCGCGTGCAATTTTTTGTTTAGTATTTTCCAGTTCTTTCTTTAAAAATTTGGCGGTGAAACTTTTCTTGTCCTTGGCCACTTCTTCCGGGGTGCCTGTAGCAACGACCGTTCCTCCTCCTCTTCCCCCTTCATAACCAATGTCAATAATATGATCCATCATTTTGATCACGTCCATGTTGTGTTCTATGATCAAAATGGTATTGCCCTTGTCCACTAAACGGTCGAGTACGTCCATAAGCACTCTAATGTCTTCAAAATGCAAGCCTGTTGTTGGTTCGTCGAGGATGTAAAAGGTGTTTCCGGTATCTCTCTTGGAGAGTTCTGTTGCCAATTTCACCCTTTGGGCCTCTCCACCAGAGAGGGTGGTGGACTGTTGCCCTAATGATATATAACCCAAACCTACATCTTTTATTGTCTTAAGTTTACGATGAATTTTTGGAATGTTCTCAAAGAAATCCACCGCCTCGTTGATGGTCATTTCCAAAACATCGGAAATCGATTTGCCCTTGTAACGGATTTCCAAGGTTTCCCTGTTGAACCTTTTACCATTACAGGTTTCACATTCTACGTACACATCAGGCAAAAAGTTCATTTCAATAACTTTAAGACCTCCACCTTGGCAAGTTTCGCATCTTCCCCCTGCCACATTGAAGCTAAAACGACCGGGTTTATAACCACGAATGGTAGCTTCGGTAGTTTTGGAGAACAAGGAACGTATTTCACTAAAAACGCCAGTATAGGTGGCTGGATTTGAACGTGGCGTTCGGCCAATCGGGGATTGGTTGATGTCGATTACCTTGTCAATATGCTCCAGTCCCTTTATCTTTTTATAGGGCATTGGTTTCTTAACGCCGTTAAAGTAATGGGCGTTCATAATAGGGTAGAGGGTCTCGTTCACTAAAGTGGATTTGCCACTACCCGAAACACCTGTGACACCGATTAATTTTCCCAAAGGAAAATCCACCGTTACGTTTTTAAGATTGTTACCGGTACAGCCAGAGAGCGTAATTTTTTTACCCGTTCCCTTTCGCCTCTCTTTCGGGACGGGGATTTCCAGTTCCCCTGTGATGTATTTTGCGGTCAAGGTTTGTTGGTTCACCAAATCCTTGGGACTTCCTTCGGAAATAATCTTGCCACCGTGCTTGCCCGCCTTGGGGCCGATATCTATCACATGGTCCGCGCACTCGATCATATCACGGTCGTGTTCTACCACAATTACGGAATTTCCAATATCTCGCAGTGCTTCCAAGGAATGAATCAAACGTTCGTTGTCGCGTTGGTGTAGGCCAATACTAGGTTCATCCAAAATATAGAGGACACCTACCAATTGTGAGCCAATTTGTGTAGCCAGTCGAATACGTTGCGCTTCACCACCTGATAATGATTTGGAGCTTCGGTTCAATGACAAATAGTCCAGTCCCACATCCAGTAAAAAACCAACACGGGCTTTGATCTCTTTTATGATTTCTTCGGCAATCTTTTTCTGATTGCCTTCCAACGTATTTTCCAAATGCTTGAAGAAAGCAGCAAACTCGGCAATATCCATTCGGGCCAGTTCGGCAATGTTCTTACCGTCTATTTTAAAATAGAGGGACTCTTTTCGCAATCGAGAGCCTTCGCAAGCAGGACACTCCACTTTATCCATGTAATCTTTCGCCCAACGTTTTATGGAAGTGGAATTGGCTTCTTCGTACTGGGTTTTGATGAAGTTGGCAATGCCTTCGTAATCAATTTTATACTGTCTTTTTACGCCCAGACTTTTGGAGTCCACCTCAAAACTTTCCTTTCCGCCGTTCAAAATAACGTTCATGGCTTCTTCCGGAATCTTTTCGATGGCATCCGTCAAATCAAAATTATAGCGCTGCGCAATGGTTTCCAGTTGTTTGAAGGCCCAAGATTTTTTGTATTCGCCCAAGGGGGCAAGTCCACCAGATTTAATGGATATTTTTTTGTTGGGAATGATTTTATCCTCGTTAACCTGAAACACGTGGCCCAATCCGCTACATTCGGGACACATTCCTTTCGGAGAGTTGAAGGAAAACGTGTTTGGCTCAGGAGTAGGATAGGAGATGCCCGATGATGGACACATTAAATCCCTGCTGAAATACCGGGGAACGGTTTCGCCCTCTTCCAAAATCATCAGAACATTGTCCCCACTGTACATGGCCGTATTGATGGTTTCGCTCAAGCGTTTGTGGAAATCTTCGCTATCGCCGACCTTCAAACGATCGATTACAATCTCGATGTCGTGGGTTTTGTAGCGATCTACCTTCATCCCTTTGGTGATGTCGGTAATCTCACCATCTACCCGAACTTTTACAAACCCTTGCTTGGCAATTTGCTCGAACAATTCACGGTAATGTCCCTTACGTGACTTAATTACGGGGGCAAGCACATTGATCTTCTTGTCCTTGTACGATTCAATGATCAAATCTTTGATCTGCTCATCGCTGTAGCTCACCATTTTTTCGCCCGTATTGTAACTGTAGGCGTCGCCAGCACGAGCGAACAGCAATCGTAAAAAGTCGTAAACCTCCGTAATGGTGCCCACGGTGGAGCGTGGGGATTTTGAGGTGGTCTTCTGTTCTATGGCGATTACAGGTGAAAGACCATCTATTTTATCCACATCGGGTCGTTCCAAACCGCCCAAAAATTGTCTGGCGTAGGCCGAGAAGGTTTCGATGTACCTGCGTTGGCCTTCGGCATAAATGGTATCAAAGGCCAAAGAGGATTTACCACTGCCCGAAAGTCCGGTAATGACCACAAGTTTTTCTCGCGGAATTGTAACATCTATATTTTTAAGATTATGGACCCTTGCGCCCTTAACCTCAATATGTTCTTCGTAATTGATCATAAATCATAGCAAACCTCAAATGTAGCGATTTGGGATTTAAAAAGGAAGTAGCCTTTTGGTTTCGTTTTTGTTAACGAAAGATGTTAAAGTACCATGCTTTCCATCAAATGATGAGGCGGACGCCTCCGAGCTCCTGCAAAGGGTATGGGAATTTATCGCTGGGGCTTCCAATAAACATAAAATTGATGGGGATATTCCATTTTTCGGAGAGTTCTTTTATTTTTTTGGGTGTAAATTCTCCTTTCAATTGAATGTATTCGATTTTAATTTCGGGATATTCCCTATCCAGTACTTTTAAATCAGATATAAAGCTGTCGGTGGCCTGTTCTCCTTCCGGAAAAATAGATACGATTTTTAATTTGCGGGTATGCTCGTTGTTTCGGATATACAGCAGCACTTTGTTGAGAGCGGCCACATCATCTTTCTTGGTAAAATAGACAAACTCTTGGTCGTTGATGTGGTCGATTACCCGATTGATACCTCGATAGGATTTTACCAAAAACCGGTTGATGGGGTCAAGAAAATACCGAATCAAACGTAATAACAATTTTAACAGGGCCGTCCTATTGAGCATTACCAAAACCAGGGCTATGGTCGGAACAAAATATTCCATAAACACAACCAAATAGTCAGGGTTCAAAAGAATATTCCCCACCAAAGCCGTAATAACCGCAGCAATGGCAACAAGCAAGGACAACCAACCGGAGCGTTCAGGTCGTGGCAGGTTTTTTCGCCTTACTTTAAGCAAAATATTACCAATACCAAAAAGGGCCATTACGGATAAAAAGGCTATGGTATATACACCGGCCAAAGCTTCCAAGTCACCTTCGGTAATCAATAGAATGGAAACACAAAGCATAAAAAACACGATGGCAATCCGGTAGGTGCTTCCGTTCTTGTTACGCTTTAATAAAAATGGGGGCAGGATTCTATCCAAAGTGATACGCTCCACCAGACCCGACACGCCCACGAAGGAGGTGAGTACGGCACCGCTCAAAACCAGAACGGCATCCAACGAAACCAAAAATGAGAGCCAGCCTCCACTTACTTGGTTCCCCATAACGGATAGCAATGCTTCACTATTGGACTCTATATCTGAAATAGGTAGAACGGCCAGCGCCAAAAAGGCAATCAAGGGATTAAAAATGGTGACCACCACCCACATATTGCGCAAGGTTTTGGGAAACACGCCTTTTTTCTGCTCTTCAACAAAGTTAGCAGAGCTTTCGAACCCGCTTATGCCCAACATGGCAGCAGAAAACCCAAAGAACAGGGCCATGGGCAACGCACCGTGCTTTACGGGCAGTGCGTTGTTGTCGGCAAATACATCCAAGCCATGTTCGAAAAGATAGATGCCCGCGAAAGAGGATAACAAAATCAAGGAAGCCAAATGGAAAATAAAAATGGCAATGGCCACTTTGGAAGATTCGCCAATACCGATGATAACCAGTCCCATAAATATGGCCAACAGGCCGATGGTGGCCAAAATCACGGGCAGTTGGGGCACAATGTTCTTTAAATAGGCCATGGCCTCATTGGCGGAGATTACCGCAGTTGCCATATAAGACAACAAGGTCAAGGAAGCGGCCAAAGAAGCCATTCCCTTGCTGGTAGTGTTCAACAGGGCGTTGTAGGCCCCTCCGTTCATAGGTAGTGCCCCGACTACTTCGCCGTAAATTTTCCGAAATAAAAAGAGAACAACACCGACAATCAACAATGAAATCCATGCATATTGGCCTGCATGCAAAACGGCCAAAGCGGATACGTAAAGACAAGAAGAACTGATGTCGTTACCACTGATGGAAGTTGAAGCCAACTCCCCGAGCTTTGCTCTTATTTTTTGTGGTTCCATGATTACTGGTTTATAAAACCAACAACGAAGTTAGGGCTTACAACCAAAAATTCTAAATTTGAGAACAGAAAATAAATACAATTATGAAAATATTAGGCATAGGTTCAAGAATAGACCATCCAGAATATGGAAAAGGGGTGGTTACCAACGTATCGTCCAAACATTATTGGGTCACCTTTTTGGATAATGGGTTGGAAACCATTGATTTGGATGCTGAATTCGAAGTGATCGAAGGCGTAGAGGAAGAAGTGGACAGTGTTAGCTTTTTTGATGTGGAACGCTCCTTGGTGAAGATTCTTGAAAAATGGAGCGATACACACGAAAAAGTAGCCATGGCTGATAAATGGAAGGGTGGTAAACTGGTTTTGGAACCCGATGATGGCACGGCCAACAAGGAAATGCCCATTGAGACCTTCTTCCATAAAATTGTGATGGTACGCGACCGCATCCGTGTGATGGAACAAAAAATAAATAGCACTAAAAACCTTGATGATCAAGAAAAGGTAGATCTACAGCAATACATTACCCGCATTTATGGTAGTTTGACCAGTTTTAATGTCTTGTTCAAGACCAAAAATGACCATTTTGTTGGAGAAAAGAGTAGGTAAGCATAAGCAATATTTTTGGTCAGGATGTCTGCCTAAACAATAAACAATGCCTTTTTATCATTTATAAAAAGGCATTGTTTTTAGAGTTTCTCAAGACGCTTTTAAAATTTCTTTAGAAATAGTTTTATCCTTCAAATCACGAACCAATGCTATAAAAGTATCCAAATCGTTACGGTTGGTGGCGATACCGACGGAAATCCTGATCGAACCTCGCATTACTTGTAAAAAATCAATCATATCCAAATAGTTTCCGGATACACGACTTTTAAAATATTGATCTATTTCATTGGTGTTCATACAATTTATGGTTTCATCTATTCCCGGATTACAAAAACAACCTGAACGAAGGGAAATGTTTCTATCGTTGGCCATTTCCTCAATTTGGTGAAAATTAATTTTCGACCCATCGGGATTTTTAAAACACATACTCATGGTGCCACCGGTATTCAATCTTTTTGGATGCCCAAATATTTCTAACTGAGGTGCTCCATTGCTATGTGTTAAATCCTTCAATCTGTAAAAAACGTAATCCATTAATGAGCCCACCCGTTCATTAAGCCGTTTCATCCCTATCGATTTCAAATAGTCCAATCCAATTTTTAATGCAGGAATGTCCAAATAGTTGAGTGTGCCATCTTCAAATCGTTCGTGATTGTCCATCAAAAAGTGATTAGGGGTCATTGCAGAAGCTAAATTAACAGTTCCTCCTGCAAACCATTTTTTCTGCAGTTTTCCGAATGAAGATTTTTTTATTAATAAGCAACCCAACCCTGTAGGATAACCGAACATTTTATAAAATGAGACAGCAACAAAGTTAGGGGAGTGTTTCGTTAAATCTAAAGGAGAGGTAGGAGCAAAGGCTGCTGCATCCAATAAAACATCCCAGCCATAACTTTGAGCGGTGGAAATCCATTGTAGATCATGTTTGATGCCTGATACGTTCGATTGTGCGGGATAAGCAAATAGTTTTGATGTTCTTGAGGAATTTTTCAGACTATTAAATAGCTTATCTCTGGAAACGCCTAGGTCGATTTTGTTCATTGGCACATATTCGTTGACACCGCCAGCATTTTTACAATATTCCCTTATACCGTTAACTGAGTTATGATTGTCGGCAAGCAATAAAAAATGTCCATCGTTTTCAAACGGATAACATTCTCCCACAATTTTCAGTGCACCGGAGGCATTTGGTGTGAAAACACAGTAATAGTCATGGGCATTAAAAAATGAAATGATTGCCTCTCTTGCCTCTTCCACCAAGTTGGTGGATAATTCTGAAGTTGGATTGGAGGAGTGGGGGTTTCCAAAGGTATTTGAAGCCAATAACTCCATATGTTCATTTAATTGGGAGCTCGCGTACAAACTTCCCCCCGTATAATCTAAATAAACGTGTCGGTCCCTATCCAACCTTTCATAGTTTTTTGCTCTGAGACGATTAAAATACGCATCATGCAAAAGTTCTACGTTTTGTGAACTTAACCCCTGAATCTTTTTTATAAGTAACTCTAACATAATTATGATCTTTTCGCCTGTATCACAAATGTTTATAAGTAATGTTGCAACTTGGTAGAAAAGCTACTAGGGGTTATGAGATGCAAAAACTAAATAATTGACCAAGAATTAGTAAATCTTGAATACCATTCGTGATTGCAGGACATTATTTAATATAAACCTAGATAATTTCAGATACACCTGTATGCTCAAGATATGTTTGAAGCAATAAAAAATTCTTTTGGATCAAAAATCCAGAATGGAAGCATGAAAATTGAAAAAACAAGATAGTTGCAGGTATTTGGCCTCACTCAATTCTTAAGGGCTAAATTCAAGTTTGGAGATAATGGAAGAATCCATTTTTTTTTCGAGTTACTGCTTAAACTATCAAATCATTAAGCTGTAACCTTCTTCTCGCTCAAATACTTCCAATACCTTTTTGGTACATGCTGTTCGTGCAATTTTGGATTAATCCGTGAAGCAATGTTGGTGCTTTTAAAATAATCGTTCCACAGCGTTTGGTATTCGTATTCCTCGTTGGTGAAGGCATCACTTTTTACCGTTTTATTGTGATGGATATCTTTCAGATTCAAGGATACCATCTCCACGTGGTCCAAATCATAGTAGATGCCATATTTACGCCTCACATCATAAATCAACCATTTTTGGTCTGCGTAACGGCCGCGAAAATGTTTGGAAATCAAGGGTAAAACATCAAAATCAGGTTCGATATTGGCAAAATAAATTTCATCCTTGGTCAATTGAAACCGTACAAAGGCTTCCATACGGTGCTTTTCGCGCCCCACTTTTTTAGCTAATTGGGCAATATGCAGCACCGTACTGTCCGAATAGTCCAAATACTTACCATTTTTGGTGCGCATCAATTTTTGAATATAGTTGTAGAGCATCATTTCTACACCTTCGGCTTCGCTCAAAAAAGCAAAATACACATTGGAGATGGCATTGTGGCTTTTGTTACGGATTCCGTTCCATACACGTTTCGCTTTCTCCACGTTTGTAAAAACTGTTTCCGTTTCTGAGAACAATCCGTTTTGGGATTGATTGTTCTTTTGAATGTCTGCCACGTTGATTTTTTCATCAAAGGCGACGAAGACGGCGGTCATAAATCCATTAAAACTTCCGTCATAAACTAAGGTTGTTGAAGCATTCATCATGTTTGCTTTTTAGTTTCTTTTATGTCATTTCGAAGGAGTTTACGACTGAGAAATCTAGATTTCTCCCCTTCTGTCGAAATGACTTACTTATCAATTGCCAATTCCTAATTGAACAATGATAATTGTGTACTGTACTGATCCCGAAATTTCCCAGAGGAAGTTTGCAGGATCATGCCTTTTATTTTCTCCGCGTCCATATCACGACGTTCCCAAAGTCGGGAATCACAAACCATAAAATATTGGGCACGGTTGAGGGCCACACCGATTTTTTTTAGATGGTCCCAGTTCAATTTTCGAAATTTTCTTGCTTTTATAATTTTATATACCGATTGCATCCCAATCCCTGGAATACGGGCCAATAGATGCTTATCGGCCGAGTTCACATCCACTGGAAAATGATGTAAGTTTCGCAAAGCCCATGAGAGTTTAGGGTCCACCTCCATATCCAAATTGGGATGTTGGGTATTCAAAAGCTCTCCAACCGAAAAACCATAAAAACGCAGCAGCCAATCGGTTTGGTACAACCTGTTCTCCCGCAACATGGGGACTTTGGAGCCAATGGCGGGTAACCGGGAATCGTGAGTCACGGGCACATATCCGGAATAATACACACGCTTCATATTGTAGGTTTTATAGTAATAGGATGCAGAATACATAATATCCTTATCCGATTCTCCGGAAGCACCCACAATCATTTGGGTACTTTGGCCCGCAGGGGCATACTTGGGAGTGCTTTTGATGATTCTTCGTTCAGTTGTATATCGTACGATTTCATTTTTCACCTTTTCCATCGGTTTGGTGAAGTCTTCATGCTTTTTGTCCGGGGCCAATAATTTTAACCCTGAAACGGTCGGCACTTCAATGTTTACCGAAAGTCTGTCGGCATAGAGCCCTGCCTCGTACATTAATTCGTCGCTAGCGCCTGGGATTGATTTTAAATGGATGTACCCATTAAAATTTTCCTCTTCCCGCAGTTTTTTGGCCACCGCTACCAAACGTTCCATGGTATGGTCGGGACTTTTGAATATTCCCGAGCTCAGAAAAAGTCCCTCGATATAATTTCTTCGGTAAAAATTGATGGTCAGGTCCACTACTTCTTGCACCTTAAAGGCAGCTCTTGGGACATCGTTCGATTTACGGGTTACACAATAGGCGCAATCAAAAATGCAGTGATTGGTCAAAAGAATCTTTAATAGTGATACGCATCGACCATCTGCCGTGTAGGTGTGGCAAATTCCCATTTTGGAAGCATTGCCCAATCCGTTGTTTTTATTGGAACGGTCACTTCCGCTGCTAGCACAAGAGACATCGTACTTTGCAGCGTCTGCCAATATATTTAGTTTTTCTCGTATCCGTTCAAAATTCATAACTTGGAAATATTCCAATCAAAAATATGGAAATAATCCAATACATGGAAATATTCCATAAAAATTTTTGGAAATATTCCAAAATAGCTATATTTGAGCATGGATTGTCTGAATGAGCATATTCCAGAATTAACATACTGCTTTATATCTCGACTACGCTCGTCATGACATTATCAACCTGAAGATGGAAAATGAAATAACTTTAAAACGATTTACCGATCTACGGAGGGAGCTTGGTTTTACACAGACTGAATTTGCCGATTTGCTTGGTGTTAAAAACACGACAGCGGATATAGAGCGGGGGAGAACCAAGCTTTCGGGCAAAGTGGTGACCGAGCTTTTAAAACAGTTTAAGATTAACCCACTTTGGTTGTTCGGTGAAAGTGATCAGAAACACTTGGATACCTCCAAAACCAGTGTTATTCCAAAGGTGGTAACAGTTGATAATTCGGACAACGATAACATGGTAATGGTAAATGCCAAAGCCGCGGCCGGGTATCCACAGAATATTTCTGATACAAGCTGGTATAGGCAGTTGCCCGCTTTTGATATGCCCATTCCAGAGTTTAGAAATGCCACTTATCGTGGTTTTCAGGTGGAAGGGGACAGTATGTTGCCGAATTTAAGGCCCAATGACTGGGTTTTGGCAAGAGCAATCGAGCATATAGACCATGTGAGTCCGAATAAAATGTATGTGGTGGTGCTGCAAGATTCGGTAATGGTAAAAAAGATTGAACGTAAGCCCAATTCCAATGACATCACATTGGTCTCTTTGAATGAAACTTACCCGCCCTACGAAATCAAACCCTTTCAAATCCAAGAAATTTGGGAAGTAAGCAGTAAGTTGACCTTTAATGTGGATGCCACCACGGAAACAGGTTTGCTAAAGCAACTACAGCAATCCATGGAAGAGTTGAAAAAGCAAATTGCCGGAAATTAGTATTACTTTCTAAAAGCCAACACCCTTTGTTTTGGTCTGAATTCTCATCAGATAGTTATGGGCGGTCATATAAAGGACCGAGCCATCATCGCCCCATGCACAATTGGCGGTTCGTTGTCCGGTTGCTATGCGTCCCAACAGCTTTCCTTGCGGTGTGATGACCAAAACACCACTAGGTCCGGTCGAAAATATAGTTCCGTCCATGGCAATTTTAAGTCCATCCAGAGAACCTATTAACCCCTCTTTTTGCAATTCAGAAGCATCAAAAAAGATCCGGCCGTTATCCAATGTGCCGTCACTTTTTATATTGTAGGCCATAATGTAGGGCTCATCGGAATCTGATTGGTTGACATAAAGTATATCTTCATCCAATGAAAGTGCCACGCCATTTGGTCTTTTCAGATCGGAAACTACCATCTCCACATTTCCATCGTTATCTATTTTATAAACACCGAATGCATCTATTTCACGGGAAGGGGAATCTTGTTGCCCTGGCAAACCGTACGGGGGGTCGGTAAAATAATAAATTCCCGTCGAGGTCTGTACGATATCATTTGGACTGTGGAACCGTTTGCCCTGCCAAGTATCGGCAATCGTAACTTTACCGCCTTTGGTCAATGGCATTTTGGAAATCCTACGGTCTCCATGTTCACTGGCCACTAGTTCTCCTTGATTATTAATGATCAATCCGTTGCTCCCGGGCTCACGACTATAGGGTAGGATACCGGTATACCCAGATGGTTTTAAGAATTCAGAAATGCCTTCAGCTTCGTTCCATTTAAAAATGGTGTTTTGAGGAACATCGGAAAAAAGAAGAAACCCATCCTTTTTTACCCAGACAGGACCTTCGGACCATATAAATCCTTCAGCGAGTACTTCAATTTTTGCATTCTTATCCACATAGTCATAAAATGCATCGTCCAATGCTACCAATTTACCGGCAGACTTGTTTTGAGCAAAACAACCGACGCTTACAATAATGATCAGTAAGGTTAAATTTTTCATTTTGAATTATTTATATAAATATAAAAATATCTTTAATCTGAAGCCGATTATTCCTCAAAGAGATTCTGTTTAATTTCATGAGCCAAGGTATCTGCGGCTTCTGGATTCTGCCGGAACCACAGTTCGGGTTCAAAAATTTCAAGTTCGGCCAGTGCCCATTTGCCATTATTGTCCTTAAAAATATCGACTCTGGCATATACGGGGAGCTCAGGAGCTGCATGTACCACACTTTTGGCAAATTCGATTTGCTCCGCGCTTGGGGAATAGGGATGTACGGTGCCGCCAAAATCATCCTGAACCCTAAAATCCCCTGGTTTGGCAATTTTTAAAACTGCATGGGTAAACTCTCCGTTAAAAACCATCATGGAAATTTCTCCTTCGGATACAATGTGATGTTGAAATTCTTGGAGCATCATGGCCTCTTCACTTACCAATTGCTTAAAGATTGCTTCGTGGTCCCCAACCTTACTATCATCTATTTTATAGGTATGTCTTGCAGCGCCGGATACACAGGGTTTTAGTATATACCCGCTTGAAGTAAAACCATGTTCCGATTTTGAAATTTTTATGGTCTCGGCAAGGGTAGGGGTAGCGCCTTGTTCAATAAATACCGTTCTTGGAATATTAACGCCGGCAATTAACAAATCCTTTAAATAATGTTTGTCTATGTTCCAATAAATTAGCTTTTTAGGGTTGATAAACTTTGTTTGTTGCGATGTCCTATCCAACCAATTTGAAAACTCAGCATAGCGGTCAAAATAGTCCCAAGTAGTTCGGAACAGAGCGTATTTGGTCGTCGACCAGTCAAAATCAGGGTCGTCCCAAGCTTTTCTTCCTGCTTTTAACCCTTGACTTTGCAAGGCTTCCAGAACCAGTCGGTCTTCTTGGAGCACGTTTTCAATGTACGGAGTTTTCTTTTCTGGGGCCACGTAGCGGTGGTCCGTGAGAACGACTACGTCAAATTTCATTTGGCAATTGTTAATAACCAACTGCGGTATCATCGCCACGTTTGTCTGCACCACCTTCTAATTTGCCATCGGCAAGCACACGGATAGCATCTACTTTTCCGATGATGGGTGTACGTTTTTCGTTGATGATGTAACCTTTGGTTTTTAGTTGTTCAATCAGCTCTTCGGAGAATCCTTCTGGTTCAAAAATTACCATATCGGGCAACCATTGGTGATGGAAACGAGGGGCATTAACGGCTTCTTGCATGCTCAAATTGAACTCATACACATTTAAGATGGTCTGTGCTACGGCCGTGATAATGGTAGAACCTCCGGGGGTTCCTACGACCATGTAAAGTTTACCGTCTTTTTCAACAATTGTAGGGGTCATGCTGCTCAACATGCGTTTTTCGGGTTCAATGCTATTTGCCTCGGCACCGATAAGCCCAAACATGTTCGGGACTCCGGGTTTGGCACTAAAATCGTCCATTTCATTATTCAAAAAAATGCCCAACTCTTCGCAGAACAACTTGGAGCCATAACCGCCATTTAAGGTAGATGTTACAGAAACGGCATTGCCTTCACCATCCACTATGGAAAAATGCGTGGTCTGGTCGCTTTCGATAACTTCCACTTCGCCATGGCTTACCTCCGATGACAAGGTGGCCTTGTCAAATGAGAAATTACCCATTCTATCTTGCAGGTAATCATCACTCAAAAGTACATTGTACGGTATCTCCACAAAATCGGGATCTCCCAAGAAGAAGTTTCTATCAGCGTAGGCTCTTCGGGATGCTTCGGTGAACAATTGAATGGTTTTTGCGGAATTGTGTCCAAATTTGGACACATTATAGGGCTCCATCATTTTAAATATTTGATTGATGGTAACTCCACCGCTACTGGGTGGACTCATGGAAATCACCTTAATATCCTTATAACTAAAAACAATGGGGTCTCTCCAAACGGCTTCGTATTTTTCCAGATCTTCTGTGGTGATCAGACCTCCTTTTTCCTGCACAAACGAAGCTAGTTTTTCTGCCACTTCGCCTTTATAGAAACCATCACGCCCTTCTTCCATTATTTTTTGGAGCGTTTTGGCGTAGTTTGGATATTTTATGGTGTCACCCGCGGCAAATGGCCCTGCGAATTTGGTGCTGTCACCATTGGCCTCGATAAATCGCTCCCGAGTTCCCTTCAATCTGGCTGCCTGCTTCTTGGTGACCACGACTCCTTTATTGGCAAGTGCGATAATAGGTTCAATGATTTCTTTTAATGGTAGTTTTCCGAACTTTTTGTGTACTTCCAATACCCCGGCAACAGTCCCGGGAACTCCCACAGCTGTTCCGCCCGAAGTGCTTAAACCTGGAATCACATTGCCCAATGAGTCCAAATACATGTCCTGATGGGCGGCAAGTGGTGCTTTTTCGCGATAATCGATTCCGCCGACCTCGCCGTTGCTTTTTCGATAGACCATAAATCCGCCGCCGCCAACGCTTCCCGCAAAAGGATAGGCAATAACCAATGTCAATTCTGTTGCGACCATGGCATCAAAGGCATTTCCGCCCTTTTTCATAATGTCGACCGCAAGTTGTGACGCTTCTTTTCGGGCAGAGACGACCATGGCCTTTTCAGCGACCAGCCCCGTAGGTTCTGCAGGCTGTTGCTTACAATTGATCAATAAGATAAGGAAGGGCAGTAAGAGTATCAGTCTTCGCATAGGGAAATAAATTTTTGGTTGGAAAAAGTCATCAATTCTTCAAAAAACGATGTGAACTCGTTTTCAAATTCTGTATAGTGTTCTTCGAGGTCCAAAATGGCAAATTTCATTCTGGACTTATTTTTTGTTCTTCGGTCCATGCCTTTGAGGACACTGTCGATTCCCGCTAGATTGGCGTAGTTGAGCAGCCAATTATCGGCCATCATATAGGGCATCATCCGTTTGGTGGCCATGGGGAGGATATTGTAATTATCCTCTAAAAGATCATAGAAGTTTTCTACATATTCATCCAAAGGCACATCTGAATAATCGGTCCAATTTTTGGCCAAAAAATGATCGTAATAAATATCTACGATCACACGGCTGTAATGACTGTAATTTTTATGCAGTCGCTTACTACTTTGTCTAACAGTGGGGTGGGAGTCGGTAAATGTATCGATTTCACGATGTAGGAGAATGCCTTTTTGGATTTTATCGGGTAAGTGTTTGTACTTGTTACCACGGATATGATCGGCAAAGAAATTACCCAAAGTGATTTCCTTATCATCAAAAGAGAGATAGATATGCGCTAAGAAGTTCATCGGGGCAAATTCCTTTTCTGTCGAAATTTACAAATTCAAAACATGTAATCGGCTAAGCCAAACTATATTTGCAAAAACTTTTTTAACAATTATGACACTGATCAAATCAATTTCTGGCATACGAGGTACCATTGGTGGTAGCACAAACGACAATTTAACACCGGTTGATGCGGTTAAATTCGCGGCGGCTTATGGGACCTGGTTAAAGACGTATTCCAACAAAGAGAATTTGAAAGTTGTCATTGGTCGAGATGCTCGTTTGTCAGGGGAAATGATCCAAAACTTGGTGGTTTCTACCTTGGTAGGTCTGGGAATCGATGTGATCGATTTAGGATTGTCCACTACACCCACTGTTGAAATTGCAGTTCCATTGGAAGAGGCTGATGGCGGTATCATTTTAACGGCCAGCCATAACCCGAAGCAATGGAACGCCTTAAAACTGCTGAATGAAAAAGGGGAGTTTTTGGATGCGGAGCAAGGTGCCAAGATTTTGGCCTTGGCGGAGAAAGAGGATTTTGAATTTGCCGAAGTAGATGACCTAGGTGAGATCATTACAAATGATTCCTATATCGACATTCATATTGATGAAGTCTTGGAATTGTCCTTGGTGGATGCCGAAACCATTAAAAAAGCTGGATTTAAAGTGGTTGTTGATGGGGTAAACTCTACAGGGGGCATTGCCATTCCCAAATTGCTTGAAGAGTTGGGCGTGGAAGTAATAAAGCTCTACTGCGACCCCACGGGACATTTTCCGCACAATCCGGAACCCTTAAAAGAACACTTGGGCGATATCTGTAAAAAAGTAGTCGAAGAAAAGGCTGATTTTGGTATTGTGGTCGATCCCGATGTGGATCGCTTGGCATTCATCAGCAATAAGGGTGAAATGTTCGGTGAAGAATATACTTTGGTCGCCTGTGCTGATTATGTGCTGTCCAAAACTGAAGGGAATACAGTTTCCAATCTATCATCTTCCAGGGCTTTGCGCGATATTACCGAAAAACACGGAGGTACATACGAAGCTGCTGCCGTAGGAGAGGTGAACGTAGTGACCAAAATGAAGGCCAACAATGCCATAATAGGAGGTGAGGGCAACGGTGGAATCATTTATCCAGAAAGTCATTATGGACGTGATGCCTTGGTTGGAACAGCTTTGTTCTTAATGTTGATGGCCGAGCGTGGAGGCACCGTGGCGGAACTTCGTGCCAGCTACCCAAGCTACTTTATGAGCAAAAAGAAGATTCAACTGACTCCAGAATTGGATGTGGATGCGCTGTTGGAGGCCATGCAGAACAAATATAAAGATGAAGAGGTGTCGACCATTGATGGGGTAAAGATAGATTTTCCCGAAAATTGGGTGCACTTGAGAAAATCGAACACCGAGCCCATTATCCGTATTTATACTGAAGCAAAATCACAGGAAGAAGCTGATGAATTGGCTGATAGAATTATCAACGAAATCAAAGAAGTGGCCGGAATCTAGGAATTCTCTGCTTTTGTGGACTTGTGTTAAAACTCTTTAGGAACTTTGTCCTTGTGTTTCCAACGTTTATGGGTCCAAAAGTAATACTCAGGGGCTTCCCGAATGGACTTTTCCGTTTCCCTTAAAAAGGCATCCGTAATTCCGTAGTCAGGAACTTCGGTTGGGTTTTCAGTAAGTATTTTAAAGGTGCCTTGGTAATAGCCCCTCCGTAGTTTCTTTACCTTTAGGTACACGGGAATTATGTCGTTTTTTTTACAAATTTCTTCGCCCCCGACATGGGCTGGAACTACTATACCCATAAAATCGGTCCAATATTTGGCTCTGCTTACCATGGGCGATTGGTCACTTATAATGCCCACCATCAACAACTCTTTGCTTTCTTTGGCCGCCTCCAGGATTTTTCTGGACTCCCTTGTGGAGATCAGTTCAGTATTGTATTTACCGCGGATGTCCCTTGCCAATTTATCAAAATACTTGTTCTCTACTTTTTGATAAATACCATATCCTTTGGATATGATTTGAAGGTTCAAGGACAGTACCCATTCCCAACTGGCATAGTGGGGGAGCATCAGCATGGTGTTGAGGCCTTTTTTTTCCAAGCCATTGAGCAGTTCTATATTGGTTACGGTAAACCGCTCTTGAATTTCTTTTTTGCTCATGCCCATGGTCTTCATCATTTCCAAGAAGATGTCGCACATGTGCCTGAAGAATTTTTTTTCTACCCGCAAACGTTCTTCTTCCGACTTTTCCGGGAATACAAGTGCCAAATTGTTGCGCACCACTTTTTTGCGATAGCCTATTACATGGTACAGGAGCACGTAAACACCATCAGAAATAAAATAAATGACTTTAAAGGGGAGTCTGGAAATCAACCAGAGCAATGGGTAAACAAGGATATAAACTACCAGCTGCATAGACTATTCTTGTGTGCAAATATAACTATATTTGAACCCAAACGTTTATTTGCATGCTCAATTTACATATTGCCACTATCGCCATTATGGCGGCCAATGTTTTAGTTTCCTTGCGCGGATTTAACAGCAACGCATTTTTTGATCGATATAAGTTCAGTATCAGTGCCATACAGGCCGGTCAGCGCGAGCGCATGGTGACCTCGGGTTTTTTACATGTGGATATTTCCCATTTGTTCCTGAACATGTTCACGCTATACTTTTTTGCTCCCGTAGTGATCAGTTGGTTCGGTTCCATCAAGTTTCTGATCATTTACTTGGTCAGTTTAATTGCGGGTAGTCTTTTGGCCTTGGTTTTTCATAAGGATGAGCCGTTTTATAGCGCGGTTGGTGCCAGTGGTGCTGTGATGGGGGTACTGTATGCTGCCATATTGTTGAATCCTGATATGCAATTGGGCATTATGTTTATTCCGATACCATTACCGGCGTATGTGCTTGGTATTGCATATTTATTATATTCCATTTGGGGAATGAAGAGCAGAATGGGCAATATTGGGCACACCGCACATTTTGGAGGTGCCATTGGCGGTTATGCCACGACATTGTTGTTTATGCCAGAATTATTTGTAACCGATACCTTGATCGTTATTCTGTTGGCCATTCCAATCATTATCCTTTTTGTGTTGGATAAGATGGGGAAGCTATAGGGCAATAAAAAAGGCCCTGAAATTATCAGGACCTTCTTTTATCAAAAATACGTTTTGCCGTCTAGCTCTTGCCGAGTATTTCAGCTACTTTTTCCTCTAAAGCAGGCCCTCTTAAGTCCCTCGCAACAATAACACCGTTCTCATCCAATAAGAATGCTGCGGGTATGGCATTGATGTTGTACAAACGAGCAATGGGGTCTTGAAAGCGCTGTAGATTTGAAATATGGTTCCATTCCAATCCATCGGAAGCGATGGCCTTTTTCCAAAGGTCTTCTTTGTTGTCCAAAGAAACCCCTAGGACATCAAAACCTTTATCATGATATTTTTTATAGACCGATACAATGTTCGGATTTTCAGCACGACAAGGTCTGCACCAACCGGCCCAAAAATCTACCAGGGTAAGTTTTGCGTTGCTGGTAACATCGCTAAGGGCCAATACATCACCAGAAGGGGTAGGGGCCGAGAAATCTGGAGCCACTGCCCCAATTTCGGTCGATTTTAAATTTCCCAACTGCTCCGCAATCTTTTTTGCCGGCTCTGTTTCTTTCATTTCGGGTGTAAGACCCTCAAATAATGATTTGATCTCATCTACAGGCACGGCTTTGGTAGCCAAAAGATTACCAATGACCAATACGGATACAAACGCATTTGGATTGTTTTTCGCGAAATCAATATTAAAACTCTTGGCGTCCTCTTGGAATTCGATGAATTCTTCGCGCAATGCAGTAACAGTGGCCGTATCCTGTTGTTGGGCGGCCGTACGCATATCGTTTTGCATGGATCTTGCCCGTTCGGACAGTTTTCGGGATTCTTCTAAAAAGTCCATGAACAATTCATTTTGTTCCGTACCCTTTAGTTTTGCATACTCAATGCTATCTTTCGGAAATTCTACTTCAATAGTTCCATTTTCTAAGATAACAGGAACATTTCCGCGGACTTTGTCCACAAATACATAGTGCATTTTGGGACCGGACTGATTTCCACTGAAACTAAACAGTCCATTCTCTACCGTAGTAGTATCAATATCGATCAATTGATTGATGGAATCTGTAGTCTTTAAAAATATTTTTGTACCATTTTCGGGCTCTCCGGTAATGGTTCCACTCAATGTGTATCCCTTGGGGTCTGAATTACATGATGATAAAAATACAACTCCCAAGGTTATTGCTAAAAGTCTTTTCATTTCAGAATGTTTAAGTTGCTAAGGTATTCAATGTTTATGGCATAAAAAAACCCTCGGCTTTTATTGACCAAGGGTTTTTACATATATGTGCTCTATTAGAATTGGTATCTAATACCTAGCGCAATGTCAAAATCAAAATCATTATCGAAACCATCGTAACCAACTAGGCCAATTTCCGGTCTAAAGTCCAATGACAGCAATAATGGGATGTCAAAATCATATTCTATCCCGATATCCCCTGCGGCAAAAATAAAGAGACCATCGTTGTCGTCATCGAAATCGGGGTTTGGATAATCAAAATCCACGCTGCCCAATCCACCACCAACACCGTAGTACCAGTTAAAATTGCCGTCCAACGGTCGTACCCATTGGTAAACACCTGTTAGTTTAAAGGCGTCAAAATGTCGGCTATCCCTCCAGCCAAGGTCAAATTCGGCACGGTTGCTCGCACCGATCGATTTTTGATAGGAAATTTCGGCCCCGAAACCATCACTGTCACCCAGTCTAAGACCTAGGGCATGTTCTGAAATACTTTGAGCGCTTAGGCTAGCTGTTGCAAATAACATAACAGCGGCAATTAATGTGGTAATCTTCATGTGTTTCTCTTTTAAGTTAAAAATTAGAGATAGTTTTGTATTAGATTTACGTTTCAAAAACCAGTTTAGTTCCCAAAAAGTATTCCAAATTGAATAAAAATTTGTTAAAAGACCTTTCCCGCTCATTGGAAGGTGAGTTGTTGTTCGATGATTTGAGCAAAGCGATTTATGCCACGGATGCCTCTGTTTATCGCAAGTTGCCCACAGCTGTTGCTTATCCAAAAAACAGCGGTGACCTTAAAATCTTGCTCGCTTTTGCAAGCAAAAATAAAGTTGGACTTATACCTCGTACCGCAGGCACCTCTTTGGCAGGTCAGTGCGTGGGAGAGGGTATTGTAGTAGATGTCAGTCGCCATTTTACCAAAATTGTCAGTTTGGACAAGGATAAAAAGCAGGTTACTGTTCAACCTGGAGTGGTCCGCGATGAACTGAACCAATATTTAAAACCGTTTGGTCTCTTTTTTGGTCCCAATACCTCTACGTCCAACCGATGTATGATAGGAGGAATGGTAGGAAATAATTCATCGGGTACTACGTCCATACAATATGGTGTTACCCGGGACAAGGTGTTGTCCATGCAATGCGTGCTGTCCGATGGCAGTGATGCCTATTTCTCCGATATTTCCAAAGAAGAATTTGACATAAAGAAGGAGGGCAGTTCGTTGGAAGCTGAAATTTACAGACAACTGTATGAAGAGCTCTCCGTCTCGGAAACACAAAACAAGATATTGGAAGAGTTTCCCAAGCCAAGTATTCACAGAAGAAACACCGGCTATGCAGTGGATGAATTGCTGCATAACAATGTTTTTGGAACTAATGAAGAAAAATTTAATCTCTGTAAGTTATTGTCCGGAAGTGAAGGTACCCTTGCTTTTACCACGGAAATAACCCTCCAGTTGGATGATTTGCCGCCCCAATTTGCGGCAATGGTCGCTACGCACTATAAAACCTTGGAAGATTGTCTTGGCGACGTAGCGCCCGTAATGCAGCATAGCCTTCATTTGTGCGAGATGATGGACAAGGTAATCTTGGATTGCACCAAAAATAACCGAGCACAGTTGGCCAACCGATTTTTTGTAGAGGGAGATCCTGCCGCGATTTTGATGTTGGAGGTGAAAGCGGATTCCAAGGAAGATTTGGAAAGGCAACTGGATGGACTTCTAAAAACCATAGAAGCCTCAGGATTGAGTTATGCCAATCCCATCTTATACGCAGACGATATCAATAAGGCCATAGAACTTAGAAAAGCCGGTCTTGGTCTTTTGGGCAATATGGTCGGTGATAAAAAAGCGGTGGCCTGTATTGAGGATACTGCCGTTGCCTTGGAGGATTTAAAGGATTTTATTGCCGAGTTTTCGCAAATTATGAAAGGGTACGACCAAAGTGCGGTGTACTATGCGCATGCGGGTGCCGGCGAACTGCATTTACGTCCCATACTTAACCTGAAAAAATCTGAAGATGTGGGGCTTTTCCGAAGCATCACTACCGATGTGGCCAAGTTGACAAAAAAATACAACGGCAGTTTTAGTGGGGAGCACGGAGATGGTATTGTTCGGGCCGAGTTCATTCCGTTGATGATCGGAGATGCCAATTATGAGCTGCTGAAAAGGGTAAAATCTTTTTTTGATCCCGATTTTATCTTGAATCCCGGAAAAATAGTGGAGGCCTATCCAATGGACGAGTCTCTACGTTACGTAGTGGACCGAAACGAGCCCAAGGTGAATACGGTAATGGATTTTTCTGATAGTGAAGGAATTTTAAAAGCTGCCGAAAAATGTAACGGTAGTGGTGATTGCAGAAAAAGCCACCACATGAACGGAGGTATGTGCCCAAGCTACCAAGCCACCAAGGATGAAAAAGATACTACACGTGCGAGGGCCAATGCATTGCGCGAGTTCTTGACCAATTCTGAAAAGGCCAACCGGTTTGATCACCAAGAATTAAAAACAGCCTTCGACCTTTGTTTGAGCTGTAAGGCCTGTGCCAGTGAATGCCCCAGCAATGTGGACGTTTCAGCATTAAAGGCGGAATTTCTCTATAATTACCAAGAGGCGAACGGATACTCTTTGAGAAGCAAATTGTTCGCCCATAACACGCAATTGAATGCCATGGGCAGCAAAGTGGCCGGTATCACCAATTGGATGTACGAGTCCAAAACGGTGGGAGGTCTACTAAAAAAAGTGGTCGGGGTGGCTCCTGAGCGTAGTTTGCCGAAGGTGGGAAGCTTCAACTTTAGGGAGCATCTTAAAGTTAACCTTGCAAAACAAAAAGAAGTTTCCAAACGACCTGTTGTTCTTTATATTGATGAATTTGTGAGGTATTTGGACATACAGGTGGGTAAGGACGCGATTGAATTGTTATGCCGATTGGGATATGATGTAGAACTGTTCTATGGTGAAAGTGGTAGGACCTATCTATCCAAAGGATTTTTGAAACAGGCCAAAAAATTGGTGGCCGAGAACATGGAGAACCTAAAGGATATTTTTAGCGCAGGAACTCCGATTGTTGGCTTGGAACCATCGGCCATTTTATCTTTTAGGGATGAGTACCAGCGTCTTCATGATGATACATCACAATTGCAAAAGTTGTCCATACAATCATTTTTGATCGAGGAATTTTTGGCCGGCGAGATAATTAAAGGCCATATATCTGCCAGTAGTTTTACCGAAGAGGAAAAGACCATCAAAATTCATGGACATTGTCATCAAAAAGCATTGAGCAATCAAAAAGTAACTTTTGATATCTTAAATCTGCCGAAAAACTATAAAGTGACGATTATACCTTCCGGTTGCTGTGGTATGGCCGGTTCGTTCGGGTACGAAAAAGAACATTACGAGGTAAGTATGCAGGTTGGTGGGTTAAAACTGTTCCCTGCGGTAAAGAAGAGCTCCGAAGATACGCTGATCGCGGCGAACGGAACAAGTTGTAGGCATCAGATAATGGATGGGACGAAAAGGGAGGCACAGCACCCGGTTTCAATCCTGAGACAGGCCCTTGTCATCTAAGTAATCGTTCTCTATATGCTCCTCTTCGGTTTCGCTAAGGTGCTCTTCGGTTAGATCATGGATGTTCACTTCCTTGTCGGTTATGGAAGCGATAAGGTCGTTGATGTCCATTTCTTTGAGGTCCTCGTCCATAAAAAACGGGGAAAGCCTGTCATGGTTGTAATGGTATATTTTCCAACGCTTGAAGGAGTATTCCAGGGCGGTTAAATTTTCCACCCAATCCCCGGAATTGAGATAGGTGCAACTGCCATATTTGTTTTCGTAGACCTCTTTTTTAGGTTGATGGATATGGCCGCATACCACATAATCGTATTCATTTTCTATGGCCAGATCGGCGGCGGTCTTTTCAAAATTATTGATGTACTTGACGGCACCTTTGACGCTGTTTTTTATTTTTTTGGATAGCGAATACTTCTCGCGGCCCATTTTGGCCAGGCACCAATTCAGAAAGCTATTGATCAAAATAAGCAGGTCGTAGCCATAACCGCCAAGCTTGGCCAGCCATTTTGCATTTTGAATAGAGACATCGAACACATCACCGTGAAAAATCCATGCTTTTTTTCCATCCAGATTAAGCACCAATTTATCCCTGACCTTAAAGTTTCCCATTGAAGTGTTACTGAACTTACGGAGCATTTCATCGTGATTTCCAGTAATATAGTATACCTCGACACCCTTGGATGCCATCCCTATGATTTTCCTGAGCACCTTAAGGTGGGAAGGGGGGAAATACCGTTTGCTAAACTGCCAAATATCAATAATATCACCATTTAAAATCAACTTTTTAGGCTGAATACTATTGAGGTATGTGATGAGTTCTTCTGCGTGGCAACCATAGGTTCCCAGATGTACATCCGAGATTACGGCCAATTCTATCTTCCTTTTTTTCAATGGTATAGGATTTATTACAAAATAAAACGGTAGGAATAAAATAGAAATCAAATCCAAATCATTAATTCATGAGGATATTGTTAAAATAATATCACCTAAAAGTGAATTATGTTACAATAACATTAAGTGCAACCCCTGTTTTTGAATTAGCTTTGTAACATCTACCTTTGATGGCGATATAATTTTTATACCGAATGGCTGGAAATTCTTTTGGACAACTTTTTAAGCTCACCACTTTTGGTGAATCTCACGGAAAAGCATTAGGGGGCATTATTGATGGGTGCCCAGCAGGAATTACATTGGATGTGGACAAAGTCCAAGAGGAGCTCAATCGTAGAAAACCGGGACAGTCCGCCATTGTAACGCAAAGAAAGGAACCCGATACGGTTGAGATTTACTCAGGGGTATTCGAAGGAAAAACTACCGGAACGCCCATAGGCTTTGCCATTCACAATACCAACCAGAAGTCCAAGGATTATTCCCATATCAAAGATTCGTACCGGCCATCACATGCGGATTATGTATATGATAAAAAATATGGCTTTCGTGACTATCGTGGCGGAGGCAGAAGTTCGGCCCGTGAAACGGCCAGCAGGGTAGTGGCCGGTGCCATTGCGAAACAATTCCTGAGCGAAATCAAAATAAATGCATTTGTATCCCAAGTCGGTGAGATGAAATTGGACAAACCCTATCAGGAGTTGGATTTTTCCAAAATTGAATCCAATGCCGTTCGTTGTCCCGATACGGAAATGGCGCAGAAAATGGAAGGCTATATCAAATCCATTAAAAAGGAAGGGGACACCATAGGTGGCGTTATCACATGTGTCATTCAAAATGTACCAATTGGTCTAGGCGAACCTGTTTTTGATAAGTTGCATGCCAAATTGGGAGAGGCCATGTTGTCCATTAATGCCGTAAAAGGTTTTGAATACGGAAGCGGTTTTGCCGGAGTAGCCATGAAGGGCAGTGAGCACAACGATGCATTCAACACCGATGGAACTACCAAAACCAATCGAAGTGGCGGTGTTCAAGGGGGCATTAGCAATGGTATGGATATTTATTTCAGCGTAGCTTTTAAACCCGTAGCTACCGTGTTGCAATCCTACGAAACCATCAACAAAGAGGGAGAAAAAGTAACTACGCAGGGCAAGGGAAGACATGATCCATGTGTGGTTCCAAGGGCTGTCCCCATCGTGGAAGCCATGGCTGCATTGGTTTTGGCCGACTATTCGCTTTTGGCCCGTACCAACAAAATCTAGGTCGGCGTTAGGACGTTTCCATTCAATAAAGTATCTTTCCGTCCCTAACGTAACTCTTTTATGAAGAAACTGGAATTACACTGGCAAATCCTAATAGGAATGGCCGCAGGTGTTTTGTTTGCTCTGTTAATGGTTCAATTTGAATGGGGCCCTAAAATTGTCTCTGATTGGATCAAACCCTTTGGAAATATTTTCATCAACTCTTTAAAATTGATTGCGGTGCCCTTGATTTTGGCATCTTTGATCAAAGGTGTTTCCGATTTAAAGGATATCTCCAAACTATCAAAAATGGGTGGGAGAACCATTGGAATTTATATCATGACCACAATTATCGCCGTTACTATCGGCTTGCTTGTGGTAAATACGGTTAAACCCGGAAGTTCCATTACCGAAGATACCCGGAATGAATTGGTGGAGAACTACAAAGGTGATGCCGACAACATTAAAACCGCTGCGGACAAACAAAAGGAGGCAGGACCTCTGCAGGCATTGGAAGATTTAGTCCCCAGCAATATTTTTAAGGCCGCAAGCGACAATGGTAATATGTTACAGGTCATATTCTTTGCTATATTTTTTGGCATTGGTCTTATCCTGATTCCCGAAAAAACGGCAAAACCTGTAAAGAAATTCTTTGATGGCTTTAACGAGGTCATTCTCAAACTGATAGATATTATTATGTTGGCAGCTCCCTACGGCGTGTTTGCCCTATTGGCGGCCCTTGTAGTGGAATCCCCAAGTTTGGACCTGTTCAAGGCATTGGCATGGTATTCTTTCTGTGTACTTCTTGGCCTTGCATTGATGTTATGTGTTTATCTTTTAATCGCTTGGATTTTTACCAAAACGACCCCTGCATTTTTTATGAGGGGAATGTCCCCGGCTCAACTTTTGGCATTCTCGACCAGCTCCAGTGCGGCAACATTGCCCGTTACCATGGAAAGGGTAGAGGAACATCTGGGCGTAGAAGAGGAAGTTACCAGTTTTGTATTGCCTATTGGAGCCACCATTAATATGGATGGTACCAGTTTGTATCAGGCTGTGGCCGCTGTTTTTATTGCACAGGCCTTTGGTATGGACCTTAGCCTGTCCGCGCAACTTGGGATTATTGTAACGGCTACCTTGGCATCTATTGGTAGTGCTGCGGTTCCGGGAGCAGGAATGGTAATGTTGGTCATTGTTCTGGCGCAAGCGGGAATACCCGAAGCTGGACTTGCACTGATTTTTGCCGTGGACAGACCGCTGGACATGTGCAGAACCGTGGTGAATGTTTCAGGAGATGCAACTGTTTCTATGGTTGTTGCAAAATCTGTGGGTAAATTAGGGAAGCCCAAAGTAAAGAATTGGGACGATAATTATCATAAAGAAAACAAAAGCTAATCCAAAAACTTGGCCTTTAATTCTGGCGTGGGAATCATGCAGGCTTCTTGTTTGCCAAACCATTTGTAACGGTTTTTAGCGACAAAATCATAAATAGCGTTTCGGAGAGATGTGGGAATCCAAGTAAAAATTGCTGTAAGTTTCCATAATCCGCCCAAATCTTGGGCTATCTCCAAAGCGGCATCGGATTTGGTATAATAGGCCACTCCAGGTTCTATGAGGATAATGGAATCCACTTTGCTGGTGTCTATGTGGCGTTGGGCAATCAATTCCTGTCCAATCTCACTTTGCAGCGCCGCATAGCGGAACACGTCCTTTTTGTCCCGTTTGATCACAAATTGGACAGAGTTGTTGCAAAGGTTGCAAACCCCATCGAACAAGATTATTTTTTTACCCTTTTCCATATTGCTGTCATTCCTGCGCAGGCAGGAATCAAATTACTTTTTACAAAGATACGCAGCTTTGCCATCAAAGGCTAACGGACTGGCACTCATGAAGCAAATTTTAATGCGTCATTTCGAACCGAGCTCCGCGAGTGTGAGAAATCTGGATTTCTCCATCGGAACTTTGTTCCTCATTTCGAAATGACCTTGAAGAGAGCAATGTCACAGCACAACAATCTTCCTTCGGTATTTGTTTTAGTAGAAGTAGAGGGTTTGGGTTGTTGCAGGTGGGACAATGAACTATTGCCGTTGTTGTTCATTGTTTTATTCCGTTATTTCAATCCAATTTCCTTCGGGGTCGGCAATAACACTTTCGTAATACCCATCTCCGGTTGTTCTAGGTTCTCCGATGACTTGGTACCCGTTTTTTCGGATGGATTCCGTAATGGTATCTACTTTTTCCTTGGAACCGACGGATACGGCAAAATGGGTGAGGCCAAGTTTGGTGCCCCTGTTATCCATGAATTCTGAAATATCGGGACGGTGCATTAATTCGATGCGTGCTCCTTTTTTAAATGATAAGAAATAGGAACTGAATTCCTTTTTTGGATTGTAATATTTTTCATTGGCTTCCAATTCGAAAAAACGCAGATAAAAATCCTTCATTTTTTCCAGATCTGAGGTCCAAATGGCGATATGTTCAATCTTCATTATGTTTCTTTTCTTAAAAGTAGGAAATTTAGTTTAGGGTAGGAGGGAACAATGGGTTATTGCCATTAGTTGTAACCCTCCCTAAATGGAATAAAATCGTTGTCATTTCGAACCGACCGAAGGGAGTGTGAGAAATCTGAATGGTTACAGGAGATTTCTCAATCGTCGCCGTGCTCCTCATATCGAAATGACAATGAACGGTGTAAACCAAGTGGGACACAAGATATAATCTTGCTGGAGCGGGGGAGGAGGGAACAATGGGTTGTTGCCCTTAGTTGTAACCCTCCCTAAATGGAATAAAATCGTTGTCATTTCGAACCGACCGAAGGGAGTGTGAGAAATCTGAATGGTTACAGGAGATTTCTCAATCGTCGCCGTGCTCCTCATATCGAAATGACAATGTACGGTGTAAACCAAGTGGGACACAAGATATAATCTTGCTGGAGCGGGGGGAGGGAACAATGGGTTGTTGCCATTAGTTGTAACCCTCCCTAAATGGAATAAAATCGTTGTCATTTCGAACCGACCGAAGGGAGTGTGAGAAACCGGAATGGTCACAGGAGATTTCTCAATCGTCGCCGTGCTCCTCATGTCGAAATGACAAAAGGTTTTCAAAATAAGTGTCCCAACAAGTTACAATCTTGCGGTAGCGGGGGAGGAGGGAACAATGGGTTATTGCCATTAGTTGTAACCCTCCCTAAATGGAATAAAATCGTTGTCATTTCGAACCGACCAAAGGGAGTGTGAGAAATCTGAATGGTTACAGGAGATTTCTCAATCGTCGCCGTGCTCCTCATGTCGAAATGACAATGTACGGTGTAAACCAAGTGGGACACAAGATATAATCTTGCTGGAGCGGGGGAGAGGGAACAATGGGTTATAGCAAATGTTCGCAGGCTTTTTCATTCTGTTCGATTCCGTAATTTTTTTATCTCATTCTCCAAATCTGATTTCGCCCTTAATCTCCATTCTGTCATTTTTCTTTCAATCTCCGATTCCGTTTCTTTTTCATTTGGTAGAGGCGGTTTTGGAGGTTTTGTAGCAGAAATATTGTCTTCGGGACTATTTAGACTTCGTGTTAGTCCGCAATGATTGATTACAATTTGATTCTCATTGTTGAAATTCCCATAAATCAGCCAATTTCCAGTTTGGTCAATTATTGGGCCGCACATTTGGTCATAATTTCCAGTATAAACCGTACCGATTTCTTCGCCTTTAAAAGATTCTACAACTTTAAACTGAAACAAACTATTTATGGGGTCAATTTCTATTACCTCTCCAATAAAGATGCATTCTGAATTTTCAAATTCATAATCTTGAATAGCTTTTAAGCTTTTTGGGAATGAGCACGTGCAAGCAATCATTTTAGTTGATGCTAACATCAAGGTGCCAACCATTATTTTTAATACAATTTTCATTTTTAAGCTTGTTGCCAACGCCCTGTTAAACGCAGCGACCCGTAGGGTGCTATTGCTCATAGGTTTTGTTGGCTGTAGTTTTTTACCAAAATGATTTCATAAAAAAAGTTCCTTCTTTATATTCTTTAAATTCGATTTTATAAGATTTTCCCATAGTCGAAGCGTGATACAATTTAACATTTTGCTTTTTACAGATTTCAATGACCTTGTTCGAAATCTCACTTTTGCATTTACTTCCAATGAATACTGACTTTAGAAGTTTAGGGCTAAAATTTATGAATTCCGTTTTACCTTCACTTCGAATTAATACTCTATATTCATTTTCATATTTCCATTCTGCTTGTTTATTAAAGAATATTTTTACTATTTGTGATTCAATTTTTTCTGCTGAATCGACCATTGGCGGACTCTCTGGGTATTCAACTCTTTTTGATGCCAAAAATGTCTTTTTAGATTTAAAAAAATCCAAAATTTCATTTGAATATTCAACACAAATTCCTTTATGATTATCAGTATAATGAGACCACATTAAATTGTTTTCGTTGTTTTCAGAAAAACAGGTTAAACTATAAATATTAGCAAAATCTTTTCTCAATTCTTGCGCTGTATACCATACGAAATTATCAGTGACACCATTTTTCCATATTTCGAAATCTTCAGAGTTTTTATTTGGGAATTTTTTGAAAAATAATTCTTTATGGATTTTAGAATTTAGGTCTATTTTTAAATTAAACTTAAGTTCAAATGGGTCATTTAAGTCATAAGCTGGTGAAAATTTTATTGATGGATTCGAACCAATTAGTTTATCAATTAAATCTAAATCAGGGATTTTATAATACTTAAACATTGTCTTTAGATTACTGATTCGAAAATTACAGCCAACTTGTTTATATAAGCATAAAATACATCTATATACACCCAAAAAGGTATAAAACCGATGTATTGGATTATCCGACACTAATTTCATCGAAATTTCACTCAAAATCAATAGGTTACCATCAGAACTTTTCAAGATTTATTAACCAATAATTTTAAAATGTATATTTGCCGTGCTACACTTATCGAAATTAAGGTGTCCTATCCAACCTCCATTTGAATAATTAAAGGACAGGCAAAAGGGTGAAAGTCCCCAGACCTTCAAGGCACCGCTTTGATGAGTGTAGCAGTGACCTGTCCTCAATTTTAACCATAAATTCTTTTGTCATGCTACACTCAAAAGGTCAAAAAAGCTGCCTGCATTGCAGTAATCCGAATGCGCAAAGCGCAACCCAACCCCCTCAAATGCTAACCCCTGCACAGTTGGAACTGCTGGACTATGCCGATGCCCTGGACGGCCCCGATGTGGTAAAATCCTTAAAATTGCTCCACGATGTGGTCATTTACCATTCCTATGAACCTGTCGATGAGGAAGAAAAAAATGCGCTCTTCCATCTAAAAGGGCTGTGGGAATGTATTGAGCGAATCATTGCATAAAAAAAGGGCCGCACAAAGCGGCCCTTTTTAAATTCATATTGATAGATAGGTTTACATTTCCCAACCTTCGCGGTAGGTACGGGTAACATACTGGTTGGCATCCTCAAAATTGGTGATGTTCATGTTCTCACCATCCCAAAGCAGTTTTTTACGACCGTAGAACTCCATGTTTCCTTTTTCATTCTCTTTACGTAACATGTAGCTACGAATCGCCAAATTGCCCATAAGTACAGTTTCCGTCATAGGTCCGGCGTAATCAAACGAAGAGGTAAGGTCTTGGTGCTGTTCGCTGCCGAATCCAGCTTTACAGGCGTCCACCCATTTGCGTTGGTGACCGTATTCCGGTTCTGGCATATCTTCCACTTCTGGCCCAAATTCGGTAACACCATTGCTCATATACAATTTTGGGGTCAACGGTGAGCTATCGTTGATGTTGGTAGAAATTACGCCATGCTCTCCATGGATCAGCACACCATTTTGACTTCCTGGCCCTCCAATATCGCTATCGGCCGGAATGATCTCTGGATGGGAGGGACGGATGCCGCCATCGCTCCAGGTCATGGTCAATGGGGCGGCGGTTTTGTCCGTAGCCTCATAATTTAAAGTGATGAATGAAGAGGGCGGACAACCTTCTGGGTGGTAATCCGGATTCCACATTTGGGAAAATACCGTACCCACGCTGCATTCTGCCGCCGTAGGGTAGCCCAACTTCAAGGTTCGGTAAGGGATATCGATCAAGTGACATCCAACATCACCCAAGGCACCGGTTCCATAATCCCACCAGCCTCGCCAGTTGAACGGATGCAGGTTTGGTGTGTATGGACGCATGGGGGCAGGGCCTAACCATAAGTCCCAATTCAGATCGTTGGGCTTGCTGGATGGGTCCGGTTCGGGCATCGCATTTCCTTGTGGCCATACCGGACGGTTGGTCCAAATCTCAACTTTGGTAATACGACCCAGTGCACCGGAATCTACCCATTTTTGGACCATGCCCAACAATGGGTTGGAAGCGCCTTGGTTTCCCATTTGGGTGACCACTTTTTTATCACGGGCCATTTGAGTGAGCATACGCGCTTCGCGAATATTGTGCGTCATGGGTTTTTGTACATACACGTGTTTGCCACGTTGCATAGCGTAGGCCGCTGCCGGACCGTGAACGTGGTCGGGCGTACTAATGGTCACCGCATCGATATCCTTCATGGAATCGAGCATCTCGCGATAATCGCTAAAGAGCTTTGCTTTTGGAAAACGCTCTACCGACTTTTTCGCCGATCCGGAAAAATCGACATCACAGAGGGCCACCACATTTTCGCGCCCGTTTACAGAGGCGTTGGCAATATCGCTCGCTCCTTTGCCACCGGCTCCAATGGCGGCGATGTTCAAGCGGTCGCTCGGGGCCAAAAAGCCCGGACCGCCCAGCACATGGCGGGGCACAATAAAAATACTGGAGGCCAGCGCGGTGTTTTTCACAAAATTTCTTCTGCTTTGGGAATTGGTTGTTTTTTTCATTTTTTCGTTATACGATGTTTAGTTTCTAATTGCTAAACAAGATAAGGAAAAATGAGCTGAACGGCTGATGCGATTTTGTGATGGATGTAAAAACTGAAGAATGTTTGAGGGGGCGGGTCTCGTTATCGGTTTGGCTATGCGCAGTGTTCCGAAGGGCATTGCGTATAAGTTTTGTCAGCTTTTATTTTTCGAATTAGTTGCAATTCTAAATCCCAAGTCATCAATTTTGAACGAAAAGGGGTGACTTCTTCTTCGAGTTGTCGCCATTACGCTCCTTTCTTGGTCGCACCAGCCACCACCACGGAAAACACGGTAAGTTCCGTAAACGGTTTCGTCATAAATGTCTGAACACCATTCCCAAACGTTTCCAAGCATATCATAAAGTCCCCATTGGTTAGGTTTCCTTAGTCCAACTTCTTGAGTCCTACTGTTGGAGTTCTCTTTAAACCAAGCAATTTCACTCAATTCTCCATATCTAATCTCCTTTGTTCCTGCTTGGCAGGCATACTGCCATTCCGCTTCTGTTGGTAATCGGAATCCATCTGCTTTAGAATTCACGGTTACCTTTTCGGTTGCTAAGTCAATTGTATAGCATTTGTCTTTTCCCAAAGAGCTAGATAGTTCATTACAAAAATTCACGGCATCTATCCAAGAAACTGTTTCAACCGGTAACCTGTCACCTTTAAAAGTCGAGGGATTGTCGTCAATTACGACTTTGTACAACTCTTGGGTTATTGGAAATTTACTGAGTTCAAAGGAATCTATATCAACTGACCAAGTTTCTTTTGTTCGGTCGTCTCTCATATGTGCAGTTCCCATAGGAATGGTCACAAACAACTCGTCAATTACGTCTCTATTTATTCTCCCCTTTATTGTCTCCACGTTGTTTTTTTAATAACAGCTAACGTTTTAAGATATAATTCGGTTTAATGATTTATATCAACCAAATACTGAATCCAGTTCAGTACATGCAACGAAGTTCGCAGAAAATTCCTTCCAAAACAATAGGCTAATCCATTGACTTGTGACGAGTTGTCAACACTAAAAATGATGGCAGCGTGTCATTTCGAACGGATGTGAGAAATCTGAAGATGGCAAAGAGATTTCTCAATCGTCGGCGCCCTCCTCATTTCGAAATGACATTCTTCATCTAAAGATAGGAATCCATCCGCTGTAGGATGCAGGACTCAACACTGTTGCATACTTCGACTACGCTCAGCATCCAACTAGAATCATAAATAGGATTACTTCTTTGCCTCCACCAATTCCAATTGGTCCACGCCCACATTGGTGGGGAACATCCCATAATTGACAACGGCCTTGCCTTTTTGGCGATTGTTTTTCTGCGTTTACTGTTTTCTGTTTTTTACCATATGGAGCGTTTCCGAGGTCAGTGGGCATTTCTTCTTATCGATGACATATTTTAAAAGTATATCATAAATTCTGTAACCTAATTGAATTGACAACAATCATATAGATATAACTTTTTAAACATAAACAATGAACGACTTTGTTTTTGGACCTGGAATTGTATTGATGGCTTTGTTTGTCGTTGCAGGATACGCAATCTACGCTTTTATCAAAGCATCGCATTTAGAGCGAATGGCAAAAATTGAAAAAGGCATTGATACAAACACACCTTCCAATGGTCGATACCTGGAACTAAAACTGGGAATGTTGATGGTAGGTATTGCTTTCGGGTTGCTTTTGGCGTACTTGATGGAAAAAACGTTAAAAATTGACGAAGTAGTTTTCTATCCGTCTTCAATGCTTTTGTTTGGAGGTATAAGTCTTATCGCATCATTTTTTTGGGCAAGAAAGTTACAGAAAAACAAATAACCTTTAATGGATGCCCATTACATAAATGAGGTTTTAAAAGGAAACACCAATGCTTTTGGTTATTTCATAAGAACATATCAAAACAAGGCTTTTGGCGTGGCGATTTCAATTGTTAAGCATGAAGATGATGCAAAGGATGTTGTTCAAGACAGTTTTATTACAGCCTATTCTTCGCTGGTCAACTTTCGGAATGACGCAAAGTTTTCCACTTGGTTTTACCGAATAGTGGTCAATACGGCATTGCAATATATAAAACGAGAAAAACGGAAAGTAGAAGTGGCAGTAGAATACTCCATTACAGAAGATGAAAAAACCGCTTTCAATAACGCCATCGGCCAGTTGGAAAAACAAGATTTAAAGAGGCTTATAAAAAGAGTGTTTAAAAAAATACCCGCTAAAGAAACTATGGTCTTGCAATTACATTACATCGATGACCTAAGCATTAAGGAAATAGAGGAAATAACCGCTTTTACCACATCTAACGTAAAAATCCTTTTGCATCGGGGAAGAGCAAATTTTTATACGATTCTAAAGAATGAAAAAATCAATAAACCCTACTAAGATGGAAAATAAAGACCACTTAAAAGAAATATTGAAAAACATAGATGAAGTAAATGAGCCTATTGACTTAGAGGGTGTTATTTTGAATGCAATACAGAAGGAAGAACATTCAAAAGTTCAAATAGCCCATTATAAAGCTAAAGGCATAACGGCTTTAGTGGTGTCGGGTATATTGATGATTATCCTTGGAATACTTTTTAGCCTGCCAAATAGCGTTCGTTCGTTTGAAAGTTCAATTGTAACATACACTTCGATAGCCTTAACACTGCTTATTCTTTTTATTCAGCTCGAAATGGGGAGAGCAAGAATATTCAACAATCTGAAAAATAATTTATCATGAAAAATATAAGACGAATAAATAAAATAAAGAGTGGTATAAAACACTCTGTAACTCCCAAGTTCGTAGTGCTCACCGCACTCTTGTTCGCGGTCAGAGCAAATGCCCAATTAAGTGCAAAACAAATCGATAGCATAGTTGATAAGGCAATTGAAACAGTGGATAATACTGTAGGATTTGCAATTGGTATCGTAAAAGACGGTCAGATTGTCCATGTTAAAGGCTATGGCATCAATTCAGTGGACTCAAAAGATACCGTGACCGCTGATACTCCTTTCGGAATTGCCTCCAATTCCAAAGCTTTTACGTCCGCAGCTTTGGCGATTTTGGTCGACCAAGGAAAAATTAACTGGGATGATAAGGTTATAGACTATATTCCCGAATTTAAAATGTACAACGATTATGTGACGAACAATTTTAATATCCAAGACCTTTTGACCCATCGAAGTGGTTTGGGACTTGGCGCAGGTGATTTGATGATTTTTCCAGATGGATCGAATTTTACAATCGATGATGTACTCACCTCATTTCAATACTTTGAACCAACCACAGCATTTAGAACCCAATTTGATTATGATAACTTGTTATACTTGGTTGCCGGAGAACTTACGGCACGTGTTAGCGGCAAAACATGGGAGGAATTTGTTGATGAGGAAATTCTTGAACCTTTACAAATGGACCATTCGTACCCAAGCTACAGCATTGCTTTTAAAAATGAAAAACTTGCCGTTGCACATGCTTTCAATGGTAAAACCTTGAATGCAATACAACATCCAAAATCAGATTTGAATATCAATTCGAAACAAATGATGAATGGTGCTGCGGGCGGAATTTGGGCTAGCGCAAATGATATGTGCAAATGGATGTTGGTTCAATTGAACGAGGGTAAATATGGTACTAATTTGGAAGAAACTTTATTCTCGGAACGGCAACATCAAGAAATGTGGAGTATGCACACGCCCATAAACAGGCAGCAAGATCCAAGATCACCTTTTAAAGTTCATTTTTCGGGATATGGATTGGGTTGGTTTTTGTCGGATTTCAATGGATTTCTCAAAGTCGAACATTCAGGGTTGATTGCGGGCATGTCATCGGAGGTTACTTTAATTCCAGAACTCGAACTTGGAATCGTGGTTTTGAACAATTCTGAAGGAGCCGGTTTTTTAAATGGTTTGATGGGTTTCACTTTATTGGATGAGTATTTACAGTTGGAAACTGGGGTTAATTGGCTTGAAATGGCAAAAGGGATGCAGCAGCAACGACAACAAATGGGCGACCCTGATTTGGAAAAGGTTTGGGAGGTAATCGAATTAAACAAAGATGCCAAAATTAGAAAGGATAGCTATATTGGAATTTACGAAGACGATTGGTTTGGGAGAGTGGAAATATTTGAAAAAAGTGGAGATTTATGGTTTAAATCCTATAAGTCGCCAAGACTCAGCGGTAAAATGTCATTTTACGAAGACAATACATTTGCAATAAAGTGGGAATATCAAGATATGAAAGCGGATGCTTTTGCCATTTTTTCGCTAGACGAAAATGGTAGGGCACAGAACATCAAAATGAAAGGGATTTCCCGTTTTATCGATTTCAGTTTTGATTTCCAAGATTTAGATTTAAATAGGGTAGTGGTAAATCCTTGAGCCGGTAGCAGAATATGATAAGCATTTATGCGCTCTCAATCAAGAAGAGCAAAAAAGCTCTGTTCACCTCTTTAAAAATAGGCCCCGGGAATAACATCAAGTTATTTCTTCGCCTCCACTAATTCCAATTGGTCCACGCTTACATTGGTGGTGAACATCCCATAGTTGACCACGGCCTTGCCTTTTTCGAGTGTGTCGATACTGCCCACAGCCTTGCCCTCCATTAAACGAACGCGGTCCCCGATTTTAAACACTGGTCGGGGTTTGTTCTTTTCGGCCTGTATCTCTTTTTTCTTTTGGATCTTCTTTTCGACCCGTACTTTTTTGATCTTTTGTTCTAGCTCTTCGGCCACCTGTTTTTTCTCCTGCTGTTTGGCCTTGGCCTTTTTGGCGGTGGTTTTTTTGCGTTTGCTGTTCTCCGTTTCCACAATACGGAGCATTTCGGAGATCAGCGGACGTTTTTTCTTATCGATGAAGTATTTTTCCGCTGCCGTGTTGACCTTGTTGCCCAACTGGATCATGCGCTGGTTGTGATCGTACATTTCTTGGTAGCTCTCCAACTTGGATTTGATCTTGGAATTGAGCTTTTCCAATCGCTCGTTTTCTTCACGGGCCTTGGCTTCTTCGTCCTTCAGCTTGGAGCCGGTTTCCACCATTTTGCTGCGCTCTTTTTGCAGCTTGGCAATAGTGGCGTCAAATCGGACTTTTCCGCGTTCTATTTTCTTCTTGGCCTTGTTGATCAAGGAGTAGGGGATGCCATTCTTTTGGGCCACCTCAAACGTAAAAGAGCTTCCCGCTTCGCCCAGTACCAGTTGGAAGGTAGGCTCCAAGGTTTTGGAGTTGAACAGCATGTTGGCATTGGTGGTGTGCGGCAGTTCGTTGGCCAAGGCCTTCAAATTGGCGTAGTGCGTAGTGATCACTCCATAAGCTTCACGCTCGTAGAATACTTCCAGAAAAGCTTCTGCCAAGGCTCCGCCCAATTCGGGGTCACTTCCTGTTCCAAACTCATCGATCAAGAACAAGGTTTTGTCGTTGCACTTCCGCAGAAAGCGGTTCATGTTCTTTAATCGATAACTGTAGGTGCTTAAATGATTTTCAATGGATTGATTATCTCCGATATCCGTTAAAATTTGATCAAAAAAGCAAACGGAACTGCGTTCATGTACAGGAATCAGCATCCCGCTTTGAAGCATTACTTGAAGCAGCCCAATCGTCTTCAGGGTGATACTTTTTCCACCTGCATTGGGTCCCGAAATCACAATAATCCGGTTCTCTTTATGGAGTTTTATGGTCTGCGGCCAAGTTTTTTCGTTCTTTCGTTTATTGGAGAGATAAAGCAAAGGGTGGAAAGCATCTCGAAGATACAATTCCCGTTCTTCATTGATTTCAGGCAACAAACCATCCATCTCGTTGGCATATCTGGCCTTGGCCGCGGTAATGTCAATGTCGGACAGGTATTGTTGATACTCCAGCAGCAACTCCAAATAGGGCCGTATCTCGTCGGTGAGCTTGTTGAGGATGCGCTGAATCTCTTCTTTTTCCTCAAATTCCAAATTATTGAGCTCCCGCGTATAGGACAACGTAGCTTCGGGCACGATGTACACGATGCTCCCTGTTTTGGAAGTGCCCATAACGGTACCCTTCACTTTTTTGCGGTGCATGGCCTTTACGGCCAAAACACGACGGTTCTCGACCACGGACTCACGGATTTCATCCAAAAAGTCCGAAGATTGATAACGCCCCAGTGCAGCACTGAAACTTTGGTTGATTTTGCCGCGCACTTCATTGATTTGCCTGCGGATATACAGGAGTTCGTCGGAAGCCGAATCTTTGATTTCCCCGAATTTATCGATGACGTCATCAATGGTGTCGGGAATTTCGGGGTGCAACTCCAAAGCATTTGCTTTTTCAAAGAGCAAAGGGTAGTATTCTTTGAACTTCTTGAAGAATTTATGATGAATGGCCACTGTTTTGCAGATGCCGCCAATTTTTCGAAAGCCGGAGATTTCCAAAGTACTGTTGTCAATCTTGAGCAGGCCCAATTCGCTGTTGATATGGTCAAAACCGTGGTTGGGAATACGGTTGTCATTGGAAAAAGAAGCCAAATACTCCGAGGTCTGCCCCAAAACCTGCATAAGCTCCCCTTTGTCGCGGAACGGTTTTATGGTCAAGGCATCCTCCTTGCCCAGCTCCGTATTGCATCGCGCAGCGATTTGGGTCAATACCGATGGGAATTCTAGATCCTGAAGTGTTTTAGGGTGAATGTTTCGCATCTTTTTCTACTAGCAGCGCAAATATAGGATTTTGATGTGTTTTTGAAGTGTACCTCTCTGGCAAAAACAATTTGCAATCCGTACTTTTGATATATGCCTGATTAATTCTTTCAAACTGATATCATATGAGGAGCGACAATACTGTAATTTATATTATCGCCGGCGTTATTTTACTCCATTTTGTGGTAGGCATCGGGTATTTGATCTATAAATTGACCAAAAAGAAGTAAAACCATCCTATGGAGGTAAACATTGAGCCAAGTTGGAAAGCACAATTATCTAATGAATTTGAAAAACCCTATTTCCGGCAATTGGCTGCTTTTGTGAAGCAGGAATACCAACAGCATACTTGTTACCCAAAGGGGACGGCCATCTTTTCAGCTTTTGACCATTGTCCGTTCCAAGAAACCAAAGTGGTCATCATTGGTCAGGATCCGTACCATGGGCCCAATCAAGCGAATGGATTGTGTTTTTCCGTAAAGGATGGGATTCCGCATCCTCCGTCATTGGTCAATATTTTCAAGGAAATCAAAACCGATGTGGAAAAGCCGTATCCCAAAAGTGGCAATCTGGATCGATGGGCGGACCAAGGTGTTCTTCTGTTGAATGCTACCCTAACGGTTCGTGCGCATCAGGCGGGAAGCCATCAGAAAAAAGGTTGGGAGCAGTTTACCGACGCGGTGATCCAAACGGTTTCCAACGAACTGGAAGGTGTTGTTTTTTTACTTTGGGGAGGGTTTGCCAAGAAAAAAGCATCCTTGATCGATAAAAGCAAGCATCATATTTTAACCTCGGGGCATCCTTCTCCCTTGAGTGCCAACCGTGGATTGTGGTTCGGCAACCAGCATTTTAGCAAAACGAACAAGCTACTGGCGCAGATGGGCAAAGAGCCGATTGATTGGTAGGTTGATTCGAAAGCTGGATTATTGGTTTATTTCCAAAGAAAGGTTTCAATGGGCTTAATTTCATCCACTAAATTAAGGTCGTGTAGCCTTGATTGCACTTCATTCACGGTTGCTGCTGATAGTTGTTGCTGTCCCCAGGTGGTTTTGGACAGCCATTCCTGAATATCCTCCAATTTTTGTTCGTATCGGTTGGACAAGGTCCGGTCAATGCTTGGGATTTGCTTGAATTCAGCGGTGTAGGTGTTGATCACCTCTAAAACGTGATTTACTGCCCCAGCATTTTCTTTTAAAAAGTCGGCATTGGCAGCGATCACAAAACAAGACCAGGGGGTAGGGCAGTCGCCAACACGTTTAAAGGTTCCGTTGTCCACAAGCGGTTTGGTGGTGAAATGTTCCCACATAAAATAGGCATTGGAACCGCTGGTCAGACTATCTACCGCACCATCCAGATTATTGATGATCTCAAATTCAAGGTTTTCCGTGTTCCAGCCTTGGTTTTGCGCATTGATGTAGGCCATTAAATGACTTCCGCTTCCCAAACGGCTGATGGCCACTTTGTCGTCTTTTAAAGATTCGATGGAATCCCTCTCGCTATTTGCATCTACATGAATGCCCCAAAGCAGGGGAGAGGATACGTATTCCTGTACAATCTTACTGGGATTGCCCTGAGAGATGCTTTTAATGATGCCTTCGGTTAGGATGATACCCAAATCCGCTTCACCGTCCTGCAACATTTGCGTCATTTTTCCGGTTCCCTCCGGAACATCGGTCCATTCCAGTTCAATGCCCCTATCTTCAAATGCACTGTCCTCCATGGCCAAATGCCAAGGAAGGTTAAAATGTTCTGGGACACCAATTATCTTTACCGTTTTCATAGTGCTCTTTTCTTTGTGATCTTAAATTTATGATTCTGTTCGGTATGTCTCAAAAAAAGTGTGATTAAAATCATACCAATCCACTATTGGCTATGCATTCCAGAGTGTACTGAATAAGTTCATCAACGGTTTTATGGCCCTGTTCGGAAAACTCACCAGTGATCCTATTCGCTAATATGGCATTTAGGGAAACGGCTCTGTGCCCAAGGAGTTTGGCAAGGCCATAAATGCCAGCTGTTTCCATTTCCAAGTTGGTTATTTCTGTGTTTCCAAAGGAAAAGGCGGTTAGTTTGTCGTTAAAGTCTTTGATGGCCGGGGGTATCCGAAGTGTTCTTCCCTGCGGACCATAAAACCCTGAATTTGTTCCTGTTGCACCTAATCGTATACGATTTGAGGTAAAAATATCAGCCAAGTCCTTATCAAAATCAACTACATAGGGGTGGATGCTATGCTTGCTCCAATCCAAGTATTCGGTCAGTGCCAGTTCCAGCTCTTGATTCTTGATATGTTCGCAGTCATAAAAATGCAGAAGGTTGTCAAAACCAATACCAGCGGTGCTCATCAAAAAGGAATCTACAGGAATGCCCGGTTGAAGAGAACCGGATGTACCGACCCGTATAAAATTGAGCTGCTTTTTAGTGTCTTTAATTTGTCGTGTATCAAAATCTATGTTGACAAGAGCATCCAATTCATTAAAAACAATGTCAATATTGTCGGTTCCGATACCTGTGGAGATTACAGTAAGTCGCTTACCGGCATAAATACCGGTATGGGTGACAAACTCACGTTTTCCCTTTCTTATTTCGATGGAATCGAAATATTTGGAAACCTCAGGAACACGTTCTGGGTCGCCTACAGTAATAATAATGCTGGATATATCTTCGGGAAGAAGATTGAGATGGTAAATGCTCCCATCAGCATTCAGAATAAGCTCTGAATTGCCCAACGAAGCTCCCATGGATTATAATTTCAGGATTCGTTCGGTGTCTGTATTGTACAGGAAGTTATACTTTAACGAACCGCCCAAATACATTTGATTATCACGTAGTTCTGAATAATAATTGGCTTCTTGTTTTAGAACGTGCAACCCTTTTTTGGTCAATTTCACAGGGTCAAAAGAACTAAAAAGAGGAGTGAGGGAGGAAATCATTCGGTCGTACTGGGTGTCGCCAAAACCGTAAAAACCTTGGTCGGTCAATAAATTTCGCATCAATTCCTTCTTGGACTTCGGCTTTTCTTTCTTGGCCACTTCCAGTATATGGTTCTCCAAGTCATTGAGTCCGTTCTTAATGGTTGGGAACCGCTTTAGATGCGTTTTTAGGGCATCCGAAAGGTATTCAAACTGGAAATCGTTGTTGGCAATCTGATTTTCCAATCGAATCGGATTATCACTGCAGTATAATTGCCAAATATAATCCGCGTATTCAATATCGTCCTGTGAAAGGAGTTTTTTACCGTCGTAGAGTTCTAGAAGTTTTTCGTCGTTGAGCTCATTTAAACCAAATAGCCTGTCCGATCCCTCGACCTTGCCGCTGCATACCAAATAAATTTCGGCATGTCTTCTGTGTGTCTTTAGCCAACTCAGCACGGCCAACATATTTATTTGGCAAAAAAGGTCATATTCAAACCATAGCACAATCTGGTCCTGTTGCTTATGGTTGCAGAGGGACCTATATTCTTTCAGGGTTTTTTCAATGAACCAAGATTTGGAGACTTTGTAATTTTTGTTGAGGAACTCGAACCTTGTTTTCCAAAAAGATTCGCTTCCCACCGTGGAGAGGGTTTTGCCTTCGCAAAGCATTTCTCTCCAGGTAATTACGTCGCCTTTTAATTGTAAAGACTGTAATCTGGACGTGAAACTGTCCCCGTTGGTTATGTGCAACAGTGATTTCATTTTCAGCTCAGTTTTCGTTGGTTAGGAAGAATAAAAGTAAGGTTTAAAGCAACAACACAAAAATTTTTTCACAAAACATTGGTGTTCAAGGGAAGTTTTTAACATCAATTAAAAAGGGAATCGATTTTTTGTCACATTATAAGGTTATCCCCCTACGCGTTTCACGGAAAAACCATTATCCTTTAGGAAGTCCATAATTTTATTGCGATAATCTCCTTGTATAATGATTGCTTCGTTCTTAAAGCTTCCCCCGACCCCCAGTAGTGTCTTCAGGTCTTTCGTGAGCTTTTTAAAGTCGCTGTCCGCACCGTTATAGCCCTCGAGGATGGTCACTGGTTTTCCCTTTCGTTTTTCATATTTACAGATAATGGGATCGTCCTGTAGCCAGTAAGAGGGTTCGTTATCGCTACTGTCCGGTTCGTGTTCCGGCTCGTGGTCCGGGAATAGATTTTTAAGCTGGTCTTGTAGGTCCATCCTTATTTTTTTACGAGTCCAAGTTCAATAAGTCTTTCGTGGAGGTATTCGCCGGCCGTAATATCCTCGAATGCCTTTGGGTGCTCATCATCTATGCAGTTTTCCAGACAGTTCAACGGCATATCGCTCACGGGGTGCATAAAAAACGGAATGGAATAACGGGAGGTGCCCCAAAGTTCTTTTGGTGGATTTACGACTTGGTGGATCGTGGATTTTAATTGGTTGTTGGACAAGCGGGATAGCATATCGCCCACATTGATCATCAATTGGTCCGGTTGGGCTATGGCGTCCACCCAATTGCCCTTATGGTCCTTTACCTGAAGCCCCTTCCCGTGAGCTCCCATAAGCAAGGTAATCAGGTTGATATCGCCATGGGCCGCTGCCCTAACGGCATTTTTTGGCTCTTCGGTAATGGGCGGATAGTGGATGGGCCTTAAAATTGAGTTTCCATTTTTGATAAACTCATCAAAATAGTCCTCCTCAAGATCTAAGTGCAAAGCCAATGCACGCAACACATATTTTGCTGTTTTTTCAAGCATTTTGTAGGTTTCTTTTCCTACTCGGTTAAAATCGGGAAGTTCTGCTACGGTAACATTATCAGGGTATTCGGCTTCCAATTTTGGATTGTCTTCCACATATTGGCCAAAATGCCAGAACTCCTTCAGGTCACCTTCTTTTTTTCCTTTGGCATGTTCTTTTCCAAAGGAAGTGTATCCACGTTGTCCTCCAATGCCTTCGATTTCATATTTGTCCTTTACCTCCTGCGGAAGGTTGAAGAATTTTTTTATCTCGCTATACAGGTCGTCCACCAATTTATCGGATAAAAAATGTCCGCTCAGCGCCACAAAGCCAATATCTTCAAAAGCGGCACCTATTTCATTGACAAATTTTTCTTTTCGTTTTGGGTCGCCCGAAACAAAGTCTTTCAGGTCCACACTTGGAATCGCACTCATATTGTCATCTTTGATATAAAATCAAAAATAAGGAAATAAGCTGAAGGTTTTTGAATTTTAAGGTGTTTTGAAGGGCTTTTTACTACTTTTAGCCAACAGAATTTTTACGATATGAGGTATCATGTTGGCAGCTTGGAACGCGAAAAGTTGCTTGAGTTGTACAAAGACATGTTAAAGCCAAGGATGATAGAGGAAAAAATGTTGATTCTTCTACGACAGGGCAAAATTTCCAAATGGTTTAGTGGGATAGGACAGGAGGCCATTTCGGTCGGTGTCACCAAGGCACTTAAGGAAAATGAGTACATCCTTCCCATGCATAGAAATTTGGGCGTTTTCACTTCCAGGAACATTCCTTTGAACCGGCTTTTTGCTCAATGGCAAGGAAAACAGAGCGGTTTTACCCAAGGTAGGGACCGTAGTTTTCATTTTGGTACCCAAGAGTATAAAATTGTGGGTATGATTTCCCACTTGGGGCCCCAACTTGGAGTGGCCGACGGAATTGCTTTGGCGGATATGCTCCGAAGAAAAAAGCGTGTAACTGCAGTGTTTACAGGTGAAGGAGCCACCAGTGAAGGTGATTTTCACGAAGCCTTGAACGTGGCTTCCGTGTGGAACCTCCCTGTTTTGTTCTGTATTGAAAATAATGGATACGGACTTTCAACCCCAACCAACGAGCAATATAATTGCGAACATTTGGCGGATCGTGCCAAAGGATATGGCATGGAATCGCGAATAATTGATGGAAACAACATTCTAGAGGTGTACACCAAGGTCGATGAATTGTGCAAGGCAATCCGCAGACGTCCAAGACCAGTGTTGTTGGAATTCAAAACCTTTCGCATGCGTGGTCACGAAGAAGCGAGTGGCACTAAATATGTCCCTGATAAATTGATGAAGGAATGGGGGAAGAAGGACCCCATTGCCAATTATGAGGAATTCCTTTTGGGGGAAGGGGTGCTGACCCATGATTATATTGATGGGCTTAAAGCTGAAATTACCGAGGAAATCAATACAAATTTGCAGTTGGCATTTGATGAGAAGGAGATTGGTTGTGTTGAAAGAAAAGAGTTGAATGAGGTGTATCATAGTTTTGACTATCAAAACATTGAATCAAAATCAGGGTCAAAAGAAACTATACGGTTTGTGGATGCCATCTCCCAAGGTTTGGAGCAATCCATGTATCGGCATAACGAACTCATCATCATGGGTCAAGATGTGGCAGATTATGGAGGAGTTTTTAAAATTACCGAAGGTTTTGTGCCCAAATTTGGTAAGAGTAGGGTACGGAATACACCCATTTGTGAATCGTCCATAGTCTCTACGGCCATGGGGCTGTCCATAAATGGAATGAAGGCAGTTGTAGAGATGCAATTTGCCGATTTTGTCAGCTCGGGCTTCAATCCCATTGTCAACTATTTGGCCAAAGTACATTACCGTTGGAACGAAAAAGCCGATGTGGTCATAAGAATGCCCTGCGGTGGCGGTGTAGGGGCCGGGCCGTTCCATTCACAGACCAATGAGGCCTGGTTTACCAAAACACCCGGTTTAAAAGTCGTATACCCAGCATTTCCTGATGATGCAAAAGGATTATTGAACACTGCCATCAACGACCCCAACCCTGTACTCTTTTTTGAACATAAAGGACTATACCGAAGTGTAAGAGGTGATGTTCCTACGGATTATTATACCTTGCCCTTTGGTAAAGCAAAGCTTTTAAAGGAAGGACATTCCATATCGGTGGTCACATATGGCGCAGGTGTGCACTGGGCGTTGGAGGTTTTGGAGAAGCACCCAGAGATCGATGCTGATGTGCTGGATTTAAGAACGCTTCAACCATTGGATATGGAATCTATTTACAATTCAATTAAAAAAACAGGGAAATTGATAGTGTTGCAGGAAGACACTTTGTTCGGTGGCATTGCCAGCGATATATCGGCCCTGGTCATGGAAAATTGTTTTGAATATTTGGACGCTCCCGTCAAAAGGGTGGGCAGTTTGGAAACACCGGTTCCCTTTGCAAGGTCGCTCGAATCAAATTATTTGCCCAAAAATAGGTTCGAAACGGCATTGATCGCGCTACATCAATATTAATCCGTCCTCTATCCAATTTAGGGCAAGTGTATTAGGTATTTTTTTTATAATTTGAAAACTATTGGCGCAGCCCCAAACGTATATATATAACATTAACTTAATTATCTATGATGAAACGATCACTTTTATTAATTACAGTGGTGGGACTTTTACTCTCATCCTGTTCGGTTTCCAAAAGCGCTAGGACACAGCGAGACTTGTTTAGCGGAACTTGGAATTTGGACAATGTCTACTACCAAAATGCATCCGGAAACTTTAAATCCACCATCTTCAACGATGCGGAGGATATCTGCTTTGAGGATAGTGAATGGTTTTTTAGGGACAATAATAGTACCGGACGCTACACGATAGCTCCTAGTTCCCTATGTCAGGGCGGAGACCGTTTTTTTAGATGGTCCGTTGTGGAGCCAGAGCAAAATTACCAAAGCCAATTGCAATTCAAGTTTATCGATGAAAACCGAAAGGATATTTCGGGAGGTTACGGATACCGTTTGAACATTGTTAGCTTATCCGAGCAGTCCATGACGCTCAATTCCAATGTTTCGGTCGACGGTCAGAACGTGACCATTGTTTACGAATTCTCAAAAAAATAATTACATGAAAAATATTCTATTGAAAGGGGCAACTGCTTTTTTAGCGTTGACCATGATTATAAGCTGTGATGCTGTCAAAAATGCCAACAATACCCAAAAAGGTGCTGCGATCGGAGCTGGTGGCGGTGCCGTTATCGGTGGCGTTATCGGTAACAATGTTGGTAAAGGAAACACTGCTCTCGGTGCCATCATCGGTGCTGTTGTAGGTGGTGCCGCCGGTGGTTACATCGGTAACCGTATGGACAGACAGGCAGAAAAAATTGAACAAGAAATCCCAGGAGCTGAAGTGCAAAGGGTAGGTGAAGGTATCAATGTTACCTTTAGCGGTGAGAACGGTGTGTATTTTGACACCAACAAATCCGATATCAAAGGTGCTTCCGCTGCCACTTTGGATAAATTGGCGGGAATCTTTATGGAATACCCTAAAACCAACATCTTGGTCGAAGGTCATACCGATTCCGATGGTGCTGCCGATTACAATATGGGACTTTCTCAGCGTAGAGCTCAGTCCGTAACCAGTTATTTGGTGTCCAAAGGTATTTCCAGTGGACGTTTTACCACCAAATGGTATGGTGAGGAACAGCCTATTGAAAGCAACGATACAGCAGCGGGCAAAGCTGCCAACCGTCGTGTGGAGCTGGCCATTATTGCCAGCGACGAACTTAAGGAGGAAGCCAAAGAGCAGACCGATAATTAAAAGTCATTTTTCCCCCTATATGGAAAAGCCCGGGTCAATTCCCGGGCTTTTTTATGGCCAGATGTTAAATAAAGTATTAAATGTAAGTTAACCCGTCTCTGTATTGCAAGAATTGTTTTAACTTAATAGTGCACAACATGTTATACCATTAAAATCCTGTAAAACCATGCAACATACCTCCCCAAATACCATAGAGCATAAACAAGAACTTCTTGTTAAAGTGGAAAGAAACGAACGTATGGTACAGCGGATGTTGGAGAAATTACATTCATATACCTATGAGCCCAAATGTCCGCAGCGGTTTGAAAAGTTTTATGAACTCAATATGCATATACAGGAATTCAGAATTCATCAGAACAAAGTGTTGTCCAAAATAAGAAATCAAAAGGTAGACCTTCTGGAAACAGACTCCAATGAAATCAAATCTCACTTGGAACGTTTCAAAATATTGGAAAGTGAATTCGCGGCGTATCTATTCGACCTTAAAAAACCACTGTAATTTTTTGATTTGTTCTAAATTTTCAACAAATCCCCGTTCGCCAAATAATCATGCGTAATATTGCAGGATATTAAACTGTCTTGCTATGGCGAAATCCTCAAAATCCGCACTTGTCATCTTGGCATTTTTCGCCATCTATTTTATATGGGGTTCAACCTATTTGTTGAACAAAATCGCCGTTATGGAACTTGAACCTTTTATGCTGGCGAGTTGTAGGTTTACATTGGCGGGTCTCTGTATTTTTATTTTGGCCAAGATTATGGGTATTTCCCTTCGTATCACCAAAAAACAAATGATAAACTCCATTTTGGCCGGCATACTTTTCCTAAGTGTTGGCAATGGTTTGGTAGTATGGTCCTTGCGGTATGTGGACACAGGGTTCGCAGCCCTGGAAATTTCTTCCCAGCCGCTTATTATCCTTTTGATGATGCGTATACTCCAAGGAAAAAAAATACAGCCCATGTCCGTGGTAGGCGTGGTTTTGGGCATTGTGGGCATTTATTTGTTGGTGAGTCAGAAACAGATTATCGCCCAAGATGAGTCCGTTGTGGGCATGGTCATGATTTTCTTTTGCATGCTCTGCTGGGCCTATGCCAGTCTATTTGTGGCCAAAGCCGACCTCCCCACCAATTACTTTGTGAACACGGGCTACCAAATGTTCTTTGCAGGGATTATTTTAAGTTTGATGAGCCTCGGGTTTGGGGAACAATGGTCTTCGCCACTCGCTTGGAGCGGCGACGTACAGATAGCCATGCTGCTGCTTATCTTTTTTGGCAGTATTTTAGCATTTACCTCTTTTAATTATTTGCTCAAGACGGTTTCTCCTGAAAAAGTTGCCACGTCCACCTATGTGAACCCCATAGTAGCGCTCTTTTTGGGCTGGTATTTCTTGGATGAACAGATTACCGTACAGTCCATTGTGGCAGCAGCCATATTGTTGACCGGGGTCTATTTCATCAATACTAAAAAGACATTGGCCATTTTTGAACGCTTTAAACGTTAAGGCTCCGTTATTTATCTCGGAATTGACACTGGTTTTTTGTATTTTAAGGAGAATTAATTCTAAACCAATGAAGTCTATTCTAAAATTTGGAGCTTATCTTTTTCTGTTGATGTCGGTGGCCTGTGCTTCGAGCAAAGATCAAACATCGCCGGAAGCAATTGCCGCTTTGGACAAAATGATTGCCGACAAACAATTTGAAATCGATGCTACGTGGGCGTTGCCCATGGCCAGCCAAGGATTGAACAGTATTGCCAATGCAGGACTTTTGCCCTATGGCAGCAATGCCAGCCGTATTGATATTTCGGGCACGGGAGGCTATTTGCGCATGGTGGCCGATAGTGTAAAGGCAGATTTACCGTTTTTCGGCGAGCGTCGTATGGGCGGCTACTACAATCAGAACAACACGGGAATTAAGTTTGAAGGGATACCCAAAGATCTATCCTTTTCCTCCAATAGGAAAGATTCGGGGAAAACCATGCGGTTCAACATTACCGAGGATTCCGAGAACTATCAGGTAATTGCAGAGCTCTATCCCAATGGAAATGCCCGCCTAACGGTATCCAGCAGCCAAAGAACCAATATTTGGTACCAAGGCAATCTTTCCGAATATAAAAAAGAGGACTAGGTTCAGGTACCATCTGGCTCTTTTTGGACCTTCCACCATTGGTGCGGGATATCTTTCCTCTTTCCATCATTTTGTCATAGCTTTATTGATTCAAAACTAAAACACCTAAAATAATAAGATGAAAATGTACACTTTGACCCAACGGTCAATATTTATGTTAATGCTTTTGGCGGCTTTTGTAAGCTGTAAGGATAACAAAAACAACCAAGAGGAATCAACCCAAGAAGAAGTAGCGGAAAATACCGAAACCACTACGGATTTGCCATTGGACCGCCTTAATCTCCCCGATGGCTTTAGCATAGATGTTTATGCCGAAAATATTGAAGGCGCCCGTTCCATGGCCATGGGAGCCGATGGAACCCTATTTGTGGGCACCCGTAACCAAGGGAAGGTTTACGCCCTAAAAGACACGGATGGTGATCATAAGGTTGACAAAACCTATACCATCGCATCCGATTTGGAGCAGCCCAATGGGGTTGCGTTCAAGGATGGCGCGCTCTACGTGGCCGCAGTAAGCAAAATGTTCAAATATTCGGATATCGAGTCCCAGTTGGAAAGCCCGAAGGAACCCGAACTAATTTATGATGATTACCCGACGGAATTCCACCATGGCTGGAAATACATTGCTTTTGGCCCCGACGATAAATTGTACGTTCCGGTGGGTGCCCCATGTAATATTTGTGACAGTGCCACGGTTGATAAGCGTTATGCCTCCATCACCAGAATGGACCTCGATGGCAGCAACCGTGAAATCGTGGCCCACGGTATTAGAAATACAGTTGGCTTTACCTGGCACCCAGAAACCAAGGAACTTTGGTTTACCGATAATAACAGGGATATGATGGGCGACGATCTACCTCCTGGTGAATTAAATAAAATTACAGAGGTAGGCCAGCATTTTGGATACCCGTTCTGCCATGGCGGTACCGTAAAAGACCCAGAATATGGCGACCAGCGTCCATGTTCCGATTTTGTGCCACCAGTACAGACATTACAGGCCCACGTAGCAGCTTTGGGCGTTAAGTTTGGCCAAGGCCCCATGTTTCCGGACAAATACACCGGACAGGCATTTTTGGCGGAGCATGGTTCTTGGAACCGTTCCAAAAAAGTGGGCTACAGGATCAGCATGGTAAAACTTGAAAACGGCGAGGCCGTGAGCTATGAACCTTTTATAGATGGATGGTTGGACGAAGAGTCGCAAGAAGCGTTCGGTAGGCCAGTGGACCTCCTTTTCTTGCAAGACGGTTCGTTGCTCATCTCGGACGATGAGGGCAATGCCATTTATAGGGTCACCTACAAGGGATAACCCTTTTTAAGATAACGATACAAGGTACTTGGGGATGGGCAATTGTTCCATTTTCCAAGTACTTTTTTGTTGGTCCTTATCGGTGACTTCAACAAAATAATAATTGGGCATCCCGCTTTTTTTGGGATGAATGTGCTCCACCGTAAAAGTATTTTCCTGGTGAGAAAAGATATATTCTGTGGTTTCTCCCTCTCCGGGATGCCGTATTTCCCCATTTCCAAGGATTAGGTTCGGCTTGGTCAATATACCGTTGCTCTTGTTCCAGCACAGATAGCGGATTTCGCCAGTGCGCAATCGGTCTATTCGTATGGTATAAAGCCCATCCCCGATATAGGCTAAAATTTTTTCAATGTTGGGATCTTTCCAAAAAATGGCTAAGTAGGTTTAAGTAGGTTTGGCGTGTTTAGGAACGTTTTAAAACCTGAGGTATTGTTTTAGCACCTGTATTTTCTGGTAAACTCGGCGCCCAGAAGCCAACCTACCAAAAAAATAATGAATCCCAATACCACTAAACAAAAAATTTGTAAGGCGTTTATCGTTTCAAGTGTAGTCATACTCTTAGTTTGTGGCAAACTACACAATACGCAATTATTTTACGTACCCAATTGACGAATGGCCCATTTGAATTGAGGAATGGCCGTTTTGAACCAACGGATTTTTTAGACGATTCAAAAAAAGCGGAAAAATTGTCCATTCAGTGGCGTACTTCGTCCATTTTTTTACCCATGGCATCGCCGCAACTTTGTTCCATCAAAATTTAAGTTTAATCAGTTAAAGCAAAATACCATGAAAAATTTGATGCGAACACTCACCGTGTTCATGATTGCCATTTCAGGGCTTCAAGCCCAATTGCCAGAACCCGGTTTCATCATTGACGGAACCACTGCCATTGTGATCACCGATCCACAGAACGATTTTCTTAGTCCCGATGGGGTGGCTTGGGGTGCCGTGGGAGAGAGTGTGGAAGAAAACAACACCATCGAGAACCTCGAGACCATTTTTAAGTTGGGTGAACAGTACAACATCCCGGTGTTCATTTCTCCGCACTACTATTATGAGCACGACCACGTGTGGAAGTTTGAGGGAACCCTTGAAAAATTGATGCACAACATCAGTATGTTCGATCGTGGGGACCAATTGAACGTAAAAGGGTTTGAAGGTTCTGGTGCCGATTGGTTGCCCCGCTACAAAAAGTACATCAACAAGGATAGGGTAGTGGTGACCAGCCCGCACAAAGTGTTCGGTTCCGAGTCCAACGATTTGGCCCTGCAGTTGCGCAAACAAGGGGTGGACAAGGTGATCTTGGCCGGAATGTCCGGTAACCTCTGTGCCGAATCCCATATGAGGGAACTGGTGGAGAACGGTTTTGAAGTAGCCGTGGTGGGCGATGCCACCGCTTCTGCCAAACTACCGGGATTGGATGGCAACGCAGCTGCCCAGACCAACTACAAAATGATTTCCAGCCGGGTGTTCACTACCGATGAGTTGGTGAAAGAACTGAAAATGCATCCGATGAAGTAAATCGCACCTGTTTGTGATGTTGCAGTTGAAGTGCGAGGGGTCAAACTTAGGTTTGGCCCCTTTTTTTGGTGGCTAATCATCAGTTTGGCTTCCCAAAGGGAAAATTGTCCAAGGAGTTGCGGCATCTGTCCATTTTATCCGAACACGCATCATCGCACCTTTGTATTGTCAATAATGACAAACCATTTATGCATTAAAAAACAGAAAGTTATGACACGATTACAAGCATTGGATCCAAAGGAAGCGACCGGAAGATCAAAAGAACTATTTGAAGGCATCCAAGCCAAATTGGGAATGGTGCCCAACATGATGAAAACCATGGGGAACTCCTCCGTGGTATTGGAAGGCTACCTGAACCTGAGCGATATTTTGGGCAAAGGGTCCTTGGGCGGAAAATTGGGCGAACTCTTGGCCTTGACCGTTGCAGAGGCCAACGGCTGCAACTACTGCCTGTCCGCACACTCCTTTATCGGTGAAAAATTGGTGGGCATAGACACTGCTACGCTTCAATCCGCCAGGGAAGGCATCAACTCCGACCCCAAAGTGGCCGCGGCGCTTCAGTTTGCAAAAACCTTGATCGCCAAAAACGGACGCGTTGCCGAGGAAGATGTGGAAACCGTAAAAGCGGCCGGCTATTCCGAAGGTGAAGTAGGTGAAATCGTGGCGCATGTGGCCTTGAACATCTTCACCAACTATTTCAACAATACCGCGAACACCGATATCGATTTCCCAGCTGTGGAAGCCGCTACGGTATAAGCAATCAGTAATCCTTTAAAATCAAATACAAATGAAAACGTTTGGAAATTTATTTCTTTTTGGAATTGCGTTGTTTGCCGCTATCGGCATGCAGGCACAAACCCCTCCGGTGGACGATAACGGTCTGGCCGTGGGCGGGTACGATGTGGTCTCCTATTTTTCGGGAAAAGCACAACAAGGGAGCAAAAGTTATGCAGTGAAGCATCACGGTGCCACCTATTACTTTGCCAACAAGGCGAATCGGGATGCCTTTAAAAAATCTCCCAACAATTATTTGCCTCAGTTTGATGGCTACTGCGCTTGGGGCGTAGGGGCAAAATCGACCAAGTTTCCCATCAATCCGGAAACCTATACGGTGATCGATGGAAAACTGTACCTCTTCTTCAACGGGCCCTTCAACGGGGAGCCTTTCAATACGTACGAAGACTGGGCACAACGCACTACGGAGCTTAAAACGGCGGCACACGCCAAATGGCCCAAAGTAAAAAACAGCAAGTAGTTTTAATTAGCTGATAAGGGTAGGGCCCCGCCATAGGTCCTGCCCTTTTTCAATTTTAAAAAATCACAACCATGGAAATAGAAAAAAAATTTCCGTTGCCTCCGTTTACCGAGGAAACCGCAAAGGAAAAAGTACAGTTGGCAGAAGATGCCTGGAACAGCCAAGACCCCGAAAAAGTAAGCAAAGCCTATACGGTGGACACCGAATGGCGCAACCGTTCGCAGTTTATCAACGGGCGCGAAGCCGTGGTTTCCTTTTTGACGGAAAAGTGGCAAAAAGAAAAAAATTACAAATTAAGAAAGGAACTATGGGCCTTTACCGACAATAAGATTGCAGTTCGTTTTGAATACGAATACCAGAATGCCGAAGGAGCGTGGATTCGCGCCTATGGAAACGAGAATTGGGAGTTCAACGAGCACGGGCTTATGCAGAAACGCTACGCCAGCATCAACGACCTGCCGATAGATGAATCGGAGCGAAGACTTTAATATATTTTATTGTCACTTCGAGCGCAGTCGAGAAGTCTTGCTCGTAAATGGCCAAATAAGCGGTCTCTACTTGAGTTTATCTTGAGCGCCGTCGAAAGACTCGACTTGACAACATCGAAGTGACAGACTTCAGAAAACTGAAAACTGACAACTGAAAACTGACAACTGCCTACTGAAAACTGAACATACATGGACATCTACAACACCAACACGCTCATCGACGAACAGACCGGAAACCTGGCCTTTAAGCTTTCCGAATTTAAGGACGGCTGCCAGTTTTGCGATACGCACCGGTTGAACCATTATTCCTTGATCTGGATAAAAAAGGGGAGGGGTACTGCCCAAGTGGACTTTACGGAGTACGCGTTTACGCCAAACACCCTAATTGCCGTAACGCCCTATCAACCTTTTGCCCTAACCGAGGAAGAACCGTTGGAGGGCGTGGTGTTGCAGTTTCACCCCGATTTTTTCTGCATCCACAAGCACCACGAACAGGTGGCCTGCAACGGGGTGCTCTTCAACAATATTTACAGTCCGCCGTTGTTGAACGTCACGGAGGACATCCAAAAAGAACTGGAACAGGTGATAGGGCAGATGTACACCGAAGTGCAAAAATCGGAGCTGGCGCAGTACGAGCTGTTGGTCTCCTACCTTAAAATATTTTTGATCACCGCCTCCCGCGCCAAGGCCAAGCAACAGCCCGAAGCCTTGGAGGGCACCCCGGACGAGAAGGAACCGTTTATCCTCCAAAAGCTCAAAAACCTGATAGAGACCCACTACAAATCCAAGCACTCCGCCGGGGAGTATGCCGACCTGCTGAACATTAGCCCCAAGGCCCTCGCCAAGATGACCAAAAACCATTTTAACAAGACGATGACCCACCTGATCAGCGAACGGATCATTATTGAGGCGAAGCGCGAGCTGTACCTTACCAACAAAACGGTAAAGGAGATCGCCTACGACCTTGGCTATGACGATGAGCACTACTTTAGCCGATTTTTTAAGAACAATGCGGACATCTCGCCCAAAACCTATCGCGAAACGGTGGGCTTTGCCCGTGCCGCCATGGCCTAATTGCCCCCCAATGAAAGCCCATGTGATCCACCAAACCCTGCCGCTGCCCTTTGGGCAGGTGTACGACACATTGAAAAAACGTATTGTGGAACATGGTTTTTTGCTCTTGCACGAGATCGATACCCAGGCCATTGTGGCCAAACATGGGGTGAGCATACCGCCCTTGCGGCAATTGCTCTTTTTCCACCCCAACTACATTGCGGAGATCATGGCGAACGACCCTTTGGCCATAAACGATATCCCCTTAAAACTGGTACTACAAGAAATTGATGCCCAAACCACCCAACTGAGCTTTAAAAACCCTGTGGGCAGCCTACAGGATTATGGTTTGAAGCCCGAAATGGCGGAGGAGTTGTTGGAGCGGGTGCAGGAAGTGATTGCTTTTTAGGAGCGGTTGGATGGTTGGATTTTTGGAATGTTGCAGAAAGCCCTTTAGGGCTTTTTTGTGGAAAAACCCCAGCTTTTTTAAGGTTTTAACACAATGGTTTTTATTTGCCAATAATTATATTTGGATTAAACTTCCCCATACTATTTTACTTTGATTGATTTTTCGTGGTATTAAATTTAAAATCAGATATATGGCTAATGAGACCAAACTTGAAGTTTATACTATTAAGGTAAGAGAAAGGGGAAAGAAAAAAAATGTATATCCTCCTGAAAATTTCCTCGGTAGAAATGATTTTTTGACATTTTTTCAAGAATATATCAAGTCTTTCGATCAGCAGTTAGAATTAAATGAAGATCAAAAAAAGTCATTAAAGTTAGCTTCGGACACTCTTTCATTCAGTGCTTCAGAGAGAACAATTAGCGGTGTAATTGAAAGCGGTGATTACGGGTATACTGGTACCGGAATTAATATAAAAACAGGAGACAAGAGTTATGACCGAACTGTTGATGATACAGAAATAAAACCTTTTTACTTTTTGTTGTATATTCCTAGAAAAAGAAAGGTTGGTTTTGTAATTCTTCAAAGAATAGGAGTATACGGCATTCATAGTGTTTTCAAAAAACATCTTAATAATTTTTTTGAATCTCGATTTGCAAATTTAAAATTAGATTTTGATCAGTTTGTTTCTAAGGAACTTGCTAGAGCTTTCGTTGAGAAGGGAAACATTAAAGAGATTACTTTTGTCAAAAACAATCTTCCTGCTGATATTGCTGAAAAAGTTGGTCTAAAGGGATATCAAAGGGAAATAAAGTCTTTAGAACTGAAAATTAAGGCAAAAAGTAGATTGGCAATAAATGATAAGGCTGCAAAATTTATGAATGATCCTAACACCTCGTTTTTTGAAGTAGAAACATTAGAGAGTTTGGGATTTGATGGTGACCATAAAATAAAAGTCAAGTCTAAATTTAATGGTAATACAAGAACTGTAGATTTATCCGAAACAGGGCAAATTAGACCATATTATGATATTGATGGTGATATCAAAAAAAATAAGGATGGGCATCCAGTATTTGAAAGCATAGATAAAATAGCAAAAGAGTTGATTAAAGAGTTGACTTCATAGTTTATTTATTATGGAAAAAATCAACATTATAGGTATAATTAAGGATCATTTAAAAACTTTGGTAAATGATAATTCTCAAAAACCTGATTTTTCTGATTATTTTACTTTTTTGATCATCCCATTTGTTGTAAGTGGAATTTTAATTTGGTTGAAAATTGATTTATCTGACAAGGCAACAAATATTGTAATTACTACTCTCTCAATTTTAGTGGGACTTCTATTTAATGTTATTGTTATACTTTTTGATATTTTAAAGCGTGACAATACACAACAAGTCAAAAACGATTTGCTAAAGCAGCTTTTGACAAATATTTCTTATTCGATTTTCATCTCATTATTTATAATACTACTGACCGTTCTGTCATTTTTCAAAATTGAAATTTGGGTTAAGGTCTGTACTTTTTTAATTTATTTTTTTCTTTCTCACTTTTCACTTACAGTTCTTATGATTTTGAAAAGGGTTTATGCATTGTTTTTAAATGAGATGGTCGAAATCGAAGAAGAAAACGAGGATTAAATCTCAAAGTTTATTTATTTCTGCCTGTTTTAATCCTTTTAATTCTTCAATTGCAGTTTGTTCATAACCTAATAAGAAAGGGGCAATTTTTATTGTCAATGCTATGGTAACTCTTAAATCCCACCAATCTCCTTCAAGCTCAACCCAGTTACTTTTTTTATCACCTCGTCAGTCAACCCTTCACCTTTCATCCTTTTAGCTACTTTTTGTAGCTCCTCCTTGCGTGCCCGCTTTTTCTCGGTATCGATCTTAAATTGTTCCAGTTCCTGCTTTTCGGGGCCCATAATTTCAAACAGGCCGCTTTTTTGGAGTTCGTCCATCACGCCTTGGTCGGCAAAACTGGTATAATTGGTTTCGGTGATCACCAAATGGTCCAGCACCTCCACTTTTATGAGTTTGCCCACTTTCAGCATATGGTCGGTAAAGGTAATATCGGCATCGGTTGCCTCGTGCGTGCCGCTGGGGTGGTTGTGCACCAAGATCAGCTTGCTGGCCAGTTTGTAGATCGCCATCCGGAACACATCGGGCGGGTCGGCATTTACCCGGTTGCTGGCCCCCAGGCCAATGAGCTCCACGAACAAGATCTTGTTTTTGTGGTTAAGGCCCACCACCCAAAAATGCTCTTGGTTGCGGCGTATCTTGTTCTCGCGCAGCAAAACCTGCTGCATGATCGCATAGATGTCCACGGAGTTGAGCACTTTGATCTTTTGTTCTTGGGTAAGCCGTACGTTCATGGCAGGTGTGTTGTTGTTTTTGGGTTTGGGAAAGGTAGTCCATGCCCGTGAAAAAAGCAAAAATGTCCTATGGGCATAAAAAAACCGCCCCTCACGATCGGCAAGGGGCGGTTTTGGTTTTCTTCGGAATCCAATTACTGCACAATGCTGTTCAGTTTTTCTACTTTGGCATTGAAATTTTTAAGGGTAGTGGCCAATACCCCAATTTGTTCCTGTGCTTCTTTCCATTCCTTTTGTTCAATGGCCTCGCGCACGCCTGGAAGTGTTTTTACCCCATAGCCCGTATAAAATCCGGGGGCGTAGATCTGGTGCTTGAACCAATCCCTGCGGGGCAGTCCCTTATCCTGCAGCAATACCTGCTCCATGCCCATCAACTCTTGGTTCAGTTGCGCCTTTTTGGCACTGGACAAGGCAAGTACATCGGCCTTGGAAAAGGTCTCGATACTTTTCTTTAGATCGGCAACCACATTTTGTATCGGAGAGAAGTCCAAATAGGGCACTTCTTCCTTCATTTTTGCGGGAGCTATCGGTTTTTTGGGATCCATCACCAATTGGTAGGCATCCTGTTTAACCAGTTTGTTGTGTTTTTCCACTTCGGCACGCATGTCCTCCAAGGTTTTCATCACTTCGCCCAAATAGGTTTCAATAGTGCTGTGCCATTGGGTGAGCTCAAACGGCAACACCTCGGCATTGGCCAAACGCAACGAAATGCGTCCTGCCGTGTTGGCCAAGGCCACACCATAGTCAAACCCAGGGTCCTTGAAACGGGTGTAGTGGGTATAGGTATCGTAAATGGTGTGGTATTCCCCACCGGAACCTTCACCGCCAAAGCCCAAGTTCAAGGAGGGTATGCCGGTATGCTGTATAAAAGGCGTATAATCCGAGCCAGAGCCCAGTGCGGACAGTTTAAAGGAGTTGTCGCCACCGCGCATGACATTGGCGGCCTTGCGGCGCTCTGCCACGGACACCCCTTTTTGCGGGTCGGTCACGTCATGGGCCACTTGGCTCACCATCGCCTGAAGCGAGTGGGAACCTCCGGCACCCAAATAGCCACGGCTGTTGCCATCGGTATTGATGTAGGCCACGGCCTTTTCTTTTAGTTCCGGAATATGGTCCTCCACCCATTCGGTGGAACCGATGAGTCCGGGTTCTTCGGCATCCCAGGCACAATATACCAAGGTACGTTTTGGTCTGTTGCCTGCCTTGGCCAATTTTCCGATAACGCGGGCTTCTTCCATCAAGGCGACCATACCACTGATGGGGTCGCTGGCACCATGTACCCAAGCATCGTGGTGGTTTCCACGGATCACCCACTCATCGGGGAATTCATCCCCTTCCAAGGTGGCGATCAGGTCGTGGGCAGGCTTCAACTGCCAGTCAAACTCCAATTTGAGGTGGACTTTGGCAGGTCCGGGCCCAATGTGATAGGTGAGGGGCAAGGCTCCTCTCCAAGAAGCGGGGGCGACAGGGCCTCCCAATGCCTCCAACAAGGGCTGAGCATCCTCGTAGGAAATGGGCAACACCGGAATTTTGGTGATGGTCGGAGCCTCTTCGCGGTCCAAACGCTTCGCATCCTTGGTGGCGGCATACCCGGGCGTCAACACATCCCCGGGGTAGAGCGGCATGTCCATCACGGAACCGCGCTGCACACCGGTTTTGTTTTTATAGGGTCCTTCGGGGTACACATCGCCTTGGGCGTAACCATCATCTTCCGGGTCGGAATAGATGATACAGCCGATGGCACCTTTTTCAGCGGCCAGTTTGGGCTTTATCCCGCGCCAAGAACCGTAGTATTTGGCAATGACTATTTTACCTTTCACATCGATGCCCATTTTTTCGAGCTCTTCGTAGTCGCTGGGAATCCCGTAGTTCACAAACACGAGTTCCGCTTCCACATCGCCATCGGTGGAGAAGGCATTGTAGCTGGGCAATAGTTTGTCACCCTGCGCGGTGTAGGGGTCTCCCTCCACGGCAATGGCCTCCAAAGAGGCGGTGTACTTGGTGGGGGCGGTCAGCTCCAATACGCGCACTTTGGGATAGGGAAAAAGTACGTGGTAGGTGTCTATCTTGGTTTTGTAGCCCCAAGATTTGAACTGCTTTTCCATCCATTTTATGTTCTCTTCGCCATATTCGGTACCCACCCAGTGGGGTTCGGCGGCCAAGCGCTTCATCCATTGGTCCAGATTGTCGGCGGAGAGTTGTTCTTCAAATTTTGCTTCGAGCTGTTCTTCGGCTTCCGAAGCTTTTTCACTGAACCCAATGATCTTTTCTTGGGCCGTAACACTGATGGCTCCCAAAAGTAGGAGCAGGGGAAGTAATTTATTTTTCATTGTTTTGAATTAGCTCCCTAAATTTAAGGGATTGTTTACAGGTAATGAAGAGAAAATGGAGAAGTGTTGGTAAATTTTCAAAGAATTTGCATTTTCTTTGAAAAACACCATTTAAATTGATGAACAGGAAATGAATCCGAAAGTGGATTTTGAAAAACATCCAAAAATGAAATCATTCAGTATCGTAATGGCCTTGATAGCCTTTACAACAACCTCAGCTCAACAAGGCGAGGTATTTCAGAACGTAAGTGAACTGGTAAATGAAACACAACGTGTTATTTCCATTGAGTCGGGGCAAGTGATTGACACGGCTTATTTCCGAACTTTGTTTTTGCCCACGGCACACTTTAGTATGGTGGGTAAAGAAGATGGAGCGTATAGCCAGGAAACCATGGGGCTCGACGAATTTTTGGAAACCCTTACGGACGAATATTATTCGTTGGGCTATCACGAAGAATCCACAGGTGCAATTGTGGACGAATACAACGGCATGGCGCAGGTGATTCAAAGTTTTGAAGGGAAAGATTCCGATAACGAAACAGGAAAAGGGGTGAATAGTTATCAATTGGTATACTCCGAAGGGCGTTGGTGGATCGCCAATATGGTCTGGGCCATAAGCTCAGATGATGGTAAGGATATTCCAAAGAAGTATTTGAACGGCAACTAGTGCCGTATGGACCATAAAATGTTTTTGAATTGTTATCTTGACGTTACCCATTAACGAAACATCTTATTTTTTGAAAAGTATACTCAATATTTGGCTATTCGTCAGCATAATCCTAGCTAGCGTATTGACACTGTGGCTTTATTTTAAATCGGCCCAGCATGTTGGAGACATTTCCTATAATCCCAATTTAGATATGGAAGCATTTGAGCCCTGTGGCGATTATCGGATTTATCAGTATTACCAAACGGGTGCCTATTATTCAGGGGGTAAAAAAGCCATCAAAAAAATCCTTTTACCAAAGGTAAATGCAGAGGGGCTGCCCCCAAATGGTTTGCTGACTGTTCGTTTTGTGGTGAATTGTGAAGGACACACCGGTTATTTCCGAACCAAAATGATCGATCCAAATATAAAGCATGTTGCAGTGCCCATAGAGGCTTCAAAGCATTTATACGAACTGATTTCAGAATTAAAGGATTGGGTTCCCGGGGAAATCCAAGGCAACCCACAGGATAGTTATGCACAGATTACCTTTAAATTGAAGAATGGTAAAATCACGGATGTTTTTTAGGATATGGGGACCTTCTGGAAAATTATAAAGATTCTCTTGGCCACCCTATTTACGGTTTATATAGGATTTATAGCCTATCTATTGGTGTTTCAATCCAAGGAAAAACGGTTCAATATGGCAGGAAACATGCAAGGGTATGGGCTATCACAAGCCATGTTCGATATTCTCAATTGGCAACATCCTGATTATGCAGCACCGTATTTTGAGCGCTCCGTTCCTTTCAATAAAAGGGGGGATTATGCCACGGGTTTTTATTATCTGAACACCGCCGTGGATTTAAAACCTTTGCATCACCTAGGATATAGAGGGTATATGAAATTGCGTTTTCTCAGGGATTACAAGGCCGCCTTGGCGGATTTTGACCGCTTGGATGCCATGACACCCGAAGTGGTGGATGCCCCCCGGGGAGAAGACATTGATTTTTTGCGCGGTGAATGCTACTACGGGCTCAAGAATTATCCGAAGGCCTTGGAACATTTTGAGCAAAGCGTGACAAATCAGGGTGTGGAATGGGCAGATGTTCAGGCCTTTGTGTACCAAGGTTTATGTCATTACGAAATGCAGCACTTTGATAAGGCCATCACATCTTTCGAAACTGGGTTGGAGCAATATGAAACCACTTGTGAGGCCTACTTTGGTTTGGCAAAAACCTATTTGGCGGTAGGGGACACGGTTGGTGCTAGGAACAACTTGAAAAAGGCACAAGAAAATTTCGTTTATAAACATACGGACCATTATAAGGAGTACCTCAATGAAATTTATCAAGAGGATTTGGATGCGTTGATGGCAATTTTAGCTGAAAAAATCACAGTTCGTGGTAAGATCAAAGTGAATAATTAAAAAGTATTATTTTTAAAAAGCACATTAAAATTATAGTCAACCTAGATACTGCCAAGCAGATGACCAGACTACACTTTTTATGCGGTATATCCTTTCCGTGCAAAAATGGAGCATTGTCCGCTAAACAACCTCATCTTTTATGAAACAAGCATTTTACTTTCTGTTGTTCACTCTTATGGTTTCCTGTTCAAATAGTGAAAGCGATTCCGGAGGCCCGGAAGCTGTGGAACAAGGTGGGCAATCATTTAGTATTTTCAATAAAGAAATCACTGCAAAAGCTACTTCTGTGGTCGGTAAAGAATATGTGCCGGCATATGCATTTGTGAGCATAGAAACTTCTCAAGGTGTTCAAGTGTTGGATTTTGAAAAATTGGATGTACTTCTGAAGGGGGATAGTTACGTAACCGAAGAAGTTATGCTGGACCCTGGGCCCTATAATTTAACTGAGTTTGTCCTAATAGATTCCGATGATGTAGTGGTTGCATTGGTGCCAACCGCGACGTCGGCCTTATCCCAGTTCTCAGGAACATCGCTGCCCTTTAGTTTTACAGTCCAATCCGGGAATTCCAAGACCGCAACTGTTGAAAATATTGGGGCGGATGGGTACTCATTTGTCGAATTTGGATATAACGAAGCGGAACTATCCTTTCCTGAAATTGAAGACTTCTTTACACTGACAGTTGATGATTCAGAGTCCCTTACAAGCAAGACAATTGTTTTAAAATCATTGACAGGCTCCGTATATACTATAGATTGGGGAGATGGCACAGTTGACGAATACGTCTCTAACTTAAGCGATTCGGTTGAGGATAACGAATTGACCCATACCTACGAGGTAAATGGTATCTATGAAATAAAGGTTTCCGGAGCTATGGAGGTTATAGAATATTTAAGCTTCAACAACAGTGTATCGGAATTAAATTATGAAAGCCATATTGTATCCGCAGAAATTGACAAATTGATTTTACTGAAAACATGTGAATTTTATTCAGGTGCACTGACATCTTTGGACACTTCAAAAAATAGTGCACTTGAAAAGTTGAGTATTGAGAATAATCAGATAACAAATTTGAACCTTTTGAACAATGTAAGGCTAAAAATCCTTTTTGCCAGATACAACCGGTTGACTGAAATCGACGTCACTAAAAATATTGAGTTAGAGTATTTATCGATATACGGAAATCAAATTTCAATGCTTGATGTTTCCAATAATTCAAAGTTAAAAATACTAGAGGCAGAACAGAATAATTTAACCAGTGTGGATCTTGCCAATAATCCAGTTCTGAAGCGAATTGATTTAAGTGATAATTCTATTTCAAATATTGATGTTTCCCAAAATTTAAAATTGCAGAAAATCAGTGTGGGCGCAAATAACCTTACAGAAATAGACCTTTCTGAAAATGTCATTTTAGAACGTATAGATTTATATGAAAATCAAATAAGTACTATAGACCTTTCTGCAAACCTAAACCTAAGGGCTTTATATATAGCCGATAATTTGTTGGACAATATAGATTTAAGCGCACTTAGTCGTTTTGAAAGATTATCCATTCGCAACAATAATTTAACTGATTTGGATTTATCCAACAATCCCTTGGTCTCCCATCTTTACATAGGTGGCAACCAATTTACCGGTGAGAAATTGGATGAAATAATTTCAGGTGTTTATGATCATGTAATCCTAAATGCAACCAATGGTGGGTATATAGATTATCAATACAACCCAGGCACCGATTTGATTGATCAAACCACCATTGCTAAAATCAATGAATTAGCACTGGATTATGATTGGACTTTTAACAACGATATTTTTAAAACACAGAGGTAATTTGGCAATACAAAAAGGCTCACTGATCAGTGAGCCTTTTACTTTATTATAAAATAAAGTCCCATTTCTCCATTCCAGTAACTCCCACTTTTTTTCAACTGATGGTCAAGAGATGATGATTTCCCATGTAGTTGGTTTATTGACGAATGAAGAAATCAAGGTGTAAAGAACAAAAGGATTTATCTATTTTTTAAAGAAGTTGCAGGGTTTACAAAAACAGAGTGGATAAGCAGTTTGATAGAATTTCTCTTTGAGCTTTGATAACCGTTCAATAAAAACCCGGAATACCCAATAATATCTTAAAATCATTGACCTTGTCGTCCATATATCCTTTTTGGAACGTATTTAAATGGACGATTCGACTAACACTAGATTACTCCATGATACAGCCTCCTAAAAAACGGCTATTTCCTGTTTTGCTTTTTTTCATGTTTTCGCTTCTGGCGTCTGCCCAGGAACGTAAAACGTATGAAGGTCCGCTTCAAATAGGACCCTATTCCGGGAATGCCGTTTATCAATTTATGATATCCGACCTCGACACCATTTTTGATGGTAATTTTCAACTGCAACAATCCAATCTTGAGACCTTGGTGGAGAACGAAGACACATCCTTTCGTTTTTCCGGTAGCTTCTCCAAAGATGTCGCGAGCGGACCATGGCAATTTGAATTTGGGGAGTATAATACCAACAGCCAAAGTCAGGTAGTGGACTACGAATACCGGGTTTTGGTCAGTGGCAGGCAAGAAGTAGGCCAAGGGAGACTGGTTGATGGAAAACCGGACGGTGATTGGACCTACACCATCAACCAAATCAAAGACTCCGAAATTGAGAAGGTACTTTTTAAGAGCAGTATTTCTTTTGATAAAGGGGTTCCACAACAAAATTTCCAAATAGAGAACGACAGCAGTGTTTTGGTCGGTCGGTTGTTAAGGAACGGTCTTGCCCATGACGAATGGTCCTTTTATGGAACAGAGGCCGTGGAGAATATTGAAGATTGGTTCTTCAAGAATGGATTGTTGCAAACCGTAAAAATAAAGTCCGAAGGTATATCACAAGAAATAAATGTGTTTGCCAAAAGCGTACCATCTTATAAAACGGTTCAGTTGAACGAGGGCTATATTGCCTTGCTGAAATCCGTTATGCATTTGGAGAGCGGAGAGAGCCAAATAGTACATTTGTTGAGTCAGAACATGGATTATTACCAAAAAGTCAACAATGTACTTGACCATTTGGGAACTTCCGGCTTTAATACCAACATGAAATTTAGGGTGCCCTATTTCCCGTTGGATTCTCTTCAAAATAACACCTTGGACAAAATTGCTTCCGAATACAGGGATGCCTCGAAGATGAGTGCCATGATTCTGGAAAACAGCCATTTGAACATAGTAAAGCGTACCGATGCCGAAGCCCTTTTTTACTACAACGCCACCAAAAAAATCAACAATGACTTCTTGACCCCGTTGTCCACTTTGGTAGCGCATAAGGATTTGGATATTGTTCAATACCAGGAAATTCCAGTGTTGCTACAAAGACTTTGGCCCAATGGCAGACCTAGCACGGATATTTTAGCTGTTGCCGATGAAGAGGGAAATACTAGAACTTTTAGGCTGCCAAGCTCCGATGAGTTTAAATATGAAAGCAACGACCTATTAGCGGTAGAGGCATTGGCCACTTATGCAAAAATGAGTTTGGAATACATTAAAGGTTCGTTGGCCTCTCGCTTGACCAATGAAGAACAGCTTCAAATGTTGAACGGGCTGGAAGAAGAACTCATCGAGTTGAACAATGATCTTGAAGAAGAACTGGATTCCGTTTCGGGCCTTTCATCGGAGTATAACGAGGCATTGAGACCGCTAAAAAACTTAGCCGATAGCACTTTGACCACTTATGCGGACATAAAAAATCCCAATGAGAAAATGGAATACGGAAAATGGGCCAAAACATGTCTGATGCAACTGAACGACCTGTCATCTAACATTAAAACGCTTCCGAATCGTATTGAAACGGTAGAAAGGGAGTATACCGATGCCGTCTGGAACCCTTTTATGGCCAATGTAATGGAAGAAGAGGTAAAAAAACGAATTGTATCTGCATACAGGGATATCCTTGTTCCTTACTTCTTAAGCACGGTAACAAAAGGATTGACATGCGGCAAAACAAGTACTTTGAACGAGCAGATGATAAATACTCAGCACATTATATTGGACCTGCGCAATAAGGACACCCGCAAATTGGAGCGTAAACTTCGTCGGGAAAAACAGCCAACTGAAGTTTTGGCACTGATACTCGAACAATCAACCTCCCAAAACCAATAAGCATGAGGAATAGTAGAAATAGCTTTTTGGTGGTGGTTATCCTATTATTCGGATGTACGGTCTTTGCACAAGAACCTGAACCCGAAGTGCTTCCGGAAACGTCTCAGTACAAAGACCCAAAGACCAAGGTTTGGTTCAATACGTACGGGAACATACGGATTGGAAAACGCTTCTTTTGGGATGCTCAGACCCATTTTAGGTTTCAGGAAACCAAAAGCACGCCATTTATGGGACAGATTGGTCAAATTTATAACCGACATGCCATTGGATATATCTTTAATAAGAAAACCAATTTTAGATTGGGTGGGGTAGTGCGCATCAATTTTAACACCGATGAAGATTCCGAAGGTAAAAATGTGGTTCCTGAATGGCGTATCTGGCACCAATATCAATTTGCCATGCCTTTTTATTCGGCCATGTTTTATCATCGAATTCGAATAGAGCATCGTTGGAGCAAAGGCTTTACAGAGAATAGCAACTATATTTTTAGAAACCGTTGGCGATATATGTTCAGGGCAAAAATTCCTTTGAACAATAACAAACTGAGTCCCAAGACAATTTACGTGGCACCGGAAGCAGAATTGATCATGCAGAGCGGAAAAGAAGTAGTGGCGAGCCCGATGGAAGACCTTCGTTTAACCACTACCATTGGATATATTGTAACCCCTAGGCTCACTTTTGCCGCAGGTGTTCTGTACAACCAAGGACAGGAAAGATATAATGGGGGATACTATAAGCAAGGCTGGACATTACGCTTCCATATGTACTATTCGCCCGACTTTAGAAGGGTAAAAAATAAGCTGCCCGACGTCCATTTGACCGATTAAACACGTATCTAATAGTGAACCAAGCAATTAACACATGAAATTGAAAAAATACACTCCTTTCATACTTTTGGCCATTTTTGCAGTGGGACTTTTATTCTTTGTCTCCAAATCGGTTCAGTTGCAAAAAGACCTGGCGCAAGTCAAAAAAGAGAACAAGAACATTTCCAATAGAATAAATGTTTATGAGGAATTGGCGAAGATAGATTCCTTATTGCTTCAAGAAGATTATGATGCCGCGATAGCATCTTACAATGCTTCTATACAATCCGCCGAGGAAAATAATATGATTATCCCTTTGCGAATTGCCTTGGCCGAAAAATTAAAGGGCACACAGCAGAACAACAATCCAATTACGGACAGTGTGGTTTCTGCAAAGGATACCTTGGCCATATCAAACTGGTCCGAAGAAGTGGCCTTGAGAAAATACGATTCCCTTAATTTTTCTTTGGAAAAGGCCAGAGTACAATTGGCCCATCTTAAAAAGCAGCTTCGGCAAAAATCATTTGGTGAATATCTCACGTTCAAAAGCAAGAAGGGTAACCCACTGCACTATATCGGTCAGGTAAAAGATGGTAAGGCCCACGGGTTTGGTGTTGCCCTATTGGAGACCGGAAGTAGATATGAAGGGGAATGGGTCAATAACCAACGCCATGGAGAGGGTACTTTTTACTGGGCGGATGGTGAATACTACAAAGGAAGTTATAAAGACGACCAGCGTAACGGCTATGGGACCTACTACTGGACCAATGGGGAAAAATACACAGGCGAGTGGAAAAACGATAAGCGAAACGGAGCCGGTAGATTCTACGACGCCGAGGGCGATGTGGTCGCAGGAGGTGAGTGGGACAATGACAAACTGGTAGAGGTCAATGAGAAGTAACCTCTTGCCTTTTTTTATCTTTTCTAAAACCGGATTTTTTCAAAACCAATGGCCAACTCTTTCGTTGAACTATTTTATACCCTGTATATTTGCAACGTTTTGATTTTAAAACTATAAACAAAAATTATGAGTAAAGTAAAAGAAAATGACACTGTAAAGGTGCACTACACAGGTAAATTGACCAATGGACAGGTTTTTGACAGTTCATTGCAGCGCGAACCTATGGAAGTTGCATTGGGACAGGGCCAACTTATACCAGGTTTTGAAAAAGGACTCATCGATATGGAAGTCAATGAAAAGAAAACCATCACCATAGATAAGCAAGATGCATATGGGGAGGTGAACGAGTCACTTTTTCAGAAAATCTCCAAAACACAATTGCCAGAAGACCTAAAACCAGAAGTGGGTATGGGCTTGGTAGGTTCCAATGCACAAGGACAAGAGCAGCAGTTTAGAGTCGCCAAGGTAGAAGAGCAAGATATTATCTTGGATGCCAACCACCCGTTGGCGGGCCAAGATTTGGTATTTGACCTTGAAGTGGTTGAGATACTATAATCATACGATGCATATAAGATTGGAAAAGCCACCCTTTGGGTGGTTTTTTTGTTGGCCAAGGGAAGCTTGCCCCTAAAATTCATTGAAAAGTAATGCTAGAAAAGCACTTCTAAAAAATGTAATTTTTATGCAGTTGCATTTGAGTGAAAAAATGTAAAAAATAACTGTTTTTAAACAATTATTATAGGAAAATAATGTTTATTTATACATATAAAAATTCACCTCATCATTTTTTAGAATGAAAAATAATCCTATTTATCTGTTCATAATTTTAGTCCTTATTCTAGGCTGTTCAAAGGATGATTCTCCGTATGTTGATGCAGAAAATACGATAAATTTACCTCAATTATTTTATGGGAAAACTTGGGCTATTTATGAGGTAGAAGGCAATGGTAATCGTGTGGATGTCCCCGAAGAAGGAGAATGTGGCAGAGACTATTTTAGGTATCTTGAAAATGGTGAATATGTAGAATTTTCTTATCCAAGTAGCTCTTGTATTCCAGAGATTAATCGGTTAAATTTTACTTTGAATGGTAGTGTTATTACCTTAACTAACGGAACTGGTGAGGAGGCTGAAGTTCGAATATTAAAATTAGATAATACCAATTTCAATTTTGAGACCAGCCTTGATATTGATGGTGACCAAAAGGATGACAAAGTTATCTTATATAGCCGAATATATTCACCAGAAGACCGAGATATTTACTCAGAAACCTTCACTAAGGATTTTTTCAAGTTCCAAGATGATAATTTGATTGCTTTCAATTGGGCGGAGTATGTTGGTGATGAGTTTAAACAATACGAGATTTACAGGGCTTCGAATAGTTGCAACAAGAATGACGCAATAAAAATAGCAACTATCAAAGATTTGGCAGAAACAGAATTTATTGATCTGGATCCTGAACCAGCTGATGAGCTATGTTACTTTTTTAGATTACAAACAAATAGCGGTCAATTAGCGGAAAGCGATATTATCTCAATACAAACAAGTGATATTGATGTTTACAAAACTGAAATGTTATCCCCAGAAGTAACAAACGAAACTGTTCAGTTGAATTGGCAGAAATATGACAGCCCATATTTCCAAAAATATGAAATCACTGTATCCAAGCGCGCATATCATGATAATTCACCAGAGGAGATTGTCCTAACTACCATTGAAGATCAAGAAACAACCTCTTTTACCATTGAAACGCCTCCGTCAGTCGAAGACCCTTTTTATAATATACATGTATATAACATTTTTGGTAAAAGAAGTACACTAAATTTAGGCGAGTCCTTTACAGATAACAGTGTGGAAGTGAAATTTTCACCAGACGAAGTGGTCGATATGATGTCGGTATATTTATTGGGTGTAGATCCCTCTGATGGTAATAATATCTATTTATGGGGAGAGGGGTCATCGGATTCATACAAAAAAATTAAAAAAATTAATGTTCAGACGAAAGAAGTCATTGCGGAATCTTCATTTGATCTTAACACTAGTTCTGAGGTTAGATTGAAAGTTGTGCAAAGTACGGATGGAAAGGAAGTGTTAATTCAAGTAGGTTCTGAATATCATGTTTTTGATGCAATTTCACTTGAGTATAAGTATCGGTTAAGAGACCTAAATGATGAATATATATCCTTTGAAGATTTACAGCATTTTAAAGAAGATATCTGGATAATTGCAGACGGAGGTGATGAATTGCGAACAGTTCGGAGATTTGGAAGGGATTTGCAAACTATTGATGTGGTTGACCCTGAGCCTACCACAATATTCAAACGTATGAATGATTTAGTAAGAATTGGAGAAACACGAATTTTAGCGGGGATAATTGGTGATGACAGAAGTTTTTCGTTCGATATCAATGAGGATGGTACAATAGACACCTTCAAAGAGGTGGATTATAGTTTCAATAATCGTTTGGAATCAACAGAGTATAATGCCTTTGGCAATATTCTATTGGATAAGATAAATTCAAGAATTTATGCCGCGGATACTTATAGCTTTATCAGCTCTTACAGTATACCTGTGCATACCAGTTCGTTAAGTCAAGATGGGGATTTTGTGCTGGGCACCAATTATCAAGGAGATACATCATTGGAATTTATTGATTTGTTTGACAGACAATTAAATATTTTAAATTGGAGAACTGGCCAAACAACTACCATAAATACAATCGGCTACCCGCAGTACACTTATGAAACGAAAGATGGAAAATTAGTGCTAATATCAAGTTACTTTAAAAGATATTCTTTATACAGGGGAGAGGAGAAAAATGATTTATTTATTGAAGTCATTGATTGGAGGTAGGATTGTTTTATAATCTACAAGTTTCCTCCCCATCAACTTTATGAGTATCGTGGCGAAGACCGGACAGTGCCCTTAAAGGAACTGCATAAAATGACCAAGGCACGGGCCTTCAGGGAAATGAAGGCCGCTGGTTACTGGATTTTAACTTAAATGAATAAACACTAAATTGAACCCCAGAAATATTCATTTCATCTTGTATGACCATCGAGCCTCTCATTGAACATGTCAAGCAACAAGTGAACCCAAGACCGGAGGATTTACATTTGTTCACTTCAAAACTTAGGGAGGTCGTTGTGGCCAAGGGTAAATTCTTATTGCAGCCCGAAACACACGTAAAACACGAATGTTTTGTGGTAAAAGGTTGTTTGAGTGCGTATTATCTGGACAAGAAAGGAAATAAAAATATAGTGCAGTTCGCCATAGAGCAATGGTGGGTCGGTGATTTTGACGCCTTTTACAACGGGGTGCCCTCCAAATTATATATTGAAGCAATCGAAGATTCCACCTTATTGGCCATCAATTATGATGATCTGCAAAACCTGTTTCAGCAATCCCCCATATTTGAACGCTATTTTAGGCTATTGGTCACCAGTGCTTTCATATCGCAACGTAAACGCATTCTATCGTCTTTGGGAAAAAGCGTTAAAGAACGTTATTTGGAATTCTGTGAAAGTTATCCGAACATTGAAGGACGCGTTCCCAACTATCAAATAGCAAGTTACCTGGGTGTTTCTGCAGAAGGTCTTAGCCGTGCCCGAAGAAAAATGGGTGCGTTAAAAAAATCCTAATTGACTTAAGTCAATCATATTGGCGCTTCCGAGTTGTATCTTTCTGATAAATAAAATCAGAGATATGCAACATTTACTTACACCATACAACAAGAACATTACCTTGAAGAACCGTGTCGTAATGGCACCTATGACCCGAAGCAGGGCGGCCAACGACGAAAAAAAGCCGACTGACGAACTCCATGGCCTGTATTATGAACAACGTGCTTCGGCAGGTTTGATCATCACCGAAGGGTCTCAAGTTTCGGAACGAGCAGTCGGATACATCAATACACCCGGCATCCATACCCAAGCCCAAGTGGAGGGCTGGAAAAAAGTGACCCAACGCGTGCATGACAAAGGCGGTAAAATCTTTATCCAGTTATGGCACGTGGGTAGAATGTCACACCCGGATTTTCATGACGGTCAATTGCCCTTGTCATCTTCGGCCATCAATCCAAATGAGCAATCGTATACCGCGGACGGTTTTAAAGATACCGTAACTCCGAAGGAAATGACCAAAGACGATATCAAAACTACGGTGGAAGACTTCAAGAATGCCGCCAAAAATGCTGTGGCAGCAGGATTTGATGGAGTAGAAATCCATTCTTCCAACGGTTATCTTTTCCATCAGTTTTTTAACGGGACTTCCAATACAAGAACCGATGAATATGGTGGAAGCCACGAAAATAAAGCTCGTTTCTTTTTTGAAGTGTTGGATGCCGTGAAGGAAGTCATCCCAGAGGAAAAAATCGGGGCTCGATTCAATCCTTCGCTCAACGGGGTATTTGGAATGACGATGGACGAGGACACCATCCCCACATTTGAATACATCATTAAAAAACTGAACGATTACAATTTGGCATACATCCATCTGTCCGAACCATTTAGCGATGTTTCCGACATACCCTACGCAGTAACGGAAGTTGCCAAACATTTCAGGCCACTGTACAATGGTACGCTAATGATCAATGGCGGGTTTGACCAAGATTCCGGTAACGAGGTCATTGCCTCGGGAAATGCTGATTTGGTAGCCTTTGGGAAGCCATACATCTCCAATCCGGATTTGGTGGAGCGCTTTGAGCATGGCATAGAACTGGCCGAATGGGACAATGATACGTTCTACACACCAGGTAAGGAGGGATATACCGATTATCCCATGGCCAATGCCGAACAAGACGCATAAATAGATTTTAATAAAATTAAAAACATAACAAATGAAGTTTACACGAAATGCGCGGGCCCAGTGGAAAGGTTCGGGCAAAGAAGGAAAAGGAATGTTGAGCACAGGCAGTGCCGTATTGGATAAAACACCCTACTCGTTCAACACGCGTTTTGAGGATGGAGAAAAAGGCACCAACCCGGAAGAGTTGGTGGGTGCGGCACACGCAGGTTGTTTTGCGATGCAGTTAAGCTTTTTATTGGGAGAGGACGGATTTACCCCAGAAAGTTTGGATATTGCAAGTACTGTAACTTTTGAAGACGGGGAGGTGACCTTGATAAATTTAGATTTGGAAGGTGACATTCCCAATATCGATGCCGAGCAATTTCAGCAAATTGCACATAAGGCAAAAGAGGTTTGTCCTATCTCCAAATTACTAAAAACGGATATTCAACTAAAGGTCTCCTTAAAAAAGTAACCTAATATTTTAGTTGAAAAGAGTAAAGGGCCGGCCGTTATAGGTTGGCCTATTTTTTTGGGAAGGACCTATCCAGAAGTGACATAAATATTTTGTTTAACAACTAAAAACACATCATGCCACACAAAGTTAAAATTCAAGAAATAGGTTTTATAACCCACAATGTACTACGAATCCAGACGCAGCGCCCTGCCGATTACAGTTTTGAGCCCGGTCAGGCTACCGAAGTTGCGTTGGATAAAGAAGGTTGGCGGGAAAAAAAGCGTCCGTTTACCTTTACGGGACTACCGGATGATGGTTTTTTACAATTTACCATAAAAGTATATCCCGGTCATAATGGCGTAACCGATATGTTGCAGACATTGGAACAGGGCGACCATTTGTTGCTGGACGATGCGTGGGGCGCCATATCCTACAAAGGTCCCGGCATATTTTTGGCCGGTGGGGCAGGGGTCACCCCATTTATTGCGATTTTTAGGCAGTTGGCCCAACAAAACCAGTTGGAAGGCAATAAGTTGCTATTTGCCAATCAGCGTGAAAGGGATATCATTATGCAGTCTGAATTTCATAGGTGGTTGGGCAAGGATTTTATCAATATTCTTTCTGATGAACACAGCAGTAAGTTTCCACATGGATTTATGGATACCGAATTCTTAAAAGAACACATTACCGATACCGATGCGAAGTTCTACCTATGCGGACCGCCACCGATGATGAAGTCGGTACAACAAGATTTGGCAAAGCTCGGTGTATCCAAGGACCAACTGGTCACTGAGGAATTGTCGTAAAAAACCCTTGGCAATTAAGAACAAAAAGGCCAACCTTTTAGGTTGGCCTTTTTGTTTACCATATTTATAATGGCCAACTATTTCTTAACTATGTGTTGAAGGTAAAAACTTAGAGGTCGTAAAAGAAGATGGTACTTTCAAAAATGTTTCCGATCACATTCACGCTTTTTGCAAAAATAATCTCATCGTCATTTATAAAAGTACTCGTTTCAAAATACGCGGGTATTGATTTGATTGAACTTTGATCACTGGTGTTGAACAAGGTTCCACTGGTAAGGGCCTTTTTTCCGTTTGGAGAGACAGCTTGAATATTTCGCTCTTGGTTATTTAAAGTAAAACTTCCTATTTGGTTAAAGTTGGTATCCAATATAAGATGGTTCCAAAATAATGTCCCATCTCTCAAAATAATGTTTGGAAGCATATAATCATTACTGCCCCATTGTTTTTCCAAAGAAAACACATCATTGGTCGTGTTGATTTCGGAAAGATTGGAGTTTGAACTATTACTTTCACCATGATAAATTGTATTGTTTTCGCCCAATTCAAAATCACCATGTCTAAAACTGGAGTAAGCTGCGGTCATGGTTGACTGATAAGGGATGTCCGTTCCATTTTCCAAATCATAGATTCTAAATTGAGTAGCCCCGCTTGTGGGAGGCGTAATGTGATAGTACAGCCTTTGGTTGTTTCCCACTTCTATTTTGTGGGCAGGGAAGGCCATGTTAAAAATACGTTCAGGTTCTTGGGTGTCAAGATTTATTTGATGTATTTGATTGCTCCGGGAGCATAGGTAAAGAGAGTTCCCCGTAGGATCTATGGACAAATCCGTAAACCTGGTACTGGGCAATATTCTACCCTCTACCTCTCTGGTAGCTGTATTGATAAAGAGGAGCCCATAGCCGGAAGCATTACTTTCATAAATGCTATTGGTATTCACAAGCGCATAGACATAGTCTCTATTGGGATCGCTAACCATTTTATAAATAGGCAGGTCTGTTTGCACAGAAACACCATTGACAACGCTCTTCACATTGCTCGCAATCATATCAGGCGCCAATTTTTTACTTTCAAAAAGAACTTTATAATAGTGGCGTTCGCCCAAGGTCGCGGTGATATCCACAAACACGGTGTCTTGAAGATTTTGTGTAGTATAAATCAACTCTGCATTTCCTGATGTAGATACGTTTTCATACCTGCTCCTAAAAACCTGATACGATAAAAAGTCTTCTGCATTCGCTTTGCTCCAGCTAATTGTGGCTCTATTGCTTTCATTGACTATCTCGTACATTCGAATTGAATTGTAGATTGTTATTTCGTCAAATTTTTCTTCACCAACGCCATTTGAAACGGTTAACCTAATTTGGTGAGTAGTGTGGCTTAGTTCGGATGTTGAGAAAGGGGGGATTTTACTATTGTCGATACTTTCTTCATGTAAAACCCCATCAATGTTACTGCTCCAAATAGCGGTAAAGCTATCTTCATTCATAGAGTCTATTCCAGAAACGGACCCCGTAAAACTTATCATGGTTCCTGGAGTTATGATGTCCTTGTTATTTGGGGAATCAATTGACACAATGGCATCGTTGAATGATACGATAATTTCTTCTTCTTCTGTTCCCGTAACCTCAGTTTCGTTGTCGCAAGATATGATAGGGGATATTACCAGTACAAGAACTAAGAAGTAATATGGTGTTCTGATGGATTTGGATAGGCAACATATTTTACACATAAAATCAGAGGTTGGTTGTTTTAAAAATGTAATCTATTTTGTTTGGTGACCCGCAGATAAACTTTTTTAAATATAACAGAATTAATTTGATTAGATAATGAGTTGGTACGCTGGACGATGCGCGGGGAGTCATATCTTCAAAGGTCGCGGCATATTTTTGGCCGGTGGGGCAGGGGTCACCCCCATTTATTGTGATTTTTGGGCAGTTGGCCCAACAAAATCAATTGGAAGACAATAAGTTGCTTTTTGCCAATCTATCCAAAGACCAAATGGTTACCTAGGAATCGTCGTAAAAAATACTTGGCAATTAGGAACAAAAAAGCCAACCTTTTAGGTTGGCTTTTTTATATACTACGTGCCGCTCACTATAAATAGGCTTGTAAAACCTGATTGTGCGAACGTTTTCTCAGCATTCGGATGGCTTTTTCCCTGATTTGACGTACACGTTCCCGGGTAATATCAAACAGTTCCCCTATCTCGCCCAGACTTTTTGGGGCCCGTTGTCCCAGACCATAATACAAACGAAGGACTTCGCTCTCGCGGTCGGGGAGGGTTTTTAACGCTTGGCTGATATCCGTGCTCAGGGAATCCTTGATCATTTTATCATCGGGGCTAGATGTGTCGTTCGATGCAATGACGTTGTACAGGTTGGAAGATTCGCCATCCTCAAAAGGCGCATCCATGGACAAGTGTTTACCCGAATTTTTCATGGCCAGTTTCACCTTCGTGGAAGTGGTATCAAGTTCATTTGCTATTTCGGCAGCACTTGGTGGTCTTTGTAGTGTTTGTTCCAAAGAGGAAAACACTTTTTTTATTTTACTGATTTCACCAATTTTGTTCAGTGGCAACCGTACCATACGGGAGTTTTGTGAAATGGCCTGTAGTATGGATTGTCTAATCCACCAAACCGCATAGGAGATAAATTTAAACCCCCTGGTTTCATCAAAACGTTTGGCGGCTTTCACCAAACCAATATTCCCTTCATTGATCAAGTCGGAAAGCCTTAGGCCACTGCCTTGGTATTGTTTTGCGGTAGACACCACAAAACGCAGGTTGGCATTTACTAATTTATTGAGAGCAACTTGATCACCTTCTCGAATTCTTCTGGCCAATTCTACTTCTTCTTCTGCAGTGATCAAATCAATTTTGGAAATCTCTTGAAAGTACTTTTCCAATGACTTGGCATCCCTGTTCGTAATTTGTTTGGTAATCTTTAATTGCCTCATATATCTATTTTAGTGTAAAATTCTGTGTATATATAAGTTAACCATATTTTGCAGAAATCCTAGTAAAAATGGATTTTCTTTAAAAATATTTTATAAAACAAGATGTTTTCATTCTGTTTTGTATTGGAAATTTAGCGTTTACCTCATTTTTTGATCAAAGCATTGTCTAATGTCTGGTTCAAATTATACTTTGTACTATAATTTACATTATGTAAAATAGAGTATTTCAAAACACATTTCCATCCCCTTTATCCTCATTCGCTAAAAATCTATATATAATGGACTTTCTTCCTTTGTGTTTTCGTAAATAATTTGAATCAACTACCAGCAGCTATGTCAACTAATTTTATCGCAAACACATGATCATTATGTATCTCGGAATTATACCAAGCATAACTTCAGATTCAAGTATTCAGAACAAATGCTTGATTTTTTTAACCAAATTCAACGAAAGATTATAAGGCGCATAACGCAGTGAAGGGTCCAGCCAAGTACCTCTTTTGGCTATGGATTTATGGTGAGAGAACAGGTCAAAGGTATGTTTTCCGTGGTAGCCTCCTATTCCGGATTGGCCCACTCCGCCAAACGACAGTTCCTTATTGCTGATGTGCAACACCGTATCGTTAATGGTGCCTCCGCCAAAGGAATAACGGCTCATCAAGCGTTTTTGAAATTTTTTGTCGCTGGAGAACACATAGAATGCCAAAGGTTCGGGGAATTTGGATATGTAAGGATGCAATTCGCTTTCATCCCTATAGGAAATCAAGGGCAAAATGGGGCCGAATATCTCCCCTTCCATAATTTTACTGTCCATTTTGGGCTCATCCACCAACGTTGGCGACACATAACGGTCAGAATCAGTAACAGCGCCCCCGAATATCACCTCTTCTCCCTCGAGCATTTCTTTCAGCTCCTCGTAGTGTTTTTGGGTCGCGATTCTTGCAAAATCTGAGGACATTTCCATGTCTTGTCCATAAAATTCCGTGATATACGCTTTCAGATGCTTGATCAGGTCATCTTTCACGCTTTTATGCACCAAAATATAGTCTGGCGCTATACAGGTTTGCCCTGCATTTATAAACTTGCCCCAAGCAATGCGCTTGGCCGCCAATTTTATGGATGCCGTATCATCCACAATACAGGGGTTTTTACCGCTCAGTTCCAAAGTCACGGGGGTTAGATGTTCCGCAGCACTTTTATAAACGATTTTTCCCACCCGGGTACTTCCCGTAAAAAATATGTATTCCCATTTTTCGACCAGCAATTGTTGGGAAGCCTCTACTCCACCCTCCACCACGGTAACATATTCGGGCGGAAACACTTTTCGGATAATCTGCGCCAATATTTTGGAAGTATGTGTACTGAACTCGGAAGGCTTCAAGATTGCGGTATTCCCGGCTGCCAAGGCACCTATCAATGGCGAAATGGCGAGCATAAACGGATAGTTCCATGGGGAAATAACGAGCACTTTGCCATAAGGTTCCGGCTGAACCCATTCCTTGGATGGAAAATTGGACCACGAGGACGAAATACGTTCCGGTTCGCTCCAAGAGTCCATATTTTTTATGGTATGCTTTAATTCGGCAAGTACAAATTGGGTCTCTGTGGCCAAACTCTCGAACTTCGGCTTTTTAAAATCTGCATAGAGCGCATCACAAATGGTATCTTCCTGATCTACGATTTCTTGTTGCAGTTTTTTGAGATACTGTTTTCTAAAGCTGACATCCTTGGTTTTCTGTGTGGCAAAAAAGTCATTCTGAGCAGCTACCAATTGTTTCACCATAAACTGATTGTTTCTTTAAATATAGTCAAACTTGGGAACAGCATCTTCCATAGAACAAAAAAGCACCGGAAACGACCGGTGCCTTAAACGTATGATTATAAAAAAATTAGACAGCAATCTCTTCCGTAGCTCCGTTTGGATAGATAATCGTTGCCTTATTGTCGCATTCACCGTTTCCAAAATCCACGGTTACCGCCAATCCATTTTTGGATACCACCATGATACCAGAGGTCATATATTCACAGGCCACGCTACCTTGCAGGTCTTCTAAGGTTTCAACTGCGTAAACGTTTCCATCGGCTTCAACGTTCCAGCTTCCAGCGATCGAAATGGTTGTACGCTCCAAGCTATCGCCAAAAGACAGTACCGTTGATATTATCGGTACCATTTAGGACACAATTATTAAATGTGGCCACAAAACCGGTTTCGGTAAATTCGGTGGAATAGCATTCACTTTCTTTACCTACTGTGACACTTTCGTCCGAGTTGCCAACGAATATTTCCGCTAAGGTCGATGAAATGCAATTGGGTTTGAGACAAGGTTCTTGAAAATGTGTTAATTTCATCAGCATAAATCACGCCCCTATGAAAAATATCAAGATGCTCTCCTTGTTGATTCCAATCCTTCTACTGATGGTTTCCTGCAGTAATGATGGCGATGATGGCACATCTGGTTTTTCCAATGAAGAACTTGTGGGTACTTGGGTATTGGTGGAAGTCAATTTGAGTGACAAAGTCGATGTTGATGGTGACGGAAAGTCCTCCTCTAATTTGATGGATGAAGCAGATTGTGTGTCAGGGAGTATTGTTTTTAATGCCGATACCACTTACCAGTTTGAACAGTCCGGTTTCACCATCAATTCCATAACCAACAACCAATATTATGTGGATTGTTATGGTACCGACCTGGCCACGGGTGCATGGGCCAGTGATGGTTCTAATGTAGCTTTTCAAGGCAGTAGTATTTTGAGCAGCAACTTCCAGGTGATGGGGAACCGACTTATTTGGAACGAAGCAGAGGAACTGCCCGGCGTAGCATCCTATGTTTATGAAAAACAGTAGCCTTGCCTTTACAAGAACCCTAAGCTTAGCACATGGGCAAAATATCAGCTTTAAGGGATAATATTAAAGCGCACCTGAAGGACCTCAAGGTGAGACTTCATTTCTATGAGCACGATTCTATCAAGGATTTTGACTTTTTTAAAAACTTGAGTGGTCAGACCCGTTCCGTAGTAGACGCCATTCAAGAGGACAATGCCCCGACCGCCGCTTTGATTTTACGTATGCATTGGATGTCCATTTTGGAGCATATTTAAACTCAGATTGGTGTTAAAAATGGTTAATCTTCTGATTGTCAAAATAAAATAAGTCTACTTTCGTTTTTAAGTAAAATAATTCAGCATGAATTACTTGAACAAAGAAATAGAATCGCGCACCAAAAGAAAAAAATCCAAATCACTGGTAAAAAGACAGATTTCTTGTGGAACTTTCCAAGATTTCGAGATTTTGGATTTGGACAATCTTAAAAAACAGGTTTCAAAACGCTAGCCTCCCTCCCGCTCTTTCAATTTCCTTTTCACCACATCATGATCCGATGGTGAATTGGCGTTGAACAATACCTGTTCATCCATTGGGTGCACTAAGGCAATGTCAGCGTTCATCAAAAACTTTTTTGGACTTTGGTTATGCGTATCTTTTAAAAAATCCAAAACCTTTTCTAATCCTTTCGCTTCCCAAATACAGGCCAAAGGCTCAGGTTCACCAATTTCAGGACCTGCAAAAGCGGTCGCCGCCTTATCAGGATTTCTTCTCTCTATCAATTGCCTCAAGGTCTGCAAATCCATAAAAGGCAGGTCACAGGCCAACACCAACCAGCCAACATTGGATCGGGTCTCAAAAGCACTCATTATCCCGTTAAAAGGACCTTTGTATCTATCTTGGTCCACAATGGTCTTTACACCAAGGGGAACTTCCGGTACCTGTTCCGAACGGATACTTAAGAACACATCGTCACAAAACTCCATTAAAAGCCGGTACAAATGTTCCCTTTGTGGTGTTCCGTGATAATTTACGAGTCCCTTGTCCTTTCCCATTCGAGAACTTTTACCGCCGGACAGCACCAGCCCGAACAATTGGGTGGGATAATCGGTTACTGTGGTGATGTCCTTTTGGCTCAAGATTTTGGATTAAAATTTCATACCCTTGGAGGTGGTATCAGTGCAATTTCGTCGTACGAATTGATTCTGTCATTATCGGATGCGTAATTTTGGTTCACGGCAACGGTCACCTCGGATATAGATTTGAGTTCAGGATAGGTACTTTCAAGAAATTTCTTTAGTTCTCCTACCGTATTCGGTATTTTTCTTCCCGATAAGCTTGCTGTGGGAACAGATAATGTTGGGGTTCCAATAATATCTTTGGTGGCTCCGAACAAAAGTATAGTCATAATATCAACCTATTAGCGTTATTGTTTGTTTGAATTTTGGTTAGATAGGCTGGTAGGTCATATTAAAAAGTGAAATTATTAAAAATTGCCCGAACCTGTATCATTTTAACAGCCCTGAATTTCTTTTAACTTTTCTTTAATTTAATTCTGGCCGTTGTACATACTTTTCCAGTAATTTCGGCGTTCTGCATGCAGAACCTTAACTTATATGAAAATGAAAAATATACTTCGATTTACTTTCCTTATATCTCTTGGACTTATTTTATTCTCCTGTGGAAATGCCGACGATGACGTGAGTTTTGACATTGACGACAGGGAACTTGGGCTTGGTGAGGAACCGGATGATTGCTTAGGTTTTGATGAAAATGAAATTCTATTGTCCATTCAGGATGAATATACCACACAACCCGGTAAGGTCTCCGTACTGTTCAGGGTTTCCGACCTTATGGGCAATCCTATTTCTGGATTATCCGCCAATCAATTCTCCATTTACGAACAGGGTAGAAACGATGACTGTTTCAATGCCATATCCCCCTCGGAATCTTTTGCGCGGATTTCTCCAAACACGCAAGTATTCAACAACAACACACTTTTGGTGCTGGATTTGAGTAATAGTGTTCTGGAAAGCAGTTTGGATGAACTAAAGGCAGCGACCACGGGTTTCATCAACAATGTGATGCCCGCCGAAGCTACAGGGTCCTTCAAAATGGCGATTTATTGGTTTGATGGTGAGGACGAACTTCATTTGTTGAATCCGTTAACGTCATCCGCAAGCGAATTGACAGCCTCCGTAGATGGCATCACAACGGATATCAGCAACGACCCATCAACCGATTTGTATGGAGCCGTGATCAAATCAACAGACATTGCCGAGGATTTACTAGATGAAAACTCAGAGGTAATCAACGCCGCATCAGTGGTATTGTTTACCGATGGTACCGACCAAGCATCCCGTTACAGGGAGTCCGATGCGCTACGCGCGGTAGAGGAAGCGGACAGGAACATCTCTTTCTTCTCTATTGGACTTGGTGCTGAAATCGATACCGAAGTGTTGGAGCAAATCGGGAAAACAGCCAGCGTTTTTGCAAGTAATTCTGAAGAGTTGGAAAATACTTTCAACGATATCTCCGAACGCGTGGAGGAACAAGCAGGAAGCTATTACCTATTCGAATATTGTACACCAAAACGTGATGGTAGTGGCGAAAGCAACCTAGTGATTCAACTTACCCACAATGGCTTACAGGGAGCCGTTCAGACCAAATTCAGCGCCAAAGGTTTCATAGGAGGTTGCGAATAAGTCAGCATACTCGATGAACTAGTTAATTTTGGGATTATACCGTATCTTGTTCAGCAATTAAACAGAACATACCTATGATTAACCCAAGAAAAACAATTTACACCTTTATTTGCACCTTACTTTTAGGCTTTACGAGCAGCCTTTATGCCCAACACATCAGTCCGTTAGAGGGCAGATGGGACTTGGAAATGGATTTTATGGGGAAGACCTCTCCTTCGTGGTTGGAAATTAAACACTCGGGAAACGCTACGTTATTGGGACGCTTTGTGTTTGCTTTTGGTAGCGCAAGACCCATTGCCGAAGTGAAAACTTACGGGGAGAACAATTTTACATTTAGTATTCCCAATCAATGGGAACCCAAAGGCAGCGATATGATCTTCCATGGCGAATTGGATGGTGAAGAATTGAAAGGTACAATGATCTATACCGATGGTTCTATTATTAATTGGACCGGGGTTAAGGCACCCGAATTGGCGTACACCGAAAATCCAAAATGGGGAAAAACTATTGAGGTATTCAACGGAAAGGATCTTACTGGCTGGCATGTAGATGGCGAAAAGAACCAATGGGTGGTAAAAGATGGCATATTGACCAGTCCTGAATCAGGATCTAATTTGATAACGGATGAAAAATTCCAAGACTTTAAAGTGCATGTAGAATTCCGTTACCCCGAGGGCAGTAATAGCGGTGTTTATTTACGTGGTCGGTATGAAGTTCAAATTGTGGATAGTGAAGGTTTGGAACCTGCCGATATCTATTTGGGAGGCGTTTACGGCTTTTTGGAACCTAATCAGAATGCTTCTAAACCTGCCGGCGAATGGCAGACGTATGATATTACATTGATAGGTCGAAGGGTTACCGTAACCCTTAATGGAAAAACAGTGATTTCCGATGCGACCATTCCAGGTATTACAGGTGGAGCTTTGGATAGTAAGGAAGGTGAGCCAGGTCCATTTATGATTCAAGGAGACCACGGGCCTATTGAGTACAGGGCTTTTGAAGTTACTCCTTTAAAGAATTAGAAATTTGGCATAATATAAAAAAAGCCCGATTTAAAGAATCGGGCTTTTTTATTTTTTAATCTAACGGAACAAGTTCAATGTTTCGCCATTTTACGCGAATACCTCCCCCATCGTGAATCTGTAGTGCGATGGCTCCTTCGCCTTCACCGATTTTTTCATCTTCCAGATGCACCATTTCCACACCATTGAGCCATGAAGTGACCTCGGGGCCTTCTACACGTATTTTCATGGTGTTCCACTCCCCCATTTTTAGGGCTTTGTCTTTTTCTGGGTCTGGTTTTATCAACCAACCACGACCATAAGACTCATAAATGCCACCCGTATCTTTTCCTGGAGGGGCAACCTCTACTTGCCAACCGGTTACTTTGGTACCTTCAAAAGTGGAACGAATAAAAACACCGCTGTTACCATCGGCCTCTTGCTTAAACTCCAAGGTCAATTCAAAATCCTTGTAGAACTTGTCCGTGGACAAATAGCCATATTCACCTTTTGGACCACTTTCGCAGATGAGCTCACCATCTTCCACAAACCATTTTTCTTCTCCATGGTTGACCCAACCATCTAGGTTTTCACCATTAAAAAGTGTGATGGATTCTTGTGCAAATGTCAATTGTGCAACCAAAAGGCATAATCCTACTAAAATTTGTTTCTTCATTTTTATGTACTAAAGGGTTATTTACTGTTTATATCATTTATTTTCCGCTGATCAGGCCATTTCCTGTACTTTGTTGCTCCAAGGGTCTGGAAAGGTCTATCAAAAAACCATTGACCACGGCATGGGTCAATTTACCATCTTTCTTTAGAAAAAAGGTCGGGTTCGCTCCGGGCTGCATGCTGAAACTCTTCAATTCGAATTTCCCGTCGACCAATATTAATGGAAAGTGTACAAAGGCACTTTTTTCTGGCTTTTCGGTCTTTACATAGGCAACACCGTCCTTTAATAATTGCATGGGATTATCAATTCGGTCTACTTTGGCCACCTTTGGCTGGACGATGGTATAGCCTTCCGCATTAAAAGTTTTGTAAGCATAATAGGTAGAAAGGTCACCTTGGTCGGCAACTGAACTTTTGTAATAAAATTCATCATGACCTTTTAGGTCGATTTCATAATTAAAAATGCCCAAATCTATCATATACTCTTTACCCAAAAGCTCGTAGGTGACATTCTCTATTTTTAAATCGAACAGCTTACGATCATTTTTTGGAATTTTCTCATAGTCTTCCACGGGAATATCTTTGTAAGAACCATTGGCTATCGTATAGAGGGCCGAAAGAATGGAAACGTAATTCAGTTTACGGATTTCTTGTTTTTCTGGGTCACCCGGATAGCCACCGGATTCAATCAGAATAAGGCTAGTGCCCCATTTGGCAATGTTGTCGCCAAAGGCACGTGGCTCAAAATCATCGCTGTATCTCCCAACTTGACCCGGCGCATAATTTTGAATGATCTTATCCATAAAAACAATTACCTTCATGGCGTTGGCCCTAATTTCATTAATGTCTTTTTCGTAATTGTAGGCCGTTGCCAGATAGGAAATGGTGGCAGGTTTCCCGGTGCGTTCCGCATTGTAGTATTTGCTCTGATCATGAAGGTTAAAACCAAAATCGGCATCAAGACTATCTCGAAGACGCTTCAAAGTTTGTCCCTCGGGCGATTGTAGCCGAAGCGCATCTCGATTAATATCGATTCCCAGGGCATTTCTTCTAGTAAATACTTCGGCTCCATCAGGATTGAGCATGGGCAAAAAGTGAAGTTTGAGCTTGGAAAGCATCTCTTCCTTTTCTTCTTGAAACTCTGGGGCATCCAAAAAATTTAGAATATCAAAAATAGCTTGGGTAGCCGTAGGCTCGTCCCCATGCATTTGCGACCACAAGAATATATTGCTATCCCCTGAACCAATACTGATCAAATGCAAATCTCGCCCTTGAATCGACTCCCCTACTTTTTGAACTTCAAATTTAGGATTCACCTTGAATTTTTCAATCAAGGGTTGGATATCGGCGTGTTTTATCCTTCGTTTTCCAACGCTCTCTTCTTTATAATCCTCGTACGTTTCGTATAACTTGGAGGTTAATGCGTTCTGAGCCTGAAGATTGCACGTTAGAAGGAATATGGCAGAAAGGAATAGTTGCTTTATCATTGTTTTGATGTTGGAACAGGTTTAAAGTTAAATTTTTTAGTGGCATTGCGAACCTTTTCCACAAAATCCATTCCTGGATCTGTTTTTTCGGTGCGATAACCATCATCTACCTCCAGCCAAAGCGGATGCCCTTCAAAAGATGTATATTCTTGGTGACCTATTACGTAATCAATATCATATTTTGAAGCCAAGTAGTTCACCAAATAAATATTGGACCGCAACTGCTTTTTGGTCAATGGCAATCCATCGGTACCGCCAACATTTTCTATGCCAATGGCACAATGGTTCAACCCAATAGTGTGTCTTGCCATAGTGGTTTCGGGCATTAAACGGTATATGGTGCCATCTTGGTCCACCAGAAAATGGGAAGATACATTCAGGCCACTAACATTCACCAAATCGGGCCGCCAATTGGGCAATGTGGACCTATTAAAGGCTTCGAACGATTTTTTCAAAGAAGGAATAGCTGTCCAATGTAGCACCACCATTTTAGGGGTGATTTCGGTTGTCTCTTGGTCTAGCTCGTACCTGTTCAACAAGTATTCCTTGGTCAATTCAATCCGTTGTTCATCAAAAATAATGGGAATATCCACAATTTCCTTTTGAGTGGAGCATGCTCCCAAGGCCAGTGCCAGTAAAAGTAAACTAATCTTCTTCATTTGTAGTATTTATGGAATCGATGGGAATGGCATAACAGATAATCAATTTTTTTCTGCCCCATTCCCGTGCTTTTTTTATGTCTTTACCCATGTAAATATCAATTCGGTTTCGCCAACGCCAGTGCATTTTGTCCTTCACGTAAAAGGTATCTGGAAAGGTATCTATTTTAACCATGGTATTGTGGGTCAATCCCATTTTAATGAGGTCTCGTGAAACCGCGATACTTTTCATTCCCGGCTTTAAGGTATCTCCCCAGGCCGCAACCGAAGGGTTAATGCTGTCTGTTTGCCAAAATACGGAATTGTATGCGGATGCCGTGACTTCGTGTCCATACCAATCATATTTTTTGCGGGCTTTATTTGAATCCTCTTTTGATGAGCATCCCACAAGAAAAACGATCAATATGAAAACCAGTTTTTTCAATGCAATAAATTTTCCAAGAGCATAATGTCCACATTGGCATCGTTCCATCGGTCCGACAATACATCTGGAACTGGCGTGAAGCCTAAGGTCAATGAGCTAAGCACAATATCCAGGTCGCCATCATTGTCAACATCGGAAGCATCCATTAAAAACCACCGTGCCAACGATGGGTCTTCCAATATATGGGTAGAAAATTCAAACGTTTCCGAATCCTTGTTTTCCAAATACACAAAGGAACGTTCCGGAAACTCCAAATAGTTTGGAAATGTGCTTATCAATGCAAAATCGATGTCCCCATCTTGATCAAAATCCCTGGATAGCACTCTTGTGGCGCCATACATGGGATAAAAATAAGATTCCGAATAGGTGTTGTCACCATTGTTCAGATAGATGCGCATACCATGATAGGGTTTATGTACATAGGAAATATCCGCATTGTCCCCTTGAACAGTTATAATATCATCCAGCCCGTCCCCATTATAATCCACAAGTTCGAACCAGCTAGTTCCAAATAAGGGACTGAACCCTAAAAGCTGTTCCGCCTCGAACACCAAATCATCGGTTTGATGGAAAACCGTAATGCTCTCCGTACTCTGTGTCATCAAGGCTACGATGTCGAGTTTGCCATCCTTGTTCATATCCTTGGCCACGGTACGAATGGCTCCGGGAAGGTTCAGCAATATTTTTTTGTCATACTTGCCCTCATCATTTTCAATCAACAGAGACAATCTGCCGGACTGATTCCCAAACTCACTCACAACAATTTCCTTTTTGCCATCACCGTTCAGGTCTTCCAGTAAGGTGTGAACGGGCCTATGGAAATTGTTCTGCAAAGTGAGCGTATCCTCGCTCACTTTACGAAATAGTTTACCTTTCTCCAACTCGGAGGGGCGTATGATTCCTACTTCGCTGACAATGGTAACGGAATCTTTTTTGCTGTACCAGGTTACCGGACTGCTACCTTTATATATTTGATTCGACTTTTCCTCCACAAAATCAAAAGAACCTAAGGTTCCAGTAAGGTCACCATAGTATACCTGATTATCCTCATTTAAAAATTGCAGATAAGTGATCATGGCCCCGTTTTGGTCATCAACGGCAAAGGATTTGGTTTTAAATTGTGTTATTGTATCCGCATGGGGCATTTTTATCTTCTCCAGGTTCTCTGGAGCATTGGACACAATATAGTTTTCCAATTGTATCCATTCGTTCAAAGTGATTTTTGGTCTGAGCACGCCAGGTTCCACAACAATATCTTGTTCGAGTCCCTCTACTTCCATTCGGGCCATCATGGCGGGCAACACGGATTTTCGCCAAATTTCTTTGGGCAATTCGTTAATTTTTGGAGCTAAATGACAACTGGCGCAGTAGGTATCGTAAAGTTGAACTTCTTTAGGTTTTTGTTCTTGTTTTTTACAGGCCCCCATCAAAATAATAAATAGTAGGGGAACCAGAGATAAATTACTCGGTTTGATCGGCATTGTTGGTTTTGTTGTTACTGTTTAATTATGCTGGTTAAAGTTTAGTTGGGCAATGGTACATAGGAATCATCATTTTCCATCATAGGAAATGTTTTATTGCCCCATGCTGTTTTTGCCGCTTCCAGTTTTTCTTTGCTGGAAGAAACAAAATTCCAATAAATATAGCGTTCCTCGGGAAAAGGTTCGCCCCCGAACAACAACAAATGGGTTTTTGGTTTTAGTTTGATGTTGCAGGTGTCCTCCACTTTGGAAACCAAGATATTTCCTTCTCCGATGATTTCTCCACAGGCCTCAATATCTCCCTCGACGATACATATCCCTATTTCACCTTTTAAATTTCCGTTTACGTTCAAAGTATATTCTTCCTTGGCCATTACTTCTACCATAAAAAGATTGGAGTGAACGGGCACCGGAGATTTTTTGCCATATCCTTCTCCCGCAACCAATTTAAATGCAGTCGAACCATCGGTCCACGTTGGGATGTCCTTCCCATCAATATGATGGAACTGGGGTTGCATGTCTTCCAATGCTTTAGGTAATGCCACCCAAATTTGATAACCATGCGCAGTAAACGTATTTCCGTTCCTCAAATCTCTTGGAGTTCTTTCGGTATGGGTCACACCCTTTCCTGCGGTCATCCAATTTACTGAACCGGGTTTGATTCGTTGATGGGTTCCAAGGCTATCCTCGTGGTCAATTTCACCTTCCAGCATAAAGGTCAAGGTGGACAAACCCATGTGCGGATGTTGGTCTACATCCATATATTTTTCAGGTCCTAACTTCGTAGGTCCCATATGGTCTATAAAAATAAAGGGGCCGATCATACGCTTTTTACGGAAAGGAATCAGCCGTCCCACTAAAAAATCGCCAATATCCCTGCTACGTTCTTCAATGATCAATCCAATGTTGGACATGTGTTAAATGTTTATATTTAGGAGCAGAAAGTTACAAATACATACTATACCATGAAACTACTTAAACGTATTTTGCTGCTGCTCCTTATTGTGATTGGAGTGGTCGTTTACCTAAATTACCCCAAACTGAACATTATTTCCGGTTATGCCGCCAAAAATGTGGCCTCCGGCGTCTTTGTGGCGCATCGTTCGGCGGCCAGCATGAACCAATACGACAATAGTGCTCCTCTTATTGAAATAGCTTCCACGGAAGTTAATGAAAGTGAAGAATCCGCATCATCCACAGTTTATGGAATGATGGAGCGTACCGCCGTTTATCGTGATGGATTAGGGGCTGTTTTGATCAATGATGATTACGACCCTAAAGCTTTGACTATACGACCGCAGCGAAATCAACCTATTGATACTATTCCCTATCCTTATGGACAAGCGGCTCCAATGGATACCGTACTGATGGATGTGGATATGGACCAAATCAATAAAGCTATGGCCATGGCCTTTGCCGAACCGGAAACACAAAAAACGCGAACCTTCCTTATTCTTTACAAAGGACACCTCATAGCTGAAAAATACATTGATGGATTTGATAAGGATACGCCCATTTTGGGTTGGTCAATGACCAAAAGTGTTTTGGCCACTTGTTATGGAATTCTGGAGCATCAGGGAAAACTGGAAATGGATTGGCCCGCTCCCATTCCCGAATGGAAGGATGATGAAAGAAAGAACATTACCCTGAACCATTTGTTGCGTATGCAAAGTGGATTGGCATGGGATGAAGATTATACGGGCATATCCGATGTTACCCGCATGCTGTTCCTGGACAGTGATATGACCCAAGCACAACGTGATAAAAAGGCGATAGCAAAGCCAACGGAAATATGGAACTACTCTTCGGGAACTACAAATTTGCTGTCAGGGATACTCAAACAACAGTTTAGGGACCATCAAGAGTATTTGGACTTTCCCTATGCTGCTTTAATTGATAAAATAGGAATGTATTCCATGGTGTTGGAGGCCGATATAGAAGGGAATTATGTGGGGTCATCCTACTCATGGGCAAGTACAAGGGATTGGGCACGTTTTGGACAATTGCATCTGGACAAGGGAAATTGGAACGGGGAACAATTGTTTGATGCTTCATGGATAGATTATATCACAACTCCAACCGCTAAATCCAATGGCACTTACGGCGCTCATTTTTGGTTGAACGCAGAAGGTAAGTATCCCGATGTGCCCAGGGATTTGTTTTCTTGCAACGGTTTTGAAGGGCAATACGTATTTATGATTCCTTCCAAAGATTTGGTCGTTGTTCGAACCGGTTTGGCCGAGGAACCCTATTTTGATGTGAACGGAGTGCTGTCGAACATCGTAAAAGCCATACCGTAAATCGATTAGATATACTACAATGGACAGAAAACCACAGGATTGGGGCACTTCACAACAATAATTTCGTTTACGGGAACACTCTTGGTAGTTTTACTATGTAATAAAAAACGAAGTAATTTTTTCATTTTCATATAGTGTTCTCGTAAAAGAGTCTTGACCATAACGGCAGGGCTCTTTTCTATTTTGGGCTATCCTGAACTTTTATACTGACATGAACTTCACGAATGACTAATCGAGTTCAATATCATTTCGAGCGTAATCGAGAAATCAATGTTCTAAAAACAACATTCAAAACACGGAATCACAAAAAACGCCATGGTGACAACGCTTATATGGAACTTCGCAACAATAATTTCTCAGAATAGGACCTTCGTGCTACATTTACATTGTAATTAATCAGAAAGTAATTTTTTCATTTTCATATAGTGTTCTCGTAAAAGAGTCTTGACCATAACGGCAAGACTCTTTTCTATTTAGGGCTATCCTAAATTGATTGTCTCACTGGACCCTGAGCGTAGTCGAAGGGTAGCAATAATTCAATTCAGTTTTTTCAGTCGCTGCACGCTTCAGAATGACAAAGAGTAATTGTAAATTGTTTATGGATGAGTGACCATTGACTATGGAATCCATTTGTCCTTGCCAAAATCGGGTTTGCGTTTTTCCAAGAAAGCATTTCTACCCTCTTTGGCCTCATCGGTCATATAGGCCAATCGTGTAGCCTCACCTGCAAACACCTGTTGCCCTACCATTCCGTCATCCGTAAGGTTCATGGCAAATTTGAGCATTTTTATGGAGGTCGGTGATTTGGCCAAGACTTCCTGGGCCCATTGATAGGCGGTATCCTCCAATTCATCATGAGGGATAACTGCGTTTACCATTCCCATTTCATATGCTTCTTGTGCGGAATAGTTTCTACCCAGAAAGAAAATTTCACGCGCCTTTTTTTGCCCCACCATTTTGGCGAGATACGCAGAGCCGTAGCCTCCATCAAAACTTGTCACATCGGCATCGGTCTGTTTAAAAATGGCATGTTCCTTACTGGCAAGGGTCATATCGCACACCACATGAAGGCTGTGTCCTCCCCCAACGGCCCATCCCGGTACCACGGCAATAACTACTTTCGGCATAAAACGAATCAAACGTTGCACCTCCAGAATGTTCAAACGGTGGTAGCCATCGTCCCCTACGTAGCCTTTGTGACCGCGTGCTTTTTGGTCACCACCACTGCAAAAAGCCCATTTGCCATCCTTGGAAGATGGTCCTTCGCCGGAAAGCAGCACTACCCCAATGGAGGTGTCCTCTTGGGCATCATAAAAAGCTTTGTACAGTTCGCTAGTGGTTTTGGGACGGAATGCATTGCGTATATCGGGACGGTTAAAGGCGATACGTGCCACTCCGTTACATTTTTTATAGGTAATATCTTCGAATTCCATGGCGGTCTGCCAGTTGGGTGATTCCATAGTTGTAGATTTTAGTATACCACAAAATAACGGAAAATCTAGATTATGGTCATTTCAACTAGGCCCCTGAGCGGAGCCGAAGGAACTTTTTCTCAAATAACTTGATATAGCTCAATACTTTAGTGTTGATAACACCTTACAACAATTATTGTTTGTGATTGAAAATTCTTCGAACTTGGCAATTATTTTTAATAAAAACACCTTCTCATTTGAAAACAACCAATCTCCTTCTTGCTTTTACAACCCTTCTGTTTTTAAGCTGCCAATTCGAAAAAAAAGAAGAATCCACTCAAAATCAAACCCAAACCGAAAGCTTTACCACCAACGACTATCAAGATTTAGTGGCCCTATTTAAAACGTGGAGAACCTTTGAAAACCCACCGCTTCGTGATGGCGCCCCAGACTATACAGCGGAAACCTTTGAAAAACGTTGGCCTCGGTTTAAAGAATTGCAATCAAACCTAAAATCCATTGACACCACCGATTGGTCGGTGGAACATCAAGTGGATTGGATGATTGTTTGGGCAGAAATGAACGGGTACGATTTTAACCACCGTATTTTAAAACCTTGGGTGCGCGATCCGGCCTTTTATAAAGTGGTTTGGACGGATAGAAGTGATGTTCCAGCCCATGAGGGACCAACCAATCATGGCACTACAGAGCTATGGACCTACAGCTTTCCTTTATCAGAAGAAGAAAGAACAAGACTATTGACCGACCTAAAGGTGATTCCGCCGTTCAATACCCAAGCCAAGAAGAACTTAACAGGCAACGCAAGGGATTTATGGGTCACCGGGATTCGGGATATCCAGAATCAGAGTAGCGTGCTCACCGATTTAAAAGAGCAAGCTTCCATTAAAGAAGATGCTGAATTGGTTTCGGTCATTGATGATGCTATAGCTTCCACGGATGACCTGGTTTCTTGGTTGCAGGCCGAATCCGAATCAAAAACGGGGCCTTCGGGCATTGGCAAAGAGAACTATACCTGGTATTTGCAAAATGTACACTTGGTGCCATTGACCTGGGATGATGAGGTAATGATTCTTAAACGGGAACTGGCCCGTGCTTGGACGGCATTAAAACTCGAAGAACACCGAAATAGAAATCTGCCAGAATTGGTGGCTGCCGATTCCCCTGAAGCCTACGACACAATGGCCAACGAAGCGGCAAACAACTTGATTGATTTTTTGGAGCAGCAGGACATCGTTACCGTAAAACCCTATTTTGAACCCGCCCTACGCGAGCATTTGGGCGAATATATCCCCATCAATACCCGTAACTTTTTTGCCATAGGCGAGCATTACGACCCTAGACCCCTCTACTCCCATTTTTACCATTGGTTCGAGCTGGCGCGTATGGACACCGAACCACACCAAAGTGAAATACGAAAAGGCCCTTTATTGTACAACATTTGGGACTCTCGGAATGAGGGAACGGCCACTGCGGTGGAAGAAATGTTTTTGCAGGCCGGTCTGTACGATGATAGCCCAAGGGCCAAAGAGATTGTGTACATTATGATTGCACAACGTGCGGCAAGAGGTTTGGGTTCCTTGTATGCCCACGCCAATGAGATGACCATGGAGGAAGCTGGGGGAATTCACAGCGAATACACGCCTCGCGGCTGGATGAAAACCGAAAAAGAGCTCCTTATTTTTGAACAACACCTGTATTTGCGCCAACCTGGTTATGGAACCAGTTATATTACCGGTAAATACTTGTTGGAAAACGCCTTGGCCGATTATGCCAAACTAAAGGAATCGCAAGGCGAACCATTTGAGGTCAAAGATTTTTTTGATACCCTGAACAGTATCGGAAGCATCCCGATTTCATTGGTGCATTGGCAGATGACTGGCTCGAATGAGGATTTGGAAATGATAAAGGAGTGAAAACGTGATCTTATGATTACCAACACTTTAGTGTTGAAAAGACTTGATAACTCTTGTTGCCAGTAACTTAAAATTCTTAGAACTTCGTTATTCTTAATTGATAATTTTCAAAAGATGCCAAATACAATTAAAGTTTATAGGATCTTCCTAGCATCCCCCAATGATGTTCAATTGGATAGGGAATCTATTGATGATGTAATAAAGGAACTTAATATCACATTTGGAAAACCGAATAATATCATTTTGGAACTTCTGAAATGGGAAACACACTCTGCGCCAGGAATTTCCAATGAAAATCAACAAAAAATTATATCGGCAGATTTAGGAGATGATTATGATTTGTTTATAGGCCTGCTTTGGAAAAAATTTGGAACACCTACCGACGAGTTTGAATCAGGGACAGAAGAAGAATTTTTAAATGCATACAAGCGTTTTCAAAAGAACCCTAAATCTCTTCAAATTTTGTTTTATTTTAAGAATTCCCCTATTCCGCCTCTTGAAATCGACCCTGAACAACTCTTTAAAATTCAATCTTTTAAAAATGATATTGGAAAAAATAAAAAAGTGCTTTACTGGGTATATAATCAAATTGAACAACTTAATAAGTTTTTGAGAATTCATATTCCCCAAAGAATTACTGACCTTCAAAAGCAAGAAATACAAGGTGACACACTAGGCAACAGTGAGAAAAACAACACCGCAAAGGTAATTGAGGATGAATTTGGTGTAATTGATTATCAAGAAATGATTGAAGACTACATGGATGATGCGACTCAATCCCTTTTACGAATATCCGAGTCAATTACTTGGATAGGAGAGCAAATGACTAAGAAATCTTCTGAAATCAATGCAATGATGTTAGATGGTAATCAACCGGGGCGTAAGGAACTTAGAGATTTGCTAAAAAGAACAGCAAAGAACATGGATAACTTTGCAAGTAGGATTGAACCTGAGATACCTATATATCATGAAAGTTTTGAAAAGAGTATAGATGCTTTTTCTAAGCTAATCAATATTTCGAAAAGTGATTTAGAGGTCACAAAAGATGAGATCGATGAAACGAAAGAGTCACTTTCTTCTTTGGTTCATAGTATTTCCGACTCTATTGTAAGCATGACCTCTTTCCTTGAGTCTATTAATGGATTGCCAAGACTATCCAAAGAATTAAATAAGGCTAAATCGAATGCTTCTGGAAAATTGGAAACGCTGCTAAGTAATTTACATGTGAATTATTCAATTGCAAAAGAATTGTTGAACAGTATTGATTGAATCAATAGATAGCACAACTTTAAACAATAAAAACAACATCTATGGCAAAAGACTGGCTAACAATGTGGAACACCAAGTTTGGGCAAGCTGAATATGCCTATGGCACCAGCCCCAACAACTATTTCAAAGAAAAACTGGAGAGCTTGCCGACAGGCTCCATACTTTTCCCCGCCGAGGGCGAGGGACGCAATGCCATATATGCCGCCCAACAGGGTTGGGATGTCTCCGCTTTTGACATCAGCGAAGCAGGACAACAAAAAGCTTTAAAACTAGCAGAGCAAAAACAGGTCCCCATTGATTATAAAGTCGGGGAATTGCCCAACTTGGGGTATCAACCCGAACAATTCGATGCCATAGCCTTGATCTATGCCCACTTCCCTCCCACTATTCGTTCTGGCTACCACAAATTGTTGCACAGTTACTTAAAAAGAGGAGGCGCTATCATTTTTGAAGGATTCAGCAAAGACCATTTGGAATACAAAAAGAAAAACCCAAGTGTGGGTGGTCCTGGGAATTTAGACTCTTTGTTTTCCATGGAAGAACTGCAATCCGATTTTCCGGACTACGAAATTTTGGAGCTCAAAAAAACCACGGTGGAGCTCAACGAGGGCGATGGCCACGTGGGCACGGGTTCTGTAATTCGTTTCTTGGGCAAAAAGAACTAATTCAATCCATCTTGCTACGCAAATGCTTAATATCGGCCATGTTCTTATTGGCCCATTCTGCCAGTTCTTGAATAATGGGCATCAAGCTCTTGGTGCGTTCAGTGAGCGAATACTCCACCCGCGGTGGTATTTCTGGATATGCTTGACGCGCCACCAAACCATCGGCTTCCAGCTTTTTAAGGGTAACCGTCAGCATTTTTTGGGAAATGGTTCCAATGTATTTATGGATTTCATTAAAACGTAGCACTTCCATATCGCTCAAGAGCATCAACACCAACATAGACCACTTATCACCAAATCGGTCCAATACATTTCGAACTGGGCAATGTTCCACATCGGCATAGTTCTTCACTTTATTTTCCATAAGCAGCTTAAAATCAACTTTAATAACCACACGGTAAGTGTCTGACAAGAAGGTGGGTTCTTGTGGATAAGTGACTGACCTTTTACCTTTGACTTACTAAAAGTAATTAAATAACCATAATAAATTATAAAATGGCTAAAATATTGATAACAGGCGCAACCGGAGGACTTGGTGGTGCAACTGCAAGATTTTTAAAAGAGAAAATGACCTCTGACGACATCACCGTTTTGGTGCGGGACAAGGAGAGCGACAAGGCCAAGGCATTGGAGCGTGAAGGATTTGAGCTTCGTTTAGGTGATTATGATAATCCAAGTGGTCTTGTGAAAGCATTTAAAGGCATCGATGTACTGTATTTTGTTTCCGCAAGCGACATAGGAAAGCGCGTTCCACAGCATAAAAATGTGGTGAATGCAGCGAGAGCATCCAACATCAAGCATATTTTGTATACAAGTACGGTACGCAAAGATGAATCTACCGAAGCTCCCCTACATGTGGTGGTTGATGCACACGTACAAACCGAAAACTGGATCAAGGAATCAGGTTTGACCTATACAATTCTTCGTCACAATCTGTATGCAGAGGTAATTCCAATGTTTTTGGGAGAAAAAGAACAACTTTTGCAATCCAAAACCATTTATTTGCCCACAGGCCATGGACAAACTTCTTTTGTGCCCCGCGAAGATTTTGCAGAAGCCGAAGCGAATATTCTTGCCGATCCTTCCAAATATGAAAATAAGACTTTGGAATTCAATGGCAGTGAACAAACCAGTTTTAAAGAGGTTTCTAAACTGCTGACCGAAATATTGGAAGAGCCTATTGGCTATGTTTCCCCCGAAGTTGATGAATTTAAACAGACTATGGCCACCTATCAAATGCCGGAAGATATTATAGCCATGTTAGCGATGTTCAGTTTGGGGATTGCAAATGATAAGTTTGACCAACAAACCAATCATTTAGAAGCTGTTTTGGGTAGGAAAACCAAGCCTATAAAAGAATTTTTGGAAAAGGAATATGCTTAAGTCAGATTGAATTTGTTTGATAATCAAAACGTTATCGTTTAGCGTCAATATTTCTAGGGTATGCATCAACCCTAATATGATCTCCATTCTAATTTCGTTACGGATTAGAAACCCCAAAACAGTTATATAATGAAAAAGAGTTTGATTTTTTTAGGCGTCCTATTTGTGGGACTTACATCTTATGCACAGAATACGAACAATGTACAGTTAGGAGTACGTGGTGGTGCCAATTTTGCAACCGTGGCCGGTGACGATTTTGACAGCCCCGATTCAAGGACATCCTTTTACTTGGGTCTTTTGGCCGAAGCTCCTTTATCCGACCATGTTTCGTTGCAACCTGAGGTGTTTTACTCTGCACAGGGATTTGATATTACCGATGAACCCAATACTCCAGATGCACAGTTTCAGGTAGATTACATTCAGGTACCTGTACTGTTGAAATTTTATATTGCTGATGGACTTAACATTCACGGTGGCCCACAGTTTGGTTTTAAAGTAAACGAGGAACTGGATTTTAACCCAGGAGAAGATTCTGGAGATTTTGATTCGGACTCCATCAACAGTTTTGATTTTCAAGGAACCGCTGGTGTAGAATATAAATTCCCATCAGGATTTTTTATCCAAGGAAGATATTCTTACGGTTTTTCCGAAATGATCGAGGACGTCGATGTTCATAATTCCGTATGGTCCGCTGGTCTAGGATTTATGTTCTAAGAACTATTGCAATAAAAAATTAGAAAAAGAAAATTGAAAACTCCATCTATACCACATAGATGGAGTTTTTTTATGGGATAAATTTATAATTTCATGTTTTGCCAGGTATTTTTAAAATATCTGGGTAGTTAGGACGGTTCCGAGATAACAAAGGATTCTGTTACCGCCAAAATTGGACAGTTGATGAAGGACGCCAAGGTTATGGTCTGGGCTGGGGATATTTTGAGACACCCTACGGAAAAGCAGTTTTTAAGGAGGGACATGGAAGCGGATTTGTACATCGTTCCGTTTTGTTTCCGGACACCGGAAAAGGCATTATGATCATGACTAATTTTGAGAATGGCAACAGTATTTTTAAAGAATTATTGGAGATTATTTTAAAAGATATCTACACACCTTGGCAGTGGGAGAATTACGTTCCGTACGATAAAAAATGAAGCATTTTTATAACATTACAATTATCTTTACTTGGAGATAATAGAATTTTTTTAAAAGCATGGGAAAGAAAAAGTACACCATATCTGTAATACAATTAAATCTAAACAATACACCGGAAAATAATTTGGCGAAGTGTACCGATTGGGTAAAAAAGGCTGCCGCCAAAGGAGCCGAGGTTATCCTATTGCCGGAACTCTACAGTAGTCACTATTTCTGTCAGAGCGAGGACACCGAAAATTTTGCTCTGGCAGAACCTTTGTACGGTACATCTTTTAAGGCATTTAGTGCTCTGGCCAAAGAATTGGACGTAGTGATTATTGTTCCATTTTTTGAAAAAAGAATGGCAGGTGTGTACCATAATAGTGCGTATATCATAGATGCTGATGGCACCGAGGCAGGACTTTACCGAAAAATGCATATTCCGGACGACCCCCATTTTTATGAAAAATTCTATTTTACTCCGGGGGATTTGGGATTCAAGAATATACCCACACAAAAAGGAAACATCGGAACCCTTATCTGTTGGGACCAATGGTACCCTGAAGCGGCAAGATTAACGGCATTGCAAGGAGCCGAGGTACTCTTCTACCCTACTGCCATTGGTTGGCATCCCCAAGAAAAGGAGGTGTTCGGTGAAAATCAGCATGGTGCTTGGATGAATGTGATGAAAGGTCATGCCGTGGCAAATGGGGTATATGTAGCGGCGGCGAACCGTATTGGATTGGAAAAATACCTCCCGGATACCAATGGCATCGAGTTTTGGGGATCTTCGTTCATCTGTGGACCTCAAGGTGAGATTCTGGCACAGGCATCCAACGACCAAGAAGAAATTCTATTGGCAGAAGTGGATCTGGACCTTCAGGAAAATGTTAGGCAGAATTGGCCATTTTTAAGGGACAGAAGAATAGACATGTACGGTTCCATCACCAAAAGAGCCATAGATTAATATGAAGAAGGAAAATTGGATTTTTCCCGCAGAATGGGAACGCCAAGAAGGTGTTTTGCTCTGTTTTCCGCACAACGGAAAAGATTGGCCAGGTAAATACGGAGCCATTCAATGGGTTTTTGTGGAATTCATCAAAAAAATTACAGAGTATGAAAGTGTGATGCTCGTGGTCTCTTCTGATAATTTGAAGGATAAGGTGCTTGACATGTTGAAAATGGCCCATGTTGACACCAAAAAAGTATCGTTTATAATTCATAAGACCAACCGAAGCTGGATGCGGGATTCAGGCCCCATCATTGTTAAAAAGGGCAAGAAGCGAAAAGCCGTCAATTTTAATTTTAATGGATGGGCAAAGTATTCCAACTATAAACTGGACCGTCATGTTCCAAAAAAAGTAGCCGATTTTTTAAAAGTACCGTTAGAAACAGCCGTTTATAAAGGAAAACCGGTCATTTTAGAAGGTGGTGCCCTAGACGTAAACGGACGCGGTACCCTATTGACAACGGAGGAATGCTTGTTGGACCCTAATGTTCAGGTCAGGAACAAGGGGTTTACCAAGGAAGACTACGAAGCAGTTTTTAAGGAATACCTAGGGGTTACCAATACCATTTGGCTTGGAGAAGGAATCAAAGGAGATGATACCCATGGCCATGTAGACGATCTAGCAAGGTTTGTAAGTGCAAATACCATTGTAACCGTTGTGGCGGAAAATCCACGGGATATCAATTACAAGGCACTGCAGGAAAATTTTATGCGATTGGAGGATGCTGTTCTCGAAAATGGCGAAAAACCAAGTGTAATTCCCTTGCCCATGCCAAAACGAATTGATTTTGATGGTTTGGTATTACCGGCAAGCTATGCCAATTTTTTGATTCTGAACAAGGCCGTTCTCGTACCTACTTTTAATGATAGTCGTGATCGAGAGGCATTGAACAGGCTTACCAATGTATTTCCAGATCGCGAAGTAATAGGAATCAGTGCGATAGATTTAATATGGGGCTTTGGCACCTTACATTGTTTAAGTCAGCAAATTCCCAAATAAGACTGAATTATGTCCTGCTGAAATGGTAAAGTCCAAGGTATATTGGTGGATTGAACTACTTCTTTTTATTCTTCTCCTCGATCCATTTGGACATATACTTGGTACCGGCCATGGTTTGATGATGCAACAGTTTCCCGATAAAATTCTGGCCACGATGTAGGGCAAGATTATTCTGTAGCTGCTCCAGCTCATTTTTTAATTGGCTTTCCAAGATAGTTTTCTTGTACAGTTTATGTATCAACTTAAAACCTTGATCTTGTGCTGTTTCCCATAATTCTTTGTTTTGATATAACTCCACGGCATCTTTGGAAAATTCAGGCCAATCGTCCGATATGGCACCGTTCCAATCCAATTGGCCGTACATGCCTTCGGCGCCAATGCTTGTTGTAACGCTAGGAGTGCCCATTCTCATGGCATCCAATAATTTGCCTTTGATTCCGGCACCAAATTGTAGGGGAGCCAACACTACTTTGGCATTTTTAAGTATATCATCTATATTTTCCGCCCAGCCCTTAATGTAAAAACCTTCCTTTGGATGATGCATCTCCTTTACCTGTTGGGGCAAATATGCACCATAGATGTGGATTTCCTCACTTGGTAGTTCTCTGCGTATTTGTGGCCAAATGTCGTGTTTTAAGACCTTTATTGCATCAACATTTGGCGCATGTTTGCCATTTCCAATACTTACAAATCCGCTTCTCGATTCAAATGATGTTGACCGCTGTTCCGATGATTTTGAATCATCCAACATAAAAGGCAAGTGCAAAAGCAAGTTTGATGGAACTTTTACGTTTTGCTGTAATAGTTCCATTTCATAAGTAGAAATTATCAAAGTAACGTCGCAACGATAAATGCTAGCCATTTCCCGCATGGTCATGGAATGGTTTTTCCAATCCTCTACATTAAACGGGGTATTTTTTTTGTGGGCCTCTTCCCTAGCCTTTCGCAACGAATGTAGGTCTTCTGTATTGAGAACTCGAATGGCATTCGGGGCAAATTCTGTCACCCGCCATCCAAATTGTTCCTCTACCATAAAACGATCAAAAACTACAACGTCCGGTGAAAATTTTGAAATGAACGCATCAAAACTGGAATGGTTGAGCTCTATGGCAACTTCTTTGATGCCAATTTGCTCCAAATCCAAACTGTAAGCTGTTTTACTTGCCGTACTGGCAAAGGTGATGTGGTAACCGAAAGTTGAAAATGAATGGAGTAATTGTTGCATGCGACAACCTGCAGCCGTGGTCGATGGTTCGGGCCAAACATAACCTATAACGAGAAGTTTCTTGGACATGTTGGTAAAAGTACGAAGTTGGAATTATTGAAACGGAAGTTTGACCACCAAAACTAAAAATCGAACCATCCCATAATCCAAGCTTACATTTTTGCGGCGAACATTTTGGATATACTCGAACGCAGTTTACGCTCGTAGTCTTCTTCCAACCACTCTTTGTAGTTTTTGGTGTTGTTCATGATGCAATAGGAATACTGCTTTACCCGGTACTGGATTTCATCCTTGAGTTCCTTGGCCAAAATACGCGCATCAAAAACATCCTCACTGTTTTCCACACATATTTGGGCATGTTGCTCAATACTTTTTTCGAGCACTAATTTTGACTTTTTACCTTGGGCAAAAACCTTTTTGTATTCTTCTTTTACGTCAAAAGTAATGTTATCGGAGTTGCTGAATTTAGCCTTAAGGTCATCGGGCATTTCGTAAACAAAATCACGCTCTATTTCCTCATCATTTTTGATGTTTTCCAAATAAAAATCGGGAAAATGAAATATTTCCTGCCAATCAACCGGGGCATCCCAAGGACCAAACCGTGCAATGTTGTTACCCATATCGATTACGTTGAACTCGCTTTTATCCGGAAGCACCCTAGATCCCCTTCCTATCATCTGAAAATATAGGGTAAGCGACCTAGTGGCACGGTTCAGAATAATACTTTCAACTGTGGGTTCATCAAAACCTGTGGTAAGAATACTCACGGAGGTTAAGATGGCATCCGGAGTTTCCGCGAACCACTCCAGAATATCCTTTCGCTCGGTGGCCGTGTTCTTGTTGTCCAAATGCCTAACGTTATATCCCGCTTTTTTGAAGGTCTCGTAAACGTAGAGTGAGGTATTGATACCGTTATTAAAAATCAAGGTCTTGGTGCCCTTCGCAATTTCTTCATATGCGGTAAGCAGTTTGCCTAGCATACTGTGGGCACTGTAGAACTCATCAGAAGATTTTACGGTATAATCTCCGTTGATGCCCAGTTTTAACGTACGGAGGCTTACATCGTAATTATAGAGGTTGGCCTTGGCCAAGAAGCTTTTGTTGATCAACGATTGTATGGACTCCCCAATGATCAAATGTTTGTAGTTGTCTTTCATTGGGAGTTTAATATTGGAACTCAGCGGGGTTGCCGTTACCCCCAAGATGGTGGATTTATCGAAATATTTAAACAGCTTCCTAAATGAATTGTAGTGGGCTTCATCGATAATCACCAAACCAATATTGTTGATTTTCACCTTTTCTTCCTGCAGACGGTTGTTCAGGGTTTCGACCATGGCAACAAAACACATATAATCGTCCTGATCGTAAAGTTCTTTTACCTCGCTATTGATGACCTTATTGGCAACACCAAATCCCTTCAGCATTTTTGAGGTCTGTTTGCTGAGCTCAATGCGGTGGGTTAGCACCATAACCTTTTTCCCGGTCTGTTCAATGTACCTTCGGGTAATTTCGGAGAACACAACGGTTTTGCCTCCTCCTGTAGGCAGTTGATACAAAATGTTGGTGCCCTCCGGAAGCTCGTCCAATTGGGTGAATATTTTGTTCAGGTCTTCTTCCTGATAACCGTATAAAGTTTTCTTCTTGACTTCTTTTTTTACCTCCAAAGGGAAATGCGTTATGATTCTTAAATAAAAAACCCTACAAAATTAGGGGTTTTTTGTGCTTGAGACCAATCCTTGGAAGCTTTTCTATCAAAATTGTATTAACAATTAAAATCCTCGTGCTTTTTTGTGCAAATCCAGTATTTGCTCATAACATTTTGATAACAATAACATTTTGGACTTGGAAAAATGGAGATTATAATGTATAATGATAGTTTATAACACTAGTAAACCATATACAAGAATGAGGCAGCTAAAAATCATCAAACAGGTCACGAACCGGGAGTCCAAATCACTTGACAAATACTTGCAGGATATAAGTAAAATCGATTTGATTACAGCTCAAGAGGAAGTTGAGCTAGCACAGAAGATCAGGGCCGGAGACCAAGCTGCTTTGGAAAAATTGACCAACGCAAACCTAAGGTTTGTGGTCTCCGTGGCAAAACAGTACCAGAACCAAGGGCTAAAATTGCCGGATTTGATCAACGAAGGAAATGTTGGATTGGTAAAGGCGGCCAAACGTTTTGATGAAACCCGTGGATTTAAGTTTATATCCTACGCGGTTTGGTGGATTCGCCAATCTATTTTGCAAGCCTTGGCAGAACAATCACGAGTGGTACGGTTGCCATTGAACAAGATCGGGTCTATCAATAAGATAAAAAAGACCTTTTCGTACTTGGAGCAGGCCCACGAACGTCCACCATCTCCAGAGGAAATCGCGAAGGAATTGGACATGACGGTTTCCGAAGTGAAGCAATCCTTGAAGAATACCGGTAGGCACGTATCTATGGATGCACCATTAAAGGAGGGTGAAACTTCCAATCTTTACGATGTACTCAATGCCGGGGATTCTCCCAAACCGGACAAAGGCCTGATGCACCAATCCCTAAACACCGAAATAAACAGGGCGTTGGACACTTTATCCCCAAGAGAGGCCGATGTGGTTCGCCTATACTATGGTATAGGAGACCAACCCTCCATGACTTTGGAAGAAATTGGGAGTACATTTGATTTGACCAGGGAACGTGTACGCCAAATACGGGAAAAAGCAATTAGAAAATTAAGGCACACCTCCAAAAGTAAGATATTGAAATCTTACTTGGGTTAAGCCCACAACAACTATAAATAGAAAAGGGGATGCTGTTAACAGCATCCCCTTTTCCATGATATACACTTTTAAACATCAAGATTTACTCAAAAGACTAATATCAAAGTCAGTGAGCATTTCCTTTAAATCGTTGATAAAATTTAAGTAGGCGGTGTTTTCTTTGTTAGGTTTTTTCATGGTAACAAATTTTTGGTTGTTGGCTAACTATAGGTAATCAAGTTCGGCAAGTTCGTTTACCGTCAAAATTTCGTTCAGTTCTTGTAAAAAAGCTAGGTATTCTTCGCCGTAGGTGTCGTATAACATGGTAATCTTTGATTTTTATTTGGGTATTGATATAACGTTATTTTATTCAAAAGATTATATGGTTTCCACAAATTGTGGTGAAACTCCTACTTTAATATGCCTTACTTCATGTTCAAAAAATCCAGATCTACCTCAAATTCGAGGTCTTTGTCCACCTTGCTGGGACGAATGTTGAACTCATCATATATAAAGCAAAGATTCATGGGCAATCTTCTTCGTTCCGCATCGGACAGCATGCCCAATTTGGACTGTAGTTCGTTTTTGACAACAAATGCTTTGTTACTTATTTTTGGGTTATCATGGGACTCCAGTTCAGATAGGAACGGGATTTCTTTCCTGTCCCCTACTTCCAACATTTCGTCCATCAACATCAATTGGCACTCTATGTCCTTTGTATGTTGGAACAACGGATAAAATACACTTTGTAGATATTCTGGTAGTTGGTTGTTTTCCATCTTGACTGTTTATTTAGATTGTACGGAATATCTCCATTTCAAAATCTATTTGCTCTTCTATGCGCGGATATTCTTTAAGAAACTGATCGTACAAAAAGACTAGATGTTTTCTATCCCTATCCGTGTTGCACAACCTTGAAATTTGTTGGGTCACCTCCAAAAGCCCCGAAGTCTTCATCATACGCAGCGAAGGCATTATTTTTTGGCAGGAAAGCTCCAATTCATCATAGTTTTCGTTCATCAGGTTGACTTTTGCACTACCGACAAACTCAAAAATGTTCTGTTTGAACATGCGCACTAATTCTTCCAATAGATCTACTTGTCCCATACAATCCTCCAAAACGGGTTGGAGATCAATTTTCTGGGAAGAAAAACCAGCTTGAAGGCTCTTCTCTATGAATTCAAAATCGGTTGACATAGGTTTTGTGTTTTTGGTCTGATCTTGGGGAGTTTGTATGTTCTGTATTCTTTTTTTAATCTCCTGCACGATACTTTTTTGTGGTTCAGAAAGATTTGTGTCCTCCAAGGACCTTATAAGCATCAAAACTCCGTTATCACTTTCTTGGATAAACGAATCGCTATCAGAACTTTGAATGCCTACTTTTTTGTACAGGTCTTCGAGTTGCTTCATTTCAGAAATCCCAAAAACTTTTCTTTCAAGTCCAAACTTGAACATTTCAAAAGTCTTTTTAAGTTCTCCGGCCTCCACTACCCCTAATTCTTCATAAGAAAAAGAGCTTAAACCTATTTCAAGCTTTTCTAGATACGTTAATAATTCGCGTGTTCCCAATTTTTTGCGTTAATGGTTATTAATCACATTAAAAATGTGGATTAAACTGAGGGATTACAATTTATTGTTCCGTAGGGTTCGGATATTGTTGTCAAATTGCGTTATTTGTATGTGTAAAAAATCAACCATGAAATATTTTTATCTACTCCTTAGTATTACCCTGTTCATCTCCTGCGGAGAAAAAAAACCAGAAAAGAAAGAAGAAACCTTGGAAGAAAAAGCACAACGGATCCACGATTCCGTTATAACGATCGATACGCACGACGATATCAATGTGCAGAATTTTACCGATAGTATTAACTACACCCAACGATTGGAAACCCAAATCAATCTTCCCAAAATGGAAGAAGGTGGATTGGATGTCGTTTTTTTGATCGTATACACAGGTCAGGACGAATTAACCTCCGAAGGCTACGCAAAGGCTTCCGAAAACGCCATCTCCAAGTTTGATGCCATACATAGGCTGTGCGAGGACATTGCCCCCGATGAAATTGAATTGGCATTGACATCGGAAGATGTAAGAAGAATTGTGGCCGCAGGTAAAAAGGTGGCCATGATCGGTGTGGAAAATGCGTATCCCATTGGTGAGGATCTCTCCCAGATTGAAGAATATCAAAAACGTGGCGCGCGCTACATGTCCTTGGCACACAATGGCCACAGTCAACTGAGCGATTCCAACACAGGGGAGCAAGACAGTGTTTGGCTCCATAATGGTTTGAGCGAGCTTGGAAAAAAAGCTATTGCCGAAATGAACCGTGTTGGAATGATGATCGATGTTTCGCATCCGTCAAAAGAAGCGATGAAACAAATGATCGAGCTTACCAAGGCGCCAATAATCGCATCACACTCTTCTGCAAGGGCACTTTGCGACCATAGCCGTAACTTGGATGATGAGCAATTAATGTTGATGAAGGAGAACGGCGGCGTTGTCCAGACCGTGGCGTTTAGTTCCTATTTGAACACCGAAAAGCACGAAGCTCGTTCCGCTTATATGACGGAAGTCTACAAAAAAGTAGCTGATTCTTTGGACCTTGCTTGGTACGATCGTTCTCAGTTTAGTTCGTTGACCGATGAACAACGAGAAGAATTCTTTGCCAATTATGGTAAAATCAGAAATATCGGCGAAGAAATTGCAGAAACGGACCCCAATGTGCCGCCAGCGGTAAACGTATCAGATTTTGTGGACCATATCGACTATATGGTTAAGTTGATAGGTGTTGACCACGTGGGCATCAGTTCCGATTTTGACGGAGGTGGAGGTATCGAAGGATGGTCGGATGCATCCGAAACCTTCAACGTAACCTTGGAATTGGTAAAAAGAGGTTATACCGAAGAAGAAATCGCCAAATTATGGGGCGGAAACCTATTAAGGGTATTGGACGAGGTACAAGCGGTGGCCCAAGCCATGAACTAAGAAGAGGCTTTTTCCTCTTCTTTTTCCTTTTTGGCCAAACGGTCCTTAACGTATTCTATTTTCGTTTTACCGTGAGCCTTGGGATTACCGTTCTCATCTAGATTCACCATAATAATGTTGTCTACGGTAACAATACTTTCGTGGGTCATCTTGTTTCTAACTTCACAGTTGAGCGAAATTGAGGTGACCCCGAATTTTATTACTTCAATACCAATTTCTATGATGTCCCCTTCGTGGGCCGTGCTCATAAAATTGATTTCGGACATATATTTGGTTACGATTTTCTTGTTCTCGAGCTGTATAATACTGTACAATGCAGCTTCCTCATCTATCCAAGCTAGGACCTTACCTCCAAAAAGAGTTCCATTGGCATTCAAATCCTCGGGCTTTACCCATTTTCGTGAATGAAATCGCATAGTTCAAACTTTTATAGTTAAAGTGCAAAGTTAGTGGAATCCTTTTAAGATTTTATGGTTAAATCCCTTAATTGATGCGAATTACGAATTTAAAAGATTTAATGGAGGGCAAATATTGAGTAAACAATTTTAAATGCCCAAGATTTTAAACTTGATCAAATTGTGGTCCTTTAATCGAATAAATCCTTTTGAGGGGGCATAGTAGTCTTGGGTATGTGCAGATTAAAGCCCATGTTATCGTTTAGTTGTTTTATGAAGTACGCCGATAACAAGGGAGATTCCAGTTCAAGATTCTGATGCACAAAGAAATGGATGTTCTCCAATCCCATAGATCTCCAAGCTGATAAACGGGCTATCCAATCATCCAAACGGGGATAATCGGACGCATGATTGGCACCCACATAACGAACAAATGCCTCGTTGTTGGTCAGGCGCATATGCATAATATCCCGCCTACCTGCGGTATCTACCAAAATATTGGCAATTCCATTTTCCTCCAGTAAATGATATAGTTCCTGCGCCACTTTTTCATCATTGAACCAATCCGTGTGTCGGAACTCCATGGCCAATGGAAACTCCTTGGGCCAATATTCCACAAAGCGCACTACCCTATCCCAGTTTTTAGGACCAAAGTTATTGTGCATTTGTAAAAAGATGGTGCCCAGTTTTTCGCCAAGCAAAGCCGTTACTTCCAAATAGCGGTCGGCGGCTTCCAATGCTTTGTCGTTCATTCGACGAAGGTGGCTTACCTCGTTGGTCATTTTCGGGAAAAACTTAAAGCCTTCAGGGGTTTTGTCCCGCCACTTTTCATACTGTTCGGCAGGAAATATGCGATAAAATGTAGCGTTGAGCTCAATACAGTTGAATTGGGAGGAGTAGTATTCCAATTCATTTTTTGTGCCTCTGGGATAGAAATTCTTCAAATCTTGCCGGTTCCATTTGGCACAACCCACGTACACCTCGGTGTTAGCACCCATTTTGTTCTTTTTCAGGACTACTGGAGTATCCGGATGGTCCGGTGGGATGGTGAAATCTATGTGTTCTGGGTGGTCTACTTTTCCGAATTTCATTTTGAATTCAATTTGAGATAAAAATAAGGTTTTTGGTTCGTACAACGATTTAATACATTTTCTCTGTTTTTTCGGTATATTTAGTCATGATACATTTTCACATACCTTCTAAATTGCCTAAACTGTTTAGATATTGGGTTCTCTTTGAATTTTCAGTTTGCCTCCTATGCTTAATCTTTTACTGGATTTCCAAATTATTCTAATACCCTTTTGTTTTTGAGGCTTCAAGTTGTTCATAACCTCGTTGACAACTATTGCGATATTTAAAAGTGTGCAGTACAACATTCTGTAATTTTAGTAAAAATCACAACAATGGATTCAGCATCCGACCGTCGATTGGACATTCGTCCCACCATTCAATCATCACATTTTAACAGCCAAATGGGTTTTGATGAGCATTTTCAAAACAAAACCCTACGTCCTGTAATCAAACTCCAAAATGATTTATTAGTGGAGGCTTTCAAAAACTATGCAAACAAGCACAAGGGAGCTTTTTATGAACTTTCTTTGGAGAAAAAGATGGAGTACATAGAAAGAGCCATCCAGAAGGATATCAAATTCAGGAATTCCCTAAAGGGAATGATTATTGGTCAGTTCACTGTAGAGGAATACCGTGATTACATTACCAATTCTTCTGCCCTGAACAAACGAATGATGAACATGGTAGTGGAACGCCTCAAAGACCAAATTCAGCTTTTAGAGGAAGAAGAGGCACTATTCCAAAACTGATTCCCCGTTCAGGTTGGTCGTTAGGATATCGCTCATCAAATCAAAATAAGGGCGAATGGACTTAAAGGATTTGTCCACTTCGTCCAAAAAAGCAGGGGACAGCACTTCTTTATCCTTAAGATTCCGTACAAATACAAACTGTTTTTTTCGAATCAAGTCAATATCTGGGTGTTCCTTGTCAAAACCTTTGGGAGCTGTTTTTAATTCATCACCACTGAGTTTGCCCCAAGTTTCTTTCAATTCTTTTTGGTTGATGACTTTACGGAACTCGTCCGCATCCATTTCCAGTTCTTTTCGAATACGAAACAAGTCTTCTTTGTTCGGGTCCCAGAATCCAGTGGCCAAAAAAGACTCGGCGGGTTTTAAATGAACATAGTAACCGCCTCGCAGATGTGCTCCAAGTCGGGAAAAAGAACCCGCAAAATGACTTTTGTAGGGTGTTTTGTCCTTAGAAAACCGAACATCTCTGTAAATCCGGAACAGCTTCATTTTTTCAATATCATCGTGGTGGTTTAAGTTTGTCTTTACAGCTTCTAGAAATGACTTTACCTCGGACTGATGTTTTTTGAAATCAGTTTTATGTGCTTCAAACCAATCTCGGTTGTTATTGTTTTTTAGCTCCTTCAGAAAATCAAAAACTCCTTTGGATATTGTCTTATTGGACGCCATATATCGATAATATGTTATTTTTAAACTAAAGTTAGCCTTTTATACCTTCGCATGGTAAGGATTTATCTAATTTTAAGACAATACAGAGCAGTATGGACAAGGATAAAATCATCGCCGAACTCAATAGGCACAAAAAACTGCCTTATCTGGATTATAGGTTAAAGCAGGAAACCGAAGATTTCACTGATACGCTATTTTATACCCTATTTGATGCCAACACCCCTGTTGCCGTTAACTTGGAGCTCTTGGAGAATAAATTCAATAAGCTAATGGATATGGCATGTTGGGACTTGGAGAAGCCCAGTGAGGAGCTTTGGGGCAATTATGTGGCCCATCTGCCACGGATTCTGGAACATCTAAATTTAGATGCCGAGGCAATATTGAATTGTGACCCTGCCTCTCTTTCCCTTCAGGAAATTTATATGGCCTACCCCGGTTTTTATGCCATTGCTATTTATAGATTGGCACATGAACTTTATGACGAAGGTGTACCATTGATTCCTAGAATGATGACGGAATATGCGCATAGGCAGACCGGTGTGGATATTAATCCTGGAGCAAAAATCGGTAAGTCTTTCTTTATTGATCACGCAACAGGCGTTGTAATCGGAGAAACTGCCATTATTCATGATAATGTGAAAATCTATCAAGGAGTCACCTTGGGAGCACTTTATGTGGCCAAGAATTTGGAGAAAACCAAGCGTCATCCCACTATAGAGAATAATGTTACCATTTACGCCAATGCTACGATATTGGGCGGAGATACCATTGTTGGTGCGAATTCGGTCATTGGCGGTAATGCTTGGATAACTTCCTCCGTACCTCCCAACTCCACCGTTTATCACAAACCAGAAATTAAAATAAAGACAACCCCAAATGTCTAACAGCATATTAGATCTTATCGGAAACACCCCAATGGTGGAATCCAACGTATTGAATACCAATCCAAATGTAAAAATCCTGTTTAAGCTGGAAGGAAATAACCCTGGCGGTAGCGTTAAGGACCGCCCAGCATACAATATGATAAAAAGTGGGTTAGAGCGCGGCGATTTTACCAAGAAAACCAAATTAATCGAGGCCACGAGCGGTAACACAGGTATTGGCTTGGCCATGATAGCAGGTCTTTTTGGCCTTGATATTGAATTGGTGATGCCCGAAAATTCTACCAAGGAACGTGTACAGACCATGAGAGCTTACGGTGCAAAAGTAACGTTGACACCCGCCGAAGTCGGAATTGAGGGGGCCAGGGACTATGCCGAAGCCAAAGTCAGGGAAGAAGGTTTCCAAATGTTGAACCAGTTTTCGAATGATGACAACTGGAAGGCACACTACAAAACCACAGGCCCTGAGATTTGGAGAGATACAGATGGGAAAATCACTCATTTTGTGTCCAGTATGGGCACTACGGGCACCATAATGGGAACTTCCACTTATTTAAAGGAGCAAAATCCCAATGTTCAAATTGTGGGCGTACAACCTACGGACGATTCCAAGATTCCGGGCATACGAAAATGGCCAAAAGAATATCTGCCCAAAATCTTTAATCCGGACAAAGTGGATGCCGTAATGGAGGTTAGCGAACACGATGCTACCGAAATGGCGAAGCGATTGGCCAAAGAAGAAGGTATTTTTTCTGGTATGAGCAGTGGCGGAGCGGCGGCTGTAGCCCTGCGTTTGGCCGAAACTTTGGAAAGCGGTACTATCGTTTCCATTGTATGCGATCGTGGTGACCGCTATTTGTCTTCTAATCTTTTTGATTAAGTAGAGAAATACTTTTTAGCATCTATTTTTTAGGTTTTCACGTCGGATTTTTCGTATTATCCAACAATGTTTGCAGCTTGTCGATTTCTTTGAAATAGCAGGGTAAAACGCCCGTTCTTTATATCGAATTAAGTCGCAAATCCGAGATAGATATGAATACGTTGTCAAAGATAATTACCTGGAAACGAAACATACTTGCCAGTATAGCGGTGCTGTTGACTTTGATTGTATTAAGCTTTTACGGAGTTTATACGAATCAGTTTTACTTTTTAAAACCAGATAACTATATATTTCCCATCTTGAGCTCTGTGCATTTTTTATACTTATATGTAGTTTGGTTCAAAATTACTGAAGATGAACTGCCAGATCCCAAAATGCGAAACATTGAGTATGTTCTTTACGCCATTATGATTGTGTATATCTTTAAAATTTATGACTCTATCACGGTGTTGAATTCAATGGAAACCTATGGCGAACACGTGATTCCTGTCACTTTTAAACCTATGGCAACCCTTTCTGTGGTCCTTTATAGTGTTTTGCCAATTCTAACGCTTTACACCTTTTGGTTGAGAAAGCGCTACATCGGTGTCTACAATTTTGAAAACTATAACGACAACCTAAATATTTGGCAATAGTTTATAGTCCTCGGATATAGTTGCCATACAGGTCTTTGAACTGGTACCCTTGCTGAAATCGATGTTTGCTCAGCTTTTTATGGGCAACCAGCCCCCATAGCAACAGCTCTTTTAAGAAATAAGAATCCTCTTTTGGGGTGTCCGGCTGATATTCCTTTAAAAGGTGGTTCAGTGGACCGATGGAGTCCAACTTGGATTTATATTCGTCCTCTTTTTCATCGTCCAAAAGGTCGAAGCCTTCTCCGTCAAAGAACCAACTGATCAATTCATCATATTCAGTTTCCTCTTCCTTGCGCTGAAGCTTATCAATTTTCGGGAAATAACTCGGGAATAATGATTTTGCGGCATCTTCAATCAAATTCTCGGCTACGGAACCAGCTCCCTCCTGCTCTCCTTCGTATACCAACTCAATTTTACCCGTGATGGAAGGGACAACCCCCATAAAATCACTCAAGCGAACATTGGTTTTCTTGTCACCGGCAACAATGGCCCTGCGCTCTGCGGTACTCAAGAGATTTTCGAAAGCTGTGATGCTCATACGGGCACTTACGCCACTTTTGGCATCCACATATTCGCTGTTTCTGGCCTCAAAACTGATTTGTTCCAATAAATCCATTGCAATTTCGGGTACATACACAAAATCGGACTGACGTTTGTCCAACTTCGCTTCCTGCTTTGTTATTTTCTTTGCAATCTCAATACTCTCTGGATAGTGTGTCAAAATTTGAGAACCTATCCTATCTTTCAAAGGAGTGACAATACTTCCCCTATTGGTGTAATCTTCAGGGTTGGCAGTAAACACAAATTGAATATCCAAATGCAAACGAAGTTTAAAACCCCGAATTTGTATATCACCTTCTTGCAGTATATTAAACAACGCCACTTGAATCCTTGCTTGAAGGTCGGGAAGTTCGTTGATCACAAAAATACAACGGTTGGCCCGCGGTATCATTCCAAAATGAATGACACGATCATCCGCGTAGGACAATTTGAGATTAGCCGCTTTTATCGGATCTACATCTCCAATCAAATCCGCTACGGTAACATCGGGTGTGGCCAATTTTTCATAGAAACGCTCGTTTCGGTGTACCCAACTTACAGGGGTATCATCCCCTTTTTCCTTGATCAATTCCGTGGCGTATCTTGAAATAGGTTCCAAAGGGTCATCGTGGATTTCAGAGCCCTCCACAATGGGCATCCATTCATCAAGCAGTTGCACCATTAAACGGGCCAAACGGGTCTTTGCCTGCCCTCGCAAGCCCAATAAATTAATATTGTGACGGGAAAGAATGGCTCTTTCCAGTTCTGGAATTACCGAGTTTTCATAACCCCAAACGCCTTCGAAAACTTGTTCGCCTTTGGATATTTTCTCCAAAAGGTTCTCCCGAAGTTCGTCCTTAATGCTTCTGTTTGTATATCCCGCTGATTTTAATTCACCTAGCGTTGTAATGTTGGTATGATCCAAATTCATATGTTGTGCTATCCTTTAATTCTTCTTTTTCTGTTTTGTTCGTAATCTTCAAAAATCATTTCACCCAAACCTTTTAGTCCTGTGTAAAAGGCTTTTCCCTTGTTTGCTTTGGTAAATTCACGCACAAACTGCATCAGGTAGGGGTCCTCTGCAATCATAAAAGTGGTTATGGGGATATGAAGTTTCCGGGCCTGTTGGGCCATGGCGTAGCATTTTTCAACGATATATTCGTCCAAACCTACGCTGTTCTTGTAATAATCTCCGTTCGGAAGTCGCAAACAAGATGGTTTTCCATCGGTAATCATAAAAATCTGTTTGTTCGTGTTCCGTTTTCTACGGAGCATATCCATTGCAAGTTGCAATCCGGCCACAGTATTGGTGTGGTATGGACCTACTCTTAAATAGGGTAAATCTTTGATGGGAATGGGCCAAGCATCGTTTCCGAACACCAAAATATCCAGCGTATCCTTTGGGTAACGGGTAGTAATAAGTTCAGCAAGGGCCATTGCCACTTTTTTGGCGGGTGTAATTCGGTCCTCGCCGTACAAAATCATACTATGGCTGATGTCAATCATCAGCACCGTGCTCATCTGGGCTTTGTGCTGGGTATCTTCGACCACCAAATCCTCTTCACTCAAAGTGAAGTTGTCCAATCCGCGGTTTACTTGGGCGTTCTTGAGACTTTCGGTCATGCTGATGTGCTCCAAGGAATCCCCAAAGCGGTATTCACGGAACTCCCCGGTATGTTCATCGCCTTTGCCTGATTTTCCTGTTTTGTGGTTACCAGAACCACTTCGTTTGATTTTTCCAAAGATTTGGTCCAAGGCCCGTTGGCGCAGCATTCGCTCTAACTTGGCGGTAACGGAAAGGCTTCCGCCTTTGCCGGTTTCATCCCCTTCTTCGCCTTCGCCGCCCTGTGGATCATCCATATCAAATTCCTCACGGATGTATCCCTTGGCCTTAAGGTCTTCTATAAAATCATCGATAGTGTAATCGTCGTCGGTAAGCTCATATTCCTTATCCAATTCACGGAGCCAATCCAGCGCCTCCTCCACATCGCCCGAAGTGTGTGTAATCAGTTCCTGAAAAATCTCAAAGAGTTTTTCGAACGGAGTTTGGTCCGGTGCCTCGTAATTGGTAAAACGAAACCCTTTTCTTGTGTTCATAGCCATTACATAAATTTACGGTATTTCGCTGTAACGACTAAACGTTTAGAAAAAACTTAACGCGATGAACCAAAAAAGCGCCGAACCAAGAAGCCCGACGCCTAAAATTCAACCAATCTAAAACTAGTCCTCCACAAAGGTGTAGCTGGTTTTGATCACCTGTGTTAATCTGAAGTACCCAAAGGCATAGTTTTCAGGATTTGTAGTATTGACACAGTTGCCTTTCACGTCCACTGGCGTGGACTCAAAAAGACCTACACCACCGAGTTGTGAGATGAGTATCTTGATGTAATCGTAATAGTCCTTGGAGATTCCATACATTTCTATATCCACTACATCACCAGGTTTAAAAGGCTCTATTTCAGTATCATCGTCCTCGTCGATTTCGTACCACCAATCAATCTCGTTGCCATTTAAAAATTCATCTTTCGCCGTTTCCAAATCAGGTAACAGATCACCTTCCCGCTGAAATTTGAAAAGATAATTGTTCCCTTCTACCTCCGGGTCGGTAAACACCACGTGTACTTCCAGTAGTTCATCATCAAAACCTTCTTTACGCCCCTGAAAAACATTGGTGATGTCCGTCACGGCGGTCATAGTCTCCGTTGCAGTATATATCTCACCATTATATTCGATTCTAAGCGTGTATTTCTGTTCCAAAACGGGCTCAAAATTTGTGGTCAGGTATTCGCCGTTGCCCTGGTCCTCAAAATTATAGCTTGCCCCGCTGCCTTCATTGGTTACAACAACTGAGGCACCTGTTACTTCCGTGTTGGTATTTGTGCTAAAAAATGGGGTGGATTCTCTCAATCGGATGGTCTGTACATTTCCTTCGGAGCCCTTTTCCCAGTCCAGAGATGCTTCCACCACCAATCGTTTTGGGCCTTCTTGGACCTCCACATCCACCACGTCCGAACATGAGGCAAATATGATTACAATAACCACCAATATAATTTTCTTCAATGTTTTCATGATTTAAAATTTAAAGTTGTAGGTCAATGAGGGCACAATGCCAAAAATCGCTGTTCGCGTAGCTTCGTTGGCCCCGGTCTCCATATTTTGACCGAAGGAAATCGAAGCGGCATTTTTTCTGTTGTAGAGATTATAGATGCTGAACACCCATTCGCCCTTGAAGCGTTTGTTCTGATATTTTCTTGGTTTATAATTGACAGAAACATCCATCCGATGGTAGCTTGGCAAACGGTCTGAATTTCTTGGGGCGTAGCTTGCTATGGACAAATCCTCGTACACATATTGCCCATTGGGATAGGTTACCGGTCTCCCTGTTTGAAAAACGAGATTGGTTCCAAAACTCCATTGGTCGTCCAATTGGTAGGCTCCCGATATGGATATGTCATGCGTCCTATCAAAAGAAGCATTGTACCAATCTCCATTGTTGATACCTGGTCCTCCGGCTGTACCTCCCAAGGTTTGTTGCTCTGATTTTGAGAGGGTGTATGCGATCCAACCCGTAAAGTCGCCCTCGTTCTTCCGAAGCAACAGTTCCAACCCGTAGGCTCGCATTTTGCCATTCAAAATTTCGGTTTCAATGGTGTTTTGACCAACTAGCTCGGAACCATCTATATAATCGATTCTGTTATCCACAGTTTTATAGTAGGTCTCCACTTCCAGCGAATAGGTCTTGTCCTTAAAATTGCGAAAGTATCCCAGTGCATACTGGTTGGCCAATTGTGGTTTGATAAAGGGGCCACTGGGCGTCCAGACATCCAAAGGGGTGACGGAGGATGTATTGGACAGTAGATGAATGTACTGGGCGGTGCGGGAAAAACCTGCTTTTAAGGATGAATCCTCGTTTAACAGATATGCCAAGGAAACCCGAGGTTCAAAATTCCCGAAGGATTCAATGACATCCCTTTTTTCAAAATTGGTTTCGCCCGTTACCGTTCCCCTTTCATAAATGCCCAGTTCTGGATTGTACACTACGGGCTGATTATTTGCGTAGGTGTTGATGGGTTGCCCTCCAAATCTGGAGAAAGCACTGTATCGCAATCCGTATTGTGCGGTAAGTTTAGGGCCCAGTTTTTGCTCTGCGCTCAAATAAAATCCACTTTCCAGCGCTTTTTTCTGGTCTAACTTTAATGGATTGACGGGTGATGTCTCGGCAGTGGGGTTTACTTCCCCTGGATTGAAATCATAATAAATACCGTTGATGCCAAAATCCAATTTGAAGTCATTGCTCAAATAATACTTAAAGTCATATTTAAGATTGTAGTTGGTGATGGAGGACACCCAATCAAATTCATCCTGTGCAAACTCCAAATCGTAGTCATATCGACTTAAAATCGCCGAAAGGTTGGAAAACAAGCGATCACTAAAAATATGGTTCCAACGTAGGTTGCCCGTGGCATTGCCATAACTACTGTCAAAACTATTGCCCAGTTTAAAGGCATCACGTCCAAAATAACCACTCAAGAAAAGCTTATTGTTACGATTGATGCTGTAATTGGTCTTTAGGTTCAGGTCATAAAAGCTGACACTGTTATTTTCTCCTGCAGCCTTGAGCAGTAGATCCACATAGGAACGCCGACCGGCAATCAAAAAGGAGCCCTTATCCCCAAAAACGGGTCCTTCGGCCGTCAGCCTGCTTGATAGGACGCCAATGCCCCCGTTCAGCTTAAAATTTTTACTGTTCCCATCCTTTTGTCGAATGTCCAACACCGAGGAAACCCTTCCCCCGAAGCTTGCCGGAATGCCTCCTTTGTAGAGTTTGACATCTTTGATGGCATCCGCATTGAATACGGAGAAGAATCCGAACATGTGGGAAGTATTGTAAATAATGGCCTCATCCAGCAGTACAAGATTTTGGTCCTGTGCGCCGCCCCTTACATGGAATCCTCCCGTGCCTTCTCCATTATTGGTGACCCCGGGCAGCATTTGAAGGGATTTCAATACGTCCAACTCCCCCAAAACCACGGGCATTTGTTTCACGGTGCCCATATTCATCTTTACCACGCTCATTTCGGGTTTGCGCAATATGGCCCGTTCTGGCTCATCTGCCATAACGACCACTTCATCCAATTCTGTCGAGAATTCGGATATTTCCACATCCTGCACGATGTCATGATTCAGGTTGATCTCAATATTTACCTCATTATAGCCCATATAGGAAATGCTCAATACATATTCCCCTTCTGGTGCGGTAACGGAATAAAATCCATATTCATTGGTAACACCGCCAACGGTGGTGCCATTCAAGAATACAGAGGCTCCGAAAAGAGTTTCCCCATTGCTTTCGTCGGTGATGGTACCGCTGATGGTGTGGCTGGTCTGGCCATGGGCCAGGATACAGCCCGAAAAGAAAAACCACAGCAACCAAACGTTACATTTGATTGCTAGGTCCAACTGTGATTTACTGTTCATTTTTTTGATGTTTTGATGTTTGTACTTGAAATTTTCATCATCATAGACAGGTCAAAAAATGAAGGGTTGCATGCATTGGCTTTTTTACGGAAACTTTCTGTCCATATTTATAATAGATACATTTTTAAAAGTTTTTTTTCTTCATAGTGCAACCCTTTACTTTTGCGGTTGTCTTTAGCTACAGATAAGGCATCAACCTAAAACCTTTGGAGACCGAAATCCGTTTTACGCACAAGGCCATAGTGGAGCAATGCAAAGCCGGCAATAGCAACTCGCAATACGAGCTGTATTCCCGCTATGTGGATGCTATGTACAATGTGGGATTCCGATTTTTGGGCAATGCGGAAGACGCAGAGGATATTGTACAGGATAGTTTTGTGGATGCCTTTAAAAACTTGGACAGCTTCAAGTACGAGAGCAGTTTTGGAGCATGGCTGAAGCGAATTGTAATCAATAAAAGTATCAACTATTTAAAGGCCAAGCGTATCCCTGTAGTGCCGATGGATGCACATGAGTTTCATCTGACGGATGAAGAGCCTGTTGAAGCTGAGGCGACAGATTTGGACAAGGTAAAAAAAGGGATTTCACGGTTACCGGACGGTTATAGGGAAATCATCAATCTGTACCTGATTGAAGGATATGACCATGTGGAGATTGCGGAAATCTTAGGTATTTCTACCAGTACTTCAAAATCACAATACCACAGGGCAAAGAAAAAATTATTGGAAATCATCAATGAAATGTAATGGACAATTTTGAAAAACATATTAGGGACCATGCAGGCCAGTTCAATCAACGTAGGGCGGACAAGGACAAAATGTGGGCGAAGATTTCAGAGGAACTACATCAAGCTAAACCCAAGGTGATACCTCTCTGGAAAAGACCTTTGTTTCGTGTGGCGGCCTCCGTACTATTATTGCTGGGTCTTGCTTGGTTTTTTGGACTTTCAGTATTGAACAACAATGAAAAGAAAACACAATACGCCACCTCCAAAGAACTGATGGAAATAGATATGTATTATAAAGACCTAGTCTCCTACCAAGTGGAATTGGTAAAGAACAACCAGGCCCTTTCCGAAAAAAACAAGGCCGAGTTCCTATCCTTTATGGATGAACTCGATGCAGAATATGAGATTCTTAAGAAAGAGATGCAAAAAAACCTTGACAATGAGCTAGTACTGGAAGCCATAGTGAGCAATTACAAAAAGCGCATTGAACTCATTGAGAATTTGTTACACCAGTTAAACGAATCTAAAAAACAAGATGAAGATGATTATGCATACACGCTATAGAGTGGCCTTATGGATGGCCTTGCTACTGGTATCGGTGCATTGTGTAGTAGCACAGGAAAAGGTTCATAAAACCATAGAGAAAAGTTTCCCGTTCACCAACTCGGGAGCATTTCAAATAGAGAACAAGTATGGTACCGTAAGGCTTAAGGGGTGGGACCAGAATAAACTACTTGTAAAGATTGAGGTTACTGTGAACCATCGTAAAAAGGAAAATGCAGAAGACTTATTGGGACGTATCAGCCCAAAAATCAAAGCGAGTAACAGCTACATTTCCATTGTTTCTGAAATCAGCAATAAAAATACAGGATGGCTTGCCGATCTGTTGAATCGTGCCAACCCCATTGACTTTGACCGTGGCCACGTACAAATAGATTATGAAGTCTATCTTCCCAAAAAAGCTGAACTTAAGGTCACCAACCGTTTTGGGGATGTGATTATTGAAAACTGGACGGGTACCCTTAATGCCTTGATCGAGCATGGCGACCTATGGATCGGGGAAAATTTGAACAAAGCGGATATCGTTTTGAAATACGGGAAAGTCCGCGCCAAAGATTTAAACTATGCAGCACTTGACTTGAAAATCGGGGAATTGAATATGGAAAATTCAAAAAATCTGCGATTGAAAAGCGATGGCTCGGAAGTTCATGTCCATTCACTTAATTCTTTGGAGATATATTCCAACAAGGACAACATCTCCATAAACGAAGTGGCGTCCCTATTTGGAAACTTGGATTTCACCACGTTCAAAGTGGAACGATTGGCAGGTGATGTAGACCTTGCCATGAAAATTGCCGACTTTCAAGTGTACAACATTATAAATCCATCTGCAGATATATCCATACAGCAAGAGTCCACGGATATCACACTAACCGTTGGTAATTTCCCCCACAACTTCACGGCAACCTTGGAGCAAGGTGTGGTACGCTTGCCCAAATCATTTGAGAACGTCAGTTCAGAAATGTTGGACAAGGGCCGTAGGCTCCGAAAAATCAATGCTACTTATGGCAAGGAGAGAAAAGGAAATATTTCCATAGAAGGCGAAAAAGGAATTGTGACCATAAACGATTAAAAAATATCAAAAAATGCAACCCTTCATCAAATGGGTTGTCCTTAAAACAAAATCAATCAAAAATCCAATAAAAATGAACAATCAAAAAACGACCGCTTTCTTACTTTTTTTACTCATGGGCACTATGGGGTTCTCCCAGAACGATGATGACCAATACATTACCTTCAATGATCGAAAAAATGTGGTGCATGGGGTTTATCTGGGGCTATCCACCTACTTTGGAGAAATTGAAGGAGAGAATACTTACATCGGGGCATTAAAAGTGGCTTATGTGGCCAACAGACAGTTCGAAGTGGGTTTTATGGCCAACGTGCTATACTCCCCGCAGGACATCTTTAACCCGAGAACAAACAATAACGATGATATTGTGGCTGTGTACGGAGGACTGCATTTGGAACCTATATTGTTTGGCAAAAAAAGGGTAAGTCTATCCTTTCCACTATTGATCGGCGGTGGAGTTGCCGGCTATGTGGACCATGATGCCGTGGTGCGGGATGAGGACGTTGACCTGAACGATGACGATTTAGATGCGGTTTTTGTGTTGGAGCCAGGAATGAATGTGCTGTTCAACATTTCCAGATATGTTCAGTTGGAGGCCGGTTTTCGATATAGAATGTCCAGTAGAATTGAGCTGGCACAAAGTCCGGTGGACAGGCTCAACGGTTTTTCTGGTGGTATTGGAGTAAAATTGGGAGTGTTCAATATGGGGCGTAACCGCTACAAAAAGCAGTTGAACTGATGGAGAATTACAACAACCGCCTTCACCATCCCATAAAAACATTACGGGTATACACAAAAAACGAGCAGGTATTCGCCTTGTCTGAAAATAGCGGATGGGCTGTCATTCCATTTCAGTGGGTGCCTATTCCATTTTTCAACGTTTAGCATTTCTTGCAGACAGTATTACATCAATCAAAAATCGAACAAAATGAAAAAACAAATCAGCTTTACACTGCTTATTGTGCTATTGACCCTTTTTTCTTCCTGTGATTACGAGAAGATATACGCCGAAGGCGAAGTGACCTCTGTGTATCATAATAATATCAACGGATATGATGGAATTAGAATTTCCGATGCATTCCAAGTCTATGTATATTTTTCTGAATCTGAGGAGGAAATCCGTATTTCGGCCAACAACAATCTGCACGAAAAAATTGTTGTCCAAAAAGATGGTGATGAATTGATCATTCGATTAAAAAACCATACCTCGGTACGTGGTAATGCTGTGATGAATGCGTACATCACGACCAAAAACCTTTCCAGATTTAGCATCGATGGTGCGAGCAAACTCATTTTAGAAAATCAATGGAAAGTGCAGGATGGAAAAATCGCAGTCTCTGGAGCTTCTGATTTTAATGGAGAATTGGTCGCAGACCGATTAAAAATGGAGCTGGAAGGCGCCTCCACCATTGATGTTTTTGGAAGCATTTCATCTTTGGATGCCGAGCTTTCAGGAAGCAGTGACCTATTGGATTATGGTCTGGATATTTCCGATCTGGACATAAATCTTGCGGGGGCCAGCACGGCCTTTCTATCCGTAGATGAAAATATTTCCGTAAAAGCTTCCGGTGCCAGCACACTACATTACAAGGGAAATGCAACAATACAAGCAAGTGAGCTTACCGGCTCCTCCCAGATTATAAAAAAGAATTGAACATCAAATGTGGTCAATGTCTCTTTTCCAGAACTTTGACCACATCATTTAGATTATAATTCTTTGCCTTCAGCAAGATCAAATAATGGAACAATAGGTCGGCGCTTTCGTTCAAGAAAAGCTCCTCGTTGTCATCTTTGGCCTCTATCACGGTTTCCACAGCCTCTTCCCCTACTTTCTGGGCAATTTTGTTGATGCCTTTTCGGAACAAGGAGGCCACATAGCTATCCGGATTATCTTGGTCATTTTTTCTGGATTCGATGATGTTTTCCAGTGTTGACAAGAAACCGTACCCTTGAACATTTTCTTCGGCCCAGCAGGTGTCGGTGCCCTCGTGGCAAGTAGGACCAACCGGATTCACTTTAACCAAAAGGGTGTCGTTATCACAATCCACTTGCATATCCACAAGGTTTAAGAAATTGCCACTTTCTTCGCCTTTGGTCCATAACCGTTGCTTGGAGCGGCTAAAAAATGTGACTTTTCGTGTTTCCTTTGTTTTTTCAAACGCCTCTTGGTTCATATAGCCCAGCATCAACACATTTTTAGTGTTTGCATCCTGAATGATGGCTGGTACCAGTCCGTCTGAATTTTTATTGAAGTCTATTTGCATTATTTATATTCTTACAGGAATTCCTTCTTCCGTTAATTCTTTTTTGAGTGTATTGATTTCGATTTCCTTAAAATGAAAAACGCTGGCAGCCAAAGCGGCATCCGCTTTTCCATTTTTAAAAGTATCCGTAAAATGTGAAATATTTCCCGCACCACCTGATGCAATCACTGGAATGTTCACCAGGCCTGACAATTTTGCCAAAGCTTGATTGGCAAAGCCATTTTTGGTACCATCGTGGTCCATCGAAGTAAACAAAATTTCCCCTGCACCACGTTGTTCCACTTCTTTGGCCCATTCAAAAAGGTCGATTTCCGTGGGAACTTTACCTCCCACCAAATGAACTTTCCATTGTCCGTCTATTTGTTTGGCATCAATGGCAACAACGATACATTGTGAACCGAATTTGGCGACCAATTCATTGATCAATTCCGGTCTTTTTACCGCGGATGAGTTGATGGAAACCTTATCGGCACCATTTTTCAGCAGAATGTCCACATCTTCTACTGACGAAATCCCGCCGCCCACGGTAAAGGGTATATTGATGGTCTCCGCTACGTGATACACCAGTTCCGCCAAAGTTTTTCGTTTTTCTTCGGTCGCTGAAATGTCCAAAAAAACCAATTCATCGGCACCTTCTTTGGCATAAATGGACGCCAGTTCCACAGGATCACCTGCATCGCGTAGGTCCACAAAGTTGATTCCTTTTACAGTTCTACCGTTTTTAATATCAAGACAGGGTATGATTCTTTTTGTAAGCATTTATTTTTATTTGATTGAACTAATGTGAGACTACTTTTAAACCAATAACCGAAGCAATCAAGGTGGTTATAAAAAATAGTCTCCAAAATGTTGCGGGCTCTTTAAAAACAAAGATACCAAACAGTACGGTCCCCACTGCACCGATTCCGGTCCATACAGCATATGCCGTACCTATGGGCAATTCCTGTGTGGCTTTTACAAGCAAAATCATGCTTATCGCTAGGCAGACCGCAAACCCTATGTACCAATAAGTCATTTCGGTACCTGTTGTTTCTTTCGCCTTTCCTAAACATGCTGCAAAGGCGACTTCAAAAAAGCCGGCAATTATCAATAATATCCAGTTCATGGGCTGTATTTAAAACGCTAGCTTTCGTTTTTGGCATTCAGGTTGACTCCTCCATAAAACCCTAAATCCTTGTTCTGTAAAATTTTCGTCCAAAGTGCTATCTGCCCAGTGTGATAGGATAGGTGTTCCATGACATGGATAATATTCCCCACGCCAGAAAAATTGAAGCCCTGGACATTTCTTTTGCGTAAAAGTTCTTTGAGCGGAGCATCATAGAATGCTCTTTTGGCATCCGAGATGGTGTCTTCCAATTTTTTAACAAGTTCAGCTTTGGTGTAACCTGAATCTGTGGAAAATTCTTCATCCCTTATGCGTTCATCCTCCAAATTTTGAATGGAGGCAATCCCATATTGGGTAATGTTTCCACATAAATGAAGAATGAGATTGGCAATACTGTTGCTCGACTCATTGGGTTTTTCCCAAACCTGCTCTTCCGATAATTGTTCCAAACAAATTTTGATCATACGAAGGCTCTCGTTCATACGATAGCCCGCGTTCCAAACCAATTCTTCCTGGAGTTCCTGTTCCTTATCCATTTTCAAGAATGTAATGTTCCAATTGCTTTAAACTGATCTTGCCTTCATAAATGGCCTTACCAATAATGGTGCCTTCACAACCAATTTCGGCAAGTTTGGGGAGTTCGTCAAAGGTGGATATGCCACCACTGGCAATTAAATGTAAGCCTTTTTTGGTTTTTGACAGCATTTTTTTGTACAACTGGAAGGCAGGACCTTGTAACATGCCATCCTTGCTGATATCGGTACAAATCACATATTGTATACCTTCTGATTGATACAGCTGAACAAAAGGAATCAATTCCAAATCAGATTCTTCCTGCCAGCCCGATACGGCGACTTTCTCATCTTTTGCATCGGCTCCAAGAATAATTTTTCTGGCTCCATAGGTCGACAACCAGCTCAAAAAGGTTTCCCTGTCCTTCACCGCAATGCTTCCACCGGTAATTTGATGTGCACCACTTTGAAAGGCAATGTGGAGGTCATCCCCCGTTTTTAGGCCGCCTCCAAAATCAATTTGCAAATCTGTTTTTAAGGCAATGGTCTCCAGTACCTTATAGTTGACGATATGCTTGGACTTAGCACCATCCAAATCCACCAAATGTAAATGTTGAATGCCGTGCGCCTCGAACTCCTTCGCGACCTCCAACGGATTTTCGTTGTATATTTTTTTGGTGCTATAATCGCCCTTGGAAAGTCGCACGCACTTTCCTTCAATAATGTCTATGGCAGGAATGATTCTCATATTTCTATATTTAGAAAATTTTGCAGGATTTGACTGCCCACATCGCTACTTTTTTCGGGATGGAATTGTACACCGTAAAAATTAGCTTTCTGCAAAGCAGCACTGTATTCCACATCATATTCCGAAGTGGCAATGGTTTCCGTACCCTTAGGCGCGTAAAAGCTATGCACCAAATAGATGTAGGATTTCTCAGGAATATCGGTAAACAATTTGCTTTTTAAGTCCGAAATCTGATTCCATCCAATTTGTGGCACTTTCACTTTGTTGGAGAATTTGACCACATCCAAATCAAAGATGCCCAAACCTTCGGTATTGCCTTCTTCGGATGAATGGCACATCAACTGCATACCCAGACAGATACCCAAAACAGGCTGTTTCAGCGTTGGAATCACCTTATCCAAGCCCGTAGCCTTTAATTTGGCCATCGCAGAACTGGCCTCTCCTACCCCAGGAAAAATGACTTTATCCGCATTTTGGATTTCATCCGCATCGTGGCTTAAAACCGCTTCGTAACCTAGCCGCTTTATGGCAAACATAATGCTTTGGATATTTCCAGCCCCGTAATCTATGATTACAATATTCATTTATATTTTGTCTTTTTGTCATTTCGAGCCTAGCGAGAAATCTAGATTTCTCAGTCGCAAGCTCCTTCGAAATGAAATGTTTTACAACATACCCTTCGTAGAGGGTAAAACCATTTTCTCCGCATCACGCTTTACTGCCATTTTTATGGACTTGGCAAAGGCTTTGAAAATAGCCTCTATTTTATGGTGTTCGTTGGTGCCCTCTGCTTTGATGTTCAAATTGGCCTTGGCTCCATCGGTAAACGATTTAAAAAAGTGCATAAACATTTCGGTAGGCATATCCCCCACTTTTTCCCGCTTGAACTCGGTGTCCCAAACCAACCAATTGCGTCCACCAAAATCAATGGCTACTTGGGCAAGGCAGTCATCCATTGGCAAGGCAAAACCATAGCGTTCAATGCCCAGTTTGTTGCCCAAGGCTTTGGAAAACAATTCGCCCAGCGCTATGGCGGTGTCTTCAATAGTGTGATGTTCGTCCACTTCCAAATCGCCATCCACTTTTATTTCCAAATCCATTTGTCCGTGACGCGCCAATTGGTCCAACATATGGTCAAAAAACGCCAAACCAGTATTGATGTCACTTTTTCCAGTGCCATCCAAGTTGATTTTGATGTATATGTCAGTTTCATTGGTTTTTCGGGATATTTCCGCTACCCGGTTTTCCAATTTTAAAAACTCGTATATTTTTTCCCAATCATTGCTTTCCAAAGCGATGTAGTCATCCAGTTCTTCACGCTTTACCGTGATTTCCCCAGTACCCAAATGCGTTTCATCATTAATAAAAATTCCTTTGGCGCCAAGGTTTTTGGCCAATTCTACATCGGTCAAACGATCACCGATGACAAAGGAATTCTCCAAGTCATACGCTTCAGAAAAATAAGAAGTCAACATTCCCGTTCCTGGTTTGCGGGTATCCGCATTGTCCTTTGGGAAAGTTCTGTCAATAAAAACATTATCAAAAACAACTCCTTCGTTTTCAAAAGCTTTGACGATAAAGTTGTGTACAGGCCAAAAGGTGTCCTCAGGGAAAATATCGGTACCCAGCCCATCTTGATTGGTGATCATCACCAATTCGTAATCCAGTTCCTTGGCAATTTTACCCAAATAGGTAAACGCTTTGGGATAAAAAATCATTTTTTCGAAGGCATCTATCTGCTCATCGGCAGTTTCCTTGATGATGGTTCCATCCCGATCAATGAATAGTACTTTTTTGCCCATTATTATAATTCTTTTAAAATGGCTATCAATTTTTTGTTTTCGTCCGGCGTACCCACGGTAAACCGCAACGTATTCTCGCAAAGCGGCTGCGTACTTCGGTTGCGTACCACAACCTGTTTTTCAAGCAATTGTTGGTAACGTTTATTGGCATCATCAACTTTTGCCAATACAAAATTGGCGTCAGTTGGATATAATTCCTTTACAAATTCCAAACCGTTCAGCGCTTTAATCAATTCTCCTCTTTCATTCAATATCTGCTGAACCTCTTGATTGACCAAATCTTGGTTCAAAACACGTTGCAAGGCTCGTTGCTGCGTCAATTGGTTGACATTGTATGGGGGTTTGATCTTGTTCAACACATCAATAATCTCTTGCGATGCATAGCATAGTCCCAGTCGGATACCTGCGAGCCCGTAGGCTTTTGACAAGGTTTGGGTCACAATCAGATTCGGATATGTTTTAAGTGCAGACAACCAACTTTCATTTTTTGAAAAATCGATGTATGCTTCGTCAATGACCACCAATCCACTGAAGGATTCCAACAACTTTTTAATCCCTTCTTTTTTGAAAGCATTCCCTGTTGGATTATTGGGCGAACAAATGAAAAGTAACTTGGAATTAGCATCAACTACATTCAGAATTTCATCTACATTGGGTTCGAAATCTGTTGTCAGCAACACTTCTTTGTTCTCTACGGCATTTATTCCAGCAAGTACTTTATACATCCCGTACGTGGGGGGCAAACTGACGATGTTATCCTGATTCGGTTCACAAAACGCCCTAAAAATCAAATCCAAGACTTCGTCACTACCGTTTCCAAGCAGAATTTGACTTTCCGACAAACCTTTTTGCTCCGCCAACAAGGATTTCAAACTTCGCTGATAAGGGTCTGGATAGCGGTTGACTCCATTATTGAACGGATTTTCATTCGCGTCCAAAAATAGCATCTCAGAACCATCAGAAACATATTCATCACGTGCGGAAGAATATGGTTGCAGCTTGCGAACCGACTCTCTGACCAATTTATTCAAATCAAACCCTTCCATTATTTCAAACTTTTTAATCTAAGGGTCACGGCATTTTTATGCGCTTGCAATCCTTCCGCTTCGGCCATCAATTCTATGGCACTTCCGATACCCTGTATGCCCTTTTCCGATATTTTCTGAAAGGTCATACTCTTCATAAAGCTATCTAGATTTACACCACTGTATTGCTTGGCATAACCGTTGGTGGGCAGGGTGTGATTGGTGCCAGAAGCATAGTCCCCGGCACTTTCCGGAGTATAGTTTCCAATAAAAACAGACCCGGCATTTTGAATGTTCTCAACGTAATATTCCTCATTCCCCACACAAACAATAAAGTGTTCGGGGCCATACTCGTTGATGAGCGACAAAGCCTCTTCATCGTTTTTTACCAAAATCAATTTACTGTTGCCAATCGATTTGCGAGCGATTTCTGTTCTTGGCAATTCCTTTATTTGATTTTCGATTTCTTCCTCAACTGCCCCAATCAGTTTTTCTGATGTAGATACCAAAATTACCTGACTGTCAACCCCGTGCTCGGCTTGACTCAATAAATCCGAAGCCACAAAAGCTGCATTGGCAGAATCATCTGCGACCACCAATAATTCACTGGGACCAGCAGGCATATCGATTGCCACCCCATATTTGGTTGCCAATTGCTTTGCCACGGTTACATACTGGTTCCCCGGGCCAAATATTTTATAGACTTTTGGAATGCTCTCCGTGCCAAAGGTCATTCCTGCAATAGCCTGAATGCCCCCAACTTTAAAAATTTGCGTTACACCACACAATTGGGCCGTGTATAAAATCGCTGGATTGATTTCACCATTCTTATCTGGTGGAGTGCAAAGTACAATTTCCTTGCATCCCGCTAATTTGGCTGGAATGGCCAACATTAAAATGGTTGAGAACAAAGGAGCTGTTCCTCCTGGAATATACAACCCTACTTTTTGAATAGGACGTTTTTCCTGCCAACAATCCACCCCGGGCATTGTTTCGATTGCAACTTTGGTTGTTCTTTGTGCAGCGTGGAATTTTTCAATGTTGGATTTAGCCAAATTAATGGCTTGTTTCAAAGCATTTGAAACGTTTCCCTTTGCTGTTTCTATTTCAGTTTCGGTCACTGAAAGGGAATCCAAAGCAACGTTATCAAACTGGGCCGTATATTTTTTGATGACCGTATCACCATCAGCTTGTACCTCTTTGAAAATGCTATTGACCACTGCTTCAATATCGGAAACGGTCTGCGTGGGACGCTTTAAAATTTCATCCCATTCTTTAGGTTGCGGATAATTGATACGCTGCATTACAATACCATTTTTTCTATGGGACATACCAAAATACCTTCCGCACCTGCTTGTTTTAGCTCATCGATCACCTCCCAAAACGTTTCTCGGTTGATTACGGTGTGTACCGAGCTCCAACCCTCTTCAGCCAAGGGCAAAACCGTAGGGCTTCGCATCCCTGGTAAAATGGAAATGATCTCATCCAATTTATCGTTCGGAGCGTTCATCAAAACATATTTATTCTGACGCGCTTGAAGGACCGATTTAATCCTGAACTGGATTTTCTTCAACAGCTCTTTACGTCCCTCAGAAATCGTTGGCGATACGGCAAGGACCGCCTCGCTTTTCAGCATCACTTCCACTTCCTTCAAATTATTTTTGAAAAGTGTGCTTCCACTGGAAACGATATCGCAGATTCCATAAGCTAAGCCAATGTTGGGAGCGATTTCCACAGAACCATTGATGATGTGCAAATCTGCTGTTACTCCTTTGGATGCCAAGTAGTCCTTGACCGTATTAGGGTAAGACGTTGCGATTTTTTTGCCTTCAAAATCCTTGATGGAATTGTAGGTTTCGTTCTTTGGAACTGCCAAGGATACACGGCATTTAGAAAAACCAAGTCGTTCCGCAATAGAAATATCTTTGCCTTTTTCAATAAGCACATTTTCTCCGATAATGGCAATGTCCACTACGCCATCACGCAGATATTGTGGGATATCTCCATTTCGCAGGTAAAACACTTCCAATGGGAAATTACGGGAAGTCGCTTTTAATTGGTCTTTTCCATTGTCTATAGAAATTCCACAATCTTTTAAAATGGCGAGCGAATCCTCGTTTAATCGCCCACTTTTTTGAACAGCAATTCTAATTTTTGTCATTTTTCAATCGTTTTGTCTGAAAAACCAAAGGGGTAAAAAAAATAAACCCGTTTGATTTCTCAAACGGGTTAGAATATATTTTAAAAACAACAATACATTTCTATCTCGCTTGAGGGCAAGTATAAAAATGATGATGTGTGTTTTCGTTTCTCATGATGCTTCAAAAGTAGAATATATTTTTATATCAAAAAAGAGAAAATTAGTTATTTCCCAAAATTAATGGCAACCCACTATCACCCGAACCTACGATCACTGTCTTTGCATTTGGTGATTCCGATAATTTCAATGTTGCATCTATACCTTTGTCCTGCAATATTTTATCTGTTAGCGATGCACTAAGAATTCGGTTCGCATCTGCCTTCCCTTGGGCTTCAATGCGTACTTTTTCTGCTTCTTTTTCGGCAGTCACCAATCTAAACTCGTATTCCAAGGACTCTTGTTCTTGTTTTAACTTACGCTCAATGGCATCTTTAATTGTGGGAGGCAGTGTAACATCCCTTACCAATACCTCATTCAATTGTATGTATTGGTCTGCCACAATTTTTTCCGTTTCCTCAAAGATTTCTTGTTGAATAGCATCACGTTTGCTTGAGTACAATTGCTCTGGGGTATATCTTCCCACTACACTACGCGCTGCAGAGCGGATGGCTGGAAGCAGCACACGCTCGATATATTGTTCACTTTTCTCCTGATGCAATTTTCCAAGCTCGTTATATTCGGGTTGGAACCAAACGGACGCTTCCAGTTTAATGTCCAATCCGTTGGATGAGAGTACATTCATTTTTTCCAACCTTTCTTGCTGGCGTACTTCATAAATGTAAACTTTGTTCCATGGAGCTACCAAGTGGAACCCTTCTCCCAATGGTGGTTCGTCCGTTACTACACCTCCACCGAAATATTTATACAAAACTCCAGCTTCACCAGAGCCAATGGTCACTGTTGACCTTGATGCAAAAATGATGAGGAAAATAATCGCCGCCAGAGCAGGCAACGCAATCTTTGGTAATTTATCCATTGTACTTAGTTTGATTTATATTAATCCGTTATATTTTCTGATGAACCATTCCGCTGCAAGCGAAAGAACGATGAGTCCGAGTAAAATACGGAAATCTATTAAAGATACAACATTATCCCTGCTTTTTTGAACGGGCAAAAACTGTTGTGATGATGAGAGGTTGCTCTGCAGTTCTTCCAATTTGTTTAAATAGTAGGTTTGGCCATTATTCTTGGAAGCCACACGCCCCATTTTTTTGTAATTGGCGGAAATCAATTGCTTTTCTGGATTAAAATCCAATATTCTGAAGGTGCCGGAACGGTTCAAGTTCTCATCCTGAACGGTAACAGTAAAGTTATATTCCCTAGCTTCCAAATCGCTTAAATCCGCTTCATAAAATGAACCTTTTAATAGCATTGGCGATACTCTCGAAAAATCGGTGTCCTTGGCTTCTATTTTTATGGAAATATTGGCATTTGCATCAAACTGATAGCTTTCATCAAAATAAGAAGCTCTTATCTTGGCCATAGCGGCATTGTCAAAAACCAGTTCATAATCCAGTTCCAACCGGTTCCGCTGTCTATTGGAGCCCAAATACACCATTAAATTGCCAATGAAATCATCAAACTTTTGAAAACTTTGGTCGTCTCGGTACACCTGTGCCCGCCAGCGCCACATATTTTCTCCAAAAAGGACTGCTTCTTTTTGATTGGCCTCTGTAAGAATGGCAAACAAAGGTTTGTCCAAATTGATGCCCTGCAACTGCTGGAACATCAGTATTTCACTATTCTTATTCAGTTGGATGTCGCCCAGAGTTCCCTGTAAAGGCGGAAAACCATCTACACTAAATTCTCCAAGACCGAATAAACCAAAGGCGTTGTTTATAACAGGCAAAATATCATCTGTTTGTATGCTACCCGAAATCGTATAGCTGTTTTGTACCCTATTTAAAAAGTTCCAATCCGTTTTGCTCCCTGTTATTGTGAAGTAATTGGCTCCTGAATTTTCCAGAAACTCATAAACACTCCGAAAATTTCGAGTCGGTTGATACAGGATTATAAGGTCGGATTCTTCGAGATCAGACTGGCTGATATTGGGTTTTAGCAGGGTAACGGAGCGTTGTTCGTTCGATTCTATGGACTTTTTTAAAGCTCCTATATCGGGATGCAACATATCCGAGACAATGGCTACATTGGTTTTCTCATCAATTACTTCAATGGCTGTTTCTTTGACGTTATTCGCTGTATTCCGTTCATTTTCCAGCTTACCGACCTCAATTTTGATGGTTTTGATGCCCACGCTTTGGGCCTCGACCAAGGTATTTAGAGTTTGACTGTTCTTTGTGCCATCAAGATTTACCTTTTCCTGATGTACCCTACCACCGTTGATGGAAATCGTAACCGTGCTTGAGATAGGTCTGGAACCTTGATACCGAATGGAGGTCTCGATGGGAAAACTGTTCCGTAAAAAAGCAAATTTGTTGACATTGATGAGTCCAATGGAAATATCTTCATATTGTGCAGTATCGCCAACCACAACAGGGTTTATCGACGTATTTTTATTGAAACTGATATATTCATAATCCCTACCCAGGGTTTGATTCCCATCTGAAAACAAAATAATTGCATTGTTTCCATTTACAAAAACCTCGTTCAACGTAGAAAGTGCATTGGAAATATCGGTATTTCCTTGATCAAATCGAATGGTATCGGTGGCAGTAATGGTATTTCCAAATCCATATTGATGAATGGTAAATCGCTCATTTATAGCATCATTCTGACGGATTTGTGCAATGGCTTGGGCAATATCGGTTTCGGAAGAAGCATCTTGCATCGAGGTGGAATTGTCCACAAGCAAAATCAAGTTTGCTTTTTCCACAAAATAATCCTTGCTGATAAACTTTGGGTTTATCAAAAGTAAAAGGCCGCAAAACAAGGTAACAAACCTTAATGCGGCCAATATAATTTTAAGGGAACCCTTTTTAGGGTTTTTATAGAAGTATTGAAAATAGACAAGGGTAAGCGCGGCAGCAACTGCTAACAAAATAAGAAGTACCGTGCTCAACTCCATTCATTTAGGTTAACATTCCACCATCAACATTCAATACCTGTCCTGTAACGTAGCCGGATAGGTCCGATGCCAAGAATACGCAGGCATTGGCCACATCTTCCGGGCTTCCGCCACGTTTCAATGGAATACCTTCTCTCCAACCTTGAACCGTTTTTTCGTCCAATTTTTCCGTCATTTCGGTTTCAATGAAACCCGGAGCGATGGCATTGCAACGAATGTTCCTAGATCCCAATTCCAAGGCCACGGATTTGGTAAAACCAATCATCCCTGCTTTGGAAGCTGCATAATTCGTCTGTCCAGCATTGCCTTTTACACCAACCACACTACTCATATTGATAATGGAGCCTTTGCGCTGCTTCAACATGGTACGTTGCACCGCTTTGGTCATATTGAATACGGATTTCAGGTTGATTTCGATGACTTTATCAAAATCATCCTCACCCATTCGCATCAACAGGTTGTCCTTGGTGATACCCGCATTGTTGATCAGTACATCAATTTTGCCGTCAAAATCTTCCAAAACCTTGGCCACAAGGGCTTCAGATTCTTCAAAACTTGCGGCATTACTTTTATAGGCTTTGGCTTTTACGCCCATTTCGGTCAACTCCTTTTCCAATTCCAAGGCGGGTGCTTCACTGGAACTGTAGGTAAATGCCACGTTGGCACCGTGTTTTGCAAATACTTCGGCAATTCCTTTACCAATTCCCCTACTGGCTCCTGTTATGATTACATTTTTCCCTTCCAAAAGTTGCATACTATGATTGTGTTTGAATGGTTATTAACCAAATATAGTTGTTGTTTTATGTTTAGACGAAAAAAAATCCCGCATAAAACGGGATTTAGTATGGTTTTAACGGTTGGTTACCCAACCACTTCTTTCACTTTTACGCCAATTTCAGCAGGAGAATCCACAACGTGGATACCACAGTCGCGCATAATCTTTTTCTTGGCTTGCGCTGTATCGTCGCTACCGCCTACAATAGCACCTGCGTGCCCCATAGTACGTCCTGCAGGAGCAGTTTCACCGGCGATAAAGCCCACAACAGGCTTTTTGCTGCCACTTTCTTTGTACCATCTTGCGGCTTCGGCTTCCAATTGACCACCAATTTCACCGATCATTACTACACATTCGGTTTCTGGGTCGTTGATCAAAAGCTCAACGGCTTGTTTTGTTGTGGTTCCGATAATGGGGTCACCCCCAATACCAATGGCAGTTGTAATGCCCAATCCCTGACGAACCACTTGATCCGCTGCTTCGTAAGTCAATGTTCCAGATTTGGAAACGATGCCCACTTTTCCCTTTTTGAAGACAAATCCTGGCATAATACCAACTTTGGCTTCACCTGGAGTAATTACACCTGGGCAGTTTGGACCTATTAATGTGCAGTCCATATTTTTTATGTAATCGTTGGCCTTAACCATGTCTGCTACGGGAATTCCCTCGGTAATGGTAATGATGACCTTGATTCCTGCATCGGCAGCTTCCATAATGGCATCCGCTGCAAATGCGGGCGGAACAAAAATGATAGTGGTATCGGCGCCAACTTCTTTTACAGCATCTTCAACTGTATTAAAAACTGGTTTTCCCAAATGTTCTTGACCTCCTTTTCCAGGGGTCACACCACCAACCACGTTGGTTCCGTATTCAATCATTTGTTCGGCGTGGAATGTTCCTTCACTACCGGTAAATCCTTGTACAATTATGTTTGAATCCTTGTTTACTAAGACGCTCATATATTTAACTTAATGTAGAGATACAAAAATATGGTTTACTAAAGTTTTTATCTATTGATTTCTTAAATCTTTTTCAGTTTTTTCAAGATTTCTGGAATCTTTTTGATGTATGCAATCTGTTTGAGTTTTTCGCGCGCTTCCTCCGCAGGTGATCCAAAATAGGTTTTGCCCCCTTCAAGTGATTTAGAAATACCTGATTGGGCCAAAATCACAGCTTTTTTTCCAATAGTTGCTCCGCTTGTGATTCCTACTTGCCCCCATAGGGTCACTTCGTCTTCAATAATACAGCAACCGGCAATGCCTACATGGGATGCTATCAAACACTTTTTTCCGATGATGGTATCATGGCCAACTTGGATTTGATTGTCCAATTTGGAGCCTTCTTTAATCGTGGTAGAACCTGTCACGCCTCGGTCAATGGTGCATCCAGCACCGATGTCAACATTGTTTTCAATCACAACGTTTCCTCCAGAAATCAATTTATCAAAGCCTTCGGGCCTGTTTTTGTAATAGAACGCATCGGCCCCCAGAACGGTTCCTGCGTGGATGGTCACATTATCACCCAAAATACATCCGTCATAAATGGTCACATTGGGATGAATCACACAGTTTTTACCGATTTTTACATGATTACCAATAAATGCATTGGGTTGAATTACCGTTCCCTCACCTATCTCAGCTGAATCAGCAATAGATGATGCCGAACTTTCAAAAGGCTTGAAATGTTGGGTCAATTTGTTGAAATCCCGAAAAGGATCATCAGAAACAAGCAAAGCTTTGCCCTCGGGACGGTGGACCTCTTTATTGATGAGCACTACTGTAGCTTTGGATTGTAGTGCCTTATCATAATATTTGGGATGGTCCACAAACACAATGTCGCCTTCTTCCACCACGTGGATTTCGTTCATGCCCAAAACTGGAAAATTTTCATCTCCCACGAAATTGGCATCAATGATTTCCGATATTTCCTTAAGTGTATGGGTTTTAGGGAATTTCATCAATGCTATTCTTTAGCACGTTCCAAATAAGCGGCTTTCTCCGTATCTATTTTTATCTTATCGCCTTCGTTGATGAACAACGGCACATTGATCGTTGCACCAGTCTCAACCGTAGCAGGCTTCGTGGCATTGGTTGCTGTGTTGCCTTTTACGCCCGGCTCGGTATGGGTAACTTCCAAAACAACACTGGCGGGCATTTCCACGGATAGGGGCATATTGTCCTCGGCATTGAAAATGATGGTCACCACTTCGCTTTCTTTCATCAAATCGTAAGCATCCAAAGCATCTCTTTGCAAGGCGATCTGGGTGTAGTCATCCGTATTCATAAAATGATAGGTTTCCCCATCATTATATAAAAACTGGTAACTACGTGTTTCCACGCGCACGTCTTCAATCTTATGTCCAGCTGAAAACGTATTGTCGATGACTTTGCCCGTGGTAACGCTTTTTAATTTGGTGCGGACAAACGCAGGTCCTTTACCGGGTTTTACATGAAGAAACTCTACAATCTTGTAGATGTCGTGATTGTACTTGATGCACAATCCTTTTCTTATATCAGAAGTACTTGCCATAAATTTAATTTGAACTGAAATAACCTTTCATAATTCCACGTTGCGAATCCCGTATAAATTGAAGAATCTCATCTCGCTCCGGAGTTGCCTCCATTTCAGCTTCAATAATGGATGCCGCTTGGGAATTGTTATAATTTTGTTGATAGAGCAGTCTATAAATATTCTGAATCTCCCGAATCTTGTCGGATTCGAAACCTCTCCTCCGTAATCCAATGGAATTGATTCCCACATAAGAAAGGGGTTCTCTCGCTGCTTTTACATAAGGAGGTACATCTTTACGAACCAAGGAACCACCTGTTACAAAAGCATGGTTTCCAATGGATACAAACTGATGAACGGCGACCATTCCTGCCAATACCACATTTTGTCCGATGGTCACATGACCCGCCAAAGTGGAATTGTTGCTGAAGATACAGCCATCGCCCACAAAACAATCGTGTGCAACATGGCAATAGGCCATAATCAAACAATTGTTGCCGATTACGGTTTTCATACGATCAGAAGTACCTTTGTTAATGGTGGCACATTCCCTAATAGTCGTGTTGTCACCAATTACAACCGTGGTTTCTTCGCCCTGATATTTTAAATCCTGGGGCATTGCGGAAATTACGGCACCAGGAAAAATGCTGCAGTTTTTTCCAATTCGAGCACCTTCCATTATGGTTACGTTGGATCCAATCCAAGTTCCTTCACCAATTGTTACATTATTATGTATTGTGGTAAAGGGTTCAATCACCACATTTTTGGCAATTTTGGCCCCGGGGTGTACATATGCTAGAGGTTGGTTCATTTACGAATCTGTATTTTTTGTTTTTACGATTTGCGCCATCAATTCAGCCTCGGAAACGAGTTTGCCATTGGCGTAGGCATAGGCCTGCATATGGCAAATTCCTCTACGGATCGGTGCAATCAAATCACATTTAAATATAAGTGTATCGCCGGGAACCACCTGTTGCTTAAACTTCACCTTGTCAATCTTCATGAAGAAAGTCAAATAATTTTCAGGGTCTGGAACTGTACTCAACACAAGAATTCCACCTGTTTGAGCCATGGCTTCCACCTGCAGTACTCCTGGCATAACCGGCGCACCGGGGAAATGACCGACGAAGAAAGGCTCGTTCATTGTTACATTTTTGACACCTACGACGTGTGAATCGGAGAGTTCCAAAATTTTATCCACCAATAAAAATGGGGGACGGTGTGGTAACCTCGCCATAATTTCGTTCACGTCCATTAAAGGTTCTTGATTCAAATCATAGCTGGGAACTTTGTTCCTTTTTTCTATTTTGATGATTTTTGATAGTTTTTTGGCAAATTGTGTGTTTACAAAATGCCCTGGTTTGTTGGCAATTACCTTGCCTCGGATACGTGTCCCTGCAAGTGCCAAATCCCCTATCACATCCAATAGTTTATGTCGTGCGGCTTCATTTGGATGATGCAAGGTTAAATTATCCAAGATGCCATTGGGTTTTACAGAAAGCTTTTCCTTTCCGAATGCTTTCTCCAATTTTTTCATGGTAGACTCCGAAATTTCCTTGTCTACATAAACAATGGCATTATTCAGGTCCCCGCCCTTGATAAGTCCGTTTTCCAACAACATTTCAAGTTCGTGTAGAAAACTGAAGGTTCGTGAATCGGCAATTTGATCCTTAAAGTCCGACATTTTTTCCAATGTCGCATTTTGTGTCCCTAAAACCTTCGTGCCAAAATCGACCATGGTGGTCACTTGGTACTCATCGGCGGGAATAATTGTAATTTCGCTACCTGTGGTCTCATCTTTATACGAAACCACATCTTTAACGATATACTCCTCCCTTTCTTCTTCTTGTTCAACGATACCGGCCTCTTCCAGCGCTTTTACAAAAAACTTGGAGGACCCATCCATAATGGGGGGTTCTGGAGCATCGAGCTCAATTAGTACGTTGTCGATATCCAGACCAACAAGCGCGGCAAGCACATGTTCGGAGGTATGTATTTTAACACCGTTCTTTTCCAAATTGGTGCCCCGTTGCGTGTTTACCACGTAATTGGCATCTGCCTCGATTATCGGTTCACCCTCCAAATCAATTCTTTGGAATGCAAAACCGTGATTTTCGTCCGCAGGCAAAAAGCTCATGGTTACGTTTTCGCCCGTATGTAATCCTACACCTTGTAGCGTTACTTTTTTGCCAATGGTGCGTTGTTTATTGCTTGGTTTGCTCACCTTCAACTCTTTTTTCTATGTTAGAGATTTGATTTGCCAGCTTGGGCAAATTCTTAAAGTGTACATATGATTTATTGAAGTCTCCATAGTTCAATGCTGGTGAACCTTGAAGTGCTTCATCATCTTTTACGTTTCTTCCGATACCGGATTGGGCCTGGATTCGGACCCTATCACCTATGGTGATGTGTCCAACGATCCCTACTTGTCCCCCGATCAGGCAGTTTTTACCAATTTTTGTGGAGCCTGCGATTCCTGTTTGTGCCGCAATGGCCGTATGTTCGCCAATTTCCACATTGTGCGCAATCTGGATTTGGTTGTCCAGTTTTACACCTTTCCTTAAAATTGTAGATCCTAATGTAGCGCGATCTATGGTAGTTCCGGCGCCAATGTCCACATTATCTTCTATGATTACATTACCCGTTTGGGGCACTTTACTGTATTCTCCATTGGAATTTGGGGTAAAACCAAATCCGTCCGCTCCAATGATCGCTCCACCATGGATTACGCAGTTGTTCCCGATAATGGTCTCTGAATATACCTTTGCTCCGGCAAAGACAACAACATTGTTGCCGATGCTAACATTATCGCCAATGTAAGCGTTGGGGTATATTTTAACGTTATCGCCAATGGTTACATTATCTCCTAAATACGCAAAGGCACCAAGGTAAAAATCCTCACCATACTTTGCGGTTTCAGATATGTAACACGGATTTTCAACTCCTATTTTGTTGTTTTTTACCTGGTTGTAATACTCCAAGAGTTTTGAAAATGATTTATATGCGTCTTCCACCTTTATCAGTGTGGTGGAAATGGATTGCTCCGGCACAAAATCTTTGTTTACTATAGTAATGGATGCCTTTGTGGAATAAATGTAAGAGGTGTATTTTGGATTGGCCAAAAAGGTGAGTGAACCTTTTTCTCCTTCTTCAATTTTGGACAATTTGTGGACAGCGATTTGAGGATTTCCCTCAACTTCCCCTTCTAAGATTCCGGCAATTTGGGTAGCTGTAAATTTCATTGGTGCAAAAGTAACAAAATTTGTTAAACGGCTTTCTTTGGATAACAGCAGTAATATTTGGTGACCGTTTCGGCAAGTGCTTTTAGGCTTAGCTGGTCCGACTCCTTTACTACATCTGATATTTTACCGTTCTTTTTTAATATTCGGATGGCCTCGTCCTTGCTGTATGCCTTATTGGATATTTCTCCCTGAAATACAAAATTGGAGGCTTCTTCAATGGAAAGATCATGCTTTTTACTGATCCACTCCAACTTTTCATTCAATTTTTCTGAAGCAATGGGCCGCTTTTTCACTTTAATATGCAAAAGTCGTCTGTTCAATAACATTCCACACAATTTGGAAAGCACAAAATCATTGTGGAACTGCCAATTCTTTAGAGCGCCCATAATATCTATATCATCCAATTGGGCAAAAGTCTTCAGAATTTCGGTACTGAAATCCAAAGAGTCGTTGTTCTTTAAAAAAAACAACAAGGGTTCACTTGCCAAAAGTTGCTCGCCATTGCTCAAAAGAAATCTCGCACGCTGCATTACCCGAACCAACAATTGTTCCGCGACCAAACCTGTTTTGTGCAGATAAACCTGCCAGTACATAAACCTTCGGGCCATTAAAAACTTTTCCACTGCATAAATAGCCTTCTCCTCCACCACCAAATTACCATCCACTACGTTTAGCATGGAAATCAACCTTTCCGAGTTGATGTTCCCCTCCGTGACACCAGAGTAAAAGCTATCTCGCTTCAAATAATCCAAACGGTCCATGTCCAATTGACTGGAGACCAATTGATTTAAAAATGTCTTTGGATAATCACCTTTGAAGATGGCAATGGCCGTATCCAACTGTCCGTTGAACTCTTCGTTCAATTCCATCATAAATTTCAGAGAAATCTGCTCATGGCTGATTTCTTTGGCGACGAATCCCTCCAAAGCATGTGAAAATGGCCCATGACCCATATCGTGAAGCAAAATGGCGCACAACAATCCTTCCTCTTCCACTTTAGTGATTTCTACATTTTTTAACTTTAAGACCTGAATGGCCTTCGTCATTAAATGCATACTGCCCAATGCATGATGGAATCGCGTGTGATGCGCACCTGGATAAACCAAATAGGACAGTCCCATTTGCGATATCCGTCTCAGCCTTTGAAAGTAAGGATGCGAGATCAGACTAAAAATTAGTTCGTTGGGAGTTCCAATAAAACCGTAAATTGGGTCGTTGAAAACATTAAGTTTATTGGTTTTTACCAAGGATTTTTGTTTTAATTCCCACAAAGATAAACACTATATGAACAAGATAACAATTCTTTGGGTCGATGATGAAATAGACCTACTAAAACCCCATATATTATTTCTAGAGAGCAAAGGTTACAAAGTTGTAACGAGCCAAAGCGGACAAGATGCCATTGAAGAAGTGATGGACACTTTTTTTGATATTGTTTTTTTGGACGAGAACATGCCAGGGCTGTCCGGTTTGGAGACCTTGACCGAAATTAAAAAGTACGATGGTTCCATACCCGTGGTTATGATCACCAAAAGTGAAGAGGAATATATCATGGATGAGGCCATTGGCTCCAAAATAGCCGATTACTTGATCAAGCCGGTGAACCCTAATCAAATTCTACTTTCCTTAAAAAAGAGTTTGGACAATTCACGTTTGGTTTCCGAAAAGACCACGGCCAATTACCAACAGGAATTTCGTAAAATAGCCATGGATCTCTCTATGATCAACACGCAAGAAGAATGGGTGGAACTCTACAAGAAGTTGATTTATTGGGAGCTGGAGCTGGAACAAATCGAAGACTCGGGTATGTTCGAGATATTGGAATCCCAAAAGGCGGAGGCCAATTCTCAGTTCGGGAAGTTTGTGGATAAAAACTATAAGAGCTGGTTCCAAGATGGGGATGCCCCCGTAATGTCGCATACCTTATTCAAAAATAAGATTCAACACGAACTAGATGATAGCAAGACCCTCTTGGTCGTTATAGATAACTTAAGGTATGACCAATGGCTGGCGTTCGAAAAAACATTGTCCGTTCATTACAAAAAGAAGCAAGAATGTGCCTACTTCAGTATTCTGCCAACCGCGACACAATATGCACGTAATGCAATTTTCTCTGGCCTGATGCCCTCTGAAATGGAAAAACGCTATCCAGATTGGTGGAAAAACGATACGGACGAAGGTGGCAAAAACCTGCATGAATCAGAGTTTTTGGGGGAACAGCTAAAAAGATTGGGACTGAACCTTAAATGGGAATACCATAAAATAAGTAACCTTAAACAAGGGAAACAACTCGCTCAAAACTTTAAGGCCCAAAAAAACAATGACTTAACCGTGGTGGTCTATAATTTTGTGGACATGTTATCCCATTCCAAAACCGAAATGGAAGTGGTAAAAGAATTGGCTTCCAACGATAAGGCCTATCGGTCGCTTACCTTGAGTTGGTTCAAAAACTCGCCCTTATTGGAAATTATTCAACAGGCCCAAGCTCTAGGCATGAAACTGATTTTGACCACAGATCACGGAACCATCAATGTAAATCAACCATCCAAAGTAATCGGTGACCGTGAAACCAGTTTAAACCTTCGTTATAAAACCGGTCGAAGTCTTACGTATCAGGACAAGGATGTATTGGCCACCAAAAATCCACAGGAAATCCATTTGCCCAATATCAACTTGAGCAGTAGCTTCATTTTCGCCAAGAACGATCTGTTTTTTGCCTATCCGAACAACTATAACCACTATGTGAGCTATTATCGGAACACCTATCAGCACGGAGGAGTCTCGTTGGAAGAAATGATTGTTCCTTTTGTAGTTTTGGACCCAAAATAATACTAGAGTGAAGAGAAGTTTTCAGTTGGAGGAAATCCAAGACGTAGCCAAAGAAATATTGCAGATAGTCCCAAACAAGGTACTTTGTCTGTACGGCGATATGGGAGTCGGCAAAACCACCTTGGTAAAAGCTATGGTACAACAACTTGGTGCGGTGGATTTGGCCAACAGCCCCACTTTTGGTTTGGTAAATGAATATTCAGATGAAAATGACAGTCCCCTAGCGTACCATTTTGATTTTTATCGACTCAACGACGAAATGGAGGCACTCGATATGGGGTTTGATGATTACCTGAATTCGGATGCTTGGTTGTTTATAGAGTGGCCCGATAAAATCTCGAACCTCCTGCCAGAGGATGCTGTACGTGTATTCTTGCACTTTATCGAGGAAAGCACACGTTCAATCGAGTTAAATATTTCCTAAAATAGGATTGGAATATCTTCCAATAAATTATTGCACAGAGCAAGTCTTTTTCGATAAAACGTTGATTTTTTGCGTTTAAAAACCAATTTTATCGACAAAACGTATGGTAGGTTGAAATATTTTCCTACATTTGTAATGTGAATTAATTCATTTATTAACCAAAAACTCTTTTACGATGAACACTAAAAAAGTTTTTTTTGGATTGCTAGCTGTTGCATTTTTGGCAATGACCGCTGTTTCAACAAGCGCTGTATCTATTGACAAAGATCAAACTACTAGCATTAGAAAAGATCAGCTAAAGAAACTTTAGTAATCTTTTTCCAAAGCGTACCAATAATCCCTTTTTTCGAGAAGGGATTATTTTTTTACAATAATCTTTCATTTTTCCTGTTATCTACAACAATGAAGGATAAAACCAGAATCAGAAAAAAGCTTGTTATTGAAGGATTGGTAGCTTTATTTATCGCTGTCTCTCCCCTGCTTTTTTATGGCTACAAGTATTTGCCGGTCGGAGCTAAGTCATGGACATTTTTAGGTATTGAGTTTACGGACAATGGGTTTGATGATGATGTAAGTTTAGCTTTCTATTACTACCTGAACAAGTTGGTTCCATTGCTTCTACTGATTATTTGGTTTGTCACCTCCAAAAATTGGTGGTACCATGCCATATTGATTCCGATTGCCATGTATAGCTTCCAGTTATATACCGTATTGAACTATACTAATAGCGAACGAATCGATGAAAACGAGATTCTTTATGTCATAGCCGTTACCATGGTAATAGTTCCTGTGGTATATTTCATCAGGGTGAAACTGGTGGACAAACACGTTCATGGCATTGATTTGGAAGCTATGGATACCGAACTTCAGATTCTCAAGGAAAAAGAGGAATTGCGCAAGGAACGGGAGAAATTGGAAAAACGTCAAAAGAGCGTTTCAAAAAAACTGTAAATTTGCTTCAATGCCCCTTAGGGTGTTTTGAACAGATTTACCTTTTATGAGCCAAGCTTCCTCGCCATTCAGCAAACAACAATTATTGCCCCAAGAAGAGACCTTGGAGGTCACGAAACAAAAAGGCGAACTTTTTATCGGTATACCCAAAGAAAACCAGTATCAAGAAAAACGGGTATGTCTAACACCGGATGCCGTAAATGCTATTACTGCACACGGACATCGGGTTTTATTGGAATCGGGAGCGGGAGAAGGCGCCAATTTTTCCGACTTGGATTACACCAATGCAGGTGCGGAAATTACCAGGGACACCAAAAAGGTGTTTTCCTGTCCCATCATTTTAAAAGTGGAACCCCCTACCCTTTCTGAGATTGAGATGATGAATCCGCAGACCATCGTTATTTCTGCACTTCAGATCAAGACCCAGAACAAGGAATATTTTGAAAAGATGGCCAAAAGTAGGTTAACGGCCATAGCTTTTGAATATATAAGGGATGATGATGGAAACTACCCGGCTGTCCGTTCACTAAGCGAAATAGCTGGAACCTCCTCTATTTTGATTGCTTCAGAATTGATGTCCAATCCCAATACGGGCAATGGATTGATGTTCGGGAATATTAGTGGGGTGCCCCCCGTGGAAGTCGTCATCATTGGTGCCGGAACCGTGGGAGAGTTCGCGGCCAGGTCCGCTATTGGACTAGGTGCCAATATTAAGGTTTTTGACAACTCCATCAGTAAGTTGAGAACGCTGCAAGCCAATTTGAATCAAACGGTTTACACTTCCACCGTACAGCCCAAAAATTTACTTAAATCCTTAAAACGGTGTGATGTGGCCATTGGTGCAACACGCGGAAAGGATCGGTCACCTGTTGTTGTTTCCAGGTCCATGGTGGAAAACATGAAAAAAGGAGCCGTGATCATCGATGTAAGCATTGATATGGGAGGCTGTTTTGAAACTTCCGAGGTGACCACACACAGAAAACCGACTTTTGAGAAGTACGGGGTCATTCATTATGGGGTACCCAATATTCCCTCAAGGTACCCAAGGACCTCCTCCATTTCCATCAGCAATATTTTTACACCTTATTTGTTGAAAATTGGCGAGGAAGGTGGTCTGGAACACTCCCTAAGATTTGATAAAGGCTTGCGCAACGGACTTTACATGTATCACGGAATTTTAACGAACAAATCTGTGGGCGATTGGTTTGGCTTGAGCTACAACGACATTAACTTTCTTATTTTTTAACATAGATGGCATTTTTGAAACGATTGGGATGGTACTTGGTTGGACTGTCCATAGGATTGATATTTTTGGTTTTTATATTGAAGAAAAAATCAGGTGAAGAAGGATTGGATTTCTGCTATTTGCCCAATTGCAGAGTACTCAAGGACATGCGCTCCAAACCATTGATTTTCTCTGAATCCCTTCCCGAACAATATCAGGATACCCTGATAATTCAGTCCTTTTTAAAAGACGGAAATGTGGATTTTGGAAAGAGCGATACCAAATCCGAACCCTGCAAAACGTATTATATTTCTCATGAATATAAGGATCAAGAACTGGAATTACAGGCCAAAAATTGTGAGGATGGGGTAATGATTGAAACCATTACCAACAAGTTTAATTGATTCTTTTTTCAGTATCATCTTTACCGAAACATCTGTATCATTTCTTTTCTTATATATAATATAAAAACCAAAGCTACTTGAAACAAAATTGCTAAAACAGAGCCTTCAAAACCGAAATTACCTCCGTTGACCAAGGTATTCTGTGAGATTTTAAACTAGATCAGAGAATAGGAATCAAGACCACTCACGTTAAACCCAAATAGGGATTGAAAGAAATTCCAGCTAAAATGAAAAGCAATGGGAAACATGAGGTTTTTGGTATAGATGTAGGGCAAGCCCAATACAACTCCTGCAAGAAAAAGGTTGATGTTCCCAATTAAGGAAAGTTTGGGATTGGCCGCATGCATAAGTGCAAACAATAACGCAGATACAAGCAATGCCACATACTTGTTCATGGACTCCATAAAATTGCGAAGTATAACCCCTGAGTAAAATTTCTTCAGAAAAGGAAATGAGAACATCAGTACCATGGTCAAAAGAAACTCATTCCAGATGAAATTTATACCTATGACCTTTAATTGTCCAAAAAGAACGAGCAGACCTAAACCTAAAATCATAACCAAAAGACCGATTATAACTCCGTAAAAATATCCTTTCTATGATTGTTAAAGTAAAATCCAAGATTATAAAACGGTTTCTTGTCTACATACTTCATGAATAAAGAAATCAACAAAAGATGGCCTATTAAGCCAAATGCAGCGACAATGATTTTCTGGGAGGTTGTCTCTATACTTATTTGACTTACAGGTAACTACTCTCCATAAACAACAATGCCCACAAATTGAAATAAGGCTAAAACTATAGTATAAGGTAATATTCGCTGCCAACCTTTAAATTCGCTCCCTTTCATTTCTATTTTGTTTTTAGACAGCTTTCTTCGATATTCTCTTACCCCTCCAACTTCCTACGCTTCCGTTCTTTGGTGATCAAGGTAAGTTCCCGTGAAGTTTGCCCAGCAACGGAAGTGTTTTCCTCTGCCCTTCGAATCAAATATGGCATTACATCACGAACAGGCCCGTAGGGAATATATTTAACGGAATTATAACCGCTGGCGGCCAAGTTGTACGTGATATGGTCGCTCATCCCAAACAATTGACCGAACCAAATCCGGGAATCGTTTTTAGGAACTTTACGCTCCTCCATTAAATCTACCAACTTGAGGGTGCTCTGTTCATTGTGTGTGCCAGCAAAAATGGTGAAATACTCCAAGTGCTCTATCATATAATCGATGGCCGCATCAAAGTTCTCGTCGGTCAATCTTTTGCTTTTGCAAATAGGACTTTCGTAGCCTTTGTCGTCGGCCCTTTCATTTTCTTTTTCCATATAGGCCCCTCTAACCACTTTAGCGCCAATTTTAAAACCTTCCTCTTTGGCAGCATCGTGCAGCTTTACAATGTAGCCCATGCGATCCCAGCGGTACATCTGGAAGGTATTGAACACAACAGCTTTTTCCTTGTTGTATTTACGCATCATTTCCAGTGCAAGGTCATCTGCCGCCTCCTGCATCCAACTCTCTTCGGCATCAATCAGTAGGGATACATCCAAGTCATAGGCCTTCTGACAGACTTTTTTATACCGATTCACTATTCTTCCCCATTCTGCTTCTTCATCTTCCGTAAGTTGGGTGCCGGCAGTTACTTTTTCAAACATTTTAAATCGACCAAAACCGGTGGGCTTGAACACCGCAAAGGGTAAAGCATCCTTTTCCTTTACAAAATCCAAGATTTCCAAAATCTTTTCCATGGTAAAATCAAACTGGTTGTCCACAGATTTTCCTTCTGCGGAGTAATCCAGTACGGAGCACACCCCATTACCATACATATTATCGATAATGGGCAGGCAATCCTTTTCGTTCACCCCACCACAGAAATGGTCGAAAACAGTCGTCCTGATCAGACCTTCTACCGGTAAATGCGCTTTTATGGCAACATTGGTCAAGGCGGTTCCTATCTTAACCAAAGGTTCTATGGAAATCATTTTAAAAAGAAAGTAAGCTCGCTCCAGTTGGGAGTCGGATTTAAGCTCAAAAGCTATTGCAGTGTTCTCAAAATTCGGTCGCATTCAAAATTAGGCGTTAAGACCAGCGGTCTAGGTTTCTATATTTTCTGATTTCGAATGATCTGACCTTTTGGTTGACAAGTAAAATGTATCCTTCGACATAATTCACCACCTCAAAACATTGAAAACCAGAACTATAATTCATCTGTGTAAAAATGCCGCGGAATGTAACGCAAAACTCATTCAATACCGTGCATTTATAGGTCCAAATATAGTGACGGAGATTCTATATTTTTGTGCCGGAAAAGATAAAAATTGACTTGAACCCTGTACTTTTTTACAAATAAATGATTCGCTGAAATTCCAATAATTGTGGTCTGAACCAAATAAAGGATTTAATAGTGGGTTACTATCAATAAAATAGACGGGGGATATGGTAAAACCCTTCATCAAACAATGATGTTCTGGATATAACATTTTGGTCAAAAAAAGAATCAACTTCGAAAGATTCAAATTTAAGTTGGGGAATAAGGTCCTTAAATATAAAAATAGTCTTTATTTAGTGGTGTAAATAAAATTATGGAGTCGGTAAAATCACAATCCTACGAAGTTCACATCAATGAATTGGCACAAGCAGCACTTAACCAACATGTTGCCAACAGTAGCTATTCCAAAATATTCCTTTTGGTGGATGAAAACACAAAGGAGCATTGTTTGCCTCTGTTTGAAGGTTTTTTTGAACACTCCATTAATGCATTGCTGCAAATAGAATCAGGGGAGGAAAACAAGCATATACACACGTGTTTGCAACTTTGGGAAGAGCTATCCAATTTAGATGGTGACCGCAAAAGCCTTTTGATCAACCTGGGAGGAGGTGTTTTAACGGATATGGGTGGGTTTGTAGCCTCTACCTTTAAACGAGGAATAGATTTTATCAACATCCCCACTACCCTGCTTTCAATGGTAGATGCCTCTATTGGCGGCAAGACCGGTGTAGACCTTGGTTCGTTAAAAAACCAGGTCGGGGTAATCAACCAACCGCAAATGGTGTTGATTTTCCCTGAATTCCTAAAAACACTGGATCTACGCCAAACTAAAAGCGGTTATGCGGAAATGCTAAAACACGGTCTTATTCAAGATAAAGCCTATTGGGAAGATATTGTAGCTGAAGGTAATTTTACCGATGCGGCAAGAATTCAGCAATCCATAGCCATTAAAAATGAAGTGGTCCTACAAGATCCTACGGAACAAGGTTTACGAAAAATTCTAAATTTCGGACATACTTTGGGCCATGCTATAGAATCGTACTGCTTGGACAATCCCGACAAAAAAACATTATTGCACGGCGAGGCTATTGCAGCAGGTATGATTCTGGAGGGCTATTTATCACATGAGCTGAGAGGGCTATCAAAGTTGGCACTGGATGAAATCAAAAGCGTATTCTCAACCTATTTTGATAAAGTCGAGTTTACGGACAGCGATATTGATACCATTCTACAGCTACTCAAATACGATAAAAAAAATTCGCACGGCCATGTGAATTTTGTGTTGTTACAGGATATTGGCAACGCCGTAACGGATATCAAAATCCCAGAAGAATTGTTCTCCAAGGCATTTGCTTACTACAAGGAATAAACCTTTCGTATACTTATTTTTTGTATTTACAACTCTTTGAGCTCATCGGATTCGGAAATTCCTAGCTTAGGAATGCTTTTAATAACCGACCATTATGAAACGAATTTTGATTGACTACAAAAAGTTGAGCCATGAGGTGGCCTCAAAATTAATTGATTATTATCCAGACGGTTACGGTGATGATGACATCCTTGTTATTAAAAAACCGAACGGGGAGGTAATCGAAGCGGTAGAGGTAAAAACAGACGATACCATTTATTTGGTGAAAATAAGCAAGAGCCTTTCCATTTTCATGGCCAATTTTGAAGAGACCATAGAGCAGGAACTGGACAAGGAACTTGTTGCTCCTGAACTTGGGGAAGGTTCTTTTGAAAATCTTGAATCCTCTTCAGAAGATGTGAGCGAGAATGAAGACTATTGATCAGTCCAAATAACGTTCCTTTATGATGCGAAGGTGATGTGCCTGATGCCCACAGATAATAAAACCCAGGGCCCGAACACTCATTTTTGAACCACTGGACAATCCTATTCTTCTTAAGGATTCATCATCAAATGAAGAAAACAAGGAAATGGTAGCATCCCTGACCGTTTTATACTCTGTAACCAAACTTTGCTTAGAACGATTCCCTGCCTTGGAAAATGGGACATAAGTGTCTTGGTCGAATCCGGGCAATGGTGTTTTATCGTTTCTTGCAAAACAAAGTGCCCTGTATTGAAAAATACGCTCCGTATCCAACATATGCACCAATGCCTCCGCCAAGGACCATTTGTCCTCGGCGTAAGCATAGTTTAATTTTTCTTCAGGAATTTCTTCAAAAACGGATACAAGCTTGTCTTTTCCATTTTTTAACTCTTCATGTAAATCCACATTGCCCAGGGCCATAATGTAGGTCTGGTAAAATGGATTGTATTCAGAAGAGGGCAGTTCTGAAAGGACCATAGATATGGAGAGGAATTATAGCTCGTTGAAAATGGTGTGCATCAAACGTCTCTTGTCGTTGATACTTTCCTCCAAAGAAATCATAGTTTCCGTTCTGCTGATTCCTTCGATATCATCTATTTTAAAAATGATATTCTTGGCGTGCGTGGTATCCCGGGCACGTATTTTACAGAAAATGTTGAATTTTCCCGTTGTGATGTGCGCTACGGTAACGTAAGGTATTTGGCTCAACCTTTCCAATACAAATTTGGTCTGGTGTGTTTTTTCCAGAAAAATACCTACGTAAGCGATGAATGAGTACCCCAACTTTACATAGTCAAGGGTAAGCGAAGAACCTTTGATAATGCCGGATTCTTCCATTTTTTTGACTCGGACATGAACCGTACCTGCGGAAATCAACAACTTTTTTGCGATGTCCGTAAAGGGTGTACGGGTGTTATCGATTAACATATCCAAAATCTGGTGATCTATCTCGTCTAGCTTAACTTTGTTCATTACATTGAATTTTGCAGCAAAAGTAGTTAAAAAAGGAAATTTACGTAATAAAAATGGTTCTTTTTTAAATAATATGCAAGAACATCCGATAAACTCCTTTTATTCATTGATTTTCAGAAGCAAATCCAGAATTTCTTTTTGAGAAGTTCCAAACCCAAAATCCTTGGAATCAACACATTCTATGGTTTCATGCCCAAAAAAACCTTCCAACGGCCCTATCTCTGCGATTTCCGGCCGAAAAATGATTTTTTCGTCAGCGAGTACCTCTTTATATCGAATTCCCACCGAATGCCCCTTCTCAAAACCGGTATTAAGCACCTCGGGGCGTCTCACCAAGACATCAAAAAACAATTTATCGTTATTTGGGATCGAGAAATAATCCCCTGTTTTAAAATCGTTGATTTTGTTGCTTGAAATTGTTTTGAGCGCTTCGGCAATTGCCAAAAAAATGAGCTCTCTCGTCTTCTCCCTGGCATAATCGTTCGGGAAGTGGCCCGCTTCGAATAAAATGGTGGGTACACCAAGCATTTGAAGGGCATCCCCTATGCAATTATCATTGAAACCATCATCATAACGCCCTACCTGTCCCGGAATATAGTTTTGAAGCATTTGATTCATAGCAACGATCAACTTCATGGACACCTCCCTGTTCGGGGTGATATGGCGTTCCCTATTACTGGCCGGAGATAAAAATGAAACGGTCGCAGGTTTGTTCGTTTTTCCTGCACTGAACAAGGTACGCTGATCGTGAAGGTTAAAACAGAAGTCTGGTCGGAACGATTCGACCAGTTTTCGAAGCGCAATGCTTTCCGGTTGCGTTAAATTTTTAGCATCACGGTTCAAATCGATATCATTACTATTTGCCCTGGTATAGTTTTTGGCACCATCAGGATTCAGCATAGGTACCACACAAATGGTACACTCCTCCGATATATGCGATGCTAAAGGATTGTCGGATTGAAGAAAGTTGACCAAATCCCAAACCGCTTTGGTGGTTGTGGATTCGTTACCGTGCATCTGCGACCACATGAGCACTTTTATACTGCCCTTGCCTATTTGAAAAGATTTTATATCCACTCCTTCCACGGACTTTCCAATGCAAGATACTTCCGCTTCCACATGGGCAAAACAACGCTGTATGGATTTCATGGGTAGGTAACGGCCTTGAATGGAACTTTCTCTAAACAATGAGTGGTCTAGCATATGGGGTTTAATTAAAGTTCACAAAAGTAACTATAGTATAATTTACATATGTAAACGATTTGATAAATTCGATACGATACATTTGTAACCAAAAACACCCTTGAATAACCGTCAAATTGCACTATGTAAATAGTATTGATAGGTTAAACATTAATAGTTTTTTAATCAACTAGTTATACTCATTTATATAAAGTTTAAATTTATATTATTTATTCATGTTTTAACCTTATTCCTGTAAATTAGTTACTTAATAAGTATCTTTGACGAAAACAAATTAACAATTGTGAATAAAGAAATTGTTTCGCGTATTCAGACGGTGATAGAGCATTTAGAAATGTCCGTTTCGGCCTTTGCCGATGAGATAGGCGTACAGCGTTCAAGCATGTCGCATTTGCTCAATGGAAGGAATAAACCTAGTCTCGATTTTGTAATGAAATTGGTGGACACCTACCCCGAAGTGGATTTAGATTGGTTATTGAAAGGCAAAGGGAGCTTCCCTGTAAAAGATGATATCGAAGATGATTCCGTACCTCAAGAAAACCATATTAAAGTTGAAAATTTAACTAAGCAACCCATAAAACCCGAATCAACTGCTTTTCAAGAACCATCCAAAGAACCCTATAAAATAGTCATGTTTTATGACGATGGTACTTTTGCTACTTTCAATACGAAAAAGGATTGACCTTTTCCATTAGTTTCCGTTACTTTGCAAACATGACAAAGCATCTACTTTCGGCCGTTATTTTATTGATTTTTATTGCTTGCGGTCCGCCGCCTGAGCGAAATTGTAAAGATTTTAAAACCGGTAATTTTACTTTTACCGCAATAGTTGATGGCGAAGAAAAGAAAACAACCTTTAGTCGAACCTTGGATTTGGAAGTTGATGAGTACGAAGGTAAGGTGGACTCATCATCCGTTCGTTGGATAAATGACTGTGAGTACGTTCTCAAAAATCTAAACCCCAAGAACAAGGCCGAAGAAAAACCTATCCGCATCAAAATATTGACTACCTCAGAATCCTCATATACTTTTGAGTACAATGTGGTCGGGGACAATCGAAAATTTAAGGGAACGGCCCATAAAATTGATTGATTACCGGTTCATTAGTTGATTTTGATGAACAAAACAATCAATTGGGTCTATGATAGGCCAGTTCAGGACTGGCTTCTTTTTGTTTTTTGAACAATCGCTGTTGCTGTTTTACGGTAAGTGTACTTCCATCGTGGCTCCATCCAGGAGGGCCAAAAATATACATGAGTTTATGTGAAAGTTTTTTCGATTTCTTTACATCCTTCCAGATATCTTTGAATTCATGGGTAAGGATCACTATCGGATTGTATGATTCTGGAGCGTGAATCACACCATATTTCACATCAACATCATCGTCCAATTCCTTCCAAGTCCCGAACATCTTATCAAAAATATTCAAGAACCCTCCATGGTTTTTGTCCAAATACTCAACGTTTTGAGCGTGATGAACTTGGTGCATGGTATGTGTATTGAATATTTTCTCCAAAAAGCCAAGTTTTGGAACATATACGGTATGTAATTGAAACTGCCATAAAGCCTCGATTCCCAGGCAGACCACTACCATTTCAGGTGGAAAGCCGATAGCGGGCAACCAGATATAAAAGAAAGGTTTGTACAAAATAGTGAACCATCCGTTTCGGATTGCGGTTCCCAAATTAAAATTGTCGGAGGAGTGGTGCACAATATGGGCGGCCCACAAGATTCGAACTTCGTGATTGGCCCTGTGGAACCAGTAATAGGTGAAATCATCGCCTAATTGACACAAAATCCAAACGTACCAAGCGTATCCAAAGGATTCGTATCCCATAATGTTGGTTCTTGCCCCATCCACAACTGGATTGAACAACTCATATGTACCTTCAAAAAGAAGAATGGCAAAAGCAACTTTGAACAAAGGCCCAAGAATTGCAGATCCAATCCCCATAAAACCACTGGCAGCTAAATCTTTCCAATTGTAAAGATCATGATGTTCGTGATCATGTGTTTTGCTATACGTAAGTTCAAGTAAAATGAAGGCAATAAAAACCGGTACGCCATATACCAGGGGGTTTGTAAAATCCATATAGATGTATTATGCAATCTGCTTGGTGTGTAACTTAATTGGGGAAATTAGCCATAAAAAGCATTAAAACAAAGTAGTTTGATCAGAACTATCGTTCTTTGTTCCTATGTCATTCCCATCATTGTTTATTTGCTCTTCGTCCACTACCTCAATATCTTCAGGCTCTTGTCCCTCGGGCTCTTCGTAAGGTAGCGAGTCCAAAACATTGATGTTCTTCACCTTGTCCGGGGTCAACTGGTTGCCCAACGCCTTGATTCCTTTAACCGATATAAACTCTTCAACGTTTACTTCGAGATTTGGTTTGGCCTCCTTCCCTCTGGGTTTGATGAATTCAATTTCCAACATCGGCCTCCAATCCGTTGAGACCAGCTCTAAATGTGATTTTGGGTCCTCGTCGATCACTACTTCTTCTTTGTTGGGGCTTTCCACCAAAAAGCGTTTTAAGTAAAAGCGTTCTTTATCTCCAACGTAATGTACTACGGAAATAGGTTTGTCGGGATTCCATTTTTCCAGTACGATCATATCGTCGTTAAAACGAGTGAGCAAATCTGGCGGAAGCGTTTTTACAGTGCCCTTCTGGTCAATCACCAGCAGTAGGTCATCGCCCCTGAACTCACCGAGCAATTCCCCTCTTCCATCTACGTTGAGTCGATTTACGACATCATCGAACCAAATTTTACGAGGTTTTAATGTAGACACCCCTTTTTCTTTAAGTTCGATGCGCTTTACAGGGTATTTTGTGACCAAATTTCCTTTGGAACCCCTACCCTTGATGAGCACATCGGAAAAATCGAGATCCCATTTTAATTTTTTAATGCTGCCCGATTGACGTAGCATGACCGTGACCACTTCGGCCTCCCCGTTCGGGTTCGCTGAAAAATACAATACTTCCGAAGAGGATTTATCTCCGGCAAGATCATAAATTTTGTCCCGTGTCATACTGGTAACGTTGAAACGTTTGACATAGCTGGGGCCACCCTTCATGCTCTTGTAAATCATATTGTAAATGGTGCGTTTGTCTTTCTTTTTAAAGACTGCCACATGGATAATGTTCTTGCCAATAAAAACTTTGGAATCCACTTTGGTCACCATCATCTCCCCTTTTTGGGTAAAAACGATAATATCGTCTATGTCGCTGCAATCCGTAACGTATTCATCTCGCTTTAAGGATGTTCCGATAAAACCTTCTTCACGATTTACGTATAATTTTGTATTCCTGATGACCACTTTGGTGGCTTCGATTTCATCAAAAATCCTTATTTCGGATTGGCGTTCACGTCCATCACCATATTTCTTTTTGAGTTCCCTGAAATATTCGATGGCAAAGTCCACCAAATGCTCCAAGTGATGCTTTGTTTGGGCGATTCTATCCTCCAAACTTTCAATGAGTTGCTGTGCCTTGTCCAAATCAAACTTGGATATACGTTTGATCCGAATTTCGGTCAATCGAACAATATCGTCTTTGGTCACCGCTCTTTTGAGATGGGTGATATGTGGTTTTAATCCCTTATCAATGGCCTCGATAACACCTTCCCAAGTTTCCTCTTCTTCAATTTCACGATAAATCCTGTTCTCGATAAAGATGCGTTCCAAGGATGAAAAATGCCATTGTTCCTCCAATTCCTCCAATTGGATTTGAAGTTCTGCTTTAAGTAGGTCCACCGTATTGTCTGTGGATCTTTCGAGCATCTCTTTTACACCTATAAACAATGGTTTGTTGTCCTCGATAACACAGCCCAAAGGTGAAATCGACGATTCGCACGCTGTAAAAGCATAAAGGGCATCAATCGTTTTATCGGGAGATATGCCATTTGGCAAGTGTACCAAAATTTCTACTGTGGCGGCCGTGTTGTCCTCAATCTTTTTTATTTTGATTTTCCCCTTATCGTTAGCTTTTAAGATGGAGTCAATTAAAGAGGAGGTGTTGGTGCCGTAGGGTATTTCGTTGATCACCAAGGTATTCTTGTCCAAGGTCGATATTTTGGCCCGCACACGGATTTTTCCACCACGCATACCATCATTGTAATTGGTGACATCTATAATGCCCGCTGTGGGAAAATCTGGGTAAATGGTAAACCTTTTTCCTTTTAAATGCTTTATGGAAGCATCAATCAATTCGTTAAAGTTGTGCGGAAGTATTTTTGTGGAAAGACCGACCGCGATCCCTTCTGCACCTTGTGCCAAAAGAAGTGGAAATTTAACGGGAAGATTGACGGGTTCCTTTTTTCGACCATCATACGAAAGTTGCCACTCCGTAATCTTTGGACTGTACACAACCTCCAAAGCAAACTTGGACAGTCGTGCCTCAATATAACGTGGCGCGGCAGCTCCATCCCCCGTTAAAATATTCCCCCAGTTTCCTTGGGTGTCGATAAGTAAGTCCTTTTGGCCGATCTGGACCATGGCATCGGCGATACTCGCATCCCCGTGCGGGTGGTACTGCATGGTGTGCCCTACCACATTGGCCACTTTGTTGTAGCGGCCATCGTCCAGTTCTTTTAGCGAATGCATGATTCTCCGCTGCACGGGCTTGAACCCATCCTCTATAGCAGGTACGGCACGCTCCAGGATCACATAAGAAGCATAATCCAAAAACCAATCCTTGTACATCCCGGTCACCTTTACCAGGCTATCTTGGGATTCGTCTTGGTTTTCTAAACTTTCATCGTTCAGTTCTTCGTTCTCTTCCATTTAGAAAGGCAGCATTATTTGGGTTGTAGTTGGTTTTCTTCGACAAGGTCAAGCTCCACTTTAAGGTTGTTTATGATGAATTCCTGTCGATCTGGTGTATTTTTGCCCATGTAAAACTTCAAAAGTGCGTCAATGCTCATGGCTTTGTCCAGCATTACCGGTTCCAAGCGGATATCGTCGCCGATAAAATTTTTGAACTCATCCGGGGAAATTTCACCCAATCCTTTAAATCGGGTAATCTCCGCTTTTCCGGTAAGTTTTTCTATGGCCTGTTTTCTTTCCTCGTCGCTGTAGCAATATATGGTCTCCTTTTTATTGCGCACCCTGAACAATGGGGTTTGAAGGATATATAAATGGTTTTCTTTGATTAATTCCGGGAAAAATTGTAAAAAGAAGGTAATCAGCAGTAGCCGAATATGCATTCCGTCCACATCGGCATCGGTTGCGATCACGATATTGTTGTAGCGCAGGTCCTCCATCGAATCTTCGATATTCAGTGCAGCCTGTAACAAATTGAACTCCTCGTTCTCGTAAACGATTTTTTTGGACATGCCGTAGGAGTTCAAGGGTTTTCCCCGTAAACTAAATACGGCTTGCGTGTTCACGTCCCTGGACTTTGTTATGGAGCCCGATGCGGAATCACCCTCAGTGATAAATAGTGTGGATTCCAATCTTCTGTCCTTTTTCATGTCCTGAAGATGAACGCGACAATCCCTAAGTTTTTTATTATGGAGACTTGCTTTTTTTGCACGGTCCCTTGCCAATTTTCGAATACCAGAAAGCTCCTTGCGCTCTTTCTCCGCCTGTACTATTTTCTTTTGTAGGGCGTCAGCTGTGGCTTGGTTCTTATGAAGGTAATTGTCCAATTGCGTTCCTATAAAATCGTTGATATAGGTGCGTACCGTTGGTAGATCGCCCCCCATATCGGTAGAACCGAGTTTGGTCTTGGTCTGACTCTCAAAAACAGGCTCCATCACTTTAATGGAAACCGCCGATATAATGGACTTGCGAACATCAGAGGCATCATAATTTTTACCATAAAAATCGCGGATAGTCTTTACAATGGCCTCTCTAAATGCGGATTGATGGGTTCCTCCCTGTGTGGTGTGCTGCCCGTTCACGAAAGAATGGTATTCCTCGCTGTATTGGGTTTTGCTATGGGTCATTGCGACCTCAATATCATTACCTTTTAAATGTATAATTGGGTAGAGGAAGTCCTCATCGTTATTATTGTCCTCCAACAAATCCTTCAGGCCGTTTTCCGAATGGAATTTTTCACCATTGAAAACAATGGTCAACCCTGGATTGAGGTAGACATAGTTCTTGAGCATGCGTTCCACATACTCATTGCGATATTTGTATTTTTTGAAGATGGATTCATCCGGGGTAAAACTCACCTTGGTCCCCTTTCTTCGGGATGATTCCTCCAAAAGTTCTTCGTTGACCAAATTTCCCGTCTCGAATTCGGCAGATTTGGATTGCCCATCTCGGTTGGATTCGACCCTAAAATATGCGGACAGTGCGTTTACCGCTTTGGTACCCACTCCGTTCAATCCCACGGATTTTTTAAAGGCCCGGGTATCATATTTTCCTCCCGTGTTCATTTTGGATACAACATCCACTACTTTACCAAGAGGAATTCCTCGACCGTAATCGCGAACGTGAACGGTATTGTCCTTGATACTGATTTCGATGGTTTTTCCTGAGCCCATAACAAACTCATCAATGGAGTTGTCGAGCACTTCTTTTAAAAGGATGTAAATACCGTCATCTGCAGAGGAACCATCGCCCAATTTTCCAATGTACATCCCCGGACGCATACGAATATGCTCCTTCCAGTCCAGCGAACGGATATTATCCTCAGTATATTGGGTATCTGCCATGAGTTAAGGGTTAATCATTGCAATATAAAATTTAGGAGCAAAAATAAAAGGGTGTACGGTAGAAAGTAATCAACAATGGATGATAATAATTGTTAATATATATCAGCCTTTAGCCCGCTTTTTGCCTTGGATTGACAGGTACGTCACTCCAAAAATAACAACCAACATTCCAACGAGCTGCCAGTATGTGAGTTTTTCGTCCAAAAACACAAAGGCCAACAAAATCGTGGAAATGGGTCCCAAGCTTCCCAAAATTGAAAAATTGGATGCTCCCAAACGTTCAATGGCAGCGGAAACCAAAAAGGATGGGATCAAAGTGGCAAAAATGGCCATGGCCAAACCGTAAGCATATACGGGCCAAGGGTAATCCATGAAGTTTCCGTTACCGGACACCATATAATGGATTACAATACAGATGGTGGATACGATCATGGCGTAGCAGGTAAAGCGAAGTACGCCAAACTTCGGTATCAACCAACCACTGCCCACCAAATAGGAGGCATAGGTGATGGCGCTCAACAATACCAAAAATCCTCCCAATACAACCTCTTTGCCCGACACGTCCAATTCATCCCAAAAGGTAATGAGCACGCCTACATAGGTGACTAGAATGGCAATAAATTGTACTCTGGTTATTCTTTGCCCGAAAATCAACCAGCTTAGAAACACGACAATGGTAGGATAAACAAATAGAATGATCCGCTCCAGACCTGCTTTGATATAGTTCAGTCCTTCAAAATCAAAATAACTGGCCAAGTAGTAGCCCACGAACCCAAAAAGAAAAAGCCACGCATAGTCTGTTGGGACAATTTTCGCTTTAGCGGTCTTTTTTCGAATCAAAAAGAGAATGAAAATATAGAACGGAAGGGAAAACAGCATCCGAAACAGCAGCAAATCAAGGGTATCCACATTGTAGCGGTAAGCCAATTTCACCATTATGGCCTTGGAGGAGAACAGTACCACTCCCAATATACCATATAAAATTCCCAAACTTTTACTGGACATATAGCAAAGCTATTTTATGCCCAGAAATTAGGGAGCCACAAATAGTTTGGATTACAATGCCCAGCGGTTATACGTTGAACCTAAAGTGCATTACATCACCGTCCTTAACAATATATTCTTTGCCCTCTACGCGCATACGGCCAGCCTCTTTCACCTTGGCTTCGCTGCCATATTTTACGTAGTCGTCATAAGCAATGACTTCAGCACGGATAAAGCCTTTTTCAAAATCGGTATGGATAACTCCTGCAGCCTGCGGAGCTGTTGCCCCAACAGGAATGGTCCAAGCGCGTACTTCTTTTACCCCTGCAGTGAAATAGGTTTCGAGATCTAGCAATTTATAGGCGCCACGAATCAGTTTGGCGGAACCTGGCTCGGAAAGCCCGATATCCTCCAAGAACATTTGGCGCTCTTCGTAAGATTCCAATTCGGTAATATCGGCCTCGGTACCTACGGCCAAAAAGATGACTTCTGCATTTTCATCTGCCACGGTTTGCTTCACTTTTTCAACATAAGCATTACCATCAACAGCTGCCCCTTCATCCACATTGCACACATACATTACGGGCTTGTCCGTAATCAATTGGAGGGGTTTAACGAATTCTTCACGTTCATCCTCACTCAATGGAATGGCCCGAACAGATTTTCCAGCTTCCAAACCTTCTTTTAAGGCCGATAGCACAGCTTCTTCTTTCTGGGCTTCTTTGTTACCGGTTTTGGCAGCACGTTTTACTTTATCGAGTTTCTTTTCAACACTCTCCAAATCCTTCAATTGCAGTTCCATATCAATGGTCTCCTTGTCCCTTATCGGGTCCACGGAACCATCGACGTGAACGACATTATCATTATCAAAACAACGTAGCACGTGCAGAATGGCATCGGTTTCCCGGATATTTCCCAAAAACTGGTTGCCCAATCCTTCTCCCTTACTGGCCCCTTTTACGAGACCGGCAATGTCAACAATCTCTACGGTAGCGGGAAGTACACGTTCAGGATTTACCAATTCTTCCAATTTTTCCAAGCGCTGGTCGGGCACGTTCACCACACCAATATTGGGTTCAATGGTACAAAAAGGGAAGTTGGCGCTTTGCGCTTTTGCGTTGGACAAACAGTTGAAAAGTGTCGATTTTCCTACGTTTGGTAATCCTACAATACCTGCTTTCATCTAATTACTTTGAGTTTTGAGGGTGCAAATATAAGTTGAAGTTTTGGTAACAAAGGCTAATATCCTTGAATGAGCAGATAAAGTCCCATGATCATCAATCCAATGATACCGAAAATGGCAATCAGGGATAGTATGCAGCCCGCCTGCTTCCAAATACCATTGTATGTTTTCTCTTTTTCTCGCATAAAAAAACCCCGAACATTGGTCCAGGGCTAAATTAAATGTTTTTTATTGCTTAACCATCGGGGTGCATAAACTTTTGCTTGCCCAATAGTTCTTCTTCCGTTTCTTCGTGGTCTTCATCGGGAACACAGCAATCCACCGGACATACCGCCGCGCATTGAGGTTCTTCGTGAAACCCTTTACATTCGGTGCACTTATCCGGAACTATATAGTAAAGCTCGTCGCTAACAGGTTCTTGGACTTCATCGGCATTCACCTCTTTTCCATTAGGTAGAACCACATCACCGGAAAGGGATGTTCCTTCGTTATATCTCCATTCATCTGCACCTTCATAAATTGCCGTATTGGGGCATTCTGGCTCGCAAGCACCACAATTTATGCACTCATCTGTTATAATAATTGCCATAATTTTCTTTTCCTTTTGGGCTGATTCTTATCAGCATGCTTACTTTTGACAAAAATAAACCCTAGTAAATTAGTGTACAAATTTAATGGCACCAGATACAAATACCATAGCTGCTTTTGTTAAACTTGGAAATTACCTAACGGATTTTTGTGATAAATGTTATTCAAACGACCCGGAAGTTGACCAAAACCTCAAGGAAATCGTTATGCGAGCAGGACACCATAATGGCTGGTTTACCGAGGAAAATATTTTGTTCTCCTTGCAACAATGGGGCGACTTGCTCACGGAAAAAAATCTTAAGGATTGGTTGTCCAAATATTCATTTAATAAGAATGTTGAGCCAAAAACGGTAGGCGTGGTAATGGCGGGAAACATCCCGTTGGTAGGCTTTCACGACTTTTTATGTGTGCTGCTATCCGGCAACAAGGTGTTGGCCAAACTTTCATCCAATGACAAGATATTGCTCCCCTATCTATCCAACTATTTGATGGAGCAGGCACCTTCGTTGTCAGATGAAATTGAATTCGTTGATGGGAGAATGGAGAACTTTGATGCCGTTATCGCCACGGGAAGCAACAACACCAGTCGTTATTTTGAATATTACTTTGGAAACAAACCCAATATCATCAGAAAAAACAGAAATTCGGTTGCCGTACTGACAGGAAATGAATCCGAGGAAGAACTAAAAGCACTCGGCGAGGATATTTTCAGGTATTATGGTTTGGGCTGTCGGAATGTTTCCAAAATTTACGTGCCGAAGGGCTATGATTTTGATGGTTTGTTCAATGCGCTCTTCCATTACAAGGATATCATCCATCAACATAAATACGCCAATAACTACGATTACAATAAAGCGGTTTATTTGATGAGTCAGTTCAAGATTATGGACAATGGATTCTTGGTTTTGAAGGAAGATGATTCGCTCACCTCCCCCATTGCAGCCTTATTTTACTCCCATTATGATGATGAATCGACTCTAAGAAAAAAGATGCAGGAAATTGAAGAGCGGATACAATGTGTGGTTTCTGCCAAAGATAGCGATGTAAATTTCGGGGATACCCAGAAACCAAGTCTAAGCGACTATGCGGATGGAATCAACACCATGGAATTTTTATTGAAACTTTAAGAAAACCCTAACCAACGGAAACGTTTTAAGATCCAACAATTTTTAAGACCTTTACTCCTTAAACCTAGTCAATGAAAAAACATAATTTTAGCGCAGGTCCCTGCATTCTACCAGCAGAGGTAATATTAAAGGCCTCCGAGGCCGTTCAGGAACTGGATGGCATTGGACTTTCACTTATAGAAATTTCACACCGGAGCAAAGAGTTTGTGGCCATTATGGAAAAGGCCCGCTCACTGGCTCTTGAACTTTTAGGGCTCGAGGGCAAAGGATACCAAGCATTGTTTCTTCAAGGCGGAGCAAGCATGCAGTTTTTAATGACGGCTTTCAACCTCTTGGACAAGAAAGCTGGATATGTAAACACGGGAACTTGGAGCCAAAAAGCGATTAAAGAGGCGCGTTTGTTCGGTGATATTGTCGAAGTGGCCTCGTCTCAGGAAGATAACTTTAAGTATATCCCAAAAGGTTTTGAAATCCCTTCGGATTTGGATTATCTGCACCTTACCTCCAACAATACCATTTACGGAACACAGTTCAAGGAATTCCCAAAAACCGATGTACCGTTGGTATGTGATATGAGTTCGGATATTTTTTCCCGACAAATGGACTTTTCCCAATTTGATTTGATCTATGCAGGAGCACAAAAGAACATGGGGCCGGCGGGAGCTACACTCGTCGTGGTGAAAGACGATATTTTAGGGAAAGTATCTCGCAAAATACCTTCCATGATGGACTATTCGGTTCATGTGGCCAAAGACAGCATGTTCAATACACCTCCAGTTTTTGCCGTGTACGTATCTATGCTCACCATGCAATGGTTGAAAGATTTGGGTGGAATCGCTGCCATTGAGGAAATCAACGAACGTAAAGCGAACTTGATCTATTCAGAAATTGAGCTCAACCCGGTTTTTTATGGAATCGCTGCCAAAGAAGACCGTTCCACGATGAATGCCACTTTCAATATCACCGATGATGAGTTAAAAGATGTATTCGATGATATGTGCAAAGAAGCAGGAATAAATGGGATAAATGGGCACAGGTCCGTTGGTGGATATAGGGCTTCCATGTACAACGCACTTCCCTTGGAAAGTGTTGGCGTGTTGGTTGACATTATGAGTGAACTTGAAAAGAAAGGATAACTTTAATGATTAATATTTTAGCTAACGACGGAATCGCTCAAGAAGGAATAGACCTACTTGAAAAAGAAGGTTTCGAAGTTAAAAACACACGTGTTGCCGAGGAACAATTGGCAAACTACATCAATAAAAACAGTATTGAAGTGCTGTTGGTGCGCAGTGCCACCAAAGTGGATAAAAAACTTATTGATGACTGCCCTGGTTTAAAATTGATTGGGCGTGGTGGGGTTGGATTGGACAATATTGATGTACAACATGCAGAATCCAAAGGAATTCAGGTCGTCAACACGCCCGAAGCATCTTCGGAGTCCGTTGCAGAGTTGGTTTTTGCACATTTGTTGAATGGGGTTCGTTTTCTACACGATTCCAACCGAAATATGCCCCTGGAAGGCGATAGTCAGTTCAAGCAACTTAAAAAAAGTTATGCGGCAGGCGCTGAACTTCGTGGAAAGACCTTGGGGATTGTTGGTTTTGGAAGAATTGGGCAAGCTACGGCCAAAATGGCCATTGCCTTGGGAATGGAGGTCCTTTTCACAGATTACGAAATAAAAGAAACATCCCTTGCCCTTTCCTTTTTCAATGGACGGTCCATTGACTTTACATTAAAAAGCAGTGAATTAAAGCAAGTGTTGGCCAATTCAGATTTTGTAAGCCTTCACGTTCCATCCCAAGATAAATACCTCATCGGCAAAAAGGAACTCGGACTTATGAAACCAGGGGCCGGAATAATAAACACCTCTCGAGGTGGGGTGTTGGACGAGGTTGCCTTGGTGGAAGCATTAGACACTGAACACTTGGCCTTTGCCGGACTCGATGTGTATGAATCCGAGCCTAATCCTGAAATCAAAATTTTGATGAATCCTAAAATATCGCTCAGCCCCCACATTGGTGGTTCTACCTTGGAAGCTCAACAACGTATCGGTGTGGAATTGGCCCAAAAGGTCATCAAATTGCTAAAAAAGTAGGTTTTTTAGGAGAACAAGCGATTCTTTAAGACCCACTTTTTGTACATTGTCGTTTTAAACCTTAACACTAACACAATGTCAGGATTATTAGACTTGATCAATAGCCCAGTGGGCAAACAATTGGTCAGCGGAGTTGCTGGACAAACTGGACAACCCGAGAATAAAACAGCGGAAGTTTTGAGTATGGCCATGCCCCTTTTGATGGGTGCCATGAAAAAGAATGCCTCTACCCCTGGTGGAGCTCAAGGATTGATGGATGCGCTTTCCTCAAAACATGATGGCGGAATTCTGGATGACCTAGGCGGTCTTTTTGGCGGTGGTGTGGACCAAAATGTGATGAACGACGGGGCTGGAATTCTTGGACACGTTTTTGGCTCCAAACAAACCCAGGTTGAAAATGCACTGAGTGCAAAATCAGGTATTGATACCGGTTCCATTGCCCAGATACTAAAAATAGCGGCACCAATTCTATTGGGTTATTTGGGCAAGCAGACAAGACAGCAAAACGTTAACAGTCCAGAAGGCCTTAGCGGGCTATTGGGTGGGTTAATGGGTGGAACCAAAACCGCCAATAAACAACAATCCTTGATCGAGACTTTTTTGGACAGTGATGGCGATGGTAGCGTTATCGATGATTTGGCCGGAATGGTCCTAAATAGCGGAAATAAAGAGCAGAGTGGCCTTGGTGGAGTGCTGGGCGGCCTTTTTGGAAAGTAGAAAATCAGCTTAACGATATTTAACAGAGCCACTTGAGTTTTCAAGTGGCTTTTTTTGTATTTTAAGAGTATGAAAAAGAAAATTAAATTCCCGCTGCTTCTTTCTTTGATGCTCTGCATCGGGCTGGGTTCTTGCTCCTCACAAAAAAAAGCATTGGATGTTTCCAATGAAGAAAAAGCGGTATTTGATTCCAATGATGAGGAACCCGTTGAGATTGCCGATGACGAAACCGAATATGAAATAATAATCATAGAGCCCGGTTTTAACACATGGCTCAACTCCATAGCTCGCCCGGAAGGTTATTACTCACAATCCTTTTTAGAAAACAGAAATGCCGTAATGGTCATCAATTGGAACCAACGAGTGCTTAATCCAATGCGATGGAACCCTAATCTCTATGAAATGCAGATTAATTACGACCCCAGTATAGATTATGGCTATGAGGTTAATTACAAGCTCTACAATTACTTTATTTATTTCCAAAGGAAGTATAATCAAAGGCTAGGACCATTCATCCCAAGGATTTAAAATGTTATTTTTGCATTAATCAAAGCTTACGCTTGCAATGCAAAAAATAAAACAGCGCTGGGAAATTCAAAAGAATTGGCAGATTATCTTCCCTATTTTGGGCACCTTTCTTAATCTACTTGCCGCTTACCTTATCTCCAGAAGTTTGTTACATGTTTTTGGCCTCAACAATACCGTTTACGAATGGCCTTTTACCATTGGGGCAACGCTAGTCTTCCACATAATTTTAATCAAATTTTTCCTTTGGTGCTTCAAAAAACTCGAAAACAAATGGAAAGTCACCTATAAATGGGAAATGATAGCCATTTTTATTGTCTTTGCCATTACCGGGAGTCTATCGGGGAAACTAGCTGCACCTCTTGTACATTGGTTGGGTTTTGACAGTGAAAACGTCCCCGGGGCCATTTATTGGGTACTTCGAATATTATTGATTTTTCCCATTTATCAAGTACTGCTCGTGGCCATTGGATGGATGTTCGGGCAATATCGCTTTTTCTGGAATTTTGAGAAAAAGATGCTAAAACGTATGGGGCTAGGACCTTTCCTTAAATAGTTTATCGTTTTTTTAACATAAAAAGAGGTGCGGCCTTGGTTACATTTGCCTTAGTATGATGACCAGCCTCCACAAACGCATACTTATTTTAAGTTCCCTTTTTATGACGGCCGCAATCTTAGCGCCAACCATAATAAAATTGGGACATACATTATACGGGCACAATCAAGAAAAACAATGTGTGGAGTATGGAAGCAATCATATACATGACGGCAACCTTGATTGTGATTTTCATGATTTCACACTTGCCAATAAGATACTTTTTAATTCATCTTTCACCTACATTCCTGTAGAAATACCCGAAATAAGGTACAGCTCATCAGTATACACCTATATCTATAAACCCAAGGAAGTATCTTTTAGGGTATTACGGGGGCCTCCATCAGTTTCATAGTAAGAGTAATCAAAGTTTACTAAACCACTTATTTTTTTACAATGAAACATTTTTATATTTCAATGCTCTTGGCATTGACATCTCTTTATTCCTATTCACAAAACACACTTTCCGGAAATATTTCCGACACTGAAACTGGCGAACCCCTAGAGCAGGTTTCCGTGTATATTCCACAATTGGAGAACGGTACGGTAACGGACATAGACGGAAATTTTTCTTTAAGAAACCTGCCTGAAGGCAATTATAAATTGGTAATTTCTTACATAGGTTTTGAAACCTTTTCAACTTCTGTGGAAATAAACCCAGGAAGTAATCAATTTGATTATCAAATGTCCCCATCCGCCATAGAAATGGACGAGGTGGTCCTCTCTACTCCCTTTCATAAGCTTCAACGGGAAAACGTTATGAAAGTGGAACAGAAATCCATGGAAGAACTTAAACAACAGGGAGGAATTACACTTTCCGAAGGAATCACCAACATCCCCGGGGTTTCCTCAGTTTCAACGGGTGTTGGAATTGGAAAGCCCGTTATCCGTGGTTTGAGCTTTAACCGTGTATTGGTGTATACACAAGGTATACGACTCGAAAACCAACAATACGGAGGCGAACATGGTTTAGGCATCAACGATGCGGGCATCTCCAGTGTGGAGGTGATCAAAGGGCCTGCATCTTTATTGTACGGTTCGGATGCATTGGGCGGCGTACTTTACCTAAATCCAGAAAAGTTTGAAGCATCCGGCGAAACATCGGGAGATGTGAACATGCGCTACTTTACCAATACCCTGGGTTACAATGCCAATGCAGGATTCAAAACTTCTGGAGAAAAGCTAAAATTTTTGGTTCGTGGTGCTTATGCCTCCAACGCGGATTATGAAACGGGAGATGGTACCAGTGTTACCAATTCCAGGTTCAAGGAAGCTGATTTGAAAACAGGAATTGCCTATCAAGTATCCAAATTCAAAACAGAATTGAGATATAATCATAATGCTTCAGATTTGGGAATTCCAGAGGAAATCGGGGTACAGAACAACGACCGTGACCCTTTATTGCCCTATCAAGAACTGTCCACACATATTTTGAGTTCTAAAAATAACTTCTTCTTTAAAAAATCAAGTTTGGAAGCCACATTAGGTTATACCGTAAACAATAGAAAAGAGTTTGAGGAGCATCATCATCACGAAGAGGAACACGAGCACGAAGAAGGTGAAGAACATGCCGAGGAAGAAGAACATGATCATGAAGGCGAGGAGCATGAACATGAGGAAGAAGGCCATGAAGGCGCTGCCCTTGATATGCGATTGAGCACCTTTAACTACAACATCCAATTTAACCCCCAATGGGGAAAAATGACCACTATTTTTGGGGTTCAAGGGATGCATCAGACCAATGAAAATTTTGGAGAAGAAGTATTGGTGCCCAACGCCACCACAAACGATTTTGGAGTATTGGCCACTTCACATATCCATTTTGACAAAAGTGACCTTCAGATTGGGTTGCGGTACGACCTTAGATCGATCAACGGAGAGGCAAGCGGTACCGAAGGGGATGAAGAATATATCCCATCATTGGACAAAAACTTCAATAGTTTTAACGCAGCTGTGGGTTATAGAATGGATTTGACCCAAAATATTCTCGGCCGTTTAAATCTTGCCACCGGTTTTAGAGCTCCCAACTTGTCCGAATTGGCATCCAATGGATTACACAGCGGAGCGAACAGGGTAGAAATTGGTAATCCTGATTTGGACAGTGAGCAGAACTTTCAAATTGATCTTGCGTTGGAATATGGCAATAAACATGTTGAGGCCTATATCAACTCATTCTACAATATTGTAAACGATTACATTTATTTGGAGCCCACTGGAGAATTTCGTGCATCGGACCCTATCTACGATTTTCAACAGCAAAATGCCATTTTATACGGTGGAGAATTTGGTTTCCATCTGCACCCCCACCCTATTGATTGGTTGCACTTGGAGAGTAGCTATGATATAGTTTATGGTCAATTGGAGGATAAATCCAACCTTCCTTTGATTCCTGCGAACCGTTGGACAAACACTTTTAGAGTGGAATGGAAAAAAAGAAATCAGGATTATCGGTGCTATGCATTCGTGACGCTGCAAACCTATTTTGACCAAAACAAAGTAGCTGATTTTGAAACACCGACCGGAAGGTATAATCTATTTAACATAGGTATTGGTGGAGATATTAAAATCTTCAATCAAAAAGTGGGATACTCCATTACCGGGAACAACTTGTTCAATAAAGACTACATATCTCATTTATCAAGATTAAAAGCAGATGGCATAGCCAACATTGGAAGAAACATTTCTTTTAATTTGAACGTGCCCTTATAAAGAAGAGAGGTATGCTTCCGAATAAATTAAAGGTCAATCTGTTGAGGTTGACCTTTTTTCTTGCTTAAAATATAAGTGTAAATCCAGGTCAATGTAAAAGTTGGAATCACATCCAGTCCTGGAACCAACTCTTCGACAAAGGTGACTACTCCGGCTGCTTGCCCTACCCTGCCCCTGTACAATCGTGTCATAAGCCATCCGGCAATCGGCGCCCAAATTACATCGGAGAATTCTCCTATGCCGGGTACAACAAAGGACAACATTCCGATGGCATCGAACAACAATCCTAAAAATAGGTTGCGGTACTTGTTATCTTTTTCTTCTGCCATAGAGGAAAAATAGCAATTCCAACTTAATTGGGAAAGAGGTTTATGACAAATCCGCGCTGATCAGCTTTAAAAACTCATTTCGAGTCTCTATTTTCTCGAATTGCCCCCTAAATCCTGAAGTTGTGGTCACCGAGTTTTGTTTTTGAACCCCCCGCATCATCATGCACATATGAGAAGCTTCAATAACAACGGCAACCCCCTTGGGCTTCAATGTATTATTGATGCATTCAAGGATATCGTGGGTCAGTCGTTCTTGCACCTGCAATCTACGGGCAAACACGTCAACAACACGGGGAATTTTGCTCAAACCCACTATATGACCGTTGGGAATGTAAGCTACGTGCGCCTTTCCAAAAAAAGGCAGCATATGATGCTCACAAAGTGAATATAGTTCAATATCCTTAATGATCACCATGTCGTCATAATCTTCCGCGAACATAGCGCCTTTAAGGATTTTCTCGGCATTTTGTTGATACCCCTGTGTAAGAAAAAGCATAGCTTTTGCAGCTCGCTCCGGCGTCTTTATCAATCCTTCTCTGGTAACGTCCTCTCCGATATCATCCACGATTTTAGAGAAATGTTCTTTCACCTCATTGGTAATCTCAATATTGTACTCTTCGAGGTTTCTATATGGTGCCATTCTTTAGCTTTTTTGAAAAATAATTGTTGAGTTTTTTGATTTTTGGATCAATAATAATTTGACAATACGGTTGTTGCCTATTCTCATTAAAATAATTATGATGCTCTTCTTCTGCAAGATAAAATGGCTTTTCCTCTGAGATAGCGGTAACTATCGGCGAACTAAAGATATTTTCCTTTTCCAGTAGTTTGATGAAATCTTCCGCCAACTGCTTTTGTTCGGCAGAAGTATAAAAGATTTCACTCCTGTATTGCGTACCCACATCATTGCCCTGCCTATTTAATGTTGTAGGGTCGTGCGTAGCAAAAAAAACTTCTAGCAAGTCGGCATATGAGATTTTAGAAGGGTCAAAGCTAATTTTTACCGCTTCTGCATGCCCGGTCCTCCCTGTACATATTTCCCGATAGGCGGGGTTCTTAATACTTCCACCTGTATATCCGGAAACTACATCCTCTACCCCATCAAGTCGTTGAAAAACAGCCTCGGTGCACCAAAAGCAACCATTGGCTAATATTGCGGTATTTAAATGCGAATCGTTTTGTTTATTCATTTGTATTCAAAGTTAAACAATATTTGCGCTTGAAAATGATTTCTAACAAATATTTATATGATGCTTAGTCGAATTTATAGCCTTAACCTTAATTTGATCCCCCTATTGAAAGTAGACTTTTGCTTAAACACCCAGCACACTGCATATCGTTTGAAAAGTTATGGAAATCGGGTTAAAACGATCATCTTTGCGATATAACAGTAATGATTATCTTCGAGCAGTGAAGTTGTACTTATGATAAAGGCCACAAATATTCAAAAAAGTTATGGAGATCTCAAAGTTCTGCAAGGTGTAGATCTCGAAATTAAAAAAGGGGAAGTTGTATCTATCGTGGGTGCTTCGGGTGCTGGAAAAACAACCTTATTACAGATTTTAGGTACGTTGGATACGCCGACAAACAAGGGCGATAGCACATTGGTAATCAATGATACGGACGTAAACCAACTCAATGATAAGAGCTTGGCCAAATTTAGAAACGAACATATTGGCTTCATCTTTCAATTCCACCAATTGTTGCCGGAGTTTACAGCTTTGGAGAATGTTTGTATTCCTGCTTTTATCAAAAAAACACCGAAAGCTGAAGCTGAAAAGCGTGCGAAGGAACTATTGGACTTTTTAGGTTTAAAAAACCGTTACGACCATAAACCCAATGCACTCTCCGGAGGTGAACAGCAACGTGTGGCAGTGGCACGCTCTTTAATGAACAATCCTTCGGTGGTTTTGGCCGATGAGCCCAGTGGTAATTTGGATTCCGAAAGCGCCGATAATCTGCACAAACTCTTTTTTCAACTCCGCGATGAGTTCGGGCAGACCTTTGTTTTGGTGACGCACAACTTGGAATTGGCCGATATGGCGGACCGCAAGCTCACCATGGTAGACGGTTTGATTGTTTCCAAAGACTGATATGACCAAAGCGGAACTCAAAGAATTTTTGGATGCCAAGGTGTTGGAATACAACCATCCCAAATTTTTGGAGGATGACCCCATTCAGATTCCGCACCGTTTCACTCTAAAAGAGGATATTGAAATCAGTGCTTTTCTAACGGCTACCATTGCTTGGGGCAATCGTAAGAGCATCATCAACAATGCCACAAAATTGATGGAGTTGATGGGCAACACACCTTATGATTTTGTAATGAACCATTCAGAAGAGGATTTGGAGCGCCTATCCCCTTTTGTACACCGCACTTTCAATGGATTGGACCTTGGTTACTTTGTAACCAGTCTGCAGCACATCTATAAGAATCATAACGGTTTAGAGGCTGTTTTCACCCAACATCAGACCAAAGATTCCATGCAGCCCGCCATTTCCAAGTTCAAAGAACTGTTTTTTGAACTGCCACACCAAAGCCGAACTCAAAAGCACGTTTCCGATCCCAACAAAGGTTCAGCCGCCAAGCGTATCAATATGTTTTTACGTTGGATGGTCCGGGATAATAGCACGGGCGTGGATTTTGGTCTTTGGAACGGTATTGATCCCGCCAAACTTTCCTGCCCTTTGGATGTACACTCGGGCAATGTGGCCCGCAAGCTTAAGTTGCTCAAACGCAAACAAAATGATGCCAAGGCCTTACTGGAATTGGACAATAACCTCAGAAAACTGGACGCTACCGACCCCGTAAAATATGATTTCGCGCTATTTGGGCTTGGTGTTTTTGAAAGATTTTAAAGGGGTATTTGACTAAATGTTATTTTGAATTATAGGAAAATATGTATCCTTGTAAGATGGCTATTATAATATTTAAATGAAAAATCACATAGCATTATTTTTTGTCCTTGCCCTTTATTTATCGTGTTCAAATGACAGTTCAACTAGTGAAGATATAGAAAGTAAAAAAGAAGAAGTAATTCCAAAAGAGCCAACGGAAGAAGGTAAAGTTTATTTGAATCAAATTTCGTCTAATATTACTTCATCGGAAGAAGATATTTTTGATTTTACAGGCTTCAATAACTTATTCACTGTCGATGAAAATGGATTATTGCAAATATGGGAAACCGATTATGTTGACCATACATCCACGATTGAAATCCATATAGAATCCGGAAACATTGTAAAATTAACTACGATAGAATTCAACAGGGAAAATGAAAACTCTACTTCCACAGAAACCCTAGTAAGTTATAATGATAAGGGTTTGATAACCAAGCTTAAATCTTTTTATCAGGGAGAGAAATATCAAGAATATAATATTGTTCACAATTCATCTGAGGTTGATTTTATTGATTTGATTGATGATAGGGATAGAAAAATAACACTCGACTCAAACAATAATCTAACAAGTTTTTATCAAGAGAGTATTGATTTTGCCATTGTCTTTAAGTATTCAAACGGTAATCTCATCAAAAAAACATTAAATGACACCAATATACTTACCTACCAATATGATGATAAAAGTAATCCCTTAAACTCCGAAGGTTTTTTAAACCTTTCTACAATAAACAGTTATCTAAATGTAATTGGTGGCTGGGAATCTTTATTCTATGATGAGAATAATATTTTCAGTAATTCAAATAACATAATTCAATTTACCGTTGAGAATAATGAACATGGAGGTCTTCAAAACCACAGCTTTATATATGTTTATGATGAAAAGGGATTTCCAATAGAAAAGAGTTACGAAAACAATTCAATTGCTGTAGATTACATATACAGTATACAATAATTTTTTTTGATGTGTGATATTACAGCATTTAGGGAGATTGGTATGAACTCAAAATAATTAAATTAAAGTGAAAATTTATCTAACACTATTTTGCATACTTGCCTTATCCGCTTGTAGAACCGATGTCAATAAGCAGGAGGTAAAAAAAACCGCCAACCAAGAAGAAGTAACTTATATCACCATTTCTCGGGATGATTACTACAACCAATTATATGGCTTTTGGTTGGGACAATGCATTGCCAATTGGACTGGATTGGTGACCGAAATGGATAAAATTGGGAACATCGGGGAAATTAAAACTGGGGATTTTTATACTCGCGAAGATTGGGGCCAGCCCGATCAACCCAGCATTTGGGGAGAAGGCGTACCTAGCGAGCTTTCGGCCACCATTGACTTTGTCTTTAAAGATACCACAGAAACATGGGGCTCCGATGATGATACCGATATAGAATACATGTACCAACACCTTCTCCATGAGAATAAAACCAGTATGTTGACGCCCGAACAAATTAGGGACGGTTGGTTGAAGTATATCAAATCTGACGAAGAGAATTATTTATGGGTCTCCAACCAAAGGGCATTTGATTTAATGAAAGAAGGTATCCTCCCTCCTGAAACGGGCAATCCTGAAAACAACGAGCATTATGAAATGATAGATGCCCAATTGACCACCGAAATTTTTGGACTGTTCGCCCCTGCCAGACCTGACATAGCACTGAAAATGGCCAGTTTGCCCATTAAAACAACAGCTAGGGAGGAGTCTGAAGATATTTCCAAGTTTTATGTTGCCATGTATTCGTTGGCTTCTTTGGTGGATAAAGAAAAAACCATGGAGGAGCAAGTCCATTGGATGGCGGAGCAAGCAAGAGAGGTGCTTCCAAATGATTCCTACCCTGCCCTGATGTTTGATTACACCAAGAAACTTTACCAATCTGGTATTCCTTGGGAGCAAACCAGGGATTCCATTTATGTAAGATATCAAGTGAACCAAGAGGATGGTTACGATATCACTTCACAAGATTTGTACTGCAACGGTTGTTTTGCGGCAGGCATCAATTATGCTGCAAGTTTGGTAAGCTTGTTTTACGGTAAAGGAGACATCAAACAAACCATAAAAATTGGTACACTGACGGGGTGGGACTCGGACAACCCTACGGCAACATGGGGTGGTTTACTGGGTTTTGTAATTGGTAAAGATGGTATTGAAAAAGCTTTTGGAAGAAAATTTTCCAACACCTACAACATTCACAGAACCAGACAAAATTTTCCCAACAACGGAATCGACACTTTTGAAAATATGGCAAAAGATGGCATTTCGATCATAGACCGGGTCGTAACCGAAGAAATCAACGGTTCAATTGATAAGGAAAAAAACGCTTGGATTATCCCCAAAACAAAAAACGGGCATTAATTACCCCCCAAACCCATAACCAGGCGCAAAATCCAAGGCAACGGTTTCTCCTCCGTTAGCAATGGATTTGTAAATGGCCTCCACGATCATCATATCTCGTTTGCCCATTTCGCCGGGAGCCTTGTTGGGTTCATCGAACAATACGTGTCGTGCAAAATCGTCCATTTGTAGTTTCTGCTGGCTCTCGTGCGGAAATTTGATTTCATCTCCATTGGAAGTCACTCCGCTCAACGGCCCATAATTGTTGGCAGGCTGTAATCTAAACCAACCCGAGGTTCCCGAAACGTACATTGCATTCGAATTAAAGTTGTGCGAAGTGGAAATGTTGCCCACAGCACCACTTGGAAACTTAAATTGTGCTGTAATGGTCTCATCGGTATCCTTAAAATAATCTGGTCGGGTACTGAATTCCTGTGCCGCTACGGAAATTGGATTCTCCCCCGTACCGTAAATGGTACTTTGCACCGCATAAACACCCATGTTCATTAAAGCCCCGCCGCCCGAGAGTGACTTGTCCAATCGCCATTGGTCAGGATTTCCTGTAGAACGGTAGGCAGCATCCGCAGAGACAAATAAAATATCTCCGAAGGTTTTTTCCTTTACATATTCTTTTACTTGTTGGGTATATGGTTCAGATTGTAAACGATATCCCATACCGAGTTTTACGCCAGCTTCATTACAGGCATTGATGATAGCCGTGCATTCGGCTACGCTTATCCCCATAGGTTTTTCACAAATTACATGCTTGCCCGCTTGTGCTGCACGAATACTGAATTCGGCATGCATGCTGTTGGGCAGTACCACATACACCACATCAATATCCTCATTGTTGGCGATATCATCAAAATTTTGATAGTTGTAGATGTTCTTTTTAGGAATACCATACTTATCCGCCCATTCTTTCTCCTTTGCAGGGGTTCCCGTAACAATTCCCGCCAAATAGCAATGTTGGGTATCCTGCAAAGCAGGGGCCAACTGGTGGGTACTGTAACTGCCGAGTCCCACTAGGGCAATGCCCAATTCTTTCTTATCCTGATCGGCGCCCATGGCACAAGCAAAAGGTGCTGAGGACAATAGTGCTGCACCTCCGATTCCCTTTGCGGTGATACTACTAAAATTTCTTCGGGTAATGGTTTTCATAGTGTATGGGTTTAGTGAGAAATCTAAAATTAACAATAATAGTTCAATTCCAATATTTACGATTGTTTTAACAAGGTAAGAACTTTCAAAATTCCTATTTTTATGGATTAGACTAATTCAACCAAATAACAATGAAAAAACTCTTCCTTTTAGGTATGGCGTTTTGTGCGTCGTTTACCTTTGCCCAAGAACGAAAAATTCCTGTTGACACCACTGTTACCACACAACATGCAGTGACCATTGGCGGAAATCGCATCAATTACACGGCCACGACAGGGACACAACCTGTTTGGGACGAAATGGGTGAGCCCGTTGCAACCCTTCACTACACCTATTACACCAAGAATGATGTAAAAGATAGAGCCTCCAGGCCCCTTTTGATTTCATTTAATGGAGGACCGGGCTCCGGCTCTGTTTGGATGCACTTGGCCTACACGGGCCCACGCATCCTTAAAATCGATGATGAAGGTTACCCGGTACAGCCTTATGGCGTTAAGGAAAACCCATATTCTGTTTTGGATGTTACGGACATCGTTTATGTGAATCCTGTCAATACCGGTTACTCACGTACTATTCCTGAAACTGGAAAAGAAGTGGACCGAAGCAAATTTTTCGGAATCAATGCGGACACCAAGTATTTGGCCGAATGGTTGAACACCTTCGTATCCAGAAACAATCGTTGGAATTCCCCTAAATACATTGTGGGCGAAAGCTATGGGGGAACCCGTGTTATGGGCCTTTCTTTGGCACTTCAAAATCAACAATGGATGTATTTGAACGGTGTGATCATGGTGTCCCCTGCCGATTACAAGGTATTCCGGGACAACGACCCTGTTTCAAGTGCACTGAATATGCCTTATTTTGCGGCCACTGCATGGCACCACAAGGCATTGCCTTCTGATTTGCAGAGCAAAGACCTGTTGGATGTATTGCCAGAGGTCGAGGAATTCACTATTAATGAGCTACTACCGGCCATCGCCAAAGGTGGTTTTATTGCCGATTCCGAACGTAAGTCCATTGCCGAAAAAATGGCTCGCTACTCAGGATTGGATGTTCAGGATATTCTAGACCATAATTTAGATGTGCCGACCCAGTTCTTCTGGAAAGCATTGTTGAGAGAAAAAGGCGGATACACCATTGGACGTTTGGACAGCCGTTACTTGGGAATCGATAAGATGCTGGCCGGAACCAGTCCAGACTATTCTCCAGAATTAACGTCGTGGTTGCACAGCTTTACCCCTGCCATAAATTATTACTTGCAGGAAGAGCTCGATTTTAAAACCGACATCAAGTACAACATGTTTGGGCCTGTACACCCATGGGACAACGAAAACGACAGTGTTCGTGATGATTTGCGACAAGCTATGGCTCAGAATCCATATTTGAACGTTTTGGTACAATCCGGTTATTATGATGGTGCCTGCACCTATTTTGCGGCCAAGTATACCATGTCACAAGTGGACCCAAGCGGAAAAATGAAAGATAGATTTGATTGGAAGGGCTACCGTTCCGGACACATGATGTATTTGAGAAAAGAGGATCTTAAAACGGCCAACGATGATATTAGGGATTTTATCTTAAGGACACAGGCCAACGGAAAAAGTGCGAAATATTAATTCGTAGTACATAAAATAATGAAAGCGGTATGACTTATAAGTCATACCGCTTTTTTATTTAGGCTTATATTACTTGAAATTTCCTATTTTTAGCAAAAACCGCACATAGTGAAAAAACAAACTGTACTTTGGTTCATGATATCGTTTCTAGGATTATCTATCACCTCTAAAGTAAACGCCCAAGATTGGCCCAATTTGGAAAAGTATAAAATGGCAAATGAAGAACTGGAAGCCCCCGCAGGTGGTGAAAACCGTGTAGTCTTCATGGGCAATTCCATTACCGAAATGTGGAAAGGTACACACCCCGAATTTTTTACCGATAACCCATATGTAAATCGTGGTATTGGTGGACAGACCACCCCACAGATGTTGCTGCGTTTTCGCCAAGATGTGATTGACCTTGACCCCGAAGTGGTCGTTATTTTGGCAGGCACCAACGATATTGCGGGCAATACAGGCCCCATGACACTGGAACAAATACACGACAATATATTATCCATGGTAGAACTGGCAAAAGCAAACGGAATTAAGCCTATTGTTTGTTCTGTTCTCCCAGCCTATGATTATCCATGGAGTCCCGGATTGAATCCAAATATTAAAATTCCAAAGCTCAACGCATTGCTCAAGGATATGGCCAAAGCTCAAGAAGTGATGTATTTGGATTATTTCTCCGAAATGGTCGATGATAGAAATGGCATGCGGTCCAAGTTAACTACGGACGAGGTGCATGTGACCAAAGCTGGGTACGAGATCATGGAGAAGATGGTAAAAGAAGCCATTGACAAAGCCCTCTAAAAACATGTAATATGAATGATGTTGAATTCATCAAAGCCTTTGAATCCGGAACGCTTCCTGCAACAGAGTTCAATCACAAGGCGCATATAAGATTAGCTTGGGCCTATTTGGATAGCTTTGATGAAGAAATTGCCATTCACAAAACTTGTAATGCCATCAAAAGCTTTGATATACTGCATGGGGATGGCACCAAGTATCATACTACTTTAACCGTAGCTGCCGTAAAGGTGGTTCATCATTTTAGGCAAAAATCCAACGCATCCACGTTTGATGGGTTTGTTGCGGAGTATCCCCTGTTAGTTTCTTCTTTCAAGGATTTGCTTTTTCAACATTATGGAGAAAGGGTACTTGCCAATTCAAAAGCAAAGACAACATATTTGGAACCCGACCTGATGCCTTTTTCATAAAATGAGTTGCTTTGATCTAATTAGCTTTCAGTATGCAAAATAGCAAAGTCAGCATTATTGTTCCTTTTAAAAACACCGCGCATTTTCTGCCCGAATGTTTGGATTCCATTGTGGAGCAGACCTATTCCAATTGGGAAGTATTGGCCGTAAACGACCATTCCACCGATCAAAGCCTTGAACTCGTCACCTCATACTCCCAAAAAGATGAACGCATCAAGGTTTTTCAAAACAAGGGAAACGGAATAATTCCCGCGTTGCAAGCAGCCTACGCCCAGAGCAATGGTGCTTATGTTACCCGGATGGATTCGGATGATATCATGGAACCGAATCGTTTGGAGGTTATGGTCAAATCTTTAATGGAGCATGGCACGGGAAATGTTGCTGTAGGACAGGTGAAATATTTCTCATCCAGAGGTATCAGTAACGGTTATGAACGTTATGAGGAATGGCTGAACCAATTGACATCCACAGGTAGGAATTTTGATGAAATCTATAAGGAATGTGTCATTCCGTCACCGTGCTGGATGGCGCATCGCGCCGATTTTGAAAAATGTAATGGTTTTAGCCCAAATCGTTACCCGGAAGATTACGATCTGACGTTTCGATTTTATGAGCACGACTTCAACATTATTCCTTGTGACCAAATATTACATCTTTGGCGCGATTATGATACCCGGACTTCACGAACACACGAGCACTATGCGCAAAACTATTTTTTGGATATCAAACTTTATTACTATCTAAAACTGGATTACAATAAAAATCGACCGTTGGTTGTATGGGGAGCTGGATTCAAAGGAAAGAAAATTGCGAAGGGGCTAAAAAAACAGCATTTGGATTTTACTTGGTTGTGTGATAATCCCAAAAAAATAGGCAAAAAAATCTACGGGAAAGAACTGGTCCATTTTGAGGCTTTACAGCATTTGAAAAATCCACAAAGTATCATAACTGTGGCCAATGAGGAGTCACAAAGGGAAATTCGAGGTTACTTTTCAGAATTGGGGCAATCCCCAATGCAGGATTATTTCTTTTTTTGCTGAATTCAACGCTTCTTCAAAATAGATTTCTCGAATAAGCTCAAAAGGACAATAGGTTGAATAGTCGTTGACAATTGACAATTGAAGTTTGAAATCAGAATGTTTTAATGCCTATCTTTGATCAAGCAATATTGGGAATGCAGTTTAAACATCCAGAAATTCTTTGGGCACTTTTTCTTCTAATCATACCCATTTTAATTCATTTATTTCAATTAAGACGCTTTACTAAAACTCCTTTTACCAATGTGGCGATGCTACAAAAGGTAGTTTCGGAATCAAGAAAAAGTAACACCTTAAAAAAGTGGTTGTTGCTGATAACCCGATTATTGTTGCTCGCGGCCATCATCATAGCTTTTACTCAGCCGTTTACCTCCGCAAATACGGCTCTTCAGGAAAAAGAGACCGTAGTGTATTTGGACGATTCCTTTAGCATGCAGGCTAAAAACAACGGAATTTCACTTTTGGAAAAAGCCGTTCAGGATTTTATTAAAAATATAGGATCCGATACGGAATTCAGTTTGTTCACCAACGAAAAAACGTTTGGCAATGTTCGGATTACGGATGTGCAGAACTCATTGTTATCCCTTCCCTTTTCCCTAAAACAACTAAACCTAAACGAAATTGGACTTAAAGCCGGCTCTTTATTTTCGCAAAATAAGGGTACCATAAAAAATCTGATCGTAATTTCCGATTTTCAAGAAAGAATATCGGCAGGCAACAGCGAATTGGATTCCATATTGCAAGTTTATTTTGTTCCCATACAAGCACGAGAACTTCAAAATGTTTCAATTGACTCTGTTTATGTTGATGGAAGTTTGAACGACCAAGCTACATTAAAAGTGTTCCTTTCCGGTGGTGATCCCGATGAGGTAATGCCTATCTCTCTATACAATACTGATGAGTTGATTGCCAAAACGGCTGCAAAGTTCAAAACGAACAAAAGTTCCGTCGTCGAATTTACAATTCCCGCCAATGAGGAATTAAATGGACAGTTGACCATAATCGACAATGTTTTGGGCTACGATAATCGATTTTATTTCAATATCAACTCCAAGGAAAAAATAAAAGTATTGGCTATTAGTGAATCGGACAACGATTACCTAAACCGCTTATTCCAAGGTAACGAGTTCGATTTTCAAAAATATCGACTGAACCAATTGGATTACAGTAGTTTGGGAAATAAAAATGTGGTGATTTTAGAAGGGCAATTGGCAATTCCCAGCAGTCTTCAAAATATTTTGCGCACATTTAAAAATGAGGGGGGGACATTGATTATCGTTCCGTCCAAAAACAGTGATGTCTCATCCTACAATAGTTTGTTGTCCAGTGTATCCGCTACTCAATTTTTAGAAAAAGTAAAGTCGGATGTGCAATTGACCACAATAGCTTTTGACCACCCGTTGTACCATAATGTTTTTGAACAGGAAGTTACCAATTTTCAGTATCCATTCATCAAGGAGTATTTTAAAATACAGACCAGTCTACCTACGGTTTTATCCATGGATGGAGGCGATTCATTTTTGGTCGGGGATAATGGATTGTATGTGTTTACCGTTCCGTTAGAAGTGGAAAATTCAAATTTCATCAACTCCCCATTGATTGTACCCACCTTTTACAATATGGCACAATCCAGTTTGCAAACATCCAAAACGTATCATACCCTAGGGGAATCGAATACATTGGATATATCAGTGGCCATTGGTAACGATGATATCTTGAAGATTGCCAAAGACGGTTATGAGTTTATTCCCTTACAGCAGACGTTCCCGAACCGAGTCCGCCTATCTTTTGAACAAGATCCCACCGAGGATGGAATTTTCTCCGTACTGCAAAATCAACGACCCCTTCAAAATATAAGTTTTAACTATCCACGAACCGAAAGTCAGCTCAAATATCTGAATATCGGTTCGTTGGAAAATGTGAACACCATGGATTCCATTCCCGAGCTGTTCGAATATCTAGAAGCCAAGAACAACATTACGGCTTATTGGAAATGGTTTGTTATTTTAGCGTTGCTTCTGGCGCTGATAGAGGTACTCATTCAAAAAATTGTTACATGAACATTCTGCTGAAGTCTGCAAAAATTGTATGCGCAGAGAACAAGGACCTGCACTTGAAAAAGCGTGATATCCTTATAAAAAAAGGGGTTATCGAAACTATTGGAGCCCCTGTGAAAGCTCCTGCCAACACCAAGGTGGTTGAAAAAGAAAACCTACATGTTTCCTTAGGATGGTTCGATAGCAGCGTAAGTTTTGGCGAACCGGGATTTGAAGAACGAGAGACTATTGCCAACGGACTTTTTACTGCTGGCAAAAGTGGTTTTACCGATATTGTACTCAACCCCAACACGCACCCCGTACCAGATACGAGTTCCGATGTGGTTTTTTTAAAAGAACGCGGACAGGGCAAGGCCACCAAAATCCATCCATTGGGAACTTTGACCAAAAGTGCGGAAGGTATTGACCTAGCTGAACTTTTTGACATGAAAAATGCTGGTGCAGTGGCCTTTTTTGATTTCAAAAAGCAAATATCCAATCCCAATTTGCTCAAAATAGCATTGCTATATGCCCAAAACTTTGATGGTTTGGTCTATTCGTTTCCCCAAAATGGAGATATTAAAGGTAAAGGAGTGGTCAATGAAGGCGAAATATCTACCAAATTAGGTCTAAAGGGAATTCCGGCATTGTCTGAAGAACTGCAAATTGTGAGAGACTTGTTCATCTTGGAATATACTGGGGGAAAACTTCACATTCCAACTATTTCTTCGGCCGGTTCTGTAAAATTAATTGCCGAAGCGAAGAAAAAAGGGTTGGACGTATCTTGCAGTGTTGCTGCTCACAACCTCTTCTTTTCCGATGAAACTTTGGTCGGTTTTGATACCCACTTTAAAGTGTCACCCCCACTAAGGACAAAATCTGACTGCAAAGCATTGATCAAAGGGTTGAAAAATGGAACCATAGATTTTGTGACTTCGGACCATATTCCCATGGATATTGAACATAAACGTGTGGAATTTGATAATGCAAAAAATGGTAGTTTGGGGCTTGAGTCGGCCTTCGGTTGTTTAAATACTATTTTTGAACTCGAAGAAACGATCAACTTATTGACCAAGGGTCGAGAGCGATATCAGATTGATTCCCCAAAGCTGGAGGAGGGTTCCAAAGCCTGCCTTACACTCTTCAACCCAGAAGGGGAATATGTTTTTGACACAAAGAATATGCTGTCGACATCTAAAAACAGTATGTTCGTAGGCGCCACCTTAAAAGGAAAAGTTTACGGTATCATTAATAACGACTTAACTACCTTATAATGAGCGACCCATCTACCCCAGGGAAGACAACGGCCGTAGTGGCATACATTACCATTGTTGGTTGTTTGATTGCCATCACAATGAACATCGAAGAAAAAAATGAGTTCGCCCGTTTCCATATTCGACAAGCCTTTGGAATCCATGTTCTTTTTCATGCCTTGGCGATTTTAATGACCTATGCCGGCTATGCCTATTTAGCCGTACCGGTCTATCTTTTTTATTTTGTGATTTGGATCTTTGGCTTTTTGCAGGCTCTCAATGATAAAATGAAACCTTTACCGTTAGTGGGCACGTATTTTCAAAAATGGTTCACCTTCATATCCTAAATTTACATTATGTCCCTTAAAACCTTATCGCTAGAATATTTGCTTCGACCTTCTTCCAAGGATTCAGGAAAGGTTCCTGCCCTTTTTATGTTCCACGGTTATGGCAGTAACGAAGAGGACCTGTTCTCCTTTGCTTCTGAACTCCCTGATGAATTAATGATAATTTCCGTTAAGGCGCCCTATACCCTTGAGCCCTTTGGACATGCTTGGTACGCCATTAATTTTGAGGCGGAACAAGGGAAATGGAGCGACGATGAGCAGGCCAAGGAATCCAGGGAGAAAATTGTTCAATTTATTGATGAGGCCGTTGAAGCCTATAACTTGGATGAAGCTAACATTACCCTTTTAGGATTTAGCCAAGGAACGATATTGAGCTACTCCGTGGCCCTGTCCTACCCAGAAAAAGTGAAAAATGTTGTTGCCTTGAGCGGGTATATCAACGAATCTATTTTGATCGATGGTTACGCCGAAAAAGATCATGGCAAATTGAATTTCTATGCTTCTCACGGGCAAGTGGACCAAGTGATTCCATTGGAATGGGCCCAGAGAGTACCTGAATTCCTAAAGAAATTGAATATTCCAACAACCTATGAAGAATTTCCTGTGGGGCACGGTGTATCTCAACAGAACTTCTTCTCCTTTAAAAAATGGTTGGAGAAGCATATATAAATCTTAGGGATTATTCCGCGCTTGCCACGGGAATCTCACTGCACAAGCTGATATATCCTAAAACCGGACTTGCCGGCGGGGCAGGCGAGTTAATACTCCTGTGGAGCATAGAGTAAATGTTCGGCCAAAGTAAAATCGACGCTCAAATCATCTTTTAGCTCATATTTTATAATAAGGTCGCCCCAGTATTTGCCATCAGAAAAATCGGCAAGAATCCATTTATGGTTCAATACTTTGATTTTGTTGATCTTAAAATCACTCTCCATCCCTTCGTAGGGAATCAACGGATTGTCACCTTTTTGTTCGTTGGTTTCCAATAACTTATCTTGGATATAAAGTGAAGGGTTTTCCAGGTTCAGATGGTCATAATACGCCAAGGCATCGTCATTGTTCTCCAACGTAAAATATTGCATGTCCAATACTTTTAAATGCATGGTCCGTAAGGAGTCCTCAAGCTTCACCACCTCTTGTTCAAGTTGTTTTACATCTGATATCAATGCTTTTTGCATGTTATTGCCCGTCACAAATTGAAAGAGGGCCAACAAGGCGGCAAAAACAAATAGGTATAGAAAAATTCTACTCTTCATGAATTTAAATTTTGATCTGTAGGTTATCGTAGGCCAAATGTATGTTTTTGGGAAGACTTTTGTCCACTTCTTCGTGAAATCCCAACAAGGCACTAATATGGGTGAAATAAGTTTGCTCCGCCCCTACCTTTTCGGCAAATTCCAGAGCTTCCTCCAAATTAAAATGCGAATGGTGTGGCTCAATCCGCAGTGCATTGATCACCAATACTTTTGCGCCTTTCATTTTTTTTATTTCCTCCTCCTCTACCCTTTTTACATCGGTCATATAAACAAACTCGCCGAAACGGTAACCAAAGACCTGTAGTCTATTGTGGAAGGCTTCAATGGGAACTACATCCAAATCGCCCAAAGTGATTTTTTCATTCTTATGAACCTCATTTACCTGAACAGCCGGGGCGCCAGGATAGCGGTCTTCGTCCGCAAAAATATAGTCGAAGCGCTTATTTAAGGATTGGATTACCTTGGGATGGGCATATATAGGGATATCACCCTGCCTAAAGAAAAAGGGACGAATATCGTCCATACCTGCCGTATGGTCCGAATGCTCATGGGTGAACAAAATACCATCCAGCTTGTCTATCGGATTGGCGAGCATTTGTTGTCTAAAATCCGGCCCACAATCAATCACATAATTGTAGTTTTTCCACGAAACCAAAACGGATACGCGCAGTCTTTTATCCCTTGGGTCTTCGCTCAGGCATACGGGATGATTGCTCCCGATAACTGGGATTCCTTGCGAGGTTCCCGTACCCAAAAAAGTAATGGTCATCTGATCATCCATTAATTTCAAAATTATAACTTATTTATTTAATAGATTGATTGAAGAGTGTAACTTTGTTTCATCTTAAAATCTGGATATGCCTACCGTACCAAGCAAAGAAAATGCTTTTGAAAACATTCCTTCCATAAAGGCGAAAACCCTTAGGATAAACTTGAACCGTGATATTTACGGAACTTTTGCCGAAATTGGAGCTGGGCAGGAGACCGCAAGACATTTTTTTAGAGCTGGTGGAGCCTCTGGGACCATTGCAAAGGCGATGAGTGCTTATGACAAATCTTTCAGTGATGCTATTTATGGTATTGAGGAAGATGGGCGTTACGTAACACAGTCCCGTTTAAAAAAGATGCTGGACCACGAAATGCGCTTGGTCGAGGAAAGAATCAGTAGGGACAGCAATCCGGATTATTTATTTTTCAGCTACGCCAATACGGTGGCAACCATAGATTTTTCAAAGAGATACAAAGGACATGGATGGGTAGGATTACGTTTTCAATTGGATCCCGACCAAAAGGAGTATGATGAAATTGTACTTCATATCCGTTTTAAACAAAATGAAGCCAGATTACAACAAGAAACGCTGGGAATCCTTGGTGTCAACTTGATTTATGGTGCGTTTTTCAAATTCCATAAACCTAGAAAGCTCTTAAAATACCTCTATGACCATATTGACCACGATACATTGGAGATTGATATGATCAACTTTACCGGACCCAATTTTGCGGATGTCGATAACCGTTTGATGAGCCTTCAGCTTATTAAGAACGATATGACGGATGCGGTAATGTTCGGTCCCGATGGCAATAACTTGCTACCTGCAGCGGTACTTTACAAAAAGAACATCTTGGCGCTCCGCGGTAGTTTTAGACCCGTTACCAAAGTGAACATGGATATGTTCCAGAAGTCCTACGATATTTTTATCCGGGAACAGACAGTGGATATGGAAAATGCCATTGTGGTTTTTGAAATAACATTATCCAACCTCAAGGCATCGGGGGAAATAGATGAACAGGATTTTATGGACCGGGCCGAGCTACTTTGCTCTCTTGGTCACACGGTCCTGATCTCCAAGTTCCAAGAATACTATAAACTGGTAGAATACTTTAATAATTATACCAAGGCCAAAATCGGTTTGACCATGGGTGTCAACAATTTGGTGGATGTATTCGATGAAAAATATTACCGTCATTTGAGTGGTGGTATCTTGGAAGCATTCGGCAAACTGTTCTTCAAGGACCTGAAGGTTTATTTATATCCGATGAAAGACCCTGAAACAGGTCAGGTGCTCACAAGTAATAACGTAAAGGTCCACCCAAGGATGAAGGAATTATACAAATTCTTCAAGTACAATGGTAAGGTGATGGATATTATCGATTATGATCCGGATGTATTGCATATATTCTCTAGGGATGTTCTCAAGAAAATTATCAATAAAGATGACGGCTGGGAAAAGGAATTGCCAGAGGGTATCGCAGAAACTATAAAACAAAAGAACTTGTTCACCAGAAAAGTTCTGGAAGAGAAAGAATAAAAAAAGGCGCTACATCAGCGCCTTTTTTAGTTTTTGAATATGTGAGTTCGAGCGCAGTGGGGAACTCTTTATTACCTGCTATTTCAAAGCATCTCAACTGTGTTCGATGTGATTATATATTTATTCCAATATCTGTGCAGCGTGATCTTTCGTCTTCACTTTTTCGATGACATTTTCCACTTTGCCCTCTCCATCAATAACAAAAGTGGTTCTATGAATTCCATCGTACTCCCTGCCCATAAATTTTTTAGGTCCCCAAACCCCAAAGGTTTTAATTACGGTATGGTCTTCATCCGCCAATAACGGAAAAGGAAACTCATATTTGTTCCTAAAATTGGATTGTTTCTTCTCGGAATCTGCACTAACACCTAAAAGTTCATACCCTTCGCCTTGCAACTCCTTATAATTGTCCCTTAGGTTACAAGCTTCAGCGGTGCAACCCGGTGTATTTGCTTTAGGATAGAAAAATACGACCAATTTTTTTCCTTTATAGTCACTTAGATTAATTGTGTTGCCGTCTTGGTCTTTTGCTGAAAAATCAGGTACTTTATCACCTACTTTTAACATATTCATGTGCGTTGCTCTTGAATTAATTGTTTAATATTTACTTTATCAAAGTTAAACAAATATGACCAAACAAGAAAAGGTTGATTTTACTATAAAGACTTTGGATGAGCTCTACCCGACCATTCCAATACCCTTGGACCATAAAGATCCGTACACGCTATTGATCGCAGTGTTGCTATCAGCCCAGAGTACAGATGTTAGGGTCAATCAGATTACTCCTTTATTATTTGAAAAGGCCGACAACCCTTACGATATGGTTAAGCTTTCCGAAGAGGAAATCCGAGAAATTATAAAACCTGTTGGTCTATCCCCAATGAAATCAAAAGGGATATACGGTCTTTCAAAAATCTTGATAGAAAAATATAATGGGGAGGTCCCAAGAAATATCTCCTTATTGGAAGAATTGCCAGCGGTGGGACACAAAACTGCCAGCGTTGTGGTTTCACAAGCCTTTGGTATCCCTGCTTTTCCCGTGGATACGCATATTCATCGATTAATGTACCGCTGGGGCTTTAGCAATGGAAAAAATGTGGTACAGACCGAACGCGATGCCAAACGATTGTTCCCAGAGGAAATCTGGAACCGTTTGCATCTTCAAATTATCTGGTATGGCAGGGAATATTCACCGGCTAGGGGCTGGAACTTGGAGAAAGACATTATTACCAAGACCATTGGGAGGAAAACAGTGATCAATGACTATTATAAGAACAAAAAGAGCCGCTAAATTGCGGCTCTTTTCGTCAGTTTGATCCTTAAATTAATTCAATGTTACTTCAAACTGGTGTCTTTTGTAGTCAACTACATGAATCGATTTTGAAAAGCTGAGCAAGAAATCAACAGTTTTCTGGCTCGCTTTTACCGTTTTTACGGATTTTTGTTCTTCAGAGTAAATGTTTTCCATATTCTAGCGTAAGTAATTGTTTCCATAGTATAACGGCGCTAGATTAGAAATATTGCAGGTTTCGACGTAATGCTCGATTAATTCGTTAAAACGATATTCTTGCGCTCAACAATCTTTCTCAAGTTAATTAGTGCATATCGCATTCTTCCCAAAGCTGTATTGATGCTAACATTAGTGTTTTCGGATATTTCCTTAAAACTCATGTCCTTATAGATTCTCATGATCAATACTTCCCTTTGGTCGTCCGGCAATTCATCAATCAAAAGGGTAAGATCGCTCTCGATTTGATCTTTGATGATTTGCTTTTCGGCATTCAACTTTTCGTCATGTATAACAGAAAAGATGTTGAAGTCATCGCTGCCCTCGAATTTGGGCATTCTTTTGTTCTTACGGAAGTGGTCTATCACCAAGTTGTGCGCAATACGCATCACCCATGGTAAAAATTTACCTTCTTCGCTATACCTTCCTTTTTTCAAGGTTTTGATGACCTTGATAAAGGTGTCCTGGAAGATGTCCTCTGCAACATCTCTGTCCAAAACTTTGCTATAAATAAAGCTGGTGATTCTTTGGTTATGCCTGTTGATCAAGATTTCAAGAGCCTTTTCGTCTCCGTCAATATAATTTCTTACTAAAATCGAGTCATTAATCTGTAGTTGTTCCATACAAATTACTTTTTTTGGGTTAAAATCACAGTCCTCCCCTTAAAAGGAAAACCTTAGTTATTCAGTTTTTAATCTTTAAAAAGTAATTATTCTGTATAGGCCTATCAGGATTTTAATTACACTTCAAATATAGATAAATAGGCAGGCGACCTAAAATCTATGTTGTGAGTTGACGATTTTTATATGTTAACTGATGCAATATACGTATTAAGTGCAGTGTATCGTATCTTTGAGACCCTAATTTTAACAGATGGCAATCAATATAAACGTAGATCCTAAGCAGAATATTATCATAAAAGGTGCCAAACTGCACAACCTTAAAAATATTGATGTGGTTGTCCCACGGAATAAATTGGTGGTAATCACAGGGTTATCGGGTTCTGGGAAGTCCAGCTTGGCTTTTGATACGCTGTACGCGGAAGGTCAGCGCAGGTATGTGGAGAGCCTATCCTCTTACGCACGACAGTTTTTAGGGAAACTGGACAAACCCAAGGTAGATTATATAAAAGGTATAGCGCCCGCTATTGCCATAGAACAAAAAGTAAATTCCACCAATCCACGATCTACTGTCGGGACCACCACCGAAATCTACGACTACCTAAAGTTGTTGTATGCTAGAATAGGAAAAACCATCTCCCCTATTTCTGGGAAAGAAGTAAGGAAGCATACCGTAACCGATGTCATCAATTATATAAAAGAACTTAACGAAAGAGATAAACTCTTATTGTTGGCTCCTATTATAATTAAGGAAGAACGGGAACCGTTGAAATCCCTGGAACTTTTCTCCAAGCAAGGGTATGCCCGTATAAAATATAAAGGAGAAGTCATCCGAATAGATCAAGCTCCAGAAAATATTGGCAGGGAATTTGACCTCGTAGTAGATCGTATCATTGTAAAAGATGATGAGGATTTTTACAACCGCTTGGCCAATGCGGTGGACAATGCTTTTTTTGAAGGAAAGGGACAATGCGCTATCGAAAACCTTCAAACTGACGAGGTGAAAACCTTTAGCAACCAATTTGAGTTGGATGGCATGAAATTTTTGGAACCCAATGTGCATCTGTTCAGTTTTAACAACCCTTATGGAGCCTGTCCCAAATGTGAGGGCTATGGCGATGTTATCGGTATTGATGAAGATTTAGTGATTCCCAACACGGCATTGTCCGTATACGAAAACGCGGTTTTTCCTTGGAGGGGTGAGAGTATGAGCTGGTATCGCGACCAATTGGTTAACTCTGCCTACAAGTTTGATTTTCCCATTCATAAACCGTGGTTTGAGCTATCCGAAGAACAAAAACAACTGGTTTGGGACGGGAACGAACATTTTATAGGCATCCATAAGTTTTTTGGGCAACTGGAAGAAAAAAGCTATAAAATCCAGAATAGGGTGATGCTGTCCCGTTACCGTGGAAAAACCCGATGCTCCGTTTGTAAAGGAAAGCGATTGCGAAAAGAAGCGGATTACGTGAAGGTGGGCAATAAATCCATTTCAGATTTGATTGAACGGCCCATGAACCAGTTGATGCCGTTTTTTGAAGCATTAGATCTTTCCGAACATGATACTACGGTTTCAAATAGACTGCTCAAGGAAATCACTACGCGTTTGGACTTTTTGGACAAAGTAGGTCTCAGCTACCTCACTTTAAACAGAAAATCCAATACGCTTTCGGGCGGGGAAAGCCAACGAATCAATTTAGCTACATCCTTGGGAAGTAGTTTGGTGGGTTCCATGTACATTTTGGACGAACCCAGTATTGGATTGCATCCTCGAGACACCGAAAATTTAATCGAAGTGTTAAAATCGCTTCGTGACTTGGGCAATACGGTTATTGTGGTGGAACACGATGAAGATATTATGAAAGCTGCCGACGAAATCATCGACATTGGACCCGAAGCTGGAACACTAGGTGGAAAAGTAGTTGCCACGGGAGATTGGGAGGCCATTCTCAAATCCGATTCATTGACAGCTTCCTACCTAAACGGTACCATGGAAATTCCCGTTCCCAAAGAACGAAGGAATTCCAAACACTACATTCAAATAAAAGGAGCTAGGGAAAACAATCTTAAAAATATTGATGTCACCTTTCCATTGAATGTGCTTACAGTGGTTACGGGTGTATCAGGAAGTGGAAAAAGCACCTTGGTCAGGAAAATATTGTACCCTACCATATTAAAGGAAACCGGTGGTTACGGTGAAAAGGCCGGTCAGTTCTCGGCAATGGAAGGCAAATATGCCCATATAAAACACGTGGAGTTTGTAGATCAGAACCCAATTGGCCGTTCCTCACGTTCCAATCCTGTTACCTATATAAAGGCCTACGATGACATCCGAAGTTTGTTTGCCTCCCAAAAATTGAGCAAACTACGCGGCTATCAGGCCAAGCACTTTTCTTTTAATGTGGATGGAGGCCGCTGTGAAAAATGTAAGGGCGAAGGTGAAATTACGGTAGAAATGCAGTTTATGGCAGATGTGCATTTGGAATGTGATGTATGTAACGGTAAACGCTTCAAAAAAGATATTCTGGAGGTACAGTTTGAAGGCAAGAACATTGACGATATCCTTAATATGACCATTGATGATGCTGTTGAACACTTTTCAAAAAACAATCAGGATAAAATTGTGACCAAATTGAAGCCCCTACAAGATGTTGGTTTGGGCTACGTGGCCTTGGGACAATCCTCCTCTACCCTTTCCGGTGGTGAAGCACAACGTATAAAGCTTGCATCGTTCCTAGTAAAAGGACATACCAAGGAAAAAGCACTGTTCATCTTTGATGAACCCACGACCGGACTTCACTTCCATGATATCAAAAAATTGCTAAAATCGTTTGATGAACTTATCGACAAGGGACATTCCGTAATTGTGATCGAGCATAATATGGAATTGGTAAAATGTGCCGACTATATCATCGACCTAGGTTTAGAGGGCGGTGAAAAAGGTGGAAACTTGGTCGTAGAGGGAACCCCCGAAGAAATTGTTAAAAATACCAAATCTTACACTGCAAAATATGTAAAGGAAAAATTGTAGTATACCCTCTTTTTCTTCATTTCAGATTGTTACTTTTTAACTAAAAAAAACTGTTTTATACCAAGGCGTATAAAAATCGGTTAATCCATAACCCGCATTCATCAATTCATATAGGGCATTCGTCAATTGACCTACTAAATAAATAGGTCGATTGCTTAATATCGTACGTTAGAACTTAACTTACATAGACATGCTCTTTTCCAAATCTTCCCCTCTAAAAAAGCAAGATCTCTTATTTCTTTTCTTGATCTTGATAAGTGCCATCTTGGTGTTGTTTGAAAATACCAGCGAGAAAAACGGGTTCCAAGAATCCTATAATACTGTTGAAAACATTTTTGATGAAGGTTCTTCAAAAGCAATTCCATATTCCATGGAAGAAAATCTATTTGTCCCAGGAATAGCAATAACCTTAAACGGTAACTCCTTCACTTTTAACGGAGACTCTCCCGGATGTACCTCATTGAGGTACGTAATAAGGGTATTGAACACCAGTACCAACGGCGAATCCATTGATGGAAACTCTGTAGTAATAGATATGGGACCAGATATTATCGTTGGACCATTGACAAGTGGAGACACAAATAGCAACAATCAAATAGATGTTGGAGAGGTATGGTTCTATGAAGCAAATAGGCCCATTACAGAAGCCGATAAGTTAAGTGGCGAAATTATTTATCAAGCACATATAGAGGCTTCCGTAGTTGGGAGTGGTGCTATAGTAATGGATGACTCCCACCCATCCGATATAAATTTGGACGGGCCCACTGTCATCAAACTAAGTTGTAGTGGAGGGGTTAACATGATTTTAAAAGGAGTTACCAAAGATATCAGCGGAAACGATGGTGGCTGTGCTTTTGTCCTAATCACCTATGAAGTGCATTATACCAGCATAGATCCTGGGGAAACCTTTGAAAGTTTAATTGTATACGGCCAGAACGGTAGTGAACTAATCGCTCCAGATTCGGGAGACAATTCTCCATTTGGCGTTTTAGACCCTGATGAAATTTGGATTTTCACAGAAAGTTATACCCCCACAGCGGCGCAGGTTGCCGCAGGTGAAATACAGCTTCAAGGCTATGTCGAGGGCGTTACAGTAAAAGATGCAAACGTTCTGGTCTCGGATATTTCGGACCCTATAGATTTGAATGCTGACAATCCCACCATTATTGACTTTTCGGCCTGTACTCCAAGTTTAAGTCTAATCAAAACCGGAGAGATAGTTCCGGGTTGCGAAGAAATCCTATACACCTTTACCGTAACCAATCAGGGAAATAACTTTACACCAGGACCCATAAAAGATGTCATCGTTGAAGATGTAACCTTTCCACTGATGAACATTCTTGGTCCACAAGACGACCTCAATAACAACGGGGTAATGAGCCCCGGAGAGGTATGGGTATTTACGGGTACACATCAAATAACCACTGCTGAAATGTTGGCAGGGGAGGTTGTCAATCAAGCTCGTGTTACCGGTTCGATGGATTATCAACTAAGTGCTATCGATGTTGAAGATGATTCGGATTTTGAGGATGAAAAGTTAGATCGGCCAACTGTTGTTGATATCTCAGGCTGCATGCCAAGTATTGCTCTTATAAAACAAGGCGTTGTTAACCCAGGCTGTTCGACCATTGATTATACATTCACAGTGACCAATGAAGGAGGTACTGGGCTTTTGCTCAATAATGTAGCATTGACCGATGCAAAATTACCTTTAATAAACGGGCCGGTTGGAGATAATGGAGATGACATCTTGGATTCATCAGAGATTTGGACCTACACCGCCACTTACAATATTACCGCAGCCGATATAACCGCTGGTAAAGTCGACAATCAGGCAAAAGTAACCGCAGATGTATTGAATTATCCGGGACTCAGCATTGAAGATGACTCTGATGACGACAATATCCTAGAGGACCAAATAACAACCGTAGATCTATCAAGTTGCCAAACACCGGCCATACAGGTCACCAAGCAGGGAGCAGTCAATGTGGACAGCAACAGCGACGGCTGCTTCGACGGTATCACCTACACCTTTACTGTGGCCAATACCGGGAATGTAGACCTGCACACCATCTTGCTCGATGATGACAAGGTCGACAATCCGTTGATGATGCTGGCCCAGCCATTACCGGGCGAGGATGAGGGCGGCGACGAAGTGCTCTCCGTCGGCGAGGACTGGGTCTTCCAGGCCACATACTCCCTACAACAAGCGGACATAGACCTCGGCTCCGTGGACAACCAGGCTGATGTGACGGCTCTATCCGCGGGAGACGATACCCCCGTAAACGATAGCGACAGTATTACTACCTTCCTACCCGTAGACCTGTGCGCACCCGCACCGGCAATCCAAGTCACCAAACAGGGACAGGCCAATGTGGACAACGACAACGACGGCTGCATCGACGGGATTACCTACACCTTTACCGTGGCCAACATAGGCAATGTGGACCTGAACACAATTGCGCTTACCGATGACAAGGTGGACAATCCGTTGATGCTGGCCCAACCATTGCCCGGTGAGGATGAGGGCGGCGACCAGGTGCTATCCATTGGAGAGGACTGGGTCTTCCAAGCCACATATTCCCTGCAACAAGCGGACATAGACCTCGGTTCCGTGGACAACCAAGCCAATGTGACGGCTCTATCCGCGGGAGACAACACCCCCGTAAACGATAGCGACAGTATTACTACCTTCCTGCCCGCACAACTATGCGCTGCCGAACCAGCGATCCAAGTCACCAAACAGGGACAGGCAAATGTGGACAACGACAACGACGGCTGCATCGACGGAATTACCTACACCTTTACCGTGGCCAACATAGGCAATGTTGACCTGAACACCATCGTGCTCAACGATGACAATATAGGGAACAACCTGCCCGGACCCCTTGTGGGCGAGGATGAGGGCGGCGATCAGGTACTCTCTGTTGGAGAGGACTGGATCTTCCAAGCAACATATGACCTGCAACAGGAGGACATAGACCTCGGCTCCGTGGACAACCAAGCCGATGTAACTGCCCTATCCGTGGGAGACAACACACCCGTGAACGATAGCGACAACATCACTACCTTCCTGCCCGCACAACTATGCGCTGCTGCACCGGGAATCGCACTTATTAAAACAGGAACTCTTGTAGACCTTAATACAGATGGATGTACTGAAACTATCCTCTATTCATTTACAGTAGTCAATACAGGCAATGTGGATATTGGAGCCGTTGAATTGGTGGATGAACAACTCGGAGGTACCATTGTAGGGCCCAGCGGCACAAGTGATATTGATAATGATCAAGTACTATCAGTGGGCGAAAATTGGACCTACGAAGCTTACAAAGAAATTTCTCAAATCGATATTGATATGGGATCCTTCAACAATCAAGCGACCGTGACCGGGGTTACAGTTGGTAGCAATCAAGAGGTGATGGACTTCTCGGACAACAACAGTGTTTCCGAAGATGATTCTACCAACACTTTGATTCCAAGTGATGCATGTACCGACGGTGGCCCATCTATCGGCTTGATCAAAATAGGAGTTTTAACAGATACTGATGGTGATGATTGTCCAGATGGTATTAAATACATATTTACCGCCACAAATACAGGTTCTATAAATCTAGAGCAACTGGTCATAACTGATGAAAAATTATTAGAAACAGAGATTATAGGACCTATGGAGAGCTCGGACATCAATGGAGATGGAATACTTTCTGTAGGGGAATCCTGGACCTATGAAGCAATCTATACCATTAAAGAAGAAGATACAGCAAACGGGACTGTAAACAATCAAGCCAATATCACAGCCATAACGGTGGGTATGGGAGTCCAAGTTTTTGACCAATCTGATGATGATAGCTTGTTCGAAAATGAAACAACCAGCACAGCGACACCGGAATTCTTTTGTGATAATGATGGTTCCGAAATAGATAATTCAGAGTTCAAAATCTTTACGGGAATTACTCCTAATGGTGATGGGGTCAACGATTATTTCAGAATCAACAATATCGAAAACTATCCAGATAACATCTTAAAGATTTTCAATAGATGGGGTTCACTGGTATACGAAACCGAGAACTATGCATTGAGCGAAAATTTATTTAGAGGCATTTCCGAGGGCAAGGCCACGGTTTCAAAAGACAGGACGCTACCAAGCGGCACCTATTTCTATACGCTTTTCTTTAAAGGTGTTAACCCTGGGGAAGAAAGCTATTCGGGATATATCTATATCAATAGGGACTAATAGAACCATATAAATACATAATGAAGCTCAATAATAGATCATTTTATATAAAAAAAACTTATTGGTACACGGCAATGCTCATAGGTAGTTGTCTTCAAACCATACATGCGCAACAAGATCCGCAATACACCCAATACTTATATAACACTCAAATTGTAAACCCTGCTTACACGGGTTCTCGAGAGGTGTTGAGCTTTGGAGTGTTGGGCCGTGTGCAATGGGTGAGCATAGAAGGAAGTCCGCGAACAGGAACATTTACGGTCAGTTCACCCCTAGGATCCGAAAACAATATGGGGCTGGGACTCTCAATTGTATACGATCAAATCGGTCCTTCCACCGAGTCCAATGCCAATATAGACTATTCATATTCCATTCAATTAGATAGGCATGACGTTAGCAAACTATCATTTGGTTTAAAAGCAGGAATGGATGTATTGGATGTGGACTATACCAAACTGACCATCTATGAAAATTACGACCCCCTTTTTCAGACTACGGTGGACAATAAAATACAGCCACAAGTGGGTGCCGGAATTTATTATCATACGCAAAAGTTCTATGCAGGTTTCTCCGTCCCCAACTTTCTGAACTCGAAGCATTTTGATGAATCATCCTTGGAAAATCAAAATATAGAGAGTATCGCCGTAGAGCGTTTGCACTATTTTTTTATAACGGGCTATGTCTTTGAGCTTGGTCCAAACTTAAAGTTTAAACCGGCAGCACTGACCAAGTTTGTCAGTGGAGCCCCTTTGCAATGGGACGGGTCGGCAAACTTTTTGATCAATGAAAAAATTACGCTCGGAGCTTCCTATCGTTGGAATTCATCAATTAGTGCATTGGCCGGGTTTCAAATATCGCAATCCTTATTTATCGGGTTGGCCTATGACTATGATACAGCTACCATAAAGGATTACAGTAATGGATCGTATGAAGCTGTTATCCGTTTTGACATATTAAATAAACTGGACAAAGTCCTAACCCCAAGATTCTTCTAAATTAAAATTTCATGCATCCAAAAACTTTTGTAAAGATTTTAATAGCAATTTTAATGGTTTCCCCCATAAATGCTCAAAAAAGTAATATAAAAAAAGCAAATGAAGTATTCGAGGCCTACTCTTACATAGATGCCCGTGAAATATACCTCAACGTGGTAAAGGAAGGTTTTGAATCGCCGCAGGTATTCCAAAAACTGGGCGACACCTATTATTTTAACAGCGAGTATTCCGATGCATTGGTTTGGTACCAGAAATTAATGGAAAAATATCCAAATACTGTCCCTCCTATTTATTACTACAGGACAGCACAAAGTTTAAAAAGTACCGGCAAATATCAGGAGTCCAAAAAGATGATGGGAAAATATGCCAGTCTTTCCGCGGACACGGAACTTGCCAAAAACTTTATGGACGATTATCCCTCGCTGGATAGTCTTGTGGATTTTAAATCCAAAGAATTTGAAGTGTTCAATGTTACCGAACTATTGACAAACTCAGATTTTGGCCCTTCCTTTTATGGAGAAGACAAATTAGTGTATGCATCCTCATCGAGTAACCCCGTAGGCAGTGAGACCCATGATTGGTCAGGACTACCTTTCCTTGATCTTTATGAAGCACAATTGGATAACGAGTGGCGGTTGACCAAACCCAAGCCTTTGGAGGGTGATATAAATACACCTTTCCATGAGGCCAGTGCTACATTCACTAAAGATGGCAAAACCGTTTATTTTACCCGAAATAACTACAAAGATGGAAGAAAAAGGAAAAATAAGGACAAGTTGGTAAACCTAAAGGTTTATAAAGCAATTAAGTTGGACGATGGCAGTTGGGGCAATGTAGAGGAGCTCCCTTTTAACTCCAATTCAACTTCCATTGCCCACCCCGCACTGAGCAATGATGAAAAGCGCCTTTACTTTTCCTCCGATATGAAAGGAACCATAGGGGAATCGGATATCTGGTATGTGGATATCCTTGATGATGGAACTTACGGAACCCCCACCAACCTTGGTACTAAAATAAATACAGAAGCAAGGGAAGCCTTTCCATTTATCTCGGAGAGCAATAACCTTTATTTTTCCAGCGATGGCCATTTGGGGCTTGGCGGACTTGACATTTTTGTAATTTCCTTAAACGAAAAAGGATCTTACAAAGAAGTGACCAACCTAAAACAGCCTATTAATTCCAATAAGGATGATTTTGGGTTTATTATAAAAGAAGAAAAGAAAATGGGGTTTATGTCTTCCAACCGCGATGGTAACGAGGGCAGTGTATCCGATGATATTTATAGAATCTGGGAAATCTGTGGTGAAATTGTCATACAAGGTATTATCTCCGACAAAAAAACGGGAGAAGCTATAAAAAATGCTACCGTACAGTTGCTCAACAAAAATGACCGAGTCGTATCCGAGACCAAAACAAACGAACAAGGAAACTATAGGTTTGGTGATTTTTTGAACTGTACCGAAAAATATACCATCAATGCCAAATACCGAGACTACGAGCCCAACCAAAAATCAGTGACCACCCCAAGAGGTTCCGACGTGGTACAAACGGACATAGAGCTCACCCCCCCAGAATGTCCCGTGGATGATTTGGGATGCAGATTGACCCTTCAGCCTATCTATTTTGATTATGGTAAACATAACATTCGACCCGATGCAGAGGTAGAATTGGCCAAGATATTACAGGCCATGAAAGAGTACCCGGAACTAAAAATACACATCGAATCCCATACCGATTCCAGGTCAAGTTCCAGCTTTAACCTTAACCTTTCGGAAAGGAGAGCAAAGGCAACCATGCAATGGCTGATAAGAAAGGGCATTGAGCAAAATAGATTAACCGCCAAGGGGTATGGAGAATCCATGTTATTGAACGGTTGTACCAATGGAGTGAAGTGTAGTGATGAAGAACATGCACTTAACCGTAGGTCCATGTTCATCATAAAAAATTAAATCATTCACTTTCCCTAATACAATCCTGCTCTTCAAACCATAATAATTTGAAGACTAGAAAAAGATAAAAAGGAGCTAATTGCTCCTTTTTATATGAATACTTGCTACTGATATAGTAAATCCAAAACATCGTATCCGACTTTTTTAATCAAAAAAAATTAATGTTTTTGTATTAAACACAACAATAGCATAACTAAAACACACTTTAATTAAAATATTTTTCTTTTTGATATTCAATTGGTTAAGCGCAATATTTTTGCATATCCACTCACTTTTAGGAAAGAGCTTTTTTCAAATATCAATTCAAAAGGGGTATTCATAAACTCAAAAGGGCATCCCGTCAATTGGCACCCCAAACTAAGCCTTAGATATACTTCTTTTGCGATGGAAACCAGTATTTAGGTCTAATTCCATTTTAGAATGTGACGATTCGGCCACCTCCCATTTCCATACCATATTAATTAGTTCAATCCTATGACTATAAAGCTTTTCAAATGAAAAAAAACAACTCCCAAAAAAAGCATGTAAAACCCTCCCCGTATTACTTATTCACTTTTCTTGTAGTGCTGCTATGTGTGAGTAGCAATGCCAACGGTTTGGTCAATCACGCCAAAAACGCTTCGGCCGAACTGGTTCCTTCGATAACTTTGGAAAAATCAGGTGTTGCCATTGAAGATATTGATGCCGGCCCAGGTTGCACATATATTCTATACACCTATATCATTACAAATACGAGCACCAATGGAGAGGTTTTTAATAATGTTGGACTATCCCATTCTCTTCCCTTATTGAATGATGAAATACTGTTCAATGGTGGCGACGATAACAACAACAACGTATTTGATGTTGGTGAAGTATGGGAATATTCTGCATTATATGTAATTGAGCCTAATGATATTATTAGCGGTCAGGTCATTAGTGATACCTCCGTAACCGCGGACGTACAAGGCCAACCTGGCGTTACGGCAACCGACCAAGAATCTTCCGAGGTAGACCTAACTTTTTGCCAAGGCGGCATTGCGCTGGTAAAAAAAGGATTTGCCACAACTAATGATGTTGATGGAGGCGAACTGGGTTGCATCAACATAGTTTACAGTTTTCTAATTACCAATCAAGGGCAACAAATATTGGAGAACATTGTAGTCACCGACCCTCTTTTGGGAGGGCAAATCGGGGGCCTGTTAGAAGGTGATACAAACAATAACGGTAAGCTAGATCTATCCGAAACATGGAGCTATACTTCGATATATGAAATCCAACCAGAAGATATAGCCAATGGTCTGGTAGAAAACCAAGCGGAAGTTACGGCCCATGTAAACGGAAAACCCGATGTAACCGTAAGCGATCTATCCCATTTTGAAGATCCTTTTGATGATGCGCCAACCGTAGTTAGCCTTCTCCACTGCCAAACCCCGGATATGGGACTTATAAAAGAAGGTGTGGTTGTAGATGCCAATGGCGATGAATGTCTCGAAAGCATTCTTTATACATTCACCCTGACCAATACCGGCAATGCTGATTTGGATGGTATAATCTTGGAAGATGAGCTGCTGGGCGGTGTTATTTCTGGGCCAATTGATGGTTCGGACGAGGGCAATGATAAGACCCTTTCCGTCGGCGAGACATGGACCTATTTTGCCTTGTACGCCATAACGCAAGAGGATATCGCCAACGGTACCGTTGTAAATCAAGCAACAGTATCAGGATTTACTCCATTGGATGATTTGTTGGAAGACCTCTCGGATGACGATAGCCTTTTTGAAGATCAGCCCACAAGAACACCCGTTCCAGATGATGCCTGTACCGATGGAAGTCCCGACCCAGATTCTGGTTTAGGGCTCATCAAACAAGGAGCACTTATTGACATTGATAACAATGAATGCGCCGAAGGCATTCTTTACAACTTTAGCATAATCAACCTTACCGATATTGCCATGGTAAACGTGGTGCTAACGGATGAATTACTGGGAGGACTGTTTACAGGCCCCATAAGCGATGAAAACAACGATGGAATTCTATCCCCCGACGAAGTCTGGACCTATGAAACCACTTACGACATCCAACAAGTTGATATTGATGCAGGTTCCTTTGTAAACCAGGCCAGTGCCACTTCATCACTTTTTGGTCTGGAGATCAATTATGCCGATTTATCGGATAATGATAGCTATAACGAAGACGAGCCCACCATAATAAACATACCTGTGGATGCCTGTACCGACTCAGAAGAACCAGAAGAACCAGGCGAGCCACTTGCCTTTGAAATTTTTAATGGGATAACGCCCAACGAAGATGGATTGAACGACTTCTTCTTTATTCAGAGCATAGAAACCTATCCTCAAAACAAACTTCAAATATTTAACAGATGGGGAGTGTTGGTCTACGAAAAAGAAGGTTATGGTACAGATGCTGATCTATTTTATGGAATTTCCGATGGCAGAACTACGGTAAGAAAGAACGAGGAACTACCAAGTGGCACCTATTTCTACATTCTCACATTTACGGGAACCAATCCTGGAGAAACAGAATATACAGGCTACCTATACATTAACCGAGGATAAAAAATAGCAATCAACATAGATGAAAAATTTAGAACAAAAGTCAATAACATGGTACGTCTGCATTTTTATGCTGCTTACCTCTATAATTGGCATTAATGCCCAACAAGACCCTCAATATACGCAGTATATGTACAACACCCAGGTCGTGAACCCAGCCTATGCCGGTTCAAGGGAAGTGCTCAGCTTTGGGCTATTGGGAAGAACGCAATGGGTAGGTTTTGAAGGTTCCTCACAAACCGCAACCTTTACCGTAAACTCTCCGATAGGACTATACAAAAACATGGGTCTCGGACTTTCCATTGTCCACGATAGAATCGATCCACAAGTAGAGTCCAACGTAGTGGTGGATTATGCATACAGGGTAAACGTAGGATTGGACACCAAACTATCCATGGGTTTAAAAGCGGGGCTGGACATACTGAACGTAGATTATACCTTGCTTAATATATATGCAGAGAATGACCAATTCTTTCAGAGTAATATAGACAATACCATTCTTCCTCAGATTGGAGCTGGAGTTTATCTGAACAACGAAAAATTCTATGCTGGAATATCCGTTCCGAACTTTTTAAATTCCAGACATTTTGATGATAGTGATTTGCAAAACGCCGATACAGATGACATTGCCGTGGAGCGCTTACACTACTTCTTTATTGCCGGCTATGTGTTCGACCTGAATGAAAATCTAAAGTTTAAACCGGCAACGTTGGTAAAATATGTAAGTGGGACACCTTTGCAATGGGACCTATCCGCCAACTTCTTGATTCAAGAAAAATTTACATTGGGTGCATCCTATCGCTGGAGCGCATCGATTAGTGCCTTGGCCGGCTTCCAAATTACAAACAACTTTTTTGCAGGATTGGCATACGACTATCAATCCACAGCAATAGAGCAGTTTAGCAATGGTTCTTATGAAGTCTTCCTCCGTTTTGAACTGTTCAACAACGATCGTGTAGTAACCCCAAGATTCTTCTAATAAAAAAGCTATGAACAAAATAAATATCATTCATATTCTAATCGCTGTATTTGTAGCCAACATTGGCTTTGCCCAAGAAAACAAAATCAAAAAAGCGAACGAAGATTTCTTTAATTACGACTATATAGATGCCCGTAAAATATATTTGAGCGTAGTGGAAGACGGCTATACCTCTGCTCAAATCTATAAAAAATTGGGTGACACCTATTACTTTAACAGTGAATATGGCGAGGCCGCTGTTTGGTATGTCAAATTGGTAGAAACCTTTCCAGATGAAGTGGGGACAGATTACTATTATCGGGCAGCACAGAGCTTAAAAAGCATTGGTAAAATAGAAGAGTCCAAATCCTTGATGAAAAAATATGTGGATTCCTCTGGAGATTCTTCTCTCAATTGGGAATCGTTTGAAGAATTGGCCAATACGAGCAGTAATCAATATCAGGTGGTGAACATTACGGATGATCTCGAGGGCTCGGATTTTGGTCCTTCCTACTTTGGAAACAAAATTGTGTTCTCTTCTTCCTCTCTCAATACGGAAGGAAGTAAAATACACGATTGGAGCGGTCTCCCCTACTTGGATTTGTTTGAAAGTGAACTAGGAGAAGATGGAAAATTGGCCCATATCAAAAAGTTGGAGGGCGAGGTCAACTCCCCTTATCACGAATCCTCAGCTACCTTCACCAAGGATGGAAAAACAATTTACTTTACCCGAAACAATTACATCAACGGTAAAAAGAAGCGAGGTAAGCAGCGATTGGTCAGTCTCAAGATTTACCAGGCCACTCTAAATGAAAATGGCACTTGGGGCAGCGTGGTTGAGCTTCCCTTCAATGATGATTCCTACTCAACGGCCCACCCGGCACTGAATCCAGAAGAAAACAGACTGTATTTTTCTTCCAATAGAGAAGGAACTCTTGGAGCTTCAGACCTTTGGTATGTGGATATACATTCCGACGGAACCTACGGTGAACCCGTAAATCTGGGACCGCAAATCAATACTTCGGAACGGGAAACATTTCCTTTTATCAGCGAGGACAATAAACTCTTTTTCTCCAGTGATGGTCATTTAGGTTTAGGAGGCTTGGATATTTTTATGGCCCCATTACAAAAAATCAGTAAGGAAAACATTAAAAATCTAGGGCAACCTATCAATTCAAATCAAGATGATTTTGGGTTTATTATAAATGAAGCAGAGAAAAAAGGGTATCTGTCTTCCAATAGAGGAGGCGAAGGCGGTAGCAGTTTCGACGACATTTATCTTATAACAGAAAATTGCCATCCTATTTTCTACGGCATCATTACCGATGCCAAGACGGGAGAACCATTACAAGGTTCCACCGTATACTTGTTGGACAAGGATAACAAGGTGATATCGCAGCAAGTTACCACCGCTAATGGCAACTATCAATTTGAGGAGGATATAGATTGCAACAATCAATATGTGTTAAGGGCGTCCAATGATGAAAAGGAATATCTACCACAAGAAAAAGTAGTAATAACACCCTCAGGCGCTAAAATGCTACAGGTAAATATTGCCCTTACTCCACCGGACTGCCCCGTCAATGATTTGGGATGCAGATTGGACCTACAACCCATCTACTTTGATTTTGACAAGCATTACATCCGTCCGGATGCAGAAGTAGAGTTGGCCAAAATATTGCAGGCCATGAAACAATATCCGCAATTGAACATACATATAGAATCCCATACCGATTCTAGAGGGGACGATAACTATAATATGCAGCTATCTGAGAAAAGAGCCAAATCCACTCTCGAATGGCTGGTCGAAAAAGGGATTGACCGTAAAAGATTGACCTCGAAAGGCTATGGTGAATCACAATTGATCAACAACTGCTCCAATGATGTTCAATGCTCCCAAGAGGAGCATCAATTAAACCGTAGATCAATGTTTATAATTAAATAAGTATCTTTTTAAGTTTTGTTTTTATACTAACAATCAGCGTGTTACATTTTTTGGCACGCTGATTGTGTTATAAAGGGCGGATGTAAATAGTTGCATCTAGAACTAAAACCTTGTAGTATGAAAAAGTTAGTACTCATTATAGCAGCAGTGGTTTTTGGAATACCGAGTATCCAAGCTGGAACAACCAATTCAGCGGTTGCAACCACAAATTATCGATATGGAAATTCTTTCATTTTTGTGGAAGATGGAGTAACATTTTCCGTATATCCAGATGGTGAGTTCGATTTCTATATCGACAACAGGGTAAATGTAGGTGTTGGAGCACAGATTGGAAATGTTGGAATCACCTTTAACTCTGGCTACAACTATAACCCATTTGTACAGTATGATGACTACGGTGCTGTCATCCAAGTAGAGAACACCCCCATTTTTTACGATTACTACGGCCGTGTTTCCCAAATTGGAAATGTTGATATCTGGTACAATAATGGTAGGGTCCGTAGAATTGGCGGATTGCATGTTTACTATAACGGAGGCGTATTCAGTCACTACAGCGGATACATCAATATTTACAACAGAGGGTATGTATACAGGCCTTTCCATAGGTATTTTGCAAGACCTGCCGTGGGATTCTGCAATGTATATGCAAGACCGTACAGAAGATATTACAGACCTGTAAGATATACGTATTATACACCTTACAGACATAATAACAGACGTGCCTATGCAAGATTGGGCAAGGTTTATAGAAACAATAATAAGTATAGAAGGGACAATATCTATAGAAATGATAGGAGAGTTGCCGTAAGGGACAACAAGGTAAGAAGAGGTAATTATGGAAGAAGCAACGCTACGGTGTCCAATAATGCTTCCCGTAGAGGGAACACAGCGGTAAACCGTTCCAGTAATACTGTTCAAAGAAAGAAAGTTGCCCCTAGAGTTTCTAGAAGCAATACAAATAGAAAGTCGAACAATGTAACAAGATCTAGTAGAACTATGGCTTCAAATAATAAAGCCACTAGAGCATCCAACAATAGGAATTCCAATGTTAGAAAAGCAACACCGCGCACAAGCAGCAGAACAGTAAAACGTTCCGCACAGAATAACTACAGAAAGCCACAGACCACGTCGAGAACACCAAATAGGTCTGCAGTAAGTAGAGGTAGCTCTTCTTCCAGGAAAGCCGTTTCCAGAAGTTCCAGCCCTAGTGTAAGGAAAAGTTCTGTAGGTAGAAAGAGTAGTTCTAGGCCTAGCGTGAGCAGAAGTTCAAGTGCACGTAAAAGTAGTGCAAGAACAAGCAGCTCCAGAGGTTCTTCTAGAAGAAATAATTAAAAAAAGTTTTTAGGTTGGTTAGTTGTTTACCCCGTAGTTGGATTTATCCGCTACGGGGTATTTTTTTTGAGCCATTTGGATAGGAATCCCGTAACATCTTCCGAGATATTGAAGCGATATAAAATACCAACATACATGACCATCACGAGCAAAGACTTTAAACCTATATTGATGATGGGATGAAACTGAAACTGTAATAAATCAAACAGCACTGCCAATAGTACCAATGTGGCAAAAACTTTAAACGTGGCCGATGTAAAAGGCAACATGCCAAACTTTATTTTCACAAAAACAACCTTCACCAAATTGAATATAAAAATAGAGACAAAACTTGCCAAGGCAGCCCCCTCCAAACCTAACTTCGGGATCAGTAAATAGTTAAGGAGAATCGTTAAGGCTGCTAAACAAACCCCAAATACAAGTACCGTTTTGTAATAGTCAGAGTTATACAGAATAGAATTGATATTACCCAAAATCGAATCCATTACTTTGGCCAGCCCGATCAAGAACACAATGGTAAACCCATTTCTATAATTCTCGGGCAACATCAAATACAAATCGTTTAGGTTGAGAATAATCAATACAAACAAGATACCCGAAGCAATAAAGAGGGTCAATGAACTTTTCTTGTACAACTTATCCAATTCCGCAGTATCCCCGAGGTTCAGCAATTCGGCAGTTAGCGGATATGTAATCTGGTGCATCGCCCGCGAGGGAACAATGATCACGGTCGCTATATAAACTGAGACCCCGTAATATGCCACATTCTCAATACTGATGAATTGGTTGAGCATCACTTTATCGATTTCCAATAAAATCAGAGCAGCCGAACCACCCAAAATAATCAAAAACGAATAGGAAAGAATCTCTTTGGTATATGCAGGGAACTTAAAGTCCAGCTTGGGCGTGCGAAGGGTAAACGCATAGATTTTGATGATCACCGTCCGCAACAAATACAATCCCACCAAGCATTTAAAGAAAATGTCCAATGTAATCACATCAAAATAAAAAAGGATCAGCAATATGGATACCCCTACCCTGGCGAAAACCTCTTTCATAAAGTTCCCAAACACAGATTTAAGGTATACCCGGCACCAAGAATAGAACACCTCAAAATAGGCCATGGCCAACCCTACAAAAAACACATACCAGAGATAATCCTTTACCATAGGGTTAACTTGCGACACCCAGTCACCGATGGGCTCATACCAAATCAATCCGACCAAGGCAACTGGGAGTATGCCCAACAAAGGAATCAACAGCATTAAAGTGAAAAAACCATCTTTTTCCACCTCTTTATGATTACTATAAAATTTCACCAAGGTATTATGAACCCCAAATGCCATCAATGGCATTAAAATAGCTCCCGAGGCCAAGATAAAAGTTACAAGACCATAGTATTTGTCGGGAAGGATTTTAGTGTACAAAAACAACGTATTGATAGCCCCAAAAAGGAACCCCAGATACGTTACCACCGTATTTTGTATGGATTGTTTTAAAACAACGCCCATTAGATAAATTTAGCCAAAGATTCCGTTAATGCTTTTCTATGATACCGTTGCACTCGCTCTGAATTACAGGACAGCGTACCGTTTTGATATTTTTGAAATGCATCCAAAAGTACATTTTTTAAGGTCGCGGTATCAGTATGCAAACACATATTTCCAGCGTGGTGTTGTTCCACTATTCTACCGGCCTCCCACCCTTTTGGGCCAATGGCCAAAATAGGACGCTTGGCATTGAAATATTCAAATAGTTTACCTGGGATAATACCTTTTGTCTCTTCGGAATCAATTTCCAATAACAGAAGTAACCGTGATTTTTGTTGGGTTTCCAAGACCTTATCGTGCGAGAGGTAGCCCAACTGTTTCACGTAATCCGTAAGTCCATATTCCCCAACGGATTGCAGCACTTCCTCCCCCACTACTCCGGCCAATTGTACTTTTACCGATTTTTTGAAATCTTCATTTTCGGCAATCAATTCCTGTAAAACCTGCCATAACCCTAAAGGGTTTCGTCCGGTCAACAAAGAACCGATATGGGAAATCGTAAACTTGGCATCCAATGCCAAGGGCTTCAGTTCATCATCAAAACCATTGGTGATCACTTTGATGGGTTTCGGTGTGATGGCTTCGAACTCCGCTTTGGTGGTATTGCTGGTAACGACAATTTTGTCCGCTCTCAACAACACTCCCTTTTCCAGGGCTTTATGCTTTGCTTGGGACGATTTTGTCAGCCGTAATTTTTTATGATATCCTATCGAAGTCCACGGATCTCGAAAATCGGCAATCCATTGGATGTTGTACTTCTTTTTGAGGCCAAGCCCGATCAAATGCAAACTGTGCGGCGGCCCTGTTGTAATGATAGTTTCAATGCCCTCCTCCGCAATCACTTTGGCCAAGTAGGATATGGATGGTTTCACCCAAAGTTTTCGAGCATCAGGAATAAAGAAATTGCCTCGAATCCACAACAATACTTTTTCGACAAAAGATGGGTCCTTCTCCTTGATGATCCCCGAACTAATGTTTTCGGTCTTCTTTTTGGAAAGCAATGAGGCCCAACCATACGGCTCTTTAATAGGCTGTTTGAGTATTTTGATGGATGCCGGAACCTCCTCCATCAATTTTTTATCCATAATGGGATAGCTGGGGTTTTCGGGAACATAAACGAGAGGTTCAATCCCAAACTGGGGCAAGTATTTTACAAACTTGAGCCAACGCTGTACACCTGGTCCACCCGCAGGAGGCCAATAGTACGCTATGACCAATATTTTGCGCATTAGGATTCTTCCTTTTTATTCCGGAACAAGGTAAAGCCCAGTCCCCCGATAATAATCAATGCCAAGAGAATATTGGATGCTAAGGTGATCTGACTTCCGGTTTTCACTACCTCAGGTTCAAATTTGAACTCGATTTCATGTTGTCCGGCAGGTATCTTAATACCACGAAGGGCATAATCCACTTTATAATGATCTTGTAAGTTACCATCGATAAAGGCATTCCAACCGGAAGGGTAATGCATCTCCGAAAACACCGCAAAACCATCGTTGGAGTTGTTGGACGCATATTTTAAATGGTCGGGGCGATACTCGACCAAATCAATACGTGCCGTAGAATCCACAGAGTACCAAAACTTGGTCAATTCTGGATATTCCTTGGTATTCACGATTGCCTGTGTTTTGGAATTGAAATCCTTGAGTTTCAAAATTTCCTCATTGGCCGATGAAACGGGCACCAACTGATCTACAAACCACGCATTGCCGTTCGCATCGGGATTTACCCCGGGAAAGCTATTGCCCTCCTCATCTTGCTGAATGATATATTTTACGTTCAACATATTCAATACCTGAAGATTGTTCTGGTACAAATGGTATTCGAACAAGTTTTGAAGTGCCCTTGGCTTTGCAGCATGATATCCACCAATGGACTTATGAAAATAAGATAACCTTGCCCCGTTGATTCCTTCCTGCGGATCAAAAACGCGGTAGATAGAATCATCCTGCATAATCATCTGGTCAATCTGATTGGCTTGGAAGGGTTCGTTTACTTGACGTTGACGTACAAAATCGTCCTCGTTTACATACCTAAGGTCCACACCCACCAAATCGAACAGGATAAGCACACCCAAAGCAAACACCAAAATATTCCTATTGATTTTCTCCTTGATAAAAAACCAGAGTGCTGCAGCGGCCAAAACCACGTAAACCAAAGAGCGTATGGTATCGTTTATGTAGACAGCTTCTCGATCCCGCTGGATCATCGTCATCACTTCATCACCAAAATACCCACGATAGGTTTCGTCCCGCATCCCTTCAAAATCGAAGAAGCCTTTCAACAAGAAAATTACTACGCCAAGCCCCAACGAAATAAAAAAGCTCCATTTTAGGGCATTCAATTTTTCTTTTTGATCAACCGATGATTTGAACAACTCCCAAATGCCCAACATTGCCAATACTGGTAAACAGAGTTCCAAGACCACTTGAATGGAGGATACGGCCCTGAACTTGTTGTACATCGGGAAATAATCGATCATAAAATCAGTAAGCAATGGAAAGTTTTTGCCCCAAGAAAGCAATAGTGAAAGAATGGCTCCCGATAGCAACCACCATTTCTTTTTACCATCAACCAGAAATATGCTCAGTATAAACAAGAAGAAAATAATGGCTCCAACATAAGCTGGTGCCGCAACAATGGGCTGATTGCCCCAATACAGTGGCAAGCTGCTCGAAAATTCCATGGCCCTGTTCGGCGCAAGTCCTTGATTGGTCAAGTATTCGTAGGCCTTGGAGTCCTTACCCAAATTCTCACCGCCGGAACCACCAAATAGACGAGGTGCAAATAGGTTCAACGATTCGGCAATTCCATAACTGTATTGCGTAATGTATTCTTTGTCCAGCCCAGTGGAAACTTCCTTCTCGCTCCCATCTGGATTTATGGTGAGTTCGGATTTGCCACGCGTACTCCAATCGGCATATTCTTTGGTGGCCATTAGGCTGGTGGCATTGGTGAAAATGGACAGGACTACGGCCAAAATCAAAATACCTACGGAAACAAAAAAGTGTCTCAGTTCTTTTTCTTTAATGGCATATATTAGGTAGACCAGTCCCATCACCAGTATCAAAAGCATAAAATAATAGGTCATTTGGTAGTGATTGGCATTGATTTCCAGTGCCATCGCCAATGCCGTCAGTATAAAACCCAGAATGTATTTTTTTCGAAAAACGAGCACAATTCCACCCAAGACCATCGGAATATATCCCAATGCATGGGCCTTGGCATTGTGGCCCACACCAAGAATAATAATCATATAGGTAGAGAATCCAAAAGCAATGGCTCCCAAGGCCGCCAATCTAAAATCAACTTTTAAACATAAAAGCAGAATGTAAAAGCCTATCAAATACAGAAAAAGGTAATCTGCAGGTCTGGGCAAGAACCGAATCAAACGGTCCAATTCCTTTACGTAATTGTGCGGATAATTGGCACCCAACTGATAGGTGGGCATTCCGCCAAAAGCGCTATTGGTCCAGTAAGACTCCTCACCCGTTAGGTCTTTGTAAGCATCACGTTCCTGAGCCATGCCCTTATACTGGGCAATATCCGATTGGTAAATGGCCTTTCCCTGCAAAACTGGATAAAAGTAAACCAGCGAAGCAAGAATGAATAAAGCGATAACACAAATATGGGTGATAATGGCTTTTGGAGAAAAGTTCATGGATAGGTTTTGATAGCGCAAATATTAATCAATTTCCTCAAAATCTATGTATTCTCCAACTTTTTTTGAGGGATTAGATCTGCGCGGCGGTTTTTTGGAAATGGTGGTCTCCCCTTCGTCATGTTGTCTATTGTCAAAATCTTGGGGATTCCCAAATTGTTGCCCAAACCGTTCGCTCGTTTTTTTAACAGCATAATTTAATAGCTTCGGGGCCAACCACTTTAAAAGTAATTTGAACCCGTAGTATACTAATATGACAATTAAAATCGTTTTTAGTAAAACCATATAACCTTAGTTATTGAATCAAATTTACACTGTTAGTCTCGTAAACCCATCAAACGTATCTTAAAATAGTATTAAAAACCTAGTTATATGGACATTTCCATGATCAAAAAGTTATTATTTCTTTTCGTTCTAATCCCAACCTTTACTTTCGCCCAATATACCGATGTCATCAATTCCAACCGTCCCGGAAGGGCCGCAAGTGCCTATGCTGTTGGTAAAAACGTGGTGCAGGCAGAAATTGGGATGCTGTACGAGCAGCAGGACAATGCCGACCTTAATTCGGATTCCAACATTTTTGGTGCCGATTATGCTTTTAGATATGGATTGCTTTTTGAAGAACTGGAGGTTATCGCCGAAGGCTCTTTCATCACACAAAATATTACCTATCCCGATCTTGGCATTGAAGGTACCTTAACGAATTTTTCAAGGAATCGGGTTGGCTTAAAGTATTTGGTGTTCGACCCGTATAAAAATCCAGAGCGCAATAAACCCAACCTATATAGCTGGAGAGCCAATAATTTATTCCAATGGAAAAATTTGATTCCTGCCGTATCGGTTTATGGCGGAGCCAATTTTGTGGTGGGCGACAATCCATTTTATCCCGGGGAACCTACTGTATCCTATCGAGGAGGAATCCAAACACAGAGCAGGCTTTCGCCGAGGTTCGTGTTAATTTCCAATATTGCCTATGATCGAATTACTACCGATTTTCCAGAGTGGCGCTACGCACTTTCCGTGACCCATGCTTTTCGTGATCCGCGTTGGAGCGTTTTCTTTGAAGGTCAGGGGATTTCCGGTGACCGTTACTCGGATATCGTTTTGAGGACTGGGGTTGCACGATTGATCAACCCTAATTTTCAGGCTGATTTTCATTTAGGCTCCAACTTTAAGAGCGACCCTTCCCGCATTTTCGTTGTACTCGGCTTTTCATACCGGCTGGATTTCCACAAGGATGAACTCATCCCCATAAACGAAAAGCAATCGGGCATGAACGGGAAAATTAAAAAGAACGCGAATCGGAAAAAATCAAAAAAACGTAAGAAAAACAGAAAAGATCCGATTGATTTTTAGTTTTTCAACAAACTTCATTTTTCTACTGTGAGTAATATTCCTAATATTGGGCATTAATTTGCAACTATGGTAACCGTTAAGCAGGTTCAGTCCAAATCGGACTTAAAGCATTTTGTGAAATTTCCTTTTGCGCTCTACAAAGATTCCCCGTATTGGGTGCCCCCGATCATCAAGGATGAAATGGCGTCTTTTGATAAGGATGAGAACCCTGTTTTTAAATCGGCGGAGGCACAGTTCTTTTTAGCTTACAAGGGCAATAAGATCGTGGGGCGCGTAGCGGCCATCATCAATTGGTTGGAAGTCAAGGAACAGGGCCTGAAGAAAATGCGTTTTGGCTGGTTCGATTTTGTGGACGACCTCGAGGTGTCCAAAGCCTTATTGGACAAAGTCCGAGAGATCGGCAAAGCTAACCAACTGGAGTATATGGAGGGGCCCGTGGGCTTTTCCAATCTGGACAAGGTAGGCGTGCTTACCGAAGGCTTTGACCATATCGGCACCATGGTGACCTGGTACAACCACCCCTACTACCAGTCGCATTACGAAAAACACGGGTTTACAACGGAAAAGAAATATATTGAAAGTAAGTTTTTGGCGGCCAATGCGGACCCCAAACTATTTTACAAAGCCAATCTGTTGATCAAAAAACGGTATGGCCTTCGGGAACTGAATTTTGATAAAAGTTCAGAAATCATGCCTTGGGTGGACAAGATGTTCGACCTTTTTAACGAGACTTACGCCAAGTTGTCTTCCTTTGTAAAGATCACAGATATCCAAAAGGAGTATTTTAAGAAAAAGTACATCAGCTTCATTAATCCGGAATACATCAAATTTGTGGTGGATGCGGATGATAATCTCGTTGCCTTTGCCATTGTGATGCCCTCGTTTTCCGAGGCCTTGCAAAAAGCCAACGGCAAATTGTTCCCGTTCGGAATTTTCCATCTGCTCAACGCGAGAAAGAACAGCAAGGATGCCATTTTCTACCTGATCGGGATACACCCCAAGTATCAGAACAAAGGGGTTACCTCCATAATTTTCAACGAATTCCACCACACTTTTAACAGGCGAGGCGTGGTCAACTGCATTCGTACGCCGGAACTTGAGGACAATATTGCCATACAGCAAATGTGGAAGCACTTTGACCCCAAGGTGATCAAGCGCAGACGAACGTATGTGAAGGATTTGTAGCCCTACGCTTTTTAGTTTTTTCTTTTCTTGTTTACAAACGAGTATACGCGTTTGTGCCTATTTGTAAACAGTTACAAGCAATTATATCGCGCTTTTGTACTGTGCCTGTTGGTTTTGTGCTATTTTTAGTTGATTTTTAGGGTATTGTGTTTATACCCTAGTTGGCAAACATTTTGAAAAAACACTGCTCTATTGAAAAATAAAGAACAAATAAAATATAGAATTGGTCTTAAACGATATTTAAAAGACTTAAAAAGACGGAAAAAGAAAAAAGAAAGACGAAGACAAGAGCATGAGAATTATTTAAAAGCCAAATCTGAATTAAACAACGATTTATCTTACCAAAATCAAATTGACAAATGGCTTCCTTCGAATTTAACTTATATTCTTGGGAATGAAAAAGCAAATTTTGCTAATGAATTTAGTAACAAAAGAGTTTTTACAGATACCTATAAAATAAAGGTTCCAAAGATTTTCAGTTTAATAGAGAATGAGAAAGAGTCTTATAGCTTTATAAGAAACTTAACAATGAATATCCTATTTGATAAGTACAAATCTGTGGAAATTGATTATGAAGAATGTGAAAGAATAGAACTTTCTGCACAGATATATACTGATATGATATTACGAGATTTGGATAAATTCATTAAACGAAGAAACCAAAACAAACATACACAAACCAAACTATCAAATTTATCAGGTATAAATATTAATAATGAAAACATTCAAAAACTTTTATTTTCGGTCGGTTCACCGGCTGTCATAACAAAAGATTTTAGGAAATATAAAGATATAATACCATACAAACTTTGCGTTCACAATAGAGAATTAAACAAACTCGAAAACGCTAAAAGGAAAGAGATTGACTCAACTGAAATGGTTGATTATGTTATTAAATCGCTTGCAACATTAGATAAACAACTAACAAGTGACAGTATTGAAGATTTAAGTGTTGTAATTGGTGAAATATTAATCAATGCGGAGGAACATTCTACGACAAAATATAGATATTCAACTGGTTACTTTCAGAAACACAACATTGATGGAGAAGACTTTGGTGTTTTTAATCTAGCAATTATGAATTTTGGGGAAACGATTTATGAAAAATTCAAATCACCAAATTGTACTAATTTCCAAATCAAAGATAGAATGAAAGCACTATCTAGCAAGTATACTAAAAAAAGCTTATGGACAAGCTCTTTTAACGAAGAGACACTTTGGACTTTATATGCACTACAACAAGGCATAACGTCAGTTTCAATAGATAGTTATAAAAGAGGAAATGGTTCTATTCAATTTATTGAGAGCTTTTTTAATTTAAAAGGTACAAATGATAATGCTGATGATATTTCAAGAATGGCCATAATTTCTGGAAATACAAATATTATTTTTGATGGTAAATACAACATTCATAAAACAGAAAAGGGAAAGGATACTTTTAAAGTTATGACTTTTAATAAGTCAAATAATATTGAAGACAAGCCAGATTCAAAGTATGTAAAATCTGTAGACAGTTACTTTCCTGGAACTTTAATTAGCGCAAGAATATTAATAAATAAAGACGACATAATATGACAAATAGAATAAACCTAGAAAATTTTAGAACACCTAAAGCTAAAATATTTACAGGTCGAGACAGAGGAGAACAAGTTCGAAAAGATTCTAAAATTGATGAAATAGAACAAAAATACGATTCAGTTGATTTTATTATTCCGGATAATTTGTATTCAATCAATCCCTCATTTTTTGAAGAACTATTCGTAAACGTAGTAACCAAACTTGGTGAGGAAGGATTTTATAAAAAATTCAATTTTATAAATAATGGAACCTATAATTACGAGAAACCTTTAAAAGAAGCTATTAGCAGAATATTAAGAGAAAAAACTGCTTTAGACAAATAATTATTATGGATTGTACAAGCATAACCACACCAGATACTCTTGATAAAATTGATAAAATTGCAAATATTGTTATAGCTTTATTTACATTACTATTCTCGATTTATATATTTTACATTACAACCAAAAAGGAGGAGAAAAAAGAAGAGAAAAATAGAAAATCAGATTCTTTAAAAACAATAATATTAGAACATAATTTAAAGAACCTATTTGGTTTCTATGAATCTATCATTAAAATTGTTAGCCCTTTATCTGAAAAGAAACATTCAGATGAAGAGAAAGAACAAATTAATGCTGACTTGCAAAACGCTTTGAAAAAATTAAGATTAGAATTTACAGATTTGTTTTTAGCTGTCGATAAGGAATTATACAACTGTATCAAGGACACAACAGATTTACTAATTGACGAATTAACAAACAAAATGTTTGATGATGGAATAAATTTATCTCATTTACCTAAATTCGAGGAAGAAATAACTTCTAACATAAGCAAATCCAAAACAGAAACTGTTAGATATTTATATGAATTTAATTCTTAAAAAAAACGATTTGCCAACAAAGAACTGAGTTAAAAAACAAGTCTTTTTAAGCCAATTTCGATACATAATTCTCATCGTAAGGTATTCCAGATTTTGCAATGGCAAATGCCTGTTTCAACAGTTTGTTCGACACCGCTATCAAAGCCAGTTTCTTGCTTTTTCCCTTGGCCGTTATGCGTTCATATATTTCCCGGCACGCTTTGTTGTGCTTGCAGGCGGAAAAAGCACATAAGAACAACAGATTTCTCAATTTTCTGTTACCGACCTTGCTTATCCTGCTCTTTCCCCTTACGCTGCTGCCCGAACGTCGTATGGTCGGGGTAATACCTGTGTAGCATTACCCCTTTTGTAGCCTTACCCATAAAATCCCTTGGTAAGCGGGTAAAGAAAACAGAGGTCGATGGCACTTTTTAATCGCCGGTAAAAATTGGTTTCCGGAACACGATCGCTCAATCGGAAATCGTTGAATGTAAGCTTCCCTTAAAACCGAACTGTTTAAAAGTAGAATAATAATCTTAATTTTAAGCAGCATTATGAGGAAGAGCAAATTTTCACCAACACAGATCGCGAAGATTTTAAAGGAGTTCGACAACGGCAAGTCCGTTGCCGAGATAACCCGTGACCACGGGGTCAGCTCCGCCGCATTTTACAAGTGGCGTTCGAAGTACGCCGGTATGAGCGGCAAGGAGCTCAAGCGCATCAAGGAGCTCGAGGAGGAGAACCGCAAGCTCAAGCAGATGTACGCCACCTTGGCCCTTGACCACCAAATGGCAAAGGAGATCATCGAAAAAAAGCTCTGAGGCCCTGCCGTAAGCGAAGCATTGGCAAGGATCTTGCCCATTACGGCATCAGCAGGGCGTGCCGTGTCCTTAATATCAGCAAGAGCGTTTATTATTACAGTCCGTTGCCAAAGGATGACGGCGAGATCGAGCAGGCCCTTCGGGAAAAGGCCAGGGAACATCCGGAGGAAGGTTTCTGGATGGCCTATCACCGTTTAAGGGCGGAGGGAAGGCCATGGAACCATAAGCGCGTTTACCGTGTCTACAGGACACTGGGACTGCCATTGAGAAGAAAGGCAAAGAAACGCCTGCCTGCACGCGTAAAGGAACCTTTGGAGGTCCCGGCGGAGGCGGACCACACCTGGAGCATGGATTTTGTCACCGACGTCCTGGAGAACAGACGTCGGTTCAGGGCACTCAACATCATGGACGATTACAACAGGGAGGCGCTGCACATCGAAGTCGACTTTTCCCTGACAAGCAACCGGGTGGTATGGGTCTTGAACCATCTGATAAACCGAAGGGGCAAGCCCAAACGCATACGGATGGACAACGGTCCTGAGTTCATCGCTAAGCTAACGTCTCAATGGAGCGAGATGCATGATATCGAATTTAAATATATCCAACCGGGCAAACCGACCCAGAACGCATTCGTGGAAAGGTTCAACGGCAGTTTTAGGAGAGGGACCCTCAACAGGTTCATCTTTGAGGACATCGATCAGGTAAGGGAACAGGCACGAATTTGGATGGAGGATTACAACAATTATAGGCCACACAAGGCCCTGGGATATGTGTCCCCCAAACAATATCTGGAACTTAATTCCTTGTGCGGTACCGCACAAGGAATTAAAAACGATAAATTTGATGAAGTTTTAGAAGAATAAGCAGTTCTATCTAGGGGGAGCTTACAGAAGAGCTTCTCTTGATAATCCTTTTTACCTTGCATACCTAAAGGTACGATCCGTCTCACGATCGACAAGATCGAAAACACACTTTTTTTCCTAACTTGTGCAACAGATACACGGTGTATAATCAATTGCGGTCGGAATTTCCAATCGCAAATTCCTGCAATCAATTATCTTTAGTCCAAGGCGGACATTTTCCGTTGGAAAAGTCCGCAACTACTCATACGCGAGACCGTTGTAACCAATTTGAAAAAAAATGAACTTCAGCAAAACAATATTATTGACCTTATTCATAGCCTTAACTTGTTGCAAACAAAAGGAAGATGCCAATTCTGGACAAGTTAAAATGAATACTGAGCTTAAAAATAAACTTGAAACCATTTTATTGAAAGACCAAGGGATAAGAGAAATTGTAAACGGAAACCTATCGGATGGAAGGAAGACCGAACTATTGGCAAAAATGAATTTAAGCGAAACGGATATTGAAGGGGATAAAAAATTTGATTTAATGGACGAAATCGACAGTATAAATATATTGGAAATAGAAAAAATTGTAAATGAGTATGGATATCCCAGTAAATCTATTGTCGGAGAACCAGCGAACAAAGCTGTTTTTTATGTAATTCAGCACTCGAAAAAGATAGACAAGTATCTTCCGCTCATTAGAAAAGCTACGGAAAATGGAGACTTATCTCAAACTTATTTAGCAATGATGGAAGATAGAAGTTTAATGCAGCAAGGACGCCAACAGATTTACGGAACTCAAATAAAAGGTCAAGCCAATAAAGAAGGGGAATGGATTTATTTCCTTTGGCCTATTAAAAATGTGGATTCAATAAATGTCTGGAGAAAACGAGTTGGATTTGAGCAAACTATTGAAGAACATTTAAAAGATATGAGTATTGAATTTAAGTTATATGAAATTAGCGAATTAAATGAATTATAAAAACTGGTTAAAACATGGCTATAAGCAATTGGGGGTAAGGTGATAAAACGAAACTATAAATATAAATCAAAGGTCGGTACTCACCCGATAGGTTAGGGCTTGAAACCCCCAACTACTCATACGCGAGACCGTTGGCACACATTTAATGACGGAATAATTGCAACAAAAAAGGATTTGAATCGTCTTTAAAGAATAAATCAAAAAACCAACAATGAAATCTTCTTTAAAAAAGATCTTAACCGTAATTATTTTATCTTTTCTAGTTATAAGCTGTAATACAATAAAAACAAATTCTGCTTCAACAGATAGGAATATTCAAAATAAAATAGATTCTATTCTTACATCTCTTAATCAAAATGGGGAATTTAATGGAAACGTTTTAGTTGCCAAGGGTGATACAATAATTTATAATAAAGGTTTTGGATTCTCCAATGGAAGTAAAAAAACATTATTATCAATAAGAGATAAATTTAACATCGGTTCTATTTATAAGGAAATTCCGGCGTTAGCCATAATGCAATTGGAGGAAAAGGAATTATTGAATTTAAATGATCCAGTACAAAAACACTTGGAAAATTTACCTAATTGGTCAAATCATATTACAATTTTAGATCTACTTCAATATACCAGTGGACTTCCAAAAATTAACTGGGGAAAACATCGAGAAATAAATGATGAAATCCTAATGAACGATTTATTAGAAATAATAGATTTAGAATTTACACCAGGAGAAAGTTATTTATATACAAATTACAGTCCTTTTCTACTTTCAAAAATAGTTGAAAGTATATCAAGTAAAAGTTTTCCAGAATATACCTCTCAAAATATTCTAAAACCATTAGAACTAAAACATAGTAAGTTTAATGAATCATTCCCTTATGAGAATAGAAGTTCCATGGCTATTCCATTTAATAATGACTTTATAGAAGACAATCCACCTTTTACTATAAAATCGTCTATATTTTTATTTTCAACTACAACAGAAGATTTATTTAAATATCTAAAAAATCTTCATTCATACCATATAATTGAAAAAAACTCTATAAATGCTATCGGCAAAACAGCTGATTTGAATATTGAAAATATGGAATCTGCTTTGGGGCAAATAAAATATCAGGGAAATCAGATAATTGAGCATACGCATCACGGAAGTAGTGGGAATTATGAATGTCTCATAAATACAGACATGTTAAATAATAATACTATTATTATATTAACAAATAGTAAAAAAGGTAATGTTTATTCTATCAAAAATACTATTAAGGAATTGTTGTGATAAAAAACGCTTTGCCGTGTATAATCTATTGCTAGCCCTAGCTTACTTAAGAAAATGCTAGAGGATTTTCTATTTGGTGTTTATTTGCTAAAATAGTTACTTAAACACGTAACGAAACCATAGCCAAACACGTTGGCTGTAATTAAAAAAATGAGGAACTACCTACAAACATTCAACATTCTTACCAAAAACGAAATTGATGATTTTGAACGTAAAGTTAAAAGCAAGAAATTAAAGAGAGGAGAATTTTTCATCAAAGAAGGTAGAATATCCAACGAAGTTGGATTTGTAGTTTCGGGATTGTTTAGGTCATTCTATTATTCATCATCCGAAGAAGAAGTTACCTATTGTTTTACCTTTTCAAATTCATTTGTGAGTGCCTACTCTTCTTTTTTATCTCAAACGAAAACACTTGAAAACATTCAAGCCTTAACAGATATAGAGTTATTGACCATATCAAGAGAGGAAATTTTAAAGCTAGAAAAATCAAGTACAAATTGGCTCAAATTTTTCAAATTGATTGCTGAACAGGAATACATCAAAATGGAAAAAAGAGTTTTCTTGTTGCAAAAAGAATCCGCAGAAAAAAAATACAAAGATTTACTCCTAAATCAACCTGAATACTTGCAATTGATTCCTTTAAATTTTCTGTCTTCCTATTTAGGAATTACCCAAAGGCATTTAAGCAGAATTAGAAAAACGATTACGAATTAGACAAATGTCCTTTCAATAAAATACCAGCGTATTGTTCTTTGCAAGAAACATAGAACAAGTATGAAACACGTGTTGATAATAAATGGACATCCAGACAAAGAAAGCTTTAATTACGCCTTATCTAAAGCGTACATAAAAGGAGCAGATAAAACAAATGCTGTAATCTCCCAAATCAATATTGCGGACTTGGAATTTAATCCCAATCTGGAATTTGGTTATCGGAAACGAATGGAATTGGAACCTGATTTGGTTTCATCCATAGAGAAAATTAAAAAGGCAGACCATATTGTTTGGGTATTTCCAATGTGGTGGTATGGGTATCCGGCTCTTATGAAGGGTTTCATAGACAGGACATTTTTGCCCACAATTACATATCAACCGATTGAGGGAAAAGCATTGCCAAAAAAACTGCTGAAAGGAAAATCGGCACGACTAATTATTACGGCAGATACACCAAAATGGTATGATTTTCTGATAATGAAAAGTCCGGCAATCAACCAATTTAAAAATGGAACATTAAAATTTTGCGGAATAAGCCCTGTGAAAACAACCTACATTGCTGCAATAAAAAATTCAACTTCCGATTTTAGAGAAAAGTGGTTAAAAAAAGTAACATTGTTAGGCGAAAGCCGAAAATAACTACCGCCAACGCAACTGTTGCAGGCTAGATAAAATTTCCAGATAATCAGGTATGCAATTCATCTATAGACTTTTCAAAAAGGATTCCTCCTTTGTACATCCCTTTGAGGGCAGGATGAATTTCTTTACCAAGTTCGGTTAAGCTGTATTCGACGCGTGGAGGGACTTCTGGAAAAACTTTTCGATTGATTAATCCATCGGCTTCTAATTCTTTCAGTTGTTTGGTCAGCATTCGTTCACTAATATCGTTTAAAAGTCTAACCAATTCACTATATCTTTTATCCCCTTGAAAAAGGTGTAAAATAATAGTTCCTTTTCGTTTTCCTTTAACAACATTTATAAATGTATCGATCGGACAATAACTTTTTTTCATTTTTTTTCTTCCCTCAAAGTCTTGAAAACACTAAAAACAGAAATAAATGTTCGTATACCAACCATTTGTAAGCTCTAGGCAGACCAAATATTTATCCTGACATTTACAAAAATAAATGAAATTTAAAGACAAAAGATGGCACAAAACAGCTCTACATTTAAGGCATTTAGAATTGAAGAGATCGATGGCAATTTTCAAGGCTCAATTCAAGAAATGGAATTTGGCTCCTTAAGCAATAATGAGGTTTTAGTAAGGGTACACTACAGCTCATTGAACTATAAAGATGCATTGTCGGCTTCGGGCAATAAAGGAGTAACCAGAAATTTTCCGCACACACCGGGAATTGATGCCGTTGGAACAATAGAAAAGTCAAACAGTGATTTATTTACTATTGGAGAAGAAGTAATAGTGACCAGTTATGATCTGGGTATGAATACTGATGGTGGATTTGCCGAGTATATTCAAGTTCCAGCGGAATGGGTGGTGAGATTGCCTGAAAAAATGACGATGAAAGAGGCGATGATATATGGTACTGCCGGATTAACGGCAGGAATGTCCGTCTTAAGACTTACGGAATTGATAAAACCAGAGGATGGAAAGATTGCGGTCTCTGGTGCAACAGGAGGAGTTGGAGGGTCGAGTGTTTCCATTTTAAGTAAATTGGGGTATTCAGTGGTTGCCATAACAGGCAAAGAAACAGAACGGGACTATTTAACGAATCTTGGCGCTGAGGACGTGCTATTACGGAGCGAAGTTGAAAATTTCGCTAAAAAGCCACTATTAAAACCGTTGTTTGCAGGCGCTATTGACACTGTTGGAGGTACAATTCTTGAAAATATTATTAAATCGACCAATTCAATTGGTGTCGTGACTTGTTGTGGAAACGTTGCTTCTCCAAAACTTGATTTGACCGTTTTTCCCTTTATCCTGAGAGGTGTTACACTCATTGGAATAGATTCTCAAAACTATCCAATGAAATACAGAAAAGTAGTTTGGAATAAGTTAGCTCAAGAATGGAAACCTAAACAATTGGAAGATACTTGCAATGAAATCAAACTTGAGGATGTAGCGCAAAAAATTGAGTTGATGCTAAAAGGAAAATTAAAAGGAAGAACCGTCTTGAATCTGGCAGAATAAACACTTGGTGCAACCAGATATACAAAACCGTTGTAAACGACATAAAGTATTGAAAATAATGTGGATATGACCAAAGAAAAAGTATTGCTGGCAGGAGCAACTGGATATTTAGGACAATTCATAACTCAGGAATTAATTGAGAGCGGTTATGAAACAAAAATTATCGTTCGGAACAAGGGCAAAGTAAAACTGAATGCTCCAAATCTTGAAATTGTTGAAGCACAAGTAACGCAACCTGACAGCTTAAAAGGTATTTGCAACAATGTGGATATCGTAATCAGCACAGTTGGAATCACAAGACAAAAAGATGGATTGACTTATATGGATGTCGATTATCAGGCAAATGCAAACCTGATTGATGAAGCCAAAAAAAGTGGGGTCAAAAAATTCATCTACATATCAGTTTTAAACGGTGAGAAACTTAGAAACCTGAAAATTTGTGCCGCAAAAGAAAAATTGGGGGACTATTTAAAATCCTCTGGATTGGATTACTGCATTATTAGACCCAACGGATTTTTCTCTGATATGTCCGATTTTCTAAAAATGGCAAAAGGCGGACAGGTATACTTGTTCGGGGATGGAAAATTAAAACTAAATCCAATTCATGGAAAAGATTTGGCAAAAGCGGTGGTAAATGCCATCAAACAAAAGAAAAAAGAATTTGATATTGGCGGCCCTGATTTGCTTTCCCAAAACGAAATTGCAGCGTTGGCGTTGAAAGCTTACGGAAAGAAAATTAAGATTGTTCATTTGCCGGATTGGATAAGAAAATTTGCTCTTTGGTCCGTACGGACATTTACCAGTTCAAAAACGTATGGTCCAATTGAATTTTTTATGACAACTATGGTCATGGACATGACCGCGCCACTGTTTGGTGAAAAAAAACTGGAAGACTTTTTTAATACCGAAGCGAAGAAATAAAAACTGCACAGGTTGAAAGAAACAATTGGTGCCGACCAGCTTCCGGAAGGAGTAAATGTTATCTGCTACCCCATACCCAAACCTATTAGGAACAACGTCTTTGCACGTGTTTGTAAAACTCCGTGCCACCTGTAAACACTAAATGTGCCCAACGCCACGCAGTACAACGGCACATTCCCCATATTTCAGGCAACTGACCAATCGGATATTTTCACTAAATTGCCTTTGCCGCTGTTCCCAACGTGGGATATGGCTAACATGCTAATGGCTACCTTGACCTTTGCGAGCTTGCTCACAACGCCACTCGCCATATCTGCAGGGCGTTTCACAAGCAAGAAAAATATTAATATGGAATGGATATATGATATTAAGGATCCCCTTTGGGAAACAACGATTGGAAGTTTACTGATTTTTGTCGTCATAATTTTAGTAACCAGAATTATTGGACTTAGGTCCTTCGCAAAATTTACCGCATATGACTTTGCTTTTACTGTTGCCATAGGGAGTATCATATCTTCAACTTTAACTTCAAGTACGAGTATCGCTCATGGTTCCGTTGCAATAGCAAGTCTTCTTTTGATCACCTATATTTTTTCTTTCCTACAAAGAGCCTTGCCTAAGTTCAGTTCTGTTATTTCCAACAAACCCTTATTATTGATGGATGGTAGTGAAATATTATATGGAAACTTAAAATATGCCAGAATAGAAAAAACCCAATTGATCGCAAAGTTGAGGGAAGCAAACGTAATTGATTATGGTCAGGTAAAAGCTGTGGTGTTGGAATCGACAGGTGATATTTCAGTGCTGCATAGCTCTGATGATACCGCGGAACTGAACCAAGAATTGTTGGAAGGAGTTAGAAGAAAGCCTTAGAGTATTAATCACCAGCACCTAAAGCCACACAGTACGACTGTACATTCGCACTAGCTCACAGACTAAACCAATAATTTTAGATTACCTTGCCATAGTTCCTAACTTCGGGTAGGGAATATGTATCTAAAGGCTACCTTTGCTCTTGTCAGGAAGCCGCCAATACGCCTCGCCATATCAGCTTTACGTTGTGGGCAATACTGGGCAATGTGGAACTATGATATTATCAAAAAAGAACTCATGAAAAAAAGTAAAAACCTAAGTTTAATTGAGGTTGTCGCCATGGCAGTGGGTACCATGATAGGTGCAAGTATTTTTTCAATCTTTGGTTTAGGAGCTAAAATTGCGGGTAATAATTTACCAGAAGCATTTATTCTTTCTGGAATTTATGCTTTGATAGTTGCCTATTCCTATGCCATTTTAGGCAGTAAAATTATTTCTAATGCAGGTCCTATCGCCTTTATTTTAAAAGGACTTGGAGATAGTATAGTAACAGGCGCCTTAAGTATACTCATGTGGCTAACGTATGTGATATCTATCGCACTTTTCGTGAAGGGTTTTGCCGGCTATCTCCTACCCTTTATTCATATCGAACCAACACCTTTAACCATTGGAATTGTTGAAGTAATTGTTATTGCATTCTTCACAGCACTTAACTTTTTTGGGAGTAAAGCAGTTGGAAAGGCCGAATTTTATATTGTTTTAGTTAAACTGTCAATTTTACTGGTGTTTATACTTGGTGGTTTTATGACCATTAATTGGGGAATGACAAAACCAAGTTTCAACGCAGAGCATACAAGTAGTTTGCTGAATGCTTCAATTATCTTTTTTCTTTCTTATATGGGGTTTGGTCTTATTACCAACGCATCAGAAAACATTAAGAACCCCCAAAAGAATGTTCCCTTAGCTATATTTATAAGTATCCTATTTGTAATGGTTTTCTACATTTTAATTTCACTGGTTACCATTGGAAACTTGCCCTTAGCAGATATTATTAAAGCACAAGAAAATGCATTAGCTATTGCGGCAAAGCCATTTTTAGGTGATTTTGGTTTCATCCTAATTACTATTGGGGCTTTGTTCTCTATTTCATCTGCATTAAACGCAACCATTTTTGGTGGTGCAAATATTGCCTATTCCTTAGCAAAAGATGGTGAATTGCCTCAATTCTTTGAAAGGAAGCTTTGGTTTAAATCGACAGAAGGTCTTTATCTAACCGCTGGTTTGGGACTTGCTTTCGCTTTGTTTTTTGATTTAGGCGCCATTGCATCATTGACAAGTACCATATATACGGTCATTTACGTATTTGTATTGATTTCGCATTTAAAATTGCAAAAAGAGTATGGAGGGAAAAAAGTATTTCTGGTGATAAACTTGATTATCCTTTCAATTATTTTCATAGCGCTTATGAAATATCAATGGGATACCCAACGAACTGCTTTTTATGCAAGTATCTTTACTTTTATTGGCGCTTTTATTGTGGAATACTTTTATAGAAAATATGGGAACCGTAAAATGAAAGACAATACTAATAGCACATTCCCACAACAATAAATACAACTCAATTGGTAAATAAATCTAAATATTAAGGAAACAGCTATACGCTAGCATAGTTTTAAATTGAAAGTTTGAACCATTTTCAAGCCAAACGTACCATACTCCAATGGTTAACGTCTACCTAACCAAAACTGCTCAAAATGAAGAGATAATGAGTGAAGAAACAAAGAGCATTCCTGTAAAAACGATGGATGGTACGTTTAAGGGTGGGGTCGTCATTGCAAAAATGACATTCAACGACTTAAAAGAGTTTAAAGAAGCTGCAGCATCACATAGGGATGATTATCATTTGTTTTTTTTACAAGAAAAAGGTACGATTTCTATTGAAATAGATTTCCATACGTTTACAATAAAACCATCGTCTGTTATCTACATTCATCCCAATCAAGTACATCGTATGTTGGCCATTAAAAATGCAACGGTCAACGTTTGGGCAATCAATACTGAAACCTTGAATCGGGAATATCTAACATTATTGGAAGATATCACACCTGCAAGACCGGTATCATTAAAAAAAGAAACCTTTTCCATTATTTCCGAAACGGTATCACTTTGCATAAAATTATCGGAAAGAAAACACGAAAAATTATATGAATCCGCACTCAAGGACTCTTGTAATACATTAGTTGCGCTAGTTGTTTCGCAGTATTTAGCCCAATCCAGATCAGTAGACATCCTTTCACGTTTTGAGTCTATCACAAAGGATTTTAAGTCTCTATTGGAAGCCAATTTTAGTAGTGTAAAAAAACCGAGCGAGTACGCTCAAACCCTCAATATCTCTACGGCATATTTGAACGAATGTGTAAAAACAACAACAGGGTATTCCGTTTCACATCACATACAACAGCGTGTTATTTTAGAAGCCAAACGCATCCTCTATCACTCCAGTAAATCGGTTAAAGAAGTTGCAACACAGTTGGGTTATGAAGATTACGCCTATTTTTCACGATTATTCAAAAAGATTACTGGAGTAACCGCATCATCATTTCGAAGTAAAAACCACGATTAATCCAATAGATACGCCTATTGGTACAATGCAATTATTTAGATTCATTCTAACTTTGTAGGTGTAATAAACTTAGATGTAATGATCATAGATGATTCAAAATTCCCCATAGTGTTGGTTGATTTTCAACACAGCCTTGAACAAACCGAAAATGAAAATCATAATCACGATAATGATATGGCAGCGTTTACCAGCTTGTTCGAGAGCGGAAAACCCTTTGTAATGGTTAGCACTGGTGAGGCACCTGAAGAAAAGCACAAACATTCAAGAGAGGAAACCAGAAAAATAAATGCTTGGCGAAAAATAAATAAAGAAAAGCTCAAATGCATAAAGGCAACCATACAGGTAGAACCGAGCAAAGTAAAGCGCATAGGATTGGCTTTGTTTGCCTCTGTATATGAGAAATTTTGGGGAAATCCCCTGCTACTTGCCCCAACACAAAAAGAAGCTTTGAAACTAGCCGAAAAGATACTCCATAAAACGTAATCAAATTTTTAAGGAAAAAGCAGCGAAGAAATAATATAATAATAATTCAGATTCTATAATGGAACATAATCACCAACATAGTCACGAGCATCAACACGAACAACATCGGCATTCAAATAACAAAACTGGACTTACATTGGCCTTTTGGTTAAACCTAATTTTTGCGGTTATTGAAGTTGTTGGGGGAATACTTACCAACTCCACGGCCATTATTGCGGATGCTTTTCACGACTTTATAGATGCCATTGCCATTGGAATAGCCGTTTTGTTTGAAAAAATATCGGGAAAGAAACGGTCTTCCAATTATTCGTACGGTTATAAACGATTTTCATTACTATCTGCTCTGGGATTATCTCTATTTCTGTTGATTGGAGCTGTTTTTATGATTAAAAGTGGAATAGAGTCATTTATTCAGCCCAAAGAAGTCAATAGTGTGGGTATGCTTTGGTTAGCGGTCTTAGGAGTTAGTATTAACGGATTTGCATTTCTTAGAATAAAAAATGGAAATAGCGAACACCATCACCATCACCATTCTCACGGACATTCCCATAATCACAACAGTAAAGCAATCATGCTTCATCTCTTGGAAGATGTATTGGGTTGGGTTGCTGTTTTGATCGGTGCAGTGGTTATTTATTTTACCGGATGGAATTGGATAGATGGTTTACTTACCCTGGCCATTGCTACTTTTATTTCGTACAACGCCACCAAAAATTTAATGGACACCTTAAAAATAATGCTACAAGCTGTTCCTGAACATGTGGATATCGAAAATCTAACGACAGAACTGAACAATATTGAAGGGGTTGCGGACATTCACGATTTTCATATCTGGAGTTTGGATGGAAATTATAATGTAGCTTCGCTACACGCTGTGTTGGACAATACCGATAATCGTTCTGAAAATAAAGTCTACACCAAGATTTTAGAACGCTTGAACACTTACAATATTCAACACCCTACGGTACAAATTGAAACGAATACGGAACAGTGCAAATTCGTCAATTGTTGAGGCTAACAGTGGGTAAATAATTAGTGTAATGTACTTGGGGCATGGAGTTTTAAATTGGATGGCCAAAGTAACGTTGTAAAAGTACAATAAGACCATACAAACACCGTAGAAGCGAAATAATGGCGGAATTTTCTACTGAAAGTTTTCGCCTTTTTAATACCTTGATCGCGTCTGCGGAAAAAATCCACACATTTTCTCATTATTCACTACACAAACACGTTGTGCTCTACACAAAAAGAACAAAGAATGAACTACAAAATTTTTAGTTTATTGGTCGGTTTTACAATTTGGCTTTTGGCAACAATAGTATTTAGAGTTGCCGGGCAATATTTCTTTCTTACTGATAATGCCATAGTCTTAATTACTCTTTATTTGGCTGTAGTTCCATTTTTAGGTGTTGTGGCATCGTGGGTTTTCAATAAATACAAATTGAACAAATTGCAAGCAATTCAATCCGCTGCCATAATGGTTCTTCCTGGTATGGTGTTCGATTCATTCTGCATTGAGTTTTTTGCTTGGGTTTTTCCAAACCTACCTGAAACAGATGGTTCTACCTTTGGCTCTTGGTTAATGTGGGCATATGCGACCGTTTTAGCTTTCGGACTGATCAGAAAAGAAAAAAATGAAACAAACCGAAATTGACAATGATTGAACTAAAGGAAAATAACCACTTCTATGTCATAACAGGAGGTCCTGGAGTAGGGAAAACAACATTACTGGAGGAACTAAAAAGCAGAAATTATGATATTGTTCCTGAAATCGCTCGTGAATTAATAAAAGAACAGCAAAAGAACGACGGAAAGGCTTTGCCCTGGGAGAACAAGAACCTATATAAAGAAATGATGTTCGACCGTTCGATAAGGAGTTTTGAGGAAATTGACAATAGCGTGAGTAGAGAAAAACCGATTTTTTTTGACCGAGGGTTTTTAGATGCTATTTGTTATGCAGAATTAATTAAATCGAGAATAAGTGACCGAATGAAATCTTATGCAAAAAATTGGAGGTATCATAAAAATGTATTTATGCTACCACCTTGGCGAGAGATTTACGAAACCGATAGCGAGCGAAAGCAAGATTGGAAAGAAGCGGTTCTGACATTTGAAAAAATGAGCGAAACGTACAAAAATTACGGTTACAGAATTATCGAACTACCAAAGAAACCTGTACCTGAAAGAGCAGATTTTGTCTTGGGATTTATCAAACAAAGAACAATTGAAAATAATATAAACACACAATAACAACTATAATTCATTATTCCCCCTACCCCGTTGAAAACTCCCTTCTTTTAAGAAAACCAACCATTTGTCCGATGGCTATGGGTCGCCGGATAATCGCACAGGTCCAGGCCGTCCCTCACCTGCCGTCACCCCAAAACCCAATCAAGGACCAGAGACTGTTATATGTCTCTTTGGACGGACAATCATACCAAATAACTTATACTTAAATTAAATCCTGAAAGCGTTCAAATTGATATTACTTGGATTCATTTATGGAACTCCCCCTGACTTTTGGATACTAAAACAATGACACAGAAATCAGATGATGATAGAAGTATTGGGTAGAATTACTTGATTATGGAGATACTTCCCCATTCTTGCCAATTTGGTCAAAAAAGAGATTTTTGGTTGCCTTGAATCAAATGTTAAAAAGTGAAATTGTATCTTGAGTATCACTTTAAAGCAAACCCTATATAATCCTTGGAAAAATCGCATCAAAAATACCTCGAAGCCTACCTCCAATTATTTGCGCACTTATCATCCAAGGAACTGAGCCTGCTTCGTTCACAATTATCCATAAAAGAGTATGCCAAAAAGGACTTCTTTTTTGAGAACGGTGAGATCCAAAAGAAAATGGGATTCGTTTGCAGGGGATTGCTACGGCGGTATTACATCAACGACAAAGGAAAGACCATTACGACCGGTTTCGTAAAAGAGAACGAATATGCAACCGACTATCCGGCCTTTATACAGCAACGACCCAGTAAGTATGATATGGAATGTCTGGAACCGTGCATTATTATAGAACTTGCTTATGATGATATACAGGAAGGATATACCAACTTTAAGAGCAATGAAAGGTACGGCCGCCTAATTGCGGAAAAAGTACTCACTATACAAACGGACCGTGTGGAGAGTTTTTTATTTGATACCGCAGAAGAGCGCTATTTAAAATTTGTAAAAGACAATCCTGGCTTGATAAATAGAATAAGTTTGACCCATTTATCTTCCTTTTTAGGAATAGAAAGACAATCATTGAGCAGGATTCGAAGCAAAATCGCCAAAAAATAATATTGTCACATATGTGTCAGGTATTGCCGAATATTCCTTTGCATCTTTGTTACCTCAAACATTTATGATCATGCCAAAGAATTTATCGAACGTATTCACCATATCGTTTTTTGTCCTTGTATCCATTGCCACTTTCGGTCAAACAAAAAGTGAAAGCATTCATTTGGACATTCAACAACGTACCGAACAAATCTTTGATAGTTTGGTTAAAATTAGAAGAGACTTTCACATGTACCCTGAGGTGGGCGGAGAGGAAAAACGAACATCGACCAAAATAGCCGAATACTTAAAGAACCTTGGACTGGAGGTGAAAAAAGGCATTGGCGGCTATGGCGTTGTAGGCATATTGGAAGGCAAAAAAACCGGAAAAAAGATAGCCTGGCGGGCCGATATCGACGCCATGCCTTCCAAAGCTCCCGATGTGGTCGACTTTAAATCAAAACACGAAGGAGTCAGACATATTTGCGGACACGATGTGCACACAACGGTTGCGCTTGGCATTGCCAATGTTCTGGTACAGCAAAAAGAAAACTTGGAAGGCACTGTATATTTTGTATTTCAGCCATCCGAAGAAAACATTAAGGGAGCTCTGGCCATGATAGACGATGGCCTTTTTAATATGATTCAGCCTGAGGAGATGTACGCCATGCACGTTACCCCTTTCCCTGCAGGTACCATTGCTGTCAAACCCGAGGAGATGTTTTCAGATTATAAAAGGGTCGACCTTCATTTCAATAAGAGTAATAATAGTGATGCTTTGTTCGGATTTGCGAAACAAGCAATTCTATCTATTGAAAATATTTCTCCTGAAAGCAAATTCTGGGATATGCAGAACATGGGAGACCCGGAAATAGGGATTGCCAGTCCAAAATCTATCTACAATAATTTCACCAAGGTCGATAAGAACAACTTCTCAATAAAGAAAACCGAAAATAGTATTAAGGTCAGTGGTTATGTAAGTTTCAGTGACAAAAAACAACGAGATGCCGCCATACCTACATTAAAAAAGATAATAGCAGATTCTAAATTTGCGGAAGATTTTAGTACCGCCGAACTTGTAAACGTATTCCCTACCCTTGATAACAATGAACGATTGGTCAATGAAAGTTTGGACCAGCTCTCAGGGATTTATGGAAAAGAACGCGTACTCCGAATGTACGGTGTTGTGGCAGATGGACGTAGTGATGATTTTGCCTTTTTTCAGCCCAAAGTGCCGAGTGTTTACTTTTTTATGGGGGGATCTAATTACGAAAAAGGCATCATTGCACAGACACATTCGCCCAACTTTGCCGTAGATGAAAACTGCATAAAAACCGGGGTAAACCTTTTTGCTTCACTAATTGTAGAACGCTTAAATAGTTTGTAGCTTACTGCGATTTCGCTTACCGAACATCTAATTTTATTGTGGATCAGCCTTCTTTTTGATAGCTTTATTATATCAACCATTAGCTATGAAGAAGAATACCCTGGCCCTAATCGCTATCACCTTATCGGTTTTTAGTTGTTTTGGACAAAGTTCGGACTTTGTCGGAACCTTTGTGAACAGTTCCAATAGTATTTCCATTCAATTCAAAAGAGTTGGTGATGAGTACCACGGTATGCTTGCGGCCGTCGGAGCCAGCTTTGCCATTAGGGCGACCGGGTCGTTCAATAATATGAATGGTGAAATTTATGGTTTAAACGGCCCTGTAGATTTTGAAGCCACATTAAATGGGCTTAATATGAGTGTTCGTTCTACGGGATACAATGAACCATTTTATAAATATTCGGATTTACACAATCTTGGTAATTTTGATTTGACTCAATACATGAAGGACAATAGTGGAGTTACTGGCAACAATACAATTTCACCACCTACAAGTCCGCCACCGGCACAAAACAACAATAGTGAGTATCCCGAATTGACCAATCAAGGATTAAAGAACATAATTTCGGGGAGTCAATTGGTTTTCTACCAAAGGAGCTCCTATGTGAACGATAGCATGGCCAGCTCCATCACCTATGTAAATTTCTGTTCCAATGGAACTTTTTCCGTGAACATGGATGGGTCGTTCAGTGTAGAGGGCGATTACGGAGGAAATGTTCAAGGTGCTTCTTACGGAAATAATTCAGGGACTTGGCAATTGGTTTCCTACCAAGGTGAACCGGCAGTATATCTACAATATTATAATGGTGACACCAGCTTAAACCCGTTCAACGAAAACGAGGTGAGACAGGGTAGATGGCGGCGTGGCAACACCCAATATGCATTACAGCGGAACAAAGTCCGCTGTAAGTGATTTTTTAACCGTAAAGTTTAAGTTTAATGGGGTTATTCTCCCATGGCTGCAGCTACAGCAGCAGAAAGTCTTTTGTAAGTCCCATTTTGTAAACGCTCCCTGATTGCCGAGAAAGCATCAAGTGTCTCCTCAATATCTTTCAAGGTATGGGTCGCTGTTGGAATTAAACGAAGTAAAATCAATCCTTTTGGAATTACAGGATACACCACGATGGAACAGAAAATTCCGTGATTTTCACGTAGGTCCTTCACCAAAGCCATTGCCTCTGGAATACTACCGTTCAAATAAACTGGGGTAACACAACTGGTGGTGGTCCCTATATCAAAACCTCTTTCTTTCAATCCATTTTGAAGTGCGTTTACATTTTCCCAGAGTTTTGCTTTAAGCTCTGGCATGGTGCGCAACATATCAAGCCTTTTCAATGCTCCCTTTACGTATACCATCGGTAACGATTTAGCAAACATTTGAGACCTTAGGTTGTATTTTAAATACTCAATAATCTCTTTATCTGCGGCCACAAAGGCTCCAATACCAGCCATGGATTTGGCAAAAGTGGCCAAGTACACGTCAATGTCATCTTGTACGCCTTGCTCCTCTCCTGCGCCTGCTCCTGTTTTACCCAGCGTACCAAATCCATGAGCATCATCAACCAACAGTCTAAACAGGAACTTTTTCTTAAGGGCAACAATTTCTTTCAAAATTCCTTGTTCGCCACGCATACCAAATACACCTTCGGAAATCACCAAGATTCCTCCTCCTGTTTCATTCGCCAATTTGGTAGCGCGCTCCAAGTTTTTCTCCAAACTTTCAGGGTCATTGTGTTTGAAAGTAAAACGTTTGCCCATATGCAAACGAACACCATCGATAATACAAGCGTGGCAATCCACATCGTATACAATAATATCATCTTTGGACACCAAAGCATCAATTACCGACATAAATCCTTGGTACCCGAAATTTAGTAAGTAAGCGGCGTCTTTGTGCACGAATTCGGCCAATTCGTTCTGTAATTGTTCGTGGAAATCGGTGTGACCGCTCATCATACGGGCCCCCATGGGATAAGCCGCTCCATGCTCCATGGCAGCTTCTCCATCCACTTTTTTGATTTCAGGTAGATTGGCCAAGCCAAGGTAGTCATTGATACTCCACGTTATTACGTCCTTTCCTTGAAACTTCATTCTGTTGGAAATGGGTCCTTCTAATTTTGGGAAAACAAAATAGCCTTCTGCTTGTGAAGCCCATTTTCCTAAAGGTCCTTTGTTCTCAATGATTCTATCGAATAAATCTCTCATCTACCTTAATATTGATTCATCTGCAAAAGTATATATTTTTATGAACCTTGCATAAAGAATTATGAACATAAAAAAACGGCAATGAAATACATTGCCGTTCTTGAGGTATTATAGGGTACTGGTTTATTTAATGTACTTGATTTCTTCCGGTACCTCGGCATTTTGGATATCAAAAAACCCTTGGTTTTCCATCCATTCGTTGCTGTATACTTTGCTCATGTACCTTGACCCGTGATCTGGGAACACAACCACTACGTTGCTATCCTCGGTAAATTCACCCTCCGTATTCAATTGGTACAGGGCCTGAGTGGCGGCACCACTAGTGTATCCTGCAAAAATACCTTCGGTATGGGCCAATTTACGGGCCATGTGGGCACTTTCACCATCGGTGACCTTTACGTATCGATCAATGGCGTTGAAATCAGTAGCTGCCGGAATCAAGTTCTTGCCCAAACCTTCAATTCGGTAAGGGTATACTTCATTGTGATCGAACTCTCCGGTTTCATGATATTTTTTCAAAACGGAACCATAAGCATCAACCCCTAAAATCTTTATTTTCGGGTTCTGTTCCTTAAGGTAGCGAGCAATACCCGAAATAGTTCCACCCGTTCCGCTACAAGCCACTAAATGGGTGATCTGACCGTTGGTCTGTTCCCAAATTTCCGGTCCTGTACTGGAATAATGCGCATCTATGTTCAACTCGTTAAAATATTGGTTGATATAGATGGAATTTGGTGTTTCGCCATGCAAACGCTTGGCCACTTCGTAATAGGAACGTGGGTCGTCTGCACTAACATGGGCCGGACAAACATATACCTTCGCTCCCATGGAACGCAACATATCTATTTTATCTGGAGATGATTTTGAACTTACGGCCAAAATACATTTATATCCCTTAACAATACTTACCATAGCAATGCTAAAGCCCGTATTGCCCGATGTCGTCTCTATAATGGTGCTACCCGGCTTTAGAATGCCCTTTTTTTCGGCCTCTTCTATAATATGAATCGCAATTCTATCTTTTGAAGAGTGTCCTGGATTAAAGCATTCCAGTTTAGCATAAAAATTTCCTGTAAGAGGGGAGGTAATTCTGTTTAGCTTGACTAAGGGGGTACTTCCAATTAGGTCTAGAATATTGCTGTGCGCATTTATCTGTTTCTTCATAACTGGTATTAGGTAGGGAACAACACTTATTTATTTAATAGAGTTATTGTTCGGTGCAAATGTAACAATTTTTTTTAAAGAGCTTTTCCCTCAAGGTCCAAAATAAACGCATATTCCTTAGCGGTTTCCTTTAAAGCTTCAAACCTTCCTGAGGCTCCACCGTGTCCGGCATCCATATTCGTGTCCAAAAACAACAAATTATCGCCTGCTTTATATTCCCTTAATTTGGCCACCCATTTTGCAGGTTCCCAATATTGTACTTGTGAGTCGTGCAAGCCAGTGGATACATACATGTTGGGATACTCCTTGGCTTCCACATTATCGTAAGGGGAGTATGATTTGATATAATCATAATATTCCTTTTCGTTGGGATTTCCCCATTCGTCATACTCCCCTGTGGTCAACGGAATGGTGTCATCCAGCATGGTGGTAACCACATCAACAAAAGGTACGGCCGCAATTACACCATGATATAATTCTGGTTCCATATTGATTACGGCTCCCATCAACAGTCCTCCAGCGGACCCACCCATGGCATATAAATGTTCGGAGCTCGTATACTTCTGTTCTATCAAATGCTTTGAGACATCGATAAAATCGGTGAATGTATTTTTCTTGGCAAACAATTTTCCATCCTCGTACCATGGTCTCCCCAAGTACTCACCACCGCGAATATGGGCAATGGCATAGATGAATCCTCTGTCCAACAAGCTCAAACGAATCGATGAAAAATAAGGGTCAATCGTTGCTCCGTACGAACCATAACCGTATTGCAACAATGGACTGGTGCCATCCAAAGGTGTATCCTTGTGATAAATTATGGAAATAGGCACTTTTTTGCCATCCTTGGCCGTGGCCCACAAACGCTCCGTTTTGTAATTGTCCTGATCGAACTTGCCGCCCAAAACTTCTTGTTGCTTCATAACGGTTTTGGTTTGCTTTTCCATATCAAAATCTATAATGGCATAAGGCTCGCTCATTTCATTAAAATAGTAGCGTAGTACTTTGGTATCAAAATCCAAGTTAACGGAAGGGCCGGCAACGTAGGTCTCACTATCAAAAGGCAAATAATAGCTATCGGAACCATCCCATTTGGCAATCTTCATTTGGTTGAGGCCATTGTTACGCTCGGTAACCACATAGTAATCTCTAAAAATCTCCACATCTTCCAACAATACATCCTCTTGATGGGGAATAAATTCTTCCCAATGTTCGGACGATGTAGCATTCTCATCGGTTTTCATCAATTTAAAGTTAGTGGCCTTGTCTTTGTTGGTCAGCACGTAAAAATCTCCTTCAAAGTGAGAAATAGAGTACTCAACACCCTTTTCCCTTGTAGAAAAGATTTTAAACTCCCCCTCGGGGTCATCTGCATTTAGTATTCTATATTCCGAGGTCAATGTACTACCGGAACCGATCACAATATATTTTCTGGATTTGGTCTTGTACACAAAAGTGTTGTAAGTCGAATCCTTTTCGTGGAAAACCACTTCATCATCTTCTGAAGACGTCCCCAATACATGCTTAAAAATCCTATCGGAACGTAAAGTAACAGGATCTTTTTTGGTATAAAAAAGTGTTTTGTTATCGTTGGCCCAAACAGAACTTCCCGTTGTATTTTCTATGATATCGGGATAAATTTTCCCTGATTCGAGATTTTTTATCTGAATGTTGTACTGCCTTCTGGAAATAGTATCCGTTCCAAAAGTGGCCATGGTGTTATCAGGGCTGATGGAAACCCCTCTTAAATTGAAGTATTCATGGTCCTTGGCCATTTCGTTACAATCGAACAACAATTCCTCCTCTGCCTCCAAGGTTTCCTTCTTTCTTGAATAAATCGGGTACTCTTTTCCCTCTTCATATCGGGTAATGTACCAGTATCCATCCAATTTATATGGCACCGAGGAATCCTCCTCTTTGATTCTACCCTTCATCTCCTTAAAAAGTTGCTCTTGGAACTTTTGGGTATGGCCCGTCATTTTTTGAAAATACTCGTTCTCCGCATTCAGGTAATCGAGAACTTGTTGGTCCTCCCTATTGTTCATCCAATAATAATCATCGATTCTAACATCGCCGTGCTTTTCTAACTGGGTCGGATGTTTAGGGGCAACAGGGGGAGTTATACTCATGGATTCGTCTTTGTTGTTTTTGCAAGCGGTCGCAAAAATAAGGTATAAAACCAGAATAGAAATTCTTGAATTGATTAGTTTCATGGGATAGTGTTTTTGCCAATTTACTACTTTTGAACTTACGTTTGATGAATATTAATGTTTTGCTGGATCTGACGGTGGTCGGACAAGCCTAAAAATTTTAAATGAATATGTTTGGAGATTTAATGGGAATGATGGGTAAAATAAAAGAAACCCAAAAGAAGGTCGAAGCAACCAAGGAACGATTGAACACGGTGATGATTGATGAAGCATCGTCGGATGAACTCCTTAAAGTGACCTTGACGGCCAATCGAGAAATAAAATCAATCTCCATAGATGATTCCCTGTTGGAAGATAAGGAACAACTGGAGGATTATTTAGTGCTCACCTTAAACAAAGCCATTGAAAAAGCCACTAAAGTAAACGACGCTGAGTTGGCGGCCGTGGCAAAAGAAGGCATGCCCAACATTCCTGGCATGGATGGGTTGATGAAGTAGCAAACTTGTCAGGTCGAGCGCAGCCGAGATCTTTTTACTACTTCTCTACTGCGCTCGAAGTGACATTTTAACTATTTTTTGTCAGTTCGAGTGCGAAGCGTATCGAGAACTCAAAACCATCACCCAATACTTGTCAAAACGTTTAAAAAATGTTCGTGCATGACATCCGTATAATCCAAATGGGTGACAATTCGTAGTTTGCCCTGCCCCATTCCGATGATGGAAACTTGATTCTTGGACAGTTGTTCCAGAAATGCTTCGGACGACATTTTATCCTCATTTATCTCAAAAATGATGATATTGGTCTCAATAGGTTCCACTTTTTTGATGAAATCCAAAGATTGAAGCACCCCTCCTATTTCTGCTGCCTTTTTATGGTCCTCCGCCAAACGTTCCACATTGTTTTCCAAAGCATAGATACCTGCCGCGGCCAAAAAACCTGATTGACGCATTCCACCCCCGAAAACCTTTCGGATGCGCAAAGCTTTATCGATATCCGATTTGCTGCCTACCAAAACAGAACCTACCGGGCATCCCATGCCTTTGCTAAGACATACGCTTATCGTATCAAAAAGTTGACCGTACGCCTTCGGGTCTTCTCCTTTCTTGACCAGTGCGTTCCAAAGTCGGGCACCATCCAAATGATACTTTAATTGGTGCGCATCACAAACCTTTCGTATTTTTTTTAACTCTTCAAAATCCCAACATGCTCCTCCCCCTTTGTTCGTGGTATTTTCAATACAGACCAATGAGGTCAAGGGACTGTGATAAAAATCTGGCGGATTTATGGAAGCTTCCACCTGTCCCGCGGTCATCATACCACGGTCACCATCTACCAAACGGCAGGAGACCCCGCTATTGAAGCTTACTCCTCCCCCTTCGTAATTGAATACATGGGCATATTTATCACAAATGAGCTGCTCTCCTGGCTGGGTGTGGATTTTTATCGCTGTCTGGTTGGTCATGGTCCCGCTCGGAAAAAACAGGGCCGCTTCCATACCAAAATAGTCCGCAACTTTGGCTTCCAATTCATTTACCGTAGGGTCGTTTTTAAATACGTCGTCCCCTACTTTGGCGTTCATCATGGCCTCCAACATTCCTGCTGAAGGTCTAGTGACGGTGTCACTTATCAAATTAATCTCCATAAAATAATTTAATCCATACAGTCCATTCCAATTGGCGAACCATCTGGAATTTTTTCAACTGGAATAAGTTTGAATTCGGATGGTTTTTTCATAAACGCATCGATTCTTTTCACCATTTCCGAAGAAATCGCGTTTTTACCATCTGTCAACAATTGGGTTTTTAAATCGCTGAGTGCCTCATTGGCAATAGCGTTCACTTGTGGATGCACTTCATCGTGGGCTGCAAGGTTCATGATGTGATAAAGCACCCTAAAATTAATGGTGTTCTGTACCTCTTGCTCATAATCATCACGATGGGTAAGGTCGAATGTGCCTTTTATGGTTTCATCCAATACTTCTTTCAATCCCATTTGGTTCTTGTCCAAACTTTTTTGCTGAATCAAGCGAGACGCACGTTCTGGATGCAACAAGAGCTCCAAAGTCATATCAGCGGAGGTCTCGGCTACTGAAAGCGCATCAAAACTAACTCCTGTTCTTCCTTTAAAGGATTCCCTGGAACGACCAAAGCCGATGGCTCTTGGAGGAAAAAGGTCCAGCTTATCCTTGGGAACGGCGATAACTTCGGCATCCAATGTTTTTAAAATGGCTTCCATTGCCTGTTCCTGTACCGCTGTATTAATGGGTTTCACCGGTGTTTGCCCTCCGTCTTTGACGGCATAATTATAATCCAATCCGCCGATTACCTTGGAAACTGCCTCGGTCTGGTATCTATGGAAAAAATAGAGTGGTACAAAGACGTCTTCCAACACGGAATAGGCCTCCCCTGTTTTTATATTTTCAATCGAAAAGTTTTTGATGGCCTTTTCACGGATCTCCAACATGCTTTCCAGTTCTTGACTTGCACTCTTACCATTGTCCCATAAATGTGCCAAACCATGTGCTCCTCCTTTTGGACGGGCATCTTGATCGGAAATATATCGTAATCCATCATCCTGGGCTTTCTTTAAGATAGCGTTCAAAGCCTCTTTTTCGTCTGTCCCATTTGGAAAATCTGAATAGGCGTAAGCAACTATTACTTTGTCCCATTCACCTATTCCTGTGTCGTAAGCGTTGTCAAAACTTATTTTACCTCCATCCAACTCAAATTGTGGGTGCGGATAATCCATAACAGAAGCCCTATCGTTGGTGCTAGCGGCAAAGTTGTGGGTAAATCCAAGGGTGTGTCCGATTTCGTGCGCTGAAAGCTGACGTATTCTAGCCAAGGCCAACTCCAACATTTCTTCATAATTATCGTCACGCTCGGCAAAGGGTTGATTCATCAAGGCCTGGGCGATCATAAAATCTTGACGGATGCGCAAACTGCCCAAACTTACATGTCCCTTTAGGATTTCACCTGTCCTTGGGTCAACAATACTGGCTCCATAGCTCCATCCCCTTGTGGAACGGTGCACCCATTGTACTACATTGTAACGTACATCCAAAGGATCGGCATCGTCAGGGAGCATTTTCATTTGAAAGGCATTTTTGTACCCTGCAGCCTCAAAAGCTTGGTTCCACCACTTTCCACCATCCAATAATGCGGAACGAACGGGTTCCGGGGTTCCGTTGTCCAAATAATAAATAATCGGCTCTACGGCTTCGCTTGTTTCCGCATTGGGGTCCTTTTTTTCCAAACGGTGTCTTCTTGTAGATCTTTTTATCAAGGATTCTTGAACTGGTGTTGCATAATCGTAATAAGAAAATGGATAGCCACCACTACGAGGGTCAAAATCACGTTTTTCAAAATTATCATCGGGCAATTCGATCAAGGAATGGTGCTGTGCCACCGTTACCAAACTGGGATTCGGAGCCACAGAACGAATCCAAGCGCCCTGTGGTTCACCTTTGAAGGTCAACGTAACATCGAATTCAATATTTTTAGGGAACGCCTTGGTACGGTCGAACGCCCAAGCACTTTTAGATTTGTCCAAACTATAGGAGCCTTGTTTTCCTCTTTTCAAACGATTGGAGACACCATGTGCATCACGCATCAAAAAGTCCGAGAAGTCAATTAGGTAGCTACCCTTGGATTCCTCCACGATTTCAAAACCTTCCAAAATGGATTTTGCGAAGGCTTGCTCAACTGATTTTCGCTCCAATTCGTTATCGGTAATGGCCCTAAATTCCAAATTAGGTTGTACGAGTAAAAGTTTCTTTCCGGCTTTTCGGAAGAACACCACCTGTTCGTTGCCCAATTGTCCCCTGTCAAGGCCAATATCGTTACTTCCTATACCACTACTAAGTGAATAAACGTATAAAAATTCCTTCTCGAGATTATCCACCTGTAGATAAATTTTATCGGTGGAATCATCATAGAAAAAATTGAAATAACCACTGAATTTTTGAAAATCCTTGGTTTTTTCAAAGGTCTGGGCACCAATGGAGGAGCACACAAAATAGAATAAGGCAATAAGTGTAGTTATGTTCTTCATAATCTGGTTGAAATATTGACCTTAAAAATATGCAAATCATTTTACATGGTACCTTCTATATACAAGCTATGTGACCAAAACTCATTTTATCAAATTTTCTGTGTCATTTTTGTGTTTTCCATTTTTTGAGGCCTACATTTTTATGTAATAAACACCCTTGAACCGCCAGAAAACCAATATATTAAAAGAAAAACAAAATGGGCACAACCAAGGATAAATCCATCTTTTCCAGTTATGTAAAAAAGGACGGCTTGTTTGATGAAGTTTTCGATAAAAAAGGGGAAGTCAAATCCGTTTATCAAAAGCTTTTGGATTTGTACGGCACCCGGACCATAGATGATTATGTAAACCTGAACAATAAGGCAAAATCATCCTTCTTTAATCAAGGTATCACTTTTCAGGTTTATGGTGATAAACAAAGCCAAGAGAAAATTTTTCCATTCGACCTTTTTCCAAGGATTATTTCCACGGATGAATGGGACATCATAGAGAAAGGGGCCATTCAACGCAATATTGCCCTCAACCATTTTTTATGGGATGTGTACCATGATAAAAAAATTGTAAAGGATAAGATTGTTCCCATTGACCTTTTGAGCTCCTCCCCCAACTACCTACATCAAATGATGAACGTAGATCCTCCCAATAAGATCTATAACCACATTTCGGGAACGGATATCATCAAACATTCGGATGGTAATTATTACGTATTGGAGGATAACATTCGGTGCCCGTCCGGGGTAAGCTATGTAATTTGCAATAGAACCGCCTTAAAGCGAGCCCTGTTCGGTGTATTTAACCATTACAAGACCCATTCGGTGACCAACTACGCCGAAAACTTATTGCATCTTCTGGAAACCGCAAAGCCAACGGGCGTGGACATACCTGTAACCGTGGTCATTACCCCAGGAATGTTCAACTCGGCTTATTACGAGCATTCTTATTTGGCCAAGGCCATGGGCGTTGAACTGGTGGAAGGCCGCGATCTTTTTGTAGAAAACGATTTTGTATACATGAAAACCACACAAGGCCCTGTTCGTGTAGATGTGGTTTACAGAAGAATAGATGATCTTTTCCTTGACCCTATGGAGTTCAGTCCTGATTCCGCTTTGGGCGTACCAGGTCTTTTTGCAGCCTACCGAAAAGGAAATGTCACCATCGCCAATGCGCCGGGAACCGGAGTAGCGGACGATAAGGCCATTTATACCTATATGCCCGATATTATAAAGTACTATCTTGACGAGGAACCTATTCTGAAGAATGTGCACACCTACCACTGTAGCAGACCCAAAGAGCTTCAATATGTGCTTGAGAACATTCATGATTTGGTGATAAAGCCCGTGGACGAGGCGGGCGGTTATGGCATTTCCATAGGAAACCGTTTGTCCAAGGCCGAAATTGAAAGAGTGAAAGGCGAAGTAAAGGCCAATCCAAGAAAATATGTTGCTCAACCCATTATGTCTCTTTCCGTTCACCCAACCTATATAGATAAAAAAGAATCCTTTGAACAGCGACATGTAGACCTCAGGACTTTCACGGTATTGGGCAAGGACGAACAATTTGTATTGAAAGGAGGGCTTACCCGCGTGGCCCTCAAAGAAGGAAACTTAATAGTGAACTCCTCTCAAGGCGGGGGTTCCAAAGATACGTGGGTTCTAAAACAATAATCATATGCTTGCAAGAGTTGCCAACAACCTATTTTGGATGGGTAGATACATAGAACGGGCCGAACACATAGCCCGCTTTATGAACGTTAACTATTTTTCATCGTTGGATGCGCCCAACCAGTTGTCACAATCCCGGAATTTTGTGCTTCAGTCCATGCTGTTTATGGTCGGCGACCCAGTTTCCGATCTTGAAAAAGAACTGGACGAAGAAGAAATTCTGTTTGATCTGGGCCTCAATCCTAAAAAATCCTATTCCATCATTAACAGCATTAAAGTTGCAAGGGAGAATGCCAATAGTTCCCGTGATCTTATTTCCACGGAACTTTATGAGTGTTTGAACAAATTCTATCACTTTGTGATGAACTACCCGAAAGACACTTATGTAAAGACCAACTTATACGATTTTACCATGAACATTACAGAGATGACCGCCGTTCTCAGAGGTAAAATTCGCGGTACTTTGTTACATGACGAGGTGTATGCCATCATCATGATGGGCGTAAACATTGAAAGGGCCATTCAAATAACCCGAATCATCAATACCAAATACAATGATGCACTTTTGGCAAAGGGCAGCTACAAAGACCCTATTGGAAATAGTTTCGAATGGACAACCTTGCTGAAATGTGCAGAGTCTTATGACATGATGCGTCGTTTTTACAAAAAAACCCCCAACGGCACGTCCACTCTCGAGTTTTTGCTATTGAACGGCAAATGCCCCAGATCATTCATGAACTGCATCAACCAAGTGCACAAACATATCTTGGAAATCGATAAAAAAGTGGAATATTCCCAAAGTTCCACTGCTTTTATGGTTGGAAAGGTGAAAGCTGAATTTCAATTCAAACAGGTGGAAGAGATTTTGGAAGATATTCAGGGAAACTTGGATGCGATTCTTAATAAGATGTTCAAAATTAGTGGGAGCATGGAGAAAGAATTCTTCAACTACTGACGCATTTTGAGTAACTTGGCCCGATTGAAACTTGTTCGAAATGCTATATGAATATGAAATAGATTATGCTACCCGAAACACCTATGAAAAGGGGTTGAACGAGGCTTTTTGGCAGTTTTTGATCATTCCAGAGAACAATGAGACCCAAGAACTCACCTACTGGCATTTTGAAAACGACCTTGGAGAAAAGAACAGTGTTTCCGAAAACGGCCTAGGCTTTAAAACGGTTCAGGTACGCGCAAAAAAACAGTTAGATCATATTAACTTCAATGCCCATTTTAAGCTTACCAAAAAGAAAGTAAATCCCTTTGATTTTGATTTGCCATCAAATTTAGCCGAAGAACGAAAATTAGTGGATAGTCTAGAATTCAGGGTAGATCACGAACCTTATTTAAGAAGCACCAAATTTACCCAACTGCTAGAGGATCATAAAACCATTTATGCCTTTGACTCCGAGAAAGGAATCTTTGAAAACCTAATGGCGCTCAACCATTGGACATACGACCAATTGTACTTTAAAACAGGGGTTACCGACGTTAATACCTCTCTGGATGAAATTATAGAGAACCGTCATGGAGTCTGTCAAGATTTTACACATTTGTTCTGTGCCATAGCAAGGCATCATGGTATTCCGGCAAGGTATGTATCCGGATACCTGCACCAGGGAAACGGATTTTTTGGTGATTCTCAAATGCATGCTTGGGCAGAGGCCTATGTTCCTAATGTAGGCTGGGCAGGTTTTGATCCCACCAACAATATTCTGGCCAACCAAAACCACATAAAGGTCTGTCACGGAAAGGACTACACGGATTGTGCCCCCTTAAAGGGCGTGGTGTATACGCTTGGCAAAAATGAAACGGAATATTCGGTGTTGGTAAAAGCTTCACAACAACAATAGAATATGTAAGGTAATCTGCAGAAAGAAACTTATTTTTATCCCAAAATAAATTACATGGTAACTACAGATCAGCAGAAAGATCTTATTGAGCGCCTTGGTGCGTTAAGGAGGTATCTTTGACATTGATGCCAAACTTATTGAAATAGAGAACGAGGAAGAAAAAACCCTTGCTCCCGGTTTTTGGGACAACCCGCAAGAGGCCCAAAAGCAAATGCAGTCCATCAAATCCAAGAAAAACTGGGTAGAAGATTTTGAGGAGGCCAAAACATTGATCGGCGACCTTGAGGTGCTTATGGAGTTTCAACAGGCAGGTGAAGTATCGGAAGATGAAGTCTCCAAACAGTTCAATAAAGCCCAGCTCGCCATTGAAAAGTTGGAGTTTCGAAATATGCTATCGGATGAAGGTGATGAGCTTACTGCCGTGCTTCAAATTACGGCAGGTGCAGGTGGTACCGAAAGTTGTGATTGGGCATCCATGCTGATGCGCATGTACATGATGTGGGCCGAAAAAAATGGCTACAAAATCAAGGAACTTAACTATCAAGCTGGGGATGTTGCCGGAATCAAAACGGTAACCTTGGAAATCGAAGGGGAATATGCATTTGGTTGGTTAAAAGGTGAAAACGGGGTACATCGTTTGGTTCGCATCTCCCCTTTTGACAGTAATGCGAAAAGGCATACATCCTTCGCCTCGGTCTATGTATATCCATTGGTGGACGATAGCATCGAGATAGAGGTGAATCCATCCGAAATAGAGATAACCACTGCACGTTCCAGTGGAGCGGGCGGACAAAATGTGAACAAGGTAGAAACCAAGGTACAATTGGTGCACAAACCTACGGGTATCCAAATCTCTTGTTCCGATTCTCGCTCACAGCACGATAACAGGGCCACGGCCATGAAAATGTTGAAATCACAGCTGTACGAAATCGAACTCCGGAAAAAGCAAGAAGCCCGTGCCGAAATAGAATCTTCCAAAATGAAGATAGAATGGGGCTCACAAATCCGAAATTATGTAATGCACCCGTACAAATTGGTAAAGGATGTGCGCACAGGTGAGGAAACAGGTAACGTTGATGCCGTAATGGACGGTGATTTGGATGCCTTTTTAAAAGCCTTTTTAATGATGATGGGGCAGAAAGAAGAACAAGAATAAACGTTGACTATGATTAAAATATACCATAACCCAAGATGCCGAAAATCGCGAGAGGGACTTGCCATCTTGGAAAAATCGGGAAAGGAATTCGAAGTGGTAAAATACTTGGACGATGTACCCACAAAAGAAGAGCTTAAAACTTTAGTGGAGTATTTGGGCATTGCTCCCATTGATTTGGTCCGAAAGACCGAGGCCATCTGGAAGGAAAAATTTAAAGGAAAAAGTCTGACCGATGATGAAGTGATCGCGGCCCTGGCCGAAAACCCGAAACTGATAGAGCGTCCCATAGTTGTAAATGGAAAAAAAGCAGTCGTGGGAAGGCCTCCAGAGAGTATTATGGGGCTGCTATAATTCTGATAACCAATTATATTTAACACGGGTTGGACCATTAAATTCAACCTAAATAGTATCTTTACTTCCATGAAAAGTAAACACACACTCTTCGTAATAACTTTATTTATTGGTTTATTGGCCATGAACGATGTTGTAGCCCAATACGGTTACGGTTCTCCCTACGGTTATGGCAGGTACGGCAGAGGACGAAGTTATGTTCCCCAAGCAGGCCCTGTTGAAAGTCAAAAAGAAGAAACACCGCCTACGGCCGAAGAACTTGTGGACGAACAAATGCCTTCCATAACGGAAGCTATAGAATTGGACCCTTTTGAGCAGGCAGTCGTACGTACTTCATTGGTAACATCGGTTCAGCAACGCATAGAGCTTCAAATTCTTGGACTGGAACCCCTTAAGATGAAAGAAGAGGTCGAAAAGATCAAAAGACGGCAAGATGCCGAGTTAAAGGCCGGTCTTCCAGAAGATAAGTACGAAGCTTTTATGGAACTTCAAAAAAACCAATTCAAGGCCAAAAAGAAGAAGAAAAAGAAGAAGAGGAACAAGGGTTAACAATTCTTTAAGGTCATTCGCAGGTTCAATTACGTTGTTGGGGGATTTATATTTCGCATCTACTTTTTTTCCTTCAATTTTTGCAGCGTAAAAATCAAACTATGCAAAGGATATTTATCCCATTGCTACTAATCTTATTGACTACATTTCAAGGATTAGCCCAGCAAAACCAAAAACCTATTACAATTTCAGGAAAGGTAATCGATTCAGAGTCAGGACAACCTTTGGAGTATGCAACCTTCGTGCTGCAAAGCGCAGATAGTCCGGATCAAGTGACAGGGGGAATAACGGACCTCGATGGAAACTTTGAAATTGAAACTGCTCCAGGAACTTACAACATTAGTGTCGAGTTTATTTCTTACAAAACCTATTCCCGAAAAGGGCAAACCTATAATTCGGACACCAATCTAGGTTCCATCACCCTATCACCTGACGTGGCCCAGCTCGCCGAAGTTGAAGTAGTAGGTGAAAAAACAACTGTAGAAGTTAGGTTGGACAAGAAGGTATACAATATTGGAAAGGACATTACTACCAGTGGTGGCAACGTTAGCGATGCTCTAGGCAACATTCCTTCAGTTTCTGTCGATGTGGAAGGTGGTATCAGTTTAAGGGGAAATGATAATGTCCGCATCCTGATCAATGGTAAGCCTTCTGCTCTCGCTGGCTTTGGTTCCACAGATGTATTACAGCAATTGCCGGCAGATGCCATTGAAAAAGTAGAGGTAATTACCAGTCCTTCCGCCCGTTATGATGCCGAAGGAACGGCAGGTATTTTAAACATTATCCTTAAAAAGGAGAAAACATTGGGCATCAACGGTTCCGTTAACCTTACAGGAGGATTCCCCTTTAACGCAAGGGCAACAACAAATTTAAATATCCGTACGGAAAAGTTCAATATCTTCAATACATTGGGCTATTACCACAGAGAGTCTCCCGGAGGAGGAAGAAATGACAACACCTATCAATCTGCTCAAAGTGAGTTCGACAGAATCATTGAAGACAGAGATATCAGTAGAAACGATGATGGTTTTAACATCAATGTTGGGATGGAATACTTTCTCACTGAAAAATCGTCCATAACCGGTAGCTTTTTCTATAGATGGTCCGACGAGAATGATTTGACCGAGAATGAAAACCAACGTTTTGCCGATGGCAGTTTGGACAGTAGGACTTTTAGGACTGAGGATGAGGCCGAAAAAGACAATAGCCGTCAATTGTCGTTCAACTATACAAACAATATTGATGATGAGGGTCAGAAATTGACTGCGGACTTTCAGTATTCCTATGACAATGAGGATGTACTGACAGGTATTCGCGAAGACCGTACTATACCAAGTGATAGTTTGATTGCTTTGGAAAACATTTATGAAAAGCAGAAGCAGGACGATATATTAGCGCAAATTGATTACGTATTGCCCATGGGCGATGCACAATTTGAAGCAGGTTACCGTGGTACTTTTGAAAAGGAGGTCAACGATTACCAATTGGACACATTAAATCAAGGAACCGGCAATTTCATCACCAATCAGGACCTTACCAACATATTTACTTATCACGAGAACGTTAATGCGGTCTACACGCAGTATGGTAACAAATACGGTAAGTTCTCCGTATTGCTCGGACTGCGATTGGAGAACACCGAAATGCGCGGTGAAGTAGATGCCAGCATTGATAGCGAGGCGTTGGATGAACTCGTAGGAGAGGATGTTGACCTTAACTTTGATAAAAATTACCTAGGCCTGTTCCCAACGGTAAACTTTGTTTACGAAATCTCAAAAACCCAGAATATTTCCCTTGGATATAATAGAAGAATCAATAGGCCAAGGGGCTGGTTTATCAATCCGTTCCCTTCCAGGTCAAGTAGAACAAACGTTTTCCAAGGAAATCCGGATTTGGACCCAGCATTTGCCAATGCATTTGATTTAGGCTACATGAAGCGTTGGACAAAATTCACCCTTACATCTTCGGTTTACTACCAGCGTGAAACACAATCATTTGAGTTTATTACCGAGGAAACCGGGCAGTTTACATCTGACGGTATCCAAATCATACGGTCCGTTCCCATTAACCTATCCACCAATGAGCGTATTGGTGCCGAGGCCGGTTTTATGTACAATCCTGCCAAATGGTGGAGAATGAACGGTAGTTTCAACTACTTTACCTTTTCCTCGGATGGCTCCTTCAATGGTATAGATTATGGTACGACCAATACCAGTTACTTTGCTCGCTTTAGCTCCAAGTTCACCCTTCCTGCCAAAGTAGAGCTACAAGCCAACTCTTTTTACATGGGACCAAGACAAAATGCCCAAACAGAAACCAAAGGGATGTTCTCCTTGAATTTGGCGCTGAGCAAAGATTTGTTCAAGGATAAAGCTACACTTTCGTTAAACGTAAGTGATTTGTTCAACTCCAGAAAGCGCCAATCTTTTACACAGACCCCTACATTTACCACGGATAGCGAGTTCCAGTGGAGGAGAAGACAAGTGAACCTATCTTTTATATATAGATTCAACCAACCTAAGGAACAACGCCAAAGACAACAACGGGGCCCAGGCAATGGAGATGATGATGAGGGACAATATTAAGTTTTAAAAAAACAACGGGGTTCCCCGAAACTTAAATAAAAAAGCAGCCGAATGGCTGCTTTTTTATGCTGTATAATCAGTCTGATCGTTGAGAAATTAGTAGGCAAAAAAAATAATCCTCAAACTTTATGAGGATTATTTTTAAAAATGGGTTGAAACAAAAAAGAAGCCAATTTGGCTTCTTTTCGTATATCTTATTCTTCCAGTTGGGCGCGTTTGGCCTCTTTTCTTTCTTTAAACATTTCCCTTAGGTTACCAATCAACCAGTAAGGTACTACAAAGGTCAACAAGAATATCATCAACCAAAAACCGATTGTCAAAATTGTTAGAAAAGCTAGAAAACCTAAATATTGGTCAAAATCAAACATCTTTATTCCTTTTGTTTTAACAAAGATACTTTCTTCTTATCAAAAAAAACAAATAGATGGACAAAAAAAGTGTATTTATCTTTATCAATTACCATATAAATGACCTATATCCTACCTTTGTAGGACAAAATTTTAAACTATGAGTTTCAGGATTGAAAAAGACACCATGGGCGAGGTAAAAGTACCCGCCGATAAATATTGGGGCGCCCAAACCGAACGTTCCCGAAACAACTTTAAAATTGGTGCACCGGCATCCATGCCGTTGGATGTGGTCTACGGATTTGCTTATTTAAAAAAGGCCGCAGCCTATACCAACCATGAACTTGGAGTGCTCAGCCAAGAAAAACGTGACCTTATCGCACAAGTTTGTGATGAAATCCTTGATGGCAAGCATGATGGCCAGTTTCCATTGGTCATATGGCAAACAGGCTCCGGTACACAGAGCAACATGAACGTGAACGAGGTGATTGCCAACCGTGCACATGAAATTGCCGGTAAAAAGATCGGAGAGGGCGAAAAAACCATTCAGCCCAACGATGATGTAAATAAAAGCCAATCCTCCAACGATACTTTCCCAACCGGGATGCACATTGCGGCCTACAAAAAAATTGTGGAGGTCACCATTCCCGGTGTTGCGCAATTAAGGGATACGTTGGAGAAGAAGTCCAAAGAGTTCAAGGATGTGGTCAAAATAGGAAGGACCCACTTAATGGACGCCACTCCCCTAACTTTGGGCCAAGAATTTTCTGGCTATGTTTCCCAATTGAACCATGGTCTTAAAGCATTGAAAAATACATTGCCCCACCTTGGCGAACTTGCCCTTGGTGGAACCGCCGTGGGTACTGGATTAAATACGCCAAAAGGATACGATGTATTGGTTGCAAAATATATTGCTGAATTTACAGGTAAGCCTTTTACAACAGCAGAGAACAAGTTTGAAGCATTGGCAGCCCACGATGCCATTGTAGAAAGCCATGGTGCCTTGAAACAATTGGCTGTTTCTTTGAACAAAATTGCGAACGATATCCGTATGATGGCTTCTGGTCCACGCTCGGGAATTGGTGAAATTATAATCCCGGCCAACGAACCAGGAAGCTCCATTATGCCAGGAAAAGTGAACCCTACGCAATGTGAAGCACTGACCATGGTTTGTGCACAGGTTATGGGTAACGATGTTGCGATTAGTGTAGGTGGAACACAAGGTCATTACGAGCTAAACGTATTTAAGCCGGTAATGGCGGCCAACATTTTACAATCGGCCCAATTGATCGGCGATGCATGTGTGAGTTTTGATGTGAACTGTGCCGCTGGTATTGAGCCAAACCATGAGGTCATTAATACTTTATTGAACAACTCATTGATGTTGGTTACTGCATTAAATACCAAAATAGGGTATTACAAAGCTGCCGAGATTGCCAATACAGCACATAAAAATGGTACTACACTCAGAGAAGAAGCCGTAAATCTAGGTTATGTAACCCCTGAAGAATATGATGAATGGGTGAAACCCGAAGATATGGTGGGTAGCCTTAAATAAGAACCTTACAAACTATAGAATATAAAAAGGCCCGTCCAAAATTGGACGGGCCTTTTATTATGGTGATAGTGTGTTTCTTATTTCAATTCGAAGCTGGAAGTACCCAACAATTTCAATTTGTTATCATAAACATTTACCATATAGTTTCCTTTCTGGAAATCTCCACTTGGTTTGTTTATGTAATCACATACATCCAAAGCATCGTTTTCGTAGTAGAAATTAGTTCCTTTACTGTAGGTAAGAGAGCTTCCTTCTTCAGTGGTTTTTGTCAAACTCTCGCCTAATACATTACCTTGTGGACCAAGAACTTCGATATAGAATTCTCTGTCACCGGCTTCAGCAATTACGTTATCGGCAATAGTAAAACAAACTTTAAATTTATCGGTAGCTCTAGCTCTAGAAGTAGAAACCAATTTACCACTGTTTCTTTCTTTAATGGCATCAACACTAATAGTGTTTAGGTTAAGAGCAGAACCTTTTTCAACCGCATCCGCCAATTGAGTGTTCTGGATGATCAAAGAATCGTTAAAAACGGTTTGTTGTTCCAATTCAGCAAAAGTACTATCTCTTTGCATGGCCAACAAGCTGTTGGATTGTGTCAAGGAATCCACTTGCTTCAATAATTCTTCCCTTTCGGCTTTAAGAACACTTACTTGTCTTCTGTAACGGGAAAGTGTAGCGATATCAGCTTTCATGCTACTTACGGAGTCAATATATTTTGCAATATTGTCCCTAGCGGCAACCAACTCTTCGTTAGTGGCATTGCTTTCCAAAATAGCTTTGTCGTACTCGGACTTCAAATTGTTCAAATCCTCTACAACCAATTCTTTTTCTTGAGTAAGTGCTTCCGATGTAGCTTTTTTATCTTGATAAAGACTAACCGTGTAAATAATGGTTCCCAAAAGAACTACTCCTAACAGACCTGCTATTACTTTCAATCCGTTATTGTTATTTTTTGTTTCAGTCATAACTTTTTGTTTTAATTGATTTTACGTTTAAGGTTTTTTAATCAATCGTGTTTGGTTTATATACGCATCAGATTTAGATTTGGATCATTTGGATGAAAATTATCTTTATAATAAATTATAATTCTCCCTATAATCCCTTATTTTTAAAAGAATAAAAAGAGTTCATTATGAAAAAAAATATAATCATAACCATTACAGCATTGGCACTATTGGTGGTTTCCTGTAAGCAAAAAAATAAGCAACAGGAAGAAACTGCAGATGTTGAGGAAACCCCTATTGAAGTTGAAGCGCCAGCTGCCGCCAACATTATTCCAATTGAACATGCCACCGCAGTAATCGAATGGGACGACCATACCATATATATAGACCCTGTAGGTGGGAAGGCCGCTTTTGAAGGTCAAAATTCGCCCGATATTATTTTTATTACCGATATACACGGAGACCATTTTAATCCAGAGACTTTAAACGAATTGGGTTTGGATGGAGTCCAAATAATTGCTCCCGATGCGGTTGTTTTGCAAATGGAAGAAAATCTTTCCTCAAAAACAACCACTATGAAAAATGGGGATACCAAGGAAATTGCTGGTTTTACAGTGGAAGCCATACCCATGTACAATCTTCGTGAAGAGGCCAAGGACTTTCATGTTAAGGGAAGAGGAAATGGCTATCTGTTCACCTTTGGTGACGAACGCATCTATTTTTCGGGGGATACCGAGGATATTCCAGAAATGCGCGCTTTGCAAAACATAGACAAAGCTTTTATTTGTATGAACCTACCCTACACAATGACTGTGGAAAGTGCAGCGGACGCCGTCTTGGAATTTAAGCCCGATCAAGTTTATCCTTACCATTTTAGAGGTAGGCCGGATGTAAGCGATGTGGACAAATTTAAAACATTGGTCAATGAAGGTGATTCCAACATTGAAGTGGTTCAATTGGATTGGTATCCAACGGAAGATTACTAGAAAAATGAAATAAAATTGTAGTTTCGCCGTTAGAGAAACAACTTAATAACCAAATCAAATACTCGAATATGGCTCCCAAATCCCATGTTTTTGTAGTGATGGCACTTCTTTTTGCCATGCAAACTACCTACTCCAATCAATGTGATAATTTTTACGCTAAAGTAACCTACGCGCTAAGCCATGGAAAAAAAGCCATGGAAGCCACCAACTTTGAGCACCAAATGTACTACGCAGAAAGAGCTTGGACCGCTCTGGACAAAGCGCAGACCTTTATGGAGGAATGCAGCTGTGACAAGGCCAAGAACAAAACATTGGATGCGATGGAAACTCTTGATAAAGCAGTGGAGCCTGCTGACTGGGAAGCCGGAAGGTTTTTTACCAAAAAGGCCATCGGTGAAATCAACGAGCTTATCACTATAATTGATGAATGTACCCTTGGAACCTCAACAACTGTTGCTTCGGTAGAAAATTACAGTGATGATGAAACCACTTCCGTAGCGTCTATGGAAAATGAAATGATAAAAGTTTTTGAAAAGCATGCGGGCGATAAGCTCGAGTCCGCGGAAAAAGCCATTCAACAATTGGTGGAACTTTCCAATTCCATTGGTTCCACTTCTGTCAGCAGTCAGGATGCCAATAGTTTGGCAGCCCATCAAAGGGCATACTTGGAAAAAGCGAAAAAATTATTGGAGGAAGGAATTAAAAATCTCGGTGGAGAAAAATAATTCCTCCCGTTTTTAACGAATTAACTTTTTGTACTTGATACGCTTGGGCATGATATCCGTTCCGAGGCGTTTCTTTTTGTTCTCCTCATAATCGGAGAAAGAACCTTCGAAGAAATATACCTGAGAGTCGCCTTCAAATGCCAAAATGTGAGTACAAATCCTATCCAAGAACCATCTGTCGTGGGAAATGATCACAGCACATCCGGCAAAATTTTCCAAACCTTCCTCGAGAGCACGGAGGGTGTTTACGTCCAAATCGTTAGTGGGCTCATCCAATAGCAAAACATTGCCTTCTTCCTTAAGTGTCATCGCCAAATGAAGACGGTTGCGCTCACCTCCAGAAAGCATACTCACTTTTTTGTTCTGCTCGCTTCCCGAAAAATTGAATCGACTTAGGTAGGCGCGGGAATTTACTTGCTTCCCTCCCATCATAATCAATTCTTGGCTATCACTAAAGTTTTCCCAAATACTTTTATCCTGGTCAATATTGGAATGGGATTGGTCCACATAGGCCAATTTAGCCGTATCACCGACCACAAATTCACCCTTATCGGGAGTTTCCTCGCCCATGATCATTTTAAAAATAGTGGTCTTACCCGCACCGTTTGGACCAATAATACCAACAATACCCGCTTGTGGCAGGTTAAAGTTCAAGTTTTCGTACAATAATTTATCACCAAAAGCTTTGCTCACTCCTTTGGCCTCGATTACATTGGTACCCAAGCGCGGTCCATTGGGAATATAAATCTCCAATTTATCCTCCATTTGTTTTTGATCTTGGCTCAGGAGTTTATCGTAATTCTTTAAACGAGCTTTTTGTTTGGCCTGTCTTCCTTTGGCACCTTGACGAACCCAGTCCAGCTCTCGCTCCAAGGTTTTTTGACGTTTGGAGGCTTGTTTGCTCTCTTGTTCCAATCGTTTTGCCTTTTGGTCCAACCAACTGGAATAATTCCCTTTCCATGGAATTCCCTCACCACGGTCCAGTTCCAAAATCCAGCCTGCAACATTGTCCAAGAAGTAACGGTCGTGTGTTACGGCAATCACTGTTCCTTTATATTGTGCCAAATGGTGCTCCAACCAATGTACCGATTCGGCATCCAAGTGGTTGGTAGGCTCATCCAGCAATAATACATCCGGTTCCTTTAGCAACAAACGGCACAAGGCCACCCTTCTACGTTCCCCTCCGGAGAGTACACCTATTTTCTTATCAGATTCTGGAGTACGAAGCGCATCCATCGCGATCTCCAATTTGGTATCGAGCTCCCAAGCATTCGCAGCATCTATTTGATCTTGAAGCGCAGCTTGCTTGTCCATCAGCTTCTGCATCTTATCGGCATCTTCGTATACTTCTGGCAGACCGAACATATCGTTGATCTTGTTGTACTCATCTAAAATGGCGACGGTTTCGGCCACACCTTCCTTCACCACTTCAAGAACAGTTTTATTCTCGTCCAGTTCTGGTTCTTGCTCCAAATAACCTACGGAATAGCCTGGAGAAAAAACAACATCTCCCTGATAGTTTTTGTCGACACCCGCAATAATTTTAAGCAAGGTGGACTTCCCTGAACCATTGAGACCCAAAATTCCAATTTTGGCTCCGTAAAAAAAACTTAGGTATATATTTTTAAGTACCGGGGTGTTTGCCGTTTTGTAGGTCTTGGTAACCCCAGACATTGAAAAAATGACTTTTTTATCGTCTGACATTTAGTAATAAATTAAATTGTTATGAAAAAGAGCTTACACTCTACCTTTCAGGGCATTGAACACCCAAGCTACGGCAAAAAAACCGATTCCAACGGCAGCAAAGCCCCAGCCCGCTACCTCATCATATTTAAAAGCCCCAAGTGCGATCATCCCCAAACCTACCAAAATCATAATCCATGTGGCCCAAGCTAGCACTGTGTTTTTATTCATTCCCATTCTATTAATTTCTGAAGAATTTCAAATATCGTAAAAATAGGTATAATGTAAAGGTATTATCAAGGATTATGTTTCAAAAGGGAAGCTTACACCACATTTTTTTCTGACCTTGTCCAATAACTCTGACAAATCCAAGCTATTTTGATGCGACCAGAGATCACTTTCAATTTTATTGCTTCGTAAACATTCATGTACTTCCAGGATTTCGTAGTAGTAACCAATCCCTTTTAAGGCTAAGCTAAATTTCTTGCTCCCTTCTTCCGTTACCATACTATACTCATCCGCCTCGTGCCATCTCGATTTTAAAAACAGTTCGCCCTTTTCCCCTGAAATTTCCGCTTCCATTCGGGAGCGACTGGTAAAACCGCTATACAACATGGCCTGTGCATCGGGGTAGTCAAAAATCATGCTGGTCTGTAGTTCGGTACCGTTGTCATGAAACTTGGAACTCGCCATAATGTTCTCTGGCATTCCCAACAACAAATAAGAAAGGAAAATGGGATAAATACCAATATCCAAAATAGTGCCGGAAGCTAGATTGGGATTTAGCAATCGGGAATTCTCATCCCTGTCCAATGCATAAAATGCAAAATCCGCATAAAGATATTTTAGAGCTCCTATCTCCCCTGCATCGACCAATTCCTTTACTTTTTTAATAGATGGATTAAAACGGGACCACATGGCCTCCATTAAAAATGCATTATGATTTTTTGATGCATTGGTCTGCTCCACTACTTCACTCCGATTTACCCCCATTGGTTTTTCGCACAAAACCCCTATGCCGTTTTCAAGGGCCTTTATGGACAAATCTTTATGGAAATTATGTGGGGTGGCTATGTAAACAACATCCACGGTTCCCGATTGGAACAAATCGTCATAACTGCCAAAAACATGCTCCACATTATATGCTTCGGCAAATTCCTTGGCTCTCTCCATAGACCGTGAGGCCACGGCAGCGACTTCGGCATCATCTACCAATAATAAATCCGATACAAATTTTCTGGCTATGCTTCCTGGGCCAACAATGCCCCATCGTATTTTGGTTTTCATATCTTCAAAAGTAATAATTATAACTCCTTATCTTTAACCTGACAAATGAATTTATAGTAGAATGGACATAAAATTCAATAAGAACGAAGATCGTAATAAATTAAAATTGTCGGACCTAAAGCGTAAACTGGCCAAAGTGAAGCTTGGCGGCGGCAAGAGCCGTATTGAGAGGCACCATGCCAAAGGTAAGATGACTGCAAGGGAAAGAATTGACTATCTACTTGATGATGAAGCATCATCTATTGAAATTGGAGCGTTTGCCGGTGAAGGAATGTACGAGGAGCATGGTGGATGTCCATCAGGTGGAGTGGTCGTAAAAGTAGGTTATGTAAAGGGTAAACAATGTGTGGTAGTGGCCAACGATGCCACTGTAAAGGCCGGTGCTTGGTTTCCCATTACCGGAAAGAAAAACCTGCGCGCCCAAGAAATTTCCATTGAGAATAATTTGCCCATCATTTATTTAGTGGACAGTGCAGGTGTATATCTGCCCATGCAGGATGAAATATTTCCCGACAAGGAACACTTTGGACGTATTTTTAGAAACAATGCCTTGATGAGCAGTATGGGAATTACCCAAATTGCTGCGGTGATGGGCAGCTGCGTTGCCGGCGGGGCCTATTTACCCATTATGAGCGACGAAGCCTTAATCGTGGATAAGACCGGAAGTATCTTTTTGGCGGGAAGTTATTTGGTAAAAGCAGCCATTGGTGAATCAATCGATAATGAAACTTTGGGTGGGGCCACTACCCATTCCGAGATTAGCGGGGTAACGGATTACAAGGCCAAAGATGACAAAGATGCTTTGGATAAGATCAAAAGTATCGTAGATAAGATTGGTGATTTTGATAAGGCCGGTTTCAATAGGGTTGAAGCTAAAAAGCCTGCAGAAAACCCAAATGATATTTTTGGCATATTACCTGCATCCAGAAGCGACCAATACGATATGCTGGAAATCATAAAACGCTTGGTGGACGACTCCGAATTTGAACAATATAAAGAAGGCTACGGAAAAACCATTTTAACAGGTTATGCACGTATTGATGGTTGGGCCGTGGGAATTGTGGCCAATCAACGTAAAGTAGTAAAGACCAAAAAAGGGGAAATGCAATTTGGCGGGGTCATTTACTCCGATTCGGCGGATAAGGCCACCCGATTTATTGCCAATTGTAACCAGAAAAAGATTCCTTTGGTGTTTTTGCAAGATGTCACCGGCTTTATGGTGGGCAGTAAAAGCGAGCACGGCGGCATTATAAAGGATGGTGCCAAAATGGTGAACGCCGTAAGTAACTCGGTAGTTCCAAAATTTACCATTGTCATAGGCAACAGCTATGGTGCCGGAAACTATGCCATGTGCGGAAAAGCGTATGACCCTAGGTTGATTGTTGCCTGGCCCAGTGCCGAACTTGCCGTGATGAGCGGGAATTCTGCCGCCAAAGTGCTCATGCAGATTGAAAAAGCCAGTTTGGAGAAAAAAGGCGAACCTGTTGATGCCGAAAAGGAAAAACAGCTTTTTGATGAAATAAAACAGCGTTACGATGACCAAATCTCCCCCTACTATGCTGCTGCACGGCTCTGGACGGATGCCATCATTGACCCGTTGGACACTCGTAAATGGATATCAATGGGTATTGAAGCGGCAAACCATGCGCCGATAGAGAAAAAATTTAATATGGGCGTTTTGCAAGTATAACCTATTTACTTTGTACAACTTTCGAGGGCAGACTAAAATCGAACAGATATTGGTTTACGCCTTTGGTACCCAACTTAAACACCTTTACGTCTTTACTTTGTAACTTACTGCCATAATTTTGGTATACGGTTACTTTTAGATAGGACGGAGTTACTTGCTTGTTACCGTGGTAGGTCGCGTTCACTTTCCAAATACCTGGCAATTCATCATCCAGAAGAAAATCGGCCATGGAATATCCGAACCTCTTTTCGGATTGGATTCTTTCGGGCATTTCCGACAAAGTATGTTTCCAGTTAAAATATTGATTGCTCGGATTTACAAATTGTAGATCAAACTCCGCTTCGGAATCGTTCCATTCAAAAACAAGTCTGGTCGTATACCCGTCTTGGAAATTATTATTGTTCGTGTTTTTAAACTCCAACAAATTTCCAATTTCTCGTTGTACCATAGGAGATAATTCTGTGATATCCGATGCAATTAGCCCTTCATCGATCAAATAAGCGTGTCTGGCATACAGGGACTTTGCCTGTTTGTTTTTTCCTAAATTATAATAACTGTTTGCCAAATCAATAAAGCTTTGGGTATAATGGGGACGTAGCGAATACACTTTTTTATAGACTTCGTGGGCATCATCAAATCGAGATTGTGATTCGTGTGTAAAGGCCAACGCTTTCAACCAAACAGGATTTTCTTTAAAAAAGACTAGACCATACTCTAAAATCTTATCTGCAGCTTCTTTTCCATGTTTCTTAAAAAACAAAGCGTAAGCATCCAAATAAAAGTACGGGATTGTGGAAAAATGCTTTTCATAGTCATTATAGACTTGAAGTGCTCCATCCAAATCGTCTGCATTTGCCATCTCTTTTAGGTATTTAGGCAAATCGTTCTTAGCTTCAGAGCTGGAAACAACTTTTCCAGTAACAAAATTGTTCCGCAGCCTTGCCTGATCATAAATTTTAAGGCTGTTTTCCTCTCGTAGTCCGTGCACACCGTTCTTGGTGTTAATAATCACTACTCCTCCACTGCCAATATGTCCATAACGCCATACGGCCTGCACTCCTGGAATTATTCCAACACGCTGTATATTGGAGACGTCGAGCCATATTGGTGGGTCGGTAAAAATGTTGCCGTCCACCTCGTACACTGCAGGTCTTTGATTATTGATTGAGCCTCCTCCTCTTAAAAACAATGTTCGAAAAGAACGCTTTGTGAAAGGATCAATAGTGGTTCCCACCCTAATCCCAGATTTTCTGCTTGCAATCGCTTGCAATAAATCCGAACCTGGGGTGAACTCTGAGCCGTCAATTACTTTTAAATGATAGGCCACGGTAGCAGGACTTATATATCCAAAGGATGAATTTACTATGCTTGAATCCATAAAGTAATTCATGGCAAGATTCTTTTGTCTGCTAATTTTTTCGGTTACCACTACTTCATTCAACTCTTCAATTCTTGGTTGCATGACAATGTTCAAAATTCTTGTTACATCTTCGACAATGATGGTTACGGTATCCATACCCATATAAGTATATTGAAGTTCTTCCCTCGGCTCGGCCATAATTTTATATTGTCCTTCTGCATCGGATGTGGTTTTACTGCCCGAAGCCAAATTGGCGACCTGGACATTCGACAAGGGTGATTTACCGTCGGTTATACGACCGGTAATTGTTTTTTGCCCATAAGTTAAATTAATGAGCAACAAACAGAAACCTGTAATGGATAGTAATCTCATAGCAAATTGATAATTAGTTGATTACTAAATTTACAAAAAAAATAATCAGTTGCCCAAGTGCGTTTTTGGCCGTGGAATAAGCAGTAACTCTGTTTGTCTACCATTAATGTAACGGAAGCCATCTTCACCGAAAAAACCGGGTTCCTCCAACATAATCCGGATATCCCTGTTCCACTCGGGAATATTCACTGTAGCGTTCAACTCGATGGCGTATGCAGTATTTGGATTCAATGGATAATTTTCCCCATCGTCTCTCATGACTCCGCCCTGAGAATCCCACATACCGATGGTGGTACCTGCCGAGTGACCGTACATTCCCAAAGGATGGGTATAAATTGCAGGTTGAAGACCTGCATCCTTGGCATCTTGAAGAGCCTTTGCCAAAATATCGTTCCCCATTCTGCCCTTTACCATATTCCGGGTCAAGAAGTCTTGTACACGGTTTCCATCATATAAGGCATTTACCAAAAACGAAGGGGCCTCCGTTTCTTCCGGTTTCAGAACATATGCCAATTCTTGGCAGTCGGTGTTCAACCGGAGATAAGTAATTCCAAAATCGCAATGCAATAAATCTCCGCGACGGATCACTTCGTCATCTGGTCTGCCAGAAAATGAGTATAAGTGCCCAACCAATTCTTCACTTGTTCTTTGGACATCAACGGTAGGATGAAACCATGTCTCCAACCCTAAATCGGTTACTTTTTGGCGCATCCACCATTCGACTTCCGTTGTAGTGGTAATCCCTGGAGTGATTACTTTTTCAGAAAATGCTTCAGCAATAATATCGTGTGTAATATCCGTCAACTGATTAAAAATGGTCATCTCCCGTGGTGTACGGGTTTCTATCCAGCGTACCGCCAATTGTTCTGCCGAAACTACCTTGGATTTGTACTTGCCGGGCAAGTTGGCCATAAATTCATCATAATCGGTCTTATCGAGTCCATCGGCGATGTTATGGTCCTTAGAAAAGTTAAGGCCGATTTTCTCCGGGTTGCGTTCTGCAATCAACTGCATCAAACGTTTCCATTGGTCCGGTTCCTTCTCCTTGTCCCATGCCGAAACAATGCTCTTGCCAATATTGTATCGTGCCACGGCCAGTTTATCGATGGTATTTTTTTGTTTATCCCTGTAAAAGAGGATAATGGTTCTTCTTCTGGCGTTCAACCAAGTTGCGGGCAACATGGTTCGTAGAACAGGGTCTTCATTATATTCTCTGGAAATCAGAATCCACATGTCCAGACCAGCATCGTCCATCAATTTGGGAAGCAGATCATTGAATCTTTCATCAAGTATTTCATCAACAACCCTGGCACGTTCCACTTCGGGAAGTATTTGTTGAGAAATTGCAATAATAGGTAAAAGAAGTAGTACTAATTGGATGGTTTTTCGCATGGTTGATTTTTAACGTTTTGAATGTACAAAACTTAGACTATTTGTTCCAAGGTTTTTTTTCTATCTACCTTTTTTGTGGACGTTTCAACAAAGGAGTTAACACAGTATATTTTTTTGGGAACCTCGTATTTTAAAATTGCTTCCATGCGTTTTATCGTCTGGAACAGTTCTTCTGTATCAATAGGCTCACTTTCGATAACCAACACCAGTTTTTGACCCAAAGCATCATCAGGTAATCCTGTAACAAAAAACCGGGAAGCAATAACTTTTGATAGCTTCTGCTCAATTCTTTCGGGAATGAGTTTGATTCCTCCCGAATTGATAATGGAATCGAACCTTCCCAACCAATCAAATGTTCTTTCGTCAATCAGTTCCACTAGATCATTGGTGATTATTTCCTTGCTGGAAATCTTGGGAGCATCAATCACAAGGCATCCTCTATCATCTCTTGAAATGACAACATTAGGCAGGACGTGAAAAGAACCGGAAGCTTCTTTTGCAATCTTTTTTACCGCAATATGGGTAATGGTCTCCGTCATTCCGTAGGTTTCATAAGCGCGAACACGTAACTTGGCGAGTTGGTTTCTAAGGTTTGCACCAACAGGGGCCCCGCCGATAATAACTTGTGCAACCCTATGCATTTGGCGTATCGATTTTTTGACCTGCAAAGGCACCATGGCCACAAAATCATAGGTTTTTTGGGTATCTCTTAGGGGTGTTGAAGAAGGCTCCACCATATCTAAACAGAGTCCAAGGACCATGGCACGGACCAGCATCATTTTACCGGCAATACTGGTGCATGGTAGACAGAGAAGTGCACGATGTTTTGGCCCTAACTGAAAATAATCCCCTGTAGCCAAAGCAGAATTGATCATGTGCTCTTTTTTAAGGACAATGGTCTTTGGTTTTCCGGTAGATCCAGAGGTTTTAACCTTTAGCGTTGGTGCATCTGTAAGCCAATCCAACAAAAAATCACCTATTGACTTTTGAAAGGTTTCTCCTTTTTTATACAAGGTTTCAGCGAAGTTTTTGAGCTCCTCCCTTGTATAAGGATGATTATTTAATTGAAAATTGGGGTGAATGTTATGCCAAATCGGATTCTCCATCGGTCAATGCTACAAATTCTTCTTTGGACAAAACACGACCAAAAAGTTTTTCCTTCCAGTTTTTCCAGCCGTATTTTTTGGAGAAAACAAACAACAAAATGGGATAGACCACAAATACGGGAATCAATACATCCCACCCAAGAACTGGCTCGGAAACATCTTTATAAATTGAATTGGTATTAAAGGCCATCCAATCCGCTGTGACCAAAAGTGCCGCAAAAAAATTGTTCGAGGCATGGAAGCCCAAAGGAAGTTCCAACCCTTCATCCATCAAGGTTAAAATGCCAAGAAAAAATCCCGTTCCAACATAGTATACCAAAATACCATAGCCCAACTTTTCCACTTCGGGATTAAATATATGGAGGAACCCAAAAAGCGATGAGCTTATGATCAAAGGGAGCCATTTGTTTTTTGCGGCCACACCTATGGATTGCATCAAATAGCCACGTGTAAAATATTCTTCGAAACTGGTTTGAATCGGAATGAAAACTATGGACAGCATCAACAGAATTAAAAATGGAACGGCTTCAAATGTAAATTCATAGTTCTCTGGTGACAGGAATAGGTCCAACAAAATCATGCCTGTTGAAACAACCCCCCAAAGCACAAATGAGAAAACGATTCTCTTCCAATCAATCTTTTTGCGGGATGTGGTGAAATGTTTGAACGATAATCTGTGAACGACCTTTACTACAAACCATAAAGAGACCATGGCCACAAAAAAGGTCAACATCACCAAGAAAAAAAAGAGATTGGATCCGAGGCTATCTGCCATTGCCCCTAGATCGGTGGTTAACGTATCAAAAGAATCGGACTTCATCAATACGGCAAAAAGAAGCGGAATACCTCCAAGTATTTGCCAACCAATAAATATGATCAAAAGTCCAACAAAATACCTCCAACGGTCCGTAAATCCTTTATATGCTTGTTCTATGTACATATTTCCTGTATTAAATCCTTATCCCAGGCACTGGATTGCCTATAGCATAACTTGCCCTTGAAAACCTCCAGAGGACTATTTATATTATTAGTGAACAAACCACCCGTACCCAATCCTTGCGGCATGTTCGTCTTTAATGAATAGGTATATTGGGCTATCGCGTTCAAACCGATATTGCTCTCCAGTGCACTGGTGATCCACCAACCTATTTTGGCATTTTCTGCCAACGTTGTCCATTCATTACAACCGCGAATACCTCCCACCAAACTTGGTTTTAGAATAATGTACTGTGGTTGTACAGTTTGTAGCAATTTTTTCTTTTCCGTTACATCAAAAACACCGATCAATTCCTCGTCAAGGGCAATTGGAAGTGGTGTTTTTTCGCAGAGTTTGGCCATTTCCTCCCATTGGCCCGCTTTTATGGGCTGTTCAATGGAGTGAATCTGGAACTGTGCCAATCGTTCCAACTTCTGTAATGCTTCGTCAGGAGCAAAGGCACCATTGGCATCTACCCGTAATTCAATTTGATCCGGAGAAAAATTTTCTCGAATGGATTTAAGAATGCCTATCTCCTCTTCAAAATCGATGGCTCCTATCTTCATTTTAATGCAACCAAAACCATCCGATAACTTTTGCTCCAATTGTTTCAACATAAAAGCGGTATCACCCATCCAGATCAGTCCATTAATAGGAATTGATGCTTCACTTTGCGTAAATTCTGAAGGAAATAGTTCAAACGGATCATTGGACGCTAAGGACAATAGCGCCTGCTCCAGTCCAAATTGTATGGAAGGAAACTCTCCGAGATGATTTAAAAGTTCTTCCTTTCCCAAATGGATGTTTTCACAAGTCCAAGCCAGCTTTTCCTCATAACCAGGGCGGTCATCTATACTCAATCCACGTAAAATCCCACATTCTCCGATACCAAAAGTTTTCTCACTTTTAAGGATGATGAACCACGTTTCCTTTTGGGTCATGACACCTCGCGAAGTACCACTGGGGACTTTAAAATCTAGGATGTACTTTTTATAGCTTGCTTTCATGAAGTAGGCCAAATTTAAGTATATTTTGAATCTAAAAACAGTACTTATGGCAAGTATCGCAGGAAAAACCATTTGGATAACCGGAGCTTCGTCCGGAATAGGAAAAAGTTTGGTCATCGCCTTGAGTTCTTATCGGTGCAATATGGTGATTTCATCCAGAAACGAAGCAGAACTACTTAAGGTTAAAGCATTATGTAGTGGCTCCGAGAATATCGCCATTTTACCTTTAGACCTTGAAAATTATGGTGCCACGGAAGAATTTGCCCAAAAGGCCATCTCCTTTTTTGGAAAGGTAGATGTGTTGGTGAACAATGCAGGGATCAGCCAGCGTTCTTTGATCAAAGACACCCAAATGGAGGTATACGACCAATTAATACGTGCGAATTACTTGGGCACTGTAGGCCTTTCCAAGGCCATTCTTCCTCATTTTATGGCGAACCGTTCGGGGCATTTTGTTACGGTGACCAGTTTAATGGGCAAGTTTGGTTCTCCCTATCGTTCCGGTTACTGCGGAGCCAAGCACGCGCTCCATGGTTTTTTTGATGTGATGCGAATGGAACACGAAAAAGATGGTATAAAAGTTACCATAGTTTGCCCAGGATTTGTACGGACCAATGTGGCAAAAAATGCGTTGACAGCAGATGGTTCTCCACAACAAAATGACGACGAAGCCACACAAAACGGAATCACCCCGGAACTGGCCGCTAAAAAAATAATTGGCGCTATTGAAAAGGAAAAATTCGAAGTATATATAGGGGGAAAAGAAGTAAACGGAATCTATTTGAAACGTTTTTTTCCCAAACTGTTGCACAAAATGGTACTAAAAAGTCAGGTTCGGTAAACCTAGCTAAAATTGAACCAAAACCGTACGCCCTCTACTTGTCTATCTATATTCAATTTGGATTGTAGCTGGTTCACCAATCTGTTGATCAAGCGGATTCCCATGGAGGAGTTCGACCGTTCGTCGGTATCCTCCGGCAAGCCCACGCCATTGTCTGTATATTCAAAATAGCCCTGATCTCCATTTTTTCGAAGATGAATGTAGATTTTACCGTTTTCATCATTTTCTGGAAATGCATATTTAAAGGAGTTGGAAACGAGTTCGTTCAGAATCAATCCAAATGGAATGGCTCGGTCAATGTCCAGTTCGGTGCCTTCCGCATCAATGGTTATACTTATGTTGTGCCCTCCTTTTTTATAAACGGATTGCACGCTATTGATCAAACTTTCGATATATCCTTGCATTTCTATCACGGATAAATCATCGTTTTGATATAATTTTTGATGGATCAAAGCCATGGCCTTTACCCTACTCTTCCCTTCTTCCAAGGCAACGATCGCCGCCTTGCTCCGAGTATTTTTGGTTTGTAGACTCAGTAGACTGCTTACCATCTGAAGATTGTTCTTTACCCTGTGGTGAATCTCTTTCAATAGGGAATCCTTCTCAACGAGCGAGGTCTCGATAATATGCTTTTGTTCTGCGATCAATCGTTGGTTCTTGATACTCTTAAGATAGGCATAGACCAATCCGGCGAAACCAAGTAATGTGAAAATCAAGGAAATGAAGACCAAATTGATTCGCTCATCCTTTGCTTTCATTTCGCTACGGGCCAGTTCGTTGATACGCTTTTGCTCATCTATCAATCGTTGTGAATTTTCCAAATCCTCGTTGGCCACAATCGTCACTAATTGTTGCTTGATCAATGCCGACTGTTTTTTGGCCAGCGAATCCTTGATTCTTTCGTTGCGCTTGTAATAAATAGAGGCATTCTTGTAATTTTCCACCTTATCATAAAAAGCAGCCAATAGACTGTTCTTTTTAATGGTCTGTATTACGGTAATTTTATCAAACTCGGTGTCAAGGTGTTTTTTTGCCTCTGTAAATCGCTCTAATTGTAAATTGGCTTCGGCCAAGTACATTGTGTTTTCCACCACCTCACTTTGGTCATTGTTGTTCGGGGATTTTTTCAAGGTCTCGATACTGGTCTTCAAAAGTGGTATAGCCTCCTCAAACTCTCCGAGCATTACATGACATTTGGCGATATTCCCTTCTATTTCGGCTTTTAATAGTTCACTTTCGAATATATCGGATTCACTTTTTTGGGTCGAGATATCGTTCATATAGACCCCAAGGTAGGAGTTCGCCTTTTTTAATTCGCTCAGGGCTGTCGGTGCCGAGTCGTCCAGTCGTAAATAATTGCCGACCTTGCTGTGGTATTGAGCCAGCTTAAAGGTCTCGTTATCCGCGATGGTGGGCTTCACCTCCATTATGTACTGGTTCCTGGCTTTTCTGTAGAGACCTAAGTTGCTGTAGATATCGTAAAACGCGACATTATTGGTTATACCGAGTTCCCGCTTTTGTTTTCTTATTTCAATCTGTTTATCGAACAATTGGAGATTGGCGTAGTTATCGTCCAGCATCTCCAAAACAATTTTCTGCGAATCTGAATCCAAGGAATCCTTAATATCATAAAGTTCCATTGCCAAAGCGGTACTTTTGTCGTATTCACCCAAATCGTTGTATACCTGTGCCTGCATCACTCTATACAATTTCAACGCAGTGGTATCGGATGTTTTTTCCGCATTTGCCAAATAAATTTTGATGGTATCCAACCAATCGTATGCAGAGTTTACATTGTATCGGTCCAATGAATTGAAAAAAATATCGAAACGAGCCGAAGGTAAATCGGTGTCCTCGAACTCCTTTAGTACACTTTGTTCATTTTCGCCAATACTTTGCGCTGATGAATTAAAAAGAAAAACAAAATATACTGTGGTAAATAAAAATCTTACGTAACGTCCCATTAATTAAATTGATACAGTGGCCCCCAGAAATCTTCCGTAAGCCCTATATTATTATCGTGCCCTTTTTTCCTTTATTGTACCCGATAACCTAATTCAATTCAAAAAATAGAAAGTATAGCAAACTGAACTGAAAGGTATGGGGTATATAAAGAACGCTAGTTTAGCTACAAAATTAAATGCCAAGCTATAGAGTTAACCGTTATTGTTGTGAAAGTGCTGTTTTATGTTGTGAAATTAACCATTCTGTATGTGAAGTGGTATTTTAACGATGTTTTCTGCCTTTCATGGAATTTGAAGACATCTGCGAGCTTCCAAAATTGAAAAAGGCCCTGCTTTTACAACAAGACCCTTTTACGAGAACACTATATGAAAATGAAAAAATTACTTTCTGAATTATTAACACTGCTAAAGTACAGCTGATCCAACGATTGGGAAAAATATTGTTGCGAACACCTGAAAAATTGTGGTCTTTCTCTTTCAAAAGTGTTGTGGCATAAAAAAAGCGCCCTTCTGGAGAGCGCTCAATGTATATTGTTATTTCTTATACGAATACGAAATCAGCTGTTCATAGAAGAGAGTATAAACTCTTTAAAATCCTTAGAAATAGGGATCAAGTTGTTATTGATCATAATATCCTTGGAGTTGATCGCATCAATATGGTCCACGTTCACGATGTATGATTTGTGGGCCCTGTAGAATTTGTTTTTCGGCAACTTTTCCAAATAATCCTTTAATGGCGAACGAACCAGAAACTTTTTATCTGCCGTATTCACTTCCAAATAAACATTATCAGCCTTAATAAACTGAATGTCAATAAACTGAATTCTATAGTACAAGTGTTGTTTTTTTACAAAAATGGAATCTTTCAATATGGAATTAGAGGTGATTTCATCGGCCTCATCACCATCCATGGTTTTCTGAATCCCTTTTTTGTCATAGTTAAAATTGGAAAGTGCAATTTCTATGGATGTGTATAAATCCTGCTGCTCGAAAGGCTTCACCAAATATCCATCCGGCTTTACGGTTTTGGCATTTTCCACCGTGGCACGGTCCGAGTTGGAAGTCACGAATATAAAAGGAATGTTGTACGTATCACGTATATGCTTCCCAAGGTCGATACCCGTTTTGTCCGAAGCCAAGATAATGTCTATCAAAACAAGGTCTACATGATTGTTTTTTAATACATCCACGGCTTGCTCGTACACAATAACATTGTCCACGATTTCATAGCCGATTTCCTCTAACATGGATTGCATATCATCGGCAATGATGACATTATCCTCTACGATCAAAATTTTTATCGGGTGTTCCAAGTCGCCTAAAGTTTATTTGGTTGTAATTCAAATTTACAAAAAAATATTAACAGATATTAAGAATAAAATAGCTAAAAGAAAGGTGCTCAAGGCTACTTTTTTCAGTTCTACATCCAAATCGCCTGGGTTTTGGGTCAACATTACTTTGCGCAAATGAATAAAAAGCGGTACAAAAGCCAACATGAAAAAGGATGATTTCCAGCCAAAGTTTTCCCTCCAAAGAAATAGTAGGAAACAAACCAGGGCCATCAAAATAAGAAAAAAATGATAACGCTTACCATTATCAAACCCCATCTTCACCACCATGGTTATTTTACCATACTTCTTGTCGGATACCACATCGCGTAGGTTGTTCAGGTTAAGCACCGCCACACATAAAAAGCCAATCGCGACTGCAGGTAATATGGCATTCCAGCCCAATGACTTGGTATATAAAAACATACTACCCAATACTCCCAATAACCCAAAGAAAAGAAACACAAACAAGTCTCCCATTCCCCTGTACCCATATGCATTGGAGCCAACAGTATACTTTATTGCCGCCCAAATGCTCAATAGCCCAAGAACAAAAAACAACACTATGTAAATGAAGTTCTCCAGGCCAAATGCTAAATAAATAAGGGCCAACGCAATCAACATGCTTATAATGATAGAGATGATTATGCCTTTTTTAAGTGAACTTCGGGTTATAGATCCACTTTGAATGGCCCTGGCGGGACCTATTCGATCCTCATTGTCGGTCCCTTTTACCCCATCACCATAATCGTTGGCAAAATTGGAGGTGACCTGAAAACCAACAGTGGTAAGCAAGGCCAAAATAAATAAAATAAGGTCGAAACGGCCTTCCATTACAGCCAATCCGGTACCTACAATAATTCCCGATAAAGAAAGGGGGAGTGTGCGAAGTCTAGCGGCTTGTACCCAAGCCTTTGTGTTTCCCAAGATTAATACGGATCTTCTATTTTAACTCTTTGGCCATCCTTGTACGACGCAACGAATGCATCTTGAAAGCCCATTTGCACGAGTTGTTTTCTAAACTTTTGTGCTTCTTCCAACGTTTCAAAATTGCCCAATGAGTAGGCATAAAAAGGGTTGGTCTTTACAAAAAGGGTATTGGTCAGAGCTTCGGAGGCCAAGGTAACATTGTTTTCCACAAAGGATTTCACCTGTACCGAATAGATTTTTTCTTTGTTCAAAAACTCTTTGGCCAAGTAAAATTCCTTTACCAAACTCAACTCTTTGTTCTGGGATTTCAGATTGTCGATTCGTGCCTTTATTACGTCCAAACTATCCAACGACACCAGAACATTGTTTTGGTTCTCAAAAGATTGCTTACTGCTCAATCCGGCCGTGAATGAGGTAATAGCCAATATTCCTATGACAAAAAGACCTACAAAACCCAACAAGATATTACGTTGGAGTTTAATCTTACGAAGATCTTTATTTTTGAATTTTATCTGATCGAGTAGTCTCTCGTTAATAATTTGGGCCTTGTCTATATCCTTATGAAGGTCCAACAAATCGCTTTCTTCAATAAAAGGCATATTATATAAGGAGTTATAATTACGGACTATGCTAAAAGCATAACAACCAATAAGTTAATCTGAATTATTACAAAAATAGAATATTTGTCCAAACAAAAAAACTTTCTTGCACTAAAGCTTGGCATAATCTGCTCTCCGAGGTTTTTTATGACAGCAAATGAATACCATCATCCTGAATATTTATTTTTCGTTGTCGGTACAAAATACCCACTCCTTTTTTAAATGCCTTTTTGCTCATATGAAGGGAGCCCATAATGTCATCAGGTGATGATTTATCGTGCAATGGTAAAAACCCATCGTTTTGTAAGAGCCTGTCCATGATCATCTTGGCCGTAGGTTCCAACATTTTGGCCCCAATGGGCTGAAGGGAAATATCCAGCTTTTTATCATCCCTTACATTTTTAACATATCCTTTTAGGCTATCCCCTACACTTAACGGCTTAAAAATATCACTTTCGAATATGAGTCCTTTATGACGTTCATCAACGATAACTTCCCAACCCAAAGGAGTCTTCCGTTGTGCCAAAAGGTCAACTTCATCATTTTGTTCGTAAGCCACATTTTCGTTGGACAAATATTTATCTACCCTACTGGACCCCGTAAGACGCATACTTTCCTCATCCATATAACAATGGACAATATAGCTAAGGCCTTCTTCCATTCTTTGTGATTGCTCCCTAAATGGTACCAATAGGTGTTTTTCCAACCCCCAATCCATAAACGCACCGTAAGCTCCTACTTCCACAACTTTTAAGTAGGCAAATCCATTCCGGGTAATCTTTGGTTTTAATGTGGTCGAAATAGGACGTTCCGCATTGTCCAAGTAACAGAACACCTCCATTTCTTGGTCAATTTCAAAATCCTCGGGCACATATTTGTTGGGCAAAAGTATTTCGGTGCCTTCATCATCTCCTAAAAAAAGTCCTATACTGGTGCTTCTGAGCACCTTAAGGGTATTGTAGTTTCCCAATTCTATCATACGGCAAAGGTAGCTGTAAATTATGGTGAAAAAAAAAGCTGCCCTAATTTGGACAGCTTCTTTACACGGGTCGTAATCTTAATTATAAACCGATTCCTTTCCAAAGTGCTTCGTCAACATATAGTAGATGACAGCTCGATGTTTGTTCTTTTCTGACCTTCCGTAGGCATCGATTACACTGTTGATGGATTCCATCAAAGCAGGTGTCTCCGCCAAGCCCAATTTTTTAATAAGAAAGTTGTTTTTTACCGTTTCCAGTTCCTTGTCATCCGATCCAGAAACTTTGGAAGCATCCAGGTTATAGATGGCAGGTCCCAATCCAATGGCTACCTTCGTCAACAAATCCATATCTGGAGTTTGTCCAAATTTGCTTTTGATGTCCTCTGCGTACTTTTCAATCAATTCGTCTCTCTTGCTCATAATTTGTTAGTGTTCTCGTTTGATTTACAGTTAAGGTTCTAAGATATAAAATCGAAGTAGCCAAGCAAAATTTTATTGTTTAAAACCCGTGGTGTGGCGACTTCCAAGATTTTTGGCTTTTCCGACCTTGAATAAAATCCTTTTAAAGCAGCCCTCAATTCAACTTCATTTTTTGCTGTGACGTGGTCAAATCCATACATCTCTGCCAAGTGTTTTGCCGATAGATGGTGGCTCGTTTCAAAAAAGGTCTCAAACTCTTCGGTATCCTCCTTGCCTGGTAAAATCCTAAAAATTCCCCCGCCAGAATTATTTACCAGAACTATCCTAAAATCCGGTCGCATATATTTGTTCCACAATGCATTGCTATCATAAAAAAAACTAAGGTCCCCTGTAAGAAGTACAGTGGGTTCCTCACTATAAATAGAGCTGCCCACCGCGGTTGATGTGGAACCATCGATACCGCTCGTACCACGATTACAAAATACGTTCAACGATTTGTCCAATGCAAAAAGTTGGGCATACCTAACTGTAGAACTATTGGCCAAATGAACTTGATACCCTTTGGGTATTTTTTTGATGATACGGTCAAAAGCCAAAAAATCCGAGAATGGAATTTCTTGTAGATAGGCTTCTCGTTTTTCTTCGTAATTGTCCTTTTTGGTTTCCCAAAAGGCTTTAAAATTGCTATCCTCCGCACCATCGGAACCTACCTTTGCAAAAAACTCATTGGGGGTGATTTTGATGTGTTCCGTAAGGCAATAAAAGGTGTCGTTTGCCCTTTTTATATCAATATGCCAATGTTGTTTGGGCTTATATTCCCGTAAGAACGCTTTTATCTTTTTTGAAACGATCAAACCACCAAAAGTGACCAAAAGCTCAGGTTGTAATTTTTTAAAGAGTCCCTCCTTATTTTTTGATTTTTCAATAGGAGCGATAATACTGTCAATACTTTCAAAAAACGCTGGGTGGTGTAAATTCGAGGTGGTTTCGGTAAACAGCAATGTATTGGGATCGTTGGCCAACATCTCCAACACATCTGCTTCGATGGCATTGGGTTGATTTACGCCGACCAAAACCATTTTCTTTGCGTTGCTCTTCCAAATTGAAGCCCACTCCTCCCACTTTTCATTGGTGGGTTCTTCTGGCACGACCTCGATATCTCGAGGCTGGATTTTAACCGTAGGCTCCTCTACCCTTCCATACAAAGGTTCTTCAAAAGGAATATTGATATGTACCGGATATTTTTCATCAAAAGCTACCCTAAGTGCGCGGGCTATTTCCTTTTCGTTGTAGTCTTGAATTTCGTTCTGACTGGACTCCAGCAACGACTTTCCATATTTGGTTATGGTATTGGTCGCATGCGACACATCCTGCTTCAAATTAGCAGAATAGCCGATATGTTTTTCCAGTACATTCTCTTGTCGGATGGTTTGTCCGTCCCCGATATCTATCCGATAACCGGGTCTATCCGCCGAAACCACAATCAATGGAATATCGCTGTAATACGCTTCCGCCACTGCCGGGTAAAAATTGAGCATAGCACTGCCCGAAGAGCACAGTACCGCAACGGGTTGTTGCAAATGTTGCGCCATTCCCATGGCAAAAAAGGCGGCGCATCGCTCATCCACCACACTGAAACAGTTGAAAAATGAGTTTTTGGTAAAACTTATGGTCAGTGGAGCATTTCTAGACCCTGGAGAGATAACTATATTTTTAACACCCTTAGATTTAAAGTACAAAACCAAGGTCTGTGCAACGGGTATATCTGAGTATATCATGGACTACAAAAATACATTATATGGATGGTAAAACTTAAATTTGGGAAGCATCAATTTACAAGACGCCCAACATGGTCTTGCTTTTGTTTTGAGTCTCGATCCATTCGCTTTCCGGGTCGGACGCCTCGGTAATTCCACCTCCCACAAAGATGTATGCGGCATCACTTTCAAGTTCCATGCAGCGTAGGTTTACAAACAGGGACAATTCGCCTTGCGAAACCAAGTTCAACTCTCCCAGAAATCCCGTGTAGAATGTTCTTTTGTAGTTTTCGTTGGCCTGAATAAAGTGCCGCGCTTCGGTCGTAGGTATACCACAAACTGCAGGTGTGGGATGCAATGCGGTAATAACCTCCTTGACCTTTAGGTTGGGAAGCATCTCACCGCGTACCTCGGAACGTAAGTGCCATAAATTGCCAGCACGAACGGATTCTGCTTCATCTATCTCCAAACGTTCCATGGTGTGGGCCAATTTATCGCCGATATATTCGGATACCATCTGTTGCTCCTCGATTTCCTTGCTGCCCCAGTTTGGTTTTTTATTGTCCACATAAGGCAGTGTAGCGGCCAAGGACATGGTCATCAATTTTGTATCCTTAATTTTCACCAAGGTTTCCGGGGTTGCCCCGCACCATATACCTACTTTGGGATGATAAAAAAGGTAGCCAAATGCATTGGGGTGCAGATTTAAAAGGGTCTTGAATATTTTTAGGGGCGGTTTTGTATTGGGCACCTGTATTTTTCTGGAGAGTACCACTTTTTGCAGTCTCCCCTTTTCGATTTCTTTGATGCCTTTTTTTACCAAATCGATATGTTCCGTTTTCCCGGACTCATCCAGAGCGACCTTACTCATTGCTTTAGGTTCGGCCTTCGAAAAATCCCCTTTCCATATCTCGTCGGGCTTTATCAAAACTATATCGTTTTGCGTATCGAACGGAGCGAAAACAAACCCCTTTTCGGTAAAATCCTTGGAAAGATGAAGGCTATCATCCCATTGAAATACTCCAAGAATATGGGTTTCACCGGCTTTTCGGTAAATAGCAAAAGGCAAAGCACTTTTAAGACAGGTCTCTACCCTGTCCAAAATCTCCGGTAACGCTTTAGTTTCTGGGTAGCGCAATGGTCGTTAGTTTACAGTTGGAAATCAAACGGTCTTCCTCGTCGGTAATTTTTATTTCCCAGAGTTGGGTGGTTCGCCCTTTGTGCAAAATAGATGCTTTCGCATATACAAAACCTTCTTTTATGGAACGTACATGGTTGGCAGCGATTTCTATGCCACGAACAAAAAACTTTTGTCCGTCCAAGAAAATATAGGATGCTGCGCTTCCCACGCTTTCGGCCAAAGCCACCGATGCCCCGCCGTGTAGAACGCCATCGGGTTGGTGAACTTTTGGTGTGACCGGCATTTTGGCCAAGAGAAAATTTTCGCCCACATCTATATAGGTAATATCCAATGTCTCCATCAATGTGCCTTTGCAAATCTCATTACAAACCGACAGAATCTTCTCTTTGTGCTCGTTCATCCTTCTAGTTTTTTGTAAAATTACGCAAAGCTTTGCCAATATCTAAATTACACTTTTAACATGTCCAACACAGAAAAGACTGTTACCTATAATACACAAAATACCTACCTGACACAGAATAAATTAACTTCAAAAACCAAGAATGTCTGGTTGGTATTCCATGGGATTGGATATCTGAGCCGTTATTTTGTCAAGTATTTCAACGGTCTCGATGCCGAGGAAAACTACATAATTGTACCCCAAGCACCCTCCAAATATTATTTAAAAAATGAATATAAATATGTTGGAGCCAGTTGGTTGACCAAAGAAAATACGGCAATAGAGGTGAAAAATGTCATGAATTATATTGATGCGGTACTTGAGGCCGAGGATATACCACAAGAGGTGAACCTTATTCTATTTGGGTTTTCGCAGGGGGTCTCTGTCGCTACCCGGTGGTTGGCAAAGAAAAAGGTTACCTGCAAATTGGTAGTGCTCTATGCCGGAGGTATTCCCAATGAACTGACCCCAGAGGATTTTGATTTTATGGATTTCGATTCCACGGGGATAAACATCGTATATGGCGATCATGATGAATTTTTGACTCCTGACCGGTTAAAGGGTGAAAAAATCAAAATTGACAAATTGTTCAAAAACAAAGCAGAAACCCATGTTTTTGAAGGTGCGCATGAAGTAAAACCTGAAATTATTGAAAACCTAATACGGACGAATTAATTCTTCGTTTCTTCCTTGGCGGGTTCTTCTTGGTAATATTCAATGCTCCTTGTAATATAGGTATTGCCCGGTGTTACGATTTGCTTTACCCAATTGCTCGGCGCGTGATTATCGAACTGAAAAATATATTTGTCAGCGGATTCCGTGTTCACCGTTTTCTTTACCATTCTGCTCAACTTGCCATCGGTGTAATAATAGAACCGTTTTTTCTGCGATACAAATTCTTTACCGGAAACATCATATAAAAAGTCTTCACTTGTGACCAATTTTCCGTTGGTATTAAATACTTCCTCCGTGGCAGTATTGGGCTCGCCATCAATATATTCTTTGGTAAGGATTACCTCTTGGGTGCCATTGGGCCCCTTTTTAGCCGAAGTCCTTACCGCCTTTTGTAAGATACCATTGGTAAAAGTGCTGACCGTTTGCTCGTTTTTTACTTGGGAATATTGAAAAGTCGTTTCATCCACGCCCTCGACGTTTGAGGAAATTATTTTGATCAATTTCCCTTCGTCGTCATAATGGTATTGTTGCTGCTCCAAAAACTGTTTGTCGTAGGAAATGATCTTCTCGATAACCTTTCTACTGGGAACTGTATCTATTTCATAAAAATTGGCCATGGAGGTTGACTCGTCCAGAACATTGCCCTTGTAGCTCTCCATTCGTTTCTCCACCAATTCACCATCATCGTATTTATAATAGGTGATGTCCTGATCTACATCGTTATACTGGGTTATGGTCTTTGTTAAAATGCCTTTTTTATTGAACTCGAACAGTTCCTTACCATAATCTGTGGTCACCAAGCACGATTTAACTGGGCCTTTGAGGTCGAAATCCTCTACCTTGAAAATCTGTACCTCTTGGGACCAAAGTCCAAGAATGTGCAACAATGAAAAAAAGGGAAAGATGGCGTAGTGTTTTTTCATGTTGTAAAATTACTGGTAAAAAATTCAATTGAAAAATCTGAACTGCATATATACTGCCAGAATTGAAAAGAAATCACCTTAAAATTTGCGTTGGGGATCAAATGGGGAAATATCCATGGATCCCTTGGCCCCCGATATAATTTCCGTCACCAATTTTCCCGTAGCAGGGCCAAGGCTCCATCCCATCATGGCATGGCCTGTTGCAATGGTTAAATTTTTATAATTTTTGGACTTTCCTATGTAGGGAAGTCCATCGGGAGATACGGGACGAAGTCCACATTTTGCATTGTTCTTGGCCTCTTCCGGAATTTGAAATCCCCGGTAATAGTGTTCCACACCTTTTGCAATGGCCTCTACCCTTTCTTTACGAATGGTATGATTGATTCCTGAGAATTCCATGGTTCCTGCAAACCGGGTGAACCCTTCCATGGGAGTAACAGCGATCTTTTTCTCCATCAATATTGCCGGCATGGTTATATTGGTAGGCTCCTCTACATTGATCCTATATCCTTTGCCAGCCTCCAAAGGCAATTTCAGATTCAACTTTCTGGAAAGTTCGGAGGTCCAAGACCCTGCGGCAAAAACCACTTCATCGGCTTTGTAGGATGCTTTTATGGTATTTACCTGGGAAATTTTTCCATCGGCAACGGAGACATCGGTTACCGCTTCGTCTTTATGAATGTCCACACCCGCCTTTTCCAAGTATTCCAACATTCTTTTCATGATCAATGGTGGTGTGGTGTGTCTATCGCATTCCCAAAGTATGGCCCCTTCTGCATTAAAATCAACCTTCGGCTCTATCTTTTTCAGCTCTTCTTTGGAGAGATGCTTTCCGACCAATCCCATTTCCGCCCCTTTGTCAACGACTTCCATTTCATGGTCAAAGGCCGCCTCGGTCTGGTACACCATCATCAAACCTTGGTTTCCAATTTTAAAATCCCCCAGATCACCGGAAGCCTGAATATCTTCGTAGAGTTCCCTGCTCAAAAGGTTGATATCCCTAATAACGGGCATTGCCTTTTCGACTTTGGCTTTGGTAGAAGATCTTTTAAAATATAATGTCCATCGTATAAAATCCAAATCCAACCTTGGTTTCATATAAAATGGGCTGGACGAATTGAACATATATTTCAATCCCTGTGTAATCATTCCTGGCGATGCCAAGGAAACAATATGGCTCGGGGTAAGGTAGCCCGCATTCACGAACGAAGCTCCGGAATTAATGCCCGATTTGTCCAAAACAGTAACCTTATGTCCCTCTTTCTGTAAAAAGTAGGCCGTGGAAAGTCCCACGATCCCACCACCAACCACAATAACACTCTTGTTTTTACCCATTGACACAACTTTAAGGTATTCAATAAAAGAGCCGCCAAGATACATAAAGGATGGGAAAGTGTTAATCGGTTTATGGAGATTTCCTTATCAAACTTTTGACTATTTTTGGAGGATTTTGAAAAATACAGACGAATGAAAAAATTATCTTTACTGGTCCTAGGGTTGGCCTTTGCATGCAATTCTTCACAGAAAACAGTTTCAGAGGCTCCAAAACCAGTTTCCGACCCCGTTCCCTACGCGGAAACGATTACTGAAAATGACTTAAAGGAGCATCTATACACCTACGCTTCGGACGAGTTTGAAGGAAGGGAAACCGGTACTCCCGGCCAAAAGAAAGCGGTGGAATACATTAAGGCACACTACCAATCCTTAAATGTGCCACCTGCACAATCCAATGGCGACTATTTTCAAAAGGTGCCCTTAGAGGTATCCAAAGTTCCCACAGGTACTTTGAGCATTAACAATACTTCTTTTGAACTAGGAGAAGATGTGCTTACTTTTTCCGAGGCAAAAGGAAACTATAATAGTATTGTTTATGCGGGTTACGGTATAGATGATGGAGACTATTCCGACTATAACGGAATTGATGTGACAGGGAAGTTTGTACTGATAAAAGCGGGAGAACCTGTAGATGAAAGTGGAAACTATGTAATTACAGGAAACATGGAAAAATCAGTTTGGAGCAACGCATCCGAAGCCATTGGAAAAAAGCGTGACATTGCTAAAGAAAAAGGAGCCATCGGTGTGTTGTATTACGATATGTTGTCTTTTCCGAGATTCCAAGGCTACTTTCAATTCATGAAAAACAACAACAGTGGTAGGGTTCAGTTGGCTTCCGACAAGAGCGATGATGTTCTTATTTATTTGAACGAAGATGCCGCCAAGACCTTAAAAAGTGATATTGAAGAGGACAATGTACCAAAATCCATTACAGCGGATATTAAAATGGACATTACCAGTGGCAATGATCAAATAGACTCGGAAAATGTGGTGGCCTTTTTAAAAGGTTCGGAAAAACCGGACGAGTATGTGATCATATCCTCGCACTTGGACCATATCGGTATTACCAATGGAGGAGAAATCAACAATGGCGCCGATGATGACGGTTCTGGTACGGTAGCATTGTTGGAGATTGCACAAGCGTTCAAAAAAGCGGCGGATGCCGGCAATGGGCCAAAACGATCTTTGGTTTTCCTCCATGTGACCGGTGAGGAAAAGGGACTGCTGGGTTCCAGGTACTACACCGATGTTGATCCCGTTTTTCCTTTGGAAAATACCGTGGTCGACCTTAATATTGATATGATCGGGCGCATTGACCCCAATTACAAGGGTGCCAGAAACTATTTGTACCTGATCGGGTCGGATAAATTAAGTACAGAGCTTCACAAGCTGTCCGAAGATGTGAACGAAAAATATACGAATATTGAGTTTGATTATACCTATAATGATGAAAACGACCCCAACCGTTTTTATTACCGAAGCGATCATTACAATTTTGCAAAGAACAATATTCCCATCATATTTTATTTTAACGGCACCCATGCTGATTATCACCGACCTGGGGATACTCCGGACAAAATCAATTATGATCTTTTGGAAAACCGTTCGCGTTTAATTTTCTATACCGCTTGGGAAATCGCCAACAGGCCAGGTAGGTTGGTAGTAGATAAGGCCGCAGATTAAAAAAACTAAAATTTTGAAAATAAAAAGCCCTCCTTGTTGAGGGCTTTTTACTATTAAAAACTATAACTGTGGCCAAAAGTAAGGGTCAGTTCATTGTTATTGCCTATTGATAGATTTTTGAACAGTTGAATAATATTCAAATGAAAATTATGCTTCTTTTTAAGCACATAGGACAGGTTGGCCCTTATATTGGTCACACTGGTTTTTGCCATATTTGAATTGCTGGTGTTATAGGATGCACCAAAATTTGTGTTCAGCGTGTTCTCGAAAAATTTGTTGTTTACGTTGACGGTAGGACCCCAAGTGGATGAATTTTCTGTGCCTAGCGTATTCAGTGTGGCATTGAGCGCCGTGGTAACGTTCATGTTTCGGTTGGGCATTCCCAAGGTATACGAAACATTTCCGTTGTGGAACGTTGATGCGTTCCCCACTCGGACCACCCCGTCCTCTTCATTGGAAACATCGGCCAAAGCATAGTTCACATTCAAGTTTTGTTGGAGATTTTCTTTTTTGGAAAGGATGTAGTTGATGTTAATGTTTGCATTTTGGGACAATTGTTTGTAGTCCAAAACATCATAGGCATCATCCAGCAGGTTATCATCATTGATCACTTCGAATTGGTTTACTTTGGCATTGGTAAAGGTTGTAAAGTTGGAATAAGAACCTGTTATGGTCAACACCTCAGAGGCATTGAAAGTAGCATTAAAAGCCCCCACGGTCCTGTTCATGGAACGTTCCTTTTGATTCTTCAGGTCATCTCGCTGATATCCAATATTAAATGCCAGATTCAATGTATTCTCGAAAAGAACCGTACCCGTATTCAATGTAATGTTTTCGAAATCATTATTGAAAAAATAGGCTCCTAATGTTTCATACCCCGGAGCTATACGCTCGTAGGCAACCCCAAATGTAGATTTATCTAAACTATAGTCCAATCCTGCACGGAAAGCATCAAAATACTCGGTCGAGGTTCTATCGTCTAAAAATAGTCCTACCAAATTCGATGGTCTCGAATCCAATACTTCAGCTCTTAAATCTTGGGTTATACCGGAGGTGGCATAAATTGCATTGACCTGTAAATTACTCAATAGTTTATAAGACCCCTCCAGACTCAGCACCAAATTTTCCTTTGGCGCTATTTCCTGCTCATCGGGAACAGGTGCAATGGAATTGATATCGTCTTTGGCATAAAATGCTATGACTCCTGCACTGTACCTCTCTTGCCCATACCCTACTTTTACCCCATAGCCCATACGTTGAAAAGCCGGAATGGTCTGTTTCTCGCCATCAAACTCAGTGGCTTTAAACAATCGGCCGGCCATGGTGCTGACTTTCCAAGGTCCGTTTGGAGTCAGTTCCACGCCTCCCCCGGTAAATTGATGACCGTTTAAGGTGTAGGGAGAAAAACTCATGGCCACACTTCCCACATGACCTTGTACCCACTTGTATTTGGGGTGTAGGCTCAACCGATTAATATTGAATGGCAAATTGTAGTTCAACTGTTCGCCCTGATTGGAATAACTGTAGCTCACGGGCATACTGAACTGGTAGAAGGAGATATTGAGATTGCCCTGCAAAAAATAAGTGAATGGCTGCCTGCCCTGTTCTTGATTGGAGTTGTAAAAAACACCGTTGGATGAGACTCCCCCACCCAGTTTAAAGGCCTTGCCTTTGCCCAAGGTCTCCAAATCGACCGTTTGAGCCAGTACAACGGCAGCAAAAAAGAAAAAATATAGCAAGAGCCAAGATTTGGCCGCTTTTTGGATTGGCATTATAGGTTAGGATTTGGTAATGGTTCTGGATTATGTTATCATCGTTTTAGTTTTGAGGTTGATGTTTGTTTTAAGGTTTCTTCTTGCTCTTGGTTGGCTATTTTTATTTACGGCTCATATTCATTCAATTACTTTTTGTTCGCTTACTCGCTACGGCACGAGCAGGACGCTCGCGCTAGCGGGGGGATGTTTGTTTTAAGGTTTCTTCTTGCTCTAAGTCAGTAATGTATACTTTCGGCTCATTCTATTGTTTAATCATATCCAAACCTATTAGTTACTACAATTCTCATTTAGCATATCTTCAACTGTTGGGTTAAATAAATTTTCATATACTGAATAAGAACCTAAAAAACTGTTATTCAGAAGGGTTGTTAGCCCACAAAAATCATTCAAAGAATCATTGTGACTTATAGATACGGCATCCACGGATGTTAGGTTGGATACACCATCTAAATTCTGTAGAGATTTACAACTATATAGCTGTAATCGCTCTATTGAAGTTAAACCCATTAGGCCATCCAAATTTTGCAAATTATCACAACGGTTAATAATCATTTCTCCATTAAAAGATGACAAATTTTGAAAGCCATTAATATCAAAAAGATGCTCATTGTCCATTAACCACACATCACTCTGTACAGTTTGAAGATTGTTCAATCCATTTAGATTAATAAGGTTAAAGTTACCCGAAATGTCCAATCGTCCACCAATCGTGGTGAGCGAATTCAATTCAAAAATATTGTTCAAGTTTTCGTTACTCCTAATACTTAAACTTCCACCTATAGAAGTCAGATTATTAAACCCTTGCAAACTTGTCAGTGAATTGTTACCACCAATTCGCAAATCACCTTCAAGATTTTCAATTTTTGAAAAAATACTTAGTGATGAAATCTTAGGATTAGAACTTATATTAATAAGACTAAGGATTTTAATATCCTGTAGGGCACTTATATCATCCATTTCTGTATTGCTGGAAATAACACACTTATAAGCATATACAATATTTAACCCTTCCAGAGATTTTAGAATAGTAGTTCCAGATACCCACAAAGTACCTCCGACTACTTCTATTGTTTTTAAACTAGATAAATCACTTATGGGGGTTTCAGAATCCTCGTCATATCCTATTTTAAAATCCCCGGTTATTTCCCTATACTTATTAAGCCCAAATTCATCTACCTCTTCTTGACTTCTTAATTCAACGCTACCAACGAATATATCTTCGTCCAAATCGTTTACGGTGATACTAATGGCACTTTCTTTAGAAACGTTTCCATTTTCTACTTTAATTTTTCCAGTAATACTGGTATTTGTTTCAAAATCATAAATTGAAGTCTTATCCACATATAATTGACCTGTTTTAGCATCAATACTAAAATGTAAGCTCCCCCTAGATAGAACTGCTTATTCTTCTAAAACTTCATCAAATTTATCGTTTTTAATTCCTTGTGCGGTACCGCACAAGGAATTAAGTTCCAGATATTGTTTGGGGGACACATATCCCAGGGCCTTGTGTGGCCTATAATTGTTGTAATCCTCCATCCAAATTCGTGCCTGTTCCCTTACCTGATCGATGTCCTCAAAGATGAACCTGTTGAGGGTCCCTCTCCTAAAACTGCCGTTGAACCTTTCCACGAATGCGTTCTGGGTCGGTTTGCCCGGTTGGATATATTTAAATTCGATATCATGCATCTCGCTCCATTGAGACGTTAGCTTAGCGATGAACTCAGGACCGTTGTCCATCCGTATGCGTTTGGGCTTGCCCCTTCGGTTTATCAGATGGTTCAAGACCCATACCACCCGGTTGCTTGTCAGGGAAAAGTCGACTTCGATGTGCAGCGCCTCCCTGTTGTAATCGTCCATGATGTTGAGTGCCCTGAACCGACGTCTGTTCTCCAGGACGTCGGTGACAAAATCCATGCTCCAGGTGTGGTCCGCCTCCGCCGGGACCTCCAAAGGTTCCTTTACGCGTGCAGGCAGGCGTTTCTTTGCCTTTCTTCTCAATGGCAGTCCCAGTGTCCTGTAGACACGGTAAACGCGCTTATGGTTCCATGGCCTTCCCTCCGCCCTTAAACGGTGATAGGCCATCCAGAAACCTTCCTCCGGATGTTCCCTGGCCTTTTCCCGAAGGGCCTGCTCGATCTCGCCGTCATCCTTTGGCAACGGACTGTAATAATAAACGCTCTTGCTGATATTAAGGACACGGCACGCCCTGCTGATGCCGTAATGGGCAAGATCCTTGCCAATGCTTCGCTTACGGCAGGGCCTCAGAGCTTTTTTTCGATGATCTCCTTTGCCATTTGGTGGTCAAGGGCCAAGGTGGCGTACATCTGCTTGAGCTTGCGGTTCTCCTCCTCGAGCTCCTTGATGCGCTTGAGCTCCTTGCCGCTCATACCGGCGTACTTCGAACGCCACTTGTAAAATGCGGCGGAGCTGACCCCGTGGTCACGGGTTATCTCGGCAACGGACTTGCCGTTGTCGAACTCCTTTAAAATCTTCGCGATCTGTGTTGGTGAAAATTTGCTCTTCCTCATAATGCTGCTTAAAATTAAGATTATTATTCTACTTTTAAACAGTTCGGTTTTAAGGGAAGCTTACATCCCACTTTCAGTAATTTCAAAAATCCCGATTTTATAACCTCCTTCTGAATAATAAGTAACTATGTAATCATTGTTTTTAAAATGCTCAATGTTTCTCGTAGGAAAATAGGTCTCGTGGGGCATACCTAGTTCATCATAAAAAGTTTGATACTCCTCCTCAATATCGTCGATTAAATGAAACTGCTTTTTCTCTTTCTTAATTAAGAAGATATAGTTATCTTCAAAAAGGTATAAAACAATTTTAGTTGAAACCCTAAACTCTTTTTCTTTGTTAGAAACTTCAATAATTGTATCACTGACTTTTTTGTTTCGTTGCCTGTAGATTTCTTTTAACAAAAAAATAGTATCCTTTCCGTTCACATAAAATGTTTTATATATACGGTCAAAATTATTTTTTGGGGATTCTTGTTTTTTGTTTTCAATCACTTTTACTTTTTGTTCATATTTTAGTGTTTCAGAATTTTTAATTTGACCATTACTAATACACGAAACATTTATTATTAATAGAATTGATATTATTTTCTTCATTTTTAAAACTTATCCTACTTGATTATAATGATTTTCTTTACCCCTCCTAGTGCTTGCTAGAATATTCAAAAATCACTCGATAAATATTCTCATAGGATCATCGCTAGGGATTTCTTTTAAGTTCAAGTATCTGCCATAATTCAATTTAGGGTTATCGTTTAAATCTTGTTGAATGATTTCCAATAGATTTATTTTTCCATTATCGTCTATTTCATACTTCTCAATAATGCAGAAATTATCAAATGTTACTTTTTTACCATTATCTATTTCTCGCGTATCATAGATATACCGATTAAAATGGTTCTTATCTAAAAAACCTAAATGGTTTGGTCGAATACCATCATACGTTATCATTTGTTTGGATAAAATAATATGGTCTACAAGTTCTCCCTCGTAATTCAAAATGAATAGATAATACATATCTAAATCCCCATCGTTAACACCGTTAGACTTAGCCACAAATAGGGATACCAACTTTTCAGACAAAAATGCCTTAATCCATAAGTAGGGTAATATTTCCTTTGTCTCACCATAAGTTCGAATATCCTCATCGTGGTTATAATACTCTACTCGATCATAAAGACTATCCTTTTGAAAATCCAGATAACTCTTACTTTCGCTTTCATTGAATTTGTATCCAATTGCGTCAACGGCTGGTAAATTCAAATCTGTAAACCTGTAGTCTTTTAATTGCTCCAGATTATTTAGTATTTTTTTGAATCTTTGATCATTAACTTCATTTAAAAACTTTTTTTCTTCTACTTGAGCTGAACAACAATAGTTGATTAACGTTAGAATTAATAAAATTGAGTGTTTAAATAGACTAGTTTTATTTATAGCTCTTTCCATCATTTTTTCTTATTTCTGTTATTATATAATAGTATTCAGAGTTTGATTTGTATTCTGTGGTTCCTTTTAAAATTTTCAAGCTTTCATCTAGATATAGTTTATTATTTGTACTTGTTCCTTTTCCCAAAATAGATGTTCCTACCTCATAAAATCTAAAATAGTTTTGCTGTTTTTGCTCATCATATCCCATTCCAACCACTACAACATAATGATTAGTTATTTGTGGTGTGTTCCCTGAACATTTTTCTGCCCATTCAATTATCAATCCTTTATCATTTTTAATAGCTTTAGGATGATGTACCCCTATCAATATTGGCAACTTATGTTCTTTTAAGGAGGTTTTTAAAATATTAATTCCTTCCTCAAATTCTTCTTTGCTTTTCATTGTAATGTTTCCACAGTCCTGTTGTGAGCTTTGAGCAATAACAACCTGCTTAGATCTATCAGTGCCAGTTCCGCTTCTTTCTAAAATTTCATTACTAGCCCGATTACAACAGGACCATTTCCAACAGGTTGTTCCCTTATACATATCATCGATTTGACTAACCCATTGCACATCTTCTAAAAATATATTTTCAACCTTTGAATCATCTTTTTCAATTAAATTCTCCTTATAATTCTTATAATCCACAACACTATTAATATAATGTTGGGTACGGTATTGATCATCACAGACCAACCCAAACTGTTTATCCACCAAATAGGGGTTTAAATGGAACTCCCATAGTTTAATGGCACTAAACACTTTTTTTACCTCCTCTTCTTCGAACATAGTGCCAAACTCCGCAAAATGCAGAAGATAATATTGTTTGCCTGCTGTAATTTTTTCAATACTTTCCTTCTTATTGCCGTTCATCCTTCGGGGTATGTTCATCTCTCGCCTAGCATCAATTTTCAATAGATCCAAACGGATATCCCAAAAGGTTCCATCATCATCAACACTTTTAAAGGCAGTCTCTTTGTTTTCGATTTTCTGATAGGCCTCCTCCATGGCAGCGACCAAACGCTGCTTGTATTGGTCTTTCAAATTTCCCAAAACACTATCCATCATCTTCTCATATTCATCAAATAGTTTACGTGCTTCTTGTTTCTTTATGCCAGCTTCTTTAGATTTAATTTTGATACGTTTTTGTATGGAATCAATGGTAAGACTGTCCTTTGAGATTGTATCCGCTTGTAGTTCCTTTAAGCGCTTATTTAAATTGCCCACAGATTTTTCTAGTTTCACTTGTTCAAGTGCCTTTGCATCGAACACCTTTAGTTTCTGCTTTGCGACCTCTAAACTTTCTTCTCTTAGAGCCAAGAGTTTTTTTATATCCAACTCATCAGATTTGTATATGGGTATATCAGCATCTATCTGCTTTAAATCAATTCGAACTTTTACTTCTTTGTCCTTCGTATCTTTTAGCACCAAATAGTACGTGGCCGTTTTCTTATTAGTGGATTCTACTTCTTTCATTAAGCTTTCCACATTCGTGTAAATAGTGTCATTTGGGGTTGGGGAGGCATGACATAAAAACCCTAAGCATAAAAAAATAAGCGTGGTTAAGTTTTTCATTTTTAAAAGAGTTTGGTGGACAGGGCTATTTTTTCTGTAATGGTTTCAATGAGTATTTCTTTAACTTCAAAAATCAGTTGACTTCTTTTTACCTTGTCTTCCATTCGGTTGTAGATATAAACACCCAACTTTTCTCCTTCGTTCTCCAATACATTGCCCAGTTCTTGGGTACCTTCATCTGTTTGCAGGTTTGTGGAGATATAGTTCAACATCTGCCAACGTTCATACTCAAAATACCCGGTCAGGTCTTGTTCATTTGTATCGGAAGCATTAGGTTGTAACACGTTTGACAGTTGGTCTAAGCTAGTACCATCTAATTCCAGTGTTTTACCTGTTTCGGTAATTTCAATGTTCTCTTCCCCATATTGGCTCAACCCATCATTTAAATTATCATCACTCTCTTTTACAATTTCTTTCAGCGCATCGTTTATGATTGATGCGTAAGCCTTTAGAAAATCATCTCTTTTCTTTTCTGCATCCTTTAAATCATTCTGAGCTGCTTTAAAATCATCTTTAGCTTGATCAGCCAATGCTTGATTTCCATTTTCAATTGCTGAATCATATTGTTCCTTAGCGACATTCATTTTATCTGTGGCCGCCTGTATTTTATCGGCAATGGGTTGTGGAAGCTCGTCTTGAGCCTGTTGGGTGAGCATTTCGGTCAAAATTTTGATATTTTCCCTAGTGGTGCTGTCGATACCAATGCTGGAAAGCATCTCAACCAATTGTTCAAGTGTCATTTTTATGTCGGCAATAGCCTGATCCACATCCACAATCCCCGACCAATTGGGGTCATAACTTGTCTCCACCATACCCTCTACCAGTTGGTAATCGGTGTTGATTTTGATATTGTCAAACTCAACTCGTATTCGGCTGAATTTGCCAATATTTATATCCCCTTCGCTTACAATATTGGCCACATCGACCACTTCCTTGATACTTTCCAAAAATGGCAGGGTAATGTAGCCCCAGCCGGTATAATAGCCGTTGTTTCCAATTGCTTCCCTTACTACTATAGGAAAGTCTCCCGCAGTAAACACCTCATTTACCCCAAGGTTCAACAACGGGTCTTGGTTGCTGATCTCCACTTCGGGCGGTATGCCGCAATTGTAGTAAGCTATTTCGTCTTCAGTGGGGGTGGTGAATTCGTGGATCGGTGAATAGGCCAGTCCACCATTCAGGGTGCACTCGCCGCCCACACGAAACTCGTATACGGTGCCCGCTTCCAAATTGCGAATGGTGGCCTCATTGGTTTGTGACCAGAGTCCGAACCAATCGTCCTCCCCGTACCCTTTTTTGCGGTACTGCACTCGATAACGCAGGTGTTCCCCCATTTGCCAATTGATGTTTACGGTCTGGGAGTTCTCTGCCTCGGAAAGCACAAAGCGGGGCGGTTTGCAATCGGCACGGTAGGTAAAATGGTAGATTTCGCTCAGTCCGTTGTTCCTGAACAGGCTTGTAGTGGTCATACCGTCGCTTACGAAGGCTCTTGCCTGCCAACCATAGGTCTTGCCCTCCAACAAGGGTGTTTGGGCCGGGCCGTAGTGCAAAGTAGTGGCATAGGTGGTGGTCTGGTACATGGGCGGACTGGCCAAAAAAGCGGCCTGTGGGTCCATGTCCGTATCCCAAAGTTCTTTTAGCGTAAACTCGTATTGCACAGCTGGGGCGTTGATGTGTCTTGGTGTCCAGTTGAAAATGATGTTCTGTGGGCCTTGTGCCGTTACCAGATCGCCACGGAAGGGAACGTTGAGCAGGGGCGGGTCGTTGAGCACCAAATAGATGTTGGCGCAACTGCGGTTGGATATGCGCTGGCCCGAAAACTGGTCATATACCTCAAAACAGAACTGGTATTGCCCTTCGGGCAATTGTTCGCTGTATTGTTTGGGTGTTATCCCCACTAGGTTGTTCAAGTTAAAGTAAGGTTGGAGGTCCAGATTGGTCAGGCGCTGGTTGATTCCCCCGTCCAAAACAATCGGTAGTGCCCCTGTGACAAAATCCGTAGATTGAAATTGTATACCCGGGCCTTTCACGAAGAGTTTCAATCGCACTTGCCTACCGGATTCCTGGGCATCCGTGAGCAAAAGGTTGACGAGTAGTTTTTCTTGGGTAGTTGTGGTATAATCGGACAGTTTAAAGCTATACGGCGGCACCATTTGCGGCGTGACCTGTACAGGATAGATTTGGGCTGTTACTGTTCCAGTAAGCAGTAGGCAGTAGGCAGGGAGCAGTGCTTTTAAAAAACCATAAAACGCTCGCTGATTACCATTACCAGAAACCTTAACCATAAAGAGATTCTTCACTACGTTCAGAATGACATTTCCCATATTAATGATATTGTTTGATTGCTCATTGATTATTGTTTCTGTACTTTAATATCCACTACGATATGAGAATTGGCTTCATCAGCTACAAAATCTTTTATTTTGATCGCTCCCTTGCGCCCATCCCATGTTTCAAATAGTACAATTCGTGGAACCACGGTATTGTCAAAATCCTGAATGCCCCCTATTGTCTCCTCAATATTCATTACAGCCAACAGGGCATCATCCTCCATACTATCAAACGCTGCAACAGACAGGGAGGCACCACACTCGCAAGATTCCTGCAGATTGATGAACTTGGTATGCTTTGCATTGGGTATCGGGTCAAAGGTGTACTCCTGAACCTCATCGGGCGACACAAATTTGCTAAAGTTGAAGCCTGAGTTCAGCTCAAAAAAGGCAATATCGATCATACTGCCATCATCTAAAGGAACACTGCCGGCATTATATACTTGTCGTGTTTTTGTTGAATACAGCGCACCCTTAAGATTGACATTGTGGGCCGAGCTGATTCCCAATAGCACATCTTCTAAAATTCTGAGATTGGTATTCTCGTAAACGGTAACTTCTTTGATGTCAACCTCGCTGCGCTTGGTGTTGTAGGCCTTTAGCTTAATTTGATGTACCCCAGGTTCATTGATGGTAATGGTCGGTTCCATTTCTATACTGGAAGTGGGTTCTGCCGTATCAAAAGTCCATTCAAAACCTGTAGCGCCCTTGCTATTGTTGATAAGGTTAAAGGTTGCCGGAGCTTGAAAATCGTCATCATCAAAAACTGGGACAATATCAAAATCTGCAAATACATCGTACGCTACGGTGACCGTATCGGAATACACTTGATTTTCCCGCCCATTGCCCGCTACTAGGGTCACCACATGATTGCCCGCTTCTGCAAATACAATTTTCCCCGGTGTTCTTGTCAACGAACTCGATGGGATTCCCCCATTAAACGTCCAATCGAAAGTGGTTGCTCCAGTTGTGGTATTCTCAATGGTGATGGTCACCGGAGCATAAGCGTCACCTTCGATATTGATCGTAAAGCTTGCCACTATGGCTTCATCAATTTTTATGGTAAACGTCTCTTCTTCGTGCACCCCATCCCTATTCGATGCCTCTAAATAAATGGTATGATCTCCTTTGGTGCTATAGCGCACCGTTCCCGGATTTTTATCGGTGGATTGGGAGGGTTCCCCGCCTTCAAAAGTCCAGTGGTAAGTATCTGCGCCTTCCGTTAGGTTATTGATCTTTACCCGCACAGGAACGGAATAGTCTTCGTTTTCTACTTCAACCTCAAAGTGTGCATCGATAGGAAGCGCCACTTCCTTGGCACATGCCCCCAATAGGACTGACAACAGTACAATAACCATGTTTTTTATGTGCTTCATTATAAAATCACAATCTTCCTGATTTCACTTCCCTTAGAGGTTTCCAACAGCACCAGATATACCCCGGACGTCAAATCCACCGTATAGGGCACTTCGTAAAAAGTGCTGCCGCTCAATTGCTGTTCGTCATACACATTATTTGTGGTCAGACCAAAAATCCGTAGTGATACCGCTGAGGCTTCCTGCAAGGCCACGGCCACGGTAAATATTCCTGATGATGGGTTTGGATATACTTTGAATTCTTTGATAAAGGGCGATATGGCCTCCCCTGCATCCGGGAGTTCCCGTGCTTCTGCCACTATGATGGTTTTGACAACATCTTGATAACAATTGCCTTGGTAATTCCTTAAGATTACTTCGTAATTACCGGGGTCATCAAATTGAATGATTGCCATTCCCCTCTCCTGCTCCACAACATCTGCTCCATTGGGAAAAACCCATTCTTCGTTGGTGCCTATCGGGTTACTGGTGTTTATTAAAATGACCTCTTCCCCTGCAAACACCTGCGATGTGACCAAAAACTGGGCATCTATCTCAACTTGGGCAGTGACAATAACAATCGTATCACTTCCTGAGCATCCCAAACTATTGGTCACGGTAGCGGTGTAAGTCCCCGCTTCGGATAGATTTACCTGTGGTGATGTACTGTAAAATCCATTGTTGGATGTCCAGGAATAGGTTGCTGCAGGATCATCCACGGTAATGTTCAGGGAATGTTCCTGCCCGTTGCAAAGGGTTCTATCCCCTCCCAAATCCACCGCCGTGGGATAGGGTGCGGTGAGCGTTATCGTTTTGGAGGTAATGCATCCAATGGCATCCATCACTTCCAAGGTATAGTCACCTTCACCCAAATTGGCAAGCGATAATATATTTTCTCCCGTATCCCACAAATAGGTATATGGGGCCACTCCGCCAGAAACCTCCAGCGTTATGCTTCCATTGTCAGCATCGTAACAAGTAGGAACCACGGTATCAATGATATGGATCACCAATTCTTCGGGCTGGTCAATGTTTACCTGACCGCTCACCTCACAGCCATAAAAATCTTTGACATATACCCAATAGTTGCCTGCCATCAAGTTTTCCGCCATATCCCCCTTGGCTCCGGATGACCATGAGATATCGTAAGGAGGCATTCCGCCCTCAATGGCCACAGAGACAAAACCATCACTTTCGTTGAAACAACTCACGTCCATTTTATCCAATTGAAGAACAAGGGCGTCAGTTTCCTGAACGGGATATAGGTAATCCGTTGGTTCTTCCAAAACATTATTTACGTAGGTCCCGAGAATGATTCCATTGGCATCTTCAATATTTACAGCATACTCCCCTGCTTCCACATTGTCCAAAACATTGCCCGTTACATTGGGAATGGTTTGCCAGTTATCCAGCTCGTCCTTTTTCTTCCAAGTGTAGATATAACCGTATTCCCCATCAATCAGTGGGTCAAAAGGGACCCCGCCTGATGCCATGGCCATGAGCTGCCCATCATCCGAAGGATTGTTGAATTGATTGCCCCCATTACAGGAAATCGGAACGGTTTGTTCCACGGTCAGTTCGAGGGCGGGTGGTTCTGTCAGGACAAACTGCGCCACATAGGTACATCCTTCCTGCTGTGTAGCATTTTCAAAATTGGCATCGATTACGGTAATGGTATAGGTACCCGCGGGTATATCGTGCACCTGTATGGCATAGCCATCGGGAGTGTTTTGCGCCGTTGTGGTATTGATGAGGTTATTTGCTTCATCCCGCCATTCATAATTATAGCTTTCATTGTTGAAGGGTGTGCCACCGTCCACGTGCACTGTGATACTGCCATTTGTAAAGCCATTAGCTGTGGGCTGTACATATTCTGGATTGGAAATGGAAACGGGAGCATCGGGTTGCCCAATGGTCACTTCTGCCTCGGCCTCGCAACCCAGCGCATCAATCACATATACGGAATGGTCTCCCAACCAAAGTCCTTCGGCGGTCTTACTGGCGCCCCCTGTGGACCATAAATACTCAAAAGGGGGTGTTCCACCACTGACGATAGCGGTAGCGGTTCCATCCGAGCCTCCAAAACAGTTGATGTCCGTTTTCTCTATCTGGACGGTAAGCAATTCAGGTTCTTCCAATAGATATTCCACTGGAGTGGCCTGTTGCAGTTGGTTGTTCACATAGGTACCGATTACTATTCCATTGGCGTCTTCTATATTGACTGCATATTCACCGGCTTCCAAATTGCTAAGCACATTGGAGCCATTGTTGGGGATATCCTGCCAATTGTCCGGTCCGACCTTTTTCTTCCATGTATAGCTATATGCATATTGACCATCAATCAAGGGATCAAAGGGAACGCCACCAGAGCCAATAGCGGTTAGTTGACCATCCTTGGATGGGTTGTTGTAGTTGTTGGCACTGTTACAGGAGATGGGAATGGTTTCCTCTATGTTCAACTGCAGTTCCGGCGGACCGGGCAGATTAAAATCTTGGGTCAACTCACAACCTTGTTTGTTGGTTGCTTGGTTGTAGTTGGCATCAGTTACGGTTAAGGTGTACGTTCCAGCAGTTACGTTTTCCAAGGTGATGCGATATACATTATCTACGTACGCTGCTGATGATGTATTGATAGGGTTATCTGCTTCATCTAACCATGTGTAGGTATAGCTTTGGTTTGGAAAAGGCGTACCCCCCGAAACATCTACTGTAATACTGCCATCGGTAAATCCGTAGGCGGTGGGTTCTACAAAGTCATCTTCATTGATTTCACCAATGATTAATTCCGGAGGTTGGGCAATGGATATTTCATCACCTCCTTGATCCTGCCCTGCGCAGGTGGCATCGCCAACGACTCGTTGTACCTCCACAGTATAATTGCCTTCGACCAAATTATTAACTATTTGAGTGTCGAGGTTGGGGTTGCTAAAATCCGTCCAATCTCCCTCGTTGATCCTATATTGATATTTCCCTTCTGGGAAACCACCAGAGGCAGTAATTTTAAAACCACCATCATTCCCTCCGTAGCAATACACATTGTTGAGGGGATGAAGGGAGAAGGTTACTGGGTCGGGGTCTTGGACTAAAAATTCGTCCGAGAATTCCAGACTGTTCCATGACACCTCTTCAATATCCTCTCCTTTAGGATGTGTTTGGTATTTTATTAGATAGTTTCCTTCAATTAAAATCTTTGGAAATGTATAAGTATATGTATCATCACCGTTATCGATCAAAACAGTAGTATCGGCTTGTACTAAGATTTCCCCTTCGTTATTCGCGTTGTAAACCGAAACCACCAATTCTTCGCCATCTTCCAAATCCCTATCCAAAGTCATGGTAAAACTGCCATCCTCGGCTCCTTCGCAAGAGGTTTTATGGGAAACTATAGGGGGGATTAGTTGAGGGGAGCAATAGATGAATGAATAATGAATAATGTTAGATGGATATTCATTACATGAGTTTATTCTGAAGAAAACAGTATCTTTGACATTGTAATCAGTTAAATCTTCAATTGATACGGAGATATAATTTTCACCTTGATATTTATTGGGTAATTCTCTCCAATTTAAATTATCAGATGTTTGATACTGCCACAGATAAGAGTCCGCTGCATTATTGCCATCAATTTCTAAATCAATTGTGTTAAGTACGCAAATTTCATTAGAATCAGGTTCTGCCAATTCATAAACAGGAATAATTTCTAGCTGTAGAATTTCTATATTATGACAACTTCCCAAAAAATCAGAACCTATGTAGCAGCTAGTAAAATCATTAATATCGAAAGAACTAACATTTGGCTCCTCTGCCGAAGCACATTCAGATTGAACATTAGAAAATTGATCTTCTATGCGGAACCATCCCGAGGAAACAAGTGCAGATGGCTTTCCAGGCAATAATACTGAAAAACCGCTGGTCACAACTACATCATCAACTTCAATAAAAATTCCATTAAAATTGACATCAAATGGTTCGTTATTTGAGTTTACGCCCACAAATCGTAATGAAAATCCTCCATACGGAGCTAAGCCTTGATTGTCCAAATCTATATCAGTATAGCTAAAGGTACCTTTGGCAAGAAAACTAGTCTGACCATAAATCTGCGTAAATGAAAGAAATAAGATTATTGTAATTATTGTTTTCATCTCTAATATATTAGAGTTAACTCTAAGACTTCACTAACCCCACCATCCGTAAACACCACTCGAAATACATACTCGTAGGTATTGTTCGGTTGTATTTTGCTGTCCACAATGCCTTTGGTGTCCACAGGTATTTCTCTTAGCAAATTCAAAGGCTTGCCTTTTATACCTTTGTAAATAGATATTTTGGAAGCGTTGGGTTCTGTATAGGCTTTCCAACGAATGGTTATCGTTCCTTTTTCCCTGTCCGTTTCGCCATACAATCCTTCCAAGGGTGGGTATAAACTGGTTTTGGGTACAATTACCGTAAGTGGGGGTGCCGGGTCAGATTCCAGTTCACTGTCGTCAATGGCTATTAGGGTATAGCTGTATTGTTGACCTTCAATTACTTCCCTATCCGTCCACTGCATACTGCCCACTGCCATCTGCATACTACTATCTGCATACTGCGTACTGTCTACCGTAAAAACTAGATTCCAATCCAAACTATCTCTCTGCTTTCGATACACTTCGTGCCGTACCACATCGTCACTGGAGCTATTGGCCCAAGTGAGATGCACATTCCCGTCCTTAATTTTATAGGATTTAAACACGGGCTGTGTGGGTTTGATAAAATCCGGCTTTTTGAGTTCCAGAATTTCGGAAGGCTCGGACATGTTGAAGCGTTGATCCACCGCAATCAATTGGTAATACACTTTGCTGTTCAAGTTCTTTACGGAAACACTATCATAATAAGTGGTTGCCTGATGTGGTGACACTGTAATCTGAGAGTATTCTTCCTTTTTATTATTGCCTTTAAAAATCCGATAGCCGAGGATATCTTTTTCGGTATTCGCTATCCAACTTAGGGTCACCACACCCAAACTATCCACCTTGCCCGTAAACCCTTTGGGTTTATCCGGGGGAATGGAATCCACTGGCTGTACCAAAGCGGGAAACGAGGTACGCTTGCTTCCGTTTTTGCCAACAGCAGTAATGGTCATGTAATTGGTGGGCATCAAACTATCATAACGCACCTTGCGGGCTTCGGGCGGAATGTTTTTAACCACTGTTTTGTAGGTTCCATCCACATTATCGCTTTGGTTGAGCTCAAAGCCCGTGATCAAGTCGTTGCCTTCTTCCATAAATTCCCACTCCAACAACACCGTTTTATCATCTTGAAAATATTTGGTGGTGATGTGGGGCACGTAGGCCAGTTGTTTTTCTCCACTTCCGGAAACCACTTCCGAAATGGGCCCAATTTCCCCAAAAGGGGTTCTTCCCTTTATTCTATAGTAATAGGTTTGTCCATTGGTAATGGAGTCAGTGTAAAACATCCGCAACGGATCGGTTTTCTCACTGTTGTTGAGGGTGGTCATTGGCAAGTCGTTCAAACCTTTAAAATTGACCCCGTCCAAGGACCGTTCTACGAAGTAGCTGTTATAGATTTGGTTGTGGATGGCATAGTTCCAACTCAACATGGATTTACCATCAAAAAAGGCGACCGCCAAATCCAAGGGTTTGGGCAATTCCTCATAATCCTGAAGCCCCGTGAAGACACCCCCTTCTTTGATTTCCATCACGGTTTCTGGAACCAACGAAGTAATTTCATAAACATATTTTTCATTGACTTCCACTTGATCATCCACATAACCAAGACCCGACATTTGTGCAACTTCGTAATCTTGGTCAGCCGCGTATAATCCCCACGTAAAACGTTGCTCCTGTTCTTCTGCCAAATTGATGATGGCCGAAAGTTGGTCCATTCCTTCTATATCAAATGCTTCTCCATAAATGGATTGTGCCATTACAGCGGCATTGTCATTGCTCTCGACCAATAGCATCCACTCTTGTAAAGGTTTCGGAATAAATATTCCAAGCGATTTTTCGATGGGAACTGACAGTGTGGCTTGGTTTCTAGTTACGGTGTAGCGCTTTACCTCATATCCATATTCATTGAGTTTGCGCCAAGCCAACGGCGTGGTGACCGCCCATCGCAGCATAATCTTTCCTTCTGGCTGCGGACGGGCCATGACGACAATCTGAGGAGCCTCCAAAGCCAAAGAATCTTGTTGGGCATAGGCTCGGACTATGCACAGAAACCCAATTACAGCCATGAGAATTTCCCTTGACATCAAAAGCCTTTGCATTGATTTTGCCATTAGTAGGGATTGTTATAATTAAAGATTTGAGAGGTACCCGCAATGTTCCCGGGGAGCATATATTGAAACTTTACTTTGTAATCACCTGTACGAATCGGTGGCATCAAACCATTAATGATGTAGTTGTACTTATCAATCTGCGTTGCGTACTTCGATGGATCGTGTAAGTATGCATTCACTACTTTATACTGAATGTCAATAAAATCCTGTTTGTAGTAATAGGGTAAATTATACCGGTAGGGAATCCTTCTGTCCAACAAGGAATAATTGGGATTGGATTCCAAATAGGAGATGTACCATGTCATTATATCGACACCTCTTTTTGGTGGAATGCCCAATTCATTAACATCCCTGTCAACGGTGAAGTTGGGTTCCAACGGATAGCCTTCGTAAATGAGTGGGTCAATAACTTGGCGGTAATAGCCATCAACAAGTGTGGCCTGTCTTTTTATCATGGGTTCATTATCCGTGAAATCACTCCCCAAAATCTCCTCTTTTCCAAAACGTTCTGATGGCACCATCACATCCACTTGCAATGCATGGACATTGGAGTGAATAGGGTCCAATAAATATTTGTCCACTTTTTTGGCCGATACTTTTTCTTTGAAGGTATGGTACTGGCTGGTCGAGAAATCATAAGCCAATAGCTCCGTTACAGCAACTTTTATAGCTGTTTCCGTTATTTCACGGTTCCGAACTTCTACGGAATTGCCTTCTTGGTCGGTGTTCTGTGCCACATAATTTTCGTTGGTACTCCCTGCTGATGCCACTTGAGGTGATGCGCTCAATAATTTAAAGCTATAGGTCTGTTGGTTTTGAAGTGATGGAAAATCAAAATGGACCATTTTATCCGAAGCATTGTAGGATACCTTGTTATTGGCCTTGCTCTCCGTTTCCGTGGTGTATCTCGTGGATTGCACCCAATCTGTCTGTGGACTGAACAAATAACGCTGTCCTCTTTCCAGTTTTACATAACCTGAGTTTCTTTCATTTTGATAAAAATATTGCTGGTCAACCACCGGATAGGTATAAACCACGTTGGACATGGGAATATAATCGGGTGCCTCTCCCGTTGTGAAGCTTCGCTCTTCTGTTTCTTTTGCAGGTTTGCCATCTTGGGTCAAAGTAATCCAGCTTCCCCTTCTTTCTTGAAAACTGACCGCAACCTTAATATGTATGGGGGAATTGGGCGGTAAAATATCGTGTGACACAAAATTGGCCAGGTCGTTGTTTTCATTCCACTCCAATTTACCATTGATTGTATTTCCCTCACTGGTTACACGAAATTCATCCAAAAGGATTCTATAGGTTTTCACACCTTCATCATCCTCCAATTCAAACGGATAGTTGATGCGCATATTGAAAGCTGCTTGGGGAACGGTGAACACATCCATTTGGTCCGACCCATCATTAGGAGTTACATTGGAAATTACTTTGAGTCCACCTAAAGGTGCGCCGCCAATTACCTCGCATTCCTCGCCCAGTTCAATCTTAAACCTAAACCGCCCTTTTACAAGTCCACCGAGAAGGTTAAAGTGTCCTCCCAAATACCCTTTGAACCATGCCGGATTCGGCAATTTGGCCTGCAATAGCACCGCTGCACCTGCCTTGATTATGGGTATTTTCTTGCGAATGAACATCAATTTTATGTTGATGCCCAGTTCGCCTTGTAGATAGGCATAGGCTTGACCGTTGGCATACCATCCATCAATACCAATTTGTCCACTGCCCTTACATGCTGTTTCCCCATAATCTTTTATCATGATATCAAAGCCCAAACCTGCTTGAAAGCGTGCATAGAAAATCAAAAAGGTCATGTCGCCGGTATCAATGCTAAAATCCGCACCAAAGGCAAAGCCCATTCCACTTTCAAGTGCATTGAGGTCGCGCATATAATTCAGGCTCTCTACGTCGACCCCTAAAATTTCTGCCACGATAGGAGGTGGTGGCGGACTTCCTGGTAGATTTTCCCCGATCATCAAGTACGAGGTGCTCTGTAAACTAAAGCTCCCCAAACCGAGTTTTAATCCTATTCGGTCTTCTGGAGTTCCTATATGTAGGTACCATTCGTCGGGCTCTATATGAAAAACGGCCCAACCTGCCCTTCCCCAGGGTCCTACGCCTTGAAAAAAGTTTCCGGGCGTGTTCACGTAAATCTCCAGTTCGGCGTGGAATGTGCTATGCTGAAAATCCATTTCCATGGCAAAATGAGCATCTATTCCGACATCAAACGTCAATCCATCCTGCGGAAAGCTGACTTTGCTATAATCGACCAAATTGCTTTCCTTAAGACGTTGCATGGTAGGATTGTTCTCCCCAAATGAGTTGATTTTCTCCTCCATCCCTTGCAACTTTTCTTTGAATTTATCGCCGAACTCAAAATCCAAGGCTTTGACTATATGCCCTTCACCATAAAACATGACACGGTTCAGCCCATAATTGGTATTGAAGTCCATTTCAAAACCTACCTTGCCATTGAACGCCTTTTCGTTTGCAAGTGCGAAACCGACCAGCGCCCTAAATCCTAGACCATTATTTGCATTTGGAACATAGGACATCCCTGAAGGAATCATGGCTGAATATTCGCCAGGTTTCTTGCTCATCTTATAATAGGCACCACCACCTATTCCATTTACTTTGGCTGGACCTATGTATGATGGAGTCAAAGACTTGGAAAGGTCAACATACGTGTCCACGAACCAATATCTAAAATCCTTTTTGCCGAACCATGCCGAAGCATCCACTGCGATTCCGTTAAAAGTGGCCCCCAAATCTCCATAAAATCCATCGCCATATACAGGATCATCGTTTTTTATATCGACCATTCCCCTGATTTGAATTGTGCCCAAATCCGCCTCAACTTCAATTTTCCCTATTTCAATTTTTTGAAAACGCCAGCGATGGAGCCCTTCATTTTCATTGAACCCGCCCACAATGGAGAGCGTGGTGTTTCCAGCAAACCCTTTTTCCATCATATTCACATCCAGATTAAAGGAAAGTGAAGCATTGGTGTTATTGGTATTAAATTGGATTTGAGAAATAGTGACAGGGAAATTTGCGAATTTCACCTCTCCATTGTATCCCATGTGGTCTACTTGAAAGTAAGGCGCAACTGTTTGTAGTTGCATATTTTGAAAGGTGATTCCCTTAAAGTCCACAGTGCCTTTATTTGGGTCTGATGTACTATTGCTTCCCTTTATGGCCAAATTCCCATGCAATACTGCTTTGGGCCTGAATTTTTTCTCGGATACCCGCAACTCGACATACGAATTGGCCGTAATAGTTGCTTTGGCTTTAAATACATCAAAAGGTATCGCATGATTGGTTTTGGCGGTAAGCAGGTATTCTTCGTTTACTGGGTCGATGATGGCTTCATAACTCAGTGTTTTTTGATCAAGTACCTTTGGGTCATTTCCCTCATCAGGGGTTACCTCTTGGGTGATGGGCAGCACAATTTTGCCATTAAATCCGGCCCCCATCAGGTTATTGGCCAACAGATCGGCATGAACATGATCTACAGATAACTGCCATTTGGAAGCCTCACCTTCGCTAATGGGCAAGACGTTATCCGCGGAAAAGCTTCCAGAAACACCAACGCCATCAATAAGTAGATTGGTTGCTTCAAACTTGATGCGTTCGTCGCTATTTCTTTTTGTGAACTGTTCTGGGAGTATGACCTGTGCATTGTTTACATAGACTCCACGCCACAATTGTTCGTTTCCGGGAACCAAATATTGCTGGTAACCTTCGGGGAATTGTACACTTGGTGAATTTCTGACGTCGCTAAAGTCAAAAACTGCGGTGTTGATGTCAAAAATGAGCCCAGCCTTTCCTGAACCATTATCGGAGCTTTGCGTCTTGGTCAATTGAAAAGCGGGCAGATCAATCTCTACCAAAATGTCGTTCCAATCCCCCACCACTGTCTGAAAGCTTCCTTTGACCTTTACGTTCTCATTTTGTATCACCTCATAATTGGAATCAACTGGCTCCAGCATACTTCGCGGAAAAAGTACATCCGCAGCGACTCCCATTTCTTTAAATCCACCGCAATCGATAGTAACATAGGTAAGGTCTTGAACGTTTCCGGACTCCATATCAAAGCCGCCTTTTAATGCCACAAGTCCGTTGCCACCGTTAATGGGAATACCAATATCTCCCAATAGGACAAGATTTGCATCTCCATATATGCCTCCTTTATGGGATAATTTTATGTCGTTGGCTCCAAAAAAAAGTTCTATGGGATTTCCCTCATGGTCGGTTTGAGGAAGACGTATGTGTACAAAAGCGGTGACCTCGCTGTGGTCAGGAAGGATTTTGGCCTTACTTATGGCCAGAGTGTAGGTAATTGTGCCTATTTCTTTTTTAACACCGATGGGAAGGGTCACCAAATCATTGGATGAAACCAGATTCACATAGTTTTGGGTTTCTTCCAACTTATTGAAGACAGCTTTGACATTACCAACCTGTTGGCTGGTAACAGTGTCCATAAAAAAGTTCTTTTGAAGGTAATCTTGATTGAACTCCCGCTTTGATGAAGGAATGATAAAATGGTTTTGTTGGTAGTTTAAACCATCAAAAAAACGACATGAAGCCTTTTTCTCTGTTCTATTTGTGTTTGATAACGAATCCCTTTCTTTTGATATACTTGCTTGAACAAACTGTATTGTTTGAATCAAAAACAGACAAATCAACATTACCCTTTTAGACATAAAAATCACTTTATTCTCTGGGGGAAATAGAAAATGAATTGTTTGCTTTGGGGAAAGTAATCGAAAAGAATTGTAATAAAAGTCCTAATTGACGAATGCCCCTTTTGAATTGACGGATGAGGGAAATAAAACAACGGATGGGCTAAAAACAAAAAATCCCAAACCATTTTCGGCTTGGGATTTTACAAACTCAAGGGTGGAAGACCGGGTTCGAACCGGCGACCTCTGGAACCACAATCCAGCGCTCTAACCAACTGAGCTACAACCACCATTTAAAGCGGTTGCAAAAATACTTTTTTGTAATGATTCAACCAAAATATTTTTTCAAATTACAGCAATTTATTATTTCATACCATAGTCTTCACCATTCCAACCTTCTGAAAATCTGCTCATCAATATTAAATGGCCAAGCGTATAATTTTCCGACCAAAAGCACGTTTTTAAGACCAAACACACATTTTTGGTTGTTTCACAACAATTAATTTCCAGAATAGTGTTGTCAAATTATTTTTGCCACAAATATTTTCAACAGGGTGTTATCAACAAAAAACCGCATAGCCAATTGTAAAAACACACTATATCCGATAGTGCTCTGCACCCTTTTCCTCTTTACCTCTTTTTCAGTTTTAGCTCAATCCTCCAACGAAAGGGATAGCTTGGCACACAAGCTACATCGTCTTACATCTACCAATAGGTTCAACCCCAAGGATACCACCCATATTGACCTTGTGGCCGATCTTGCTTTTTCTTATCGATATTTGGACAGTGACAGTTTGTATTCGATAGCCAACACGGCACTGGAGTACAGTAGGGAAATCAATTATCCCTATGGAATCATTAGAGCCCTCGATGCACTTGGCTCCTACCATTATAACAAGGGAAATAGAGAGAAGGCCACCCCCATGTTCAAAGAGGCACTTGAACTCGCAAAATATGTAGGGGACATAGAATCCGAATTGTCCATTATAAATACCATGGCCCAAAATTATAGCTTCGAGGGCAACTATGCCGAAGCTTTAAATCTTAACCTTAAGGGCATTGATCTGGCCAGAAAAACAAATGATGAAGAAACACTTTCCATACTTAACGAGAATATAGCAGGATTATATTGGGACCAAAAAGATTTTAAAAATGCACTGATGTTTTATGACACCGTGAAAAAATTCAATAGAAATCTCAGCGATGAAGTCGTGGATGCGGAAACACAGAGTAATATGGCTTCGCTTTACAAGGATGCCAAGGACTATAAAAATGCAATGTTCAATATCAACAGAAGCATCGTTACGTTCGAAAAAAATAAAATTTATGACTGGCTTGCATATGCCTATCAGGTAAAAGGAGATATTTATCTAGATCAAAAAAAATACAAATGGGCCCTTTATTGGTATGATCACAGTGATATGCTCTTTAAACATCAAATCGAGGATGACCGTATTCAGATTCAGTTGATGAACGGTATGGCCAAAGTGTATTTTGGATTGGGAAATGATAGCCTTTCCCTGGTGTATGCAAAAAAAGGACTGGACATGTCCAAAAAGATCAAATCCATACAAGGTCAAATAGATTGTTCCGAAACATTGTACAAAGTCTACAAAAAAAAGGGCGAAGATCCTGAGGCACTTGCCTATCTTGAATCTTTTAAAACCTTGTCCGATTCATTGTTCATGGACAAGAACAAGCAGAGTTTATCACTTTTGGAAACCAAGTTAGGCTACGAACAAGAGAAAAAAGAATTGATCGAGGCCAACGAAGAAGCGCTGGCCAAACAACGAAACTATATTTATTTCTCCATTATTATACTTTTGATATTGAGTATAATCACTTTTGTAATCAGAAGGAGTGAGAATATACAGAAGAAATTGAACAAAGAGCTTAAGGACAAATCGCAGGCCATAATCCAGCGTGAAGCGCAATTACATGAAATAAACAAAACCAATACCAAGCTTTTCTCTATAATCGGTCACGACCTGCGTGGCCCTATCGGAGGACTACAGGGTATCTTAAAAATGTTCTCCGAAGGTGATATTACAACCAAGGAATTTGTCTCTTTCATTCCAAAACTCAAAACGGATGTTGACAATATTTCCTTTACATTGAACAATTTACTTTCCTGGGGACTTAATCAGCTTAATGGCGTGGTTACCAAACCAAAAAGGTTTTCCTTGTCCTATTTGGTGAACAACAACATCAAATTGTTATCGGAAATTGCAACGAGCAAATCCATAAAAGTAATCAATCAACTTCCTGACAATCCAAGAATCTGGGCCGATAACAACCAAATTGATATCGTTATCCGGAACATTTTAAGCAATGCCATAAAGTTTACTCCCGAAAATGGACTTATTACCATCGAAGCAGAAGAGAAAGGCGATATGTGGCAGATTTCCATCAGGGACACCGGTGTTGGCATGACTGCTGAGGTACAACGGTCTATTTTCAAGAATTCGTCCAACATTACCACCTACGGTACCAATAACGAAAAAGGTACGGGTCTGGGGCTTTCCCTGTGTAAGGAAATGGTACATAAGAACAATGGAGAAATTTGGGTAGAAAGCATTCCGCGCAAGGGAACCACGTTCTATTTTACACTCCCAAAAGCCCAAAACAGATACCAAAAAGCTTCCTAGATCAAATCCTCTAGGCTATCTACACCAACATAGCGTTCCACGGTAAAGCCTTCCGCATATTCAACGCCTATAATTCTTCCCAAATCCCTAGCACGGTAATTTACACTATCGGTAAAGTTCTTACTGCTGATCGGTGTTTCCGGTTCTTCGCTGTCCGGATCATAAAATTGGGAACCATATGCCATGATGGCATCCGTTTTCTTATCAATAAATCCGGATACGTTCACAACAAAGTCCGGTTCCAAGTTTTTCCATTGGATAAAATGATAGACCAACTTTGGCCTCCAGGCCTCTTGCCATGTATCATCTCCATCCATTTTAGTGTCAATTTTCATCAAACCGCTCAAAAAGCAGGCATCACTCACCAATCTGCTCCCTTTTCCATGATCGATATGACGGTCTTCGACGGCATTGCAAAGCACAATCTCTGGTCTGTATTTTCTAATTACCTTGATGAGTTCCAACTGATGCTCTTTGTCGTTCACAAAAAAACCGTCGGCAAATTCCATATTTTCCCGTACGACCACACCCAAAATTTCTGCTGCCTTGGCCGCTTCTTTGTCCCTGATTTCCGCAGAGCCCCGAGTTCCGAGTTCACCACGGGTCAAATCAACGATTCCTACTTTTTTTCCTTTGGAAACCTCTTTTGCAATGGTGGCGCCTGCCCCCAATTCGGCATCATCAGGATGCGCTCCGAATACTAAAATGTCTAATTTCATATAATTCTTAAGCCGTAACGGTCATGGATTTTACTTTGGCGATTGCCTGTTCGATATCCGCTATTAAATCTTCTGTTTCCTCTATTCCCAGGGAGAAACGGATCAAAGAGTCCTTTATCCCTTGTTTTGCCCTATCCTCCGGGCTCATCAAAGCATGAGAGGTCTGTGTCGGCGAAAGCACAGTGCTTTCGATTCCGGCCAAACTCATGGATGGTTTTATCAACTTTAATTCCTTGAAGAACCGGGAAGCATCTATCCCCTGGTTCAGTTCAAAAGAGAGCATTCCTCCAAAACCTTTCATTTGTGATCTGGCCAGTTCGTGCCCAGGATGGTCTTTAAGACCTGGATAGTACACATTGTCCACATCATTGTTCTTGTGAAGGTATTCGGCCATTTTCATGGCATTTTCATTTTGGGCCCTTACACGGATGGCCATCGTTTTTAAACTTCGTTCCAATAGCCAAACGGTATAATCGCTCAAACTGCCTCCAAAACAGATTGCGGTTTGCCAAACCTTGTCCATATGCTCTTGCGATGCAGCAACAACGCCTGCACAAATATCGGAATGTCCCCCCATATATTTTGTGGCACTGTGTACCACTACATCGATTCCAAAATCAACCGGGTTTTGGTTGATGGGACTGGCAAAAGTATTGTCGATCATGGAGAGGATTCCTTTCTTTTTTGCCAAATCCGCTACCCCTTTTACGTCGGTAATGGTCAATAGGGGATTTGATGGAGTTTCCAAATACAATACTTTGGTGTTGGGTTTGATTTCTTTCTCAAAGTCTTCTACTTGCCAACCTGTGGTAAATGAATATTCAATGCCATATCGCTCGAATTGACTTACAGCAAAGTGATAGGTGCCACCGTAAATAGTCTGCTGTAGCACCACATGGTCACCAGCCTGAAGAAATGCCATCAAAGCTGTACTTATAGCAGCCATTCCGCTACCAAAAATCAAAGCAGCCTCGGTATGCTCCAAGGCTGCCAGCTTTTTGCACAGTGCCTGTTGATTGGGCGTGTTGTAATATCTTGGGTATCTTTTGATGTCCACTTCCTCAAATTGATAGGACGTGCTCATATATAAAGGGGACACAGCTCCTTTGAACTCCTTATCCTCCAATTCCCCAACATGGGTACAGATGGTATTGAGTCCTTTGTTATCGTTTTTCATGTTGGCATTCTTTAGGATAAAGATACGAAACCCATCATACTTGCACTTTCTTCCACTTTCCTTTTTTAAACCAGATCATGGCCAAAACCGCTATGAGTATTTCCGCCGAGGTAATGGCCACAAAAACACCTGTTGCCCCCCAACCTAAAACCAACGCCGATATATAGGCCAACGGTAATTGAAAAAACCAAAAAGCAATCAAGTTGATCTTGGTCGGGGTTCCGGTATCCCCTGCTCCATTAAAAGCTTGGGTCATGACCATGCCGTAGGCGTAAAAAATATACCCAAGCGCGATCACCTGAAGACAAAGTGCGCCGTTTTTTACGACTTCCGGTGTTGTATTGAACCAAGAAATTATCGTATTGGAAAAAATCAGGTAGACCAACGAGACCGTTCCCATAAAGTAGGCATTGTACTTTCCTGTCTTCCAAACCGACTGTTCTGCCCTATCCGGCTGTTTTGCCCCAAGATTTTGACCCACCAAGGTTGCCGCTGCATTGCTCATGCCCCATGATGGCATCAAGGTGAACATCATCACCCGGATTGCAATGGTATATCCTGCCAATACCTCACTACCGAACTCGGACATGATCCTCATCAGAAAAATCCAACTGGAGGTACCGATCAAGAATTGTGCAATTCCCCCCAGAGAAACCTTGATCAAATTGAGCATTACTTTAAGGTTCAGCACCAAATCCTTGGCCATCAATTTAATCCTGCCCCAACCAAAGAACAAAATACCCAACTGAAATAATACGGCAGTTCCCCTACCAATATTTGTGGCAACGGCGGCTCCTTTTACACCCATTTCCGGAATGGGTCCAAAACCAAATATGAACATGGGGTCCAAAATAATGTTGAGTCCGTTGGAAAGTACCAATGCCCACATGGCAATAGAGGCATTCCCCGCGCCACGAAAAATAGCATTGATCAAGAACAGCAAAACTACGGTAATATTACCTCCAATTAAAAATTGGGTATAGCCATATCCTTCGGCGATCAAATCTGGTTCCGCTCCCATTAAGGCCAATATTTCCTTTGCGAAGATGATTCCAACGATCCCTATGGCGATAGAAATTACCACACCTAAACCAATGGCCTGTACGGCCGCAATACGTGCACCGTCCACATCTTTTTCGCCGATCCTGCGGGCTACGACAGCAGTTGCTGCCATACTAAGACCAATGGCAAGTGCATAGACCAGGGTAATTACGGATTCCGTTAAGCCTATTGTTGCCACCGCATTCACACTTACTTTGGAAACATAGGCAATATCGACCAGAGCAAAAATGGATTCCATGAGCATTTCCAAGATCATGGGGATGGAAAGCATAAAAATAGCCTTTCGGATGCTTCCAGTGGTAAATTCTGTTTCCTTACCGGAAATAGCTATCCAAAAATAGTGGACGAATTTTGTAAATGAATTTGTATGTTGATGAGTCATTATAAAAGAATTATGTCTGTAAAAAGTGTTGAAATGTCAAATGACCGAAAAGTGTTCGGTTACATAAATCGGGTTTCCCCAATGGTGACATTTATCGCGTACATAATTCTTATAGCTTCATGATGATACAAATATGCAAAAAAAACCGATATATAATTACATTTTTTTTGTTTACCACTCCGGTCTTAGTGATTACCTTCGTAAGCAAACCAACTCAAATAATTCAAAAGCATGCGTATTAAAAGTTTGATCGCCATTGGAATACTGTCCTCCATGGTGCTTACATTATCTTGTAAAAAAACTCCCGAAACTACTAAAACAGAAGAAAAAACAGGCTATCAAGGACAAGGAAAAAGCCCAGTGGTACCCACCGTTGACAAGCCTGTTCAAAAACAATGGAGGGGAATTTGGGCCTTTAACGACAGTACCACTTTCTTTTCAAATAAATTTGATGGAGCCCGTTTGAACGGTGTCGCATACGATGGCGACAACCATTATACCATTTGGGTGACGGCGGAGAACACCCCAATCAATGTAAGTCCTTGGTATGGTTTTCAAGTGTGGTCTTCCGAACCTAGGGATATCACTGTGCAACTCAATTATCAGGATTCGAGAAGTAGGTATTACCCAAAAATCAGTACTGATGGGAAAAGTTTTAAACCCTTGGATAGCTTAAATTTTAGGGCCATCAATCCCGGCGAAGGTGAATTTGGAATCAAAGCGGCTCCAGAATCTGCAGAACTTACCATAAGTGTTACTGAAAATCCAACATGGATTACCGCACAAGAACTTTACACATCTTCTGTGGTGCAGGAGTGGGTTGATTCCTTGAGCCAAAAACCATTTATTGAGAATTATCCCATAGGCCTTTCCAAGGAAAAAAGAACGATGCACTTGATGGAAATCAACCAAAACAAGGAAGCCAAAAAGGCATTGATGATTATTTCCAGACAACATCCACCTGAGGTAACGGGCTTCTTAGCGATGAAATCCTTTATCGAAACCATCTCCAGTGATTCTGAACTAGCTCAGAAATTTAGAAGGGAACATACCATTTTTGTGGTGCCATTGATGAATCCCGACGGAGCTGACAACGGACATTGGAGGCACAATATGGGGGGTATCGATTTAAATAGGGACTGGCAAAACTTTAATCAGCCCGAAACCCGAAATGTCAGGGATTTTCTGGTAGAAAAAGATAAGGAATATGATTTCGTTTTCGGAGCGGATTTTCATTCCACTTGGGATGATATCTACTATCCTATAGATACCACAGTAACCGGTGAAAAAGGAAAAATAGTGTTTGATTGGATACAGAACATCAGCGAAAGGTTGCCCCAAAAGAAAACCAACGTTAGTGCCTCCGATGAAATTGACCCCACCATGGTATCGAGCAAATACTTTTACGTGCACCACGGGATGCCGGCCATTGTTTTTGAATTGGGAGACAATACCTCCAGACCTTTCTTAAAGGAAAAAGGCAAGGTTGCCGCAGAAGAAATAATGAAGCTTTTGATGGAAGAATAGCTTATTTTTTGGCGTAGTGTACCTTATAGCGCCAAAAACTAATTCCACCTAGAACAAAGACCCCGAGTACTGTATAATATACAAAGCTTGGGGTTATTACTTGGTCCCCACTGGCATAACTGTGTAGCCCGACCAAATAGAAGTTTACTCCAAAATAGGTCATCATAATACTGGCATAGGCCACAATACTGGCAAAATTATAAATCCACTTTCCACGAAGACCGGGAACCAATCGCATGTGCAAAACAAATGCATAAATCATAATGGAGACCAATGCCCAAGTTTCCTTCGGGTCCCATCCCCAATAGCGGCCCCAGCTCTCATTGGCCCACTGGCCACCCAAAAAGTTACCAATAGTCAACATTACCAAACCTGCGGTAAGGGCGAGTTCATTGATAACGGTAAGCTCTTTTATATTGATGTCCATTCGTTTTTTATTCTTTTCCGTAGTAAGAACCATGAGCAACAAGGCCACCACCCCTAAGATCATTCCCACCGTTAAGGGACCGTAACTTCCTACGATCACCGCCACGTGGATCATTAGCCAATAACTGTCCAAAACAGGCTGCAAAGTGCCAACGGCAGGATCGATCCAATTTTGATGCGCAACCCAAAGTAACATACAGGTCACAAAAGCACTGGAGGCTATGGTCAGTTCACTCTTCCTGCCCAATGCCAAGCCTATGCCCATGGTCGCCCAAGCCACGTAGATAATACTTTCATAAGCGTTGCTCCATGGAGCATGACCAGATATGTACCAACGTAGAATCAAACCGATGGTATGCCATATAAAAAATAAAATGATGGTCCCCTTTAATAAATAAGCAAAGGCATCCAAAAACTTTCTCTCCTTGAATATTTTAGCGATCAGAACAAAGAACAATAGCAAACCGACCATTGCATAGTACTTGTACAAACGGTTGAACAAATCCAGTTTATTGTAGATGATTTCGGTCTTTATTTTATTTTCGGATGGTAATATTTCCGCTCCATGGTTTTTTTGATTTTGCTGGAATGCTTCCAACAATCTATCTGGTTGGGAATAGTCTCCGCTAGCAATCGACTGCTGTAAGGAATTTAAATAATAAGGCATCGCATTCTTTACAAAATTGGCATAAAGCGAATCTTGAACCTGGTATTCTCCACCGCGATATTCCACAGCAGAGATCCATTTGTTGTTCTCATCGTTCAACAAAGGAAATATTTTCACCATTTGACCGCTCAAGGCGACATCCAACAAGCTTAACCTTTCGCCCACTTTTTTAATGTCTTGTTCAAAGTTGGAAGGATTGTTTGTAGAAGTGGCCTTTTCCAAATAGGGTCTCAACTTATAAGCCCCCTCCTTATCAAAAAAATCAGTGGCCTTGACAAAATCCGTCCCCTTAGGCACTCCGATCACTTTTCGGATGCTATCGTTTTGCCATTTACCTACCTTAATCAAATCCGCAGTATACCAAACCCCAGGATTCAGCATCATGGACATAAAAACTTGATTGGCAGAAAGATCTTTGTACGTGTCCTTCTCGCTCAATTTGCGCAATAACTCGGAGGCAAAGGTATTTACGGGCTTCATTCGACCGTTTCCATCTTGAATGACCAACGCTCCAAACTTTTCGGCATGCTCCTTGGCCACCGTAGTCGCTTGGATTACCGAGTCTATCTGTGCCTGAGTAGGCACAGAGGAATGTCCATGACCATCTTCTTCTGCTTGCTGCGCACTGGCTGATACAAAAGCAAAGAAAAGAGCAACTGTGGTCAATGCAGCTTTCTTTTCCTTTATTTTTTCGAGCATGGTCTGTAAGTCCCTAAAACGTGTTTTTCCAAAGAACATAATACCCATCAAACCAATATATAGTAGAAAATATCCGATATAAGTTATCCAAGTTCCCCACCAATCGTGGTTTACGGAAAGAACGGTTCCTTTTTCATCCGGATCAAAACTAGATTGAAAAAATCGGTAACCTTTATTATCCAGAACATGGTTCATGTAAATATCGTAATCAAAGGAACGGTCGTCGTGTACGGTGACCTTGCTCATAAAAGAAGCATAGCCCGCTTCGGTCCCGGGATATTTTTCTGCGATAAAATCGTTCAACTCAATCGAAAAAGGAAGTTCGTACACTTTGGAGCCATAGCTTAAAGTAAAATCCAAACCGCCCACATTGATCTTGTCCGAGAAATTGGCTGTTCCCTTGCTTCCCAACAATTTTACCTCTTTGGTTTCACCATTGGCAGATACGGATACCACCAGAGCATCTTGTGTAACTTTGGTAATCTCCTCATCGGGAACTTTAACAATACCGTAGCTGCCCTTTACCAAAGGTTCTGGAACCACAAACTGCATGCCCCCCATGGTGTATAGGGACCTTAATTGCATTTGCTGGATGCTATCACTGGTCACTTCGCCTTGAAACTGGTCCGCCATACGCATAAAATTCCCTTCAAAAGGTGATTTGATACGATAGCCATTTTCTTCATCATAAAAAATATTGATGGCACCGTCGGTTTCCTTGTTCAGGGCAAAAAGAATGTTATGGATACTGGCTATTTTGCCATTTTCCAGATAATGCTCGTGGCGCTGTCCATTGCCCGCTTCAACAATCTGTAGGTGCTCGGTTCCGTTTTTATCTGGAATCAGTCCTTTTTCGGCACCTTTGATGAAATCCACATAAGCAATGGTGAAGGGCTGCCCGTTAAAATCCGATTTCCATGGCAAACTGGAACGTTTCCCTTCGGGGGTCACCAAAATATCATCTTCTAATACCCTTCTTTTGGTTTCTCCGTTGATATCCCCATCCACATACGCGGTCAAATAGGTCTTATCCGAGTAAAATACTTTTTCCGTTGCGCCCTCCCTTATGGGCATCATTCCCTCATAACTGATGTAACGGGTAACAAACGCACCAACAATGATCAAAATCCAAGAAAGGTGAAGAACCAATACAGGCCATTTTTTCCACTGCAATAACCGATACCTATAAATATTTCCGAAAAAATTGATGACAAAAAAGACCATAATGGCCTCGAACCAAGTAGTATTGTAGATGTAAATTCGGGCGGTTTCGGTACTGTACCAAGTTTCCACAAAAGTTCCCATGGCCAATGCCGTAGCAAAAGCCAAAAATAGAACAGCCATAAGTCTTGTGGAAAAAAGCGTTTTCTTAAGAATATCAATCATGGAAATTCGGTCTACTTTCGGCTTGCAAAAATACGGCCTTTTTACAACTTCCTTGTTGCATAAAATGATAAATATCACACATATTTGTTAATTCCCACTATAATCCATCTACCCTAAATTTGTAATTTTGGGGATGCTAAAGATTGTGATTTTGGGGACCGGGAACCTCGCCAAACATTTGTACACCGCTTTCGTAAGAGCCAAGCATGTTGATGTGGTCCAAGTTGTGGGGCGAAATCGGACAGAATTAGGGTATTTTTCGGAGCATGCTACAATTTCCAATGATTTTTCCTCCCTTGTGGATGCCGATGTTTACTTGATTGCCGTAAAAGATGATGCCATTGGCGAAGTGTCTAAATACCTATCGGACAAAAAAGGAGTCGTGGCCCATACGTCCGGAGCTGTTGGTTTGACTGCTTTACAAGCAACGAACAAAAGTGTTTTTTATCCACTACAGACCTTTACCAAAGGTAAAGCAGTTGATTTTTCAGCCATTCCCATATGTATTGAAGCTGAAGAGAAAAATTATTTGGAAACCTTAAGGGAATTGGCGGCATCGATTTCTGAAAACGTACACCATATTGACTCGGAACAGCGAAAAAAATTGCATCTTGCAGCCGTTTTTGCGAACAACTTCACCAATTACCTATACAGTATTGGCGAAGAACTTTGTTTGGATGAAGGACTCTCCTTTGATCTATTAAAACCTTTGATCATGGAAACGGCCCACAAAATTCAGACCATGTCACCCAAAGAGGCGCAGACGGGTCCAGCACGCCGTAATGATGTACAAAGTATGCAAGGTCACCTTGAGCTTCTGAACAAAAAAGAACACATCGCACTCTATAAATTATTGAGCCAAGCCATAAAACAAGCGCATGAAAAAGAATTATAAAGAGCTATTGAGTAACATTACCACCTTCGTTTTTGATGTTGATGGGGTTTTTACCGATGGAACGGTCTTGATTACCACCGATGGGGAATTGCTTCGTAAAATGAGCGTTAAAGACGGTTATGCCCTTAAAACCGCCATTCAGAAAGGATACAACGTTTGTATTATTACCGGTGGAACCAATCAAGGTGTAAAAGATCGCTTAAAAGGACTTGGGGTAACCGATTTTTATATGGGTGCCCATCACAAACAAGAACCCTTGGAGGAGTATTTAGAGATTCATGGTATAGACCCACAAACCGTGGTATACATGGGAGACGATGTCCCAGATATTCCCCCGATGAAAATGGTGGCCCTGGCCACTTCCCCGCAAAATGCCGTGCCGGAGGTAAAGGCGATTTCGGATTATGTTTCGCATAAAAATGGCGGCGATGGCTGTGTTCGGGATATTATTGAGCAGGTCTTAAAGGTTCGCGGGGACTGGAACGATAATTTTAGCGCCAAGAATGACTAAAAATCCTCTCAAAGAAAAACTTAAGTACAAAAAAATAATTCTGGGCTCCGGTTCTCCAAGACGTAAAATGTTTTTGGAGGAATTGGGGCTTGACTTCGAGGTGCGACCAAAATCGGTGGAAGAAATCTATCCCAAAGAATTGCAGGGCCAAGAAATTTCCGAATATTTGGCAAAATTGAAAGCCACACCTTTTATAAAGGATATGGAGACCAATCAAATCGTGATCACTTCGGATACCGTAGTGTGGCACAACGGTACTTCCTTGGCCAAAGCTGCCGATTATGATGAGGCATTTAAAATGCTGCGCACCCTCTCCGGCGATTGGCACGAAGTGATTACATCTGTCTGTTTTACCACAAAAGATGTCCAAAAAACAGTAAGTGGCATTACCAAGGTAAAAATGAAGGATTTATTGGATGAAGAAATCCACTACTACATCAAAACTTGTCAACCTTTTGATAAAGCTGGTGCCTACGGGATTCAAGAATGGATAGGAATGATCGGTATCTCAGAAATTCAAGGATCGTACAACAATGTGGTGGGGCTTCCAACCCATTTGGCATATAAGACCTTACTGGAATTGTAATCAAGTTTGCTTTACCGAAATAATTTTTACTGGACATGCCTTTGAGGCTTGCTCGCAAGCATCAAAAATATCCTCATTATATGATTTTATGGTGTGGAAGCCCTTTTTGTTCTGGGAATGCAACAAAACGGATTTACCATCTTTCTTGGACATGGCAAACTGCTCGGGAGCCATCTCCACACAGTAATTGCAACCGATGCATTTCTCGCGCTGTAACGTAACAACCACCATTAGGCCTCTACCTTATTTTCCACGATTTTGTACAACTTATCCGATAACCGAATTCTAAAATCCAAAGGAATGGTTACAGAATCGCCCTTTTTTGCGGTGGTAAGTTTGGCATCGTTCACCAACATTTCGGTTACCTTCATTTCTTTGGCTCCTGTGGTCGGGCCTGTCACCAAAATGGTGTCCCCAATGGAGATATCGTAAGCTTCAATAATAAACTCTCCAATGTTTGATTTTGGAAAAAAGTGAGCTCCTTTCCCGATATAAACTTTTTTTTGTGTTGCGGAAGAGCCGGGAATTTTACTCCATTCTCCCAATTTTTGACCCAAATAGTAACCACTCCAAAAGCCACGGTTGTATACTTTTTCCAACTCTTGCATCCAAGTGATTACTTTTTCCTTATCGTAATTACCTTCATATAAACTATCCAAAGCCTGACGGTAGCATTTGATGACTTTGGCGACATATTCAGGAGCACGCCCCCTACCCTCGATCTTTAATACTTTGATACCTGCATCGGCAACTTGGTCCAAAAAATCAATGGTACACAAATCCTTTGGTGACATGATGTACTCGTTGTCCAGTTCCATTTCAAAACCCGTCTCTTGGTCGATTACCGTGTATTTTTTACGGCAATTTTGCTTACACGCTCCCCGGTTTGCTGAAGAATTATAGGAATGCAAACTCATATAACATTTGCCTGAAACGGCCATACACAAAGCACCATGACCGAAAACCTCGATTTCCACCAAACGACCGGATGGACCTTTGATTTGCTCTTTTTCTATCTGCTCAGTGATTTTCTTGACTTGACGCAAACTCAACTCACGGCTCAACACCATGGTGTCTGCAAACATGGCATAGAACTTTACCGTTTCAATATTGGTCACGTTGATTTGAGTGGAAATATGAACTTCCAGCCCCAATTCCCTAGCGGAAGCAATAACCGCTTGATCCATGGCAATAATGGCGGTCAACCCTACTTCTTTGGCTTTTTTCAATAAAGTTTTTACAATGGAAAGGTCATGGTCGTAGATAATGGTGTTCAAGGTCAGGTAGGTCCGCACTCCCCTAGCGTTGCAACGCTTCGCTATCTCGGGTAGATCGTCCAAAGTAAAATTCATGGTGGCCCTTGCCCTCATGTTCAATTGCTCCACGCCAAAATACACCGAGTCTGCCCCATTGTCCAATGCAGCTTGTAACGATTCAAAATTACCCGCAGGTGCCATCAACTCAATTTGTTGCATACCAAAAAGTTTAGCTTCCAAAATATTTTGCAAAACTACATTTTTCCCTGTATTGGAAAAAGTTAAGTATCTTGATATAAACTGACTTTACCTATAGCTTTGAAAAATACGCTTATGAAATCTTCTATCTCAATTTTTACCACTTCCTTTTTATTGTTGATTCTATTGGTTGTGGGATGCAAACAAGAAAATGACAGGGAAACATCGACTGATGCTGTTCCTGCGAAAAAGCCGGAAAAACAAATGCCCAAAAATCTACTTTCAGAAGATTTTAAAGCGTACTGGTATGGCGGTGAGGCTGAAATCACTTCATATCAAATAGCGCAGGCGCGGTATGGTGAGCTTCGTGATGGCAAGGCCGTTTTAATCTATGTGACCGAGCCATTTTTGCCCGAGGAACAGGTTAAAGCCAACAACAGCGATCCAGAAAATGTTTCGGTCTTGAAATTGAATGCCACCAAAAAGTTTTTAACGGGAATTTACCCATACTCGATCATGAGCAGTACATTTTATCCCGTATACGACAATCAGCACGCCCTTAAAACAAGTTTGTCCGTTCAAGAATGGTGCGGCCACGTGTACTCACAGCTGAACAGCAGGGAACAATTGGAATTTACCTCCCATTCTTATTTTGAAGGAGAGGCCGACCAAGCGTTCTCGATGGAGAAAAATATTTTGGAAAATGAACTCTGGACCAAGATCCGGATCAATCCTGACAACCTTCCACAGGGTGACGTTTCTATAATACCATCTTTGGAGTTTCTTCGTTTGAAGCATCAGGAAGTGAAAGCGTACAAGGCCATTGCCCAACTTTCATCAAAAGAGGGCATTACAACCTATACCATTTCCTACCCAGAATTGGAACGAAATTTGATGGTAAATTTCACGACAAACTTCCCATATTCCATCGAAAGTTGGGAGGAAGAATTTAAAAGTGGATTTGGTTCCAATGCAAAAACATTGACCACATCCGCAACCAAAATCAAGACATTGAAGATGGCCTATTGGAAGCAAAATGAAAACAAAAATCTAGTTTTAAGGGATAGCTTGGGACTATGAGTACTACCTATAAGCTGCCCGGAGCGTTAAAACTCTTCTAAACAAACCAATAACTGAACACAAACTACCTATATTTGAATTAACCGCTAAACGACCAACTATGAAGCATTTTTGGGTACTCCTTTCCGTAACCACACTAATATTCACGAACTCTTTTGCCCAAAAACCGGACAAGCTTACCTCCACGGAGCTATTCCACGAAATCCAAAAACTCAATTTTTTGGGAACAGCACTTTATGTCGCAGCACATCCCGACGATGAAAACACCAGCCTAATATCTTATTTGGCCAACCACGATAAAGCTAGAACGGTCTACATATCACTAACAAGGGGCGATGGTGGACAAAACCTTATCGGCCCCGAACTAAGGGAACTTTTAGGCGTATTGCGCACACAGGAACTTTTGGCCGCAAGACATATCGATGGTGGTGAACAACGGTTTACCAGAGCCAACGATTTTGGTTTCTCCAAACATCCGAACGAAACCTTGAAAATCTGGGATAAGGATAAAATTTTGGCAGATGTGGTCTGGGCCATCAGAAATATTAAACCAGATGTGATCATCAACCGTTTCGATCACAGAACACCAGGTAGTACTCATGGCCACCATACTTCCTCCGCGATTTTGAGCATGGAAGCTTTTGATTTGACCAATAATCCTGAAATATATCCAGAACAGTTGGAATGGACGACCCCATGGCAGCCCAAACGAATATTCTACAACACATCGTGGTGGCAATATGGAAGCCAAGAGGCCTTTGAAAAAGTAGACAAATCCGGAATGGTAACTTTGGATGTGGGCACTTATTACCCGGAACTTGGTCTTTCGAACAACGAGATTGCCGCCATGGCACGTAGTCAGCACCTATGCCAAGGATTCGGGAGGCTTACCGATAGAGGCTCCGACAATGAATACATAGAGCTCCTTAAAGGCGACATGCCTAAAAACAACGACGTTTTTGATGGTATCAACACCACATGGTCACGTGTTAAAGGTGGTGAGGCCGTTGGCCATGTTTTATATAAAGTTGAGGAAAATTTTGATTTTCAAAACCCATCAAAACATATTCCTGAGCTGGTAAAGGCATATCAACTATTGCAACAAGTGGAAGATGAACATTGGAAAACCTTAAAATCCAGGGAACTAAAGAATATCATTCTTGCTACCGCCGGATTATATCTGGAGGCAAGTTCGGCAAGTTCCTCAACTACACCGGGAAGCACGGCGACCATTAATATTGAAGCTATCAATAGGTCATCACCTAGCATTACATTAAAACAGATTGAAATTATTGGAGCTGAAACCAAATTAACGCCCAATAAAATTTTGGGAGACAATCAAAAAGAAAATTTTGAGGTCAGTTTCACAGTACCCGAAAATAAAGGATACACAAGTCCATATTGGCTGAACGAACCAGGAACTTTGGGAACTTATAAGGTAAATGATCAAAGTTTGATAGGAAAACCTGAAACCCCGAGTGCTTTCAAGGTTATTTTTACGCTCGAAATAGATGGTGTGGAAATTCCATTTGAAAAATCTGTGGTGCACCGCTATTCCAAACCAGATAGAGGTGAAGTTTATGAACCCTTCGCCATATTACCTGAAGTCACTTCAAAAATCGATGAAAAAGTATTGATTTTTGCCAATGCCGATACCAAGGAAGTACAAGTAAAAATCAGAGCTGGAAAAAGTGATGTGTCCGGAACCACTGCATTGAACCATCCATCCGGCTGGAAGGTTTCTCCAAACTCGATTCCCTTTTCCATAGCTCAAAAAGGTGAAGAAATCTCGGTAATCTTTCAAGTGACTCCTCCCAATACCGAAAGCGAAGGTAAAATTGAACCCAAAGTAACTATCGGCAACAAGGTCTATGATAGCGAACTTGTGGAAATCAATTACAATCATATTCCAAAACAGTCCGTTCTCCTTCCCTCCGAAGCCAAAGTGGTACGAATGGACATAAAAAAATCCGGAGAGCACATTGCCTATATTATGGGTGCGGGAGACAATGTTCCCGAAAGTTTGGAACAAATCGGTTACCAAGTACATATAGTAGATCCGAACAATATTCAAAATGGAGATTTGGAAAAATATGATGCGGTGGTAGTAGGTATCAGGGCCTACAATGTGGTAGATGCCCTAAAGTTCAAACAACCTGTTTTGTTCGATTATGTAAAGAATGGCGGCACCATGATCGTTCAATACAACACCGCTGGAAGATGGGCGAATCAATTTGAAAACATTGCGCCTTATAAGGTCACACTTTCTCGCGACAGGGTTACGGACGAAAATGCCGAAGTAAAAATATTGGCACCGAACAATCCCTTGGTCAATTTTCCAAATACCATCACAGAAAAGGATTTTGATGGATGGGTACAAGAGCGTGGACTCTATTTTCCCACTGCTTGGAGCTCGGAGTTTACTCCTATACTTTCCATGAAAGATGAGGGCGAATCCGATAAACAGGGAAGTTTAATTGTAGCACCTTACGGAGAAGGTCACTATATTTACACAGGTCTAAGCTTCTTCAGGGAATTGCCTGTTGGAGTTTCAGGAGCGTACAAATTGTTCGCCAATATGCTATCCGTGGGAAAAGCTGAAGTAAAAAAAGACACAAATGTCAAAGGTTAATATGGATACCAAGTTTGAGTGGAAAAAGGAATACTCTATTGTAATTCTTCTAAATGCCATATATATATTAGTTTTTTACCTGATAATGATATTAAACAATTAACACCCTGAATGGCATTACTCGACTGGATTATTCTTGGAAGTACCCTACTCTTCATTGTCGCATACGGTGTTTGGAAGACTCGGGGCAGCAATAATGTCGACGATTATGTTCGTGGGGGCGATGATGTAAAATGGTGGACCATTGGTCTATCCGTTATGGCAACACAGGCGAGTGCCATTACGTTTTTGTCCACTCCGGGACAAGCCTTCCACGATGGGATGGGCTTTGTGCAGTTTTATTTTGGACTGCCTCTGGCCATGATTGTTATTTGTTTGGTGTTTATCCCCATATATAAAAAACTCAACGTATTTACTGCCTACGAAATGCTGGAAGGCCGGTTTGATCTAAAGACCCGGACCTTAACAGCATTGTTGTTCTTGGTACAGCGTGGGTTGGCTGCTGGAATTACCATTTTTGCACCTTCCATCATACTCTCGGCCGTTTTGGGGTGGGATTTGCGCACCTTGAACATTATTATTGGTATTCTGGTAATTATCTATACGGTTTCTGGGGGTACCAAAGCGGTAAGTGTTACCCAAAAACAACAGATGTTCATCATCATGTTAGGGATGTTCTTTGCATTTTTCTTTATTATGGGCGCCCTTCCTACCGATATTTCTTTTGACAAGGCATTAAAAATAGCCGGTGCCAACAACAAACTCAACATTCTCGATTTTTCTTTTGACACCAATAACCGATACACCTTTTGGAGCGGTATCACCGGTGGATTGTTCTTGGCCCTGGCCTATTTCGGTACAGATCAAAGTCAAGTACAGCGCTATTTATCCGGAAGATCGGTTCGTGAGAGCCAATGGGCATTGATATTCAATGGGATTTTTAAGATTCCCATGCAGTTCTTCATCCTTTTAGTGGGTGCCATGGTCTTTGTTTTCTATCAATACAATTCATCACCATTAAACTTTAACCCAGCCGCGACCGAAGCAATCATGCAGTCGGATTATGCCAACGATTACCAAGCCCTGGAGAATGACCATAAGGAACTGGAAAAGGAAAAGCGCATGGCACAACATTCCTTCTCAGCGGCCCTAGAGCTAAAAGAGTACAACGCTATCGAGCAGGCGAAGCAGGACATTATAAAAATAAACGAAAAGGAAACGGCAAATAGGGAAACCGCTAAAGATTTGATTTCCAAAGCGGATGCTACCGTAGAGACCAACGATAAGGATTACGTGTTCATCCATTTTATACTCAACAATTTGCCCATGGGGCTCATTGGATTGCTTCTGGCCGTGATTTTATCCGCTGCCATGTCATCCACTGCTTCCGAGCTGAATGCCCTTGGTACCATTACCGCATTGGACTTATATAAAAGGAATGTTCAAACGGAACGGGAACCTGCACATTATTTAAAGGCAACAAAGGCCTTTACCCTGCTTTGGGGAATAATTGCCATTATAATTGCCAACGTGGCCAGCCTGTTCGATAATTTGATTCAATTGGTCAATATAATAGGTTCCATTTTTTATGGCAATGTACTGGGAATCTTCTTACTAGCCTTCTTCTTTAAGTTTGTAAAAGGAAACGCTGTTTTTGTAGCGGCAATCGTCACCCAGGTTATTGTGATCATCGGCTGGTATATGGATTGGATGTCCTATCTATGGTTGAACGCTTTCGGATGTATATTGGTAATCTTATTGGCAACAATTACACAAATATTCGATAATTTTCTTGGGAAATCTTCCACTATTGAACAATAAAAAAACCCACTATAAAGTGGGCTTCTTTATTATTTTAAAAACAAAAAGACCTGATTACATTTCGGCCCACTCCTTTAAAGAGTCTTTGTTCATTTTCACATAATCTTGGTTACCCTGGGCTTGTGCAGCTGCCATGGATTTTTTGGCGGCTTCGATAGCAGCTTTTTTATCTCCCATTTTTGCGTAGATCAATGACTGCGTGCGCATCATCCAATATGCTTTGCCCCCATCCATTTCAACGGCCTTGTCCACCCATTCTTTGGCTTGTTCCATATTCATGCCTTCGGCAAAGTAGTACGAACCGGCAGCGAAATAATCGTTGGCGGTCAGGTCATCTTTGTTGGCCATGGTGGACTCGATACTTTTGATGGCCTTATCTACGGTTGGAACAACAAATTTTACCCCAACATAGGTGTTCTCCCACATCATACCAAGGGTTCCTCCATTGTTGTGGAGATCATCAAAAGTTATCGTAAAAGTTTCAATGGGCATGGGAATATCGAATGTCTCGACCTTTACGGTAGCCGCAACTTTGGAAGCATCCCATTCCTGAGGATTCCCCCAATTGTCGGTTGCCGTATAAAAGATAACTTCCCAAACCGCCTCATCCGGTCTGGTGTAAATGGCATAAGTGCCTGCTTTCAATTCCTTTCCTTCCACAATAACATCATCACTAAAAGAAATTGTAGTGTTTTCATTGGCACCAGTTCTCCAAATAGCCCCGAAAGGAACCAAGTCGCCAAATATTTTCCTTCCCTTCATTGCGGGGCGAGAATACTTAACGGTAACATCGGTCAGTCCCACCTTCTGCTCTAAAGTGGAAGCTGGGCTGGGCGCTGGTGTCTCTATCTGTGCCCGTAGAGAGAAACACATGGACACCGCAAACAATAAGAGTGTAAGTTTTTTCATAGTTGTTGTATGTTTAAATGTTTAGCAAGGCAAAATTAAGACAAAGCAATGCTCTATTCGTTAATTAAACCTTAAAACAAAAATAGAAAATAAACCCTGTTAATTTAATTTTTGTTTAACTATTTAATACTTTAATTAAACGTTTTACAGTTATCTTTGTATAAATTCACCCGAATGCAGCTCTATCAATTAAAATCCAAACAAGTATTTCCCATCGGTAAAAAGAAGGCTTGGGACTTTTTATCGGACCCAAGGAATCTGGCAGTGATAACCCCGGAGCATATGGGTTTCCATATTTTGGCAGGAGCGGATAGACCCATGTTCCAAGGCCAAGTGATCCAATATATAGTGAAACCGTTTCCTTTTGTTTCCACTAAATGGGTAACCGAAATTACCCATGTTAAGGATGGCGACTATTTTGTGGATGAGCAACGTTTTGGTCCCTACTCCCTTTGGCACCACAAGCACTTTTTAAAAGAAGTCCCCGAAGGTGTAGAAATGGAAGATATTATTGATTACAAATTGCCTTTTGGTTTTTTGGGACAGCTTGCACACCCTTTGTTGGTGAAGAAACAGCTGCAAAAAATATTTAAGTTTAGGGAACAAAAACTTGCCGAGCTATTTGGTAAGGTTGAGGGAAAAGAAAATTGGTTAAGTATCAGAAAAGTATAACATGGAAAAGAATATTTTACTCATTGGCGGATCATACGGAATCGGGTTGGAGATGGCAAAGAAGTTATGCAAAGAAAATCGTGTTTTTGTGGCCAGTAGAAGTAATGGGGAACTTTCAAATATAGACGTCACCCACATTCCCTTTGATGTTCTGAGCGAGGACATCTGCGAAAAATCTATTCCTGAAAAACTGGACGGTTTTGTGTACTGCCCAGGAAGCATCAATCTGAAACCATTTAAAACGATGGGGCTGGACACCTTGCAAAACGATATGCAAATCAACTTTATCGCGTTGGCCAAATCTGTAAAATCCATCATCAATAGAATGAATGAAGGTTCCAGTATGGTATTTTTTAGCACGGTGGCGGTTGGAACAGGAATGCCTTTTCATACCAGTGTTTCGGCGGCAAAAGGGGCTATCGAAGGGTTTGCACGAGCCTTGGCGGCAGAATATGCACCCAAAATCAGAGTAAATGTGATCGCACCCTCATTGGTGGACACTCCCCTATCCGAACGACTGTTGAACAACGATAAGAAAAAAGGAATGATGTCGGAAAGACATCCCATGAAAAGAGTCGGCAACGCAGGTGATATTGCAAACATGGCCACCTTTTTATTGAATTCGGACAATTCATGGATTACCGGACAGGTTATAGGGGTCGATGGGGGGATGTCCAGCTTAAATGTGAATTCATAATGGATAAAATCAACATTTTTTGGTTCCGTAGGGATCTACGTTTGGATGACAACGTTGGCCTGTATCAATCGCTTCAAAATAAAGTAGCTGTTTTACCGATTTTTATTTTTGATACTGAAATACTGGAAAACCTGTCCAAAGATGATGCTCGAGTGACCTTTATCCATGAACAGCTGCAAAGACTGAACAATCGATTGGGCACCAACCATGATAGTGGAATTGCACAATTTCACGATACACCGATAAAGGTATTCAAACAATTATTGGAAGACTACAATATTCAAGCGGTCTACACCAATCACGATTACGAACCTTATGCCAAAAAGCGGGATGAGGAAATAAAATCCTTCTTGGATGAAAATGATGTGCAGTTCAATACTTTTAAAGATCAGGTGATTTTTGAAAAAGAGGAAGTGGTAAAGGATGATGGTGATCCTTATGTGGTGTATACCCCTTTTATGAAAAAATGGAAGGAGAATTTTAATCCGTCCATCCATCTAGTGGAATACGATACCTTGAGCGGCCTTGATAAAAATCTATATAAGTCTAAAAACTTACCGCAACTTTCGCTAGCGGATTTGGGGTTCGAGGAATCTTCCATAAAGGCACCGGATTTTACGGTGACATCAGATTTGATCCAAGACTATGAAGATACGCGGGACTACCCCGCCAAGGAGAAAGGTACCTCCCGATTGGGGCCGCACTTGCGATTTGGCACCGTTTCCATCCGAAAAATGGTCAAGAAAGCCATTGACAAGAAGAACGAGACTTTTTGGAACGAATTGATTTGGAGGGAATTTTTCATGCAAATTCTTTGGCATTATCCGCATACCGTACATGAGGCATTTAGAGCCAAATATGACAGAATTGAATGGCGCAACAATGAAGAAGAATTCGAAAAATGGAAAAATGGTGAAACAGGCTATCCTTTGGTCGATGCTGGAATGCGTGAACTTAATGAAACAGGCTACATGCACAATAGGGTGCGCATGCTCGTGGCCAGTTTTCTCTGCAAACACCTATTGATTGACTGGCGTTGGGGCGAAGCCTATTTTGCCGAAAAGCTCCTTGACTACGAAATGGCCAGCAACGTGGGCAATTGGCAATGGGCAGCGGGCAGTGGCGTAGATGCCGCTCCCTATTTTAGGATATTCAATCCGACCACACAGATAAAGAAATTCGACAAGGAGAAGAAATACATCAATAAGTGGGTGCCGGACCTTCAAGAATTGAGTTATCCAAACCCAATTGTCGACCATAAAATGGCTCGGGAGCGATGCTTAAAAACATATAAAGAAGCGGTCAGTTAAAGCTTTTTCGTTAATTTTAGTTCTCTATTGTTTTGATTTTGCCCATTCTTAAAAAAAGTGAGGTCAGATCAATGGAACATAACTAACTCAAAACCTTTAAAATGAAGAAACTTTCAACCTTACTCCTTTTGGGATTGGTATCGCTAAACCTATCCGCCCAAAAGATGTCCAAGGACAAAAAAGCCGTTGTTGCCTCGGTAGAAAAACACAAAGAAAACCTTATCAAAATCAGTGATTCCATTTGGGCATTGGCCGAAACCGCTTTTGAGGAATCCATTTCTTCGGAATTGCTTGCGGACTATGCCGAAGAAAATGGAATGACCGTTACTCGGGGCGTAGCCGATATTCCGACCGCGTTCATTGCCACTTACGGTTCAGGGTCTCCAGTAATCAGTGTGTTGGGCGAGTTTGATGCCTTACCCGGCCTTTCGCAGAACACCGTTCCTACCAAAGACCCAAGAATAGAAGGGGAACCGGGACATGGATGCGGACATAATATGTTCGGTGCAGCCAGTTTGGGAGCGGCCATCGCCATTAAAGAGCAGATTGAAGCAGGTAAAATCAAGGGAACTGTAAAGTTCTTGGGAACACCTGCCGAGGAAAAGTTCTTTGGTAAAGTCTGGATGGTAGAGGCCGGACTTTGGGACGATGTTGATGTAAATGTTAGCTGGCACCCCTCCGCCGAAATCGAAGCCGATGTGCAAAGCGGACTCTCGTTGATTGACTTTATGGTCGAATTTTACGGTCAAGCGGCGCATGCTTCCTCGGACCCTTGGAACGGCCGAAGTGCATCGGACGCTTTGGAATTGTACACAACGGGCATCAATTACTACAGAGAACACATCAAACCAACATCCCGTATACACTATCACATTCAAGATGGTGGGCAAGTGGTCAACGTTGTTCCCGATTATGCGCGTTTATGGGTAAGGGTACGTGACCCAAAAAGAGAAGTTATGCTTCCTACCTTTGAACGTGTAAAGGCCATGGCCGAAGGTGCAGCCATTATGGCCAATGTGGAGTACAAATACTCATTGATTTCAGGTATTTACGAAACTTTGGTGAATCGTGAAGGCGGCAAAATTATGCAGAACAACTTGGAGCTTTTGGGCCCTATTACCTATACCGAGGAAGAGATTACCTATGGTAAAGCTATTCAAGAAGCAACTGGAAAGCCACAAGTGGGCATGGATGGAGAGGTACACCCTCTAAAAGAAACAGAGGAACTTCCCGGAGGAGGTTCCACCGATGTTGGTGATGTGAGCTGGAACGTACCGAACATTAACCTTGGTGTAACCGTTGCTCCCAAAGATACGCCCTGGCACTCATGGGCCGTTGTTGCATGTGGTGGCATGAGTATTGGACACAAAGGAATGATTTATGCTTCCAAAGCCATGGGAATGACCATGCTAGACCTTTTTGATGACCCAAAATTAGTAGAAAAAGTAAAAGAAGAATACAACACCAGAAAAGGTGACGTAAAATATGAGGCCATGATCGATGGTCCCCCACCAATTCCAGGTAAGTAAATTAAATTAAATTAAAATTGGATTGAAAAGCCTGCCCATCGCAGGCTTTTTGATCTTAAGAAAATAAAAATTGTGTTATGAAAAATCCGGTTATACAAACCTTTCCGTTAAGTTCACCTTGGCAAACCTTGGATCCATTTTTGTTCAGCGTATACCATTTGGACCATTTTCCCAAAGGAAATGGAGATATGGGGCCAGAGGAGTCCCTGCTAAAAGGTAGAAGTCTGGGAAGCGATTTTAATCCAAGCGCTAAATGGCGCATGTACCACGGTCAGACGATTCCGGGGTTTCCCTCCCATCCCCACTGTGGTTTTGAAACCATCACCATCGTCAATAAAGGTTTTTGCGACCATTCCGATTCCCTAGGTGCCGCCGGTAGATTTGGCAAGGGCGATGTGCAATGGATGACGGCGGGAAGAGGTGTACAGCATTCAGAAATGTTCCCTCTATTAAAAGATGATCAGGAGAACACACTGGAACTGTTTCAAATCTGGTTGAACCTTCCCAAAGCTGGAAAGTTTGTGGACCCCCACTTTAAAATGCTCTGGAACGAGGATATTCCGATTGTTGAAGAAGAAAATGCTAAGATAAAAGTGGTTGCGGGCACCTATGGAAATGTAGCCCCAATTGACCCTGCACCCGATTCATGGGCCGCAAATCCCGAGAACGAAGTAGCTGTTTGGAACATTCATGTGGATGCGGATTCAGAGTATATTTTGCCAAAAGCAAATTCTTCGGAAGTAAATCGTGTATTATATTTTTATGAAGGGGACGAAATTCATATTGGGGACAAAAAAATCAATCCAAATTTTGGAGTTGTTCTGGACCCGACACAAGACGTAAACATCAAAATAGGTTCGGAAACAGCTCAAATTATGGTATTAAAAGGAAAGCCAATTGGTGAACCCGTGGCCAAATACGGACCCTTTGTGATGAACACCCAAGAAGAAATACAAAAGGTAATGGAGGATTACCGTCTTACACAGTTTGGAGGATGGCCATGGCCACATCCGGACAATGTACACGACAAAGACCGTGGTCGTTTTGCACTTTATCCCGATGGGGAATTGGTCGAGAAATAAATACTAGTCAAGAGATGGTCCTAAAAAACATCATTGTACTGGCCTTTTTTTTCATAACCGGTTTATTGAGTGCGCAAATAGAGGAAAAACCGATTACGCTGGCCACAGAGACCGGAAACATTCAAGGAACCATGTTATCCCCCGAGCGTTCCAATAAAATTCCGGTCGTATTGATTATAGCAGGTTCTGGGCCCACGGACCGAAACGGAAACAATCCCATGATGAAGAACAATGCCCTAAAAATGCTGGCGAAAGGATTGGGAAATCATGGTATTGCATCGATCAGGTTTGATAAACGTGGAATAGCCGAAAGTACAGAGGCTGGTGTTGAAGAAAGTAATCTCAAGTTTGAAACCTATATTGAAGATGCCAAGGATTGGATAGATTTACTTGAACAATATTATAGTTTTTCTGAAATTGTAGTCCTAGGCCATAGTGAAGGTTCTCTAATCGGCATGATCACCTCCCAAAGCCCGTCGGTGGATAAATTCATTTCAGTTGCCGGCCCAGGCGAACCAGCCACAAAACTACTGGAACGACAATTAAGGGCACAACCCTCTTTTGTATGGGAACGATCCGCTCCTATTCTTCAAAATTTAGAGAAGGGCAAAGAAGTGGATTCCATCCCTCAATTTCTTTATTCCCTTTTTAGACCCAGTGTTCAACCCTACCTAATATCCTGGTTCAAGTACGACCCACAATTAGAACTAGCAAAGTTGAACAAACCCGTTTTGCTTATTCAAGGAACTACGGATATTCAGGTAGATATGAAGAATATTGAGAAACTTTATGCCTCAAATCCAAAAGCAAAAAAGACCATTTTTGAGGGGATGAACCATATTTTGAAAGAGGCGGAGATGGATAGAATAAAAAACATTGAAACCTATTCAAATCCCGACCTTCCATTAAAAGATGGGTTAATCGAGGCTATTGTGGATTTTATTAAAAATCCTGATAAATAAAGAAATTGGAATAGGGTACCATTAAAGAAAACTAAATATTAAACTATTCACTCTACTCCCTCTCTACCAAAGTGCAACTACACCCTTACAATATTGGCCCCGATGGCACGTAAGCGCTCATCGATGTTTTCGTAACCACGATCAATCTGTTCGATGTTATGTATGGTAGAGGTTCCCTTGGCGGACAGTGCCGCTATCAAAAGGGACACTCCCGCCCTAATATCGGGAGATACCATGGTAGTTGCCTTTAACGTGGATTGGAAATCATGTCCGATCACCGTAGCACGATGCGGGTCGCATAGAATGATTTTTGCACCCATATCAATAAGTTTGTCCACAAAGAACAATCGGCTTTCGAACATTTTCTGGTGAATAAGGACTTCTCCCCTTGCCTGGGTCGCCACAACTAAAATAATGCTCAACAAGTCCGGGGTCAGTCCTGGCCAAGGAGCATCTGCGATGGTCAAAATAGAACCATCGATATAGTTTTGTATCTCATAACCGTCTTTATGCTGTGGGATGAATATATCATCACCCTTTCTTTCCACGGTTATTCCCAGCTTGCGGAACACATTCGGAATTACGCCCAAATCGTCCCAGCTGACATTTTTAATGGTAAGTTCGCTTTGGGTCATGGCGGCCAACCCGATCCAGCTACCGATTTCTATCATATCGGGCAACATGGTATGCTCGGTACCCCCTAAAGAGTCAACACCTTCAATGGTCAACAAATTAGAACCGATTCCAGAGATTTTGGCCCCCATGCGGTTCAACATTTTACATAATTGCTGAAGATAAGGTTCACAGGCCGCATTATAGATCGTAGTGGTGCCCTCTGCCAAAACGGCGGCCATTACAATATTGGCCGTTCCGGTAACCGACGCTTCGTCCAAAAGCATATAGGTTCCCTTTAGTTTATCGGCCTCTACTCCATAAAAATGATCTTCTTTATTATAGCGGAACTGTGCTCCAAGCTTAATAAAGCCTTCAAAATGGGTATCCAACCTTCTTCTACCTATCTTATCCCCTCCAGGTTTTGGGATATATCCCTTTCCGAATCTTGCCAAAAGTGGACCAACCAACATAATCGACCCTCTTAGCCCCCTACCATCTTCCTTAAATTTGGCAGATTGCAGATAATCCAAGTTTACATCATCGGCTTTAAAAGTATAGGAACCTTTGCCTTTCTTTTGAATTTTTACGCCTAAATCTTCCAAAAGGGCAATCAGTTTATTGACATCTACGATGTCGGGTATGTTGTTTATGGTAATTTTTTCTTCTGAAAGCAATACAGCACAAAGAATCTGTAGTGCTTCGTTCTTTGCCCCTTGAGGTGTAATTTCACCATGTAATTGGTGTCCACCTTCTATTCGAAATGTACCCATGTATTCCCTTGGAGTTTAATATCTTTTTTTACGGCCTCTCTGCCCTTTCTTTCCTCTGTTGTTGTTATTGTTGGACCTACTGGGCTTATTTTTAAGGAACTGACCGCTTTCGGTAAGACTCTCGTCGGTTTTTGCCAAATCTATTTGTCCGTCGCTGAGTTCCTTGAGGTGATTAAAGATCACGATATCCTCAACCGTGTCCTTGTTCCAAACCAAGTAGCACTTCTTCATGTGGTTGGCAATCGCATATTCCAGTCCAGATCGCATATCTCCCTTGTCCCAATTCACGGCCACATCTATCATTCTTTTGATGTTATTTCCGTAAAAACGATACTTTGGATGGTTTTGTGGGTAATCCAACGGTTCTGGACGCTGTTGCAAAACTTCTTTTGATGTAATTGGAAACGGGGAATCGACATCCAATTTAAAATCGGCCATAATAAACAATTGATCCCAAAGTTTATGCTGAAAATCAGGGACATCCCTTAAATGAGGCTGTAAATTTCCCATTACGCTAATAATGGATTTGGCCACTCTATTGCGTTCATCACGGTCTTCTATGGCGACGGCGTGGTCCACCATTTTCTGGAAATGGCGTCCGTACTCTGGAATAAACAGTTTTGGGCGTTCCGTGTTGTATTCTAAATTAAATATTTCGTTCAAAGTAATGTATTTAGAGATTTGATACTTGGAAAGTAATCCGATAACGTTCGCAAAGTAATAAAATTATAGCAAACAAAGGGCCTACAAAGAAATTACCCCTTCTACTACCGATACTTCCTTATATTTTTCAATTACAGCGTCCGGATCTTTTAAGTCCACTGTAATGGATAAACTGGTATATGTTCCTTTTTTGGACTTTTTTGATTCGATTACGGCACCCGTGTTATCAAAAATATCCTGTATCTGTGAAATTCGTTGTTCATCCGTTGGAACAATAAATTTATAAAGGTAGGTAGATGGCCAAGTGGTGCTTTCCTGCAACTGGTCCTTAAGCTTTGCGTAAAACTCCTCCGTGTCTTTATTATCCATACCTTAATTTTATACAAATATATGGCTTACCTATCAATTTTTTTTCTTTAAGTCGATTTCATTACTTTGTAACATAAATTCAAGGTCTTTGGGAAAGAAGAAAATAGTTATTACGGGAGCGCCGGGCACCGGTAAGACTTCTATTGTAAACGGATTGGAAAGCAAGGGGTATCATTGCTTTCATGAGATTATCCGTGATATGACCTCTAAAGCAAAAGAAGAGGGGCAAACGGAACACTATATTTCCAATCCTTTGGTGTTTGTGGATGATGCGTTGCAGTTCAACAAGGATTTGCTGGAAGGAAGAACGTCCCACTACAGGGAATCGCTGCTAATAGATGTTCCGGTCAGTTTTTTTGACCGTGGTATCCCGGATGTATTGGCTTACATGGATTTTTTTGGACAGAAGTACGATAGCTTTTTTATTTCGCACTGCGAAAACCATAGATACGATTCCATTTTTATGGTTCCACCTTGGAAAGACATCTATGTTTCGGACCATGAACGTATGGAAACCTTTGAAGAAGCGGAGAGCATTCATCATTCCTTGATGAAAATCTACACAAAATTTGGCTACACCCCCATCGAAGTGCCAAAAGATGAAGTCCCAAATAGGATTGATTTTATTTTGGAAACACTTAAAAAAATATAGTGTATAAGGATACCACGAGCATTTTAAAACAATTTTGGGGGTATGATGATTTCAGGGGGTCCCAAAAGCGAATCATCAACACCGTTCTATCCGGACAAGATGTTTTGGCACTGATGCCCACTGGCGGAGGAAAATCCATTTGTTATCAAGTGCCCGCACTGTCAAAGGAGGGGATATGCATTGTAGTCTCACCATTGGTGGCCCTGATTCAAGACCAAGTCTCACAATTAAAAAAACGAGGTGTTAAGGCCATTGCTTTAACGGGCGGCATCCCGCCCAGCGAATTAAACGACCTTCTGGACAACTGCGTCTATGGCAATTACAAGTTTTTGTACTTGTCCCCCGAGCGTTTGCAACAACCAATTGTACAAGAACGCATCCAGCAAATGAACGTCAACCTCATTGCAATTGATGAGGCGCACTGTATATCCCAGTGGGGGAACGATTTTAGGCCGGCCTATCTCGGTTGTTCCATTTTAAAAGAACTGGTTCCGCACATCCCCATGATCGCTCTGACGGCTACGGCAACTCCGCGCGTGGTTGAAGACATTCTACAGAATTTGGAGTTGGGAAACGTTGAGATTTTCAAAGACTCCTTCTCACGGTCCAATATCGAGTTTGAAGTAAAACACTCTGAGGACAAGCTATATCAGCTCAAAAAATACATGGATAGAATTTCCGGGAGTGCCATTGTATATGTGCGTTCCAGAAAAATGTCCATCTCACTGGCCAACTTTTTGATAAAAAATGGTGTTTCCGCATCCTTTTTTCATGGAGGCATTCCTAAATCCGACAAGGAAGAAAAACTTAACCTTTGGTTAAGCGGTAAGGTCAGGGTAATGGTGGCCACCAATGCTTTTGGCATGGGAGTGGACAAGCCAGATGTCCGCTTGGTCGTACACTATCAAATTCCCGATAGCTTGGAAAGTTACTTTCAGGAGGCAGGAAGAGCCGGCCGCGACGGGGAGCCATCCACCGCAATCATTATCACTTCCAAGGAAGATGAAGATAAGGCCAAACAACAATTTTTATCAACTTTACCAGATGTGGCCTTTGTGAAGCAGGTGTATTCCAAGCTCAACAACTACTTTCAAATATCGTATGGCGAACTTGTTTCAGAACCATTGTCCTTCAAGTTCAACGAGTTTTGCAAACGTTACGACTTTAACCCCAATATGACCTTTAATGCTATTCGGATATTGGATCAAAACTCAGTTTTATCCTTAGCGGAAAATTTCAAGGAGAAAACCACGCTTCAGTTTGTGGCTTCCAAAACCGAAATATTCAATTATCTGGACAAAAACAGGAAAACGGCACCCATCATCCAAACCATTCTTCGCACATATGGGGGCATTACGGAATATGGGACGAAAATCGACCTATACATGTTGTCTCGAAAAACAGGTATGGCTGAAACGCGTTTAAAACTGATATTACAGCAACTCGCGGACGATAATATTGCGGAATATCAAAATAACGCAAGTGACCTAGAGCTTACCTATTTGGTTCCTCGCGAAGACGACCATACGATCAACCTATTTGCAAAAAAAATCAAGGATTTTAATCAGGTCAAACAAAATAATATGGCGGCAATGTTGGGATACGTTTCCAATAAAAAGCTATGCCGTAGCCTATACCTACTTAATTATTTTGGAGAAAAGACCAACGAAAAGTGTGGTACATGCGATATTTGTACCAAGAAAGCGAGAATTGCATCACCACATGATTTAGAGAACAGGGTGATGGAACTCTTGGAAATCCGGCCCCATACGTCCCGGCAGCTCGAAAAGGCCATTGGGGCAAAGGAAAAAGAACTTTTAAGAACATTGGAGCAACTGCTGGAAGATGAGCGAGTCTCCCTAAACTTTAAGAATGAGTACATCAAACAATAAACCCCTTCGCATTGTATTTATGGGCACTCCCGACTTTGCGGTGGGAACCTTAAAAAATATATTGGAAGCCGATTTTAACGTAGTCGGGGTAATAACCGCACCCGACAGGCCCGCTGGCCGTGGCCGTAAGGTCCAAGAGTCGGCGGTGAAGCAATTTGCGGTACAGCATAATTTAAAGGTGTTGCAGCCTACCAATTTAAAGGACGAGGATTTTCTCGAAGAATTAAAAGCGCTTGATGCCAACTTGCAGGTGGTGGTCGCCTTTAGAATGTTGCCCAAAGCGGTTTGGCAAATGCCGGAGTATGGGACCTTTAACCTTCATGCTTCACTCCTGCCCCAGTATCGTGGTGCGGCCCCCATCAATTGGGCGATAATCAATGGAGAAACGGAAACGGGTGTCACCACCTTTTTTATTGACGAAAAAATAGACACCGGAAACATTGTCCTCCAAAAAACAGAAAAGATATTGCCCACCGATAGTGTTGGCGACTTGCACGACCGGTTGATGGAGATCGGGGCCGAACTTGTAGTGGAAACTTGCAAACAGATTGAAGCCGGCACGGCCACCCGACAACCACAGAACGAAAGCAATACTCTTAAACCGGCTCCTAAAATCCATAAAGATACTTGCCGTATTGATTGGAATGCTTCCATGGAGGCCATTTACAACCATATTCGGGGGCTGAGTCCATACCCGGGGTCTTGGACCATGTTGGTGAACAATGGCAAAGAGGACCCAATGAAAATCTTTAAAGTGGAAAAGCTTCAGGAGGACCACGATCATAGCGCTGGACATATATCGGTGGATAAAAAATCGTTCAAGGTAGCGGTAGATGGTGGTTATATTTCGCTCTTGGAATTACAGCTTCCGGGAAAACGTAGAATGCAGGTAACCGAGGTTTTAAATGGGCTAAATCTGGAAAATGACGCTCATCTTCGCTAAAGCCTTGCTATGATTGGGCTGCGAAAAATTGTCATTTTTTTCCCACTTTATCAACAAACGTTTCAAGTTATCAACAAAAATCCTTATTTCCCTTGGTTTTACTTGCGTGAGAAGCAAATCCATATAAATTTGTTCAGCATTAAAATTATATTAACAACAATTAATTTAATTCCATTATGAACAAAACAGAATTAATCGATGCTATGGCAGCTGATGCTGGCATCACTAAAGCAGCAGCAAAAAAAGCATTGGAATCTTTCTTGGGAAATGTAGAAGGAACGCTTAAAAAAGGAGACAGAGTTTCCTTGGTAGGTTTTGGTTCTTGGTCAGTTTCCAAAAGAAGCGCTAGAGAAGGTAGAAATCCACAAACTGGAGCTACCATTAAGATTGCCGCTAAGAACGTTGTAAAGTTCAAAGCAGGTGCTGAATTGAGCGGTGCAGTTAACTAATCAATTATTTATTTAATATACAAAAGCACTCCTGTTAGGGGTGCTTTTTTAGTTTATATGCGTTGTGTTTTTTGCATATGTAGAATAATATGTTAAATTTAAGTACAAGAAAATATGTAAATGGTAAGTCAAAAGCCTAAAAAAGGGAATTTACTTGTTGCGGAACCATCACTTACCGGTGACGTTTCTTTCAATAGATCAGTTGTTCTTATTGCCGAACACAACCATGAGGGTTCGGTCGGCTTTATTTTAAACAAACCTTTGGATTATACCATTTGTGACCTTGTTTCCGATATTACCATTCCTTTCCAGGTTTTTAATGGTGGTCCTGTGGAACAGGACAATCTTTATTTTATCCACAAGGTTCCCGAACTCATTGAAAATAGCATCGAAATTTCCGATGGTATTTTTTGGGGCGGTAATTTTGAAATGACCGTTGACCTTATCAATAGTGGAACCATTACCGAACAGGACATTCGTTTCTTTTTGGGGTATTCCGGATGGGGGATCAGCCAGTTGGACCAAGAACTTTCATCCAAATCTTGGGTAGTATTGCCCAATGAATACGAAAGCAGTATTTTGGAAAAAGCGGCCAATGTCTTTTGGAAAGAAAAAATGATGGAACTGGGAGGAGATTATGTTTTATGGTCCAATGCTCCCGAAAACCCATCGCTCAATTAACCTATCCTGGCCTTCGCATTTAATTTTCCCACCAGACTTTTGGCAACTTTGGCATCAAACTCTTTTTTTCTGTATTTGCCAATGGGTTGAATACCCACAATGGAATTGGTAATAAACAGTTCATCCACTTTTTGAAGCTCAAATGGAGAAATGGAGTCCTCGACCAGATCATACTCTTCGGAACCTGCGATGATTTTCATCAAATTTTTACGGATGATGCCGTCCAAACAACCATCGCTCAAAGGCGGGGTCTTGATTTCGTTGCCCTTCACCAAAAATAAATTGCCGTTGATGGCCTCTACTACCTTTTTATCGGTGTTTACCAATAAGCAGTTGGCATAGCCATTTTCTTTGGCATACACTCCTGCCAGAACATTCAGTATTTTGTTGGTGGATTTCAGGTTGGAAAGCATATCCTTGTTCAGGTGATAATCTTTGAACAATTCCACTTCGTAATCGCCCTCTTCAATAATAAAGAATGGGGAATCCATGGCATTCGTCTCGATTACGTAGGATACATCATTGGTGGATGGGGTATACAACCCTCCTTCATTTCTAAATACAGATAAACGTACACGAACGGCTCCGTTATCCAATTGATTGGAGGTTATAGTCTTTTTAATTTCCTCCTCTAAAAATTCCATAGTGAATTCCATGGGGATTTCCATACGCAAAATGCGCATGGACGCCATCAACCTAAAATAGTGGTCTTCCCAAAAAAAGAGGGTTCCGTTTACATATCGGACCGACTCAAAAAGGGCATCTCCATATTTAAAAGCCCTATTGTTATTTGTAAAAATTGCTTTATCTCCTGCTAAAATTTCTCCGTTGTAATTGACCATAAAAAAAGTCCCTATTAAAATCGGGACCAAAGATACGGTTTACTTGAGAATAGGACTAGGTTGAACCAAGAACCTGTTTAAGGTCGGAAACTTGGTTTTCCCAAAGCATTTTTGCTTCGTCAACCTCGTCATCCTCGGCAAAGTCCGTTATAAATAATGAAACATCCTTTGTTATTTCATCGACTATTATCCGCATTTCAAAAAATGAACCATCCTCATTTTCTTCCCATGCCAGCTTTACGAATTCCTCACTTTTTCGCTTGAGCAGTTTTGCGCGCTCTTCTGCACCATCCCAAATAAAAGTGAAAATTTCTCCACGGGAATTTACGTTATCGGCATACCATTCAGACAGTCCCGAAGGAGTGGAAATATATTGGTAAAGCAACTGAGGTGAAGCTTGAATAACAAACTCCAGTTCAAATTTGACCTTATCACTCATTGTCGTGTTCTTTAAATCGTTATTTCAACTTTTGTATAATTTGGGAAGATATAAAAATAAATATCAAATAATAAATTAATAATGAATTTTGATTCAGCGAAAATTTAAACATATATTTGCACCCGCTTAGCAAAATCACGGCGAGGTAGCTCAGCTGGTTAGAGCGTCGGATTCATAACCCGGAGGCCGAGGGTTCAAGTCCCTCTCTCGCTACAAAAAAGACCACTTTTAAAGTGGTCTTTTTTTGTTTTGACGTTTTTTTTTACTTCCCAAGTATAATTCTCACATCCACATAGACAATAAACACCTGATTCAATACCCGTTAAAATATCCGTATAGCTGGTAGGCGAACAAACCGATTCCCGCAATCATCAGATAAACGTTGGATGCTTTATAAAATGCATCATAGCTAGATTTATCCCTCCAAGCATTTATAAGAAGAACAATCGGAATCAATGCGGCTATCTGCCCAAACTCTACCCCTACATTAAAACTAATGATCTTCAATAAAAATTGATCTTGGCCCATATCAAAGGTTTGCAAACGTGTGGATAGTCCCAAACCATGGATAAGCCCAAACAAAAAGACCATCACCAATAAATTGGGTGGGTTGACTCCTAATTTTTTAAATCCTGCCAAGTTTTCAAAACCCTTATAAAATACGCTTAGGGCAATAATTGCATCAATTAGATACTCATTGACCTGAATTTCTAGATATGTACCCCCTAAAAGCGTTATACTGTGTCCTATGGTAAAAACAGTGATAAACTTTAGAACATCCCGAAACCCTTTCAGAAAAAAGATGACTCCTGCCAAAAACAGCAGGTGATCATACCCGGTAAGCATGTGTTTGGCACCTACCCAAATGTAGGACAGCAGTCCACCGTTATCCAATATCTGTTGGTCACCGGAGCTAACATCATGGGCCAACATAACCGTTGGGAAGAGTATTGTTAGAAAAAAGCATACTTTGGCCCCTATCGATCTTATAGGCATCATTTCTTCTTTTTAAAGTAGAGGAAAAGCCCTGCAACAATGACCAAGCTACCGAGCAGGAAAATGTACGAAGGAAAACCCTCTTCCCCATGTGCATGATGATCGTCCTCGTAATCATTGCTGTGCACCGCACTATGACCCGAACCAACAGCGAAGGTGAGCGTAGCCCAATTGGACTCATGGGTAAGCCCATCTTCTTTGGATTGCACCATGTAAATGGTCCTCATGTGCCAAACGCCTTCGTTGGTAATCTGGAAATCCAGCATACCTGCTTCGTCTGTGCGAAGTTGCAATCCAGAATTATGGTCATGGTCCGGTGTTTCCCCACTTTTATGGGTATGTGGTTCACCTCCATCGTGACTATGCTCGATGGTGGTATCCTCCCCGGATTTCTCCGTACCAATAATAACCAATTGGTTGGCCAAAGGCGCTCCTTTATAGAGTAATTGTACTTTTAAGGAATGTCCCGGGTGAATATCGTATGGATTTTCCTGTGGGATAAATTCAATAGGGTAACCAAGTGCGGTCGACCAGTCCTCCGACAACTCCTCCCCTACTTGGAAAATGGTCTTTACGTGTTTGGAATATCTCTCAACGGCATCCTGGTCCAAAGCGTTGTTCTCTTTTCTCCATTCCAACATATCCACCACGCCATCATGTTCCAGATAATCGTTGAACGATTTTGCATCCAAAGCAATATTTTTGGCGGCAGTTGAAACTCCTGCGACCCATGTACCGGGGTTGCCTGTCCTAAAATTCAAAAAAGTAATACTGTCCTTTTCGGTCCATTGGGTAGAATCCACTTGGATGCGCTGGCCATTGCCTACCAAACTCACATCCAGCATACGGTTCCTATCTATTACATTTTCGCTCTTCCCAAAAGTGCCATTGAACAATTGAATTACTGCCTGTGTGTTCGGTTCAAGGAAATAATGGTCCATTTTCAAGAACATATCATGACTGCACAATAACACTATGGCGAAAATGCCAAATAGAAACTTCTTCATTATTTTATATTTATTTTGGTTTAGGTGATGAAATGAATTTTAAAATTTGGGCACAAATATCCATAAAATAGACTGTTCCATACATATGTCGGATTTTAAAAAAATGAAAAATCACTCTACTTTGAAGTTTAGATGACCACTTACATTTTTACAAAACGATATAGATTATCTGAAGCCTGTAACAATTTACCTTTTAAGGACGGTTCTAGTCCTGGGTGTTGGTCCAAGTAATCCTTTACCATTTTTTGAGCCTCTGCCGACTGATATTGACCCACTGTGGCGGACAACCATCGTTTGGGAAAGAAAATATCTCCTGTTCTTTGAATTTCCTCCAATAAGTCCAATGCCAAAGGAAGTTGCTGTATTGCCGTTTTTTGCCTTAAAGGATGGTGCAAATATCCGCAAGCGGTTCCCACCCAAGATTCCTTTTCCCTATTTTTGGCATCTTGGAAAGATTTAAAAAAGGTCTCCCTTACAGCTGTATCATAAGAGAACGCGGGCAGTAAGAATTCAAAACGCTTTATCTTATCCGGATTGTCCAGTTGGGTCTTGGCGGTCTCTAAGATGATAATGGCCTGTTTGTGTTCATACAGGGCCAATGACATAGCCATATCCGTATAATCATCTTGGTTAAGCTTTAAATCGGGAATTTTCACTTGCTTGTTCCAGACCGAATACAGTCTTTCTTTGGCAATTTCAGAATACGCAATTCCTTTCCAAAGTTCAAACATATTTTTTTTGATATTGGGACCATAGGTATCCTTGAGCAGTTCTTTCCAAAGCAGATTTTCCACCAATGGCTGTTTTTCCGCCCTTTGCTCTTCCGTGAAGAAACTCCAAAATAATTGGGCCGCCTCTCCAGCCACCATTCCATGAACAAACTCGTTTTTTTCTTTTACGACGGCATCCATGTACAAATCAAAAACGTCCATCGAGGGAATCTCGCCTATTAAAACATTTTCATAGGCATTTACATACGCATACCCTCGAGCCACTTGGTCCTTCAAGTTCGGGATCGCATCCAGATTGGTGCTATCCAAAGGAAAAACGCCATATCCAAAAGCATTGGAGTTATAAATGATTGTTTTCGGTTTTGGTAGGCCCACTGCTAATTTCACATCCACAGCGCTATCGGATATGGTTACAGGAACAACCCTGGTACTGTCAGGATATACAAAGGTCAGCTCAAAGGATTGTGGCCATAATTTGTCACTACCATCCTCTGCTTCTTGGGAAATGGAAAAACTTGTTATTTTTCCATCCTTATAATCAATATTTTCCGTTAGTACCGGTCTTCCCGATTGATTTACCCAAACCTCGCTCCAGCTTTTTAGGTTTATTGCCGTGTTCTTGTCCAAAATCTCTACCAAATCGTTCCATGTGGCATTTCCATAGGCATAGGCCTGAATATATTCCCGAACGCCATCTCGGAAGGCGTTCTCCCCTATTGCAGCCTCCAGTTGCCGCATCATGATCGGTGCTTTGTTATAAATGATGCCACCATATAGACTGCCTGCATTTTTCAGGTTGTCCAAATCTTGCCGGATCGGATTGGTGCCCCTTGTCCTGTCCTCTCCATACGCTCCGCGATAATGGGAAATCATGAACTGTAATTTATGGTTGATATCGGGAAAGGCAGGATTGATGATCTTATCTGCCATAAAGTTGGCAAAAACTTCCTTCATCCATACATCATTGAACCAATCCATGGTGACCATATCGCCGAACCACATGTGTGATGTTTCGTGTGCAATTAATTTAGCACTTCCCATAAGACGACGTTCCGTTGCACTTTCGTCCAAAAAAATGGATGATTGACGGTATTGAATTGCGCCAACGTGTTCCATTCCCCCATATTGAAAACCTGGGATAGCCGCAAAATCCAATTTCTTAAAGGGAAACTCATATTGTGTATAATCTTTTAAAAAATCGATCGACCGTTGATGTAATTCAAAAATTCTTGGAATACTGTATGCGACTTTCACCGAATCGGTCTCTCTGTAAAGTAATGTCATGTCAAAAACACCTGGATTTTCAGTAACCGATTCAAATTTCCCCGCTACCATGGAGAACAGATAAGTGCTCATTAAATCACTCTCTTCAAACGTATAATGTGCCCTATCATTCTTTACTTTTCTTTCTTTTAAAGGTGCACCGCATAGCACTTTCCAATCTGCCGGTGCAATCACATCGACCGTATACCTTGCTTTAATGTTTGGTTGGTCAAAACAAGGAAATAATGTACTGGCACGGTCGGGAACCAACAGTGTGTAGAGGTAATCCTCATTTCGGTTCAGGGACAGTTCTCCTGCATTGAAGGTAATTTGGATAGTGTTCGGTCCCTCTTCCAGGTTTTTGGAAATAATGAGATGCTCTTTTTCATGAATGATTTCTTGCTCTTGCCCATTTACCTTAAGAGTTTTTAAAAGCGACGCATCGGCATTGAAATCAAGATAAAGTGGTTGCGAAAGGTCATGGATGTTCAAATCCAATGTAAGTTTGGAGGAAATTGGATTTTCCTTTTCCGAAGGTATGTCAAAAGATAACCGGTACGTCACATTGGACACTTGGTCCATCCTATATTCTGCCATTTTTAGCGGAATCCCCCCTGCTAATAAATCTTGTTTTTCTGTTGGTTGACAAGAGGCCAAAATCATAAAAAGACTTGCACAGGCCAGAATTCTCCTTTTCATAACACTTGGTTGGTTAACCCTATCCCCATTTTAAGCTTGATAGGGAATTTATAAATCCCTATCGGCCCCTTACTACATAATTGACAATATCCACTCCCGTATTACCAGTTTTTGGGTTGTAGGCATAGACCGTAATTTGGTAATACCCTGATTCAGTTATCCCTACAAATCCTTGAAACAAATCTTGACTCGGGCTCTTTAATTGGACCTCTCCGAAATCTTCCCCATCCTTTTTTACAATAGCGGTTACCTCCATAGATTTTGAATCCCATATGCCATCTGATTCAATTGGGCAGCCGCACATCATCACAATATGGGCCTCTATCGGTAAACCAGAGCCGGGTATGGATTTCAAATCAATATATTGATGGGTATTAGGTTTTAAAATATCCACAACAAAACCAGGGATTTCCACTATCAAGCCATCACCCAAAATGTGTTTGCCGGGAATCAACCATAGCTCCGTACTTGCACGTACACTTGCATTTTTCTTATCAATGGGGGAAATCACCTCTACGCTCACAAAAGTAGGTTCGTCAATATCCAAAATGGCCATGAACCCTGCGGTTTTATCATCGGTCAGCTGGGTAAAACGTTCATGGGCACTTTTCATGATCAAATCAGTATTACCTGTAGAGCCTACCGTATTTCCCTCGGCCATGATTTCACCGTTCAATGTATTTCGCACGATTACATGCGCCCCACCAATTGAGCTGCCCACGAACTTGGCATCTTTGGCCTTTGCCCGAACCATAAGTTTGGTTTCCGTTGCATGGGCGTTGATACATAGTAAGAGGAGGGCCAACGATAGAATCGACTTTTTCATGTAGTATGATTTTTCGATCCTAAAATTAAGGCTTTTACGGGTTTTATGTAATGGAAAACAAGATTTTATCCAGTTTTAGTTATAGGGATTTGACTTGGTCATGCAATTGTTGAAGCTCACAATCTGCCGCTTTAATAAGGTTCTTTAAATGATCGGAATCCTTTTTGGGGCACGATTGACCAAGATGGAACCTTGAGCTTTCTATAAGTCTTTGACAATAAGAAATTTGCTCTTGTATCGAACATTTACAAATGGCTTTGTCATACAAATGGTCTAATTGGCGCAATGTGGGAGCGGAGGAGCTATTTTTAAAAATTTTCAACATAAAATCAAATGGGTATTCCTATTCCCTGTATAGCCTCAAAAATCAAGCCATAACATTTTGCTACTCTCCCTCTACCCTGAGCATAAATCCTCTTCGGCTTACATTTACAATACTCAATTTGGGGTCTTTGGATAAGTGTTTACGAAGATGCGAGACAAATACGTTCAGGCTTTTTTTATTGAAGTAATCGTTTTTGTCCCAAACCGTGGTCAGGATTTGCTTATGGGTACAAAGTTGATTTTTGTTCTTGGCCAAAAGGGCCAAAAGGTCAAACTCCTTTCCGGTCAATTTGATTGGTGTTCCCTTATGTTTTAACTCAAAATTATCCATGTGCAGCACATAATCGCCAATCTCATATTGTGAGACCTGTTCCTCATGTTCCACATCGTTCACCAATCGCGCCAACAACGCATTGATACGAACGACCAGCTCTTCTTCATCAATTGGTTTTTTCAGGTAGTCCACAGCGCCCAATGAGAATCCTTTAAGGACGTCTATCTTGAGAGATCGTGCAGTCAAAAAAATAAAAGGTAGGTCTGGATTGATTCCCTTTATCTTTTGCGATAGCTCAAACCCGTCCATATCCGGGAGCATTACATCCAAAATGGCCAGATCAAAAAGGTTCGTCTTGGTTTTCACAATGGCCTCGGAAGCATCTTTTGCCCACGTGACCACAAATCCTTTCATACCCAAGTATTCCGAGAGTAAATACCCCAAGGAATTATCGTCCTCTACCAATATCAGCTTATATTTTTTATCCATTTTTCGTCAGTTTTAATGACAAGGTAAATGTGGTTCCCTGTCCCGGTTCACTCTGCACCGTGATTTTACCGCGATGCATTTTAATTATTTTTTGGACGTAATACAACCCAAGACCATATCCTTTTACTTTGTGGACATCTCCATTTTTGACCCTGTAATATTTCCGGAAAATCTTTCCGACGTCCTCCTTGGCTATGCCTTGGCCATTATCCGATATACTAATGTGCAATAGTCCTTTTTTTTTGTACGCCTTTAATTTCACCTTTGGTTCGTCCGAATATTTTTTTGCGTTTTCCAAGAGGTTGCCCACTACGTTTTCCAGATGGAACTTTTCGGCTTTTATAAAATAAGGGCCGCTTTCCAGTTCTGATTCAAAATGGATGCCCTCGTGTTCGGCCAATAAGCTAAAACCCTCACAAATACGGTCCAATTCTGGCTTAAAATCGACTTTTTGGAATTGCAGCAGCTTATTTCCGGACTCCATACTAGCGAGTTCCAGAACTTTATCGATATGTTTTTTGAGCCTGTTCGATTCGGTACGAATTAATTCGACGACCGCCCTCTTGTTCTCGGGAACATCTTCTTCCAGAATCTTACTCGCCAATCCTATCGAAAATACCGGGGTTTTCAGCTCATGGGTCAGGTTGTTGATAAAGTCGTTGGTCGTGGTATTGATACTACGCTGCAGATAAAACGACCGGAGCACCCAAATCACCACAATGATTATCATCAGCAAGAATAGAAATCCTGGAATGATCAATCCCCGTAATTGACCCAAAAAATACTTGTTCAAATCTTCAAAACCAATCTCCAAAATTATTTCCTTTTGAAGCAATTCAGGTAAATATCCTTTTACTTTGATAGGATAGGTAAGGTCTTCCTGAGCTTTTAGGTGGGGCCGCACAGAACTTAGATAGGTGATGGAGTCGCGGGAAAATAATGTATAGGTGAAAGGAGCGTCTACTCCTGAGACATTTAACTGGTAAGCAATATAATCATTAAGATAATATTGGGATGCCCGTTGTAGGCTGTCAAGCCCAATCCTGACCTCGGAAGTATCTTTTCTAATGGCATTCCCCAAGGTGTAGGTCAACGAATTTACCTCTGAAAGTTCACTGTTGATATTGTCCCTTGCCTTATCCATTTTATCAGAAAACTGGGCACGGGCCAAGCCAAGTCCCACTCTAAGATATTGGTATTGGACCACCAACAAACCGACTACTGCGATTATAAAAAAAATAACATAGAGGTTCCTTTTGGTCAGCATACCGCTAAATAAACAAAAATATACCAGCTTATTACCCTATGGTTAACCCTATTAGTCTTTCGTTAACCTTTTTGATCTTTTATTAGTCATCACCTAAGGGCTCCATTCTTATCTTAGCCATGAGTTTAGTTAAAAACATATAAAGTAGTGAATCTTCTAACCGACCTGTTATAGGTCGGTTTTTGTTTTTAGATCAATAAGCTGCCATAATTTCATTTTACCACTATTGATTAAGCCCCGATATACTTTATCTTTGAAGTCCAAATTTTATGCATGATAAGTATTTTTCAGAAGAAAATTTACTTGGTCGATTATTTGAACGGCCTGGTTGATATTCATAATCATATTTTACCGGGCATTGATGACGGGGCCAAAACTGTTGATGATTCCTTAGCCATGATCAAGGGATTTTCCGAGTTTGGGGTGACAAATTTTATCTGTACCCCGCACATCATGCACAATTATTACGACAATACCCCTAGCACAATCAAAAATGCACATGAACAGCTTTTTAATGAATTGCAAAAAAATGATGAATTGCAAGTCAATCTGGAGTATGCTGCCGAACATATGATTGATGATAATTTTGAAAATATCTTAGAAAACAAGAAGGTAATGCCTCTGAGCAAAGACTATTTACTTATTGAAATGTCGTATTTACAACCTTCCTTTAATTTTGATGTGGCAGTTGACCTTATTGTCAAGAATCAATATTTCCCCATATTGGCTCATCCGGAAAGGTACATGTATTTCCACAGTAAACTGGCCAAGTATTCTTCCTTGAAATCGAAAGGCATACTCTTTCAGCTCAATCTCTTGTCACTTACTTCCAAATCCTATGGTGCCGAAGTACAAAAAATCACTGAAAAACTACTAAGTGAAGGCTTGATAGATTTTGTGGGTACCGATGTGCACAACACTAGACAGTTGTCTTTGTTAAAAGAAATCAAGATATCAAAAAAGACGCTGGACAAATTATACCCTGTAATAGAACGGACAATCCAATCTTTTTATTAAAAGTGGAACTTAACCTAGGCAAAGTTCCACCATTTTTTAACTGTTTTACCGTAGCCGTAGCCGTACTTGCCTCCGTAGCCAAGATTTGACTCCTTAACACCGTTCACAATAAACGACATGTTCTTAATTTTTTCCTCTTCCACCAATTTTATAGGATATTCCAAAACTTTTGTCTCTGTGAATCCAGCTTTGGTAACATACAAAATTTGATCTGCATAGTGACTTATCAATAAAGTATCTGTAACGGCAATCATAGGGGCAGAATCGACTATGATATAGTCATAATTTTTTCTGGCATATTCAAAAAAGTCCTCAAGCCGATTGCTCATCAATAATTCTGCGGGATTTGGTGGTATTTTGCCCGAAAAAACAATGTCAATTCTGTTTTCTGCCAAAAATGTGGGCGTAAGAATACTTTCAACTTCAACTTCATCGTTATGTAGATATTCGGTAAGACCAGTATAGTCTTTACTCCTCAATTGTTTCCCCCCCTTGTCTAGGGTTTTGTAAAAATCATGAAGCTTAGGATTCCTTATATCTGCACCCACCAACAATACCTTTTTCTTTGTACTTGCCAATACCGTTGAAATGTTTGAGGAGACAAAGGTCTTGCCCTCACCTGAAACGCTTGAAGTTATTAAAACCACGCTACCGGAAGAGGTGGGCTTTCGCTTTAATAAATAGTCCAAATTGGTCCTAAGAATCCGTAAGGACTCTCCCAGCACGGACCTATCATCCCCTGTAATTAATTTACTGTCTTTTTTACCTAGCGCAGGTAGTTCTGCCAAAACCTGTGTAGCAGATGAATTGGAAATAAGTTTTTCCAGCTCTACCTTATTGTGAATTTTATTATTTAAAGCCTCTTTAACATAAAGAATAGAAAAAGGAACTAACAAGCCTATAATTATTGAAGATAAAAAAACAATTTTCCTGTTTGGTGAGATGGGCAATCCCGAGCCATATGCTGAGTCTACAATTTTAGATTTAGGGGCTGCAGAGGCAAAGGTTATCTGGGATTCCTCTCTTTTCTGTAATAAATATAGATATAATGATTCGGTGGTTTGTTGCTTCCTTGATATGTCTCTCAAAGCACGTTCGTTACTAGGAGCAGCATAGATTCTGGAGTTTATTTGAGATAATTGTTTGCTCAAACTATTCACCTGAAGATCCAGGTTGTTGGTGACATTGTTTAAACTGGATTGCATTCCTCTTCGCAAGGACTCCAATTGTTGGTCTAATTTAACAATTACCGGATTCTTTTCATTGGAGCTTTCCAGAAGGCGGTTCCTTTGTGCCACGAGTTCATTATAGCGTTGTGCAGCGTTGGAAATACCTGCATCATTTAAACCAACATTGGTAGGAATAATATCATAAGCCTCTTGGTCATTGATCAAATCTTGCATTGAGTTCGCAATGTTCAACTGTATACTGGCTTCCTGTAATTGTTGTTCGTTAGCTGCACTCTGATTAAAATTAACGTTGGATTGTGAGCCCAGATCCGCTATTCCCCTACTTTCTTTAAAAGATTCGGCACTTTCATCAACTGTAGATAAATTGCTGTAAATTTCAGTAATACGATCATTAATAAATTTAGTTGTCCTGTCCGCAATTGCTTTTTTATCGGCAACGGCATTTTCATTGTTTGTAAGGATCAGCTCGTTAATGACGTCCACAGCTCTTTTTTGATTGGGGTCCGTCAATGAAAGGTTAATAATATTTGATTTTTCAGCTGACGTCAATACTATTTTATCACGAAAAGCACCTACCACTTCGGGAATAGGACTAATTACGACCATGAGTCTTTTACCCCTGTATTTATTCAATACATTCGCATTGGGCAAAAGAATAATATTTCCAATTTTTGTTTGGATTTTAGTGCCAAAATCATACTTTTTAAATGGCGCATCTTCTTCTTCACCATATTGAAAAGAAGTATCTGAATTTAAATCTACATAAAAGGAATGCTTTGACTTATTGACTACAGAATCGGGCGAGATAAAGTTAATGTTAAAAGGAAATTCTGTTCCATAAATTTCTGAGTCCCTAATATTTCCCAGGACAAAATACTGAACGTTCAACTTCAATTCCTTGACTACTTGGATGAAATTTTCTCTTGCTTTTATCAGTTCAATTTCGTCCTCCATTTTAGTGTTTCCGCCTTTGGAAAAAACATCCAAATCTTGTAGCATACTTAATTCAGACGCAGCATTTTTGTCTTCTAAAATCTGAATTTTAGCAGAAGCACTGTACTGAGGTATTGTATATCTTAAATAAGCGTAAGCTAACAGTCCAAAAAATACAACACTCAATACGAACCACTTCCAATGCTTTAAATAAGTACCTATCAGTTCTTTTAAATCCAATTCTGAATTATTCATAATTTTATTAAAAAGTTAGATTTAATTCCTGGTAAGAAGTACCACTGATGAGGTAATAAGGACTGACAAGATCGACACCGCTATTGATGCTCTTTGATCTAAACTCGATTGCGTTTTTCCGGATTTGTTCGGTTCTACGTATACCACGTCATTTTGTGTAAGATAGTACACCGGAGACTTAAGGGCCTCCTTTTTATTTAGGTTGATACGATTATACACCTTTGTTCCATCAAAATCCCTAATGACCATTACGTTATCCCTTCTACCCTTAATATTGATATCCCCAGCATACCCCAACGCTTCCATAATAGTGATTTGTTCACCGTTGATCGGATATGTGCCAGGTCTATTCACAGAGCCTAAAACCGTCACGGTAAAGTTTCTTATTCTAATGTTGATGATTGGATCTTTCAAGTAATCCTTTAACCTATCCCTCAGCAATTCTTTTGTTTCAGCAGGAGACAAGCCCTCTACTTTTAACTTTCCAATAACTGGAAAGTCAATTTCTCCCCTCTCATCCACCAGATAATTTACTTGTTCGGGACGCATTGAACCGCCAACACCTTCTTCCGCTCCCCTAAAAAGGTTGAACGGAGCACTCGCTTCTGGATCTAAGGTAGAGATATGAATACTTACCAAATCATCCACTTTAAATTTCGAAGTGAACGTATTTTCATCAACCAGAGTTTCGAATTGGCTTGCATCTTGAAAATAAACTACATCCTTTGAGGAAGTACAAGAGATAACCAGGCATGATATAAGCACATAGCATACCACTTTAATTTTTTGGCGCATAAGAATGTTCATTTGTTAATTGTTGAGTTGAGGATATTGAATTTTAGCAGTCTCTTGGTTACCCAAGGTTGATGAATTTTTGTCGAATTTACAAAAATCAGAATTGTTGGATATATATTCAGGAACAATACTTTTCATTAACTGAACCACATTATCCTTGAAGAATAAGTTTGAAATACAAAGTTCATCGATCATGGTTCTTATTTTTGGATAGTTGATTTCCCTAACCTTACTGATCATTATTTTGTCGTGGTACGTAGGCAGGGTGTTCTCTCCATTGGCCAATAGCTCCTCGTATAACTTTTCACCCGGCCTCAATCCAGTAATTTTTATATCAATATCGTCCGGATAATGAAGGCCCGAAAGTCGTATCATGTTTTTTGCCAGATCCATGATTTTCACCGACTCTCCCATGTCGAAAATAAAAATCTCACCCCCCTTTCCCATAGCACCTGCTTCCAAAACCAGTTGAGATGCTTCAGGGATTGTCATAAAATATCTTGTAATATCTTTATGGGTTACCGTGAGAGGGCCTCCTTTTTCAATTTGCTTTCTGAACAATGGAATTACAGAACCATTGGAGCCGAGTACATTTCCGAACCTTGTTGTAATGAATTTGGTCTTCCCTTCTTGTTGCCTACAACTTATATACATCTCAGCGATGCGTTTGGTGGCCCCCATTATATTGGTGGGGTTTACAGCCTTATCAGTGGAAACAAATACAAATTTCTCCACCTCAAATTCAAAAGCCAGATCAACAATCGTTTTGGTACCGGCAACATTGATTTTTACGGCTTCGTATGGGTTTTGTTCCATTAATGGAACGTGTTTGTATGCTGCTGCATGGAATATCCTATCCGGCCTGTACTGGTCAAATAGCACACGCATTTTATTTTTATCCCTAATATCGCTAACGATGGGAACAAAATTGAAAAAACCAGCTTGCTTCAATTCTTGCTGCAAGTCATATAGAGCAGATTCAGCTTGATCGATAACAATAAGGGAGCGATAGTTATACTTACATATCTGTCTTACCAATTCACTTCCTATTGAACCAGCTCCACCTGTAACCATAATTACCTTATCATCAAAATCCCTCATAACCTTACTGTTCTTTATCTCAATAGGCGGACGGTCCAGTAAGTCCTCGATTTGAACCCTTTTGATCTGGGAAACCTTAAGCTCCCCATTGATCCAATCTTCTACCGGAGGTACAATCTTAACTTTTACGGGAAGGTCGACAATTTCGTTCACCAAAGTCCTCAACTGTTTTGGGCTAATGCTCTGGATGGAAAAAATAACCTCTGAGATATTATTGAACTTTACAAAATCTTCGGTTAGCACAGATTTGTCGTATACTTTTACGCCATTTATCTGTTTTCCCACCTTTTGAAGGTTACTGTCCACAAACCCGACCACTTTAACGCCCATTTTGGAATGGTTGGTCAATGTATTGTAAGTAATAATCCCTGACTCACCTGCTCCATAAATCATCAAATTCTTGGATGGGGCCTGACCTCGTTTCATCATACTTTCGTATGTAACCTTAAAAACAAATCTAGAGGCGGCAAGTGCCACAAAAGCCAGTAAGCTGTTTATTATAATTATGGACAGGGGAATCGTAAATCCTTCCATGAAATCCATAAATCTATTTAACACTACCACGGCAATGGCCCCAATACTTGCTAAACAAACCGCATTAAAGATTGCATATACATCCTTTATTCCCGTATGCCGTACAACTCCTTTATAGCTTCCGACAATCAAAAAAGAGATGAGGAACAATATCATTATTATTGGAAGCTGTATGGTCAACCTCTTTACTTCAAAATTAAAGCTGAGGTTAAATCTTATGGTATACGCAAGGATAAACGAAAAGGATACAATGCATAAATCTATTAAAAGTACCGTCCATTTAGAGGCATAGCGTCTTCCCGTGCCGTTTAAAAATTCCTTGATCATTTGAGCGATTTTTTTATAATTCCACAAATTCTCTCTAAGTCATCTATTTCCAAACTGGAACCACTGGGCAGACAAAGTCCCCTTTTAAACAAGTTTTCGCTTGTTCCGTTCAAGTAGGATGCGTCCCCATGGAAAATGGGTTGCAAATGCATGGGTTTCCATAAGGGCCTGGACTCAATGTTCTCATTTTCCAAAGCTTCTCGAATGGTTTCCCGATGTTCAAACGAAGGCGTCAAAATACAGGTAAGCCACCTATTGGCCATACTTCCTTCCTGTTCTGGAACAAAGGAGATTTCGGTTAAATGTGATAAGTTTTCCTTATAAAAGTTAAAATTTGCCCTTCTAGCATCCACCCTGTTCTGTAGTACTTCCATTTGTCCCATGCCAATGCCAGCAAGCACATTGCTCATTCTATAGTTATAACCAATTTTAGAATGTTGGTAATGGGGAGCATTATCCCTAGCCTGTGTGGCCAAAAACACAGCCCTACTTTTGATTTCGGGATTTTTGCAAAGTAGCGCCCCTCCTCCCGAAGTGGTAATAATTTTGTTTCCGTTAAAAGACAGTATTCCCATCTCTCCAAAAGTTCCGCATTGTTGTCCTTGATAGGTGCTCCCAAGGGCCTCCGCACTATCCTCGATTACCGGTATTTCGTATTCGTCCGCTAAGGAGTGTATTTCATCAACTTGGTAAGGTACTCCATATAAATGCACTGCTACGATAGCTTTTGGTTTTTTTCCTTGGGCAATCCTGTCATTTATAGCATCCCTTAAAAGTTGGGGACAGATATTCCATGTTTCGGTTTCACTATCAACAAAAACCGGGGAGGCGCCCAAGTAAGTGATGGGGTTGGCTGATGCTGCAAATGTGAAGCTTTGACAGATCACCTCATCTCCTTTTCCGACTCCCAAAAGTTCTAGGGCCAAATGGATTGCAGCTGTACCCGAGCTTAAACAGGCAGCATGGGCATTATTGCCCACAAAGTTTTCTATAGCAAATTCAAAATTTTGAACATTTGGTCCCAAAGGCGCAATCCAGTTGGAATCAAAAGCCTCCTGAACATAAGTTTGTTCGTTTCCTCCCATATGGGGCGGTGACAACCAAATTTTCTTCAATACTGTGGTTTCCATATTGGTTTTGGGTTGATGCGAGTAGGTTGAGAAATCATTTTCTCGATGGTAAAAGTAATAGTATTATCGAGCGTGTCTAACAATTGTGCGCACTATTCGCCGAAGGAAAAAAATAATCGATTAAGTGCCCTTAATCGGATTAAATAGCTCTCCAAACATAACAAATCACCCCAATTGCTTTCACTGTGGTTAAACATAAACGATACATTTTAACAATGAACAATTACTCGCAATATTCGGAGAATTGTTCCACATACATTTAGCCAATAAAAATTATTCTTGAACTTAATCGAATTTTTAAGCAGATAATCTTTTTAAGCTTGTATTACGGTTTATTTTTTCTCCATCTTTGTATCCATTACTTAAAATACTTTACCATTAATAACTAACTTTTCACTTTTCCCGCTGAGTTATAACAAATAACAAAACACACCCAAACTGAACATGAAAATTCTCGTCACCGGCGCAGCTGGATTTATCGGTTTCCACGTATCAAACAAATTAATTGACCTAGGGCACAATGTGGTCGGTCTAGATAATATTAATGATTACTATGACATCAACCTTAAGTTTGCGCGGTTAAAAGAACTTGGTATTGAAAAGGACGGTGCGTCTCGAGAAAATCAAATTTGCTCCAGTGTTAGTAATCCTTCATTTCGGTTTGTAAAAATGGATTTGTCGAATCGTAAAAACATCTCAAAACTGTTCGAGGAAGAAGGCTTTGATGTTGTATGTAATTTGGCGGCCCAAGCCGGTGTGAGATATAGTTTGGAAAACCCAGAAGCATATGTAGACAGCAATGTCGTCGGCTTTTTGAACATTCTGGAAGGCTGCCGAAACAATAATGTTAAACACTTGGTGTACGCTAGTAGTTCCAGTGTTTACGGTCTCAATAAAAAAATACCTTTTGAAACCTCTGATCCGGTAGACCAACCAGTGAGCCTGTATGCGGCTTCCAAAAAAAGCAATGAACTTATGGCACACACTTATAGTCATCTTTATGGATTCAGCACCACGGGTCTTCGTTTTTTTACGGTATATGGACCATGGGGAAGACCAGATATGGCAATGTTTTTATTTACCGAAGCGATTCTGAAAGGAGAACCTATAAAAGTGTTCAATCATGGTAATTTAGAGAGGGATTTTACATATATAGACGATATAACAGAAGGTATTGTCCGAATTATTGAAAAAGATACATCTGAGCGCTCAGAGAACAGTGCATTCTATAAACTTTACAATATCGGAAACAACAAATCCGTAAAACTTTTGGATTTTATCGAAGCAATAGAAAAAAGTCTGAAATTAAAGGCCGTTCGCAAAAACCTACCTATGCAACCGGGCGATGTTGAAAAAACATGGGCCAATGTTGATGAATTAATCAAAGACTACGGCTACCAACCCGATACACCCATCGATTTGGGAATCCAAAAATTTATAGATTGGTACAAAGAATTTTACAACACAGAGAAAAAACTATCATAAAACATTCTTTTTAACGTTTTGGTACTTGTCCTTATAAAACTTAAAAATACTTTTTAAACTAAACCTTAGTCATGAATTTAACAGTAATTGGAACTGGATATGTAGGCCTTGTAAGTGGAACTTGTTTTGCAGAAATGGGAAATACGGTCACCTGTATTGATGTAGATGAAAACAAGATACATGCATTAAAAAATGGAATGATACCTATTTATGAGCCTGGACTGGAACCCATGGTGAAAAGAAACATCGAGAACAGCACATTGCTCTTTAGCACAAGCCTAAAGGACAATCTAGACCAGTGTGATGTTGCTTTCATTGCTGTGGGCACCCCTATGGGCGAAGATGGTTCCGCAGATCTCAAGTATGTTTTACAGGTTGCCAAGGAGATTGGACAGCACATGTCCACCCCTCTTATTGTAGTAGACAAATCTACCGTGCCTGTGGGTACAGCAGACAAAGTACGAGAGACCATCAAAAATGAATTGAAAAAAAGAAACACTGAAATAGAGTTTCATGTGGTTTCCAATCCAGAGTTTTTAAAGGAAGGTGACGCAATAAATGATTTCTTGAAGCCCGATAGGGTCGTTGTTGGTTCCGATGATGAAAATGCGACTGAAATAATGCGCAACCTATATTCGCCATTCTTTAGGAGCAGTATGGATCGTCTGATCACCATGGATGTTAGGTCGGCAGAGATGACAAAATACGTTGCAAACGCCATGCTGGCCACCAAAATTTCTTTTATGAACGAGGTAGCCAATATTTGTGAACTTGTAGATGCCGATGTAAACCGAGTGCGAATAGGAATAGGTTCGGATAGTCGTATAGGATATAGTTTTATATACCCTGGAAGTGGGTATGGGGGCTCTTGTTTTCCTAAGGATGTAAAAGCGCTAAAAAGAACGGCAGAGGAGCACGGTTATACCCCAGAACTTATTAAGGCCGTAGAGGATGTCAACGATCGACAAAAGTTTGTCATTGCAAAAAAAGTTACCGATAAATACGGTGAAGACCTTTCCGGCATGACGTTTACTATATGGGGGCTTTCCTTTAAACCTGGTACAGATGACATGCGCGAGGCGCCGGCAATATACATTATCAAAGAGCTTACCAAAAGAGGTGCAAAAATTAACGCCTATGATCCCAAAGCAATGGAGGAGGCACAACATTTTTACCTTAAAGACATACCGAACATCACCTATTTCACCTCTAAGTATTCGGCCCTTGAAGGTGCCGATGCCATGATTTTGCTTACTGAATGGAAGGAGTTTAGGGCTCCGGATTTCGGCGAACTCAAAAAATTGCTAAAGTCGGCCGTAGTTTTCGATGGAAGAAACCAATATGATGATGAGAAGTTGAATTCCTTAGGTTTTGAATACTATCAAATAGGTAAGAGATCCTAGTTTGTGGTTCATAAAGTTTTGCCTAGTCTTTAGAACATTTGAAAACTCCGTTATCTCCCGATTAAATTAATAATCTTGTTGAAATGATGCAATTTGCTATTGATTTGATGATTTTCAGAAACAAACTATGAGGAAGATTATCCGAATAATTAATGGTGGATTGAACAATCAACTGATCAAAAATATTCTTTTGGTCGGGGGAATTACCTTTGGTGTAAAGGTTCTTTCGTTTTTTAAAGAAACGGAAGTAGCCGCTTCTTTCGGACTTTCAATCTTTCTGGATACCTTTTTGATTGCCATTCTAATTCCAAACTTTATTCAACAAGTATTTATTGGGTCATTAAACAGTCTTTTCATCCCCAATTATATAATTGAGGAGAAGAGCTCAAAACAACTAGGTTCATTTCAAAGTGTATCCCTTATTTCCATATTGGGTATTGTAGCTACCCTTTGCATCGTAACTTTGATTTTTTCCCAATTTTTTCTGGAAATTGTTTTTCCGGACCATACGGCAGAGTACTACCAACTGGTCAGAAATCAGATATATATTGTATTGCCTTGTATCTTTTTCTGGGGTTTTGCGAGTTTCGGTAGCGCACTATTGGAGATTGAAGGACATTTTTTCTTGGCCAAAATAACTTTGGCATATCCACCACTAATAACACTCTTGTGCTTATTCTACTTCAGAGATTTTTTCGGAGACTATGTGTTGGCCTATTCCATGTTGATAGGAAGCATATGCAGTTTTTGTCATTTGAGCTTTTTTGTATGGCGCAAAAAACTCATTACAATTTCAAAAATTCAAATCAATCAGAACATACGTGAGATGATGAGGCAATATCCTCCAAAGGTCACCTCTGGACTATTGACCGGAATAAATCCTTTTGTGGACCAATTCTTTGCTGCTCAACTTGCCATTGGATCCATTGCTGCCATCAATTACGGTATCAAAATACCATCATTCATTATAAGCATTGTAATGGTTGCATTGAGCAATGTTCTTCTCCCTCATTTTTCCAGAGCTATCGCCTCCAATTTAGAAAATGCATTCAAGCAATTGAAAAAACTCTGGGGGGTTACATTTTTTGGGTCTCTGGTCATATGCATACTATTGATATTTTTTAGCAATGATATCATTTCATTGTTTTTTGAGAGAAAAGAATTTACCAGCGAGGATACCGTGGTCGTGTCTAAAATTCAAATAATATTTTTGATACATGTGCCATTTTACCTTTGCACCTTAATTACGGTCCGATTTCTAACCGCTTTGAACAAAAATAAGTTCATGGCCTGGTTATCCTTCTTTAATCTAGTACTCAATCTAGTTCTAAACTTTATATTTATAAAATATTTCGAAGTATATGGTTTGGTTTTAAGCACTACCATTGTTTACATTATTGCAAGCTTTTTCTATGTAGGCTATGCGATACGATTAAACAGGACAGAAATTGGCAATTAGATAAAAAACAATGAATTATGACTTCCAAGAAACATAAGATTGATTTTGTATGCCATGCCATTTCTGGTGGAGGTGCAGAAAGAGTATTAGTTCTACTAGCAGAGAAATTTGCAGAAAAACACGATGTTAGAATTATAACTTTCAATGAAAGTAATTCCTACAGTCTAGGCTCAAACATTGAGCATGTCAAACTTCATAAAGGATGGATGCCCAATCATACGTTTAGAAGGTTTTTAAATTTATTATCTTTTTATCGCAAAAGAAAAAATCGACCCGACATTACGATAGGATTCATTACAAGAATTAATTTAGTATCCATTTTGGTTTCTAAAATCTACAGTATCAAAGCTATTGGATGTGAGCACAACAACCATCTAAGCGATAAGACCAAAATTACCCGTTTTACAAGGAACAATATTTACAAGCACGCCGATTTAATTACTATTTTAACCCAGTTTGATGCTCCTTTTTTTGAAAAAAGGGGAGCAAATGTAAAGGTAGTTTATAACCCGGCAACATATAGTGCTACCTTGGAGCCAAGAAAAAATCGAAATAAAAATATTTTAGTTGCGGGCAATCTAAATAAAATTTATCAAAAAGGATGGGATAATCTTATACCTATAGTTGGCCCATTGTTAAAAAAACACTCGGATTGGAAGTTGTTAATAGCAGGTGAAGGTGAAAAAGGTAAAGAACTCCTAAAAAATCAAATGGCAGCCCATCAGGTAGATTCGGAATCTGTCGAGTTTTTGGGCTTTACAAATAAAATTGGGGAAATTATGGGCGACAGTGAGATTTTCTTAATGGTATCAAGATACGAAGGCTTACCAATGGTATTGATAGAGGCTATGTCGCAAGGTATGGCTTGTATATCCTACAATTGTTTGACCGGCCCTTCTGAAATCATCACTAAAAATAAAAACGGTATATTGATAGAGGATCAAAACAGCTCTTTAATGAGAGAAAGTTTGGACGACCTAATGTCCGATTCAACCAAAAGAATATTTTTGGGACAAAATGCACCCAAAAGCACAGAAAAGTTCAATATGTCATCTGTCCATGCTAAATGGGAAGAAATTTTTGAAGACATACTATGTTGATATTATTAAGGTCATCCACAATAAAACATCTATGCATATTAATTCCGTTCGTTTATTATGCGCTTAACCTAGTATTCTTTTTTTCATTCTATCTATCTGAAAATATCAGTAGGGTAATTGCCTACGCTATGCTTGGACTTGGGGTTGGAGCTTTCATTCTTATGCTACTCACTGAAAAACGTGAAAAAAAACCCACAATGATCAAGTTATGGCGCATCTATTTCGTCGCTTATTTCGCAATAGGTTTTCTAGCAAACACAATGCATGATTATTACACCCCGCCTTTTTTAAAAACCTTGATTCCTTTTTTCTTTTTCTTGGCCTTCACCGAATATATGTATAAGGAAAAAAGAAAAAAAATATTTCTGAACACGGCATTGATTACGTTCATGGTGGCAAACATTGTTCTTATTTTCTTCCAAAAAATAAACTACTCGGTAGACCAGTTTGGCATTTACGAATACGATCTCAATAGAGCCGGAGGCGTGCATGGAGATGCAAACAATGCCGCCTTAATGTGCCTTATAACCTATGTGTTGATTCGAAACAATTGGAAGCCGAAAACTAATTTTCAAAAATTAATACGGCTTTTGGCCTATGGGATAACATTTTATGCTTTCTTTTTGGCATTCTCAAAAACGGGGATGGTGATTTTGATATTGATTCTCGTGATACAACAACTAAAGGATTTTAACCTTAAAAGATTCTTTATTCTTTTTTTCATTTTACCCTTAATGCTAATTCTGGGAATCCAATATGGTCTAAACTCCAATCTTTTAAATGATTCCCAAAGGGATAGGTTAGAGAATGTAATTAACATTTTAACTCTTAATGTGGATAAGGTTGATAGTTCTAGCCGGGACGAATTACTATTGAATATGCTCGACTATGTTTTTGAAAACCCTATTTTGGGAAATGGCATTTATTTTTCCAATGAAATAAGAGGTCACAACACGTATTTTGGTATTTGGGCAGACTCTGGAATCCTTACTTTCCTAATATTCCTTGCCATTCCCATAAGTTATTTCCGAAAAGCCATGCAAATTGAATCCAACAAAAGAGTTTTTGCCCTTAGTCTTATGTCGGTGTTGTTTATTTATATGATGACACTTCAAACGGTAATCAACCAACCCTATCTCATGGGTATTTTTGTTTTCCTTTGTTATTTGGTCTCGCCCAAAGAAAGACGTGAGCAATTAACCACTTAATAATGAATGATTTAATCAGGAAGTATATTTTTTTGATTAGGTCGTCTTGGTTAACTACAATGCTCAAAAAAATCAGATATTGTTGATTTATTAAACGATATTTTTAACTCCATCCGTTTAAAAACGTGTATTTCATCGAAAAAAAGTAAGTTTTCACCGAAATATTATATAGGGAGATTATTTTAGCATCCCGAATCTAGAGTAATTTTATAATCCCTTGACCTCTTTTTGAATGGCACCCCAAAAAACCATTATTCAAAAGTATATGCTTTTATTGTTTTTCTTATTGTCCTTATCGTGTAGTAAGGATAATGATTTATTTACTGAGATTATTCAGGAGGACCTGAACAATTCTGAAATAGAAGAAGAACATGATAAGAGCGGTGCATTTTTCGAACTATCGAATGACGAATTCACTATAAGCGCAATTAATTCAGTGCACCTTTTGGATGTACTGCGAAATGATACCACTCCAGAAGACGCCCAGATTACAATAATCGAAACCTCTATCCCTCAAGAAGGGGATTTGAGCGTTAACAATGAAAATATTTTAGCCTATATACCTACTTTACAGAGCAATAAAAGTAATGGTGATATTGTTACAGATGAATTCTCATATACCGCGGCCGTTACTGTAGATGGTAAAACTCTGGAAAGAAAGGCTAAAGTTACCGTAAGGACTCAGTATGGTAATGATCCGGATAAGGCCATGGGTGCACTAAAGGCTTTTCCGACCGCTTACGGCCCAGGATCAATGGCAACAGGTGGCAGGGGCAAAGTACTGGCCATTGTAAATACCCTTGATGCTTATGCTCCCCTAACCTATCACTCCAAAGGTTCTGGAGGAAACGATGAGTATTATACTGGAGGCTTGTTCTCAGCATTACAGGAAGAAAAAGTTGGTTATATCGTCTTTGATGTGTCAGGAAACATCCGTATGGGTAAAGGAAGAGGTTGGTATGATGGCTTTAGTGGTGTAAACAACAAAACTGTTTTTGGCCAGTCCGCCCCAGAAGGAGGCATCACCTTGACAGAAAGAAGTGTTCGTTTTGATGGAAGTGATGGCGACAATAAAAATTTAATTTTCCGATATATTAGAAGTAGACCTATCTACGATCGAAATGGTACCGCAACAACAGAAGATGATGCATTTACTTGGGGCTTGTTGTTTTATGGAGGGAAAGATATAATTGTGGACCATTGTTCCCTATCCTTTGCGCAAGATAAAGCTATAGGAGCTTATATCGACGAATCTCACGCCTCAAACGGTTCAGGTCTAAGAAATTTGACTTTTCAGCATAATTTTATCCAAGATTCCAATACTGGTGGATATGTAGAAATCAATCCAAATCGTGGTGGAAAGCCCGAGGAATTGGTAGACGCTATTAGCTGGCATAACAATATATTCTCGGGAGTTAACAGAACACCCAACCTTGCTTTTAGCGGAAGGGCAGAAAAAATTAATAATGTAATCCACAATACACCATCCAAAAATACTTCGGTTTACCATGCTCTGAAATTAAACTCGGAAGCAAATTATTACCAAAGGCAGAGTACAACACCAGACAAGGTGCGAATAGATGTCATTGCTAGGACATCTGGAAATCCTTCCATTTATACGAGCTCCAATGTTTTTGATGGTAGAGTTGGGCTATTTCCCGTATCACTTTTGGGCAATCTTATTGAGGACAACTCCAAAATGTGGTCAACACTGGATGCCAATATATTGGCCCCTTCGTCATATTTTACTTCCAATAAGCACAACCACGGTTTTCCTAATCCGGTTCCAGTTGTTTCAGCCGAAGAAGCTTTTGAAACATTGGCAAAAAGAGGAGATATTGGTGCTTACAAGTATATGGACAACAACGGAAACGTAAAAATATATCGAGATTCCTTTGACAAAGGGCAATTATCCATAGTTTCAAATAATTTGGATTACCAACCTAAGAACATATCAAATTGGGTGCTTCCTAACATTCCACATAATACAAGGCCAGACTTTTACGATACAGATAAGGATGGTATGGCCGATGCTTGGGAAATAAGGAAGTTTGGCAATCTACAACAGAGTTATAGAGATGACTACAATGGTGACGGATATACCAATATCGAGGAATTCATGTCCCAAGTAGATTTCCATTAAGGCATTATATTTCTCTTCAAGAAATATTTAATTCTTTTTTTTAATACATCTTCCAGTTAATTTTTCATTTCAAAAAATTCATTACAACAAAATCTGACTTTTCCACGTTGTAAAAATAATTGTAATCAAAATTTACAAATTAAATTTTCACCTTTGCATTTATGAACATGTACCATGTTCTTTGCATTGATTAATACAATTAGATTTTAAAGAATGATTTTAAAGAAAATAACCTCTGTAATAAAAAACTATTATCATAGGTTAACAATGTCTGGAGTCGAATATGCTAGATACCTTGGTGTGGAAGTTGGTGATAACTGTCGTATTTTAACCAGTAATTTTGGTTCTGAACCATGGCTTATAAAAATAGGAAATAAAGTGACGGTAACATCCGGCGTAAGAATTATAACCCATGATGGAGCTACGTGGTTAATGGAAGATGAGAAAGGAAGAAGGGAATATTTCGCAAGAGTTGAAGTTGGGGACAATGTTTTCTTAGGTCTGAATTCAATTATTATGCCGGGGGTTAAAATTGAAAGTAACGCTATTGTTGCGGCAGGAAGTGTTGTAACCAAGTCTGTACCTTCGGGATATATTGTTGGAGGAAATCCTGCAAAAATTATTGCTAAAATTGAAGATTATGAAAATAAAGTCTTTAATGATTATATTTCAAAATCGGAAATGGACTATACAAAGCCCTTTAAAGAACGTATATTGGAAGTAGTATCGGAAGACTTCAAACCTTTCTTAAAGGTTTGAAGTCTTCCGATAATTTTAAATAGTTTTCCTTCTCTACATACAAAAAAATCCAACCTCCCTATATCGTGATCGATTCCAAAATCAAATACAAAGAATATCTTAAGGCGGACAAGGCTGCACTTAATATACATGGGTCTGGAATATCGCTCTTTTTACGAGAACTGATTGCCCCCAACTATATCTGGAAGTTTCAAAAAAGTTTACGGAAACTTGAGTATTATAAGAATTGTAAAAAGAGTCTTATCAATAAGACATATTATTTTTGGCTGAAATCAAAACACCGAAAACTGGCATTAAAACTCTCCTTTAGCATACCGGAAAATGTCTTTGGGCCGGGTCTTTCCATTGCGCATTACGGTACTATCGTAGTAAATTCGAAAGCGAAAGTTGGTAAAAATTGTAGAATCCATGTATGCGTAAACATAGGGGCATCTGGCGGAATACCAAAGGCACCCACATTGGGAGACAACGTATACATTGGACCAGGAGCAAAAATCTTTGGCGATATTACCTTAGGAAACAACATTGCAATAGCCGCAAATTCCAGCGTAAATAAATCTATTTTGGAGGATAGGATTTTAATTGCGGGCTCCCCGGCAAAAAAAATCAAAGAAATTGATGTCAGTAATATTATACCAAATCTAAAGAACCAGAATCGATACGCTTAATCAATTTAACCGCTTTAAATGTAACTTTAGGTTTGGTGCAAATCCCTATTTAATAGAATACCCACATTGATTCAATCTCAAATATGAAAAATAAATACAAAGTTTTTTTTGTTATCCCTTCTTTAAAAGCTGGTGGTGCTGAACGGGTCATGTCTTTTTTGGCTCAAAACCTAAACCAGAATTTGTTTGAGACAACCTTGGTAGTAATTGGCAAGAAAAAAGACCAATCCTATAAAATAGAGGATTCCAAGGTGCTGTTTTTAGAGAAAAATAGGGTTTTACACTCCTTCTTTCCGATATTCTCCTTGTTAAGAAAGCAAAAACCGGATATTGTAATCAGTGCAATAGGCCATGTAAACGCCCTTATGGCATTTGAGTCTGTATTTTTCAGAAAAATTGTATTTATCGGCAGGGAAGTAAATGTTATTAGTGTACTTACAAAGATACAACCTTCAAAAAGCTGGTATTCTTTATTCGATTTCACTAAATACTCATATAAATTATTGGATATCATCCTATGCCAGTCAAAAGACATGGCCAGAGATATGGAAGACAATTTTGAAGTGCCCCACAAAAAAATTAGGATTATCAACAACCCAATATCCAGTGCCTTTGCAGCAAAGTCACAAAACCCTAACAACACGGTTCCCAAATTTATTACAGTAGGCAGTTTGGTGGAAAGAAAAGGGCATAAAAGAATTTTAAGTTCACTGGCCCATTACAACGGAGACTTTGAATACACACTTTTGGGAGATGGAGACATGACTGAAGAAATTTTAAACCTTGCAAAGGAAAAAGGATTTGAGAAAAACATTGTTCATATTCCCTTTTCAAAGAACGTATCAAAATATCTAGAATCATCGGATGTCTATTTACAAGGTTCTTATGTGGAAGGGTTTCCCAATGCCCTACTAGAAAGTTGTGCTACGGGTACCCCGGCGATAGTATTTAACGCCTTAGGTGGAATTGATGAAATAATTGAACCGGGGGTAAATGGATACATTGTAGAAAATGAAACCGAATTTGTTGAAAAACTAAATTTATTATTGGAGCAGAAGCTGAATCCAGAAACTGTTAATCTTTCTGTAGTTAAAAAGTTTAATGCTCCAAAAATTTTGAAGGAATATGAAAGTCTTTTTTTAGAAGTGATACAAAAATAAATCATGAAAGTATTACAATTAATCAATTCTTTAGGAGCCGGAGGCGCCGAGAAACTTCTTGTAGATGCAGCCATTACACACTCCAACTTGGGTATGGACGTCGACATCCTTCTTTTATTAAATGTTGACTCTCCTTTTATATCCAAATTAAAAAACTATCCTAACATAAACGTCTTTTGTTTAAGTAATACCAGTAGTGTCTACAATCCGCTTCATATCTTAAAGCTGAACAAATATTTTAAAAGGTACGATATTGTGCATGTTCATTTGTTTCCATGTCTTTATTGGGCCAGCTTTGCTTCCATGTTGGGTAAAAGGTACAAACTGGTATATACCGAACACAATACAACAAACAGAAGAAGGGAATCAAAATTGTTCGCACTTTTGGACAAAGTGATCTACAAGAGATTTGACGAGATAGTTACCATCTCCGATTCAGTAGATAAAAACCTTAAAGAGCACTTGGGAAATGGTTTTAAGAATCTTACCAAGATATATAATGGTATTGATCTGAAAGAAATTAATACCGCACAACCATATTCTAAAAAGGAACTGGGGCTTACAGGTTCTATGGTTTCCTTAATACAGGTGTCCAGTTTTACTGCTCAAAAAAACCAGAATTTCTTGATAAAATCGTTAAAGGAGCTTCCAGAAAACTACGTTTTACTGTTGGTAGGTGATGGCGTGTTACGTAAAAAATCCGAAGAATTTGCACAAAAAATAGGTGTTAAGGAAAGGGTATTTTTTATGGGTGTAAGAAAGGATGTGCCACGATTGTTAAAAACAGCCGAGCTAGTGATACTATCTTCACATTTTGAGGGCCTTTCCCTTTCGAGTGTAGAGGGGTTGGCATCCGGAAGACCATTCTTGGCATCCAATGTGCCCGGCCTTACTGAAGTTGTAAAGGGAGCAGGACTTTTATTTGAAGACGATAATATGGAAGATCTATTGAGCCAAATCCAAAAATTGATGGGCGATAAAGCACTTCAAGAAAAGGTGGCCGCACAATGTCAGGAAAGGTCAAAAAAATATGATATCGTAACCATGTGTAGACAATATCAAGCATTATATCAAAAAGAATGAAGGATGTAAACAAAAAAAACAACCTTTGTAAAACACAAAACCTATCCTTTAAATGGAAAAAAATGTATTGATCATAGCTTCATTGGCAAATTCACTGCCTCATTTTAGAGGCGACTTTATTTCAGAACTGGTAAAACAGGGATATACCGTTTATGCAGCAGCACCGGATGTTTCAGAAAAAGTTTCAAGATATTTGTCAGAACTTGGGGCTACGTACATTCCTTTTGATTTGGACAGAACTGGTCTTAATCCAGTAAAGGATTTCAAATCCATTCTTCAAATCAAGAATATTATTAAAGAGAATAATATTGATTTGGTTTTTCCCTACACTATAAAACCGGTAGTATATGGCTCAATTGCAGCTGGCATGACCAATACACCAACAATATCTTTAATCACCGGATTGGGTTTCACGTTCAGCGGTGCATCTAGAAAGGCAAAGTTCCTTCAAAAAATCAGTAAAGCTCTGTATAGATATTCTTTGAGAAAAAATAAGCTTGTTATTTTTCAAAATAAAGATGATCGTCAATTATTCTTAGATCATAAGATTATTTCCAAAAATCAGAAAACTGATATAGTAAACGGCTCTGGAGTAAATCTTGAGAGTTACCCCCATCGTACCTTAAAAGCAGAAGGCCAGAAAGTGAAATTTGTGATTGTCGCCAGATTAATCAAAGAAAAAGGCATTCAATTGTTCATGGATACGGCGAGCAAACTAAAAGAAAATTTCCCGTTGTCAGAATTTCATATTATAGGGGGAATGGCCGATTCACCCTCTGGAATAAAAATGGAGTCGCTAAACAACTTGCATGATTCCGGGACCATTATCTTCCATGGCCTTAAGGATAATGTACCCGATTTTTTAAAAGAAATGCACGTGTTTGTACTACCAACCTTTTATCGGGAAGGAGTACCGAGGTCAATTTTAGAGGCATTGTCGATAGGAATGCCTGTGATTACTACAGATACTCCCGGTTGCAGGGAAACAATAGTCGAAGGAAAAAATGGTTTTTTGATTCCCCCGAACAATTTTGAATCCTTAGTGGATGCTTGTAATTTTTTTCTGGATAACCCTGATACCATTGAGCCCATGGGAGAAGAAAGTAGAAAATTGGCTGAGAAAAAATTCGATGTGAACATCATAAATAGGTTCTTAATCGATAATATTAATTCAGTCTTAAAAAAATAGAAGCGTTGGCTCCATTCAAAAACCTCAATTAAAATGTACGAGAAAGTAATTAAACGATTTGCGGATTTTTTTGTCTCACTGGTTGCAATCATTATTCTGTCGCCAATATTGTTGATTCTGATTATTCTACTTGCGATAGCAAATAATGGCAAGCCATTTTTCTTTCAAAAACGACCTGGAAAAAATGAGCGGATATTCACCATCATCAAATTTAAAACAATGAACGACAAGAAAGATAAGGACGGTAATCTATTGCCCGATATGCAGCGTATCACAAAGGTCGGTAGCTTTGTTCGGGGGACGTCATTAGACGAATTGTTACAATTGATCAATGTGGTAAAAGGAGACATGTCCATAGTAGGTCCAAGACCACTTTTGGTAGCCTATCTCCCTCTCTATAATGAAAAGCAGGCAAAACGCCATAATGTTAGGCCCGGGATAACCGGTTGGGCACAGGTTAATGGCCGAAACGCCATTAGCTGGGAAGAAAAATTCGAATTAGATGTTTGGTATGTAAACAACATTGGCTTCCTAACCGACATTGATATAATTTTTAAGACCGTTCAAAAGGTATTTAAGCGAGAAGGCGTGTCCGCTAGTGAAAATGTTACGATGGAAAGGTTTATGGGATCCCCAAAAGCATGATCAAAGCATACATTTGGTCAACATAATTTTCACCTGAATTAAAAGTAAGTTTACTTTTAGGGTATATGAGCTACCATAGTTGGATTAGCTATATTTCAAAGCCTTTGCTTCCCATTTACAATTCAAAGATTCTTTAAGTAAGTTCATAGAATAAAAACATTCCGCTAACAATAATTAATTAGTTTTGGAAGTCACCATGCATAAGCAATCTCAACAATGAAAACAGTGATGATCTTAGGGGGGACCAAAGGGGTCGGCAAGGAGATACTAAAATCCTGTCTAGAAAAGGGTTACAACGTATCGTTCTGCGGTCGCAAAGCCGAAGAAGGTCATAAAATTATCGAATCCACCCATTCTAAGGATAGACTGTATTTCCATCAATTGGATTTGAACAGTATTGAGGAAATTGAAAACTTTTATCTGGAAACCCTTAAAAGATTCAAATCTATAGACGCACTGGTCATTTATGCGGGAATCACTCCACTAGCCTCCATTTTGGATACCGATGAGGAAACATATAACAAAGTGTTCAATATAAATTTAAAAGCGCCATATTTTCTGGTCAAACATGTTTTAAAGTCCATGGTTGAACAGCGGGGCGGATCCATTGTTTTCTTTGGTTCGGCGCACATGGACTATGGAGAGGTCAATCGTGCTCCATACGCACTAACCAAAAGCACTCTTTATACCTTGTCTACACATATAGCAAGGCACTATGCCAAATTTGGTATAAGATCAAATTATTTGGTTATGGGTTGGACAAATACTGAAGGGGAGCTTGAATTGAGGGCCAAAGAAGGTATTGATGAAGAAAATTTGAAAAGTAAGGCTTCCAGTATTATTCCAATGGGTAGAATGCTGAGCCCTTTTGATCCCATTCCGGCACTAATGCACTTAATATCGGATGAATCCATGATGACCACAGGTTCGCTGATCAGAGTCACCGGAGGAGAATTCATTTAATTATGTATGGCTGCGAAACTAGTTTTTAATCTTAATTCTGAACTTTTAGAAGGGCCCGTTTTTGACCACGACAGGAACTATCTTTACTTTGTATCTATCTTTGACTGCTTGGTGTACTGCTACTCCCCAAAAACCAAAGAGCTACTGAGCATGAAATTGGATACGCCTGTAAGTTGTGTTTACATTTTGGGAGACAAAAAAGTGTTGGCCAGTTCAAAGAGTGGCTTTTACGCCATTGATTTCAATAACTTAAAAAAAGAATTCGTTTTCCAAATTAATATTGCCGACAACGTCAGGTATAATGATGGAATTCAGGATCCAAAAGGTAGATATCTTATAGGAACGATGGGGTATCCATCTTCAAAACAAGGAGTTGGAGAGGTTTTTTCCTATCTAAACGGAGAATACAAAAGTATCATCAAAAATACAACTATATCCAATGGTTTGGCCTTTTCGGAGGATGGGTCAATTCTTTATTTTATTGATACCCCTACCAACAAGGTTGCGAAATACAGATATAACCTAGCTACAGGAGAAGCAACGTTCGATTCGTACGTCATAGAGCTTTTGGACAAGGGTAGCCCAGATGGGATGTGTATGGACAAGGAAGGCATGTTATGGATTGCCGAATGGGGTGGCGGATGTATTTCCCGATGGGATCCATTAACTGGCAAAAGAATAGAGAATCAAAGTATTCCATGTACCAATGTAACCTCATGCTGTCTGGATACTGTTGGTAACTTATATATTACCACGGCAAAATCGGATACATCCGCAGATACTCACGGAGGTGGACTATTCTACCTGGAATTAAATAAAAAATAATCATGCATACTGTTCAAATTAGTGTAATCGTCCCTATCTATAAAATTGAAGCCTATTTACCTAAATGTATCGATAGTCTTTTAGAACAATCATTTAAGGACTTCGAAGTTATCTTGGTAGATGATGGCAGTCCAGACCTTTGTCCTAAAATTTGTGATGATTACGCCAAAAGTGATGAGAGGGTAAAAGTTGTTCACAAACCCAATGGAGGTTTATTGAGTGCCAGAAAGGAAGGGCTCAAAAATGCCAAAGGTAAGTATATTGCCTATGTTGACGGAGATGATTGGGTGGACAACTACTATCTGGACGTATTGTTCAAACTGGCAGAAGCGAATGACTCCGACTTGGTGGTTACCGGACATTATAGAGAGTTCGATGGAAAAATAGAAACCATCAAACCTAAATTGACGGGTATTTTTGATGAAAAGGATATTTTGGAAGCTATTTTGCCCAAGGCCATTTACAATGGAAGGTTTTGTGAACATGAAATTTCAACCTACGTATGGAACAAATTGTTTAGAAAAGAGTTGCTGCAAAAGGTACTTTTCGATGTGCCAAACGACATAATAATGGGTGAGGATGCAGCAATAACCTATGCATATTTATCCGTATCCAAGAAATTGACGATAAGTGGAATACCTTTATATTATTACAGGCAACGCCACGACTCTATTGTAAAGTCCATAGAAAATCCAGAAATGGAGTACTATCGTCTTGGTCTGCTCATGAACTTTCTAAATAAAAAATTGAGCGCGGTTCTAAGCCCTGAAAACTTATCCACACAACTTAAATTTTATTTATATTCCCAAATTCTGGTCAGATCTGGTGGTTTAATTAGTAATCAATCCGAGGAAATTATATTCAACCCCTTTTTAACTGTGGCCCAACATTCCAAAGTTGTGGTATATAGTTCTGGTTCGTTTGGACAACATATTCTTTCCACCAATACAAAAACGAACTATTTCAAGATTGAAAAGTGGATTGATGTCGATTATCATCATTTGAATGTTGGCGGTAACTTTGTAGCACCGCTCAGCTCGATAAATGATGAAGAATTTGATTTTTTGATCATTGCCACCATAGATCCCTCTATCCACGACTCTATTAAATTAGAGCTGGGATTGATGGGAATCAGTGAAAACAAATTTGCGGAAATTAATACAGATGAGGAACAAATTGGACATTTGCTAAAGCAATTGGGGTTCAACGACAACTTTAAATATACAAATTGGATCAAACCTGAATCCAATGTGAAATTGACATAAACTAAATTTAATATATGAAAAAGAAACTTATCATATTGGGAGGAAATCCTGAAACAGGGGTGCTGGTAGACATTGCCGAGTCCATGGACATTTATACCATCGTAATTGATCCTAACCCTGATGCCCCTGCCAAAAAAAATGCTTCGGAAACTTACGATATTGATGGTTTCGATATTGATGGGATCGTCGCTGTGGCCAAAGAACGAGAAGTAGATGGAGTACTGGTTGGAGTAGCGGACATTCTGGTAAAACCATATAGGGAAATTTGTGAAAGACTAAATTTCCATTGCTATGCCAACGAAAAAACCATTGAAGCATTTTGTAGCAAGGATGGTTACAAAAAATATTGTGCAAAATATGGGGTGCAGGATATACCAGGAATTTACCTGACGAGCGATAATGATATAAAAAAACCGGACAATATCGATTTTCCGTTAATGGTAAAACCGGTTGACAGTGGCGGTGGAGTCGGGATGAAGATATGTAGGGACGAAGAAGATTATAAAACAACGGTAAAAAATGTACTCAAGTTCTCCAAAAAAGGCGTGGTGCTCGTTGAGAAGTACATGGATTCACATTGCGACGATATGGCCGTGTATTATACTTTTAAAGACGGTAAGCCTTATCTTTCCGCAACTTACGACAGATACCTGACCAGAATGCAAGGTGACTCTAGCCCCATCGCGATTGGAACCGTATATCCCTCAAAATATACTGATCTGTTCGTTAAAGACGTACATCCGAAACTTTCGGAAATGTTCAAAGGATTGGATATCAAGACCGGGGTTTTAAATGTTCAGTTTTTTGTGGAGAACAATGTTTTTTACAGCTATGACCCTGGGTTTAGATTGCAAGGAGAGGCTCCACATATCCATCTGGAGCACATTAACGGTTTCGACCATAGGAAAATGCTTATCAATTATGCGCTTACCGGCGTTTTTGGCGATAAGGACTTTGCTGATCAAAATGATTATATGCTTAGAGGAAAAGTCGCATGTTCCGTATGGGTCCTTTTAAATTCAGGAAAAATACAATCAATCAAGGGACTTGATGATATAAAGTCTCATAAAAACGTAAACTTCATAGTCGAACGTTTTAAAGCCGGAGACACTGTAAAAAAAGAATGGTTGGGCACAGAAAGACAAGTTCTTTATAGAATTTACACTTCAGGTGATTCTATTAATGAGGTAAACCAAGCCATTTTGGATATTAAAAACACCTTGAAGATTTCAGGTCCAGAAAACAATGATATGGTGATAGAATGGTTGCAGCCATGGAATACCGAGGACTATGACTTTAACTAACAGACTTTAGTGCATATATTAACAACAAGTAAACACGAAGAGATGGAAAATATTTTAGATAAATTCAGTTTAGCAAATAAAAAGGCACTTGTGGTCGGAGGCGCAGGAGATTTAGGGAAAGCTATGGTGGAGGCATTGGCCCAAGCCGGAGCCAAGACCGTTGTAATAGATTTAGACGATCGAGTGTTCGATATCTGTGAAAAAATGAAAAAGTCTGGTTTGGATGTAAGTCCACTTAAGGCTGATATAAGTGAGTTGTCAGAAATTAGAGATTCATACAAAAATGCCTTGGATATATTGGGCGGACAACTGGATATTCTAATCAATTCTGCAGGTATACAAAGAAGGTACCCAAGCGAAGACTTCCCGGATGAAGAATGGAGCAAGGTTATTTCCATAAACTTGAACGCTACGTTTTACTACTGCAAATATGCTGGTAACACCATGATAAAAAATGGAGGTGGCAAAATTATCAACATCGCTTCACTTATGAGCTTTTTAGGGGGCATTACCATACCTGCCTACGCAGCGTCCAAAGGTGGAGTGGGACAATTGACCAAAGCTCTGTCCAACGATTGGGCAGCCAAGGGAATATGTGTCAATGCAATAGCTCCAGGTTATATGGACACACAATTGAACACCGCACTTATCAATGACACAAAGCGAACCGAAGAAGTTTTCCTGAGGGTTCCTATGAAAAGATGGGGGAACGGGGAAGATTTGAAAGGTTTGACCATATTTTTGGCATCCGCAGCCAGTGACTATGTAACAGGATGTGTAATTCCCGTGGATGGCGGTTATTTGGGAAGATAGTGCAAATCTAACTTGGTTTGAAGAATCTTGATAAGGAAATACAGATACCCCCGTTTTTTCGGGGTATTTTATTTTTTTGACAATGCAACTAGTTTAACTGAAGGATGATTGGGGTAAAAATGGATCCAAGAAAACTCAAAACAATTCTTGGTGCGAAGGTACCTACAAAAGCATTTTATCCATTAAAATTGTAACAAGACCGTTTTATTTGTCAAATATATTTTGTGTCATAATTTTACTCTTACAATTTTTAGAAAAGACGATTTCTTATAACCAGACTAACCATAAACCGACACCCCTTGATAGTCAAAAAATTATTTTTCCCATATTATCCTTCCAAAACAACGACAAATAATTAATTCATCATATAATGAGGTTAAGCATAGTTATTCCATTATACAATAAGGAAAAGTTTATAGATCGCTGTTTAAAAAGTCTCCTCGATCAAAACCTTTCCCCTGAAGAATATGAAATAATCATAGTGGATGATGGGTCTACGGACTCAAGCTATACCCTTGCTTGCGCCTATGCAGAAAAACACCCTAATATTGTAGCGCATCGTCAAAAAAATGGGGGTGCTGGTGCCGCCCGAAACACTGGTTTTGAATTAGCCAAAGGCGATTATATCTATTTCTTGGATGCTGACGACTACATTGCCAAGAATTCCCTGGAATTTATCGTAGAGTTAAGCGAACAACATAATCTAGAAATTCTTGGTTTCAACACCAAACATGTCAACAATACCGAGATTCTGGAAAACACCACCACTGAACATCCTGAAAACATGACCGTTACCATTAGCGACGGCATAACTTTCATTGCCGAGAAAAACTTTCGAAATGAAGCTTGGTGGTATATTATTAATAGAGAATTTTTGATAAATACAGGTATCAAGTTCACCGAAGGCAGGTTTATCCAAGACTCCATTTTTACCGCGACCCTGCTATTGAGACCTCAACGAATCTCCAAAATAAACTATGATGTTCATAGGTTCGTAAAAGTTGAGAACTCTGCGACCACCAATAAAAAACAAGCACACATCTTAAAGTTCATTGATGATTTGGTGTACGCCATCGGACGGTTTGATGTATTGATAAAAAATATGGACAGCTCTGACAAAAACTATCAAAAAGTACTGAAAGTCTATAAAAGTAAACAGCAATCTTTTGTATTCACTATTTTTTTGAAAGCATTTAGATGTCCGGCAATTGGTTTTAAAGATTTGAACAAAATTTTGGTAAAACTCAAAGAACTTGATGTTTATCCGATAAATCGAAAAATTGGAGGTATAGGAGGTCCAAAGACCAGGACATTATACAATTATACATTTATTCCCGTATTTAACAATAAGCCCCTACTCTATCTAGGCCTAAAACTAAATCGATTAAAATCTTCCGTTTTTTAAAAATGATATTCGACCCTACATATTTTTTACGTGATAAATTTTATGTTGATCGCTCTATTTATGCCATATGAAACAATGCTTCGAAGAAAAAATAAATCATACCCATCTAAATGATACAGGTTATTGAAGATAAAAAACCTTGGGACGAGTTTATCTCAAGTTTTGAACATGCTGATTTATATCATACATTCGATTACCATTTGATTGCAAAAGATGGTGGAAAACCTGTGCTTTTAAAGTACACTTGCAAAAATATAACCATAGGCTTACCACTTCTGATCAGGAATATTCCAAACAGTCCCTATAAAGATGCAACATCGGTTTATGGCTATGCGGGACCCATATATAAAAATATAACGGATAACTTCGACGGCATTCATTTTAATAACGAACTACTAGAATATTTCAAAGCCAACAATATTGTTTCTGTATTTTCAAGACTTAACCCTTTTTTACCCTTACAACATAAGATACTGAAAAACACAGGATCAATTGATAAAAAAGGTCCAATAGTAATTATAGACCTTACTAAGAATATAGAAGTGCAACGTCAAGAATTCGGTAAACGATTAAAAGGACAATTAAATAAAGCCAGACGTTGCAGTCATGTCATCAAAGCAAAAAGTGATGATGATCTTCAAAAATTTATTACTATCTATCACGAAAACATGGATAGGGTCAATGCTAAATCCATGTACTATTTTGAAGATGAGTATTTTAGAGCTATAGCAAAAAGTAAAAGTTTTAAAACGGAAACATTCTTGGCCATTCACAATGAAACCGGTGATATTATGGGTGCCAGTATGTTTTTCTATAAAGACTCCACAGTACATTACCACCTATCTGGTACAAAGACCGAGTACCTACCCTTGATGCCCACTAAACTTTTGATAGACGAAATGAGATTAAAGGCTTCAGAGTTGGGATTGACCCATTTTAATTTAGGTGGTGGACTTTCTGGCTCCGATGACTCTTTATTGCAGTTTAAGTCTTCTTTTTCCAAGAACATGAAAGATTTTTATGTTTGGAAATTAATTGTAGATGCCGATGCCTACCATAACATAACCAAAGAGTGTTCCGCTCCGGTCAACTCCGACTTTTTCCCACTTTACAGATGCAGTAATCAACTAGTCTTCAGCGCAAAATGATTAAAGCAAATCCATTTACCTCATCTATCTTTATTAACCTTTGGTCCAAGCATTTTTTAGATAATAAGGAAGCTGGCCCATTCAACTTTGTAAAAAACATATCATTCTATCAATCAAAAATTCCTGGCCTCTACATTAACGCCGGAAAAAATCTCACCAAAGGACTTGACCTGGAACTTGGAAGATCCGGTAAAAAAGAAAAGGGAAACTGCTTTTTGATTCACGATGTCATAGATTTTGATTCCAACGAGACAATTGTAAAAAACACAGGGCTGGGCCACTATGCCATAAAACAATACCCTGGCTATCTTATTGAGCTGAATGCATTCAAATCGTCGGATGACTTCATGTCAAAAACTTTCAAAAAAAGTAGCAGATACAAACTCCGAAAATATAAAAAAAGACTAGAGGAAAGTTTTAATATATCCTTTAAAGCATACTGTGGAGACATATCCAAACATGAGTATGATTCGATTTTCTCCAGTTTTAGAGACCTCTTGGAAAAGCGTTTTGCCGAAAAGCAAATCAGCAACAATAATCTGGAAACAGAGGAATGGGATTTTTACAAAGATGTGGCCTTTCCAATGATCTTGGAAAAAAAAGCGGTGCTCTTTGTACTCTATAATAAAGATGAGCCCATAAGCATTACATTGGGGTATCTATCGGATAAGCGCATTTTTGATGCCATTACCGTATTTGATATCAATTTCACCAAATTCCATTTAGGCAGTATTAAAATCATGTACCTGGTCGATTGGTGCATCAAAAATGGGTGGGACATCCTCGATTTTTCAAAAGGTCATTTTGATTACAAGACGCGTTGGGCGAACAAAAAGTTTGACTTTTATTATCATATTTGGTTTGACAAAAAATCTATAAAAGCAAGGCTGATTTCATATGCGCTAAAGCAATTCTACACATTTAAGCAGTTTTTGAGAGAAAAAAATGTGAATGAAATTTTACATAAAGTCACATATAAACTAAAACACCAAGAATCCCAAAGAGTCCAATATCATTTTGAAGAGACCAAAGCCGAATATCACCACAATACCATGGAAGAAATAGCAATTGCCTCTTCGGAAAACAATTTGTTAAAGCGAATATGCTACGACTTTTTATACCTATTTCCAGAAAATGAATCAAATGTCAAAATATTTCAATTTACAAATGAAAGATCTCTATACTTGATCAAAGGAAAAGAGAACGAAAGTATAGTACGAATAAATTATTAACCGATTCGGCGATCGGTCTAAGTTAAATAAAGTGAAGTAGATTTCATTAATAGTAAAACACAACCAAGACTTGCATAATGTGGTATAGGAAAGAAAAAGGTGCTTTTCTTTTGGATGTCTATAAAAAAGACGGTATCCCAGCTACCTTGTATCCTAATATAAGTTATCACATCGGTTCCGTTGATGGACAATTTCCTTTAAAACCTGGCAGTTCTTATCCTATTCGCAAAAATACCATCTATTCACTGGGCTACATCCCCGAATATGTTCGTACCTCGGTCCACAATGTACATTGGCTAAAATCAAAATCTTTTACATCTGTAAACGGTTATTCAATCGCCTTGGACAAGCATGAAACATTTGATGATTTTATGGCCGGCATGTCTGGTAGACGCAGACAAGCACTGGCCAGATCCATTAGGCGTTTGAACACTTGTTTGGATATATCCTATAAAATGTACCATGGCACTATTTCTAAAGAACTGTACGATTATTTAATGTCAACCTTGAAGCAAATGATTGCCAATAGGTTTGAACAACGTCCTGAAGATAGTGAAACACTTAAGTTGTGGGATAAAATTTACAGCTCCAGTTTTGATTTGATAAACAGTGGCAAGGCTTCATTATATGTTTGTTATGATAGAGAAAAGCCCATATTCCTATCCCTGAACTACCATTTCGATAAAATTCTATTTGGCTACGTTTCATCTTACAATATTGATTATGGGAAATTTAGTTTGGGACAGATTTGTATTTCCAAACATGTAGAATGGTGTTTTTCCAACGGTTATATTTTATTCGATTTGGGATGGGGCGATTTGGAATATAAGAGATGGTGGAGCAACAACACCTATACTTTCCGGAGAGAAGTTACGTATCCAAAGCATTCACTTTTCGCGTTTATCCTTGTGCTCTTGGATGGCTATAAAACCGAATTGATTGCCTACCTGATATCCAAAAAAGTGAACATTTACTTCAGAAAGTTCAAAAGCCATTTAAAAAAGGGGAAGTCTTCAAAAAATCGTGTACCCACCCCACAATATACGCTAGAAGATGTGCAACCGGAAGCAGTTGATCTAATGGGCAAAACCATAGTATCCCTGGAAGATTCCGGAATACCAAATTCTATTATTTATGATTTTCTTTTCTTGAGCCAAACTAAACTATCGAACATCAGCGTTTATTCCATGGATGACGGAAAAAACTACATCGTCACGGGAAATAAAATGACAAAAAAAATAGTTTATACCTCAAAATAATTCATTAATGCTTTTCAATTCCATTGAATTTCTAATATTCCTTCCCATTGTCTTTTTGAGTTATTGGTTCCTGTTCAAGAACAATACCAAGGTTCAAAACGTCTTTATAATTTTCGCCAGTTATCTTTTTTATGGTTGGTGGGACTGGCGATTTCTATTCTTGATTTTTCTGAGTACCCTACTCGATTTTTATGTGGGCCAAAGAATCTATGAAAATCTGGACGACAAAAAAAAGGCAAAGTATTGGTTATGGACAAGCATGGCCTTTAACCTTGGAATGCTCGGTTTCTTTAAATACAGTAATTTCTTCGTGGATTCCTTCGTAGAGATGTTTCAGGCCTTTGGTTATGATTTCAAAAACACATGGACCTTAAAGATTATTTTACCTGTCGGGATATCATTCTACACCTTCCAGACAATGTCTTATTCTTTCGATATTTACTATAAAAAATTAAAACCCACCAAAGATTTTGTAGCCTTTACAGCTTTTGTAGCTTTCTTTCCCCAATTAGTTGCGGGCCCAATTGAAAGAGCGTCCAACCTATTGTCGCAAATTGTAAACAAACGTACCTTTAGCTATACTCAGGCATCAGAGGGTTTAAAGCTGATTTTATGGGGTTTTTTTAAAAAGCTAGTAATTGCGGATGCACTGGCTCCTATTGTAGACGACATATTTACCAATTATCATTCTTATCCAGCCTCGACCTTAATACTTGGAGTTTGTTTGTTCAGCTTTCAAGTATATGGAGATTTCAGTGGTTATTCGGATATTGCTATAGGTACGGCCAAGCTTTTTGGCGTGGAGCTCATGTCCAACTTCAAGTTCCCGAATTTTGCTCGGAACGTAGCCGAATATTGGCAAAGATGGCACATATCCCTATCCACTTGGTTTAGGCATTATCTGTATATCCCAATGGGAGGTTCCCGGGTAAGCCAACTTAAAGCGGTCAGAAATATTGCTGTTATATTTTTGGTAAGTGGATTTTGGCACGGTGCTAACTGGACCTTTATTTTTTGGGGAGGATTGCATGCACTGTTCTACATCCCTGTTTACTTAATGGGGCGAAATCGTATGTACGCGGACAATGTTGTGGGAGAGAAAACCCTACTCCCCACCCCCATTGAAATTCTGCAGGTACTTTTAACTTTTATACTTGTTACATTTTCGAGAATTTTCTTTAGATCTCCCACACTAACGGATTCATTTCAATATATACACCAGATAGCCACAAATTTTACATATGAATCCTATGTGCATCCCATGGGTTACAGAATGTTGGACTTTTATGTGCTATTGGCCTTATTTATAATTTATGAATATTTGATAAGAAGGCATGAACGGGAACCTTTCAAGTTTAAATCCAAGATTGTCAGGTTCTTATTATATGGGGCCGTTGTTTTAGCCATGCTGTTGTTCTATGATGATGGAGTCAACCGATCGTTCATTTATTTCCAATTCTAGAAGTATGAAAAAATTTCTCTTAAAAACAGTACTTTATATATTTCTTATTCTAATTGCCTTGGAACTCACGGTTAGAGCACTTCACCTGTACACCGAAGATCCACCAAGGTTTATCGATGAGCAAGGTGTGGAAAAAAGAGTTCCCGGCCACGAAGGGTATGCGGTAACAGGAAACCGAAACCAAAACTTTTCAGAATTTCATATCAACAGTGATGGATTCAATTCGTTTAGAGAGTTTGAACCCACCAAAGATAAGTATGAGATAGCGCTCATAGGTGATTCTTTTATAGAAGGGTTCCATCAGGACTACTATGATTCTACTGGAAAAAAGATTGAAAAAGCCCTAAATGATGGTACTGAAGTCTATGAATATGGTTATGCCGGTTATGATTTGGCCAACCAAATGCATTTGATCAGTGCCTACAAAGAGCAATTCAAGTTGATTGATGAAATATTTATTTATCTCAATTATGAAAGTGACCTAGAACGGGGCAAGTATACGCCAAATAAGCAACGAATAGCCATGCTAAAGTCTACGGTTTTTAAGATTAGAGACAATATCAAATTGTTGGCTTACGGGTCAAAAATCGGTATTGTGGACCCTCTTAAAAAATTAGTGACAGGAAAAGCATTTCAAGAAAGCTCCGAAGGCTACGAAACCAATAAAATAGAGGTTCCTCAAAAGAAAGACCAAGAATATCTCAACAACTTTAAGAGCTTAGTGGAATTGTACGGCTTTGATAAATGTAAGACCACAATACTATTGGATTCCAGAAAAACCAGTAACTCCTTTCTTGAATATTGCCGTCAAAATGAAATCAAATACCTAGATTTTGCGACAGCTTTTAAAAACACTAAAAAACCAGTTACCCTTATCTATGACCATCACTGGAACAATCATGGTAGGGATTTGATTGCCGAGGTAATCTCGGATTATATCATCAACGTTGCAAAAAACAAAAAATGCGAATAAGTTAATATCCGCATTTTATTCACTTTTATGGAAGGTTCTTAAAAGAAGTTGCCTCCAGCATTATTTCTATTGTAGCGGTTAATAAAATCAAACCTTAAAAATACCTCAAAAGAGCCATCGTTAAATTGCGTGCTGCCTAGTTCGGTAGTTTCCCAATCATAGGAGAGTCCCAACAAAAATTTCTCTGTCACCTGAAATCCGAAAAGGGCACTTACCGAACTATCAAATCGATAAGCGGCACCAAACGAAAATGTTTCATTGAACAACATACTGGCCGAAACATCGACTGACAATGGTGCTCCTTGCACAGCTTTCATCAACATTCCCGGTCTAAGTTTTAAATCCGGATTTAGCTCAAAAACAAAACCGGAAATGAAGTAAAAATTCATCTGTTCCGAAGCTAGGAAGGTACTCTTGTAATCATTATCAAAATGCTCGGTTTCCAATATCCTCGGCACGGATAAGCCAGCATAGAATTTATCTGTATTATAAAACACCCCTACTCCAAAATTTGGGGAAAATTTGTTGTCGATATTTGGCAAATTAGCCTCTGCTCCATAATTTACCAATTGGGAAAAATCCACATTTAAAATATTGGCACTGGCCTTGATTCCAAAAGATAGATTCGCATAATCCGAAACAGGCAAATTATAGGAAAAGGACCCATCCACGAATGTTTCTTGACTTGTACCATTACCAATTTCATCATTTACTACAGAAAAACCAATACCAACCTTTTCGGAAAGGGGTGTGTTAAAGTGCAGTGTTTGTGTGGTAGGTGCTCCATCCAGACCCAACCACTGTGATCGGTATAAAGCTCCTATGGTAGTTACTCCCCGTGACCCCACTAGAGCTGGGTTAATAACCTGTGTGTTTAACATATACTGCGTATATTGAGGATTCTGTTGGCCCGTTGCGGTGGTCATACCAATCATGCTCCAGATCAAGATATTTAGGAAAAAAATTCTTTTCATTTTTCAAGCTTTTACCGTAATACTAACGATTTATATAGAGGTATCCCGATCTTGTATTGCCTCTGGTGCCATTTGCGTATTTTATAATATAGAAATAAACACCTGCCGGAAGTTGTTCTCCCTTTTGTAGTGTTGCCCTACCTTCGGAAATCCCACTAAAAACATTGGATGCGTTGTCATATCCCGTTGTTTCGAATACTATTACACCCCACCTGTTGAATATCTGAACAACGTTGTTCGGGAAGGCTTCTATATTGGTGATGGTAAAGAAATCGTTGACCCCATCGTTGTCCGCTGAAATTATGGTGTTACCAATTTCAATATCGCACATCACATCACTTGGAGGTGTACCTCCAAAGGAATCACATGGATTAAGCGGGTCGGTTTTGTCATTTACTTCTTGACCATCGTTTATGGTATCCCCATCGGTATCCGAATTGTTAGGGTCAGTTCCTAAATCAATCTCTTGTTCATATGTTAATCCATCCCCATCACAATCACTATTTACTGATGGTATTCCTCCCACAGAGTCGCACTCATCCAGTGGATTTGTATTGTCCAAAAGCTCTTGTCCATCGTTTATACCGTCACCATCGATATCAAAGACATAAGGATCTGTTCCTAACATTACTTCTTCTGCGTTGGTAAGCTGGTCATCATCACAATCAGCTGTTGCCCAAATAGTATTGCTTTCATCAAATCCAGTATATCCCGGTGATTGAACCGGGTCACATGGATCATTGAGCTCTGTTCCATTTGCCACTTCTTGGGCATCATTTATCCCATCCCCATCTGTATCAATATCTGCTGGGATACTATATGGATCGGTACCATTGGCAAACTCATCTCCATTGGCCACCCCATCACTATCACAGTCAGCGGCCGACCAAATAGAATTGGTAGAGTCATAACCTGTATATCCTGCAAGTTGAGTTGGCGAACACGGGTCATTTTCATCCGTTCCGTTGTTAATCTCGTTATCGTCATCAATACCATCTCCGTCCGTATCCGCAGAAGCTGCGTATGGGTCGGTGCCATTGGTATCTTCATCGCCGTTGGTAACGCCATCGCCGTCGCAGTCAGCTGCGGCCCAAATAAGATTGGTCACGTCATAACCTGTGTATCCTGCTGCTTGTAAAGGGGCACATGGATTGTTTAGGTCAGTACCGTTTGCCGTTTCCAGGTCATCCGATACGCCATCACCATCCGTATCCACACTGCTGTATGGGTCGGTGCCATTGGTATCTTCATCGCCGTTGGTCACGCCATCGCCATCGCAGTCAGCTGCGGCCCAAATAAGATTGGTCTCGTCATAACTTGTGTATCCTGCTGCTTGGGATGGGTCGCATGGATTCAAAGGATTATCTGTATCTGCAACCTCTTGGCCATCATCCACACCATCACCATCGGTATCGGGATCATCAGGATCTGTGCCCAATATGGCTTCCTCTCCGTTGGTCAGACCGTCCCCGTCATCGTCGCAACCGGGACCGGTCACCGTATCGTCGGTGCTGCTCACATCAGACTGTCCGCCAGATACCGCCAAAGGCACCCCGTTAGCGTCCACGCCTCCACTTATTCTACCATTACCATCTATACTTGCTAAGGATAAGCTACCATCGTCACCCTCAAGAGCGTCCACACAGCCGTCATCGTCGCTATCGTTGTCCAAATGGTCTGGGATTCCATCAACGTCCATATCCTGATAGGTGCAGCTCCAACTTAAATTAGATATCAAGAAGGCCATGAACTCTATACTGGAACTTACCTCCGTATTGGAAAAAGTGAATACTACCCTATCCACTGCTTCGCCCAAATTGAACACCACATCTCCAATGTCCGGTGTTAAAGGAACCAGTGCGTTCCCTTCAAAAATTCCACCACCCAAATCGTCCACTGCACTGCCAACCGTATAATCGGAAGCGCTCAGGGGCAGGGCCGTACCGTCCCTAAAGAGGTTAATGGCCATCCTACTGGTATATGGATTGTGGATCTGTGAACCTGTACCTTCAAAATCCAGCCTTTTGTCTATATCCACAACACGGAAAGAAAGGCCGGAAACAGGCCTGTCAAATCGTATCTCATAAACTATCGGGCTATCATCAAGTTCCCCTATCTGAGACTGTAAAAGCAAACCTTGAACTCCATTAAAGGGAGTATCCTCAATTGCAAAATAACTGCTGACTTGGCCAAAATCCGTGGCCGTATTGTCCGCGGTCACCTCGGTGCCGTTTATGATAGTGCTCGCAGTGGATGGTGAATTGGCCTCTGGTTGACCACCTGTCCATGTGGGGTCACCCCACACCAAACTTCCGCTTATGGAACAATCGTATTCGTCTACATCCAATATCCCATCGTTGTCGTCGTCCAGGTCTTGTATATCCATTACGCCATCATTATCGGAATCGACAACAACATAGTATGGGTCGGTACCATTGGCCACTTCGTCCCCATTGGTCACACCATCCCCATCGCAGTCAGCGGCGGCCCAGATACCATTGGTCGCATCATAACCAGTATATCCTGGAGCTCGAAACGGCGAACATGGGTCTAAAGGATCATTGGAATTCGCAACCTCTTGGCCATCATCCATACCATCGCCATCGGTATCTGGATTTAATGGGTCGGTGCCCAATATCGCTTCCTCTCCGTTGGTCAGACCGTCCCCATCATCGTCGCAACCGGGACCGGTCACTGTATCGTCCGTGCTGCTCACACTGGACTGTCCGCCGGACGCCACCAAAGGCACTCCGATGGCATCAACTCCCCCACTCAAACTGTTGTTCGCCGCAAGGTCTGCTATGGTAAAGCCTCCGTCTCCCTCAATAGCGTCCACACAACCATCGCCATCGCTATCGTTGTCCAAATGGTCGGGAATGCCATCCCCGTCCGTATCCTGATAGGTACAGGACCAGCTCATATCGGACAATAATATTGCCGTAGGTGAATTACTGGATACAGAACCTATATTTTCAAACTCTATTAAAATTTCATCAACAGGTTCGCTTATTGTAAAAATAACGTCTGCATAATCCCTAACGGGAGCAGGATCACTATTCGTAATAAAATCTAGGCCTTGAAACACTCCACCCCCGATGTCATCAACTACCGAGGGGTCAACAACTGAGTAATCATCGCCAGCAACCAAAGGCAATACAGCCCCACCATTGGTTGCGGTAACCGTGACCTGATCCTTATAGGCAGGATAGCCAGACCCATCACTAAAATCGATATCTACCACTCTAAAGGATAGTTCTGTCACAGGACGGTCAAAACGTATGCGATACCTAATTTTACCATTGCCTAATTCGTCAATTGGGCCATCGAGCTGGAGTCCGTTCTTACCGTTGAAATTTACACCTTCCAAAATCGCCAGATTGGGTATCAATCCAAAATCAGACAGAGTGTTATCAACAATGATTCCTGTCCCTCCTAAAGTAGTACTGGCTGTTGATGAAAAGTCGTCGTCAGGGTCGCCTCCCGACCAACTTGGGCTTCCCCACACCAAACTTCCGCTAATGGAACAATCGTATTCGTCAACATCCAATATCCCATCGTTGTCGTCGTCCAGGTCATCACTATTTAATACCCCATCGCCGTCGGTATCATCCGCCGTAACAGAAACACTAGGAATAATGGGAGCTGGCACATCGCCACCATTAATAAAATAAGCCGCTCGTAGGCTCATATATTCCGAAAGCAGGTCCTCTCCTACCGGGGAAGACGGGTGAACGCCATCAAAGGCAGGATCGCTTACATCAAAATAAGTTTGATAATTATTTCTTGTAAAATTGTAAAGGTCAACTATGGGATTACCATCCGCATTTATTTGGGAAGGTGTGTTTGCCTGTATTTTGGGAATTAGAATATTTTGATTGTAGGGCAAACTTCCCAACTCCTGATTGTTGTAGATGTCATCGGATAAATCATACGTTCGAAAAGTAATGGGCATTATGATTACATCATCCAGTCTGGCTGGAGGTATCGCTGCATATAGAGCATCATAATCATCGCTTATTTGTTGGAGTTCTGCCGGAGTCGCAGTACTACTGTAAGGTCTAGTAACAGAAACATTATTTCCCCCAATATGCACCATAAACAGTGTATTGGTTGGGTGTGCTGTCAAAGCATTTTGTACCTCTGGTATGATCTGATTTATGGTATAACCCGCAAACCCATAACCGTACACATCCACATTCACTCCATTAATCTGCCATTCCGAAGTTCGGGCAGCATTTGGGGTATTTAAATCCCTTCCATACGTATATTCCATTATGGAAGCTCCAAGGATAACTACCTTATTGTACTGCCCATAAGAGAACGAGGAAAAAATAAAAACAGATAGGAGTACTATTTTGGCCACTGCCTGCATTCCTTTGTGGAGCAAGGAGCCGAATAAATGATATGTTAGTGGCATTTATAAAAAATTGAGGTTGTTTTTACTATTCTTCCAATTGTCGCAATGTCAATTAGTAGTTGCCTATCAGTTTAAATCCAAAATGAGGTTTACTATCAAAATTTGATGATTTGGAAGTCGGACCTTCTGTTTTTGGCGTGTTGCGCTTCGGTACAACGGACCCCATCGGAACATTCGTTTACCAATTGCGTTTCCCCAAAGGCCTCATGACTTATCCTATCTTGGGCTATTCCTTCGGAAATTACATATTCCACTGTGCGCTCAGCTCTTCGTTCCGACAACCATTGATTGTATTGTTCTGTTCCTCTCGAGTCGGTATGTGCTGTTACTTTAATGATTATGTTGGGCTCATTGTTCATGATTGCCACAAGCTTATCCAATAATTCTTTGTCGTTAGAGGTTAGGTAAGATGAGTTTAATTTGAAGTATACGTTGCCCAACTCATTGATTTTTGTTTGAAGCGCATCTCTACGTGCATCTTCTGCCTCTTTCTTAGCTTTTTCCGCTGCAGCAAGTTCTGCAGCTTCTTTTTCTCTTTGTAGCCGTTCGGCAAGCAATCTTGCTTCTTCTTCGGCCTGAGCTATGGAATCTTGCACCCTTTGCTGCTCCTCTTCCATTTCTTTGAGCATAGCCAATTTTTCCTCTCCTTTTCTGGAAAGCCCCTTTTCTACTTCAAATCGATAGGCTACCCCTACGGCATGTTGTACGTGATTTGTTGCATTTTCGGTATCCATGGCCCATTTTCCTGTGGAGTTGAAGTCAAGTCCCCAATGGTCGGAAAACCATGTTCTAAAACCTAAAACAGCATTGTAAGTTCCCCTACCTTGATTATTGGCATCCGTGTAACCTGCCCCTACACCTATATATGGATCAAAAAAACCAGTGTACCCCAATATTTGATTTAAATCGTAACTGACACGGAAATCAAGACCCCAATAATCAACATCCTCTGGATTAACAGCATTATCCACTGTCTTTTCCTCTTTATATCGATTGTAAGAGCCAATAGCTTCCAAGCCTATACCATTTTTAAAATAACGGCCAACACTTACTCTGGACGGGTACGGAACCATGTTCCATCCTTCCTTAAAATCAAACAGTTCTCCAAATTCATCTCCAGAATCATCAACCGCATTGACACCGGCGCTAACTAACCAATAGCTTTGAACAATGCTATCTTTTTTTGTCAATTCAAGGTCTTGTGCAAAAATAATGGTATGGCATAGTACTGCCATTACTATCATAACGATAGGTTTAAGAGTATTCATTTTTATCGATTTGAGGTTATCGACTTCAAATCTATATTAAGCTGTATAAAAAAAGAACTTTGTACTGCTAAGTGCATTTATATTCGACAAGCAGTATTGGTATTTCTCAAAACATCTAATTATCAAACCGTTGAAAAATGATGGTTTTATCTACCAGCGGTACTTTGTAAAGATAAAATGGGAAGTATATGGGTCGTATAGAGATTTCTTCTTCTGTCGATATATTGCGGACATCCAATGCGATCAACATTTCTTGGTCCGTTTCCTTTAATTTGGACAATTGGATTGTTTTTTCTCCGTGCTGCTCACCTAAACAGACCAGGATCAACACATCCTTGGAAAAATCCACCATCGGAACCGGCAATCCGGGTTTACGTGTTTTGTTGATTTGCCGGTAAAACTTACCCAACGTTTTTGTATCCCTTATCACACGGGTCTGAAAAGAATCCATATTGGTAAAGTTTTGATGCTCGATCAATGCCAAACCATCTATATGCTCCCCAACAGCGGAATCTGTAGGCTTTTGAGCCTTGCAGGAAAGCAAGCAAATCGACGCTATTAGAAAAAGATGTTTGATATTAAAATGTGTTTTTAAAACGTGATCTAAATGCCTTATCGTATAGGTCCTCGTACAAGGGCAGAATGTGAACGATATCGAATTTGGAAGCTACGTTGAAAGCATTTTCCTTGAACCGCTCCAAAGTCTCATCATCCTTCAAAATCTCAATGGCCTTTGTTGCCATGGTCTCCACATCACCAACATTTGCCAAATAACCCGACACCCCATCGATATTAACTTCGGGAATACCCCCTGTATTACTGGAAATTATTGCCACTTTGTTGATCATGGCCTCCAATGCCGCCAAACCAAAACTTTCTGTTTCCGAAGGAAGCAGGAACATATCGGAAAAACAAAGAATACGGTCAATTTCATTACTGTTTCCTAAAAACAGCACCTTATCCTTTATTCCCAATGAATCGCAAAGGTCTTCGGCCTTTTCCTTTTCAGGCCCCTCTCCTACCATAATCAATTTGGCGGGCATTTCTTTTTGGATGCGATGGAATATTTTGATAACGTCCGGAATACGCTTTACCTTTCTAAAATTACTGATGTGGGTTATGATACGTTCATTCTCCCTTGCCATCAAGCTACGCTGACAATCTGTATAGGTATTTTTATACTTGGTGGTCTCTATAAAATTGGGGATTACCTCGATTTCCTTTTCAATATCAAAAAGCTTTAAGGTCTCATTTTTAAGCGCTTCGGAAACAGAGGTGACCACATCGGATTTGTTGATACTGAACGTTACCGCTGGCTTATAAAATGGGTGTTTACCTACCAACGTAATATCTGTACCGTGAAGCGTGGTGATCATGGGGATAAAAATCCCATTTTCCTGAAGCATCTTTTTGGCCATATATCCGGCATAGGCGTGCGGAATGGCATAATGTACGTGCAGCAGTTCAATATTATGCAGTTTGATGGTATCTACCAACTTGCTAGAAAGTGCAAGCTCATAGGGCTGGTAGTGAAACAACGGATACTCCGGTACATGCACCTCATGAAAATGAATATTGTTTCCCAAAAGTTCCAATCGAACGGGTTGACGGTAAGTGATAAAGTGTACTTCATGGCCCCGTTCTGCAAGGGCAATTCCCAACTCTGTGGCAACAACACCACTACCGCCAAAGGTCGGGTAACACACAATCGCTATTTTCATAAGAACAAATCTACGGCAATATTTTATACCTAATTAATAATGGAATCATAAATGGCCTGCTGTATACGCGTCCGCAGCCCTGATTTTATCAGCAATGTATTTGTTGCCGACGGATAGGTCCTATTGGACAAAAACACATAAACAATTTCCTCATCGGGGTCTGCCCAGGTATAGGTTCCGGTAAATCCACTATGTCCAAAACTCTTTCTGGACACACATCCACAGGTGGGGCCGCTTTCATTTAGCTGGGGCTTATCAAACCCCACTCCCCTCCTCACATTCTTGTTACAGAAATAGCAGGTATTGAACCGTTTTACCGTTCTCGCATTAAAAAACTGTTCCCCCCCATAATAGCCTCCCTGTAAATACATCTGCATAATTTTGGCTACCTCATTCGCCGTGCTAAAGAGCCCGGCATGTCCGCCAACACCTCCCTGCATGGCCGCACCCATATCATGTACATAACCCTGCACGGTTTGATACCTGTAATAGTCGTCCTCTTCCGATGGAACTATCTCTTCTTTGGAAAATTTTTTGAGCGGATTAAAAGTTGTTCGCTGCAATCCCATGGGTATATACAGAAATTCATTGACCAATTCATCTATGGGCCTACCATATGTTTTTTCGATATATTCCTTAAAAACGTAGTAACCTACATCGCTATACCTGTACCGATTCGATTTTAGACTTTGCCGACCAATTCTGTTGTAAATGGAATCCTTGTATGACCTTGTGAGGTATAAATGCTCGGCGACCTTATAAGGAAATGCCTCGGATGGATTGGGGCTATAAAATTCTGATGAGGGTTTCCTGTCCTTGTCCAAGGTATTTAAATAAAAAGCTATCCAGGAGGGTAAGCGCCCATAGTGGGACAATGCCTTGAGCACCGAAACATCCTTCAGCTCGGTATCCGCATAAGCTGGAATTAGGTCTTTAAAAGTATCGTTCAAGGCTATTTTTCCTTCTTCCTCCATTTTCATGATCATGGGCAGAGTGGAAAGTATCTTTGTCAGGGAAGCCAAATCATAAATGGACTGGTCAATCACTTTTTCTTCGGAATTGTAGGTAGGATGACCAAAATTCTTGTTGTAAATCACTTTTCCCTTTCTCGCGATCAATACCTGCGCACCCGGAAACATTAAAGAATCCAATCCCTGATGCATCAAGGTGTCCACCTCTGCCAAACGTTCCGAACTCATCCCGACCCTTTCGGGTATACTGTATCCCAAACGTTGAATGGGCGCTACATCGACCCCTGTCCCAACAGGAAATTCATCATGAGCGGATACCGGAAGCTTTCCGGTTGCCCCGGTAGCACCAAAAATGACCTCGGCCACCTTTTCCTGTGCAATCCTACTGTTTTGATACCCCACTACCACTGCGTCCACGGTATCAAAATTGAGAACATCCAACAACGCATAGGGTCTCGCAAAAAGGGCCAAAACAGTATTGCTGGTTCGCAGACGGGAAATTTCTTCCATCCAGAAAAGTTCGTTCTTGGAAAATTTATACCCCTTCCATGGGCTCGAATTATCTTTATGGAACCCAATAATGACCAAGTTATAATTTGCCAGCTCTTTTTTATACTGGGCTATATCCTTTGCCTTGATATGGGTCACTTTAAAATATTTGTTCAGTGATTCGTGGAAAGTGGCTCCAGAATCGTCCCCGAAATGGACATAGGCTATTTTCTTGTTGTCCAATTTTTTGATGGGCATCAAGGAAAAATTGTTTTTCGCTACCGTTATGGCCCCCTCGATAGCCTCTTCGTAAATCACATCATTTTCAATTCCGTTCAAATCTTCATACAAATTCTCCAACTTAACGGGTTGATAATGGTACAGGCCTGCTTTGTATTTGGCCATCAATATTTTTTTGACGGATTCGGCCAACCTTTCCTCCGTAATCAATCCCTCATTATAAGCTTGGATGAAAGTTTCCTTCGCTTTTAGAACGTTCTCCGGCATCAACAACAAATCGTTCCCTGCCAAAAAAGCCTCCAGCTCCACTTCTCCCTCTGGGGCAAATTCGGAAACTGCCTTCATGTTCAAAGCATCTGTAATGACCAAACCTTCAAAACCCAATTGGTTTTTCAATACTCCGGTAACAATACTCTCAGAAAGCGTGGATGGGTGGCCCTCCCTGCTCTCCAAGCTGGGAACATCCAAATGTGCGACCATGGTAGAGCTTAGTCCTGCCTCCATTGTTTTCTTAAACGGATACAGTTCTATAGAATCCAACCTTTCCGCGGAGGAGGTTATAATAGGTAAGGATTTATGGGAATCCGTGGCGGTATCCCCATGACCCGGAAAGTGCTTGCCACTTGAAAGCACGCCGGCCTTTTCCATTCCACGAACAAAAGCACGTCCTTTTTGGGCTACATTTTTAGGGTCTTCCCCAAACGAGCGATTTCCTATTATAGGGTTCTGCGGATTGTTGTTCACATCCAAGTCCGGCGCAAAATTAATGTGGACGCCCAAACGCTTGGCATGTTTTCCAATTTGATAACCTACCTTTTCTACGATGGTACTATCTCGAATGGCTCCCAACGTCATGTTCCATGGAAATGCATAGGTGGAGTCCAAACGCATGGCCAATCCCCACTCTGCATCGGAACCGATGAGCAATGGTATTTTAGAAACGGATTGGTATTCATTGGTCAATTTTGCTTGTTGAACAGGTCCGCCCACTAAAAAAATGACCCCTCCTATTCCCTGTTCCTTGACTAGATCTTTAATCTTGTCGGTTGCTGCTTTACTTTGATTTGATGCAACGCTTACCATGAACAACTGCCCTACTTTCTCTTGTAGGGACATGTTCGCATACTGGTTTTCGGTCCATGCCATTTGCGCCACTGAATCTTTGACTACCAATGGATTGTACTGTCCAAAGGTTTGAATACATATGAGTAGAAAAAAAGGGAATTGGAGTATTATCCGCATAAACATCTTGTCTTGAACCTCAACTTGATGCCCATAAAAATATTGCATTTCGTCGAGGAAAGTATGGAAATTAAGATAAATTAAGGGTTTGGCTATACAAATCTGGAGTGCCAGCTTTCGCTGGCGGGAACTTCCCAGTTTTCCAGATATTCCTGTTTGGTAGCTACCAGGTTATTGAATACAATGGTAGTTGGAGAAACCGATTTGGCCTTGGCCATTTTTTTAAAATCAATCAAGGGCTTGTAAGCGATATATTCTCCTTGCTTGAAAGAAACGTTCATTCTATCCAAAAGCTCCACATTATATTTCTGTTCCAAACTTTGAATAAAGTGGACAGAGGCATCAATGGAACATCCTGAAGCACTAACATTGGTCTGGTCTAATCCGATGATGATAAATCGCTTGTATTTTATCTCAAAACCTGCGTGCAAGTCACTGCCATGGGCCGTCCATTCCTTTAGGAAAGAAGTTATTCTTTCCTCCAATTCCTTTTGCTCTTCTTCCGTAAAACTCCTATTGGCTTGGTAAATCCAAACTCTTGAGTGATCTGGCAATTCATTAAAATCCGCTAGCATATTCTTTTTATAATGTAGGTCCCGACTACGCGCGACCTAAAACTTTAAAATTCATTTATAATCCTTGGGAATTCGCCAACACTTCGGCCACATCCAAGACTGTAACACTATCCTCTTTTTCGTATGCCTTGATACCATCTGTCATCATGGTATTGCAATATGGGCATCCTGTGGCTATAATATTAGGATTGGTTTCCAAAGCACCCTTGGTACGTAGTACGTTAACGTCCATGTCTCCTTTTTCGGGCTCTTTGAACATTTGGGCGCCCCCGGCTCCACAGCACAATGCCGTTTTTTTATGACGCTTCATCTCCACCAGTTCTGCATTGGTTTTGGTGATCAGTTCTCTTGGTGCACCAAAGACCGAATTGGCCCTGCCTAAATAACACGGGTCATGAAAAGTGATGCGTTTCCCTTTGTATACATCCCCGGTAATGGTCAATCGACCGTTATCGATAAGTTCTTTTAGGTATTGTGTATGATGCAGCACATCATAATTTCCGCCCAAACTAGGATACTCGTTCTTTAAGGTATTGAAGGAATGTGGGTCACAAGTTACAATTCGTTTAATTTCATAACCATTCAATAACTCTATGTTCATCATGGCCTGCATCTGAAACAAAAACTCGTTACCTGCACGCTTTGCCACGTCTCCAGTGGAACTCTCCTCGGTGCCCAAAACGGCAAAATCCACATTGGCCTTGTTCAATAACTTTACAAAAGCTCTTGATATTTTCTTGGCACGATCATCAAAACTACCGGCTGAGCCCACCCAGAACAATATCTCTGGCTGTTTTCCTTCTGACATAAACTCTTGCATGGTCTTGACCTTCAATTGTTCGCTCATCGTTTTAGATTTATTCGTTTACCCAATTTAGTCGGTCCATTTGATTATAGGGCCATGGAGCTCCATTGTTCTCGATGTTGGACATCATATTGTTCAATTCTGTCGGGGCCGCCGATTGCTCCATCACCAAATACCTGCGCATTTCCACAATAATGGACAAGGGGTCGATGCTTACAGGACAGGCTTGCACGCACGCATTACAGGTAGTACATGCCCAAAGCTCTTCTGGGGTAATATAATCGTTCAATAATTGTTTGCCATCGGAAACAAATTCCCCCTTGTTGGCGTCCATGATTTTGCCCACTTCCTCCAATCGGTCACGGGTATCCATCATTATTTTCCTAGGCGATAATTTTTTACCGGTTTGGTTGGCCGGACATTCGGAGGTACAGCGTCCACATTCCGTACAGGTATACGCATTGAGCAATTGTACCCAATTTAGGTCCATAACATCGGAGGCCCCGAATTTTTCCGGCTCCCCGGTATCTTGTTCGGCCGGAGCAGCATAAGGGTCTGCATCAGGGTCCATCATCAATTTGACCTCTTTGGTGACCGATTCCAAATTATTGAACTGCCCTTGTGGTTTTGTTTTCCCATAATACGTATTGGGAAAGGCCAAAAGGATATGTAAATGTTTGGAATAATAGAGATAGTTCAAAAAGGCCAAAATCCCCAAAATATGCAACCACCATGCTGTTCTTTCCACCAAAATCAAAGAAGGCTCGGAAAGGCCATCCAACAATGGAGCAATAAATTGGCTAATGGGAAACGCACCTGCTTGTTGATAATGCTCGGCACCCAATTGTTGCAATTGAAAATCGGCCGCGTTCATGGTAAGAAACAATAGCATCAAAACAAACTCGATGTACAGAATCATGTTTCCATCCGTTTTAGGCCACCCTTTCATCTCGGGTTTTATAAAACGCTGTATCCTGATGATGTTCCTTCGTATCCAAAAAACCACCACGGCCACAATGACCAGAAGCGCCAATATTTCAAAAGAGCCTATCAAAAAGTCATAAATAGAACCTAGGGGAGAAAATAACCTGTGGGTTCCAAAAAGCCCATCGAGGATAATTTCCAGTACTTCGATATTGATGATGATAAAGCCCACATAAACGATCACGTGCATAATGCCCGCTATTGGACGTACCACCATTTTTGTTTGGCCCAAGGCTATTCTTGCCATGTTCTTCCAACGTTGTGATTTGTTGTCGCTTACATCAACATCTTTACCTAGTTTGATGTTACGGGACAACTTTTTTACGTTCCGGGTAAAAAAACCAATACCCAAAATAAGGGCCACGGCAAATATGATATTGGGCAAATACTCCATTTATTGATTTTCTTTTTGTTGTATGGAATCAAGCTGCTCGGCCGGATCGTCCTCCGGCAGGGTATATTCTTTTTGCTTTTTGCCGAACACCGAAACATTTACGTAGCGTTTGGGGTTAAGCCTAAAATCCTGTAGCAAAAGGTCCAACTCCTTGGATGCCTCGGCCAGATTGTCGTAAAGGGCATCGTCTTGGTGCAGTTTGCCCAGAGACCCTTCGCCTCTTTCTATTTTGGCCAAGATGGCGTTCAACTTGTTGACGGTAGTTTTGAACTCGGTCAATGTTCCTCCCAAATCAGAATTTACAAGCGAATCGGAAAGTTTTGAAAAATTGGAGGTAATATGACTTACATTTTTTAGAGAGCTGTCCAATTGCATTTTGTTGTTGTCCAACAGGACATTCAGATTATCCGCACTTGTCTTAAAAGATTGAACCAGCTGGTTCAATGAAGTGATGGTTTCCTGCAGCTGCTTTTTGGTCGGGTCGTCCAATATTTGGTTTACGTTCATCAACAATGAATCTGCATTGGAGACCGCCCCCTCCACCTTCATCTGCAAGGGCGTCAACTTCTGCTGCACCAATTCGGTAAGCCCCGGTTTTATTTGTGATTGTAGGGTGTCGCCGGATTGGGCCGATGGCGCATTGTCCAAAACGGGGACAATTTGTACCCCTTTGCCCCCAATAATACCGGTATCGAACAACTCCGCAACACTATTTTTGGAAAACTCAAATTCGTTGGTGACGGTCAATGTTACCAGTAATTTTCCTGAACCGTCCCTAAACCTGATATCGGTGACATTACCCACATCAAAGCCATTGATGGTGACCTTTGTTCCCGGTTGCAGACCTCCCACATTATCGTAAATGGCGTAGAAAGTCTTACTGTTTTCAAAAAGAGCAGAGGATTTTAAGTAGCTAAGTCCAAAAATAAAGGCCGCTATTCCAGCGACTACTATAATCCCAGTTTTAATTTCCCTGGATAGTTTCAAAAGATTCGGTTTATGATTTAAACAAAATTAGGAATAATTTTTACACGACTGTATTTGAAGCACTGCTACTTCATTGCATCCGTTATCGCAACCCTTACCCCATTTTTGTATGCAACAATGTAGGATGTGGTGTAACCTTTGGCGTCCGCCTCTTTTTTCAACCGCTTGGCCGCTCCATAGTTGTTCGCATTGCCATACATATATCGGAACATATTTTTATATGGCTCTTTGGACAATTGGTTCAGCCCGTTAAAATTATCCGGACTTAAAGGTATTGTTTTTCTACTTGCCATGAGCTGTACTTTAAATACTATTCCGGTATCCTTGGATTCTACTACAGTTTCTTTTTCAGTTTTGGCCGATGCTACTGTTTTTGTTGCTTGTTTCACCGGTTCCTTTTTAACCGTTGGCTCTTTTTTAACCGTTGGCTCTTTAATTTCTTCTTTGGGTGTTTCTTTCTTTGCGTTTACAGCAACCTCGGCATCCTCGATCTTCCGTGAATCCAAAGAGGAATTTGAAGTGGTCAACCCCATTTCTTCCTTATACGCCAAAACCGCTTTGGCAATCGCGTTGCCAATTTCTTCCTGGCCTTTTTCGGAATTGAGGTATTTTCCTTCGTTCTTATTGGTCAAAAATCCTGCCTCGACCAAAACACTAGGCATAAAAGTTTGGTGAAGAACAATAAAACCAGCCTGCTTCACCTTTCTGTCCTTGCGTTTGAGCCCTTTCGTGAAATTATCCTGTATTTTTTTTCCCAATTGAATGCTCTGGTCCAAGAACTCTTCCTGCATAATGGTAAGGCCTATGACCGATTCGGGGGAATTGATATTGTACTCGGCATACCGCTGTTCATAATCGTCCTCTAGGTAAATTACGGAGTTCTCTTTTTTGGCCACCTCAAAGTTTTGACGGTTTGCGTGGAGACCGAGCACATATGTCTCCGCACCATAAGCATCTGAGCTATGGGCATTGCAATGGACAGAAACAAATAAATCGGCATTCGCTTCATTGGCTATCTTGCCCCTCATGAACAAATCGATGAATGTATCGTCCTTTCTGGTATATACCACTTTGATATCAGGATACTTTTCCAATTCTTTGCCCACCTTCAGCACAATGGCTAGTGCGATTTCCTTTTCCAAGTAACCATTTCCTATGTTACCCGGGTCATGATCTCCATGTCCTGCATCCAAGACCACCACAAATTTATCCTTTGGAAGAACCTCGGTACCATTTTCGTTGAACGAAGTCAACGGAAAGACCAGAAGTATTAAAATTAGAAATGCCAACCGACTTTTATTCATAAGATTTGAGTTGTTATAGTGTTCTGCAATGGTTAAAAATATTGTAATCCCCAATTAGTAGAACAAAAAATATATGTAAGTTTGATCCCTGAACTGGGCCAACTAGCACAAAAATAGGATTTATCACGTTGCAACCAAATAAACATCTTTTACTTTTCCTATTTGTTCTTCTTTGCGGCATCGCTACCTTAAGTGCTCAGGAAGATCCAATTAAACCCTTGCCCATCAAGGCCATCAAGGATACCATTTACGCTCCTTTGTTACCTCCGAACATCCTCAATAATTCCGCAGCAACCGATTCTGTTGAAACAGATACTGTGCCAAAAAAACAACCGCTGTTGCTGGACAAAATAAAATACAAGGCCAAGGATTACGTAAAGCTAAGTCAAAAAGATAACAAAATTTACCTGTACGACGAAGCGGAAATCTATTATCAAGATACCGAGCTCAAAGCTGGGGTAATCGTGATGGATTATGTAAAAAATGAAGTATACGCCGGCCGTATGAAGGATTCACTGGGCAATTACTCCCAATTGCCGTTTTTTAAACAGGGTGACCAAGAAGTTAGACCGGATTCCATACGATTCAATTTCGATACGCAAAAAGCGCTTATTTGGAATTCAAGGACCGAACAACAAGCGGGTATAGGACAATTGGGCAGTGATGCCATGAAAGTCTATGCCGAAAAGACCAAAAAAGAGAACGATTCCGTCTATTTCTTGAACGAGGGCAAGTTGACCACCTCCAACGATACCGTTAACCCCGACTATTACATCAGGATAAGAAAGGCAAAGTTTGTCCCCAAAAAGAAGATTATCGCTGGGTACAGCAACATGTATATTATGGACGTGCCCACACCAATAGCGCTCCCATTTGCCTATTTTCCCCTGACCACGGGAAGGGTCGCAGGCATCCTGTTCCCTACCTTCGGCAATGACCCTCGAAGAGGGTATTTTATCCAAAATGGCGGGTATTATTTGCCCATAAGCGACTATGTCGACCTCAGTATTACGGGGGACTATTATACCAATGGAAGCTACGGCCTGCAGGGAAGGTCCATTTACTCCAAAAGATATAAGTTTAACGGTAACGTTAACATAAGCTATGAGAATTTGGTGACCAGCCAAAAGGGATTCGACGACTACAGTAGAACGAGCAACTATAATATTCGGATTTCACACTCCCAGGACACCAAAGCTAGCCCTAATTCGCGATTTTCAGCTTCCGTTAACCTAGGTTCCAGTCAATATTACTCGAACTCCCTTAACCAATTTAACCGGAACAATTCACAAACGAATACTTTTGCATCTTCCATAAGTTACTCCAAAACGTTTCCAGAGTACCCCTCTGTGAACACCAGCCTTACGCTGAGCCATACACAAAATAACCGTTCGGAGGAAAAGACCATAAACATGTCGTTGCCGACTTTTCAGGCAAGTATGGAACGTATCTATCCATTTGTGAAACGTGATCAAGTGAAGAAGGGTGTTTTTGAAAACATCAATTTTCAGTATGATGTAAATGCCCAGAACAGCATTACTACTACGGAGGAAAACTTTTTTAAAAGCGGTATGTTCGATGATGCGCGTATCGGAGCCCGTCACAGAATTCCTGTTGCCACGAACTTTAAGCTGGCAAAGTACCTTAGTGTGAGTTTGAACGGTAATTACGAGGACGTGTGGACCATGGAAACCATAAGGCGCCGATACGATGCCGAAATGGAAGAGGTAGTTACCGATACCATTTCTGGTTTTGACAGGTTCAACAGATACAGTTTTGGTACCAGTATCGGAACAACGGTCTATGGTACATGGAACCGTGGTGAGGATAAAAAAATCCAAGCATTGCGCCATGTCATGCGTCCCTCCATAAGTTATAGCTACACCCCCTCTTTTGAGCAGTTCTATGACACGTACCTTGACAAAGATGGCGAAGAAGTGGAGTACACGCCTTATGAAACGAGTATTTACGGTAGGCCTTCACTCAACAAAGGAAGTTCGTTGAGCTTTTCCCTTCAAAACTCTTTGGAAGCCAAAGTGAGGGATAAGGATTCAACCGCAACCGAACCAAAAAAAGTAAAGATTCTAAGCAACCTGAGTTTCAATGCCAGTTACAACCTTGAAGCGGATTCATTAAAGCTTAGTCCTATCAGCATGAGCGGTGGAACGGAAATCATAAAAAATGTACCCATTAACTTTGCTGCTACTTTTGATCCCTACGCCATCGACAACAGTGGCAGACGAATAAACACGCTCAACATAAAAAATGGTGGTGGTATCGCCCGTTTGACCTCGGCCCGTGTCAATACCAGTTTTTCCTTGAACAGTGAAATGTTCCAAAAAGGAGGTGTCAAGGACAAAAGTGATGAAGAGGTACAATCTAATTTTAGCGACAACCCTTTTGCCATGGACGATGTCCGTGGCGAACAATCCAGATTTGATAGGGGAAGCACAAATAGCAGGGATGGAAAAAAGGATGATGAAGAGCAAGAGCTGTACAACAACAAGTTGCCATGGGACGCTAGATTCACTTATGTAGCTTCTTACAATAATAGTAACAGGCAAAGTGAGATAACGAACCACTCACTGATGTTCTCCGGAAATATTCAGCTTACGCCCAAATGGGAAGTAGGCTTCAATTCTGGTTACGATTTAAAGAACAAGGGCTTTGCCGATACCCGATTTGCATTTAAACGTGATCTTGGGAGTTTTAGGCTCAGTTTTGACTGGACACCATTTGGAAGGTACGAGCGTTGGTACTTTTTTATCGGCATAAAGAGCTCCATTTTGAAGGATCTTAAATGGGAGAACAGAAGTCAGCGTTAATGGATTCTATTTTATATTTACGCTAAAGCATAAAAATATTCTAATGAAAAAAATAATCAACACTTCCAAAGCGCCTGCTCCAATAGGGCCATACAATCAAGCAGTACTCGTAAAGGACACGCTATATATTTCCGGACAGATTCCCATAGACCCCGCTACGGGAAAATTGGTGGAAGGCGATATCAAAAAAGAAACAAAACAATCCATGGAAAACCTAAAGGCCGTTCTGGAAGAGGCCGGGATGACTTTTGAGCATGTGATCAAATCCTCTATTTTTATAAAGGACATGAACCAGTTTGCTCAAATTAATGAGGTGTATGGAACTTATTTTGATGCAGAAACCGCTCCCGCCCGGGAAACAGTGGAGGTTGCGAACCTTCCCAAGTTCGTAAATGTGGAAATATCGATGATTGCGGTTAAATAGTATCCCTGTGGAACTCCACCAACCCTTCTATCGGTCTTCTTCTGATAACACCAAGGATTAGGTCGTTTCGCTCAATACAAGCCTTTAATTCATCTTGAAGGAAATGTGCAATACTGCCAACGAAGCTCACGGGAACTTTTGTGGCAAGCTCATATTGCATTATGTAATTGTTTACAAATTGCTGTAGTCCTTTCTCTATAACACCTTTGCAATAGGGATGCTCCTTATTCTCAATAATGAATCGGGCAAAAGTGGCCAGATAGGTGTTTGGGTTGGGCTGTTTGTAGAGATGTTCTTTAATGACATCGGCATCAAGGTCGTACTCTTTGGCAAACTTCATTCCCAAATCTTGGGGCATTTTATGGAAATAGTAATCCCGTATCAGTTTACGTCCAAAGAAATTGCCGCTGCCATCATCCATTAGGATATATCCCAAAGACGTTACTTTTTGGATCAGTTGGTGACCATCATAATAACTGCAATTGGAACCGGTACCCAAAATACATACAATACCTTGCTTTCCTATCTTGGTAGTGGCGTAAATGGCCGCATAGGTATCTTCCCTTACTTCTGCCTTGGCATTGGGGAAGAAATCCTTAAAAATGGACTTTAAAAAATTCTTCATTCTATCGGTTCCGCAACCGGCACCGTAAAAATAAAGCTGACGTACTTTTTCTTTGTTCTTGGACAGCTCAAAATTGTTGGCCAATCTATCCTCTATTACTTCTTTGGTAAGCACTTCCGGACTAAGTCCCAGTGTCTGGGTAACAAAAAGCTGCTCCCCCTTTTCATCAAGGGCAATCCAATCGGATTTAGTGGCACCACTATCCACGATTAAAATCATACGTCGAGATTTTTTATATTAAAATCCTGAAGAGGGGTAAAATCCCTCTTCAGGAAAAAAATTATTTTGAGATAAATATTATAGGCTAGCTGCGTGCAACGCCAATTCAATCAATTTGTTGGAGTAACCTGTTTCGTTATCGTACCAAGATACCACCTTGAAGAATTTGGAATTCAATTCGATTCCTGCATCCGCATCAAATATGGATGTTCTAACATCGCCCACAAAGTCTTGAGAGACCACCAATTCTTCGGTGTATCCCAAAACGCCTGCCAATTCGCCTTCAGAAGCGGCCTTCATGGCAGCTTTGATACCATCGTAAGAAGTTTCTTTTTCCAATTTAACGGTCAAATCCACTACAGAAACGTCCGCAGTCGGTACCCTAAAGGCCATACCTGTAAGTTTACCTTCCAAAGATGGAATTACCTTGGTTACGGCTTTGGCCGCCCCTGTTGCGGCCGGAATAATGTTCAAAAGGGCACTTCTACCCCCTCTGTAATCTTTTTTGGAAGGACCATCGACCGTTAATTGCGTAGCTGTTGTGGCATGAACCGTTGTCATCAATGCTTCAGCAATACCGAACTCATCGTTAAGAACTTTGGCAATTGGTGCCAAACAGTTGGTAGTACAAGATGCATTGGAAATAATAGTGTCCGTTGCCTTAACATCCTTATGGTTAACTCCCATAACAAACATTGGAGCATCTTTGGATGGAGCAGAGATAACTACTTTCTTGGCCCCACCATCGATATGGCTCTGTGCCATGTCCAAGGTTGTAAAGATACCTGTACATTCTGCAACGATTTCAGCGCCAACAGCATCCCACTTCAAGTTTTTTGGGTCACGCTCGGCTGTAATTCTGATGGTATTTCCGTTCACTACAAGATTCTCATCCTTTACTTCCACGGTACCTTCAAAATTTCCGTGGACCGAGTCATATTTTAATAGGTATGCAAGGTGTTCAACATCCAACAAATCGTTGATTGCCACAACATCCACATCACCTCTTTTTACGGTTGCTCTAAATACCAACCTACCTATTCTACCGAATCCGTTGATTCCTATTTTCAAATTTGACATGTCTACTTTTTTTGTGTTTAAATTTAAGTTGTCATTATATCAGATACTCTAATGAGTTCTTCGTCTATTTCTGTATGTGCCTTAATGGCCTCTGCCAATGGGGTAAGCACCAATTTAGTGTCTCGGATACCTACCATAAGATTGCTCTTTCCTTCCAAGATGCTTTCTACCGCCTTAACTCCCATTCTACTGGCCAGTACACGGTCAAAACAGGTTGGATTGCCTCCTCTTTGCATGTGCCCGAGTACGGAGACCCTAACATCGTAAATGGGCAGGTGTTCTTCCACATACTCCTTAAGCTCGAATACGTTCTTACCTATCTTGTCTCCCTCCGCAACTATGACTATACTGGACGATTTACCAGAAGCTTTGCTTCGTTTCAACGAATCCAACAAACGCTCCAATCCAAGATTCTGTTCCGGAATCAATATTTCTTCTGCCCCTGCACCGACACCCGCATTTAGGGCAATATGGCCAACATCGCGCCCCATGACCTCGACAAAAAACAGTCGGTTATGGGAACTTGCGGTATCTCGTATCTTATCGATAACATCCACTACGGTATTTATTGCGGTATCAAATCCTATCGTAAATGATGAACCCAGAATATCATTATCTATGGTGCCTGGAATTCCGATTACCGGAAAATCATATTCTTCAGTGAACAAAAGTGCACCTGTAAAGCTTCCATTTCCTCCAATTGCAACAAAGGCATTAATGCCTTCCTTCGTCAATTGGTCGTATGCTTTCTTTCTTCCTTCCTTGGTTCTAAATTCTTCGCACCGGGCGGATTTTAATATCGTCCCTCCCTTGTTGATGATATTGTTTACACTACGTGCATCCAAAGTCTTAAAATCTCCTTCGATCATTCCTTGATACCCACGATAGATACCAACACACTCAATATTCAAATATGCGCAAGTACGGACTACGGAACGAATTGCGGCATTCATTCCAGGAGAGTCTCCGCCAGACGTAAAAACTCCTATTTTTTTAATTTCTGAAGCCATTCAAATTTTTAAGAGATCAAAACTAGGAAACTTTATTCAAATTTTGAATGTCTTAATAATTTATTTGTTTTTAAGGCCTTCCTCAAACGTTTTCGTAATAAATTAGTGCAAAAACATTTAAAAATATAATATATATCGGATGGATTATGGCCGATTTATGGGCTTGTCCGAAAAGCGGATCAGGCTATCCTTCCCCATGACCTGGACCTGTCTTTCTTTGGGTACTGATTCTTCATCTTCGGATGGAGATTCCCTTTTATTGAACACCTTTCGCATCAACTCCCTAAAACTATTAAAATCCACCTGATAGGACAAACCGACTCCTTGGGTATAGCCTTGCCGTTCGGCCAAAAATTGTTGTATTTGGTTTTCTCGGTTAAATATTTTGGCGCTCAACGTTCCTTCATCATTTAAGAGTACTTGCACCTCAACGTCACCTGCCACTACGGTTTCCGAAACTCCACCGACCGGCACCCCTACTCGCCCGTTCACCAAAATACGATCGGATAATTGGGTGGATACCGTTACCCCTATCCTATCTTCTGTGGCAATATCCGCATTGGGGTCGTTATAACCTTGTTCGTAGGAGACACCGAAATTCAGTTTGTCATTATTGCCGGATAGGATCTGGTTGAACAGACCCGATGCAGTCTGAATCAGGTTACCGGTGACGGCCTGTTGATTGATTCCGCCAGATTGTGGGTTCACAAAAGTACCTTGTGCAAGCAAGAAGAATGCATTCCTTTCCTTGATGGTGGGATCTTGTAATCGATACTCGAGCTCCGATTGTACCACGGAGGTGGTACCGGGAAAGTCGATATCAAAAGTAATATTGGGACTTTCCAGTTCGCCGTCCAAACGGACTACGACCTCGGTAGGAATACGTCCTGTGTACCCGGCATTGTCCAAAAGTGGAGCGGGGTTGGCATTCAAGGAATATACGGCCTCCAGTCCCAATTGGGCGGCCAACGGGTCTTGTTCCCATAAAATGGTGCCCCCGGGCCGAACTTTGAACTTCTTATCGATTATACCACCATATTTAAAGTTGTACTCTCCGGTCACCACAACAAAGTCCCCGTACATATTAAACTTTCCGTTGGTATTGATCTCTATCAACAAAATTCCCTCACCTGTTCCTTTCAATGAGCTTCCGGTGGTTTGGTCCACTACAATCTCTACCTCGGCTTCTGGTGTGACATCCAGATCAAACGCCATTTCAAGACCTTGATAGTCTTCCAGAATACGTTCTTCCACTAAAGCCCCTTCTCCTCCTTTTTCTATAAAGTTGATAAAGGAATAGTCGCCCACACTGGTAACATCGCTCAATGGAATTTTTAGTGAGGTTCCCCTTGCCGTACTGGCATCCACAGATATCGTCAATGCATCTATGGAACCATAAATACTTCCTGTTCCATTGATAAAGCCTTGTCCGTAGTACAGCGATTCCTCGTCATACTCGGTGTTCAAGATCATAAAGCGATCACTTTTGGTATCAACATCCAATCCAAGGTACCAATCATCAAACCCTGTATGGCTAATGGTGCCATCCAAGGTTGCGGTGGTTCCCTCTTCCGTATCCGATAATTGGACATTTTCAAAATAAAAAGTCTGATCAAAGAGCCGTACCTGAGATCGCGGAGCAAAATCATAATCCACATTAAGGTACGGGATTCCGATTCCCGCCTCATTCAAATTCAGTAAACCGTTAATAGATGGATTTTTTACATCTCCCGTAATCGCTGCATCTCCGCTAATAAACCCCCTGATATTGGAAATGATATCCTGCCCCAATGGCTTAAAGGGTTCCATGGCAAAGTCATTAAAATTGGCGTTTAAATCCAGTTCCTGTTTGTTATTGATGTTGGTTACCTTACCATTTATGCTCATGCGCTCTTTTCCGTCATCGTTCAGCCAAGTGCTTACACCAAACTCGGTGAGGTCGTTGTTTCCGTAAATTCCAACTTCCAGGTCGCCCATACGCATATTGTTGACGCTAAAGTTTTTTATGTTAAGGCTGGATGTGGGCAAATAATTCCCGTCTTTTTGCAAGATGTTCAAAAAGCCCTCTACCTCTCCATTGAGTTTTAAACTATCTATGGACGGAGTAATTTTATTAAGGGAAACCAATTTAAACTGAAGGTCCAAATCCTTATAGGTAGAATCTGCAAACTCTCCCCTTAGTCGGATTTGCTCTTCGTTATTGTTGTCCATGACCACATCCTCGATACGAATACTGTCCAAAGAACTATTGAAGATCACTTTATTCTTGTCGTTCCCATTTTTGTTGAGTACCCAAGTATTGCCCTTAAAGCTAACATCCGACTTTTTCAAGCCGATCACCGAACGGTTATTCTCGTTAAAGGTGTGGTAAAAGTTTAGGTTATAGCTATCGTTGTACTCGCTCCCTCCCTTGAACTCTGTCCTAAAGAAAAGCGTATCCTTTAATGTGGTGTTGATCAAACTAAAATCCTTGATATCGTAATACACCGTGGACATATCCTCAACGGAAACGAAGGTGTTGAAGAGGGGGTTTTTATTGTCGATTTTCAATTCAATATTATCAAACTTATTGCCGAACGCCTCTATACTGGGCGACCTAAAGGTGAGCTTGAAATCACTTTGGTCGGCTTGTATGGCACCACGAATAAATGTATTGGCATCGAAAGCGATTTCCGGAACGAACACATCTACGATTTTATTGTAAATCTTAAAGTTAAAGTCGATGTGCTGACCCTCGGAAATTTTGAAGGGTTGATAATTGGTATAAATGCTCCCTACGGAGTTTTGAACCAATTGACCCAGCTCGCTCACTTTAAAATCGCCCCTCATGTATCCAGTAATAATGTCCGGGGAGTTGATTTCAATTGTTCTGATCGTGTCGTTATCGAAAGACGAGACCACACTAAAATCCTCAAAATAATAGGTGTCGTTTTTGTTTTGATAGGTTGTGTTGGAAAATCGAAGCTGCCCGGCCATATCGTCCAAATTATTCCCCTCGATGTCCATGTTCACATGTCCCTTGAAAATGGAAATGCTATCATTGATGAATTTCAGGGCTTTTAAATCCGCGTAATCCACTGCGGCCACGAAATTGAATTTGTTCTCGCGCTCACCAAAATTGGCCAGTCCTTGGAAATCGAACCTAAAGTTCTCGTCATTACAGAGGAGGACCCCATCAAACAATTGATTTTTGAGTATACCTGAGACTTTTATCTTGTTGTACTCGTAGCCATTAAATTCAAATTTGTAAACATCGCCCGAGATCTCCGTGTTTAAACTTTCCGCCACAAACCCTTTCCCCTCCACATTCATATCCATGGAGGCCAAGCCCAATTGTTCGTTGTCTATAAATTCCCCAAGGTTAAAATCTATCAACGAAATGAATCCGATGTAAGAAGCATCCTCGATTCGCTGCACATTGGTCATCTGCAGGTCCACATAGCTGTCCCCGACCGCGGTATTCAGGTTTACGGTAACGTCTATAGAAGTTTCTGTAATCTCCGTATCGCCCCGAACCGTGAACTGACCAAGTTTTTGAACGGACGCGGGAATGTTGTCGCCCAAAATCTTGGGCAAAATACTCCTTAGCTGATAGTAACTGGAAGTCAGGTTGTCAATATCGCCGTGCAATACAAATGGGGCTTGCTCACTGAACATATTGTCGAACCTGAAATCCCCGCGTATTCCAGTATTGTCCGTAAAAAGAAACAGGTCGTCCACTTGAAGCTGGTTCAGCTTACCGCTAAAATCCCCGGTGAAGTTGACGATCTTATCCTGCCCAAATTCATCAAAAAAGGCATTTACCTCGTTCAGGGCAACGGTAGACTCCGTAAAGTTTGCCTCGATATCTACCAAATCAACAAAATTGGCCAGGTCTTCCCTATTGTATTTGAACATGAGATTTCCCTTGAGTTTGGACTGCTCGGTGTCTATCAAAAGGGAATCAAAACGCATGTATTCCGTAGTGTATTGAAAATCCGCGGCAAGTTTCTCCAACCGAATGCCCCTTTTGGCCAGCGTGGAAAGGTCGTCAATCTTTAGCGAAACATCTGGGCCAAGTATTTGAAGATCATGTGCCAGAATATCGATTTCAGAAAAGTTCAACACTTCAGGTGCTTCCAGATTTGCATCGACCAACCTGAATTTTCCGTTATGGATTTTTATTTCTCCCGAGGACAATAAAAACGGTGGTGTTCCGGGGTCACGGGGCTTTCCGTCGTCCAATTTGTTCACAAAAACGTCCAGATTGGTTTCGGACGCTCCCTGGTAAGTCTTTAAATTAAAGGTCAGCCCATCCACTTCCATATCGCCAAACTGCATTTTGTTGTTGGCCATATTTCTCAGGTTCAAAATAGATGTACTGAGCTTTCGTATATAGAAAAGGGTGTCCTTCCTATAATCCTCCACATAGATTCCCTTTAAACCTGCATTCAAATTAAAAAGGGAAATGCTTACCCTATCAATTTGAATATTGGTCCCGAACTCCTGGTTCAACGTATCGGTTGCATATTTGCCCAACTTGGTCTGTACCGACGGCATGGAGAGCACCAATGACCCAAAAACCAAGATAAGGATGATGGCCAATAGAAAGCGCAACAGTATTTTACGAAGTTTTTTGATAGGGCTTTTATGTTTTACCTTTGATGATCAATTTTTGTTCCAAAACCTGTGGGAAATACAAAAAAATATATTCTAGCAATCGAATCATCCTGCGATGATACCTCTGCCGCCGTACTTTGCAATACAAAAGTACTGAGCAATGTAGTAGCTACACAAGAAATCCACAAGCAATATGGAGGTGTCGTCCCCGAATTGGCATCCAGGGCCCATCAACAAAATATTGTTCCCGTGGTGCACCAAGCCTTGGCCAAGGCAAATATCGATAAAAAACAACTATCTGCCATAGCATTTACCAGAGGTCCCGGACTTATGGGATCCTTGCTGGTCGGGACTTCTTTTGCCAAGTCCTTGGCATTGGGATTGAACATTCCCTTGATTGAGGTCAACCACATGGAAGCCCACATTCTTGCCCATTTTATTGAGGGTGATGGCCAGACTTCGCCTTCTTTTCCTTTTTTGGCCATGACCATTAGCGGTGGGCATACACAAATTGTGAAAGTTACCGACCATTTTACCATGGAAGTTTTGGGCGAGACCTTGGACGATGCTGTCGGGGAAGCTTTCGATAAAAGCGCCAAATTAATGGGACTGCCCTATCCTGGAGGCCCGCTCATCGACAAATATGCCAAACTTGGAGACCCAACTGCATTTGCCTTTCCCAAACCAAAGGTCGATGGACTGAATTTTAGTTTTAGCGGATTAAAAACCAGCATTCTCTACTTTTTGCGGCGAGAGACCAAAAAAAATCCTGATTTTGTTGCTGAAAACATAAACGATATCTGCGCCTCGGTACAATATACCATTTTGGAAATATTAATGGAGAAGCTCCAATTAGCTGTTGACCAGAACCAAATTGTCCAAATTGCCATTGGTGGCGGAGTGGCTGCCAATTCAGGAATACGAAGTAGGTTAAGAGATGCCGAGGAAAAGTTGGGCTGGCAAACCTTTATTCCTAAATTTGAGTATTGCACGGACAATGCCGCGATGATCGGTATCGCGGGATACCTCAAATTCAACAAAGGGGAGTTTACCCAACAAAATATTGCCGCCAAAGCAAGATATGCCATAGGCAGCTAACTAATTTAAATCTTAGCTATGCAACTTTTTTACAACGCCAAATTGGACAATAGCGCCAAGCAATTTGTGTTTCCTCCGGACGAGAGCAAACACATCGTAAAGGTGCTCAGGAAATCCGAAGGGGACACTCTCCAGATAACAAATGGCAAAGGCTATCTGTTCGAAGCTGAGATTTTGGAAGCGGATCAAAAAAGATGTAAAGTGCGCATTATTTCGGAAAGTAGGACCATTCCCAAAAGATACAAACTGCATATGGCAGTGGCCCCTACCAAAATGAACGACCGCTACGAATGGTTTTTGGAAAAGGCCACCGAAATAGGTGTGGATGAAATCACTCCCATAATTTGTGACCATTCCGAAAGAAAGACCATTAAATTGGAGCGTATGGAACGGGTGTTGCAATCGGCGATGAAACAATCTTTACAGACCATTTTACCGAAAATAAACCCACCCGTTTCCTACAAAGAGTTTTTGGAAACCAATGTTTCCGTCGGTTTTAAATTCATTGCCCATTGTCAAAACGGGGAAAAGATGGAATTAAAAAGAAGGATGATCGCCGACAATGATGCCACCATCCTCATAGGCCCAGAAGGAGATTTCTCGACCGAGGAAATCGATTCCTCCAAAGAAAAGGGATATATCCCCATTTCTTTGGGCAGAAATAGGCTTCGCACCGAGACTGCCGCCATTGTAGCCTGTACAACCGTGGCGATTATCAACAACTAAAGAGAAACACTTCATTTTTTACAAATGATTATCCTATTTTTAGGGTCGGTTAACCGTTCCGCATGAAAAAGAACCTTTTCTTTATGGTTTTGCTGATTTTATCTTCAGTAAATCTAGCAACCGCACAACAAATAGCCATACTCAAATATGGAGGAGGTGGGGACTGGTACTCGAACCCCACGGCGCTGCCGAACCTGATACGGTTTTGCAACGCCAACATAGATACGAAAATGGACACGGAGCCCGAAACGGTGGAGGCGGGCAGCGTTTCCATATTTAAATACCCTTTCCTTCACATGACCGGGCATGGGAATGTGTTTTTTAATGATGAAGAGGTCCAAAATTTACGCACCTATCTTTTATCCGGTGGTTTTTTGCACATTGATGACAACTATGGGATGGAACCCTATTTAAGAAGGGAACTCGAAAAAGTCTTCCCTGATAGAACATTGGAAGAATTGGGATCGGACCACCCCATTTTCACTCAAAAATTCTCTTTTCCGGATGGTCTTCCCAAAATCCATGAACATGATGGCAAGCGTCCACAGGCCTTTGGTATTTTTGAGAAAGGTAGGCTTGTGCTGTTATATACCTACGAATGTGATTTGGGGGATGGCTGGGAAGACCCTTCCGTCCACAACGATCCAGAAGAAGTTCGCACAAGGGCCCTACAGATGGGGTCCAATATAATTGAATTTGTTTTTAAAGGTTGACCATGAACTCAAAGACCATATCTAATGGAATATTGCGGGCAGTTGCCATAATCGTGGGGATAGTGCTCGTGTGCTGGTTCTTTTATAAAATACAGTCCGTACTGGCCTATTTGGCCATTGCAGCCGTTATAGCCTTGCTGGGGCGTCCCATCGTCCGGTTTTTGAGGGACAAGTTGAAATTTCATAATACCTTGGCCGTAATGGTTACAATGGTACTTATGCTATCCATATTCTTGGGTATCCTTGCTCTTTTTATTCCGCTTGTGGCAGAGCAAAGCAAAAACCTTTCCTTGCTGGATATAGATACGCTGAAAAACGACATCAATTCCCTCTATCTTCAGGCACTGGATTATTTTGGAGCTTCCACACGAAGTGTAAACGATATGTTGGACGAATCAAAAATTGAGGAAAATGTACTTAAGGGATTGGACTTAAAATTTATCCCGAACCTTATCAATTCGCTTATCAATGTGCTAAGCAATTTTAGCGTTGGACTTTTTTCGGTTCTTTTCATTTCGTTCTTTTTTTTAAAGGACAGCAAATTGATGCAAAATGGCATTCTGACTTTTGTACCTGACAACAAGGAAAGCAACCTTGTCAAATCCGTTGATAAAATCAACAATTTACTCTCAAGATATTTTGCCGGTCTCCTGTTACAGTTGTTCATTCTCTTTGTAATTTATACCATCGTCCTTTTGATTGTAGGGGTAGAAAACGCCATCGTAATTGCGTTCCTCTGTGCCCTGTTCAATATCATTCCGTACATAGGTCCGATTATTGGTGGGGCAACCATGATTTTATTGACCATGACCACTTTTATAGATGCCGATTTTAGTTCGGTAATTTTGCCCAAGGCCATGTATGTTTTAATAGGATTGAGCATCGGGCAATTGATAGATAATTTCTTTTCCCAACCCTTTATTTTTTCCACGAGCGTTAAATCACACCCGTTGGAAATCTTTTTGGTGATCATCATTGCCGGGCTTCTTTTTGGGGTGACAGGAATGGTCATTGCGGTGCCTGGATACACCGCCATCAAGGTAATCTTGAAAGAGTTTTTGGCCGAAAACCCTTTCGTGAAAAAACTAACCAAGAATTTATAGCTTTAGTTTGAATAAACTTATTTTAAACACTGGTCCACAAGGATTTATAAATAAAAATTTATCATCTGACATCATGTCAGTCTTATTAGCAAAACCCACTTTTGAAGGAGTTCTCCAAAAAGAGCTGGCGGAGCAGATTGAAGCCAAAAATAAGTGCAAGGAAAAACTACCCACTTGGTTCCGAGCACCGAACATTTATTATCCCAACAAACTAAATATTGAGCAAACAAGTTCAGAACTGACGGCCGCCTATAAAGCTCGATTGACAGATGGGAAATCACTGGTGGATTTAACAGGTGGGTTTGGTGTGGACACCTACTTTTTCTCCAAAAAAATGGCGGCTGTTTATCACTGTGAAATCAATCAAGAATTGAGTAAAATTGCCCGCCATAACTTTGAAATTCTAGGCCAAAAAAATATTGAATGTCTACCAGAGAACGGCATCGATTTTTTAAAAAATGTAACGACTGATTTTGATTGGATTTATGTAGACCCATCTCGAAGAAATGATGCCAAAGGAAAGGTGTTTTTATTGGAGGATTGTCTGCCCAACCTACCTGAACATCTCCCCCTACTTTTTCAAAAAACACAGCATATCCTGGTAAAAACTTCTCCGCTCTTGGACATAAAATTAGGTATTGAGGCGTTGAATTTTGTAAAGGAAATTCATGTCGTGGCCATTCACAATGAAGTGAAGGAACTTTTGTTCGTCTTAGAAAAGGGGTTCACCGGCAGCATCAACATAAGAACCATAAATATTGCTCCACAACAAGATGACACTTTCGATTTTGAACTGGGACACGAGCATGCCTACCAAGTGGAATTTGGGGAACCATCCGCTTATTTGTACGAGCCCAATGCCGCCATTCTAAAATCGGGAGGATTCAAGTCCGTTGGGAAAAACTATGGGCTGACCAAGTTGCATCAACACTCCCATTTATACACATCCAATAGTCTGGTGGACTTCCCCGGAAGGAGGTTTAAGATCAACCAGGTACTACCTTATTCCAAAAAATCAATAAAATCCTTAGAGGTTTCCAAAGCAAACATTACCACACGTAATTTTCCGATTTCAGTGGCCGAGCTCCGCAAAAAACACAAAATAAAGGAGGGTGGAAATCAATATCTGTTCTTCACCAAATCCTTTAATGATTCATTGTTGGTACTGAATTGCGAAAAAACATTGGATTAATCCAACGTAGCCATCCAATCAAAAAAGAGGTCTATCCAGCCTTTTAACTTTTCATCCTTTAAAGCCAAGGAAAATCCGTGGCCACCTGTAGGATATACGTGCATGGTCGCTGGAACATTGTACTTCCTTAAAGCGTCAAAAAACAATATAGTGTTCTCCACGGGAACGGCATCATCGTCCATCGCATGCAACAAAAAGGTTGGCGGAGTCTCCGTGGTCACGTGTTTCTCGTTGGACAAATAATCCACTTCGTCAGCTGTTGGTTCTTCTCCCAATAACGACGTTCTTGAACCTGTATGGGTACTTGGTTGCCCCAATGTAATGACGGGGTAGATCAATGCCATAAAATCCGGACGGGCCGATAGGGCATCGGCTTCATCTTGCTTTTCGTATACAGCGTCCGTATAGTGGGTACCCAATGTGGATGCCAAATGTCCGCCAGCGGAAAACCCCATAATTCCAATTTCGTCGGATGAAAGGTTCCATTCCTCCGCCCTTTTCCTTACCAATCTAATGGCACGTTGCGCATCTTGCAGTGGAACTACATTCTTACCTTGGGCAATGGACTTGGACCATGGCAGGCGATACTTTACCACGATACCTGCAATTCCTTTGGCCGTCAGTGATTTTGCGATATCGGTTCCTTCCCAATCATAGGCAAGACCATAATATCCCCCGCCCGGGAAAATGACCACTGCCTGTCCGGTCATATTCTTTTTGGAGGGAAGGTATACTTCCAATGTCGGTTCTTGAACATTTGTTATCCAAAATATTCCGTCATCGGCATGTTCACTCTTTTCCTTTTCTTCCGAGTTGATTTGATTGGGTATGGCTTTTGGCCATAATGGTATAATGGTATCCTGAGCAGACATTCCAAACGAAATCAATACTAAGACTAAAGTCGATTTTTTAAGTTTTTTCATAAGGCTGATATAATCAATCGTTACACTCCCATTTAAAATTGGCCACTGGATCATTGGAGGCAGCTGAAAGATTGTAATGCCACCACTCTGTTCTTATAGACCAAAAACCATGTGCTTCCATGGTTTCTTTTAGTAATTTTCGGTTATCCAGTATCTCTTGAGGCAAATCCGTATTATCGTGATAGGCTCTTTTCCCGAAATAATCAAAGTCGGTACCCATATCAAGTTCGTTACCGTCCATGTCCACCAAGGTGATATCGACGGCCCCGCCTTTGTTGTGAATGGAGCCTTTATCCGGATTGGCAACATATTGAGGGTTGGGAACTATTTCCCACATTTTATATTGTACCGAGTTGGGACGATAGCAATCATAAAATTTAATTTTGACCCCTTCCTCCATAAAATCCTTGTTGGCCTCCATCAAGGCCTTTGCCGTTTTTACACGGGTATAACATTCTGCGCAATCGTAGACCTTGGCCTTTAGAAAATTATTCTCGGTAGCGTAGCGCATGTCATAGGCAAAATCCTCACTAAAGTCGGCAAGCCTTATAAAAGTGGTATCGGCCAATCCCTCGAACGTTTTTAAAGTGGGCTTGGTCACTTGTACTGCCGGATCCTTTGGCACAGAATCGAAAGTTATTCTTGTCCCAACTTCTGTAGTATCATTTTCAACGTTCTTGTTGCCTTGTTTACAACTTAGCATTAAAAAAAATGCGAATAGCACAACTGGATATTTCATAGGGTTTATTTGCTTCGTTTTTTACTGGCCAACCAAGTATACAGTGAATCTGTAGTATAGGCCCTGTCCCACGCATTATGACCAACGCCCTTGTATCGTGTGTAGCGAACATCCTGCCCCATTTCCCGTAACTTCCGCACCATCTTATCGGATTCCTCTACATTGATCACATCATCTTGATCGCCATGAAAAACCCATATGGGCATTTCTCGGTCTATCCAATGTGCATAGGGCAAAGGGGGCATTCCACATACCACGGCCATCGCCGCGAATTTATCGGGGTACTGAGTGGCCAATTCCCAAGAGGCACTGCCTCCCCTACTCAAACCGGTCAGGTAGATTCTTCTAACATCAACACGATTGGCATCGACAATGGAATCCAATAATTGCATCACAGCATGCGTGTTCCACCATTTCTTCGCGTTTGAGTTCTGTGGAGCGAGTATTAAAAATGGAAACTGCTTGCCCTCCACCAACATTTTGGGCGGCCCCGTATCTTTGATTTCCTGAACATCCCTCCCTGATTCTCCCCCTCCATGAAGAAAGAGCAGTAAACCAAACTCTTTGTTTTCCGGTTCAAAGTAATCCTTAGGATAATACAGGTAGTATTTTAGTTTTTCCTTGGTAACGGTTTCCAGTTCATCTTGCACCAAATGGGTTTGTCCGGCGCAGGCCTGGAGCATCACTACGCCTAAAAAAATAAAAAGCCGGAATACGTTGTCTTGCATTATAGTGGCAATTTACAAAAGTTTCTCCGCTATGTCGCACCAAGTATCAGCTCTTTCAAACTCCGTAACGTTAGTGTTATGTGGCGATGTAAACATAATGGGCCTCCCATCAAATGGCTCCAGGTTCTTGCTCCTATCATCAATAAGGACATCACCTTTTAGAATGTGTTTATTCCCACAAAGTATTCGATTTTGCCATGGAATAAATGGAAAATGCTCATCCAGCCAATCGGATTTTTCACGTAACGACTGTGGAAATTCCATGGCAGCGGAAGCGATGTAGACCTCATGTTTTTCACTCAGTTCCTTAAGTACCTCTTGACTATCCGGGATAACCTTTAAGTTGCCAAAGAATCCATCTCGCCGTGTATGGTCCTTTATGGATTGTTGATGCTCTTTAGGAACCATTTGCCAAAATTCCTTACCCAAACAGTCCTCAATCTTTATCTGGCCCTTATACTCGTGATTATAAATATCCAAGTGTGCGAGGTAGGCATCGGCAATTACCTCGTCCATGTCAACAAAAATGATCATATAGTAGTTTTCAAATTGTGAAGTACGCAAAAACTAAATGAAAAATCAAAGTTTTAAAGAATTCAAAATACATACGTTACAATTTGGGCACAATGAACCAGACCATGAATAAAATACTGCTTTGAGCATTGTTTAACGCTATTCGACGTTGATGAAAAGCAGTCCAAGAACACCTATGATAGAGACATTTACCAATACTTTTGAAGCAGGTTTTCATTGTATTTTCCCTATTGATATCAACTTTTTCCCCTATACCACAACTTCGGCGTAGAAATTTGAAATAACTTATTACTACAAAAACCAGCTATCCGTAAGTTCAGAGTACTTGGTTTTACTTTTGATAAATATCCATTACCTTCACACATTAAGATGTCGAAAGACATATATAGCGTAAATAATTGTGTCAAAAACCAACCTTACATGTTGCCAAAAGGAAATTTTCCTGAAAAAGTCTTTGTCAACGGTAAAATAGTATCGGCCGAAGACGCCAAAATATCTGTTTTTGACCGAGGGTTTTTATTCGGTGATGGTATTTATGAAGTTATGGTGCAATTGGAAAATGGCATTTTTTATAAAAAGGCCCATTTGGACCGATTGCAGGATAATTTAAACAAAATAGGCGTTTCGTTCAATATTAAAACTATTGACGATGCCTTGGAACCGCTGCTCGAAGCCTCGGATTTAACGGATAAATCCTGCTTGATCTACATGCAGGTCACCCGAGGAGTTGCTCCAAGAAAACATTCCTACCCAAAAGATGTTCCTGCAAGTGTGATGATGTATGCCTTGCCCTATACGCTCCCCCCCATCAATCCCAAACATATGAAGGCCATTTTGGAGCCTGATTTTAGATGGCACCGATGTGATATTAAATCCATTTCTCTACTGGGCAATATTATGGCCAATGAGGCAGCTATGGACGATGCCGCCGATGAAGCTGCGTTAGTTCGTGATGGCATGATTTCGGAAGGCTCGCATACCAATATCTTTTTCGTGAAAAATGGCACCGTGATCACACACCCTGCCGATAATCATATTTTGAACGGTATTACACGAATGATCGTACTTGAACTTTGTCAAAATCTTGATATTCCCGTAATCGAAAGACCTATTGACGAAGATGAAGTTGAACACATGGACGAAGCCTTTTTTACAGGTACCACGACCCAAATTGCATCCATTGTTATATTAGGTGAGCATCAATTTTATGAAAACGACAATATTGGCAAAACAACAAAAAGACTCCAAGAGACATTTGCCAAACTAAGAACAAAGAATACTTCACAATCAACCCTCTAAAAGTTTAGACTTTGAAACAAAACACTAAAACTCCGATTATGAAACAAATTTTGTTAGGTATCATTTTAATGATTGGCTTATTGGGCAATACATTGATGGCTCAAGAAATCGACAAAAAATATATCAAAGAAGTGGAACGCTTGACCAAGAAAAAGCAAGTGAAGGAAGCTTTTGCCCATATCAAGTCGCAAATGGACCAGACCACCCAAGACCTGATTACCTTGACCGAGGTCTTGGCCCCTCCATTTATGGAGGATGAAAGAGGAAAAGTATTTGCCGAAATGTTGGAAGAGGCCGGAGTGGATAGCTTGTGGACGGATAACGTTGGAAATGTTATCGGATTGCGAAAGGGAACCTCTGGCAAACCCGGTTATGTGGGTATTGATGCACACTTGGACGTTGTTTTCCCGGAAGGCACCGATGTAACGGTAAAAAAGGTCGGAGATACCCTTAAAGCGCCTGGTATTGGTGATGACACCCGAGGATTGGCCATGTTGATAAGTATGCTCAAGGCGATGAACAAGGCCGATATCAAAACCGAAAAAGACTTATTGATTGTTGGGTCAGTAGGTGAAGAAGGCCTTGGAGACCTACGGGGGATGAAATACATGTTCAACGAATCTGGATTGGACATCGATTCATGGATTGCTATTGATGGAGGTAGTCTGGGCAGAATCAGCAATGCTGGTTTGGGTTCCAAACGATACAAGCTGCTCATTAAAGGAAAAGGGGGGCATTCTTGGGGTGCCTTTGGACTCGCGAATCCACATCATGCTTTGGGAAAAGCCATTGATATCTTTTCAAAAGATGCTTGGGAGTATACTTCGGGCGACATTACAAAAACAAGTTTTAACGTAGGTAGAATCGGTGGCGGAACTTCGGTCAATTCCATTCCATTTGAATCGTGGATGGAAGTGGACATGAGGGCCATTGATCCCAAAAACCTTGATGAAATTGAAATCATTTTCAAGGAATCGGTAAAAAAGGCAATAGCAGAGTACAATGCCAGCGGTGTGCGAGGAAAGGTTACTTACGAACTTATTAAAATTGGTGACAGGCCATCCGGGGAATTGCCAGCTTCCCTGCCCTTGGTCCAAAGAACCATGGCGGCCACTAAGCTTTTTGGGGAAACGCCTAGACTGGGTCGTGGTTCCACCAATATCAATATTCCCGTTGCCAAAGGAATACCTGCGGTCTGTATTGGACGGGGCGGACAAGGTGGTGGTGCCCATTCGCTTCACGAATGGTACCTGAACGATGAGCAAAGTGATGAATCCATTCAGTTGGCCCTATTGATTGCTTTATCGCAAGCAGGACTAGACAAATAAAAAACCTGGTTTGCTCATGCATGAGCAAACCAGGTTTACTGGTATTGTAAAATATCCAGCTTTATTTATTTTGCTTTGGTAAATACCAATGCCTTTCCCCTATTCTGCGTTACTATAATATAAGGATGTCCACCTCCGGCTCTTTCCACTTGTACCATATCCTTGGCATCTCCCGTAACCTTAAAACCACTTTCCTCGGCATTCCTAAATTCAAAACCTCCGTTATGGTCACTTAACAATACTCCACCATTAAAGGCATCATACCTTCCAATAAAGGCTTCATTTCCAAAATCGTTGCCAATCATTAATATATCCGTTGCAGTATTACCGGCATCGGTGGTGATCATACATTTAATCGGAGCTGATTGTGTCTCCCATGGAAGTTTGCGCATTTTGAATTGTCCGTTCCCTTCATTTTCAAAATAAGTGGTCTGGTCGTGGTTTGCCACAAGCTCATCTGCCCCTTCAAGTTGTTCGGGAGTGAACAGCTCATTCTTGGTTGTTTTGGCGTAATCCCTAAAATAATCGAACTTTTTTCTGAACAAGGGACTTTGTCCTATTAAGTCTCCCCAAAAATTTACAGGATAAGGATTGTAAACAGTATCGCCAAAATTGCCCTTAAAATAAGCGAACATAACAGGATCAATGGCGCCGTTATTGTCAAAGTCTTTGGCCAACATGGTAACCGGCCTTTCTTGTGATGGCTGGTACAAATTATTTTTACCTAAGTTGCCCGCAATCAAATCCACATCTCCATCATTATCAAAATCTTCGGCCAGCACACACTCCCACCATCCTGAGAGCTGTTGCATTCCTGTTTGGTCCATCCTTTGAAAAGAATCTTTTTTATTTATAAAAACGGTCACGGGCATGAACTCTCCCACCAAAATCAAATCCTTTAGATTATCATTGTTTATATCTGCCCACTTCGCATCCGTGATCATTCCGGGCTTCCTGAGTTCTTTGTTATAGGAATCGGTTACATCCACCAACTTTCCATTTTCATTTTTCAACAGATAACAATCATCTGGCTTTGGATACTGTGAAAATGGGGTACGTCCTCCAACAAATAGGTCAACATAACCATCACCATCAAAATCCTCCGCTTCCACAACGGAACCACTTGAATTTATTTTTGGTAATTTGTCCGTTGATCTTTCGAACTTTCCATTTCCTTGATTGACCATTAGGTAATCTTGATAGTATGGTGAATCCAAATCGAACTCATTACTGCCCGCTACCATGTAAATATCCAGGTCCCCATCGTTGTCCAAATCAAAAAGGGAAATACTTGTTTCCTCCCTCTTTTTACTGGCTTCATCGTCAAACAGAACTTTACCCGTAAAGGTTCCGTTTGCATTTTGGGTAAAAATCATTGGAGCGTATCCAGATGAACTACCAATGATAAAATCCTCAAAACCGTCCCCATTGATATCCCCCTTTGCCAATCGTGGACCATTCTGGGTAAGTTTGTGTGGGAGTGTCGGCTGTACGTAAAAGTCGGCCTTATCGGTTTCTTCATGAACATAGTTGACACCAATCTGGTCAGAAACCTCCTGATATATGGGCTTGGTTTGTTTGGGAGCCAAAGGGAATGCCAGTTGTTGTTCTCCGATAGCTTTGGCATCGCTATAATTGATGTTCAACTTTTGATTGCTCTCTATATTTTTTATGGTTTGATATCTCCCATCGGGCCATAACACTTCGAGCGATTCTATTGTTTTTTGTGGTCCAAGACCAAAGTGTGCCATACTTTCCACAGTGGATAGGTACCCCCTATTCAACTGATGCTCATAATACTGAAAAGTTCCATCTGCAAAGCGAACCGCGACTTTTGTTCCAAGCCCTGCGGTATTGGATGTTGGCCCTTTTAGGTTTAGCTGCAGGTAATTGTTGGTTCCTGTTTGCTTGCGTTCCAAATTATTTTGGAAGAGAAATGCCTCGTCATTAATGTTGCTCACTACATAGTCCAAATCGCCATCACCGTCCAAATCGACAAATGCCGCCCCATTTGAAAATGATGGTATGTTTAAGCCCCATTCTTTGCCTACGTCCTTAAATTGTCCGTCTCCTTCATTGCGGTAAGCGTAGTTTGGTATTTTCACGACTGGAACGGAATCCAAAATTTGGGCCGTGCTCAAATATTTTTGAACATTAAAATTGAACTCTCCAAAATCGAGATCGGTTATATCTCTAGGGAATCCGTTGGTAATCAACAAGTCTTTACGTCCATCATTATCGGCGTCAACAAAAAGCGGCGACCAGCTCCAATCTGTTTTGGCCACGCCTGCCATAAGCCCAATTTCGCTATAGGGCATATTGGGACCTTGTCCCATTTGGAGCATGTTACGCATATACTGATAGTCGTAACCATACTTGTCGTTCATGTGGTAATCGTTATAGTTTGTTGCTTTAATGGTGGTTTTTAATCTGTAGTTTGTTTCACCTAGCATATCCAGGGTCACGATGTCCAAATAACCATCATTGTTAAAATCTGCCACATCGGAACCCATGGAAAACTTGCTTTGGTGTTTTACATATTCCCCTATCTTATCTGTAAAGGTTCCATCTCCGTTGTTTATATAGAGGATATCGTTGCTCAGGTAATCATTGCTCACGTATATGTCGGGCCATCCATCATAATTAAGATCGGATATCGCCACACCCAATCCATAACCTTCAATGGTAATACCTGCCTCCAGGGTTACATCGGTAAAAGTATTGTCGCCGTTGTTACGGTATAGCCGGTCGTTGCTTAAGGACGTCCCGTCCGTTATTTTTTCCCTATAATTGGCCGGCAAAACATGTATGTCCACATTATTGAGCACATAGAGATCCAAAAGGCCATCTTTGTTGTAATCGATAAATGCGGCGTTCATACTATTTCCGGTATCAGCCACCCCATATTCCTTGGCCATTTCTTTAAAAACAGGGACACCGTTATCATCCACACCTTGATTGATGTACAATATATTCGCCTTTTCTTCCGGGCCTTCATACATCGCGGCACAGACATAGATATCAAGAAGTGAATCATTATTTATATCTATTACCGCCGCACCTGTTTTCCACTTATCCAATGCTTCCACACCGGATGCCTTGGTAACATCTTTAAACTTAAAATCCCCTTGGTTGAGATAAAGCTTATTGGCAACCTGATTTCCGGTAAAAAAAAGATCGGGCTTCCCATCATTGTCAAAATCTCCGACGGCAACACCGCCTCCATTAAAGATATACTCACTAGTGAGGATATTAAAGCTGTCGGTCTCTACGATTTTATTGTTGAAGTCTATACCTGAATGATCGGAGGAAACTTTGGAGAACAACGTGTCCTCTTTTTTCTTTGAGCAAGAAGCGATCAGTAATAATGAAAGTGCAATTAATATATAACTTTTATTCACTGTGCTGAAGTTTTTACGATTAACCAAAATTTTGATGAAATTTCAACCATCATAAATGGGTTGTTCCTTTCCATTAAAATAGTGGCTGTGTTTTTGTTGATGGACCTAGCCAATTACTAAAAATACAAATTCGATTATTCCATCTGGTCCATCAATGATTAATATTGATTAAAAATGACTAATTTTTAATTAATAAGATCTGTCCTTAATTAAAATAGGTTGCCAATAAAATTGACAACCTATCTCTCTACTCGAATTAAATTAAACTAACTCAGTCTACTTATTATTATTGCCATAGCGGACTTTGCTTCAACACATTTCCACTTTGGTCAATGGCGTTAATAGGAATAGGGAACAAATCATGCTTTGGTTGATATTCTTTAAATTTTGTACCGTAACCAGCCTGATCTAAATCCTCTGCTTCGTTTTCTATATAGGTATTGATTGTTTCCATGGCATTGCCCCATCTTCTCAAGTCGAACAATCTGTGGCCTTCCATACCAAGTTCCAAACGACGCTCAAAACGAATTGCTTTTCTAGCAAAGGCAGGGTCGGGAAAGGAAGCATAAAGCTCTATTTGATAATTGGCCGCATCTGTATCTGGAATAGGATCATCGTTTTCATCCAAGGCCTGTACATATGTCATGTTCTTTGCTCTTTCACGTACCCTGTTTACATACTGCAGTGCCAAAGGTAAGTTTGGAGAGGTTTGTTCCACTGCAGCTTCTGCCGCCATTAACAATACATCTGCAAAACGCATAACGTTATAGTTGATACCGGACCAGTCCGATCCCCAACCACCCGTTCCACGGTTGGCGCCAACTTCATCTGCTTGGTATACGTTCTTCTTGGGCAAATAAGGTCCTGAAATATCTTTAAATGTTGCCCTGATCCAAGCTTTTCCAGGATTTTTTCCGAAACCGTTGTAATCAATACTCCTTCTACCTACCGTATAATCCAACCTTGGATCTAATGGTCCTGTATAAGGGGTAAAATCTGTTGGGATTTCAGGAGTGTCTTCATTATCATCATGATCAAAAGTGGAGGGGGTTCCATAATCACTGGTTACATCGGTAGCTGCGTAAGAATCCAATAGAGGCAATCCAGAGCCATCGGTCTGATAAGCGTTTACCAAATCTTGTGTGGGCTGATAAAACCCACAACATGTTTCTAAAGGTCCACCACCAGGGAAGTTTAACGTACCTGCTCCATTACCGTTAAAGGAACGTCCGTCATCCGATGCAAACTGAATCGCAAACATTGACTCGAGACTATTTTCACCTGCAGCATTAAAGTTGTCCACAAACTCCGTGTTTAATGTGTATGGTCCGTTATTGATCACGTCATTGAACAATGGCAAGGCCTCATCATATTTGCCTTGGTACAAGTATGCCTTTCCTAAGAAGGCCTTGGCTACCCAAGCATTTGCCCTACCAACAATTATTTCATCGTCCAGCTTCTCTATTGCAGTTAGAAAATCAGATTCAATTTCTGCCCAAATAGGACCTGGATTTGGTTGGTTGAATTCTTCATTCGCCAAATTCTCTACAGAAATAAAGGCTGGATATCCATAGAACTTTTGAAGTTCAAAATTAAAATACCCTCGTAAAAAATAAGCTTCACCAGCTTGCCTTGTAAAGTCTTGGTCTGTGATCTGATCAATCAATGCCAAAACTGCATTACTTCGGTTTACACCACCATAAAGCGCACTCCACCGTCCCAAGAACCAACTGTTACCGGTTTGCCAGTCCAAGGTTTCTACTTGGTACAAGGCTGTGTTGTCACCATCGGTACTTCCACGGTGCGCATCATCGGAAACCACATCGGTCCACCAGTTATCACCTCCAGCGGCAACTCCCTCTCCTTGTCTGTTTACACGCTCACCATCCATAGCGGAGTATGCGGCGGTCAACTTTAACTCAACACCGGTAGCTGTCTGTAAATCTTGGTCAGGTATGTTACCTGTAGCGGCTTTCTCTGTAAAATCATCTGCACAGGCCCATAGCAATAGACCTACCAGCATTGTTGAAAATATTATCTTCTTTTTCATTTTTTAAAATTTAAGATTAACTCCAAAGGAATAAATTGCAGCCAAAGGATAGTTGTTGTCCGAAACCCCTATAGTAAGGTTGTCTATAGCTCCACTATCCAGTAGTCTTGGTTGTAGTTCTGGATCTACTCCATCGTAACCTGTAATGGTAAATAAATTGGTTCCCTGAAGATATAAACGAACACTGTCCATGCCCAAATAACCTGAAACCTCTTCGTTAAAAGTATAACCTATCTGTAGGTTTTTCAATCGCATATAGGAACCATCCTCCACGAAGAATGAGTTTGCCGTACCTTCATTGTTCGAGATACTCTGGCTAAGTGCAGGTAATTCAGCGTCTAAATTGTCCGGAGTCCAAGAATCCAATACCCTCACACTTCTGTTAGCGTTAAAGAAAGTAGGGAAATCGGTGTATACCTTATCGTTATTGAATATATCGTTTCCTTGTGAACCTTGGAAAAATGCGGACATATCAAATCCTTTGTACCCCATTCTCAAGTTAACACCATAGGTGAAATCAGGGTGAGGAGAACCGATAAAAGTTCTGTCATCATCATTTATAGTCCCATCTCCATTAATATCACGGTATCTAAATCTACCAACACCATCCGCATTCGTGGCAAACCCTTGGCTTGGTGCATTGGCCACCTCGGATTCGGAAGCAAAAATACCATCCACAATTCTACCATAGAACGAGGAAATAGGTTGACCTTCTTGTGTTCTAGTAACCGTACCTGTTGTTCTAAAGCCACCATAGCCTGTTTGAAAAGCACTGATCAAATCAAGCACCTCATTCTTATAGCTAGAAAAATTAACATCGATACCATAATTAAAGCCAGAATCGGTTTGATCTGAATAACTTAAAGTAGCATCCACACCTTTATTTCTAAATGAACCCAAATTTACATAAGGAGGGGCTGCATCCAAAGCAGTAGAACTATATAAGCTACCATCTTGATTGATCAAATCTTTGGTCGTAATGGTAAAATATTCCGCAGAAAGATTCAGTTTATTGTCAAAGAAGCCCATTTCAATACCAAAGTTGGTGGTCTCCGAAGTTTCCCATTTTAAATTTGGATTCCCGGCAGCGGACAATATTGCCCCCTGAGTTATACCTGCAGCACTTCCGTTATAGGCATAATTTGCATACTGCTCACTTAATATAGAAAAGTTCACTGTTGGGTTGTCCACTGGTAAGCTCTGGTTACCCAATTGCCCCCAAGAGCCTTTCAATTTTAATCTGCTCATAAAGGAATCAGTTGGCCAGAAGTTTTCGTTGCTCACGACCCAACCTGCACTAAACGAAGGGAATATATCACTCTTATTGTCTCCAATAAATCTTGAAGATTCATCACGACGAACTGTTGCCGTCAATAAATACCGTCCATCGTAGTCATAATTTACAGTTCCAAATACAGAGAACAAAGATGATGCGTTATCATAGGCATAGGCCACGTTAGGCGCACCTCCACCATTGCTCAACAAATAATAGTCTGGCCTTTCATAAAAATAATCGGTTCTGGAAATCTCTTTTCCTTTACCATGATTGTCCAATGCCTCTATACCAATAAGGGCATTGATACTATGGTCTCCAAAAGATTTGTTGTAATTCAATGTGTTTGTCCAGACCCATTCGTAAGTGTCCTGGTCTGCTTCGGTCAATGTATTCGTGGCAATAGGCTCGGATGATTCTGGAATCAACGCTCTGAAACGTCTATCGTTATACGCTCTGATAGATCCACCAAACGAGGTCTTGAACTGTAATCCATCAATAATATCAACTGTTGCATAAATATCACCGAAGACTCGGAAAGTCTTAGCAAAATCATCCTTTTGACGGGTTGCTTCCGCAACTGGGTTGTTTGGATTGGAAAGACCGGTATCATTACTATAGTTACCACCAAAATTACCATCGGTGTCATATACAGGTACTAATGGAGACATTCTTTGGGCAAAGTTGAACCATGATTGTCCTCCGCTTCTTCTATCAAATGAAATATTTGCGTGTTCTCCGATTCGGATTCTGTCACCGATTTTAAATTCGGAGTTCAATCTTACGTTACCCCTTTTAAAACCAGTGTGGATTTGAATCCCTTGACGGTTCAAATAACCAGCAGAGAAAAGGAACTTGGATTTTTCGTTACCATTTTCCAAGGTAATAGAAGCATTTTGGGTAATGGCACTTCTGTAAATTTCATCTACCCAATTTGTCCCATTTGGCGCAACATTCATTGTCACTGGCACACCTTGTATAGTTTCTGGAACAACAGGAGATGGCCCTTCCCCATACTGTTGATGGGAGGGTGTACCGCCATCATTTAATATACTTTGCCAAAGCATTTGTCCATGCTGAGCAGGTGTCAACATTTCAGGTAAATTGGTAGCCATGGAAAATCCAGTGTACATATCCAAGGATACCCTTGCCTTGTCCAAATTATATCCACCACTCTTGGTGGTCACGATAATAACACCGTTTGATGCCCTTGCCCCGTAAATTGCAGCTGCTCCATCCTTAAGTACGTTCATTTGCTGAATGTCGGCTGGGTTGATCGAGTTCAAAATACCAGGGTCATCCGTTTGAACACCATCAATAATATAAAGTGGATCGTTACTGTTACCGGAACCGAAACCTCTTACACGGACAACAGGAGTAGAACCTGGCTGTCCATTGTTGGTTATGGTAACACCCGACACCCTGCCCTGCAAAGCTTCAGCAGCGCTAACCACAGGCGTTTTGGTTGCCTCGGAAACATCCACTGTACCAACAGAACCGGTAAGTTCCCCTCTTGTCTGGGTACCATAACCGGTAACCACCACTTCATCTAGGGCGGCTGCATCCTCTTGCATGGCAGCATCAATCGTTGAATTACCGTTAACCGGAATCTCCATGGTCTTAAAACCTACATAAGAGAAAATCAATGTAGCATCCGAAGGTGCTGTAATGGAATAATTTCCATCAAAATCTGTTTGTGTTCCATTAGTGGTACCTTTTACAATAACATTGGTACCTGGCAAAGGGGTTCCAAAATTGTCCACAACAGTACCTGTTATGGTTACTTGGTAAGGGGGTGAAGTAGCGTCACCCGAGTCCGGGGCTGCTGCAAATGCAGATCCACCCACCAACATCATTGTCATTGACAAAAAGAATGTCTGAAAAGCCTTTAGGGCACCAGACAACCTTGTCAAAACTTGAATTCTGTTTTGATTCATAGATAGTCTATTTAGTTTAGTTATTTCTATTGACCTTGACCGTGCATATTGTCTCAATCAGGAACAATAATAGGTATTTTTTTAGAATTAGCAATATTTTAACAGTAAATATTGGATATGGTAAAATTCATATAGTCTAAATATAAATTTGACAATGTTAAAAAAACATCAATTTTACTGGGCTTGCAGGGGGTTAAGTATTTTATCAACATCAAATTGTTGATTAGAAAAACGAAAAAACAACAAAATATCAGATAACTGTTATACAAACACTTTTAACCGATAGGAATTAAAATGGATCCATTGATTTGCCCAAAAAAATTGAGGTCAATTAATATCCCGTGGTGAGAAAATTGTCTTTGGATTTTTGAAGCAAAAGCAACTTTTTTCGATATCTCCACCAAAAAGTATTATTCTAAACATAACAAGTTGTACATTTCGCCATGCTATTATTGTATCAATTTGCTACAATAACAGGATCCAATTTTTTATTTTTATATTTTTTTGATGTAAATTTTGCGATGTTTACAATATGTTGCCTTCAGAAAACAAATACCTAACCAACGTTTCCTTTGATACCGTCATCTTCGGTTTTACAGGAGAAGAACTAAAAATTTTGGTGCTCGAATACCAAAACACCGGTCTATTTGCACTGCCTGGCGGTTACATTAGGCGCGATGAAGACTTACTGGATGCTGCCAAAAAAGGTGTTATGAAACGTACGGGACTCAAAACAATACATTTGGAACAGTTCCATACTTTCGGAAAATTGAACAGGTCTAATCCTGAACCATCAAAAGAAATTGCCAAAGGCCTGGGTTATAAGCTTCCAGATGACCACTGGATACTGGATAGATTTATTACGGTAGGCTATTATTCATTGATCGACTACAACCAAGTGCGCCCAACACCAAATAAATTCTCAGATTCTATAAACTGGTATAGCATCAATAACCTTCCCCCTCTTATGATGGACCATGAGAACATCGTGGATAAAGCATTGGAGGCCATTAGAACTGATGCAGGGAAAAAGCCTATCGGAACCAATCTCTTGCCTGAAAAATTCACAATGAAAGAATTGCGAAAGGTTTATGAGGCCATTCTCAACAAAAAACTTAGGCGAACTACTTTTCAACGTAAAATTCTAAGTATGGACATTCTTACAAGACACGAAAAACTATATACCGGCGCAGCGAACAAGGCACCATACCTTTATAGTTTCAACAAAGAAAAAATAGAAAAACTATAAACAATCCAAGACCAGCCATTTGAATTTGGCAAAAAATTATAACCTTTAAAGACCTAAACCAAATACCAAAATGCCAAATTTTAATATTGATGCCAACCCAAAGCATACCTACGACGCTATTGTAATCGGTTCAGGAATCAGCGGTGGTTGGGCAGCCAAAGAACTTTGTGAAAAAGGATTAAAAACCTTGGTTCTGGAGCGAGGCCCTGTTGTTGAACATCCAACCGACTATAAAACTGCCAATCTTGATCCTTGGGACATGGAGCTCCGTGGTGGGCTTACCCCTGAACAAAAAGAAAAACACTACAAAGCCATTAGATCTGGGTTCATCGGTCAAGATACCGAACATTTTTTTGCCAACGATAAAGACAGCCCTTATACCGAGGTAAAACCATTTCTTTGGATCAGGGGACATCAAATGGGCGGTCGCTCGTTACTTTGGGGAAAACAGACGTATCGCTGGAGCGAGATGGACTTCGAGGCAAATGCCAAAGATGGCCATGGCGTGGATTGGCCCATCCGTTACAACGACCTTGAACCCTGGTATACCTACGTGGAAAAATTTGCCGGTATTAGTGGTGAGGCCCTTGGTCTGCCCCAGTTGCCAGATAGCCATTTCCTGCCTCCCATGGAACTGAACTGTGTGGAAAAAGACATCAAAAAACGTATTGAAAGGGATTTCCCGGGAAGGCACATGATCATAGGAAGAGTTGCGCACTTGACCCAGCCCTTGAACGGTAGGGGGCAATGTCAATACAGGAACCGATGCAGTCGAGGCTGCCCATACGGGGCCTATTTTAGTAGCAACGCGGTTACTCTTCCAGCGGCCAATGCCACAGGGAACCTTACATTTAGGCCGTATTCCATAGTACAATCCATAATGTACGATGAAGGTAGCGGCAGGGCATCAGGCGTACGCATCATTGATGCCGAGACCAATGAAGATATCGAGTTCAAAGCAAAGATCATTTTCTGCAATGCCTCTACCTTGAGTACCACGCAAATTTTGCTCAATTCCACCTCAGACCGTTTCCCGAACGGAATGGGCAACGATAGTGGTGAACTGGGGCATAACCTAATGGATCATACCTATCGCGTTGGGGCTTTGGGAAGGGTTGATGGTTATGAAGACAAGTATTATAGTGGACGTAGACCCAATGGAATCTATATTCCACGCTATTGGAACATTGATGAAAAATCAAAAACCGACAAATTCCTCAGAGGTTTTGGTTTCCAAGGTGGCGGATACCGAATGGGCAACAACGAAGCTGCCAATCGAAAAGAATTTGGCGGTGATTACAAGGACAGTATTATGAAACCAGGACCGTGGGAATTCTTTATTACGGGATTTGCAGAATGCTTGCCCTATCACGATAACAAAGTTTTCTTGAACAAGGAAGTAACCGATAAGTGGGGACAGCCTACCCTGTCCATTGATGCCGAATATAAAGAGAACGAACTGGCACAGAACAAACAAATTCAGGAGGATGCCGTCGAAATGTTGGAAAAGGCAGGAGTAAAAGGTGTAATAGGTTTTGATAACGAGCACGAACCCGGATACGGCGTCCACGAAATGGGAACTGCAAGAATGGGAAGAGACCCAAAAACTTCGATTTTGAACGGCACCAACCAGATTCATTCGGTTAAAAACGTATTTGTTACCGATGGGGCATGTATGACATCCAACTCATGCGTAAATCCTTCATTGACTTATATGGCACTCACTGTACGGGCCGCCAATCATGCTGTAGAACAACTTAAAAAATTCAACATTTGATCATGGATCGTAGAAAAGTTTTAAAATTTACAGGTAGTATGGCCGCAATAGCTATTGCTGGGCCATCTTTATTGTCCTTATTGCAATCATGTAAAAATGAAGCTCGAATTGATTGGCAACCGATATTTTTGACCGCTGATGAAGCGGCATTTATATCCAAAATCGTGGATATGATATTGCCCCGAACCGAAACACCCGGAGCTCTCGATGTAAAGGTGGATATATTCATTGATAAAGTCTATGCGAATCTTTACGATGCCGAAGCGCAGGAACATGTCAGAAAAGAAATAGAAAAATTCAATGCCGAATGTAAATCTGAATTTGGGGACAGCTTCGTAAACCTATCCGAATCTGACCAAATCAAAGTTTTGCAAAAGGCGGAAGAAAATTCAGGACAATTTGGTAGCGGCGTATGGGGAACAACGGTTGGCAAACCCGAACCTGTAGGTTTTTATCGTTCGTTAAAATCAACGGCGCTCTGGGGCTATTTCACTTCACAGGAAATAGGTGAAAACGTTTTAAGCTATGACCCTATTCCAGGTGCATATCGTGGTTGTATCCCTTTAAGCCAAGTAAATAACAAATGGAGTCTGTAGTATGAACACCAAACCTTTTTATATCAACAGAAGAAAATTCTTAACTAGTTCCACGGCAGCTCTCGCACTTTCAACATTTGGAGCTTATGGACTTGATTTGGTCTATTCTCAAAAAAAATGGAGAGTAGGGCTTATTGGATGTGGCTGGTACGGCAAGGGCGATTTATTAAAGCTTATACAAATAGCCAATGTAGAAGTAATCTCGCTCTGCGATGTGGATAAAAAACATTTGGAGGAAGCGGCTCAATTAGTCGCCCAACGCCAACCATCGGGCAAAAGACCACGGTTGTACCATGATTATCGAAAAATGCTTGCCGAAAAGGATTTGGACATTGTCCTAATTGGAAGTCCGGACCATTGGCATGCATTACAGGCCATTGAAGCGATGGAATCCGGAGCACATCTCTATCTACAGAAACCCATTAGTTTGGATGTTTTGGAAGGCGAGGCCATTTTGAGCACTGCTCGCAAACTTGGAAAAAAAGTGCAAGTAGGCACGCAAAGGAGAAGCACACCACATTTGATAGAGGGCAAGAAAAATATTGTCGATGCCGGGCTCTTGGGGAAAATTTCCCACGTGGAAATGTGCTGTTACTATCACATGCGATGGGACGCCAATCCACCCGTTCAAAAAGTCCCTGATCATTTTGACTACGATTTTTGGTCGGGCCCTGCCCCACTTCGCCCATTCACCGGGCTACCGCACCGAAACTGGCGCGCTTTTATGGAATATAGCAACGGAATCGTGGGAGATATGTGTGTTCACATGCTGGATGCCGTTCGCTGGATGCTCGATCTTGGCTGGCCCAAGAAAATAAGTTCCACTGGGGGTATTTATGTACAGAAAGATTCTATTGCCAATATTTCCGACACCCAAACCGCAATTTTTGAGTTTAATGAACTGAATTGCGTATGGCAGCACCGCAGCTGGGGTACCCCGGCCGACCCTGATTACCCTTGGGCCTTTATTATTTATGGTGAAAAAGGCACGTTTAAAGGAAGTGTTCATCAGTATGAATTCATTCCCAATGGAGATGGAAAAATCATAAAAAAAGAAGTGGTTTATGAGCGTGAAAAATATCCGGAAGATTTAAATGAAAAGGATATTGAACTACATACCGCACCTGCAACTAGAGGTCACATGTTGGACCTATTGGATTCCATAGAAAATGACAGACTGCCGGTTGCCGATGTACTGCAAGGACATATTTCCACAGCAAGTTGTATTCTGGCCAACCTTTCCATGCAACTGGAACGGCCCCTGGCGTACAATTCGCAAGAAAGAATGATAATCAACGATGCCGAAGCTTCCGAATTACTGAAAAATGAGTATCGTGGACCATGGAAGCATCCTTTCGAATCCATTTAACAACCTGAAAAATTCATGTCAAATGGAGCACATAAAAACTAAATAACAACATGCATATTTTAAAACAAAACCTCAAACTGGGCAGTCTGTTCTTGGCAACAATATTTGTAGGATGCAGTCCCCAATTTACCGAAGAAACCAAGGAAGGTTTCAATCTTGTAAAAAATGAAGACGGGGCAACGCTTGGCTATAGCCCGGATTCCGAAGTCTCTATTTTAACCGTCGATCAAGTGGCATTCAAAGACCTGAACAAGAACGGCACGCTTGATCCATATGAGGATTGGAGACTCTCGGCAGATGAAAGAGCCAAAGATCTTGCATCAAAAATGAGCGTGGAACAAATAGCTGGATTAATGTTGTACAGCGCCCACCAATCCATTCCCGGAGGCGGAAACAGCTTTTTTGGGGCAGTTACATACAATGGAAAACCCTATGAGGAAAGCGGAGCCCGACCTAGCGACCTCTCCGATGCGCAGAAGAAGTTTTTGCTAGAAGATAACTTACGCCATGTATTGATCACCAGCGTGGAATCCCCGGGAATATCTGCACAATGGAACAATAACGCACAGGCCATGGTTGAAGGGATTGGACTGGGAATTCCTATAAATACCAGCTCCGACCCAAGGCACGGCAGTGATTCTTATGCGGAATTCAATGCCGGTGCAGGTGGAAAAATTTCCATGTGGCCAAGCACATTGGGGCTAGCGGCCAGCTTTGACCCTTCTTTGATGCAGCAATTTGGTGAAATTGCCTCACAAGAATACCGGGCATTGGGAATCGCAACGGCGCTTTCCCCGCAAATCGATCTAGCCACCGAGCCCCGTTGGTCACGTTTTGATGGCACTATGGGGGAAGATCCCAAACTTGCTACCGATATGGCCCGTGCCTATGTTGAAGGTTTTCAAGCATCGGAAAATGGCGATTGGGGCATGCAAAGTGTCAATGCCATGGTAAAGCACTGGCCAGGAGGAGGACCTGAAGAAGGTGGTCGTGACGGACATTTTGGCTATGGGTCCTATGCCGTTTATCCCGGAAAAAATCTTGAGGATCACTTAAAACCCTTTACGGAAGGTGCATTTGCCTTGGAAGGACCAACCAAAATGGCAACTGCGGTCATGCCCTATTACACCATTTCCTATGATCAGGATACCAAAAATGGAGAAAACGTTGGAAATGCCTACAACAAATATCTGATCACAGACCTTTTGCGCGGAAAGTATGGTTATGATGGCGTGGTATGCACCGATTGGGGCATCACAGGCGATGCACCCACCGTATATGAGTTCAGAGGCAAGCCATGGGGAGTGGAAAATTTGAGTGTTGCCGAAAGGCACTACAAAATTATTGAGGCCGGTTGTGATCAATTTGGGGGCAACAATGATATGGGACCGGTTATGGAAGCCTATCAAATGGGTGTTGAGGAACATGGGGAAGAGTACATGCGCAAACGTTTTGAAACTTCTGCCGTTCGATTGTTAAAGAACATATTTAGAACCGGACTTTTTGAAAATCCTTATTTGGATGTTTCACAAACAGAAACGATTGTCGGGAATTCTGAATTTATGGAAGCTGGCTACAATGCTCAGCTCAAATCCATAGTGATGCTAAAGAACCATGAAAAAACCCTTCCTGTCGAAAACAAGAAAAAAGTCTATGTGCCCCAGCGCTATGTTGCACCTACCGTAAACTGGTTCGGGGTAGCCACCCAAGAGCGTACCGAACACCCTTTTAACATGGAGGTTGTTAGTAAATATTTTGAGGTTGTAGAAGACCCAAATGAAGCAGATTTTGCTTTGGTAGGAATAGAGAATCCAAATGGAGGTGTTGGTTATGATGTGTCCGATACTGAAAACGGAGGCAACGGTTATGTGCCGATAAGCCTTCAATATGGCACTTATACGGCAACCCATGCAAGGGAACAAAGCATAGCGGCCGGAAGCCCACTGGAAGAAGGTATAGAAAACCGCTCCTATAAAGGTAAAACGACCACATCCATAAACATTTCCGATATGAGCTTAGTGACGAATACAAAAAGAAAAATGGGAAATAAACCGGTTGTGGTAATCGTTAAAGTTGCCAAACCAATGGTTTTTGAAGAAATTGAGTCTTCAGCAGATGCTATTTTGGTTCATATGGGTGTTCAGGACCAAGCCATTATGGATATCGTTTCGGGGAAAACCGAACCTTCTGGATTATTGCCCTTTCAAATGCCACAGAATATGGTCACGGTAGAAGAACAATTTGAAGATGTGCCAAGGGATATGCAAGCTTATTCGGACGCTAATGGAAATACATACGATTTTGCATTTGGTCTTAACTGGAACGGAGTAATCAATGATGCACGTACCAAAGCCTATAAATAAAATTTACCATCCATTTAAAACATGACAAAGGTCCATTTTTGGGCCTTTGTTTTTTTTTGATAAAAGGAAAATCAAGTTGCTACACATTGGTTATTTTTGTAAGACCAAACCTAAGTAATAATCAAAGTACGTATTCCATGCTCCCTAAAGAGAGTCCCGAAAAAAACCTTTACATCGTTTTATTTCTTAATTCAATATACCCCTTAAGTCCAAGTTTAAAAAATTATCTGATCAACAATATCAAGAACTGCATTTTTGAAAAGAACGAGCATATTAACAAAGCAGGACAGATTTGCAATCGTCTTTATTTCATCAAAAAAGGCTTGGTACGCGGCTATTTTATGAGCGGTTCCACGGAAATTACCACTTGGCTGGATACCGAGAACGAAGTTTTCACCTCAATTACGGGTTTTTTTAGAAACCAAGAAACTCAAGAATCCATTCAAAGTCTGGAAAAAACCTACTGTGATTATTTGGAATATGAAGATTATAAATATTGTCTGAACCACTTTCCTGAAATGAGACAAATCAATCGCCTGCTCATGGAACAATATTATATTTTGGCCGAGCACAGGGTATATTTGGCCAGAATACCCAATGCAAAAAAACGCTTGGAATTTTTTATGGGGAATATAAAACCGCAAATAGTGGAAAGAATACCAAAAAAACACTTAGCCTCTTATTTGGCCATAAGGCCGGAAACGCTTTCCAGATTACTCAAGGAAAGTATTTGATCTAGAAGCCACCCATATCACATTCCCACCTTTATCGGGTGTGATTTTACTTAAAATTATCTACCAACACCGATAATTATAAAACATACAAAATCAATATAATACACTTTCAGTAATTGTAAGAAAATAACCCCAAATTGACAATTATCAATTTGGGGATTTTTTTTTTAAAATAATAAAATACCAACAGCCGTTCCTGTTTTAGCAATCAAGAAATTGTGCATATCCGGATTAAAGATGTAGGAAAAAAACTGTAATCCGTTTCAAGAAATAAAAAAGTTTAATCAAAGCATATGACATAGAAATACGTTCCCACAAAACACAATCTTCTCAAAGAATTTATAGGTGACCTGATTTAGTTAAGCTAAATCCATGGCAAATAAAGAACAGCTGCAGATAGGCGGCCAGTACTACCTATGCCCTTATTTAAACAAACTCAAATATTAAAATTAGTATAAAGATTAAACCAAATTTTCATGAAAACATGTTTTAACATTAAAGCTCTTTGTTATCTAAACTTAATCTTATTGTTCACCGTGCACGTCTCAAACGCACAAAGTCAAGAGATGGCCATCGTTGATGTAAATTATCCCAACAGTTCGGGTCTCAAGGCTTCATTGCCTGTAAGCCTCGGACTAATAGAAGTTGATTCTGAAAAAAACTTGTCCCGTTCAATAAAGCAGGCTCTTGTTCAAAATCCAGAAGTCACCAGCATTCATTTGTTTTTGCCCACGGGAAATGCTTCCATGGATATAGGGGGCACAACCTATGGTTCCAATGAGATTATAGAGCAGTTCCATGCGGAAGAATTTATGTCCAACAATCCAAATGTGACCTTATTAATTTATTCATGTAGCCTAGCAAAAAACGCTCAAGGAATCTCCCTAATGGAAGACATTTCCAGTGTTACAGGGTTCAATGTGGCTTCATGTTCCTCTTGTAATGACCTGAACGAAGAATTTACATTTGATTACTCCGTAAGGCCTTTGACCAGCACCAGTAACCTTTTTGAATAACTCTTACAGCTACAAAAATCCAAATTCAACCAAAAATGAAGAAAATTAACCTTCGATATTCTTACATCCTGGCCATATTGTTCTTTGGTATAGGCTGGAATTCCATGACCGGGCAAACGGTAAATATGGAAGTGCAACAGGGGCCCAACATTGATGTTGTACTGACCGTAGGAATCACTGATCAAAACATAGAAACTTTCGAACAAGACCTAGGTGCCGCCTTGGCCAGCAAAGGTATACCGGCCGATAAACTTTATGTACAAGGTTTTGAAAGAACCACCATTTCATCCAACTCCGAGGACGCAGCGGACATTTTCAACAACTGGGTACGTTGGGGATACAATCCCGGAACGTGGGAATTTGTAGATGCGGATAAATTTATCCGAAGGACAAACAATGATTACATGGCCGGTTTTTACGACCCTGTTTTCGATTCTTCCAACTATACCTTGGAAGCCGATATTGCCTTTACTCAAGGATCGGACGATGATGATATGGGTATTACTTTCGGCATGGAAAATGGGCCCATAGGCTCTTATCTCTTCAACTTGTCGGGAGCGGTGAGAGGGTTTACTACCAACGAGTTTAAACCTGGTCACGGTTTTGCTTCCGGACTCTATAAAATTACAAAGGACGATGGAAGTTCGAACCCCCAACACTACGTCCAAGGATTGCAAAGTGCCGAAAACGTCATTTTTGATCATACGTCCACAACCACATGGTACCACTTTAAGATAGTGGTAAGTGGTAAAAACGTAAAAATATATATGGACGATGCGCTTATCATAAACTATACCGCAGATCAGGAAATCGGCGGTAGCTATGGGTTCTTTTCCAACAGTCAGCCCTATGCCACGTTCAAAAATATCGAAGTTACCTCATTGAGCCTTAAAAAATTTAAAGACGTGCTCAGGGAACCCCAATGGAGAAACGGTGCCATGCGTTTTAACGTAAATTTGGACGATCAAGAAGTTGCCGACTTTGACAACGATCAGGATCTTGCTGAAATATTGATGCGTACCATCAACGAAAATATCCACTACATTGGATGGGGACTAAACGATAACAAAAGTCAGTTTGAGCGATTTGTACAACAAAACAACGATCAGGGAACTTTTGTAAACCGTGATACCGGAAGTTGGTCCAGCTGGATAGATGATATGGCACAATACATCTATGAGCAATATCAATTCAATACCGTATCCGAAGGAGATTATTTTATCGCCGGGACAAGTGTTGAAATTGCAGTAGATCCTTCAGAAATGAAGACCGGTACCGCTAATGCAAATTTCCCTAACGGAAGGTGGAAAATTACCCACGACGAAACCTTTTTTCCGAATAACCAAGGTAGGGTATCTTGGAACGACCTTTATTTGGAAGATGTTCCAGAATTCTATGAAAAAACCGGGAAATACACCTTTACTTTTGAGAACCTTCCCACCGCCCCCACTACCCTATATTTTCACAGAAAACCTGTGGCAAGTTTTACATATAGTGGAGATACCGGCTACATCAACAATACCTCCTATGATTTGGATGGCGGTGCCGACAACGGTATAGCGCAATCAGAGTGGAAATGGAAGTCCGTTGACGCCACTGCAACCAATGATTGGGTCGACGGCCAGTTCAATAAAAACAGTGTCGAAGATGGGGAGTATTTGGTGATGCTGAAAGTTCAGGACCACCAAGGTACATGGAGTAGTCCAACAAGTATTTATGTGGAAAAAACTACCAGCTCTGGTGGGGAAACAGATTTGCCCATAGCACAATTTAATATACTACCAGACCTGATCAACACCTATACCGGTAATATGACCATAACCGTTGAGGATAACTCTGTAGACCCCTATGGCAGGAATTTATCAACTCAGCAATGGATAGTGACCCAAAGGGTATATGATGTAGAAGGAAACCCTACGGATACTGAAATATACAATTCAAGTACTCCCATGACCGATTTTTCGAGCTATAACAATCTATCTGCCGAGTATATCATCAGCCTTAGAACAAAAACGGATACCGGAGTTTGGTCGGAACCCTTTTACAGAACCCTTACCATTGTTGATGACAATACTGCACCAACAATAACTGCGGATCCCAGCAGCGGAAACTTGGACACCGATACCAATGTTCAACTTGTTTTCCAAGACGAAAACGGAGGAAGCGGATTTGACGTACAGCGATTTGCGCGAGTACAGAGTGCAACTCCTCCAGCTACAAACCATCAGTCATGGACATCATGGAGCAATAGTCAATCCAAAAACACCTCGTTTAATGCAGGAGGGTCTGGTTGGTACATTCATGCAGAGGTAATGGACAATGCCGGGAATGTTGGCAAAACCTCCTTTGGTCCATATGACATTACTTTTGTGGTAAGCGCCGATGATGATTTGGCAATATTGGACGAGGATACCACCTCCGCACCTATCGATGTGTTGTATAACGACGTTTACGATACCAATAGCACCCCTACCCTAACCATTAAGGCCCAGGGAACAAAAGGTAACGCAATTGTCAATAGCAGCAATCAAGTGGTATATACACCAAATGCGAACGAAAATGGTACGGATACCGTAACCTATGAACTTGATGATAACGGTACCAAGGTAACAGCTGTGATAACATTGTCGATTATTCCTGTGGATGACAAACCAATTGCAGTGGCGGACAGCTTCACCTTGGATGAAAATGGAACCTTGAACGAGGACGTTTCCACCAATGATGTCGAAGTGGATGGCGATGACCGTTTATATCATTTGATAGATGGACCGGAAGACGCAGCCTCATTTACATTGAATAACAACGGTACCTTCACCTATGTACACAACGGAGATGAATCCGCAACGGATAGCTTCACCTACAATTTTGAAGATGCATTGACCTTTACTGAAACCGTAACGGTTACGTTGAACATTACCAATGTGAACGATGCCCCTGAAGGTGGCGACATTAGCATAGAAACCATTCAAAATGCACCTTATACCTTTGGCTTGGATGACTTCATTTTTACAGATGAAGATTCAAGTGACACTTTCAACGGTATCCAAGTGATATCCCTTCCGTCAAACGGCACTTTAGCATATAACGGTACCGCTGTTCAGGCAAATGACATGATTGATGATGTGACCCTGTTGGTCTTCACCCCTGTCGCTGGTGAATATGGAGCAAATCACACATCTTTCACTTTCAAGGTAAAGGACAATAGTGATTCCGTAAGTATCTCAACATATAAAGCTGGCATTAACACACCCCAAGATACGGATGGTGATGGCATTCCAAATGATAAAGACCCTGACGACGACGGCGATGGAACTCCCGACGACGAGGATGATTTCCCATTGGATCCAAAAGAAGATAAAGATACCGATGGTGATGGAATCGGCGACAATGAAGATGAAGACGACGATGGTGATGGAACCCCCGACGATGAGGACGATTTCCCGTTAGACCCAGACGAAGATACAGACACCGATGGTGATGGAATCGGAGACAATGCAGATGACGACGACGATGGTGATGGAACTCCCGACGATGAGGATGATTTCCCGTTGGACCCATACGAAGATACAGACACCGATGGTGATGGAATCGGCGACAATGCTGATGATGATGCCGATGATGATGGCGTTGCGGATGTGGATGATGCGTTTCCCACCGATAAAGAACCTTCTTTGGTACCGGCACAGGCCTTTACCCCCAACGGTGACGGCAACAACGATGCATGGGTGATACCCGGGATCGACAACTATCCCAACAATGTGGTACATGTATATAACCGCTGGGGGCACGAAGTATTCGGAACTAAATCCTACCGGAACAATTGGGAAGGTTTTTACAAAAACAGGAGTGAAAAACTGCCTCCAGGTTCCTATATGTACGTCATAGACCTAGGAGATGGCAGTGCTCCATTGCAAGGATGGATTTTCATCAACTATTAACCACGATCAACAAAAACACAATACATACAGATGAAACTTATTTATAAAATACAAATACTGGTCACCTTCCTTGCACTTTCCGCTTCGGTGAAGGCCCAGCAGGACCCCAATTATACGTTTTACCGTTACAACATGAACATTTACAATCCTGCGTTTGCAGGAAGTTCCGAGGCTGCCGAATTCTCTTTGGGGATTCGAAGCCAATGGGCAGGTATCGAAGGTGCTCCTGAGAGCCAAAGTGCCATTTTTGGAATGCCGGTCGGTCGAAATGTCGGTCTGGGAGTCTCCATTTTAAATGACAAAACATTTATCGAGAAGCAGACCTGGGTCGCCATAGATATGTCCTATAATGTGCAATTAAATGAAGAGCTCAGCCTCTATTTTGGTATTAAGGGAAGCGCCAATTCCTACGACGCCAATACCCAGGGCCTTGTAACCTATGGGATGGGACAAGATGGTACCTTGATGGATTACAACAGTAGATTCACCCCCAACGTTGGGGCCGGGGCATACTTGAAGCACGATAGGTACTTTGTTTCCCTATCCGCCCCAAAATTATTGACGCCCGATCGCATGAAAGAGCGAGATGGCAATGCCTACCTAGGGGCCGATCGCAGACATGCCTATTTGAGCGGGGGATACACCTTCCTCTTGGGCAAAACATTGGACCTGAAGACCATGGGCATGCTCCGCTATGTGGATGCATCACCTGTATCCGTTGAATTAACGGGAATCTTGGATTTTGGTGAACGATTCGAGTTCGGTGCCAGCTACCGCTATGATGAAAGCATCAGCGGTCTGTTCCTGTTCAATATCAGTAATGGTTTTAATTTGGGATATGCCTACGAAACATCCATCCAAAATCCAATTGACGGGTTGGACAACAATACCCACGAGCTTTTTATGCGGTTGAAAATGTAATTAGACACCAATGATTTTAAAAAGCCTCCAGATTTTGGGGGCTTTTTTTATGCAATCTTCTACAAAACATAAAACATCATTTCTATTACATAGTGAGAATTCGAATGGCTTCGCATAAGGCTTTGGTTCACCATACATTTCAATAGACATATCCAATAAAAGAGCGGTAATATTGGATTGTAGACAGGTCTTTTTTAAGCGCGCCCTAAAAGAACATCATATGATTTCTTCCAGTATTCGCACCAATTCCGAGGTAATGGATTTTGGCAGCGGTGGCTATTTTTTCCAAAACGCTCCCATAATTCTCTCCTTTTATATTTTTTGATCGATCCCAAAGTGAAATAATTTTCAGCGTGTATCTGGGCGTTCATTTACAATGGAAGTTTTATCAAACCCAAGGACCCCCTGAAGGTTCACGTATTCTTGGAATAGATGCTAACGAATATGACAATGCTTAGAATTTTAACGTGGATGTAGCCTTAGGTGTTGAAGGAGCCTACATTCTTGCATGAAGACCGGTAGTGAACGGAAAAGCAGTTTTGGCATATCACCAAAATGGTTCTGCGGAGGAAGTCTCAGGTGCCCAAGGATTCTTTGCCTTGGTCAATCTAGAGCCTCAAACCGCCCAACAGATTACCAAGGTTCATTTTGACCCGGACTTCTGCCTATTCCATAAACTTATTGTGCTGGGCATCACTGTCCCATTTACTTTTCATCCCATATACCTTAAGAAAGAAGAAGTGTTTTTGTGTTCCTTTTAAGAGGGCCACATCTCTTGACAGTGGCAACCATATTCTTTTTGAATTACTTTTTTCATCGTTTAAGATAACTTTATAGACCCAACTATCTTACCTTTCCCAGATACCAGATAAGAGGGTTTACTCCTCAGAACAACCATAAATAACTACCAAAGATAAATGACAAATATTTTAAAACGTTGTAAAACCTTTGTTTCCCGGTTAATGTCAGAGCAGATAAACAAAAACTATCTGTTCCATAATCTTGGTCTTACCAAGAACACCGTAAATGCTGCAGAGGAATTACTTGAAGGTTCGGAAGAGCGAATTGCCGCCGAGGAAGTATTGATTGCCTCATGGTTCCTGTATTCGGGGTTTTCAAGGGGATACCAAAACCATAAAAATAACAGCCAAGAAATTGTAGCCCAGTTTTTAAATGATGAGAAATACGATACCGCCGCTAAAGAAAGAATTGTTGCTTTGGTCGGGTGTGCCTGGAGCAATGAATCACCCAACTCAATAGAGGAAGCCGCGATAAAGGATATCAGAACATTTCGGTATGCTTCCAGTGACCTAGTTGAGCTACTGGAACTGGAACGTATGGAATTGGATAATTTAGGACAAAATCCGCCTTCTCAGCACGAATTTCAAAAAGATCATATTGAAATCCTAAGGACCGAGCACAGATATTATTCTGCCTATGCCCTGGAAAACTGGCAATCCCAAAAGGATGACAACATAATATCTTTGATTAAAAAAACCGCAAAAATCGTAAAGACGGAGCACAAGGAAAAGCTTAAGGTCGATCTAAAGAACCAAAGTCCCGAAAGAGCGATTCAATCCTTGTACAGGACCCAGTTAAGAAACCATTTAAAACTAAGTGATATTGCGGATACCAAGGCAAACATTCTACTTTCGGTCAATGCAATCATCATATCCCTTTTATTGGCCAATTTAATTCCCAAACTGGGTTTGCCATCGAATTCCTATTTAATATACCCTACAGTAATCTTTGTCGTGTTCAGTATTGCATCCATGATTATGTCAGTTTTAGCAACGCGACCCAAAATAGAGAACAAAACTGTGGTGGATGGGGAAATCAAGGCAAAAAACACCAACCATTTGTTCTTTGGTAATTTTCATGTCCTAGAGTCCCAGGCATTTAAAGAAAAAATGAGGGACATTATAGAAAATAAACAAACTATTTACGATTCGCTAACACTCGATCTTTACTATCTAGGAAAGGTTTTACAATCAAAATATCAATTATTGCGATGGACCTACACCATTTTTATGGTAGGTATTATATTATCGGTGCTGGCCTTTGCCATTGCCTTGCACTATTTTGGAATGGAGCAACAGATTATCGATGCCGTAACTCCCGATCCTTAAGACCACCACATATTTTTTTAAAAAGTAGGGGAGCACATCCCCCAAATAATAGAAAAACAGCACTAATAAAAAAGTCGGCAGATGCCGACTTTTTCCTTTATTCAATAGATAAAAATCATATAATAAATCACATTATATCTTCCAAAGTTTTATTGGCTTCAAGGTCCTGCACGATCCAATCTCTTTGTTTTCTTATAACAGCTGCTGAGTTGATTGGCAAGTGTGTATTGGCCAAAACCTCATTGTAATTTTCAACAGCGGCCTTGTCGCCGCGAATGGCCTCTTCCAACATGGACTCATCGTTGTCGCTAGAAAAGAAGGCCTTCGTATCCATCCAAGCCCTGTGCATTGCTCCTTTGGCGCTTCCATCCATATCATTTTCAAGATTGAGGGCCGGTGTAGCAGCTTTCAGCTCATTCAGAAAATTACTGCGTTCTCTTGCCTTGTTTTGAAAATAGTTTTGAAGTCCAACTTCTTTGGCGTTTTCTGCCGCCTTTTTGTACCCTTTAATAGCGTCCTCATTTTTCCGAACAATTTCGTTCAGATGATTTTCTATCTCTTTTATATCATTATTCATATTAGTGATTTTTTCCGGTAACTATTGTGCCTACCGTTTGGCATTTAAGTTAAAGGTACCTTCAAAATTTAGTGTGGATTGATGCAAAAAGGCATCTTTTGGACTCAATACCTCCCAAGGTTTTCAATGGATAAAATCATTAAACCCATTCAATCCTTTTCGCCCGAATACAAAATACAGTAGGCCGAAGATTGTTCATCCAAAACGAAAACTTAAAATAAGTGTAATGGTCGTAAGTGCTATTGAGGACGGAAGGGCAGTAAATCGACATACTTAAAATCGATTTGTCCCAGATGATCCACTTGGATATTGCCAGATATTAAACTGGTGCTGTTCTGGAACTCTTCCTTCTCCTCTTTACTATAATAGGACAGAATGTCCTTTGAAAACAAAATATATTCATCCGTAGGGATAGTATTTTTTAGAAGCCTATGTGCCACGATAATATCCTCTCCCATCAATTTAATGTTCTTGCCAATAGGTACCAGGCCTACTTCTTCACCAAAATGAAGTATTATTTTAAGACCTAAAAGTTCGGGAATCCTATCAGCGCCTTCATGACCATTGTTCTTGTTGCGCAATACATGCATCTGCTTATAGAACTCGGTGTAAAAATAAATGCACTGATCCATTAGGCCCTTTAAGCTTGGAAGCTCTCCGCTGCGATAAAACAAAACGGCATCCCCTTCAATTTCGGATATTTTAAGCCCAATCTCGTTCGAATAGATAATCTTGTTCAATAGAGAAGGAATAATCTTAGTACTCAGTTCAAAGTCTATCTCCCCCATAAAACGGGTAAATCCACTTATGTCAGGAATGCATATTAATGTTGGGCGGGTATCCATACTTTATTTTTTTGAAAAGATAAGCTAACTGCCCATGTCAGTGTAATGCTATCCGAATCAATGTTAATCCTAATAGGGTCAATCAGCGAGATTGAAAGGCTGTAACTTTAAAGTTGCAAGCTAAAAACAACTCCAATGAATTTTAATCTAAGTACTTACACCAAAAGAGCCATTACCGGCGGGGTAATTTCCCTTATAGTGATTTTATTTGGGTCATTTTTGCTAGGTGAGCTTAGTGGTTACGAGGCCAAGGTTCTCATAAACAAATCCCTTTCGGGGCTCAATATGCTCTGCAATACCATAGTCTTGGCTTCTGCCACCACATTGACATTGTTATTGACCTTATTGGGATTAAGTTCAGGAACCAAATCCAAACTTAAAAAGGACCACTATTTACATGTTCTTCAAATTGCAAAGTTTGATACCGTAGTCTTTGTCGCGGCATTGGTATCCTTCGTTCTTTTTAACCTACCCATAACAGAATCTGAAAATGTGCCCAGTAATTGGTACTCCATTATTTATTACTCCAGTTTGGGCATCTCCAGTATTTTGAGTGCCGCCCTTATTGTAGTGATTCTGATGTTGTACAACACGGTGGTGAACATTATTAAAATTGTAGGACTTGGACAGACCGATCATTACTTGACCATAAGTGAAGATGAAAAAACGGGTGACCAAGATAGCAACCAGAACAACTAAAACTATAATCGATACCAACATCAAAAAAGCTATTCCAAACAACCTTTACAATAAAAAAATAAAGCTATCTCAAAATGAAAAAAATAATAATCTTGGTAATAGTGTTGCTGATTGCCTTGGTGGGACTCACCTATATCTCCATAAACAGCACACCGGAACAATTTAAAACCTGTGAAATACTAGATATTTCAGCAATGGACCAAACGGATTTCACCAAATATGATTCCGTTTTGGTGGCCGCAAACACCCTTTATGAGGGCAACTGGCTAAAAAAGATGATGCAAGGCGAGCAATACAGAGAGGCCTGGAGCGCTCCTGTCCGGGTACCTATTGTATATCTCGATACGTTACTTGGAGGCCTAAAGGTAATTGAACAAGGAGGTGGCATGCAAACCCATTCTTTGAAACTTGAGGACAATAATGGAATTCGCTATTCCCTTCGTTCCATAAGTAAGGATGCCTCCAAATTGATTCCCGAAGCTGCCGACAAGCTCGGTTTGGAAAATATAGTGGTGGACGGCATTTCGGCACAGCATCCGTATTCGGCATTGGTAGTGGCCCAATTATCCGAAGCTGCAGATGTGGTACACACCCACCCCAAGGTGTTTTTTGTACCAAGGCAATCCATTTTGGGAAAGTACAATGACAAATTTGGCAACCGTCTGTTCTTTTTGGAGTATGAAACTGAGGGAGATGCAAATTGGACCAATTATAACAACGTAAAGGAACTTGCCGATACCGATGATATCCAAGAATGGAAAAACCAGGGAAAACCGATTACCTTGGACTACCCAGAAATTGTACGCGCCCGACTTTTTGACCTCATCATCGGTGATTGGGACCGGCACGCCAAACAATGGGGCTGGGCCATAGAGGAAAAAGAAAACAAATGGATAGCACACCCGATTGCAGGTGACCGGGACAACGCATTTTTTAAACAAGATGGTGTAATTCCAACTATTGTATCCAACGAGCTCTTTCTTCCCGAAGTACAATCCTACGAAGAGGATATAGAACATATGCCCGGCTTGGTGCAGTCGTTCGATGTATACTTTTTAAAATCGGTTCCGGAGAAAACCTTTATTGAACAAGCCAAATATCTACAAGAAAAACTTAATGATTCCGTAATCAACAATTCTTTCCATGTATGGCCCGAAAGCATTTACGATTTGAACGGGGAAGAAATAAAAACAAAATTGATTGCACGTAGAGCGGGCATTGTGGAATATGCCAAAATCTTTAAACAGATTCTAAACGAACGAGAACTGGAACCCGTCGTGCTCAACGGCTCCGAAGATTTGGAACTTAGCGAGGAACTCACCAAATGTTTTGACTGTTTGGATTAGTCCATGGCCGAAGAAATAATTAGAAATTAAAAAAGCCCCAAAATTGGGGCTTTTATTTTAAACTATACTGTTCAATTTATTAAGCGTCTACGGTCTGGCCTTTGTGCTTGCCTTCCAATGTCTCCTCTATTATTTTGGAAATAAAGGCCGGAAGGTCATTGGGGTTTCTACTTGTCACCAAACCTTGATCTACGACAACTTCTTTATCTTCCCAGTGCGCACCGGCATTGATTACATCGTCCTTGATGCTTTTATAGGAGGTTACTTTCCTATTTTCAATAACACCGGCACTTATCAATAGCCAAGGTGCATGGCAAATGGCGGCAACGGGCTTACTTCTTTCAAAGAAAGATTTTATAAATCCTATCGCTTCATCGTTGATTCGGAGTGTATCCGGATTCACGACGCCTCCTGGTAGTACCAAGCTGTCATAATCTTCTGGATTGGCATTGCTTATGGTAATATCTACCAAAATGCTCTCTCCCCAATCCTTTTTGTCCCAACTTTTAATGGAACCGCTTTCAGGGGAAACCACATGTACTTCCGCACCTTCTTCCTTCAAAGCATTCAAGGGTTCGAACAGTTCTGATTTTTCAAAGCCGTCTGTGGCCAATATCGCTATCTTTTTATCTTTCAATTTCATATTGCAATTTATATTTAGGGTTATTAATGATTCATTTTCTCTTTCTGTTTCCGTAGTTGTCTTTCCAAATTATCCACGGATTCTCCAATGGCACTACCAAAGTTTTCCTTATTGGATTCTGCGAATAAACGTGGGCCAGGAAGGCTCAACCGAATACCACATATTTTTCCGGTCTCATCAGAAGAAGTGTTTTCTTCTTTAAAGAACACATCTGCCCGGATGACCATTTCGTATTTGTTGGAAACCTTCTCCAATTTTTCTTTGGCCATTTGTTCCAAACCGTCGCTTTGAGCGACGTTATCATATTCAAAAATTATCTGCATATACGTTTAAGTTTTATGCTTGATCGGTATTCGACCCAGCAACTTTAAACTACTACAGTTTTAGGGGTTTTCTTTGCTCGATAGCTTTGATTGTTGATTCAAATCATGAAGGTTTTGATTATCAGAAGCTTAAACACCTGTTTAGGTTTTGGAGTCTTTTTGGAACAATTCAATCAAATTGAACAACAGGATACAAAACAACACCCAAATAGCTCCCGCAATGAATCCTCCTAAAATATCGGAAGGAAAATGTACCCCTAGATAAATTCGGCTAATGCCAATACTCAAAATAAGAAGCGCTACGAGTAATATAAGGATATTTTTTACCAGGAGATTTAACCTAAGTTTGTACAATAGATATATTAGAAAGCCATAAAAGGCCATAGCGCTCATGGCGTGTCCGCTTGGGTAGCTCAATGTCTCAACGGTGACCATATGTTCCAGGTCCGGGCGTGCCCTATCAATAAAACGTTTAAGTACCATGTTGGAAGCAGTGGCCAACAACAAAACCAAGAATATCTGCCCAACGTACTTCCATTTTTTATATATAAAGGCAGTGACCAACACCATGATCGCTAGAATAATCAGATATCCATTTACATCTCCTACGTTGGTTACAAAAATGAAAAAATCGGTAAGTGTGGGAGAACGAAAGGAAAAAACAAATTGGGTCACTTTACTGTCTATGGCACCCAAATATTCCGTTTTAAGCGTTTCGGTAAGCTCTACAAACACATTTATTCCTACCACAATAAGAACCAAAGCAATCAACGCTGTTACAAAGTAAGCCCCTTTATGGCGGTATTTATCCAATATGGGGTCGAGCCAACGGTCTAACCTATTGACTATTTTTTTTAAAACTGATTTTATGGTTCTTCTTTTAATTGCCATACCCTGTTTATGTTGATTTATTTAGCATTTTTTATCTTCCACAAATCGTTGTGAGATAGAATTTGGCCCATCAATTTAAAAAGGAACATTCAAACCTACCTGAAAAAGGTTATTTTCCTTGGAGTTGAAATACCCCAATTTCAAGGTAAATTCCTTTAAACTACTAAGCCATAGTCCTCCGCCTTGAGATGTATGCCATATATTGGACGAATCATCGGCCGTCCATACCCTTCCATAATCGAAACCACCAAAAACACCCAATGTTACCGGGGTAAATGCGGTAACATATTCCTTTATTCTAAATTTAAGGTCGGTATTCTGATAAAAATAGGAACGTCCGGTAAAACGTTGGTCCCTATAACCGCGCAAACCATTGTCTCCTCCAATAGATGGGGCATGATAGAAGAAGTATTCATTGTCCCCAATATTGGTATTGTATTCCGCTATGGTAGATAAAACCAAATCTCCCGACGGTATCAGTTTATGATCAAACCCAGCTCTAACGGAAGCATATCCGAATCTGTTATTTTCTATGCGTAGATTGGCCTTATATCCCACAGTGAGTCCAAAATACATCGCCTTGGTTGGAAAATCGCCTGCGTTGTCCCTATCGTAGTGGCCGGAGATTTCCGCACCAACATAATTTTGTGAAGAAAATGCAGCGGGATCTATATTGTCGGGGGTAAAAAAGCGATTGTCCATTTGCTTTACATCATAGGACTCAAAAATCAATCTAGGCCTTAAGTGATAGTAAGCCAAGCCAATGTATGATTTAAACTGACGCACCCGGCCCCTATAAAAATCAATGTTCAATTGATCTTCTTGATTAATGGTCTCATTCCCAAAACCAAAAAAGTTTTTTACATATCGGTCATTACTATAATAAACACCCGTTTCAAAATCCCAACCAGGGATTGCATTGGCGAACATTCCATCGTATTGAATCTCAAAAGCCGCAAAGGAGAAATAATAATTGGCCCTAAAGGTATGTTGCTGTTTGTAAGGTTCACCGTTGAGACCAGTTTTGGTATATCTTTCGGTAAGACCTAAAAACAGATTATCATCCGACCTATAACCAATGTTCGGGGCAAGTACATTATTATTGGGCATAAAATATTTCCAATGAAAAGTATTGCTCTCGTATAAATTGGTGAGCCTCGTTTTAGGTTTTTCTTCCTTGAAATCTATGTCTTCATGCTTCCAGTCGTAAACGATTACCTTTTTCTTGTTTTGGATATCATATACATCTTCGCCATAACCTCCAACGATTCTTGTCTTGATGTATTGATCACCATCACCAGTTACCTCGAAAACATCATCGTCGCCGAGTCCGTACACCCAAATTTCATGGGTGGTGGATTTATTCAAGGTTCTACGATAAATCTCTTCATTGGTTTGATCCGTAAGAATACGCTTTACCACTACGGTAGTGTTGCCATCTTCTTGCCTGGTAATCTCAAATTTATCATCCTTTTCAGTACCTCTGACGATGACCACTTTGTTTAGATAGGTTGCATATTCCGAGGCCCATTCGTCCAGATGTTCCAGTCTTGCCTTTAGAGATTTTTTCAGAAAACTGGACACACTGTCCTGTACTTCCACAGGAAGCATTGTAAAGGCCTGCTCGATTTCCTGTTCGGTCAAATTCTCTTGAATGTATTTTGCTTCTTCCACCCAAGATTCCACTCCCAGATCAGTAACAAGGACTTTATCCAGTTTACTCCCTGAGAGGTTGAGCCATTTAAGATCGTCGATGCTGTCGTCATAGGTTTGCCATCTTCTGGAATTGGGGGCGAACATTTTGATCATTTTAAGGGCAAAACCATCAAAACGGGGAAAAACATTGTCCCTGTCCCTTGGAATGGGCATAAACTCCTTTATACCGTTCTCTCCTTCATACTCGACCCATCTCCACTGATCTTGGTGACGGTCCCAATCCCCAATGAGCATGTCGAACATCCGCGCTCGAACGTAGGCCCTTTGGTCCACCACATATTCTTCATCTTCTTTGATTTTTTCCAACATATCGGTTGTACTCTCCACATCGGTAACCTTGCCATTTTCGTCAATGGTTCTTCTATATCCTTTATAATTCTGCTGCTCTTCGGATGGACGCCGCTCTATAAAATAGAGTTCATCACCATAATCCTCGTTAAAGTCGCCCAGTTGTTCTTGCTTTGGCACATAATATAATTTTGTATCGGAATGGTTTACATCGACCGCACGTGCCAATGGATCTACGACCAATTGCATAAAAGGATGCGCCGTGGAAAAGAAATCCGAAACCAATTCCTCTGGCCATGAATCACGATATTTATGTTCGTTATAGGCGATTCCCGGAAGCTTGAATTTTAGAAATTTTAGAGCGCTTTTTCGTAAAGACCTCATGGCGTATTCGCCGCCATCTTTATCTTCCAAACGTAAGGAAAAGGATTGATGGCCTCCTCCTTCTTTGGTGACCTCAACTCCTCCAAACAAGGTATCCAGATCAACCGTTGGGACAGTAACCTTTTTTCCAAAGTAGGAACGGTAGCGTTTCCCCCATAAAAATTCATAGAAACCAGTTTTACGGTAGGCCTCGGGGTCGTCCAAAACCTTCTCCGAAACCTCCTGGGGAAGATTGGGGTCAATGTGTTTTAAAGGCTTTTTCTCCGGAAATTTGGGTAGAACGTCTATTTTGGTGGTTTTCTCTTCTCCATCAAAGCTAAAGAATGTAGTTTGGGAAGAGCCGTCTTTAAAATATTCCAATTTTGCAAAACCCAATGCCCCATGCGCAAACTTGCCTTCGAACGGCAACGAACCTCCCAAGGATACCAGCTCATCGTTGGTAAGGTAAGTGGCCGATTTAGTAGCCAACGCCCCACTAATAATCTGACGTACATTTTTGGCTACCAAATACTGCAGATTTTCTTCATGGCCAGAGACAATGGTGATCCTGTCCGATTTTTGAGCTTGGGTGGTAACAAAAATCCTGAGATAATTATAACGCCTTGAATTTAAATGTTCGGGATCGAATGCAGCAAGATCTTTCACCCCTTCTTCAAGGGTTCCCAAAATGGGCAGGGGGGTCATGTGATCTTTAAAAGTTTTTTGGCCTGCATATTGGCCGTTGCTGAACACCGGATGGTGCATCGCAATTACAATGTTCTTGTCCAGGTTATCGTCTATTGCATCTTCAAGTTCTTGAACAAATCGCTCCCTTGTTACAATATCCGTGCATTTTTTATTGATATTCTCTACACTCGACCAATTGGATACAAACCACTTGGAATCCACCAAGACCAAAATCAGTTTATCATTTAGTTGTATCCGTTCTATGGGACATGCATTCTCTGGAAAAAAGTCCACATTTTCCAACTCCATATCCTTTATGTAGTTTTCAATATCCTCTACATCTTCTGTATCTTCAGATTTCCATTCGTTGTTTCCTGGAATAAAAAAGGTCTTGCCCTTGAAATCTTTCGTCAAACCTACCTGCTTATCCAATAGTTTCTTATCCTTGTCCCAGCTATCGGTTTCATTGGTAATATTGTCGCCTGTAAAAATTAAGGTGCTTTCTTCCGGGGCTTGATTTAATTGGTTGGTCAAGCTTTCCAAAACTGAAGTATTGTTCAATTTGGAAAGGTTTCCCAATCCACCTGCTATAAAGAATGTATGGGTAAGTTCTTTATCACCATTGGTACTTACGATATCATCGCTTTGCTGCTGTTTATAAGTAGCACAGGAAGTGAAAAATATGATACCTAACAACAGTATGGTTCTTTTCCAAACCATTAGCTTAAAACATTTTATCATAGACAGAATTAAAAGAGAGTTTTAGTTTTACTGAAAACATTATTGTGGCCAATATTTCCATTTCAAAGTTTGCTTAAATTGTATTGGCTCAATTAAGCTTGAGGCTTAATTAAGAAACAACATTATGGTTGACGGAGTTTAGCCCCAACCATTAAATGGACAATGTAATTAAGAAGGATAAGTTAGAGACATCCTATTGGTTCAATGTTTAACTCTATCGGATTTTAGCTTGAATCATACAAGAAACTTAGATGTTGCAGCCCGTATTACCGGTTAAATGGAATGAGATTCTTTAGGAAAACAACAGGTCAAACAGCAATGCGTTGAAGTGTAAATCGTGTCCCTGCCGCTGGCTTTTCCATTCGGTCAAAAAGCCTAAAACATAAAGCATTCCATGCGAACTTTTAGTTCTTTTTATCCAGATATCGATAAATGGCGTATTGCGACCTAATAGGTTCCTCACCTTCACCACGGCGTACATAGGGATTTTCGTGACCGGGAACTATATGTCGTGCCTTCACATTATCCGACATTTGAAGCATTAATATGGTTTGAAGTTCCTCAAAAACGGTTTCATCCAACACTGGCATAATCACTTCTATCCTGGAATCAAGGTTCCGCTTCATCCAGTCGGCACTACCAATATACATTTGTGGATCTCCACCATTCTCAAAAAGATATACCCGACCGTGCTCTAAAAAACGATCAAGAATACTGATTACCTGAATGTTTTCACTAAGTCCTTCTACACCTGGGACCAAACAACAGAAGCCACGAACCAACAATTTGACCTTGACCCCTGCCCTACTGGCCCGGTACAACCAATCTATCATATAACGGTCTTCCAGGCTGTTCATTTTTATGGTGATCCCTGCCTTACGGCCCATGGCCGCAAATTCTATCTCGTTTTGTATCAACCGCTCAAAAATAAGCCTTGAATTATATGGAGACACCAATAAGTTGCTCAATTTAGGCACCAGCACTTTTCGTTGCAGTACCAAAAACACCTGTTCCAAATCGTTGGTGATGTCAGGGTCGGCGGTAAAAATACCGTGGTCACAATAAATTAGAGAAGTTTTGGCATTGAAATTACCTGTCCCGATGTACCCATAATTTCTAATGGAGCCATGCTCATGGCGACCTATCAAAAGTATTTTTGAATGCACCTTTACGTTGGGAAAACTATAGTGTACACTCGCTCCCTTTTCCTCAAATGTTTTTCCCCAATCCAAATTGTTTTTCTCATCGAATCGAGCCTTGGCCTCTACGAAAATGGTAACCTTTTTGCCATGGTCAATAGCTTTTAGGAGACCATCCGTCAAAGCAGAATCCTTGGCTATTCTGTATAATGAGATATGTATCGTGGATACATTTGGGTCCATGGCCGCTTGATGGACCAAGTTCTCAACGTACCCAAACTTTTGATAAGGAAAATGTAGTATCCTGTCTTTTTCCCTAATCAACTTGAAATAGTCGGATTCCCTATCAAAGCTTTTGGAGGCCAATGGAGGCATGGGTTTGTAATAAAGTGACTCATTACCGGCCGGATTCGGAAAATCCATGAAATCACTAAAATTATGATGGCTGCCCCCTTTGACCATATCGGCCTCTCCTAGACCCAATTGCTCTGCCACAAGATGACGTACCCTTTTGGGCATTCCCCCTTCGTACAGCAATCGTGTTGGCTGCCCTTTCTGACGTTCCTCCAGCGCTTGATACACATTTTTTATCCAAGCTCCTCGATAGTCATCTTCCAAATACAGCTCGGCATCCCGTGAAACTTTGATGGTGTAAAGGGCAACTACCGAACCACCATCAAAAAGCTTAGGGACATTCAGTTTAATGATATCCTCTAAAAAAACGATATGATGGCCTTCGTCAGGATGGGGCACCTCAACAAATCGAGGAATACCGGGAATCGAAGTCGATAGGAATACGAGTTTGTCCGAGCCCGAAAACTCCACACAAATATAGGTCTGCCCATCCTTTATTTTACGTATCCCTTCCAACGAAGCGGCAATCAATTGGACATGGGGCTGTATTTCTTGGGCAAAGTAATCCTCTAGATATTTTATATGATGACTGTCGTAGGAATCTATTTCGGTTAAATGAACCCCCTTGTTGGACAGTTCCGGTAACAGCGATTCTTTAAAAATTTTCCCGAATCGCTCTTGCTGGGCATCCACCTCCTTTAAAATGGATTTCAGCGTTTTGTTTGGTTTGAGAGCCAACGGCCGGCGAATGGCTTTCTCTACTTTTTTCAGTTGCCTCAATTTGGATACCCTAACCTTGAAAAACTCGTCCAAGTTCGAGGAAAATATAGCCAAAAACCTTAATCTTTCATACAATGGATTCGACTCATCCTCCGCCTCTTGCAAAACACGGGCATTAAATTTTAACCAATCCAACTCGCGGTCTTTGTACTTTTTTTTTGTTTCTATTTCCTTGTTCATGCGCTGAATTTAAAACTTCGACCTAATTGGCAAATTAAGTTAAGGTTAATTGAAGTGGTCATGGATCAATAGTTAATAAAGTATCTATTCAATTCTGAAAAATATTCCTTTTCCTGAATACCAAAAAAGGATTGAGATATAATATGTCTCAACCCTTCTGAATATTGGTAATCGCGAAAGGATTCGAACCCCTTCTCACCCCCTGATTTTATTGCGTTTTTCCTTGCTTATGCTTTTTTTACTAACCGAATTACAGACCAATTCTAATATTCTGTTTTTCGTAGACCTCAAAATTAGCTATAAAATCTTAAACAAGAATCTACATACAATAATGTTCAATCAACTAGAAAAAACTGTCATGAAAATAGGGGCATCTATCTGAATACCAAAAACGTCATCTTCCCCATTGTTGAAATCTCGACGAAAATCTTGTATCCGAATACCTTTCTTCCCAAGTGAATCCATACAAAAAACACCAAAGTATAGGTTACGATCATCGTAGAGACCCCTCACTGAGGTAGTATTTTTTATGCTTCCACCTTGAGCCGGTTCCTTAAAAAAGTCTGAAACAACCTCCGCCCTATCCCAATACGGTTCGCTAAGGTTACTGGCTATTTTTCCCTCCGCCCTATTGGCAGATAGGGCAATCGCGGTTTCCGGTGGTGGAAAATTGTTCTTTCACTCTTGGGCGAACTAGATCCAGTCATGATTAAGGTCAAGAAAGGTAACAGAACCTTTAGGAATGGGTTTGGTGGTTGCATGGTCGGTGGTTGAGGTGAATCGGTTGGTTTTAAAAAGTGTTCTCTACTTCTGCAGCTTCGAGCATGAGGTAGTGCAGGTCGGTATTCTTTACAAATGGCTTCAACAATTGACTTCCTGGACCATACATGGCCAGTTCCACATAATCTGCAGAATGCTGCATACTGATCCATCCCACCGAATTGTGCTGTTTTTGAATCTCTGCCAAGGCACTAAAGGGCAAATGTTTTGGATTGTATAGACCATCTTCCGCATCTAGGGAACCATAATAGCTCAAAAGGGTGGTGGCCTCCTCATCCGTCAACGCAAATCCATTGGCATATTCAACCCTTTCCTTTACACTGTCAAGAGATGTTTCTTTCCCGATGCCGTTCAAAATCCATTCGTTGGTATGCTTGTAATTTTGAATGGAGTCAAAGTGATCATTCGCATATTTTCCATAGATCACCCCAGGATTGGCATTTCCATGGTCGGTTGTGATGATCACCAAGGTCTCCCCATCTTTTTCCGCAAAGTCCATCGCTGTTTTGACCGCTTCATCAAAGGCAACCTGATCATAGATCAATCCCGCAATATCATTGGCGTGGGCCGCCCAATCTACCTTCCCGCCTTCTACCTGAAGTACGAATCCTTGCGGACCATCTTTAAGATTTTCAATCGCCTTTTGAGTCATTTCGGCCAGACTTGGTGTGTTTGCCTTTAACTCGCCATTGTTTTCCCTGTCTCTGGCATATGGCAGACCATTATTGTTAAAAACTCCCAATATGGATTTGTTCTTCGGAGCGCTCAACATTTCATTCTTGGTTTGGGCCACATGATAATCTTTGCCCTCAAAAGCGGCATACATGTCCTTTCCATCCTTTCGCTGATCCGCCGAGAAGTATTCGTTGCCGCCTCCCATCAACACATCAAAGCCGAGCTCCAAATATTTTTCAGCAATGGATTCCTGATCGTTCCTTGATTTTTGGTTGACACAAAATCCTGCGGGAGTGGCATGGGTTATGGGAACAGTGGTCACACAACCTGCCTTTTTGCCCACAGCTTTGAATTTTTGCCAAATGGGAAGATGCGGTTCCCCATTGACCCCGATATTGAGCCCACCGTTCTTGATTCTGGCCCCACCGCCCCAAGACGAACTTGCCGCAGCGGAGTCCGTTACAATGGAACTAGCAGACGCCATATCCATAAGGGCACGATTAATTTTATCCTCACGGTAAAGGTTCAACCAATTGCTGCCCTTTCCTGTTTTTCTGGAAAGATGGAGGTCGGCCATATTAAGGGTGCCCGTGCTCATACCATCACTGACGAGCATAATAATGTTCTTGGCCTTTTTCCTTTTCCAGCTACTTTCAAAATCAGATGCCTTAATGGATTCAAAAGGTGTAAAAAGGGAAGCTCCCAAGGCAGATAATGTTCCGTTTCGAAAAAATTTTCTTCTATTCATTTTTTGATTTATTATAATTTTTTAATTCATTTTTTGAGCTGTGCAATCGGTGATGATATAATTGAAATGTTGTACATCATCAGCATTTAGTTTCAAGGTTCCCGTGACATACAAAATGTCATCAGTATTGAATTCTGGTTTGGACTTGAATTGAAGTTCCATTGCCGTCTCTGGGCCACCCATTCCACAAAAAAAGCAGGATGCCATGGGGTTTTTGGACAAGATGAACAGTTTACCACTGGGGTCTATGTTTAAAAAGTATCCGGTTATGGACACTTCTTTCCCTTCGAGGGATTTCATGTAATCACTGAATTCCGGATACAAGAAATTTTCCCCATAAGCTGGGAAAAACTTTTCTGTATAATCGATACGGGCCAAATCCCACCAATTTATCTCTGTTTGTGCGAAACATGTCGCGGAGGATAAAAGGAAAAAGGCTATCAAGATGTTATTTTTCATGGCTCAATATTTTTGATATGTTCATTTTAATAATGGGATAAATGGCAAATGCTATGGAGAATATTACCATAAGCAATACCAGTCCTGCGGTCTTCAACACTTCTAGGTATTTAAGGTTGATCGGCATGGTCTGTTTATACTGGTCCGTTATCATTTCAAAAATGAAATAGACTCCCATTTGAGAAAGCAACACACCTATGATAAAGGCGGTCCCTGCCATCATAAAACCTTCGTATGCCACCATTTTGACCAATTTAAACCTGTTGGCCCCGTAGCTTCGCATCAGTGCTAAATCAAAAGCACGATCGCGTACCATTCTGTAAAGGCTTATAAATATGGTAATGAAGGAAATGACCAGAACCGCATAGGCTATCCAAGTAATGGTTTTTACCCCAACACCGGTGAACTGGTACAAACGTTCCAGTTCAAATTTGGGTAGGGCCGCCTGCATATTGGTATTCTCGTTAATGGTTCTAGGAGTGTTCAAAAGGGCCATGGGGTTCCTGAACGAAACCAACAAGGAAGTGATTTCCTGTCCGTGCCCTTCATCTTGCTGGAGTTCCTTTTCATCATTTTCGTGAATTCCGTTCTCCTCATTATGATGATGTTCCTCTTTGGTTTCGTGGTCGTTATCTCCGTTGTGATCATTATTAGATCCATGTTCATTATCAATAGGGCCCTCTTCATGATGATGGTGCACTTCCCAAATGGTCTCCAGTCCAGTAATGATCAAACGGTCCATTACCTTATGGGTTGGCGCGTAGATTCCCACAACGGTCAAAGGCTCTGCATGTTCGTGACCACCTGTTTCGGCCAGTCCATGGGAACTCTGGAACGTATCCCCTATCCGAAGTCCAAATTTTTCGGCCACCGTAGCTCCAAGCACTACCTCCATGGGGTTTTCCATTGACCTCCCCTCTTTTAAAACTGCATTGTAGAGCTCTGGGAATTCATGGGTAGTGCCCACAATTCTATATCCTTTATAGTTATCACCGTAAGAGATGGGCACGGCTTTATCGATCATTGGATTGTTCATCAAGCCTTTGCCTTCTTCAAAGGGAATGTTTCCCGTAGGATTGTCAATATGCAGCACGGAAGCGAGCACCAATTGCAAGGGACTTCCCTTCGCACCAACAACCATATCAATTTCCCCCAAATTATTGTCCAACTGGTTCCTGAAAGATGTATCCATTTGCTGGATTCCGACCAGAAGTGCTATGCTTACCGATAGCGTAAGGATGCCCAAAAAGGTGTAAAGGGGCTTGAACCTAAAGTTTCTAATACTGATTCCCCAAATATTCATAGCTCCAGTTTGTTTATGAACAAAGGCTTTATCCGCTGATCATGTGTTATGACAATCAAATTGGCCTTGTTTATCTCCGCCTGCTCGATTAAAAGTTGCATGACCCTTTTGCAGTTGTCGTCATCCAAACTGGAGGTAGGCTCGTCGGCCAGAATAACCTCTGGGTGATGCACCATCGCCATGGCAATACCAAGCCGTTGCAACTGACCTTCGCTCAATTCCCTGATCTTCTTGTTTTTGTATTCCAAGATATCAAGCTGTTCCAGTAAGTCCATGATTACGGTTTGGGATATTGAACTTCCACTGAAAAACAATCTTGCTTTCAAATTTTCGATGACACTGAGCGATTGTATGGCGTGGTTGTTCTGGAACACAAGCCCAATGTTTTGGCCCCTGAACCTATCCAACTCCTTGTTTGAGAGTGAATGGACAGGAACCCTGTCAATTTCGATACAACCATCCATTGGTCGTAACAATCCCCCTAGCAGATGAAGCAAAGTTGTTTTTCCTATGCCTGATCTTCCAAGAATCAAGAGGTTTTGCCCTTTATCGAGGAAAATATCAGGAAACTGGAAGACGGTGTCTTCGTTTTTATACTTGAATGTGACACGCTCGGTCCTTATCATATCATACTAGTTATAAACAGGAACGGGCCATTGATCTTCTTGTTCCAAAAGGCCTTTCTTCCAAAATTCGACTTCCATATCCGTCAAGAGGCAATCTTTGAGCTCCTCTTCGAGCTTTCCCTTCTGCAAATACTGGCCAATAAAAACCAGTTCATTCTTTCGATCCCCGAAAGCGGCATCCCACTCTGCCTCTATCTGCTTTTGGTTTTGGACAAAAGTCGGGTTTCCAATACGCTCACCAAAGGGCATAGAAGCCCACCAAACCCCTGCGGTATCCACTTTGCAGGACCCTCCTGCCGAACTCCACACCAAGGCTTGATCGGGCCTCGAGGCCAACCAAAAAAGTCCTTTGCTACGGATTACATTTTGTGGGAACCGTTTGTTGACAAAATCCAGAAACCGTTCGCCATGGAAAGGTCTCTTGCTTTTAAAAGTCATTGAACCAATACCATATTCTTCCGTTTCGGGCACATGGCTATTTTCAAGCTCCTTGATCCACCCCGCAGAGGCTTCTGCCTTTTCATAATCGAACAAACCCGTATGTATTACTTCGCTTAGAGGAACATTGCTCTCTTTGGCCGGGAGAATACGGGCCTCTGGATTCAGTTTTTCAAGAATCGCATACAGTTCCTTGAGTTCTTCCTCGGTCACTAAATCAACTTTGTTCAGTATAATGACGTTGGCGAATTCCACCTGATCGGTCAATAAATTGACAATGGTTCTATCATCTCCTTCGATATCGGTCAATTCGCGAGTGGTCAAATAATCCGAACTTGAAAAATCCTTCAGGAAATTAAACGCATCCACCACAGTGACCATGGTATCGATGTAACTGAACCGGCTTAAATCTATATTGCCATCGGCGCTTTCAAACGTAAAGGTCTGGGCCACGGGAATGGGCTCGCTGATGCCAGTGCTCTCGATCAGCAGATAATCGAACCTATTTTGGGCGGCCAACCGCTCTACTTCGATCATCAAATCTTCTCGAAGGGTACAGCAGATACAGCCATTGCTCATTTCCACCAATTTTTCGTCCGTTCGAGAGAGCGTATTTTCGTTTTCGACCAATTGGGCATCAATGTTCACCTCGCTCATATCATTGACAATTACGGCCACTTTGAGACCGTCTTTATTGTGTAAAATATGATTGAGCAAGGTGGTCTTTCCCGCGCCGAGAAAACCACTGAGTACGGTGACTGGTAATCTATCCATTAGTTATGATTTATTCGTATCCATATAAAGTTGTTGTAGTTCAGGAGCATTTATATCCGTTGTATTAAGCGAATGGATCAAATTGCCCTTCCTCATTATTCCTATTCTGGTACTTACTTCAACTGCATTGAAAATGTCATGTGATGCCATAAGAATGGTTTTGCCCTGTTGCCCCAACCCCTTGACCAGGCTGGTAAACTCGTTGATGGCCTTAGGATCCAAGCCCGAAGTAGGCTCATCCATTAAAATGGCGTCAGCCTTCTTGGCCAACGCAATGGCAATGCCTACTTTTTGGCGCATTCCCTTGGAGTAATTGCCCAATTGTTTATGAAATGCCTCGGGTTGCAATCCTACTTGCTCTAAAATGGTCTCCAATTCCGATTTACTGTACCTAAACCCGGCCAATCGACTAAAAAAGTCCAGATTTTCCAAACTAGATAGGTCCCCGTACAGGGTGACCACCTCAGGGATATAGGCCAAGTGCTTTCGGGCCTTGTTCTTCTTCGGGGAAATGGCCTCTCCATTGATCCTTGCTTCTCCTGAAGAGGCCTGAATAAATCCCAGCAGGAGATTAATGGTAGTGGTCTTGCCCGCTCCGTTTTGCCCCAATAGGCAAAACACTTCGCCCTTTTCCACATTCAGGTTTAATTTATTGAGGACAATATTGTTGTTATACTTTTTTGTAAGGTCTATTGCTTGTAACATGTGTTCGTTTTAAATTTTTAAACTTTGGGTCTTGTACCCGATGACTCCACCTAATATGAATAGGAGAATCCAGCTCCACAACACGATCAGTTGCTTCATGGAACTAGATATTTTGGGAAGGTTGTCTTTTTGCTCAAAGACTGGAAAGTCCGACAAATCTTCTTGTGAAAACTCGTTTTCCGGTAATTGAAAAGAGTAAATAAAATCTCTCCATTCCCCTTGGAAGGTCCCGACATTTGACTCAAATTTTTGGAAATCTTTCAAGGAGGTTTGCGCAAGACGATTGTTCAGTTTTTGCATCTGTATTACGGGATTCCACCGGTTCAACCGAGAGGCTGTTTGTCGCCGGTTTTCCAACAATTTCTCATAGGGTGCTACATGTTTTTCCACGCGTCTTTGCAAAAGGTCATAGTAACCTGCTATTTCGAAAGTGCCCCAACCTGAAGTACCCTGAGATTTGTCCGGATCATAGTACTTTTTGTACCTCGGATTGTTCAGTAAAAAAGTATCAACGATGATTTTTTTGTCGCTTCCCCAGATATCTTCACTTGTTTCCCTTTGGAAAGAAGCGACAGAGGTACGCAAGGGGATGGGCTGTTTTGCATTCATATAAATACTGGTACATGATGGCAATAGCATCACAAAAAGTAGCCATCCGGAAAACAAGGCAATCAAATTGGAAAGGGATCCCCATTGCCAACTGGTCACCAAAAAACAACATGCAAACCATAACAACAAATAGCTCAAAGAGCCCAATATCCATAACCCTAAAAGCGTAAATTCAATGGTATCTGCCAACATAAAGGCGATCCCGGACAAAACCAATACAAGTGTACTTAATATGATGGCCCTAAAAAGTAATTTATATATAGCAACACCTGTGTTTCCCAATCCTTGCACAGCTATAATTTTATGTACGCCCAGCTCCTTCTCTCTTGATAGGACGTCATAACTGAAAATTATGATCAGTATGGGCAAGAGATAGATCAGCACAAAGGAAAAATCGAAACTCCCTGCCCACAGTACCAAGGGATTGTCCATACCTATATTGGAATTATCCAGATAATCCACAGAGGTCTTTACTTTTTTATAGAACGGAAGAATGTCCCTTTCTCCAATGGACAAGAAGGCCAGGGAAGATGGTTTGTTTATGGCGTTCTGCGGAAGCCAAAAGTTGATCATTACAGGCATTTTGGCGTATTCGGCATCCCTTTTTTCTGCCGCTGTGGTATCGGTGACCTTAAACTTGCCAAGAACTTCTTTAAAGTCTTCTCCATAACTTTGTTCCAAAGCATAAATGGCCTCTTTTTCCTCTTCTATGATTGTTTTCCCTTCCCACATACCATATAGTGATAGGATAGAAAAAACGAACAAGCTCAAAAGCTGGGCGGGATGCCTTAAGAGTTTTTTCCACTCATATATAAATATTGTTCTCATACACTATCTGGTTTTAGGTTACTTCCCCATCTGAGCATGGCAAACAAGATGAATCCCCATACTAAAAGAGCACAAATGGGCAAAATGTAGAAAGAATACATTTGCTGAATCGGTGGAAGCTGGTATTCAAACTCCTCCATTTTTTCAAAAAAATCCTTGCCGACCTTATACTCGTATTTTAAGTCCCGGGAACCTTCCGCATAGGCCATCTCCATATTCAGGGCGCGTATAAAATCATCTCTATACTGTTTGGCCCTATGATGAAAATGGCTATGGTGCAGATAATCGGTTCCTGCATACCCCATGGACAATTGACGAATGGCCACCACCGGATCCAAAAGGCCCAAATACCCGAGCATCATATTTTGTTCCTCGATCAAACCTTGTACCTCCTTTGCATAGGTACCGTAAACCTTGCTCAAATAGTCTTCGCCGGATTGCATGGACAAACCATCAAAATTGATGGGTAGGTTTTCAATACTGTCCTTTCCATACTTCGCCAATAACTCTTTTTTGAGGGCTTCGGAACGTTCTTTTCTGCTTTGATCTCCATTGAGCCCTTCGGCATAAGCCTGATCAATTCTCTCATTAAAAGTGTTCCTGGATGGCAAAGGATAGGTGCTGTCGGCAATGCCTGTAAAAAGCCTGGGCAACAAAACACATAGAATGACCCAAACCCAAAGACTTACTTGTAAAGATGCCTTGGATGAAGACATCCTGGCGGAGGCCCAGACTACGATTCCCGCAATCAAAAAATAAAAGAAGAGATAGCTTGCCAGCATAGATCCGATACGGAGCCATGGCACGTTGCCCGTGGTGGCAATAAGAGCCGGGGCAATAATCAAAATCAAAAATAAGGGAATACAGATAAGAATTGTTGTAAGGTAAATTCCCCAAAGCTTTCCCCAAATCAATTGTCTACTGGTGGCCCCTTGCGCCCAAATGATTTTTAAGGTATTGTTCTCCTTCTCTTTTGAGATGGACGAAAATCCCAGAAAAATAATCATCAATGGCACAAAGAGCTGAAGAATAAAGGCAAGTGTCAATTCCCCAAATCTAAACTCCGAGCCGTTGTCGCGAGCAGCTGCATAGTTCATCTCGTATTGATGATGCGCCTCTACCCGATACGTATTGCCCATGTAATCCGACAAGCCTTTATCTATAAGCTCCAACGCCGTGTTGGGTTTAAAAAGATAGGTGCCAAAATGGGCTGCGGAATGGGGATTCGCTTCTTGCGAAACCCATTCCTCTTCAAATTTTTGAGTGGACCGCTGTTTGTCCTCCTGCGTTTTTTTGTAACTCGTATACCCGCCCCATAAGGCTGCGATTACCAAAAGATAAAGCAACCCGACAAGAAGGTAAGGTGCCCTGCTCCTCAATAGTATCTTTATTTCCTTTTTTAAGATATCCTTGACCATGGTTAAAGCGAATAAGAAAGTGTGAACAATAAACTCCTAGGTGCACCGGGGGTATAGTTTGTGTAAAGTCCGTTTATGGCATACGTCCTATCAAAAATGTTCTCGGCATTTATCTGGAACCTGTAGTTTTTATAGCTGTAACCAATAAGTGCCCTGGCAATGGCATAATCCGGAACCGATCCAAAATAGGCCTTTCTCTCATCCATATAATTTACCCCGAATCCAAGTTCAAGGCCCTTGAGTGCGCCCTCGCCAACCTGATAGTTCAACCAACTCGATATGGTATGTTTTGGCGTATTGTTGGGGGTGGTTCCGATATCAGCAGGATCGTCGCTCTCCGTGGTGTATGTTTCATTAAAACTGTAATTGGCCACTATCGAAAAGTTTCTGGTCAATTTGCCGGTAATACCCAATTCCACGCCCTTGCTACGAACAGCCTCCAACGGTCTATAACCATAGCCAAGGGGAAGATTCTCGTCTCTATAAAACACCAGTACATTCTCCTTTTTTATGGTATAGAGCGCGACTGTGGTCTGAAGGTTGCCATTCGCAAGGCTTCCCTTGTAACCGAGCTCGAATTGATGCGACGTTTCAGGGTCGAATGGCCCCCCTACATTGGCATAATTGGAATACTGGGGGATGAAGCCCTTATTATAATCAATGTAAACACTGCTTTTTTCCGTTGGCATAAAAACCAGTCCTGCTCTGGGAACCCAACTTTCCGAAACTTCAGGAAGCTCTTCAGTAGCAACGGAATCGTCTTGGTTCAATGCCAGATACCTTCTGTAGTAGTTATTGTAGCGTAGACCCAAAAGTGCTTTGAACTTGTCCGAAAAGGAAATTTGATCGGACACATAACCTCCAACGGTATTAAAAACAAAATCCTCTGTCTTTGTATTCAATGTGTAATCCGGGTTGGAAGGTGGAATGCTCGAAAATTCTGGGGATAGCACATTTAAAGGGCTGGTTGAAATTATTTTATATCCTTCCGGATAATTGCTCTGGTTATTGGTGATGTCCAGCCCGGCCACCATAAGGTGTTCCATGCCCAAAAAGGAAAACTTTCCATGGATGTAGGGGTTGATCGTCAGCGTTGGAGAGTTAAGCTGTAGGATATAAATAGACCTTGTCGCTTCATCCGTTTCCGGGTCTATACCATTGGTGCTGAACTGTTGTCTATTGGCTCGGCTCTCGCTATAGGCCATGGCCAAATTCCCTTTCCAATTGTCATTAAAGGAGTGCTCCAGAATTCCCTGCAATTGAAAGGAATCCCCTTTGTATCTTGAATTGGGGCCCAAGGTGGTAAAGTCATTGGGAAGACTGAAAAGTCCCGGGTCTTCGCCATTGTAAACCGGAATCGAAGGAGCATAGTTGCTACTGGCCCTGTCCCTGGTAAAGTTTCCATTGAACTGAAAAGTAGTTTTCTCACCTATCTCCCATTTCAGTGAGCCATACATCTGAAGGTTCTCATTATCAAAATCATTGGTAAACCTACCTCCGTTTTGGTATGCCGCCCCAAATAGATAGTAAAGGGATTTCTTCTTATCTATACTACCGGTAATATCCGCCATGGCACGTACCAAGTCAAAACTTCCACCTGAGAGCGAAGCATTGAAGGATGTATATTTTTTTGGTTGTTTGGTAATAAGGTTGATATTGCCGCCAATATTATCCTGTCCATACAAGATGGAGGACGCTCCATAGAGCACCTCCACCCGTTCTATATTTGCCATTAATGGCTCAACCCCTTCCGGGTAAGGAGAACCTTTTAGTCCATTGGTCAAAAAGCTACGACTATTGGTGTTGAAGCCCCTTATATTGACCGCTCCATAACCCGCGCTGGTAATCCCGGGAACGGCCTGATAAACTTGATCAATGCCGAACACTTGAAGGTCTTCCAAAAAATCGGGTTCCACGATTTGAACATTCTGGGGTATTTCCACCAAAGGGGTTTCAGTCCGGGTCAGGGCGCTGGAAATCTCCGTTCGTTTGTGTCCAAGTAGCACAACCTCCTGGAGTTGACTGGTAGCCTCGTTCAATTGCAGGGTAAGTTGCAAAGGTTTTCCATTTACTTCAATATTTTGTTTGGTAGCGGTAAGTCCGATACCGGATGCTTGAAGGGTATAATTTCCGTTAGGAACATTCCTTAGATAAAACCTTCCGTCCTCATCCGTACTGGTCGCATAAGGGGTATCCAACAATCGGATGGTGATACCTTCCAAGTACTCCAAATCAATGTTTACAATACTACCGGACACTTCTCCGGTATTTTTTTGGGCAATGCCATGTTGAAAAAAAAAGAGAGTAAATAATAATGCAATAAAAGTATTTTTCATTTTTAAATCATTGGTTGGGATTATTGAATGTTCAGCTGAATCGGGCAACTATTCAGCAGTATTGGAGAGCAACACCTTGGAGTAAGGTTCTAAACGAGCAACAAGATTATTTTCACCTTTTGACAAAAGCTTTGTGAAAAATGATGTTGATCTGATGTTTTTCTTCAAAAACAATTTGGGAGAACCATTAATGTAAGGTGTGCTAAGACAAGGTAGACGTAGGACATTGGGTTAAAAGGACAATCCTTCTCCAAATAAACATGCGACCAATTGCTCCGAAAAGCGTGGTAAAATCAAATGTAAGTGTACCCTGTGCAGTTATATTAAGCCGGGAGGTGGCCTGGAAAAAAGTTGGTCGATGGTAAGAACACCATCAGAAAGAAATCCATATTCGTTGGAAGCTTGCTCCTGAGGAATTGGCTCTGGAACCATAATAGTGTAGTCGGTGAAAGCCAAGGATAGCTCTGGAGCATCATGGTTCTTTACAATATGGTCGCAGACAACGCAATGGGCATAGTGATCTTGATCACCATCATGGGCCAACACATGAAGACCCGCCATTTTAACCATAAGGAAAATGGTCAAAAAGAAAAACCCGATACTATGTTTCACGTAGCCTCTTTGCATTGGGCTTTAAAGTTATTATAAATATTGTTAAGTTGACCTTAAAGTTCTGGATAAGTCCGAGACAACACAAGAAATCAATGTTTGTGATCCAATTTGCACCGTAATAATTTCCAGTTCACAAAATGGGCCACCGACACCATGAGTGCGCCCCCGACGGTGTTCACAAGCTCCCAAGCTCCGTTTAAATCCAATCTGCCCAGTGCAATCAAACCAAATCCGATGGCGGCAATAAACAAGGGTTTTGAACTATGGTGTGCTTTTTTATAGCTGGGCCAAAGGGAAACAAAAACAAAGACCACCCCGAGCCCGATAAACGACCATTCGATGAGCGGATTGTGCAAAAAATGTAGACCTGACAATGATGAGAATGAAAGCACAATGGGGACTGCCGCACAATGTATGGCGCAGATAAGGGAACTGGTCAGTGCAATGATATCATAAGTCGGTGTTTTAATCTTCATGGTTTTTGATTTAAAAAGATTCTTGTGAAAGTTCCATGTTGGCCACGGCACCCGCGATATTTCCGGATGCCACTGCTTGTGCCACGGACCGCATGGGAATACAGTTATCACCACAGGCAAACACCCCTGGCACGGAAGTTTTTTGAAAATGGTCCGTTTGAATGTAGCCTTGCTCTGTCAATTCGCAGCCTAATTCATTGGGAATGTTTGAAGCTAACTCAAAAGGTAGCCCTGCATATAACGCATCGAAAGAACAAAGTTCCCCATTATCCAACTGCAACTCTTCAAGGCGCCCATTTTTATGCTCGATTGACGCAACTTTATGGTTCAATATCTTAATATTGTGTTTATGCAAGGTCTTCAACTGCTCCTTGTCAAAACTTGAAGGTTTTTCTTGTAAAATGGTGATATCGTTGCCTAGATTGACCAACAGGGAAGACAAATGAAAAGCCTTTTCCGGAGGGGCCATAAGCCCTATTTTTTTGTCTCTGTATTCATATCCATGACAATAAGGGCAGTGTATTACAGAAATGCCCCAACATTCTTCAAAACCTGGAATTACGGGCATAACATCCCTGATTCCCGTTGCGAGAATTATTCTTTTTCCTTTAAAAGCCTCCCCGCTTTTCAAATGAACCAAAAAGCCGTTATCAAGGATATCCGCCTTTGTGGCGATACCATCTACAAACTCGACCCTATCATAGTTCAACAATTGTTCTTTTGCCACAGCCGCAATTTCGCTGGGAGGTTTTCCGTCCTGTGTCAAAAAATTATGGGAATGTGGGGTTTGCTTATTGCATGGCGCCCCAGCATCAACAATCAACGTTTTTCTTAAGGATCTACCTAAGGCCAAAGCTGCCGAAAGACCGGCATAGCTTCCTCCTATTATAATAACATCGTATGTTTTTTTCCTTTTCATATTGGGCAATTACATTGAAATATTTGGCAAACTTATGAATAATTTATATTATTGCAACAATGTCGCATTAAATATTTATGAAAAGAAGGAACACCCCATCAAAACAAGCGGTTTTGGATGTTTTAACATTATCTGGAACTGCAATGAGCCATGATGCCATTGAAGATCAGGTAGCAATGGACATCAATAGAGCAACTATTTACCGGATTTTGAATCAATTTTGTGAAGATGGTCTCGTTCATGCCATCGTAGCTGGGGATGGAAAGCATTATTTTGCCTTGTGCCATAGTAGTGGGGATCATTCCTCCCAGTTTCATTTTCATTTTAGTTGTAACAAATGTCAGACCATATCCTGTTTAAATCAAGAAGTGCAGCTGAACTTACCCCCTGGTTTTGTAATGGAAGAAGCAAACTGCGTATTAACGGGAACTTGCCAGAATTGCACTTAACTCGACGAGTGAATCAAGTTCATATCGTTCCAACCTGCATTCCCCTATTTCAAGCTCCAGGCAACGTTTCCCAAACTTGTTCTTGACCACCTTGACCTTTTCAAGGATATCCTTTACATCCGTTTGAGTCACTTTTAGTTGAGGATTTACCATCTGCTACACTTACTTCCTAACTAATTCAAATAACGATGATCAATCAAGGCCATTTTAACAGTATTGGTATTGATCAGACCTGTTTTAATGGCAAAATACTTTTACTACCTTGTGATTGTATTTTAAACCGCTCAATACCTTCGGATGCTCGTTCCAATTCTTATCGGCCTCTATATATTGATTGCCTTGGTCATGGTGGTAAGCTTGCTGTTGAACGGGGTCAGGCCCAGTAAGACCTTGGCTTGGTTACTTGCCATCTTTACCATTCCAGTGGCAGGGGTGCTTCTCTACATTTTGTTTGGTCGAAACAGAAGAAAAAGCAAAATGTTCTCCCTAAAAAATGAGTTTGGTCCACTAAGGCAACAGAAAGGAACCCAATGCGAGCCAAAACTGTCCCTCACAAAGCAAAAAATCATTTCCTTGATCACAAAAACCGCCAAGTGCCCCGTTACCTGCCACAACGACTTGGAGCTTTTAAAGGATGGGCAGTATACTTTTGAACGAATTTTTAATGCCCTTGAAGAAGCCCAAGATCACATTCATTTACAGTACTACATCTTTGAGGACGGCCTACTTGCAGACAGGCTTTTGGATGTCTTTGAACGTAAAGTGGCCGAAAACGTTACGGTTCGTTTACTGTATGACGGTATCGGGAGTTATTCACTGAGTAAAAAATACCTGAAAAAATTAAAGGAAATCGGAGTGGAGACCGCCCAGTTCCTCCCATTTAAATTCGGTAGGTTTTTGGCTTCCCTGAATTATCGGAACCATCGAAAAATTATCATTATTGATAACAAAATTGGATTCACGGGAGGTATCAACATTTCCGATAAATACCTAAAGGGCGACCCTGCCCTGGGCAAATGGCACGATACCCATTTGAAAATTGAGGGCGAGGCGGTCGATTTTTTGAATCGACTGTTTGTGACCGACTGGTTCCTTGCCAGTGAAAAAAAAGTGGATGTCTCCACTTTTAAAATTCATAAAACCTTGGAGCGGGATACCTCCCTTCAGATTGTGCCCAGTGGTCCGGATGATGATTTTGATGTAATGGAACAAGTATACTTTTCCATTATCAACAGTGCGGAGAAGTATCTTTATATCGTGAACCCTTACATTATTCCCAACCATGCAATCCTACAGGCTTTAATGACAGCTGCGCTCAGTGGGGTGGATGTTCGGATATTGATGTCGACCAGTACCGATATCAAACTGGTGGATTGGTGCGTAAGAGCCTATTTTGAATCGTATTTAAAAGCTGGAATCAAAATTCACCTCTATGCGGATGGTTTTCTACATAGTAAGGTGATGCTATGTGATGATGAGATTGCCAGTATTGGGACGGCAAATTTAGACAATAGGAGCCTTCAACAAAATTATGAAGCACAGGTATTTGTATACGATCCGCCCCTTTGCCAACAAATGAAATCGGACTTTTTAGAGGATTGTGAACGGTCCTTGCTTCTTGATGACTACGAAGCGCACAAAAATAGACCCTGGATCAAAAAATTGATAGAGGGCTTTGCCAAACTATTGAGCCCACTGTTATAACGTTACGGTTTCAAAACCCAACTCGTTTGTATTTGTTTTACCTTCTTCCCAACAATCTAAGTTATGGATGGTAGTCTCGGCGATCCGGACCAAGGCCTCTTTGGTGGCAAAAGCTTGGTGCGGGGTCAGCAGCACGTTGGGCAATGCAATCAGTTCTTCGAGCAGTTCATCGGTGATGCCATTTTTACTATGGTCCGTAAAGAAAATCCCCCTTTCGTGCTCGTAGACATCGGTAGCATAACCGCCAAGTTCCCCATTTTTCAAGGCGTCCAGCACATTCTCTGTTTTAACGATACCTCCACGGGCCGTATTGATCAGTATGGCACCAGGTTTCATGGCCATGAGAAGAGTTTTGTTAAAAATATGATGGGTATTGTAATTCAGCGGTGTATTGATACTTACGATATCCGACTTCCTGCAGAGCTCTTCCAAAGGAAGGTATTGCACCCCGTAATGATTTTCCAGATAGGGATTGCGCTCAAGGTCATGAGCCACAATATTGCATCCAAAGGCGTGAAATATCCCAACCAAAATGGAACCGATTCGACCCGTACCGAATATTCCAACGGTCTTTCCGTTTACATCTGAACCTACCAGATGGTCCAAGGAAAAATTATAGTTTTTCACTTGATTATGGGCCCGAACCAACTTGCGGTCCAGGGCCAGCAAAATACCCACGGCATGCTCGGCAATGGCATGTGGCGAATACTCAGGGGCATAGGCTACCTTCAGCCCAATACGTTTGGCCGATTTAACGCTAAGGTTGTTATACCCCGTAGATCTCAGAGTGATGTACTTAACACCAAGGTCTTGGAGAATTTCCAACACTACCAAGCTTGCATCGTCGTTGGAGAAGAGACAAACAGCATCGTACCCCGCAGCCATAACAGCCGTTGTGGAATCCAAGGCTTCCGGGACAAACTTGATTTTATGCCTTCCATTGTTTGCTTTCTCCAAGTTCTTTACTTCAAAATCCTTGGCACTATATACCAGTACTTTCATTGTTTATGAGTATGTGTTAATTCAATAATCTTTTTTGCCTTCTACGTTTCATTACTTTGGACACAATGTCGAACATCTTGTTTTTCGCATCGCGGTACCGCACAAAATAATCCAATACCTTTTTGGCAAGATCGTTATGAGTGTCAAGGTAAGCAGCTTCCATTTTCTCTTGGTTTACCTCATCCACCATTATTTGGAGCTGGTTTTCGTGAAGCTGTACTTTTTTGAACAGTTCCACCAAATCCTTTTCGCATCTGTTCAAGGCATCCATGAACTTATCCGGCGTTGCGGAGGGTCCAAATATGGCCTGCTTATCGGCACCTTGGCCTCTTGCTTGTTCAACCAAATTCCTATTTGCTTCATAATGTCATACTTTTTTCCATTATCATTTTCTTTCAGATATTACATTAGCTAGCCATCCCATTTATATCACAAAAAAATAAGGAAACGTAAAAAGCTATGCCATGATTTTCGTCAGTCAGGACTATTGGGGAGTATCAAAAAGGGAATCTTTAGTTTTGCATTGAGCTCCTTTATCATTCCTTTTCCTATAAATTCCAAAAAGAAATGATGGGGATAGTACACCATACAGAGCATATCGATGCTCCATAGGTCCACAAATTCCAATATCGTGTTGACCTTGCCCTCAAACACGGGAAGTTTGACCTCTTTAGAGATGCTTTCTGAAATTGCCTCCAAAAAATCGGCCCTATTTTGTTCGGTGGCAGCGTTCCCATTTTTGTCCTCAATACTCATGGGTACTATGGCACTTTCCATCAAACCACTGAAAAATTGAAGTGCCTTGACATTTTCCCTGGCAATCGGATGGACATAATTTGAGGTAAAGGCCATCTTGTCCACCTGTTTAAAATCGATTTCCAAGGGTATGATCAATATCGGGCAATGGGTGATCTCACGCACCAACTGCATGGCGTTGTTCCCAAAAAGGACATCCCTTACCTCTTCCTTGGCCTTGTTGCCAATAACCATTAGGTCCATGTTATTTTCCTTCGCATAATCAGCTATACCTTTGGCCATATCGGAGCATAAGGAAACCTTTTTCCAAGAGTGCTCGTTGTTTTTCCCCACATCACGGACCAGTCTATGTTGTAGGGCTTCCAAGTTTTTGGTGGACTCCGATTTTACACTTTCCATATCGGAACTTCCATCAGTATTACAAACGTGAACCAGATGAAACTCGGCAGCAATTTCGGAAAATAAACGTGCTGCATAGAAAATTGCATTATAGGAGTTGTTCGAGAAATCGGTGGGTGCTAAAATGTGTAACATGGCTGTGGGTTAAGGGTGTAATGGTAATACCAAAAAAGGTACTTTGCTGTGCAGGCCTATATTTTTAATGATAGGTGCTATAAAGAGACGCTCCAAAAATGAATGCTTGTTCCTGACCATGGCCAACAAATCCACGGCAGCCTCCTCTTGAAAGGCGTTGATGGCTTCTATCAACTCTTGGTCGGGCAAATCATAGAATTGATGGTTGTATTCCAGAAGGCGACCTTCCAGATAGCCTTTGTTCTTGGTTTGGTCATCATCAAGACCTTCTGGTGAGCTTACATGCAGAATATGCAATTTGGCATGCGACAACTTGGAAAGTTTGAGCATAAGGTCCATGTTGGCCTTTTTATACTCCCCTTCATAATCCGTGGGAAACAACACATTCCGTAGTGGGCGGTACTCGAATCCAGATGGCACGGCCAACACGGGAACCATGGCTTTTTGGATTACTTGTACCGTATTTGAGCCAAAAAGGATTTCTTTGGCCCCTGTGGCTCCCTGGGTTCCCATCACTATAAAATCGATATCCTCGTTTTGGGCAACCAATTCCAGCTCATCCACCAACGAGTTGAAGGCGGCATGGGTGACGAAGCTATGTCCGGATACCGGGAACAATGCTCTTATTTTATTCGCGGTGCGTTCCAAGGCTTCCTCGGCCCTGTTCCTTTCGTCGTCGGGCAATCCCAATTGGCCGGGACTTCCCAAAGTATAATCCACTCTATAAACGGGAGGTGTATAGGCATGTACCAAATAGAAGGTACAGGTGGTGTGTTCCAATTGCTTTACTGCATGGGTAATGGCATGAAAAGCATTTTCCGAAAAATCAGTGGGCAAAAGTACTTTGATCATGGTTCTCGATTTTGAGTTCCTATAGTATCAAAGCTACCCGTTCCCTTCGTGATTATCTATGATTTAGGTCAGATTGGACGAAATTTTTCCAAACTCTTATTCATGGATCACGTAGAATGGGATTTTGGTGTGAAAGCTAATCTGCTCCACTATGGAATCGAACAAGATCTGTTGGATAAAATTCAGGTTTTTGGCCACCATGAACATCATATCGATTTCACGGCTCTCCACAAAACATTGAATGGCCGACTTTACCTTTTTATTGGTGATGGTGTGAAAGCTATGACTCTCTGGAAAGGTCTCCTTCATAAAATCCAAAAGATACTCCTTGTTGCTTTTTTGTTCCTCGGTTAGTTGGTCTCCCGCCTGCAGTGCATGCATAATCCGAAACTGCGACTTGCCCCGATTTACCATTTCGATCATGGGCCGTAGCATTTTTAAGGAGTAGAAAATGTTCAAGTCCGTGGGAAATGCAATTTCACGAGGTTTGGAAAGTTCTACCTGCATAGGGACCACTAAGGTATTGCACTGCACCTTGGTGATAACGTCCCCGGTATTGGTACCGACAACTTTTTCCTGGATACCAGATGCTCCTTTGGTGCCCATGACAATAAGATCTATATTTTGTTCGCCCAAATGCTTTTTGATCGTAGGGATTAAAAAACCGTAATCGTGCAACGGAAAAAAGAAGTGGTTTGCCTCTAAGCTATGTTGTCGGGTCTCTTTTACCAAATCGGCAAGTTTTTTTTTGGTATTATCGGAATCCCCATTGGCGTACTGCATGGTTTCAGCATCGTTCTTGGTATCCAAAAGGGTGCCCACATACAAAATATAAAAGTTGCATTCTTCGGCACCGAAGAGCACTTGAGCATATTTTAGTGCACGGATAGCGTTCTCCGAAAAATCGGTTGGGACCAGAATATTCTTCATCAGTCATAAATTGATGGCGCAATATGGAGATTCGAAAAAAAAAAAGGAATGATAAATATCACTTGCGCCCTTTATGACGGATTTTTTTAGTTGACACGTGCCAGAGCCTCTCTATCAAGAACTGAAATAGTCCGGTTTTCAATGGCGATCAGGCCTTCATTCTTAAAGTCGGACAAGGTGCGGATAAGGCTCTCGGTGGCTATTCCCGCAACACCGGCCAGGTCGCTACGGGCAATTTTAAGGGCGTCGTCCTTGTCCCGGTTGATGGCCTTGGAAAATAGCAAAAGCGTCCGGGCCGTTTTTTTACGTACCGAACTGTAGGCCATCTGTAATAACTGCTTTTTGATGTCCGTGAGGTTTCCCGCAATCACATCCATCAGTTCCAAGGTCACCGCTTTATTATCTTCCAGAATCGCCTTTACTTTTTCCTTGGAAATTCCGGCCAGCTCCACATCTTCCATGGCTATGGTATATTCCTGGTATGGCTGATGGTCGGTCAAGGAGGTAAAACCCAAAAAATCATCCGCCGAATAAATCGAGGTGATCAATTCCTTTCCCTCTTCATCGAGACCGCAACTTTTAACCACTCCCTTGAGAATGAGGTATACCATATTGGAATGGTCGCCCTTGTTGTAAATGGTCTCATCTTTTTTAAAGGACAACAATTCTCCGTGGTCATCAAAAAAATTCTTTAGCTCGTTCAAGCATCGGATTTCATCTTCCTTGGTCTCTTTGGGATGTTCTTGGAGAACCGTATTCATCTGTTCGGCCTTCTCCAATCGGCATTCGATGGCGGACAAGAGCTCCTCTTCCTCAAAGGGTTTGGTCAGATAATCGTCCGCACCAAGGTTCATTCCACGGCGAACATCATGCTTTTCTGTTTTGGCCGAAACAAAAATAAAGGGAATTTGTCGGGTACTGTCATGGGAGGACAACTCCTCCAAAACCCCATATCCATCCAGTTCCGGCATCATAATATCGCAAAGCACCAAATCGGGAAGCTCCTTTTTGGCCATATTAACAGCGATTAGTCCATTGGATGCCGTACACACTTCAAAACCGGACAATTCCAACAGTTCGGCCACATTTTCACGTAGCGAGGTGTCATCCTCGACCAGTAAGATCTTTTTCATTTTTCTTGTTATTTATTGGTATGTAAAGAGTGAAAGTCGAGCCTTGGCCAAATTCACTCTTAAAAGTTACGTTCGCATTGAGGTTGTGCATATGTTGGCGGACCGTGTTAAGTCCAATACCAGTGCCCTGTACCGTAAGCACATTGGTGGCCCTAAAATATCTGTCAAATATAAACGGTTGGTCCTCCTCTGGAATCCCAAGACCATGGTCCACCACATCGATTTTTAATTGTTCTTTTTCTTGGTGCACCTTTAGCTCGATATCGCTGTCCTCTGGGGAATACTTTATGGCATTATGGACCAGATTGGAAAGTGCCAATCCCATGATCTTTTCATCAAATTCGATAACTATCCCATCGATATTTTGGGGATATTGTATGTGCTGGCCCTCCTTTAAGAGGGTATTGGCATCGTATACTACCTCATTGATCAATTTGCTCAACGGAAATGAAGTCATTGCATAATTCACTTTGCCACGGTCCAACCGCTCAATGGACAAGAAATCGGTCAAAATATTATCGAGGTACCGTACCTTGGATTTGATGGTGGCAATATGTTTGTCGCGCTTGTCCTGCTGTTCCGTCGTAGTATATTTGGTCAACAACGAGGTTGAGGTAAGGATACTGGACAAGGGCGTCTTGAATTCATGGGAAACTAGGGAGAGGAACTTTGTCTTGAGCTCATTGAGCTTCTTTTCTGCTGTCAATGCTTGCCGTAATTGCTCCGTACGCTCCTCAACCGTCTTTTCGAGTTGTTGTGTATAATTTTTACGTTCGGTGATGTCCAGTACAATGGACACAAAGACCCTGCGCTTGCCTATGTAAGATAACTGAAGATGTACCTCAACCGGATATTGGGAGCCATCCTTTCGCTCATGTACCGTTTCAAAGATTACTTTTTCCTTTCGACCGGATATCAATGGCGATAACAAACGCTTCATGACCTCCTCTTTAAGTTCCGGTTTGATATCCATAACCGACATGTTGCCCAGTTCTTGAATGGTATATCCCAAATTGCGTTGGGCACCCAGATTTACGTTGATGAATATGAACGATTCAGCATCAAACACATAAATTTCGTTAAGGGACTCATCAAATATCTGGAACCAATAATCAATGGTCTGCTCGGCTTTCTTTTTCTCGGTAATATCCATGATCAAGGCCAATACATAATTTTTCTCCTTGATCTTGAATGGATTGAGGCTTATCTCCAATGGAAATTCTTCACCATCTTTGCGGATTCCAACCAAGTCCAGTCCCTTTCCCATCTGTCTTGCCCTGCCCTCGTCCATAAATGTATCGGCCAAATCCCGGTGTTTGTGCTTGATGCGCTGGGGAATCAGAACATCCAAAGGCTGGCCCAAAAGCTCACCTTCCTGATAGGCGAACATTTTGTTAGCGGCCTTGTTACTGGCCGTGATCTGCTGCTGGGCATTAACAATAAGAATGCCCTCGGAGATTACCTCCGAAAATATCCCTAATACGTTACTTTCTTCGAATTTCTGCAAAACTTAAGACTAAAAATACGGATTTTGGTCATGCTTACATACCGAATAGATAGGTATATTAAAACTTAGTGAAAATTTAAGAAAATGTTGGAAACCGATAAAAATTCATAAAACGAACGATATCAGAATTTAGGAAAACTATTATATGCCATGGCCGACCATAGTGTTCATATAAAAGAGGTGGAAAAGCTCAATGAAGTGGCAAAAGACTATTTGACAATGTGGAAGATGGGTACGGAACGGATGCTGCCTTATATATTATTTCCGTTTTTGATCGGTTGTTGGAGTATACCAAACATAGTGAGGAAATATACGAAGCGTTCGAGGCCTTTTACTTTGGGCACAACACCTTGTTCACAACAGAAATCCAGAATTTGGACATGTCCACTTAAAGGGCCATAGCCTATGCCTTTGCCGGAAGCAATGGATCGGAGCTTATCCTTTTGGGGCGACCCCGATCACTTTTTGACAATTGATCATATCCTGATCGTCATCACTGGAATTTTTGCATGGTTGGATACGTTTTCGGCAAGACTGCCCACAATAAAACGGGCCAATCCTTTTCGACCATGGGTAGGAATTACCAATAGATCGGCATTTCTTTCAAAACAATACTGGAGTATGCCCTTCCCAACCGAATTATGGTCGTAAAAATGAATATCGATGTCGGTCCCCAATGCTTGCTTAAAGGCCTCCAGCTGTTGGGTCACATCATCGCGCCCCATAAAATTCGCCCCTGCACTGTGCACATATACCATTTCCAAAGAAGCTCCGTTGCGCTTGGCGAATTGCTCTGCTTTTTTATAAACAGGGATGTTCTCCAGGTCCAGATCGCAGGCCATGACCATTCGTTTAATAGTAAAGTCGACTGGACTGGACTTAATGACCATAACAGGTAGTTCGGAGGAACGTACCACCTTTTCGGTATTGGAGCCCACAAAAAGTTCCTGTATGCCGCTTGTTCCATGTGAGCCCATTACAATCAAATCGCAATTCTGTTCTTTGGCCACGTGGTTCACCTCTTCAAAATCCTTATAATTTTGAATTACGGCATTCACGGGAATGCCTTTGAGGTATTTTTGTTTGGTCAACTCTTTGATTTTATTCTTGGCCAACTTTAAAAAATACTTAGCTTCTGCCTCCTCCGCAAGTTCAGAATTGGCCAATACCGAATCGGACATACCGATCATATGGAGCAATACAATGCCAGCCCCATGCTGCTTTGCCAATGTAGCGGCAACCTCAAGGGCATATTTGGAAAAATCTGAAAAATCGACGGGTACCAATATTTTTGTCATCTCATTACCTTTTTGGAAACACATGAACTTTTTCAAAAGTTATGTGGTTTACATTTCATTTTTGTCTTCCCCTAAAGGTACGCTGCGTATTTTCAGATTCCTATGACGATGGTCATATTGACATCCTGACTATTTCAAAGCTTTCAATTTGCGCTTTAGGGCAGCGACCTCTTCTTGTAAACTTTCCACCTGTCCCAAGAGGTGATGTATGGCCTGTATCCCTTCGGGATTGATATCGAGCTCGTTGTGCAAGCGCACCATTTTTTCCAATAAGGGAAGATCTTCCACATGTAGCATTCTTTTATCAGGTTTGTTTTCTACCCGCAAAATCTCATACTCATACATGGAGTACACAAAGGACTCCCCTACACCGTGGCACTTACAAAAGGTCTCTATGGATATGTAGTTTTCATTTTTCATGTCGTTGCTATTTTAGGTTGGTTTTTTCCAAGGCCTCAAAGAGTTCTTTTTGCGCTGTGGTCAAATTTTTGGGGACTTTTACCTGATAGGTCAAATAAAGGTCACCAAATTGTCCCTCCTCTTTATACTTCGGAAAACCTTTTCCTTTCAACTTGACTTGGGTACCATTGTCCGTTCCGGGAGCCACTTTCAATTTTACCTTGCCCGTTAGAGTTTCCACTTGGATTTCACCTCCCAAGACGGCCTTGACCAATGGCAACTCCACTGTTTTATACAAATTCGCCCCATCCCGCCTAAAACTGGTATCGTTGACAATGGAAAAAGTAATATAGAGATCACCGGCAGGTCCCCCTTCCACGCCCGGACCTCCATGACCTGATATTTTGATGGTCTGTCCGTCCTCAATCCCCGCCGGGATAGTAAGGCGTATGTTCTTCCCGTTTACCGTTAGGGTCTGCTTTTGGGTAGTATACACGTCCATAAGGGACAACTTTAGTTCCGCATTGTAGTCCTGTCCCCTAAATCGGACGCGTTGGCCCCGGCCTCCAAAACCAGCTGACCTACCCCCGAACATAGATTCAAAAAAATCAGAAAAATCCTGTGCCGAACCGCCCGAACTGTAGGTATATCCCCCATAGTCTCCTTGACCAGTCTGCCGGGACCTGGAACGTTTTGCTTTTTCAAACTCCTCCGCATGCTGCCAGTCCTTACCATATTCGTCGTATTTTTTACGCTTTTCAGGGTCGGACAGCACTTCATTGGCTTCGTTGGCCCGTTTAAAGTTCTTTTCCGCCTCCACATCATTGGGATTTAAGTCCGGATGGTACTTTCGGGCGAGTTTACGATATGCTTTTTTGATTTCCTCGGTAGATGCTTTTTTATCTATTCCCAAAACCCTGTAATAATCGATAAAGTCCATAATTTGCTATTAGGTTCAAGTTTGTTGATGCCTCAGGTCGTGCTATCAAATTACGGGAAAATTCCACTTCCTTCCCAATGATCTTTATCAGTACCATGACCTATTCTTTCATTCAACACTCATCATTTTTATATGTTACGGACAAGGTTTGCCTTCAGATGGATTCAATTTGTTACCCGATCAGTTGATCATGTAGAACAGCTTTTTTTTTACACCAGCGACTCTATCTTTGACTTCTGATAAAGTCGGTACAGGCCTCAAAATCATCGAATATTTGATTTTCAGGAATCAATGAAGGAATCAAATCGACCCGCTCCATCATATATTTGGGTTGCTCGAGGACATGTACAAAGAGTACCGTGATAGCTTCATTTTTAAGTTCTATCAATATGTCCTCAAGGGTATATAGACCCGATTGGTCCAAATACTGCATCCGGTCCATTCGTATGACCACCATGGAGGCGGTTTTCGGTATTTGTTTGGCCATTTGTTGAAACTCGCTTGTAGACCCAAAAAACAAAGGTCCGTTCAAGTGTTTGATAAAAACCTCCTTTTTGAGATCCTCTGGAAAGTTGGCTTCATCCGCCCAACCCTTTTCTTCCAGTAAGGTCTTGACATCCGATTGCCTGGCCGTTAAGTCCCCCATTTTTTTCATGAACATCAGGGAGGCGATTACCAATCCGATACCCACGGCGTAGACCAAATTCCAAACGGAGGCCAAGACCATGACCACCAACATGACCACCACCTCGGAACTGATCTTCAAAGGTCCGAATTTGACATCTCTGGGCAGATACGGTATGGCCCTGAGCCCCTTGTAGTCGATTACCCCAATACCCACGGTAACCAAGATGCCGGCAAGAACGGCGGCCGGTATTTTGGAAGCGATGGGCCCTAAGGCCAACAATACGACAAGCAACAGGATTCCCGCAATCATACCCGATAATCTGGTCTTACCACCGGCATTGATATTGACTACAGTACGGATGGTCGCCCCCGCTCCGGGGATACCCCCAAAAATGGCCGCTATACTGTTACCGATGCCCTGCCCCATCAATTCCTTGTTGGGCTTATGCTGTGTTTTGGTCATATTGTCCGCGACCACAGAGGTCAATAGCGAATCTATGGCTCCCAAAAGTGCCAGGGTCAAGGCTGTAAAAATATAGGGCGTTATCGAGTTTAATTTGAATTCACTGAAGATGTCCAAATGGGGAACGGGAAAACCGCTGGGTATTTGTGGGATGGGCCTGTAATCCAAGCCTATCCCATAGGCCGCCCCTGAAACGACCAACAATGCGACCAATGCACTGGGAATGGCGCTAGTGATTCTTTTAAAGCCATAGATGATCACAATGGTAGCCAAGGCAAGGGCAAATTCCAACCAATCGATCCGTTGCAGGGCCCTTGGCAAAACCTTGATTGTACCGATGACCCCGGAAGTATCTTTATTGGCCAAGGTCTGGGCCTCTTTCAGGATATTTTCCTCAGATGCCTCCCCCGCCCTGTCCAGAGTTTCTTGAAAATCCTCAAGCACCAGTATTCCCCCATTCGATTCTTCATTAAGGATATCCCTTAGGATAACCTCTTTCGCCCGAGGTCTGAATCGGTCTACAAATGCTTCATCTTCCGTTGGGTAATAGCCCATGGAAGGCAACAGCTGGGTAACAAGGATGATTACACCAATGGCCGTCATAAAGCCTGAAACCACAGGATACGGAATATAGCGAACGTATTTTCCAAGTCCTGCAAGGCCCAATAGGATTTGTAACAACCCTGCCAATAGAAATACCGATAAAATGGCTGGCAATGCCTTCTCCAGATTACCATCGTTCATGGCCACGATACCGGCAACCACGACCATGCCAACAGCGGTCATAGGTGCCGTTGGACCGGATATCTGGGTATTGGTGCCACCGAACAAGGCAGCGAAAAAACTGATAAAAATGGCACCGTACAAACCGGCACTGGGACCCAAACCCGAGCTGACACCAAAGGCCAGGGCCAAGGGCAGGGCCACAATGCCTGCCGTGATACCACCAAAAAGGTCTCCTTTAAAATTGGAAAAAAAGTGCTTCATAAAAATGTTGATTGTTTACTTATGCCCCATGCTCGGTTACTTTAGAACAGCGTGTTCTCAGCGATCTTTACATATGCTCTAACCGCCGATCGATTCTTGTATTGAGGTTTTCAGTTGAAACGTTCCAAGATTTTGGAGAACAGCAACAACTTGATCTGTGAATAGCTTTTTATATGGCCCATATAACCATCTCGGTTTTTCTCATGGGTGTTGAGATAATAGGCATCACATTCCATGGTATCGCATTCGATGGCATTCAACATGGTACGTTCATAGCGGTACAATGTTCCCAACCGAAGTTGATTATCCCTTTGGATCGCCAAAAGCCGTTGGTTCATGGACGGATCCCCCAACAACCTTTTTTCCAATTGGATCAAGTACTGCAGTTCTTCATTGATTCCTTCCATGGTCTCTGTCCAATTGGTGATTTCCAATTTGTCCTTTTTACTGATGATCCGGCTTATGGATTCATGAAAATAGGGTCGGTTGACGGATTTCATAGTACCATGTTCAAGTTGATGGACTCATTTTCCTGTTCGATGTGCTCAATGGTCAGTTTCTGGTTGCCCGATGGAAATTCCCAAACTATGCAATCTCCTTTGGCATAACCCATTACCGCGGACCCCATGGGCGTTAATATGGATATGCAGTTGTTCTTGACATCACTTTTCCTGGGAAGTACCAATTTGAATTTTTTATGCCACCCATTTTCGGAAACAATCGTGACATTGGAATTGAACCGTATCACATCCTTGGGCATATCCTTCTCATCCAATATCTTCGCGGTCTCCAATTCCCCGGCCAACTTCCTTACCGATTTTCTCCATGTACTGTCCTGATGGTATCCCGAAAGGTTCATCAACCTTTTGAGTAGGACATATTCCTTTTTTTCAATCAACAGACTATCGTATTTCATTGTATAAATTTTATGCATTATGGGTTTCGCTGGATCAGTTCCGGCAAAACCTTTCGTTTTTTTTCATTATGGGAATATGCCCCGCTGTACATAGGTTTCCTCTAGTCGCTCTATGGCAATGACAAAGGCAGCCGTTCTCATGTCCAGGTTCTTTGTTTTTGTTTTGTACATGACCTTGTTGAACGATTCCCGCATCTTTCTTTCCAGTTTCTCCAATACCTCGTCCAACTGCCATATTTCCCCATTGCGATTCTGCAACCACTCAAAATAGCTGCCTATCACACCACCGGAATTGCACAGGATATCCGGTATGATGTCAATGCCCCGCTTCAAAAGTATCTCCTCCGCCTTTACATCGGTCGGTCCATTGGCCCCTTCGGCAATCAAACGGGCCTTGATGTTATGGGCATTATCCACTGTGACCTGGTTGCCCAATGCCGCGGGTATACAAATGTCACAGTCCAAACCAAAAAATTCGGCATTGTCGATGACATTTGCCCCTGCAAAGCCCGATATACTGCCCTTATTGGCCTTCGCATAGTCCAAAAGTTTTTCCGGGGAAATGCCCTCATCGTTGTGGATACTACCGTAGGCATCCTGTACGGCAATTAGAATGGCTCCTTCTTTTTTTAGAAAATGGGACGCCCAATAGCCCACATTACCAAACCCCTGTACAATGAATGTTTTGTTCTTTAGGTCGATCGTATTGTGTTCCGCCCAAAATTTGATGGTCAGGAAAACCCCATAGCCCGTTGCCCTGTCCCTTCCTTCAGAACCACCGGTACCAATGGGTTTTCCCGTGACCACATGCAGGTTCTTGGAGCGTTCATTGGGGGATTTGGTGGACATATAGGTATCCAAGATCCAGGCCATGGTTTGCGGGTTGGTGTTGACATCAGGCGCAGGAATATCCAGTTCCGGTCCAATATTGTCCCCAAGGGCATAGGTAAACCTTCTGGTGATCCGTTGCAGTTCGTCTTGGGAATATTTGGTGGGATCCAACTGTATCCCACCTTTGGCCCCACCATAGGGCAATCCGGCCAAAGAGGTCTTCCACGTCATCCACATGGCCAGGGCCCTGGCAGCGTCAATGTCCACCGTGGGGTGGTAACGCAATCCTCCTTTGTAGGGGCCCAGTGCATTGTTGTGCTGAACACGGTAGCCCGTAAATATCTCTACCTCCCCATTGTCCATGCGTACGGGAAAATGCACAACGAATTCATTATTGGTGACTTCCAGTATCTTTCTGATGTTGGTATTCAGCTCGATAATATCCGCTGCATTGTTGAACTGTCGCATCACGTTGTCCAACATGCCTTGTTTTGGCTGCTTTTTTTTTGATGTTAAAGTTGTTGTCATAAATAACTGTTTTTTGGGTGCCTCGTACCCTCTGATTGTTTGTTAATACATTTCATCCGAAAACACGATGGTAGGTTCATTCTCATCATCCATATGTTGTCGATATTCATTACATAGGTTGATATTTGACCTATCGCTGCTCAGAACGCAGTACGATCTGTGAACACAGGTAGAGCATAAGCTCCGTTTAAATTGGTTCATGGGACTGTTCATTTATTTAGGTTCTTTTCTTGTTTTAAATCAATGGATGGGATATAGTGTTCTGATCGGCTGAAAGGCCAGTACCAATATGGACACTCCTATAATGATCAAAAAAGCGATTTCCAATTGGGACAACATCACATTGACACTCAATGATTTCTCTGAGATCTCTGTAAGGTGTCCACTTTCTTCGATTTGAATTTCCTCAAGAGCATCCAAGGTTGTTTTGGTCGATTGGATATCCCCCAACATTTTTGATTTGACATCCTCCCGGTCCACCGTTGACAGGTCATAGGAGCCCAAGCTCGAAAATTGCCGGCGCAGGCGTTTTAAAAATGTGGCCTCCTCTCGTGTCAATTCAGTAGCGGCAAAATCGTCAAGGATGGTCGTAATCTGTCCATTGCGTTCATTATCTTTTACTGTGCTGTCATCTCCCAACACCTCCAATTCCCTATCGTGCAGATAAATCCTCAATTGATAGATATAGTCCTGTACGACAACTCGATCGCCATACATCGATTCGATGGTGTTCTGTACCGTTGAAAAATGCCTGCGGTCCAAGAGATTGGAGCCCAGTACCAATAAAAATGCCATGGCCATTACAAATCCGACCAATATGCGTTGTTTCAATGTGAGTTTTGCATTCATATCTTCTTTTCTTGAACAATGGCTTTCTGCAAATTTTCCTTCAACAAGGCCAATACAGTTCCATGGGCATAATCTTCCAAGCCCAATGGCCCTTGCAAGTATTTTTTGACCATCAAAAAATCATACCTTTCCAAAACAAGATTGCCGTATTCCATAGCTTGCCCTACCATCATTATGTGGTGTTATGTTACCGTAGTGCCGGAGTATATTACCTTGATCCGTTCTACTTAAAACTATTTGGTACACTATATGGCAAATGGCATGCCTTGAAAGGAAAAAAGAAGAGAATAAAATGTAATTAACTTATTTTCAATAACATATATATTTAAATGAAAAAAGCGGAAAAATTAAAATCGGTAAATTTCTATCCAGTTGGTCAAAAGCTGACCAGGTCAATCAAGTTTGTCACGAAGGGTTTTTCTGCTGATCTTTAAAATCTTTGCAGCTTTGGTCTTGTTCCCTTCGGCATACAGTAGCACCCGTTTGATATATTGTCTTTCCATGTCCCTCAGGGGCATGAGGTCCTCCTCGGGAAATTCTATCTCATATTTTAAAAAGTCCGGTAAGTCTTTTACACCGATCGGGCCATCCGCCATGATGACGGCTCGTTGTACCACATTTTCAAGTTCCCTTATATTTCCCGGCCAAGAGTAACGTTCCAATATTTTCAGGGCTTCGGAATCTATCCGCAATAAACGATCTCGATATTCCATCCCGTATTTTTGAAGGAATCGATCCACCAACAGTGGAATATCTGATTTTCGTTCGCGCAATGGAGGTACCTTGATCTCAACGACGGTCAAACGATAATAGAGGTCTTCCCGAAAGCTCTTTTTCTTGATTTCTTCCGATAGGTCCATATTGGTGGCCGCAACAATACGAAGGTCGACTTTTTCAGAAGTTCGGGAACCGACTTTGGTAATTTCCTTTTCCTGAAGTGCCCTCAATAATTTGGCCTGTACATCTAAACAGGCATTACCTATTTCATCCAAAAAGAGCGTGCCTCCCGATGCCGCCTGAAAAAAACCGTTTCGGTTTTGGTCGGCCCCGGTAAAGGCCCCTTTGATATATCCAAACAATTCCGCCTCTTGAAGATTTTCCGGAATGGCCCCGCAGTTCACTGCGATAAACGGTCCTTTACTGTACTTTCCCGAATAATGGATGGCCCGGGCCACCAATTCCTTACCAGTACCACTTTCCCCTTGTATCAATACCGTTGCCTTGTTATCCTTTACCCTATCTACAATGGTAAGTACCTGACCAAAAGCGGTGGAATCACCGACCATTTCCTTAAATGCCGGTTGTTGTATTGGGGAGGGAACGGAAGTAATAGCTCCTTGATGTTCTTGTCTTTTTTCCAACGCTCTTTCCACGGCCATTTTGAGTTCCTCTTTTGTAAAGGGCTTGGTCAAATAGTCCATAGCTCCGGACTTAAGTACTTCCAAGGCGCCACCAACGGATGGGTATCCTGTAACCACCAATTTTGGCATATTGGGATAATGTTCTTTGGCGTACTTCAATAATTGAATACCATCGACTTCGGGCATTTGAATATCCGTGATCAATAGGTCTATGGAGGTGTCCTTTAGGATAAACAAGGCTTCTTTAACCGATATGGCCTTAAAAACATGGTAGTTGAACTCTTTGAGCCTTCTTGCCAAGAGTTCCAAGATCTTGATATCATCATCTACAATAAGAATGTTCTCTTTGTTCAGGGCCATGGGCATCATTTTGGAAATTCCAAGGTAAAAATAGTTCCTTTTGGCTTATTGGGTCCATGTGTAATGGTCCCCTTATAGCTTTTAATAATGCCATGGACCACGCTCAGGCCAAGACCTGTGCCCTCCCCGACCGGTTTGGTGGTATAAAAGGGTTCAAAAACCTTGTTTTCCTGGCCAGGGGCTATCCCTTCCCCTTGGTCGATAATATTGACAACGATCTTCTGCTTCTCGCCAAGGAGCTCTACCCTGATCTCTCCGCGTTCAGGGGAGTAATACGCGGCGTTCATGATAAGGTTGAACATGACCTGGGTCAATTGGACCGTATTGGCCTGAATTCTTAAATCATCATTGTCGTAGGATTTGACGACCGATAACTGTTTTTCCCTAAGGGAGGGCCCCATAAGGCGAATCACACTGTCCATGATCTTGTTCAACTCGACAACTTCCATCTGTTGTGGCATTTCACAGGTAAAGAACATTAGTTTTTTGACAATTTCCCTGCTGAAAATGGCATTGTCCAAAATCGTTTGTAGATCTTCCTTGGTCTCAGTATCGACAGCTTTATCCAACAACAATTCGGCAAACCCCAAAATATTGGCCAAAGGGGTATTCAGTTCATGGGCTATACCCGCGGTGATCTCTCCCATGATATGTAAACGATCATTACGTTCCATTTGCCTTTTCGTTTCCGCTTCACTATCATGGATCTGTTTACGTTCCATTAGGTTCCCCACGGCGAGACATACATTTTTGAGCAGGGTCCTTTCTTCTGGAAGAAAGTCCTTCAGTGTATAATCCGAAGCTGGATAACCTATGGCTATGGTCCCCTCCACCTTGTTGAACACAATGACGTCACGGGATAGGCAGGTCATAGGCTCCGTAAATCCATGGGTCCGTACCTGATAGTTGCCGATGGAAACCGCCGCCTCGGCAACTTCGGGAAACTGCCACCCTCTTTTAAGACAATAGGCAATGGCTTCCAAGGAAGTGGACAGTTCATCGTATCCAGAATTCACGATGATAGAGGTAACCTCGTAAAGACAGGTCAACTCTTTTACGCGTTCCTTTAATTTTTGATCTGTATTTTTCATGGCTTTTGAAACGTTTTGACCGTAAAGGTACGTACCCTCCAATTGCTATCACATAGCTACGAAAATTTCATCAAAGTCCTTTTACCTAAAGAACATGTCTGCCCTGTGGCCCAGAATTTGGATTCCAATACATTCGCTGATGTAGTTCCAAAGTCTGGAAAAGACCTTGTGTGCAAAAAATGGGAAAGCCAAACCTGTCCGGGAAAGAAAAGAACTGATACGACTATTTTACAGTGTTCAAATCATCCATAATTCCAATTTTGATCCCAAGTTCCCGAATATAATGCGTAAGTAGGTAATCCATCCAAATACGGAAGTCACCAAAGAAAACGCACCCCCTCCCTTAGGTGGAAACGTCGGAAATAGCATACCACTGTCTCCGGATAAAATTGAGCACCCTCCAACATAACACAAAAAACTGAATTTCAATTTATTAATCCTCAATATTGGATAGCTCAATTTATCTATTTTGAGTGGCCTAAATCATCCGTCCCATCCACCCAACAGCACCTAAAAGCAATTTGGCAACGTTCTTATTGTCTTTCAAATTATTTGTGGATAAATTCACCTGATCCAAAAACCCAGAAGGTCATTGCGTCTAGCATAACGTTAGGGGTATTAAAACTTAAAATTATGAGACTAAAATTAATATTGCTATTTCTAACTTGTAATGCGCTAGGTGTATTCGCCGCTACCGTGGATACAGTTATGGTTCAAAGTGACTCCATGAACAAGTCCATTCCAAATATTGTAATTCTACCGGATGATTATTCTACTCAAAAAGAAGGCTTCTCTGTGCTGTACCTATTGCACGGTGCTGGTGGGAATTATACTGATTGGCATTCAAAAGTTCCTAGTATCAAAGAATATGCGGATAAATACAATATCATAATTGTTTGTCCTGATGGTGGAACTACCAGTTGGTATTTTGATAGCCCAATTGATAATAAAATGAAGTATGAAACTTATATTTCAAAAGAACTTATCAGTGCAATTGATAAAAAATATAACACCTCGGCCAAAAAGACCAACCGGGCCATTACAGGTTTAAGTATGGGAGGCCATGGTGCTTTTTACCTTGCTTTTAAGCATCCAGATGTTTGGGGAGCCGCTGGAAGTATGAGCGGAGGTGTGGATATTCGTCCTTTTCCAAATAATTGGGATATAAACAAACGATTGGGCGATTATTCCAACCATAAGGATAATTGGGAGGAAAATACAGTGATCAATATGGTTTATAGATTAGATGGGAAGAATTTGAAACTGATATTCGATTGCGGAGTTGATGATTTCTTTTATGGTGCCAACAAAAGATTACATGAGAAGTTGGTTGAGCGAAATATACCTCATGACTATATGGAACGTCCAGGGGGCCATGATTGGACCTATTGGTCAAATTCAATAAAATATCAACTTATATTTTTTAGCGATTACTTTAAACTATAGAAGAACACCTCTTTTATCTATAATCTTCATTATTTGGAGTTTGCCGAAATTTGGATTTTTTATGCCGAAAGTCATGGAAACCAAATCCTTGAAATCAAACTTTAATTTTCTACTGTCCTTTTTGGAGGAGGTCAAGTTATGAGTGCTATACTTTAATTACCCATCTATCTCAAAACCTAATTGAAGAATATCTCATTTTAACGACTCAAGAATTGATAGATCCTTAAAATAACAAAAGAAAAATAATATAGTCCAAATTGATGGGAAACCGTGATAGCTAACCACATAAACCTTTGATTTTATTAGGGTTTACACTATATTTGTCTTATTCATGCATCAATTAAATTGACCTAATGAAAAAGGATTCCAATCAAAGTGATGAGGAACTCGTTGCCCGTATACGTAAAGAGGACAAAAAAGCATTTGGAATCCTGTTCGATCGGTATTGGGAAAGACTTCTTTTACAAGCACGGATAAAACTTAACTCTGAGTTTGAGGCAGAAGAGGTAGTCCAAGATGTTTTTGTGGGGTTGTGGAAGAGAAGACACAAACTTGAGCTTAGATATACATTTCATTCCTATATAGCTTCCTGTGTTAAATACGAGATTTTCGCCCGTTACGCCAAACGTGAAAAGAACAAGCGTTTTGTGCATGATGAAAATGAAATACTTCAATTGGTTGACACCAATACAGAGGATTGGCTTGATTATGAATCGGTCAGGAGCATGATTGAAAAAGCGGTCGAAGAACTACCGGAGAGATGTAGGTTGGTTTTTAAAATGAGTCGTGAAGAGGGACTGAGTCACAAAGAAATATCTGAAGAACTCAACATTGGCACAAAAACCGTAGAGGCCCATATCACCAAAGCTATTCGATTAGTTGGCCGGTCCATAGGATATTCCAACATGGTCGGTTTCTTGTTTTTGGAGTACTTAAAGAGTCGCAACTAGTACGATTGATTGTCTATATTGACGATTCGCCTTTGATAAGCTCCATTATATTTTCATTCCTAATAATGGTCATACCATGACGTTCTCTGGAAACTCCCTTTGTTAATTTATAGCTATATCGTGTTTGATGTTGTTCTAATCGGGACGGCATATAACCAAACGTTATGTGTTCTGATCTATTCAGAGCCTCACACACTTCTACAATATGGGTGGATATGACAAAGAAGCAATTTTTATTTTGGGCAAAGCCTTCCGTCACGGCCAATGTGGCCTCATAAGCATCTTTTACATTGGTGCCCTTGAACAATTCATCGAAAATAAACAGCATTTTCTTACCCGAGCCCACCAATTCTGCTGCTCTTTTAACCCGAACAACTTCAGCATAATAGTGGCTTTGGCCCTGTTCTAGGCTATCCGGTAAATTTATGGAAGTGTACAGCCCATCCATTATAGAAAAACCAAACTCCTTGGCTGGCACGGGAAATCCCATATGTGCCAAATAAAATGCAATTCCTACCGCTTTCATAAGTGTAGATTTTCCCGCCATATTGGCCCCGGTCAAGAAAAGAAGGTTGTTTTCATCATCAAACCGTATGGTATTGGGAACACCTTTCCGTATCGCCAAATGCCATAGGTCTTGGGCGTAAAAACTGTTTTGCTTTCCTGGCAATGGAGTACCATAGCATAACCCCCGCTCCTTGGCGATGCGAGATACAGTAAGGTAGACATCCAGCTCATATAGGTATTTTAATAGTTCAGGAATTTTACCGGATATTCTTTTTGCCAATTTATGTTCCAAGGACAAGCGTTCCAAAAAAGTAAGCTCATTGTTCACCAAATACTCTAACTCATCGGTATCAAAATCGGCTACCGCCCGGTTCAAAACGGCCCAACCCCGAGCAAATTCCCTTTGTTCCTGGTTGCCTACAACACCAAGCCATACCTTCAAATTAAGCAACGACTTTATGACGCGGTCCTGCCTTTTACATTTTTCCTTAAACTCTGGATTGTACAAAAGAAAACTTTGAAATTTTTTGCTCATCCAATGCACTGCACGTACAATTTTCCCACCAACCTGAACAGCAGAATACTCTTCCAGACTAATTACCTGTTCATCGGTCATGGGAAATATTTGGTCTAAAGATTGAAAGTAGGAGAACAGCTGTGTTCGTGATTCAATATCGCTAGGGTTCAACATTGGGTTTTGGAACATGTGTTGAAGTAATCTTTCCCCCCCTACTGTCTTCGTCTTGTTATAAATCGAGAAAACAGAGTTGGATTTGTATTTTCCAGTAATGTTCAGGTCTTCCAAAGTCTGCATGTCTACGATAAACTCCATAGTCTTTAATTTAAATCCTGTTTTTCAAAACTTTTATGTGATTGCCCCAGTAACCCCAATACTCCTTCCCTGATGAGAATAAGCATGCCATGCCTGTCCGTGGTAATGCCAGGAGTCAATTTATAGGTAAAGTGGGGGGTATTGTCAACCATATGGGTAGGTAAATAGACATAGTGAACATGTTTGGTTTCCTCTTGAAGCACCTGTCCTACTTCTACGATATGTGTTGAGAGCAATAGCACACTTTGTGGTCTGTATTGAAATGCACGCACCACCTCAAGAGTACCATCATAAGCATCTTTTACATTGGTACCCCTAAAAAGTTCATCGAACAATACAAATACATTTTTTCCATCTGCCAAGTGCCGTGCTACTTTTTTCAAGCGCAGTACCTCAGCATAAAAATGGCTCTCTCCTTGATCTATATCATCGGCTAGGTTTATGGTCATGAACATGCCGTCCATCGCGGAGAAATCAAACCGCTTTGCCGGCACTGGAAACCCCATATGGGCCAGGTACATGGCAATGCCCAATGCCTTCATAAACGTAGATTTTCCGGCCATGTTGGCACCGGTCAAAAAAATGACATTTTCATCTTGCGCGAGATGCAAAGAATTGGTCTTGGCCTTTGGCAGGTTTGGGTGCCCCAGACCGTCCATCCTTAAAACCGATTTCCCAGATGGGTATGCTTCCGCCCTATTATAACCATTCTTTAAGGCCACCCTGCCCACGGCTAAAAACACATCTAGCCTATAGATCAAGTGCAACAATTTTTCCATGCTGTCCGCATGTCTAAATCGCAAAAGTGAATCCAAGTATATATACTCCTTTTTTTTGAGACCGGATTTATACTCCTTTTCAAAAATTGGAACAAAGTCCTCCTGGTCGAGCACCTTGCTAATAGCGTTAAAATCCTCTGAATAGGAAGGCACCCGATCAGGGGAAACCTTTATTGAAAATCTCCGTAAGTCCTTCAACAAACCCACCAAAGCCTGGATCCCCGTATAAATGGTCTCCGTCTCGATATCTTTAAAAAATAGGGTGTTCACCTTATCCATTAATCGTTCAGGGGAATCGGACAGGCGTGTACGCTCGTCCCTTTGACCTAAATAAGAGCTTACTGCATCCAGTGTACCCGACTTAAACGGGAATTCCAACTGTTGCTGGGCTAGTTCGTCAATGATCCCACTCCTTATATTGATGTCTTCATGTTTAGACAATGGGGAACGGAACATCTGTTCCATAACCTCCGCACCCCCTCGGGTAACACAGGTATTATAGACAGTAAACAATGCATGGTCTCCATGTTTTCCAAAAACATTTAAATCTTCCAAGGTTTGTTTATCAGTTAAAAAGGCCATTATAAAGATGTGGATTGATTCTTATTTACGCTTTCTTCTAATTAACACGATGGAAGCTAGGGCCAACAATATTGAAGGCAGCACCCACATAAAGATGATCTTTTGTGTCTTTAGCCTGTCCGATGTGATCAAAACCTTTTTATCCAAAGAACCGGGACGCGTTGTCATGACAGGAAATTCGTCACTGCTCAACCAACTGAACAGACCGGTACTGAACGTAAAGTTTGCCGTATTGGATCTTCTTAATTCGGCATTGCTTAGGAAATCAGCATCGCCGGCCACCACAATACGTTGTTCCTTGCCATCCACCATACGCTTTAAGCCAATAACCGTTGGAAAACTCTGGCGGATGTCTCCCCCTTCTGGGTCATAGGTCAATATTCCCAAACTATCCTTGGGATTCTTAAGCTTCAGTTCCGCCCTTTTCTTAATACTCCAATCAATTGCTTTGGTAGTGTGCCATGTTTTTTTGTCATTGCTCCTTACCAAATCGGTAACCTCAAAGTTATTGTCCTCATTATAGATTAATCCCGTTACGCCTTTCATGGTAATGGGCAGACTATCTTTTATGGATTTTTTAAGGGGAGGATAAAAGTCGATTCCTTGGGTCATATAGGCCTCCACAAAATCGGGGGCATAGTTTTTACTTGCCTGAATCAGGTTTCCTGGTTCCAGTTGCACCCCAATAAAATCGAGCAAGGGGGCCAACACATCTTTCTTTGAGGGGGACACGGGTTCTGCTGCGATAAACATATTGCCGCCTTTTGAGATATATTCCTTAATTCTGTTCAGGGCCAAGGAATCCATGGCTACCCTAGGGTCTGCCAATACCAGGGCCGTGACACCTTCCGGCACATCGGAGACCGTCAAATCAAGGCTTTCTACGTCAAAGCCCTGATTGACCAGGGAGTTCCTATAAGTGGGGAGATTGGTAAGCAGTTTATAAGCGTCGTCGCCCAATTGCTCTATATCTCGTTGTAAACTGCCCGTCAAGAAAGCAATTTTGGGCAAATGGGCTTTTTGTAACCTTAACAAAGCGGCCGCCACCTCTGTTTCGCTGGGCCAAACAAGCATATCATCATAAACCCTTAAAAAGGTACTTCTGTCCTTCCAATCGAGCTTCATGACAAATCTGTTGTTCTCGGAGGATAAATCGACCTGCTGCTTTATCTCTTCGGGGGTAAGCAAGTCTTCGTTAATATCCAGATCAAATGTTTTAATGAACTTTTTGGCTTTGTCCCTAATTGTCTTTGGTTGTAACTTGCCCGGAACCCTCATTGAAAAGCCGGGAACGGTGTCATAGTACATTACCGAGCGTATGGAGATATCCTCTTTAAACCGAAGGTACTTTTCCCATCTGTCTTGCATACTTTTTTCCAGTTGGGGGGTTCCATAAAAAAAATATCGGTCCAAGGCATTGGCATAATTGGTTACGGTCAACGGCTCATTCCCAAATTTCTGCACAATTTGTTGAACCTTGGGCGAAAGTGTATTCCGTTTGTTAGAGGTAACATCGAGATAACCAATCCAGGAATGGATCGAAGCAAGGTAGCCCACGGTAACCGTTAGCGCAATGACCCCCATATTTCTAAGAAAACTCAGCCAGAAAGGTTTGGACTCGGTAGATGATTTCAATTTGAGAACCGTTAACGCCAGGAACATAAAAATAATGGACAGAAAGTAGACTATATCCTTCGTCGTAATGAGGCCTGATAGCATTTTCTCCGTTCGGCCGGAAATAGAAAGGAAATAGGTAATTTCCCTAAAAAATGGCTTGTCCTGCCATACGCCACCAATGTATCCAAGCAAACCTATTACAATAAATGTACTCAACGCCGCGACCACTTGATAACTGGTCAATGAACTCATAAACAAACCTATGGCAGCATAAGTAGCGAGTAAAAAGAAAAAGCCCAACAAACCGGACAACATAATACTGAACTCTGGGGTTTGGATATGGAATAGACCCAAAAACATGAACACCGAAACTATGCCCAAAAGAACAATACTGTAGCTCAAAATACCCAAATACTTACCCAGGACAATTTCGCGTATTCTAACAGGTGAGGTATACAACAAGGTCATGGTACCACTTCCCAACTCCCTACTGATCAATCCCATGGTCAAAAGCGGCATGAACAGGTACAGTTTACTTATTGTTGAAGGGAACAGCCCTCCAGATTGTGCAAAGATCCTCTTGGTCACAAAATTGAAAATTGGCTCTGTACCTTCCCTAATTTCTTGCTGGTTGGCTAAACCGATAAGGGTAGAAAAGTATATGCTTCCACATTGTATCAAAAAAACAATGATCAAGAACCATGCAATAGGCGAAAAGAAAAGTAAACGGAGCTCCGTCCGTGCAATTTTTAAGATAACTCTCATATTTTCAGTACGTCAACTAATGAAGAATTAATTTTTTAAGGATAACTGTCTAAAAATTTCGTCCAGAGCAGTTTTGTCCAGGCTAATTTCACGCAAGCGCCAACCTTTTTCAACACTTGCCTCAACGAGCCTTTCGGTGACTTCCTGTCCCCCCTTGAAGAAGATACAGGCCATTCGTTCGGTCAAATAATCTGCTCTGGAAACCCCTGGAACATTTTCCAGTTCCTTGACCGTTGGCGGATTTTCAAAAGACACCCTTAGACTATTGGGCTCAATGTAATTGTTGAAGGCATAAATGGTATCTGCAAAGACAACACGTCCTCTTTCAATCATTACAATATCCTTACACAACAGCTGTATCTCTGCCAGTACATGGGACGAAAAAATGACAGCTCTTTCGGTAGCAATATCCTTAATAAGGCTTCTTACTTCGGCAATCTGGTTGGGGTCCAATCCATTGGTCGGTTCATCCAACACCACCAGTTCGGGTTTATGGACAATAGCTTGTGCAATACCGACTCTCTGACGATAGCCTCCCGAAAGGTTGCGCAACAATCTTCCACTAAAATGGGAAACACCACACCGTTCTTTGGCTTCTGCTACAGCGCGTTTGATTTCTTTTGGGGGCAAAAGGCGTAGTGCGGCGCAATATTCCAAATATTCATCCACTGTTAGATCCAGGTGCAAGGGTGGGGTCTGCGGCATAAAACCAATGGCTTTTTTGGAAATATGCGGGTTTTCTTTCGCATTTACCCCATTGATCCAAACTTCACCTTCGGTTTGGTTAAGTGCTCCACAAATAATGTTCATTGTTGTGGACTTACCGGCCCCATTAGAACCCAACAACCCCATAATACCCTTGCGGTGAATACTGAAGGATATATCCCGTATGGCCCAACTGTTGGTATATCTATGAGAAAGATGCTGAATATTTAAAATAGGTTCGTTCATTGGTAAACGTTTAATTGTTGAATAGATCGCTCGAATCATAAATCGGAACCTTTAGGGCGATGGTGTTCTAAAAGCACCATGACCCATAGGTTGACACGATTTAGTACAAATATGTTTTTGTGTTCAATTTGATGTCCACATCGTATATGACCCCAAAGTTTTCACCATCGTACTCTGTTCCGTCATAGGTCCTAACGAGCAAAAGCTCACCCGTAACCCAATCAATTTCAAAAATGTAGAGTTTACCTTTTCCGCTGCCCGTTTTTGTTGCAACGGCCATTAATTTATGTGAATTATAAAATAAGCGACTTTCAAATGGCCCCCCGTATTCGGGTTCCTCCTTTATGATCTTCATCATATTGACCTGTTCATCCGGGGGAAAGGAATACAGTTCCTCCACGGAGTTGGTCGTATTGTAGAAATATTGGTATAGCTTCTGATTCGTCGCCAAATAGTTAAGGTTGTCCCCCCATCCAAACGCATACGCTTCAATTTCGTTTACTATGGGCAACGCGCTCATATCATATTTTCCCATTACGGAATATTCCAACGGTGTTCGCTGTAAACCGAGTTCCAACAAAAATTTAGAACCACTTTCAATATCGTTCATTACGGCCATCGTATTGAAAAAGAGTGTACGTGTTTCCAAATATTCCAAATTGGCCCCTGTATCGCTTAAATCAACACCAAACCCATTAAAACTAGTTGGGAACTTTTTCAGCAACAGTGTACCGGTTGTTCTTGGGCTGTATATAAAGGCCTTGCTGATCTCATCAAAGCCCAATACTCCAATGGATACATTGGTGCTGTTATTGGAATAATAAACCAGGTCAATGATAGGTGCCGCTCTATATGGTTCTTCCGAGCGTAAGGGACTGAACATATCTCCATAAAAGATTTGACCATCTTGTACAAAAGCCTTTGCCGGAGTGGAACGTGAGCGATCTTCATAGGCCTCTACGGTATTCGATGCCATGCTAGGATCGGGCAGCATAAAAGAGTAATCTATCGTTTCCCTTATCATGGATTGTTGATCCAATCTATAACCTACTTGATCGGTAAACACCAATATGTTGGTCTGGTTGTTCAAGGGACTTCCGAAACCTTCGGGCAAATCATTTCCCCATAGGCTGATCGTATGGCCAACTCCAGGGATCTTTTCCCCAGCATTGAACTCAGAATAAAACGTAGGGTTTACATTCATTTCTACGGCTACGGAGGGGTTGGGCACAAAAAGCGGATCTTCTATCAATCCAACATCAGATTCACTGCCATTGCCATGGAGCACCATAAGTCCTAGGTAATTACGGTCATAGCCTACCTCTAGGTTAACCGTTTTGGAATAGGTCTGATTTGTACCCGTATTTTCGGCATCACCTATCAAGTTCTTGTTGGAGACCGCCAAACGAAATGTGTATGTGCCAATACCGGTGACCACTTCATCGATGCCCACTTTATAGGCCAAATCTTTACCTACCGCAAAAGTCTCGAATTCACCAAGGTTATTATCTTCATTGGAAGCATTAAAATATTGCCATTCATAGGTAAGGTCTTCTTCTGGACCGGAATACTTTACTTCCGGTTTAATGAACAAGGTGTCTTGGGCCAAGCCCTTGCTATAATTGGTTTCCGGAATGGATATGGAAATAGCCCCCGGAAGGTTTTGGTAATCATAATTTCCCTTATCCTCATAACAGCTTTGCACTATTCCCAATACCATCAACTGGGCCGCTATCAAGGTCGTTCTATTTTTTAGAATATTCATTTGCCTAATTTTTTATTCAATTATCCAATCAATGGGCCCAAACTCATCTGCCAATGGCTGTTCATGGGTCTCGTTATAAAGGTCCGTATCCTCCTGAAGCTTGTAGAGGGTATAATCATAGCTTGCCGAATCGAATAATTCGGGAAAAGCATCTATCGGATCAACATCTGCCCCGATGACTCTCAAATACTGTAAATGACGTATTTTTGAATAGGGGAAGTAATTAGAGTACCTGTCCCACCAGCTGGGTCTTACCAAGGAGTTGATGTCTTCAGAAAAACCAATGCTAAAGGTTTCAAAAAGATCATCTTTATACTCTGCTTTTACCAACCCGTTTCCATCTTGCAGGGCAATGATCAACTTTTTACTGGATTCCTTCAAGGTCTCGTTCCTGAGCAATACCACTGGTATTTGGGCAGATACTTCTTTAGCAGGCAATAATACGGGACGTACAATCTTAAAATCAACACCTTCACTTGCAGTGGAACTATCTGCGACCATAACATTGATTTCCCGGTCCTGATCGGCAGTATTCCCAATGAGGTTTACCAGCACCCAAATGGTGTCCTTTTCAAAGGACTCGGGCTTTCCCAAAAAGGAATATTCCATCGAAACTTTGGATTCATCCTGTTCAAAGGATATAAAATCCTGATTGGTGTAAACGGGTATTTCTTCTTTGTCGCAGGCCGCTATGGCAACAACTAGGAGTATGCCCCCAACGTATTTATATAATCTTTTGTTCATTATTTTTGTCTTTTAAGAACAAACGGCACAGGTACCGCTCATCACTATTTATAGTTATCTACTTCCTAAACTGATTTCTTCTTCAGGCAAATCGAAGACATATTTGTTCGTATCTGTGAAAAAAGGAGCAAATGGAAGCTCTTGCAGATTATGTCTTTTGTAGTAGAACCAAAGCTGACCTTCGCCCAAAAACTCTTTCTGCACTTCATTTTGTATTTGAGAATTCAGGTCTTCTTGAGTAGTAATATCTGTGAGCGCCTCAAGTTTGCGCGCCTCGCGAATTTGGTTTAGATAATCCACTCCTTCCGCTACGGTCGGTGCAGACTCGGCAGCGATATAATACATTTCTGAAATTCTGATCATCGGCATTTGCTGCTTTAAAATGTTGAGCACATTGCTGTTTTGATAAAATTTACTTGGGAAATAAGTTTCTCCTATCTCATAATCCTCAAACAGATATTGATTACGGGGATCCACGGAACTACCCTCAAAGAGGGCTGCCCTTTTATCGGCGGTCAAATACAGGCCCTGACCGTTTATCTCCTCACTGGTGAAATGATTGCTGTAATAATCTGACAGTGCCCTGATATTCAACGCAAAAATATGCTCGCTTGCAAAGGTCCTATCCTGTTCCGCACTATTTTCATCTGCTATTTCGGCCAAAAGATCATCACTTACCCAAGGGTAACGAATCTCTTGTACATCGATAATTTCCCGTGCGTATTTCAATGCATTGACCTTATCCCCTTTCCACTGATAAGCCCTGGCCAAGGTTGCGGTGACCGCATAGTAGTTAAACCTATATTTTCGGTTATGTACGGCTCCAAAATCAACAGAAGGAATGGTTGCCACGGGTGATGCCAAAATATCGGAAGGAGTCTCACCCGTTAAAATGGGATCGTTCTCCATAAGCGATCTGGCTTGCTCTAAATCTGAAATAATTTGGGACAGAGCTTCATCCACCGTTGATAACGCTGTAATATCCGAGCTCAGCTCCGTGATAAACGGTATTGCCTCTTTGTTGGGATTCACGGAATAGGCCGGCCCATAGAGTCTTAATAGGTCAAAGTGCAAAAAAGCACGTAACCCAATGGCCTCCCCTTTGATCAAACGATAGTGATCATCATTAAAAACCGTCTTTTTATCATCAATGTATTCCAGCAGGCTGTTGGTATTGGCAACGGTCTTGTACAAACCTTTCCAAAATCCGTCCACAATGTTTACTATGCTCGGATTGGAAGAATTGCCCATCTCGTAAGGATATTCATGATATAGGTTATAATAAGTACTTATCCCGCCTCGATAGGGATCATAGTAACCTGCCATAATATCCAAAGCGCCAAAGGTAAGCTCCCGGCCATATAGGCCAGTACCTGACATCAAAGTATAACTGCCTGCCAAGACATCACGAAATCCATCCTCAAATTCAAAGATCAAATCAGCTTCATTCTGTGTCGTCGGTTCCACATCGAGCCAATCCTCACAAGCCCCTAGTGTTCCCAAAACAAGTAGGGACACAATTATCTTTATAGATTTTACTGTATTCATAACATGATTATTTTTAAAAGGCTGCATTAAGGGTGAATGTAAAATTTCTGGTAAACGGATAGGAGGTACCACGCTCAATCTCTATACTGGACACTCGGAGCAAATCATTTGCCGTGGCCATAAAGCGCAACCTGCTGAGACCTAATTTTCCCAAAAATGATTTATTCTGTACTTCATAACCCAGGTTGAGACTGGATATATAGAATTCATTGTTCTCTTGAACAAAACGAGATGTAGGCCTTGTGGTTGTACGTGTTCGACTTGCACTACTGCTTACTTCAGGCTTTTTATAAATGGCCACATCTCCTGGTTGCGACCAAGCATCGTAGATACGCCTATCCAAGTTGGAACGACCGTCAATGTTCTCAACACGGTTTACCAGAGTGCTATTGTACAATTGCGCTCCCACACGGTAGGTGGCATTGGCAGACAGCGTAAAACCACGGTATCCGGCATTTATACCCAACGTACCGTTAAGGTCGGGTTGCGCGTCACCCATTACAACCAAATCCTGCGCAGACCATGTATAGGTCAGGTCTCCATTTGAATCCAGGAAAATCTCTTGCCCGGTGGCCGGGTCTATGCCCAGTGATGGCATCACCCAGATGGCATCGAGCGATTGCCCTTCATAAAAACGCGCCACTGGTCTTGTGTACAAAGGAGGGGAACTAGAGTCACTATTGTATTCATCTATACGATCGTTGTAACTGGTAAACGCATCGGACAGCTTTGTGAGTTTGTTTTTGATATGGGTGCCCGTAAGCAATACGTTCAGATAGGCTTTTTTTTGCACATTCCTGAACACTTCATAGCCCACGGCGAACTCTATCCCTTTATTTTTGGTATTTCCTATATTCGCGATATAGCTGGAAAAACCAATGGACGGGGCTCCATCTATGGACTGTAACAAATTCTCTGTTGTCTTTTCATAGATATCAAAGCGAAAAGAGAATTTATTGTCGATCAATGCCATATCTATCCCCAAGTTATAGTCCCTCACTTTTTGCCAGGCCAGGTCGGGGTTGGGCATACCCAACAAAATCGCTCCCTGCTGACCACTATAGGTAATATCACTGTAGTCATAAGTGGCAATGGAATTATAGGATGCCGCGTTCTGCGAACCGGTATAGCCCATGGAACTGCGCAATTTGAGCGTTTGGAAAATATTCAAATCCTTGATGCTCTTCTCATTGTGCAGGTTATATCCAAAACCGAAAGACCAAAATTGTCCCCATCTGTTGTCTTCCCCGTAAATGGAGGACGCACTGGTTCGGTAGGACACATCCAACAAGAATTGTTCGTTTAAACTATAGTTCAATATACCTATGATCCCAATGGAACGGTCATGCCGATCAGATCCTTGTGGAGAACTGCTCCGCTGATAATAGTTCGCCAATGAAATGTCGTTTGCCCTGTTGGTTCCAAATCCCTCGCCCACATAAGTATTTGTTTGGGATTGAATATCGCTCAGATTCAAAGTGGCATTGGCAAAGAACCGATGCTTTTCCGTACCAAAATTATAATTGGCGCCGATATTGCTCTGCAAAGACTTATAAAATCCTTCTGAACGGGTCCACTTCCCCTTATATTCTATTAAACTATTTTGTTCTGTATAGTCGATGAAGTCCGTATGGTTTGGCGGTAAAAATCGGTCACCATCATTTTTTTGATAGGTATACCCAAATGTACCTGTAAGCCTAAATCCCCTTAACGGCGTCCATTCAGCATAAAAATTGTCATTGACACGCAAATATTTATCTTCATCAATAATACCTAAACTCGCGTTATATAATGGATTATAGGAAACATCTTGTCCATTGGTACCGTAAGGGAAGAACCCTGCAACGGTATTTGGCAGCCCATTGTCCATATAAGGCTGAAAATAAGGGTTGAGCGACACATATTTACCAAAGGAACCATACGGTGAATTGCTGGCCTTGTTCTGACTGAACTCCAAAATATTCCTGAACATCATATTCTTGATCCGATAGGATAGGTTGGCATTACCGGTAAAGGTTTTTCTTCCGGATTCCTTCATGGCCCCTGATATATCGTTATAGAAAAAACTGGCCCCATAACGAACGGCCTCATCACCACCATCCAAACTAATGGAATGTCTTTGACCAATTCCGGTTTCCAAGGGTTTGGACAACCAATACGTGTCCACCCCTTTTAAATACACATCTTGATAGTAATTGTTGTAAACTTGTTGTTTATAGTTCTGCTCATAGGGATTACCTCCCACATACATACCTTGTTCATTCTCCCATGCAAGTTTCTCCTTGGCGTCCATCAAATTGTAGCCCGTTAGGTCCGGAGCTTCAATGGTAAGGGTAGAGGAATAATTTATGCGCAATTTGCCCAATTCAGGTTCCACTGTTTCAACAACCACCACACCGTTACCGGCCTTTGACCCGTAAATCGCCTTTGCGGAAGCATCCTTTAACAGGGTAATGCTTTTTACCCGTGTCATATCCAAATCATAGATCCTATCTACAGTGGTCTCAAACCCATCCAATATGAACAACGGCTGGTTTGGGTTACCACTAAAGCTACCTGTTAAATCTGGAAGTGCGGACTTGCCACGAATGTTGATATCCGGAAAACGATTGGGATCAGAACCTATTTCGAGGTTCTCCTCTATCCTAAAAGACGGATCAATGTTCTTTATACTTGCCAATACATTTCGGGTGCCCACTTCTTGCAGTTTCTCACCACTAATGCTGATTGTAGATCCGGTAAAGGTTTCCCTCTTGCGTTTTACAATACCAGTTACCACCACCTCATCGAGATCTTCGACTTCTTCTTCCAAAACAACATCTATCTTGTTGTTCTCTCCGGTAACCCGTACCTCACGGTCAACAAAACCCAAGGTAGTGAAGCTGATTGTATGGCCAACCACCGTAAAAAGCTCATAGGCACCATTTTCATCTGTTTCAGTACCTACTTTGGATTCCGAATCATAAACGGTCACAAAGGGCAAAGGAACACCGGCCACATCGACCACCATCCCTTGAACGATAATGTTTTGCTGGGGAACCGATGGCTTCTTGTCATCCTTTACTATTAAGACCAATTTATCTTCAATTCTGTATGTATATCCAGTATTTTGCATACAAAGTTTCAAGACCTCCACATACGGAACATTTTCAACCGAAAAGGACACTCGTTCCTCGTCTTCAAAAAAAGTTTCCTTGAAAACAATGGAAACGTCGGCTTTTCGGGATATTTTTTTCAATACTTTGGCAACCGGCTCATTGTTTACAGTAAGACTGATTGCATTTTGTGGCATTGCCGTGACACAAAAGGGAAACACTACCAGCACAAGCAATGAACATAATTTTTTGGTTATCTGATTTAAGGCATAGGCATCCCCTTGCCTTTCATTTTTACACATATTAAAGCGTTTAGTATAGTTTGGTAATAAAGTTTGGCTGAATCAACCTGAAAATGATCTGAAGCTTATGGTATTCCGCTAAAAATGAAGATACTACGTGATTTCATATTATTAATTTGGTCAAATTGGTTTAGTTTTTTATGGTTCAATGGTTAGGGTCCCGTTGTTAATTTCAACCTGTGCCCCGTTGATTCGCAACAGTTTAACAATTTCCCCCAAATTGAGATCTTTACTGATGCGACCTCCGTAATAGGTCTCTTTACCCTTGTCCTTATATACGACCTCCACATCATACCAGCGTGAAAATTGTTTCACAAGCTCGCTCAGTGGGGTATTCTCAAATTCAAAAAAGCCTCGTTGCCATGCCATTACACCTTCCAAATCCACCATCTTTACCTGTAAATTGCCATTGGTATCGGTAATGGCCTGTTCTCCTGGGACTATCAACCTTGAGAGGCCATCATTGTCAACCCGCACAGAACCTTCCAGCAAGGTTGTCCTCACCTCGTTCTCATCAGGATAAGCCTTAACGTTGAAATGCGTTCCCAATACCTCTACTGAGGTATTTCCGCTTCTTACTGTAAAAGGAGCCTCTTCATTCTTGGCTACTTCAAAATAGGCCTCCCCTTCCAATACGACTTCCCTTTTTCCTTTCTCAAACACAACCGGAAAATGAATTTTTGATGCGGAATTCAACCAGACTAGACTTCCGTCCGCTAATTCCAAACGATACTCCTTTCCCCGTGGGGTAACAATCGTGTTCCATTGGTTATCCATTTTTGGCGCGCCATTTTCCACAACCACATAAGAAACGGTACCTGATTGATTGGTCACCTGCCTACCATTTTGTTCTAGCAGCACCTTGTTGTCCTCTTTGCGCAACTCTACTTCCTCGCCGTTCTCCAAGACCAATATGGCCCCATGACCACCAGGAGGAACATCAAAGGAATGCAATGGACTGCTACTTATGGATTGCGCCTCCGTAACTTCGGTATACCAATACCCTATGGAACCAATACTTAATGCCAAAACAGCTACGGCCGCATATCTGTACCAAGTCTTGAATCCTCCTTTTTTCGGCTCATCTTGAATTTGGTCGCCGATCGCTTTGTACAAACGCTCCTTTACCAAATTGCGGTCTGTGTCCTTATGCCATGGAACATTCTCAAATCCATTGGTTCCATACCATTGATCCAATCGTTCAAGTTCTTCCTCGGTAATAGTACCTCGCATTAATTTGCGGCTCAGAAGCGTCAATTCTTCTTTTCTCATGCTCCGGATTATTGGTCCGTTATTATAGCGCAAAAAAGAGGATCCACCCCTAATATCAAATCAATAATAAATACTAGAATAAACACTATTTTTTTATCATATTATTTGCAAAAATGATATTTTACTAAATTATTTATATTTTTAAGATTGATATAAGAATCCACAAACGAGAAAAAAGTAATTCCGAACATGCCGCATCGTAACTGTGGGGTAATCAGAGCTCTCTCAATTTAGATTTTCCCGTAGGAACCTGCATTTTTTAAATCAGGCAGAGATACTTCGTGTATCCTTGATCGATATAATTTGCGTTTCACACGGTTGCTCCAACTTGGTACTCCTGGGAGACGACCAACAACAGATAGTAGGTTCCAAATATTCAGGAGCTGGATTGTATCCAGATGAAGTGGAACATAACGGAAACCCCAACTCCTCTTCGGTAGAAGTGGAGCAGGTTTCGGGAATCGAGGCATAAACCACATCCTATTTAAGTATTTAAAAATCATTTTTTTTAACACCTTAATATTAAGGACATTCCCGTTAAGAACACGGAAAGCAAAAAACAACTTTCGAGCATAATCTTCATGTGCTTCCAACACGACACAAAAATCCGAATTTCAAGTCACTACCATCCAATATTGGATGGCTTAAATTTTCCGTTTTTGATGGGCTAAACCATCCGGCTCATCCACTTTATGACATATTTGAATGAATTGGGGAGCATCATGTAATTGTTTCAAAAAACATTAAAGGACATTTTTGTCCTTTTTATGACTTAAATCATATTTTGGCCCTACAACCCTCTATACATTTGACACAAATTTTAAAACCATTTATCACATGAAGGCAATATTCAAAGTAACATCAATCCTCTTTACCCTTGCCTTAATTAGTTGTGGAGGGAAAGACAAAGAAAAAAGAGAAGAGGGATTTAGCGTACAACGTAAAAAAGCCACTACCGAACAGGTTACCCAAACAAACACCTCAACGGAGTCAAAAGCTTCCGAACGTGTGGATATGACCACAAAAGGGGTCGGTCCCATAACATCGGTGGAACTGGGGTCGGAAATCGATCAGACCATGGCCGCTAACGGAAAAGAGGTCTATGAACAAATGTGCCTGGCCTGTCATAGAATAGGTAAAAAGTTCATCGGCCCACCTCCCAACGGCATTTTGGAAAGAAGGACCCCGGAATGGGTCATGAACATGATATTGAACCCGCAGGAAATGGTCCAACAAGACCCCTTGGCCAAAGACCTGCTACAAGAATTCAACGGATCGCCCATGTCCAACCAAGGATTAACCGAAGAACAGGCCAGGGCCGTACTCGAATACTTTAGAACCTTAAATTAAATCCTATGAAATCAGTCATAAAGCCTTTTATAACGGGACTGTTTCTAATGTCCGTACTGAGCAGCTGCAAGAACAAGGCCCAAAACGAAACCACGGATTCGGGCCAAAACCAATCGGAGGCCATCTTGGAAAGCAATAAGGGACAGGCCTTTATCGAAGATGATGAATCCACGCCTACAGTTTTGAGTATTGCCATCAACTCACCGGACCATAGCACCTTGGTCGCTGCCGTTAAGGCGGCCCAACTGGAGAATGCCTTGGTCAATGCAGGGCCCTTAATGGTGTTCGCACCGACCAATGCAGCTTTTGATGCGCTGCCAGAGGGTACCGTGGAAAATCTACTAAAACCTGAGAATAAAGAGAAACTGGCTGATATTCTTAAATATCATGTGACCCCGGGCAACTACTCCAAGGAGTTTTTGAAGAATTTTAAAAAACTAGGGCAAGCCAACAATCAAAATGTTCCCGTGGAAACCAAAGGGGATGACGTCTTTGTCGGTGGTGCCAAGATCATCGCCAGCGTACCGGCGGGAAATGGGATCGTACACGTCATCGACAAGGTCGTGTTGCCCCCTACTCCATAACAAATACCTGTAAAAACAAAAAATACAACACAATGAAGATCCATAAACAATTAATAATGTCGTTAGGGACAGCACTGATGCTGGTTTCCTGCGGCCAACAAAACCAAAGTTCGAATGGGGCACTCTCATCGAGTGCCGCCGAAAAAGTATACGTAGCTCCAGGGGAGCAGGATGAATACTACGCTTTTCTATCTGGAGGATACAGTGGAAACCTTACCGTTTACGGATTGCCATCCGGACGGATGTTCAAGGAAATCCCGGTCTTTTCCCAGTTCCCTACATCGGGCTATGGCTACTCGGAGGAAACCAAGCCCATGCTCAATACTTCCCATGGTTTTGTTCCGTGGGACGATGCCCACCATCCCGATATATCCCAGACCAATGGGGAATTGGACGGTCGTTGGATCTTTATCAACGGGAACAACACGCCAAGGATCGCACGGATCGATCTGAGCACTTTTGAAACCGAGGAAATCATCGAAGTGCCCAACAGTGCAGGTAACCACAGTTCCTCCTTTATCACTGAAAATACGGAGTATGTTGTAGCAGGAACCCGTTTTTCCGTTCCCATCCCCCAAAGGGACATGCCCATCAACGAATACAAAAGTAATTTCAAGGGATCATTGTCCTTTATCAGCGTGGACCCGGAACACGGACACATGGACCTTAAATTCCAATTGTTGATGCCCGGTTTCAACTATGACCTCTCCCACCCTGGCCGTGGAAAATCGCATGGTTGGTTCTTTTTCACCACCTACAACACCGAGGAAGCACACACCTTGCAAGAGGTCAATGCGTCCCAAAACGACAAGGACTTCATTGCCGCGGTCAACTGGAAAAAAATCGAGGAGTACGTAAACAACGGGGGCGGTACCAAAATGCCGGCCAATTACGCCCATAATCTCTATGATGAAAGCTCCCATACCGCTACGACCACGATGAAAAAAGAAGTCTTGACCGTAGATCCCCTGAAAGTTCCCGGAGCGGTGTACTTTTTACCAACACCTAAATCACCCCATGGCTGTGATGTGGACCCCTCCGGTCAATACATCATCGGGAACGGAAAATTGTCCGCGGATTTGACAGTGCATTCCTTTGACAAGATGATCGCAGCCATTGAGGGCGAGAAATTTGATGGTGAAGCTTACGGCATCCCCATCCTCAACTTTGAGGATGTATTGGCGGGACAGGTAAAAAGTGGTGGCTTGGGCCCGCTTCACACTGAGTTTGACGGAAAAGGCAATGCCTACACCACCTTCTTCATCTCTTCAGAAGTGGTCAAGTGGAAATTGGGCACCTGGGAGGTCATCGACAGAAAACCGACATATTACTCCGTGGGTCACTTGATGATTCCAGGAGGGAATTCCAGAAAGCCTTTTGGGAAGTACGTGGTGGCCATGAACAAAATTACCAAGGACAGGTATCTGCCCACTGGCCCTGAAATGGAACACTCCGCACAGATCTATGACATCTCAGGGGATAAAATGGAATTGATCTATGACTTTCCCACCCACGGGGAGCCCCACTATGCCGCAGGGATACCTGCCGAATTGTTGGCTCCAAAATCTCAGAAAATCTATCGATTGGACGAAAACGAGCACCCGTATGCCGTAAAAACGCCTGCCGACACCAAAGTGGTAAGGGACGGAAACGAAGTACACATATACATGTCCACTATCCGTAGTCACTTTACCCCTGACAATATAGAGGGAATCAAAGTCGGTGACAAGGTATACTTTCATATTACCAACCACGAACAGGACTTCGATGTACCGCACGGTTTTGCCATTTTGGGCCAAAATTCCTCGGAACTTCTGGTTATGCCAGGTCAGACGAAATCTTCTGTCTGGGAACCCAAACAGGTCGGGGTATGGCCATTTTACTGCACCGATTTCTGTTCGGCACTGCACCAAGAAATGCAGGGGTATGTTAGGGTTTCCCCTGCCAATTCGGATGTAGAACTCAAATGGTCCCTTGGTGAATAGTTCGGATTGATTCATCACGGAACAAAGCGGGCTGTGTCCATGACCTGCCCGCTTTTTTTACAAATTGAACATCAACCTTCAACCAAAAAACCGAACTCAATTTGTAATTTTTAAATCTAGAAAAATGAAAAAGGCTAGTATACTTATGATCATCGGCCCGCTGTTATTGTTGGGGCTCTATGTTTTCCCGCTCTGGAACATCGTGTTGGGGGCACCACAGTATCCCGATCCCTTGGGCATGAACATCCATATCAATGGTCTTGAGGGGGTGAGCGAGTTTGATATCCAGAACATTGATGGCCTGAACCACTATATAGGCATGCATACGCTTCCCAAAGTGGAGGATATGTGGGAGTTCAGCACCTTTCCAATTGTTATTGGGATCATGGCAACACTTGGGGCACTCATCGGAATTCTGGGGTATTTGAAAAAAGTCGACTATCAATGGTTCTTGGGATGGTTCCTGCTCATGTCGGTGCTCGGCATATTGGGCATGTACGATTTCAATCGATGGTTGATCGATTATGGGACAAACCTAGATCCCAACGCCATTATAAAACTGACCAATCCCGATGGTTCTCCTATGACCTATAAACCCCCATTGTTCGGACATGTAAAGATGCTCAATTTTGATGTGACCTCTTTGCCCTCCACAGGTGCATGGTTCATGTTTGCCGGAATGATGCTTACCCTTGTCGCATCCTACCTTGGATGGAAGAACAAAAAAAATCAATATAAACCATGAAAAAATACCTAACAGTAAACCTGATGACATTATTCACTTGCATCAGCTGCACCGTAGGTCCAAAACCCATCGACTACGGGCACGTAGGTTGCTATTATTGCAGCATGACCATTGTGGATAAACAACATGCAGCACAATTGGTGACCCAAAAGGGAAAGGTCTTCAATTTTGATGCGATCGAATGTATGATGAACCATTTAAAAGGTGTGGACCAATCGACCATGGCCCTTTTCCTGGTCAATGACTTTGATCGGCCCGGGGAACTCGTGGATGCCCAAAAGGCAAGCTATTTGATCAGTGAGAACATCCCAAGTCCAATGGGGGAATACCTAAGCGCCTTTGCGAACAAAGAGGCCGCTACACACACAAAGAACGTGCAAGGTGGCAACCTGTTTACTTGGGAGGAAATTAAAAAACGATTTCAACTTAAAACAGAAGAGCGATGAAAGATATGGACCCCGTTCAATGCGAACAACTTTTGGAGGACAATTACGTGGGACGTTTGGCCTACATCTCGGAGAATGAGCCCCATGTAGTGCCTTCCACATATTTTTTTGACAAGGATGAAAAGTTCATTATATGCTTCGCCTCCAACGGACACAGGGTCAATGCGCTAAGGGAATACAATAAGGTTTCCTTTCAAGTCGATCGTATCCTTTCGTTCCGTCATTGGGAATCGGTACAAGCATATGGCATTTTTCAAGAACTTACGGGAGATCATGCCAAGTACTGTTTAAAACAATTTGCGGAAGGTGTGGAGCGGACCATAGACCAAAAAAAAGCGGAGCGTCCCCATTTTTTAAGTCATTTTTCCGGAAGGTTACAAGCATCGGAAATGCCCGTGGTCTATCGTATCGCAGTGACCCGGATCATAGGAAAGGCCGTCGAGGACCTTCCTAAGCGTTGAGCCACCAGAGATTTCGAAAGAAAAGACCCAAATTGAAAGAGATATAGACCTTTATGAATTGCAATCACATCATGTTTTTATTCCATCCACATCACAAAATTTCCTTATGGGTCCTGTTACTCCTATGGGCACCGATGATTTGGGGCAATACTTGGAACGTATGCCATACATGTGACCACAACTCCATCAAGGAAACCATTGCTCTTGCCCAGCCCTTTGACACTATATGGATACAAAAAGGCACTTATAGGGAATTTGAGATCCTAGTGGACAAACCCTTGCATATCAAAGGAATCGATTATCCCGTTATCGATGGCGAAAAAAAAGGGGAGATCTTCAGGATTACATCGGACGATGTGACCCTGGACGGTCTGTTCGTCATCAATGTTGGGGTAAGCTACACAAAGGACAATGCGGCCATACGGGTGGTACAGAGCAAGGACTTTCTTATCCAACATATGGTATTGGAACAGTTGTTCTTTGGCATCTATTTGGAAAAATCCTCACATGGTAAGGTGTATCACAACAGGATCATAGGTGATGCCGTGGATGAATACAACTCCGGCAATGGCATACAACTGTGGTACTCCTCTGATGTGGAAGTATCAAAAAACCACGTACAGGGTACTAGGGACGGTATTTATCTGGAGTTTTCGGACCAAATTACCATCACCGACAATGTCAGTATGGACAATCTTCGATATGGCCTCCATTTTATGTTCTCCAACAATGATACCTATACCAACAATACCTTTGAAAACAATGGGGCCGGAGTAGCGGTCATGTTCTCCAAGTTCATCACCATGAAGAACAACACCTTCAAAAAAAATTGGGGTACCGCGGCCTACGGCATGTTACTCAAGGAAATCAATGATGCCGAGATCAGTGGCAACACTTTTGAGGAAAACACCATTGGCATCAATATCGAGGGATCCAACCGCATAAAGTACATCGATAACGACTTCATAGGTAACGGTTGGGCCATTCGTGTCATCGGTGCCTGTTACACCAATAGTTTCAAGGGCAATAATTTCCTTTACAATTCCTTTGATATCTCCTATAACAGCAAACTGAACGACAATGTCTTTGAAGGCAATTTTTGGAGCAGTTATACCGGCTACGATCTGGACAAAGACGGTATTGGGGACGTTCCCTATCGGCCGGTAAAACTGTTCTCCTATGTGGTCAACCGTACACCCGAGACCATTGTGCTATTGCGGAGCCTGTTCATGGACATCATCGATTTCTCCGAGCGGGTCTCACCGGTGTTCACCCCTGACAATTTAAAAGACGATCAACCTTTAATGCACATTCGACCATGATCATTTCAATTGAAAACCTTCATAAAAAATTTGGAAAAAACAAGGTATTGAAAGGGGTCGACCTATCCATCGACGAGGGCCATATCTATGCGATACTCGGTCCAAACGGTTCGGGCAAGACGACTTTGATCAAAAGTATTTTAGGCATGGTTATTCCGGACAAAGGTAAAATCTCCGTACTAGATAGCGCCATCAAAAAGGATTGGAAGTACCGCAAAAAAATAGATTACCTGCCCCAAATCGCAAATTTCCCGCCCAACATCAAGGTCAAGGAACTGATCCGTATGATCAAAGACCTTCGGAACACTCCCAGTGAGGAAGGATCACTGGTTTCCCTATTTGGCCTAAAACCTTTTCTGGACAAAAAATTATCGACCTTATCGGGTGGTACCAAACAAAAGGTAAACATCGTGCTGACCTTTATGTTCGACAGTCCCTTGATCATACTCGATGAACCAACAACGGGCCTAGATCCCAAAGCTTTGATTCATTTAAAAGAGTTGATCCTATATGAAAAGGCCAAGGGCAAGACCATTCTGATCACCTCCCATATCATGCAATTTGTAGAGGAAATGGCCGATGAAATCCTTTATCTACTGGAGGGCGAGATCTATTTCAAAGGGACCGCCCGCACCTTGATGGAACAAACCGGCCAACATGATTTTGAACATGCCATTGCAGCCTTAACCAACACTGAAAGCCATGCTAAAGATTCTTAAATACAGTTTTTACGATTTGATACGCAGCCGTTGGAGCTACGTTTATTTTTTGTTTTACCTCACTTTGGGGTTTGTCCTCTTGTTCCTAAACAATGATGTGTCCAAGGCTGTGATCACCCTGATGAACGTCATCATTGTCTTGATCCCCTTGATAGGGACCATTTTCGGGGTCATGTATTATTATAACTCCCGTGAATTTACCGAGCTTTTGTTGGCACAGCCCATCAAACGCAGCGCCATCTTCCTAGGACAGTTTTTTGGGGTCGCCGGCTCGTTGACCCTGAGTTTGATATTAGGCCTGGGCATTCCTTTTCTATTGTACGGTCTGCTGAGGAGCAATGCCATTTTTGATTTCTCCCTACTACTGGTCACCGGAGCCTTTTTGACATTCATCTTTGTGGGACTTGCTTTTTTGATTGCCATTTCCAATGAGAACAAGATCAAGGGTTTTGGATATGCTGTATTGTTATGGCTCCTCTTGGCCGTGGTCTATGATGGTCTTTTCCTGATGTCCCTTATTGTGTTCGAGGAATATCCATTGGACACTTTTTCCTTGGTCGCCACTGCGCTCAACCCGATCGATCTATCCAGGATATTGATTTTGCTCAAGTTGGATATCTCCGCACTCCTGGGGTATACCGGTGCCATTTTCAAAAAGTTTTTTGGTACACAGTTGGGATTTGCCGTTTCCATGGCCATATTATTATTTTGGACCCTATGGCCCGTTTTGGGATTGCGGTACAAAGCGAACAGGAAGGATTTTTAAGCAGGGAATGAAACACCATATGGGGAACACCATATATCGCCAGCATTTTCGAATTGCCGTGGGCTATTTTGTCATAGCCGCCCTATTGGGTGTGCTACTACGCTCCTACCCCATTTTCTCTCTTGGTTTCAATTATAGGTATATGGTCCACGCCCATTCGCACATTGCCCTATTGGGCTGGGTGTATGTGGCCTTTACCACCTTGCTGCACTATTGTTTTGTCAACAAAGAGGCCTCCAATAAGCGGTACCAATGGATCTTTGGGGCCACGCAAATTACCTTGATCGGTATGCTGTTGACCTTTCCCTTTCAAGGGTATGGCCTGTATTCCATTATTTTTTCCACCCTTTTCCTTTTGGTATCCTATGCTTATACCCATCATTTTTGGAGCAACATTGATGTAAAGTTCCAGAACAGTAAGGGTGTTAAGTGCATAAAGGCAGCCTTGGTCTATATGGTAATCTCCAGTTTGGGGCCATGGGCCTTGGGCGCTGTCATGAGCACCTTGGGAGCGCAATCCATATGGTATCGGCTCTCCATTTATTTTTATCTGCACTTTCAGTACAACGGATGGATGATCTTGGCATTGGTCGGTTTGTTCATATATGTCTTGGAACGGCGCGGCCAGGAATTTCCCCAAAAAGCGTTCAATCGCTTTTTCCTATGCTTAAACACTGGAATCGTACTTACTTTTTTCCTATCCGCCCTATGGACGGAGCCGCCACTGGCGCTTTATATAGTGGCCGGCTTCGGAGCCTTGGTACAACTCTATGCTTTTGCTTACTTGTGGGGAACGGTCAAGTCCCGGTTGCCCGCATTGAAATTTTCCAACCTGCAGTTCGATTTCTTAAAACTGGTCATCGGTTTGCTGGTGATTAAAATAGTTTTACAATTACTTACTGCATTCCCCTATTTTGCCGCACTGGCAACCACCTATCTGGATTTTACCATTGGTTACCTACATTTGACCTTTCTGGGAATAGTCAGCATTGGCCTGTTTTTCTTCATGGATGGATTGGAGTTGCACCGCATATCCAAAAAGGGCTTTTTGTTGTACCTCTTGGGCTTCGTCCTTTCGGAACTATTGATATTCTATAAAGGTTTTTCTGCCTGGCAACAATGGAATCCATTACCGGAGTATCCCAAAATATTGGCCATAAGCACCCTATTTATCCCTATAGGTCTGTTCATCATATGGATAAAGCGCCAATCAAGGATTTGAATCATTTTAACGCAAATGAACCGAACAGGACAACTATTTGGTTTATTTTTAAGCTCGTAAAAATGAGGATTGGTTTCAAAAATAATAAAGGACTTTTTTATCTTATTTATTTTTATCTTATCTTTGTGCCGATATTAAAACCTTATAATGTTTTCCAAAGCCTGTGAATATGGCATACGTGCAGCAGTTTATATTGCACTGCAATCCTTGGATGGCAGGCGTGTGAGCGTTACCGAAATAGCAGAGGAAATAGATTCGCCCATCGCCTTTACCGCCAAGATACTGCAACAGCTTACCCGAAACAACATCGTTCATTCCGTCAAAGGGCCCACGGGCGGATTTGAGATAGAGCGGGAAGATATGGACAAGGTAAACCTAAGCATGATCGTCAAGGCCATTGATGGGGATAAAATCTACGTTGGCTGCGGTCTGGGCCTCAAGGAATGTAATGCCGACAAACCTTGTCCCCTCCACGATAAGTTCGTGGATATCCGAAGTAACCTGAGGACCATGTTGAAAAGCACAAGTCTGTATGAACTGGCCACTGGATTGGAAGTGGGATTGACCTATTTGAAAAGATAAAAAAATTACCCTAATAAAGGACAATTTTGTCCTGTTTATAAAATCACGTGTGATGAACAAGACCATCGAAAAAACAATTGGACAACTGGTAGCCGAGGACTACCGAACAGCACAAGTATTCAAGGGGCACAAAATCGACTTTTGTTGCAAAGGGAACCGGACCCTGTCCGAAGTAAGCACCAAGAAGGGACTGGACTTGGAGGCATTATTGGAAGAACTAGCTTCGGTCCAATCGAAAGTTCGGGAGGACCTACCTGATTTCAAGACATGGCCATTGGACCTTTTGGCCGACTATATTGAAAAAAAGCACCACCGTTATGTCGAAAAGCAAATCCCGGTGCTGCAACAATACCTGAACAAACTTTGCAAGGTACACGGATCACGTCACCCGGAACTGTTCAATATCCTGGAAGAGTTCAATACATCTGCCAGGGAATTGGCCATGCACATGAAGAAAGAAGAACTGGTCCTGTTTCCTTGGATCCGTAAAATGGTGGCGGGACCAACAGGGACAGACACCATGGAGGCACCCCATTTTGGGACAGTCGGGAATCCCATTCAAATGATGATGCAGGAACATGACAATGAGGGGGAACGTTTCCGTAAAATATCGGATTTGAGCAATGCTTACACACCTCCCGCAGATGCCTGTAATACCTATCGGGTCGCATTCTCCCTACTACAGGAATTTGAAGAGGACCTCCATCGACACATCCATCTGGAGAACAACATTCTGTTTCCAAAGTCCGAACAGCTTGAGAAAAGTGTATTGAACACCTAATCTTACCATGGCTCCCTATCAAACGTCACAGTGACCATCAGGGAGTGAGCCGTGAGCACCATCACGGTTTACTCCTCTGTTGGAAGATCAGAACGGGATTGTCAAAAACATCCCTTTGGAACGTATCAAGGGGTATGTGGATTGGTTTTATGCAACCTATCTGGTCCCGCATTTCGAACTTGAGGAAACCCACATCTTCCGCATAGTGGCAAACGATCATCCATGGGTAAAAAGGTACTTTCGGACCACAGAAGGCTGACCCGTTTGTTCACTGCGACCAAAGCGGACCTAAAGACCTTGGGCCAAATCGAGGAAACACTCGAGGAGCATATACGGTTCGAGGAAAGAAAGCTTTTCAACCAAATACAACAAGTCGCCACCGACACCCAAATGAACATCATAGCAAAACAGAGCGACCATGAAAAATTCCATGACAATACCAGCGACCTATTCTGGGAATGAACACAAAACCAGCGCAATGAAAAAACTGTACTACAGTACAAAAAACGCACATAGTGTACCACCTTCTCCGGATAAAATTTAGCACCCTCAAGACTAACACAAAATCCTGATCATAAAACCCCTATATCCAAAAATTAGGTGACTCACATTTTCCTTTTTTGGAGGTCTAAACCATTCGGCTCATCCGGTATACTAGATCCGGTGATTCCAACTGTAACATAATTGATTTCAGATCATCTTTGTAGAAACTATTAATTAATTGTACTTTGAAGTATTTGCTCAATCTTTTTAAAATGAAAATTGCCATCAAACCAGAGTTTTTTATAAAACTTTTTCTCCTTTTGTTTATAGTGTCCAGTTGCAGTGCTCAAAAATCATCACGGGTCGATTCGCCAAGGAACCTTCCCGAAACTTTCGAAATCCCGACCAAATTCATTGAAACCCCACTATTATTGATCAATAAGATCACGGGGTACCCGAACAAACTTTATTATTATGGAAGCTCTGGAATGGATGTCGATTATTCTGTCATGCTACGCTTCGAGTTGGAAAACAACGAACTTTTAAAAATAGTACAGCACCAATATCAAAACGAGGTATCCGATGGGGATATCATAAAGACATCTGTCGAGAACAATCACTTTGACCCTATCGTGGCCTATGTACCAATCAGGGAAAAGAACAAGAACGGGGTAGTTATTGACTTGGATATCCTTGAAAAGAACATTCCATTGTTCTCCCCAGTGGACAAGCATGCCATTGAGAAATATGGATTGCAACTCCTTCCATCAAAACCCATACATATCAACAAACTGCTATTGGACGGGAACAACATCCAAGTGTCCAGAACCTTGAACTATGTGGGTGAAAAAAAACCGGAGAAACATTACTCGGACAATGTCTCTGTGGAACAGCTGTTGACCTTCAGAATACTTCCAAAGGACCCCATGCCCAAAAGAAGATGGGATCCGCGTGTGGGGAATTTTTATTTGTCCAACACCAAATATAGCAGTGAGGATTACTATATTGAAGAGGAGAAATTCCTTGAAAAATGGAGGTTGGAACCGGTGGACACAGCGGCCTATTTCAACGGTAGCATAGTTCCTCCCAAAAAGCCCATCGTATTTTATTTCGACGACAATGTTCCGGAGAAATGGAAAAAATACTTTAAACAGGGCATATTGGACTGGTTGCCCGTTTTTGAGAACATTGGATTCAAAAATGCCATTGAGGTACGCGACAAACCGGATACCGCAAGCTGGGACGACAGCAACCCAAATTACAATATGATCCGATGGGTGTCCTCCGAGATTGCCGATGCACAGGGAAACTATGTATCCGACCCAAGGACGGGCGAAATTCTGAGCGCTACCCTCACTTGGTACCAGAACTATTTTTCCACCATCAATGAACGATATTTTGTAAAACTCGCGGCAGTTGACAAGTCGGCAAGGGTCCCCATTCTGCCAGATTATATATTTGGTGAGAACATCAGGGAAACCATGGCTCACGAAATGGGGCATGCCCTTGGACTGGCCCACAACATGATCGCCAGCTCCTCCTATCCTACGGATTCCCTTCGTTCCAAAAAATTTGTTGAGGCACACTCCCTGACACCATCGATCATGGATTATGCCTCCTACAATTACATTGCCCAACCAGCGGATATGCCATTGCCGCTGTCAAGAACCATAGGACCTTACGATCAATGGGCCATTGAACACGCCTATAAGTATGTAACTCCACCGAAGGACGGCACCCTTGAAACTGCATTTTCAAAAGAAGAGATCGGTGAACGGTTAAAAGACCGAAACCTCCACTTTATGGAACAGGAATATCCAGAAACCATAGATCCCACGAACAGTACAGGAGACCTTGGAGACGACCCGATTCGCTCCGGCGCCTACGGAATAGAGAACCTCAAAAGAATCGTACCACATATCGTGGAATGGTCACTGACAAAGAGTGGTGACCCATCGATTGCCCTTAGCCGCTACGACCTATTGATCAAACAATTGGACGGACTGTTCAAAAATGTGGTCGTCCTGGTCGGTGGCAGAAAAAGCCGGTTCGGCGATTCCCCATATCTATTGGAAACCGAGGAAATAAAACGTGAAGCTGAAGTTATGGAATTCCTATCCCATCATTTGTTCACCGAAATGCAATGGCTCCAAAATGAGGAATTGGAAAAATTCAGTACCGAGGACCTCTACGCCAATGCCGTAGAAAAACTTAAGTCCAATACCTTGAAAAGGCTTCTTAACGGTAATAAGTTGGAGAGATTAATAAAAAGGGATGTTAAGCACGGTACTTCAGAATGTTCACTTCTCCTAAGGGAATTGACGGATATCATTCTCAAAAACAGTACAATCCAAGAGATTCCTTTAGAGGTTAGGGATACCTATGTGAAGCGTATAAAGGAATTGGCAAGTTCCGATGGTGTCGACCCTATTCTGAAACGATTGGCACAAAAGGAACTTGAGCATATCAACGAGCTGTTGAAGGAAAAGATAAAAAGTGAAAACTCCCTGATCAAGGAGTTCTACACTTCTCTAATGGAATAACAGATGGGACATTGACTTTAGATCCATGGAGTATCAAGGTAAAGGCCAAATTCTTTAGCTTCCTGCACAACCATTTCAAATCTAAAGCATCCTTTAGGTAAAAGACCCGAATGAAAAAACTACTTTCCATTGCTATCATAATCTTGGCGCAATGCTTAATTTCTTGTGAGTCAGATACTTTAGAATATCATAGTGAATTTACCTTAAGCCACAGGGCATGGGAGAATTTTAAGGAAACCAACAACAATTCCTACCGTTACACGGTCATACAAAGCTCTTGGGTCGGCTTCAGTACGAAAACCACTATCACAGTTGAGGCTGGAACCATAACGGAGCGTAGCTTTCTTTATACCTCCACCGAAGGACTGTCCTCAGAAATTCCAGAAGATGAGCTAGCGTGGACGGAGACCAACGACGAAATCGGAATTCATGCGAGGGGTGCAGAGCCACTGACCTTGGACAATATTTACGAAAGGGCAGAAACCGATTGGTTGTTGGACAGACCGAGTGCAACGTCGTATTTTGAAACGATGGACAATGGAATCATATCCATTTGTGGATACGTAGAGAAGAATTGTGTTGACGATTGCTTTATAGGTATCCATATCGAGTCCATTGATCCACTTTAAACCTTGGTATAAAAAGAACAAATCAATGTACTGCCGCCCCGAAATAAACGGGAGTCATTAGGTATCACCCGAATGTTTACCATAAAATTTGCCATGATTTTTTAATGCTAACAGCTTAAAAATCGTATCAACCAATGCTAAGAACTGAGCTAAAAAATCATATTAAATAAAGAACTATCCACCATAGTACATATTTACTGCAAATAATACATCCTTCAATTCATATTGAAACGAAAGCTGCACTTTGTATCAGAACCCACCATTTTTAAGGTTAAACTTTGATAAAAGATGAGTCCCGCAGTGAGTTTAAACTGTAAAAAACGGGTATTGCATACCACTCAAAACAGAGAAATGGGTATTATAAAATCACAAATAAGTGAATGATTTAGATTTGATTATAGCTAAAATCAAGGGGGTTCAAATTTTCCGTTTTGAGTGGTTCTCATTGTCCGTCCCATCCACATAAGAAAAGCAATAAAGAAACAATCTAATGATGAGTGGACTTGTTGTAGTTATATTTTTTCACCTACTTTTTTTTTGTAAGATAAAACTTCAAATTGATATATGTCAATTTGCGGAGTTTTTTTTAACACTAAAAGTATACACCCCCCGTTCACTAAATGAAAGAAAAATTTTACTTAATAAAAGTATACCCTGTAAGACACATAAGCCAAAAAATACTTTCAAACAGATAAAAGTAATTCTCTATAAATATGACGTAAAAATACCTTTCCAAAGGACCACTAAAATTTCACAGATATGTATCGGTGACTTGATTTAGCCCTGCTAAATCCATGTCGAAAAAAAAAGCTGTAAAGAGACGGCCCGGGTTTCCTATGCCATTTCATAACAACTTAAATATCAATTATTTAATCAAATCTCATGAAAAACAACCTTCTAAGTTAATGCCCCTGATTTTATGTTGTCCAATGCATTGGAACACCATGACCCAAGGCGAATTTAGTGCCAAATGGAATATTGAGAGTGGATGAACTTCAGAAAATAAAAGCTTAAAAAGCAGCTTTTTATTATCCAAACGCACATAAATATGAATAATCAAAAGAAAACATTATCCCAACCATAACAAATAATCTTAATTAAAATTCTTAGCTCAATGAATACGAAATTGACCAAAACTCTAATGGCAGCCTTTTTCTTGCTCGTCGCATGGACACCGGATTTACTGGCTCAAAATCAAATAACCGTTTCTGGTGATTCGGGCACAAATTCAATATCGGCTGAAACTGCCACGGTAGTTGCACCAAACCTAACCATTAACTCGAGTGGCAATATAACGGACTTTACCGTGTCCATCACCAACTCTTTTACCGCAGCCGACCAGTTGGGCTATAACGGAGCATTGCCTGCCGGGGTCACCACCTCTGGTTGGAATAGCGAAGAACGCTCCATAGTATTTAAAGGAACGCTTACAGCAACGCAATGGCAAAGCTTTCTTAGGAACGTAACCATTACCTCAGGTCCCATTTGTAATCCCGAGACAAGACAGGTCAGTTTTGTGGCCGAAGAGACTTTTTACAATCCCTTAAATGAACATTTTTACAGGCTCACCAATGCTACCTCGAATTGGACATCGGCAAAAAGTACCACATCATCCACATCATATTTTGGTCTTGAAGGTTATTTGGTAACCCTTACTAGCAACGCGGAGAATATTTTTGTAACACGCATAATAGGCCAGGATTCTTGGATGGGAGCTTCTGATGACCACGAACAAATCAATGAGGCTTTGGGTTACGAATTGTATGCTGATACCAATGCGTCCGAAGGAAAATTCTATTGGGTTACAGGGCCAGAAAAAGGAACTCAAATAACAACTGATAATGGCAATGGAAATGCTGTTCCTGGAGTTTTTCAAAATTGGCGTTCCGGTGAGCCCAATGATTATCAAAATGGAAACCCTGGAGAGTCCTTTGGTCATGTATATACCAGTCGGGGAGATTGGAATGATTATGATAATAACCATAGTATTTTGGGTATCATGGAGTTTGGTGGTATGCCCAATGACCAAACCACCTCTACCCCTGTTTTTACGAAAGATATCGCCATAAGTGGTGCTCCTGGAGGCACTATTACTGGTGGGGAAGTTTCAGTATGTGCGGGTTCCAATTCCACTACGTTGACATTGAACGGACTGGACGGTACCGTCGTGAGGTGGGAAAGCTCAGATAACAATTTTATAGATACACCTACGATAATAAGTAATGCCTCTACAACATTAACGGTCAACAATATTTCTACCACTACCTATTATAGGGCGGTAGTAAACACCAATTCGCCTACAAGTTGTACCGATTTGGTTACTTCTAGTACACCTATTTATGTATTACAGGCGAATGCGGGTAATGTTTTTGCAGAAAACACCACAATCTGTGCTGGATCGAATGTGGAACTTATTGTTTCAGGACAAAACGGTGATGTGGAAAAGTGGCAACGTTCTACGGATAATGTAAATTGGACGGATATTGCCAATACAAGTACTACCCTGGATGAAACCATAGCATCGACCGGGACCTATTACTATAGGGTGGTCGTAGGGATTTCTGATTGTGGGTCCTCGGCAACATCATCCGCAAAGGAAATTACGGTCGTTGCGGGAACACCTCCCGTAGGAGGAGAAGTAAGCTCGGCCAGCCATACATCTACAACCAATAGTGGTACATTGACTTTGACGGGGTACACAGGTAACATCAGCAAATGGCAAATGTCCACAGATGACGGAATCATCTGGACCGATATTACAAACATTTCAGATACATATAACTACACCAATATAACAACCGATACCAAATTCAGGGTCATTTTGGTCAATGGTAGTTGTGGAACGGCCTATAGTGATGAAGGTCTGATCTCCGTAGCCCAAAACGAAGCACCAACGGCTTCACCGGTCTCCTTTAGTGGAACACTGGTAGAAGGCAATACCCTAAGCGGCAGTTATACCTATAATGATGCGGATGGTGACACGGAAAATGGAACTACATACCAATGGTACCGTTCCGATGATGGGACTGGCACCAACAAAATGGCAATCTCTGGTGCCAACGGACAAACATATAACCTTACTGCTGATGATATAAATAAATATATAAGCTTCTCGGTCGTTCCCGGTGACGGGTCCTCCACTGGTTCAGAAACTGAATCGACATTACAGGGACCGATTAAGGCGGATAGCGATTTAGACGGCATTCCCGATGAAACGGATAACTGTGCTCTAATTGCAAATGCGGACCAGTTGGACACCGATTCCGATGGGCAGGGAAATGTCTGCGACAACGATGACGACAACGATGACACCCCCGATGTGGACGATGCCTTCCCGTTGGATGATTCCGAGAACACCGATACCGATGGAGACGGAATAGGTGACAATGCCGACGAAGACGATGACAACGACGGTACACCGGACTCCGAGGATGCCTTCCCTAAAGATGATTCCGAGAACACCGATACCGATGGAGACGGAATAGGTGACAATGCCGACGAAGACGATGACAACGACGGTACACCGGACTCCGAGGATGCCTTCCCAAAAGATGATTCGGAGGATACCGATACGGATGGTGATGGTATAGGTGACAATGTAGATCAAGACGATGACAACGACGGTACACCGGACTCCGAGGACGCCTTCCCCAAGGATAATTCCGAGGACACCGATACCGATGGAGACGGAATAGGTGACAATGTCGATGAAGACGACGATGGTGATGGAACTCCCGACGATGAGGATGATTTCCCGTTGGACCCATACGAAGATACAGACACCGATGGTGATGGAATCGGCGACAATGCTGATGATGATGCCGATGATGATGGCGTTGCGGATGTGGATGATGCGTTTCCCACCGATAAAGAACCTTCTTTGGTACCGGCACAGGCCTTTACCCCCAACGGTGACGGCAACAACGATGCATGGGTGATACCCGGGATCGACAACTATCCCAACAATGTGGTACATGTATATAACCGCTGGGGGCACGAAGTATTCGGAACTAAATCCTACCGGAACAATTGGGAAGGTTTTTACAAAAACAGGAGTGAAAAACTGCCTCCAGGTTCCTATATGTACGTCATAGACCTAGGAGATGGCAGTGCTCCATTGCAAGGATGGATTTTCATCAACTATTAACCACGATCAACAAAAACACAATACATACAGATGAAACTTATTTATAAAATACAAATACTGGTCACCTTCCTTGCACTTTCCGCTTCGGTGAAGGCCCAGCAGGACCCCAATTATACGTTTTACCGTTACAACATGAACATTTACAATCCTGCGTTTGCAGGAAGTTCCGAGGCTGCCGAATTCTCTTTGGGGATTCGAAGCCAATGGGCAGGTATCGAAGGTGCTCCTGAGAGCCAAAGTGCCATTTTTGGAATGCCGGTCGGTCGAAATGTCGGTCTGGGAGTCTCCATTTTAAATGACAAAACATTTATCGAGAAGCAGACCTGGGTCGCCATAGATATGTCCTATAATGTGCAATTAAATGAAGAGCTCAGCCTCTATTTTGGTATTAAGGGAAGCGCCAATTCCTACGACGCCAATACCCAGGGCCTTGTAACCTATGGGATGGGACAAGATGGTACCTTGATGGATTACAACAGTAGATTCACCCCCAACGTTGGGGCCGGGGCATACTTGAAGCACGATAGGTACTTTGTTTCCCTATCCGCCCCAAAATTATTGACGCCCGATCGCATGAAAGAGCGAGATGGCAATGCCTACCTAGGGGCCGATCGCAGACATGCCTATTTGAGCGGGGGATACACCTTCCTCTTGGGCAAAACATTGGACCTGAAGACCATGGGCATGCTCCGCTATGTGGATGCATCACCTGTATCCGTTGAATTAACGGGAATCTTGGATTTTGGTGAACGATTCGAGTTCGGTGCCAGCTACCGCTATGATGAAAGCATCAGTGGTCTGTTCCTGTTCAACATTAGCCATGGATTCAATTTGGGATATGCCTACGAAACATCCATCCAAAATCCAATTGACGGGTTGGAAAACAATACCCATGAACTTTTTATGCGGTTGAAAATGTAAAAATTTCCATATAAGTCAGGACCCATACCATCAAAAAAGGCCCCTCAATTGAGGGGTCTTTTTTGTATAGTTCAAAAGAAAATTGTAAGTGTCCCCACTTCTATATCCAATCCTTGAACGTTTTTGTGAACATTTATCGATTCCCTTATCATCAGGATAAGAAACCTTTGTTGATCGAGCACACATAAAAGGTTCGAATACGGTGGAGCTCTATATCAAGGAGACGGGTTCATTTTGGGATATATTCAGACAAAGTTCCATATTGGTGCTGCACTTGCCAATGTTCGAGAAGGGCCCAGCGTGAAAAATGAGAAAATAATGCACTTGGAAAGAATGCGTCCCGTCATTTTTTTTGGAAAAACTGCTAATTGGTACCATGTCCTTTTTAACCATAACATCCAAGGTCATGTGCACCATAGCCTAGTGGTTGAAGGGTAAAGCAATAGAGTTTTGTACAGAAACATAGCATCCGCCAAAAAAAACCTTAGCGGAATTTTAAAAATAAACTACCAAAAATCAGCGTTATGGCCCCTTTTACCTTAAAGTTTCTTTGTTATACAAATCCAAAACTTACCTAATTCATATCAAATAAATAGCGAATTGGTTAGTTTAATAGAACTTTGGTTTGATACTACACTCACACTTGGATGTATTGAAGATATTGAAGTTGAGGAAGACCTCATAGGAACCTTGGCTAAAATTCTCGATAGCGGTCGACTGATAATCATATCCAAATCCCAAGAACAATTGTTCCGATATATGGAAACCCGCCATGGCGCTATAAGCAGCACTCCAGCGGTAGGAAGCCCCAAGCACCAAGCGTTCATAAAACATAAAATTGGCGGAAAGGTCCCATTGCACGGGCGCCCCGGAGACCATTTTAGCCAGGGTGGCCGGCTTAAACTTTACTACATCCGACAGCTCGAGAATATAGCCCATCAACAGGTAATAGTGTAACCTTTCGGTAAGGTTGACCCCTTCGGATGTGGAAAGATCAAAATGCTCCGATTGGAAAAAAGTGGGCACGGAAAGTCCCATATACAATGTTTGGTCATTATAATAGATACCTGCCCCCACTTGCGGCAGAACCCTTTTGTCCACAGTATTGTCAAATATATCACCGCCATCGGCGATGTTCAATTTGGAAAAATCAATGTTCAACAAGCGCATGCCCGCTTTAAGACCGAAAGCCACACTGCCCCTGTCGGACACCTTCAACCGGTGGGCAAAATCCAGGGTCAGACCGGAAGTGACCGTTGGACCAATTTCTTCATGTACAACGGATAGTCCCACGGCATTGCGTTGTGCGCTACCCAAAGGGGCCATCGCACTAAAGGTCCCCGTTTTGGGCGCACCTTCAAAATGTGTCCACTGGGTGCGTCCCAACAGGGCCAAGTGGGGCACGTCCTTGGTGGACATATACGCCGGATTGATGATCTGCGTATTGTACATATACTGGGTAAACTGCGCACCTTGCTGTGCATTCCCCAAAGAAAGGGCAAGCATCAGCAGTAGGAATAAAAAAAACGGTTTTTGGTCTTTTGTGGTCGTCATAAACGATAGCATGGGTGTATGGTTGGTTGGCTATGGGTCGATATATAAAAACCCGGAGTAGGAACGTTGTTTTTGGACAAGTTGCTCGCTGGTGATCGTGATGGTATAAAAATACGTGCCCGAAGGCAACTTATCGCTACGGTTGACAGTGGCCCTGCCATTGGAGTAGCCCCTGAACACCTGCTGACCCTCGTCGTACCCATCGATTTCCCAGACCAAAACGCCCCAACGATTGAATATGGACACGTGGTTCTGAGGAAAATCGGCAATGCCCCTAATCTCAAAATGGTCGTTCAGCCCATCCCCATCAGGGGTCATCCCATTAAATATTTCCAGTACCCCATCCATTTCGCCCAATAGGTCCGTTACGGTAGGATCATCCGGATCCCCATCACCATCACTATCAATATCGGCAAGCACAGTAGGGTCATCGCTCAAATCATCGATTACCGTTCCATTTGGTGCCATGGCAAGGACAATGGCCTGGTTAGTGACCGAACCGTGCTCGATATCCATCTGGGAAATGGGATAACGGACCTCACAGGACATCCGTTCACCTACCTCTAGTACAGGACGTGCACAAACAGTGCCCCCAAGCAATGAATCGATCAATTCTAGGCCTTCCAAGGTGGTATTGCCCGAGTTGATCACCTCAAAAACATATCGGATGTGCTCCCCTACCCGGGGAATTCCATTTCCATCTCTATGTTCGAAAGTACCTGTCTTTTGAAGGGTCATTCCGTTTCTTTGGCACAGATCGACATGTGTAGCTTCATCGTTATCGACATCTGTACCGGAGCGGTCGCTGATCGGCGTCCCATCAGGTGCCGTGGCCTCAACAGTAGCTTGATTGTCCACCCCTGCCCTATCGATATCGGCCTGGCCTATCGGATAATCGACACCATATATCCAAGTTTCGTTCACCTCCAAACGTTCATTCCCGTTAACATCGCCGGACATAGGCCCTGAAATTATACCGCCCAACATCACATCCTCCAAGAGGACATTATCTAGGGTAACATTGCCCCCGTTGGTCACAACAAAACGATACTTTATCCATTCCCCCACGTCCGAACAACCATCCCCATCGACATCTTGAAAAGTTCCGGTCTTTACCAAACGGATTCTTGGCGAGGCCTGTAATGACACCACTGTCGGGTCGTCAGGTTCCCCATCCCCTTCGGAGTCAACATCGGTGGCATCCATGGGATCGTCGGAGAGATCTTCAACCAAGGTCCCATCCGGCGCGGTACCGCGGACCGTTGCCTGATTCGAAACAGCTCCCTGGTCCAAGTCCATCTGGGTCAAGGTATATGTGGTACTGCACAGGTAATACGTACCCCCGACCGGCAATGTGGGCACGGAACATACGGTTCCGCCCAATAAAGGGTCCGCTATGGTCAAACTGTTCAATACGGTGCTACCAGTATTGATGATATCAAAATCGTAGGTCAGGGTCTCCCCTGCCTGGGGAATACCATCACCGTTACCATCATTGAAGCTCACGGATTTTCGTAGGGACATCGATGGGTCGGGCGTGGCCAAGTACAAGGTTGCCGGGGCGGTCATTTCATAACAGACATTGCCCTCGTTGAAAAAAATGATGCGGTACTGGTCGCCATCCTGACCGGCGGCCACATTGTTGACGGTCAACGTTGGCACGGTACCGCTGGGCACTAACCCGTTTTCTCCCGGTATGGATGTAAAGGTCACCCCGTTGTCCGTACTCACCTGCCATGTGAACAAAAGGTCGGTGGATGTGGTGGTCGGTGGGACCGTAGGCAAGGCTACAGCTGTCGCCGAGCCACTGAAAACTGCACTGTTCCCAATACTGACGACGGTATCCATGGGATCACCGGTAACGCTTATGACCATCCCTTCCCGAAACAGTTGGTTCCCACCGGAGGTGGTGGCAATAGTATTGGTATAGGCTTGCCCAGAAACATCGATACCTGCCGAAACCACCAACCCATGGGCATTGACCCCTCCATTGCCCAAGGTCGGTGCCCCAGTGCCATATGCCATGTTATCCCCACCATCTGCGGTGCTGTCCCCATAGGCTTCATTGGCATCGCTACAACCATCCCCGTCACTGTCAAGGTCCAAATAATCCGGGGTTCCATCGCCATCGGTATCTATGTTGAGCCTATAGGAGATCACGACCAATCCATGTCCACCACGGGCACTGGAAACGCTGGTCCCTACCCCCACACCCAATTCATAGTCCAGATCGGTAACATTGGGCGGGATGTTCTGGGCCACGGCATAGGGATTGGCCAATACGGCAAGATCGCCTGTGGCCTGAGAGGTCCCATCCAAAACAAAGGGCGCCAAATAATTGGTACCTCCCTCTCCATGCACCGTGGTGGTGGCATCACTGGTCAAACGGACCCTTCCCGAAAGTCCCCCGTCATAACCGCCTCCACCGCCCCCACCATATTCGATGGGACTGTTCCCGCCCTGCATGGTTCCGGTTCCCCCACCAAAATTAGGGTCACCACCTTGTCCTCCGCTGGCTACGGAGAAGGTGCTCCGCTCCCCGGCACCACCTCCACCGGCCACCATCACGGCCCTGGGCCTACTGGTGGACTGTATAGGGCCCGTTCCAGTAAAAATCCCGGAAAGCCCTCCTCCGAAAGATCCTTTATAATGGTCTGTACGTTCGCCCCCGAACCCGTAGATCGGACCTGTTCCGGGATTGTTGTCCGATATCCCGCCCTGGCCGACCATAATGGCATAGGCCGTACCCGGCACTACGGAAATACTGCCTGAAACATAGCCTCCAGCACCACCGGTACCATATTGGGACGAATAATTGGACCCGCCACCACCGGCTCCCCATACCTTGACCTGTATTTCCGTAACATTGGCCGGAACGATAAAATATTGGTCATTGCCGCTATACCGGAAAACTTGATCGGTCTGTCCATTTTCATCCGGATCCAAGATACCGTCATTGTCATCATCAAGGTCTTGGGCATCGGGCACCCCGTCACCATCGGTATCCTGCAAATCGAAAGGATAGTCCGTGATGTCCGCGACCACCCGATGGGCCGCCCCGCCTACCTCCAATTCCCAATCCCCGTTCTTGCCGGTAATATCGTCAGAGGCTGCAATAGGAATCCCCAGTTCACGTTCCAATTCGGCAACGGCCTTTTTTCCCTGTTTGCCCTTGCCAAAATTGCATCCATATATATTAATCTGTTGTGCGCCCACGAGATCGAGATTCTCTATCCAATCAGAAAGTTCATTTCCGCTCAACCACCTGCCCTCCACCAAAAGGCTGCCCGGCCTACCATGTGAAAATAAGTGGAACCCGCTCGGGTCATTTGTGGCCACTCCGGCGAGTTGCGCCTTGGAGGGAAGTGATACATCGATAAAGTATGGGCTGGTCTGTGGCACCATCAAGGTATCCACCTTGTGTAAATTGGCACAAAAAAGTAGTATCCCCAAACTGAGGACGGCAATATATTTCATAAAAACATCGGTTCACTTATTCCCTAACGTTCCCTGCTTCCACATATTGAATTCAACTCAAGGAAATTTCCTACAAATTGATTGGATGTTCATCAGCACCATTGGCCACAGCAAGCGTAAGGGCAAGTTCGGTTCGGTTATATATTTTGGTTATTAAGGTCCCGAAGGACCTCATGGGTCTGATGTGTTAACGGTAATGACGTTGCGTCGCCAATGCCCTTATTTTCCATAAAGCATGGCACTTTTCGATAAACTGCACCACCTTTCCAATAGAACTTTGCAACCTATAGTAATCTCTATTATATATATGAAAATCTTCCTAGACCTAGCAATAGGTAGTAATGGATAAGGTCAAAACTATTGATGAGGGTCTTTCCTCTCTATTTCAAAAAATTCAAAAGGAGAACATCTTGTGATTGATTTTTATTTTGACGATGAAATCGACAATGCGAGCCTTTAGGAATTATTATACCCAAATGGTGACACATTACTTTTAAAGGTAAAAATACAGGACGGCAAACTCGTTCCATTATTTTAAATTAAAAGTATTTCCCCAGAAGTTTTGATGGAACTTCTTCATCAAAAACCTTCAATTTGTGTTAAAAACCTTAATATTACGAACTCTAAACTCTGTTTAAAACAGCAGGTTCAGTGGTAAAATTTATAGGTGTTTTGCAAAATAAAATTAATAACAATTAGCTTATTTACTCAACCTTAAAGAGTCAGTTTTACCAATAAAATTATCAGATGAACAGTAATCTACAACTTTAATTCTTCAGAAATTTCCAAGGCAGTTTCAATATCGCAGGCCAATTCCTCTACGATCTTTATCCCTTCCAGCTTTCCCGAAGGAAACGAAAACAACCCGTTATCGTTCATGACCGCCAAATACATTTGTCTATCCTGAAATGATAAAAATATAGGACGGGCAAATTTTTCCTTTAAGGCCACTATTCGTTCCATCAGTGCAGAAGACAAAACATAGCGGGCTTCCACTTGATCGGTCCCATACACCACAAAATTCTTTGTGAACCTTGGGTCTTCCAAATATATTTCCTGCTCTTCCTTGAAATTAAAACTGGCCAATCGGTCCAATTTTGCCATTTGATGTTTGGATAATACCACCGTATGTCCATTCAATTTCTTTTTAAACCGAAACCAACAGAACATACCTCTAAAAGAATAATTGGTGTTGTCTGCTAATTTTTTGGTTGCCATATTCTTGAATACGGTCTGGTACATAACGCCTAGCATATTTAGAATGGGAATATTCATCAATGTTCCCAAAAGCTTGTTAGCCACATTGTTTTCCACAATGCCAAGATCCGTTATGTTTATTTCGGTATCCTTGGTTTTTCTTCTAATCTGGCCGTAGCTATAAACCGGAGATTCTTCTTTTATCCAAGCAAACAATTTACTTTTTACCACTTCATTGGCTGGAGCCATTGCACCTTGACTAAATTCCACCTGTGGGAAAAGGGTTCTTACCATTTTGGCGATGGTTTTCTGTTCCGTGGTTTTGAATTTTTGAAATGCCCTGGTAAAACCAATGGTGGTCGGATACAAAAGGATGACCAACCCTATTATTGGATAGGTTGATGCGTAGGGATTGGCGGGGCTTGGCTTAAATACATCGAAAAAGCCCCAAGAGTTACTTTGGAACTTTGGCACGTATTGCATACCCAGCAATGCAAGCATAAATAATAGGTATATACCAGTGATACTCCACATAAGTCTTTGAAAAAAAAGCGTGCGCTTCCTTTTTTTATAAAGTGCGTTCAGTTCTTTACTGGTTTCGGAATAGGCGGCTACTATGCGTTCTTGCATCACTTTAATATTATGGCCATTTTATGGTATTCCATGGACTTTCTGGATTTTCTAAGACTTGTTTGTAAATGTGGTATACTTCTTCTTTGTAGGTACTGTAATCTGTCCTCATATCTATGGCAAAACCAATTGCGAAGCTTTTTCCAAAATCTTCCCAAGAGGAAAAATGCTGTAAGGCCAACCCTTTGGCGAAATTGAGGACCTTCCAGGCTTCTTCTTCAGAAATTAGATTACCGGTATAGGCTTTACGGGCCTGGCCGGCCAATATTGCCGCATCATAACCTGCCACGCCAAGTTGCCATTCAGAATCAAAGGTGATAATGCCTTTTTGCTTTAAAGTATTTAGGGCTTCACCAGAACTTAATGTTTTTAAATAACGATGAGCCCGTTCATTATTACCGAATTTTTGGTCCATTAGTTCATCCCATTTCTCCTGAGGCTCTTTTTCAATCATATGCTGGATAAAATCAAAGTACCACCGGCGACCATCTTTCATAAAATACTCGGTCAAACCCCAATAGCCCGCTGCCGTATCGATGCCCCAACCTTCCAGATAGGGCTTGACTTTTTTGGCGGTCAGAAAGGAAAGGGTGTTCGTATTGGCCTCCCACCATTCGGCTATGGGCGTATACAGCGCAATGGCAAACAGTTGTTCTTGACTGAGATTGCTGTTTGGCGCTTTTCTAAATTTTGCCGTGGTCATATCCGGGGCATCGTATTCTTTCTTTCCGATTTTAAAATAGCGAATGGCATAAGAAGCGGCGGCGACGGCCAGTATCACATAACCGTACCAGGGTAAGTTTTCAAACATTTGCATGACTTTATGGATTTAAAAGTTGATTAATATTGATTTCTTTTTGTTCTGATTTTGGGATTTCCAAGAGGGTGCCGGGTTTGTCTTTTCGAATACTGGCGACCATGCTCGCAGGAAACATTTGTATGGTATTGTTGTAGCTGGTCACCGCCGCATTATAGGCACGCCGAGCCGCGGATATCTGGTCTTCAATATCAGAAAGTTCATGTTCGATGTTCGTGAATTGCTTATCCGCTTTTAAATCAGGGTAGTTTTCTACATTGATGTTTAAACCGTGCATTATATGCGTTAGCTCGTTCGAGGCTTTTATTTTTTCGTTCGCCCCAGAGGCCTTTTCAACGGTACTGCGCAGTTCGGTGATTTTTAATAGGGTTTCCTTTTCATGCGCCAGGTATTTGTTGAGCATGACGATAAGGTTCGGAATCAGGTCAAAGCGTTTTTTAAGGTAAATTTCTATGCTACCAAAAGCCTGTTTGACTTGATTTTTTCTGCCGATTATTCGGTTGTTGACAATAATGCCAAAAAGTCCAATAAACGCTAGAATTGCAATGGCGATACTGATTTTCATAATGCTGTTTTATACTGGTTATATGCGTAATTGTTGAAATTCCCACTCAAAGGGTTTGCCCAAAGATTGGATTGTTTTCAAATGATGTAACTCAAATTTTTTAAAGCTTTCCTCATATTCCCGCTCATCGTCTTCATTGCGTGTTTCGGTTATTATTTTCAGGGTTTTATTTTGAAAGTCAATGTTGGAATAGATTTCATCTCCCGACACCCTTTGGGTTATATTTTCCTTATACCCCACCAATTCAAAAGCCCTGTTTTGAAACCTGAAAATATAGTCGTGGGAAGACCAGGAAGTGCATTCCCGGCAAGGCCATATATAAAAGTCAATTTGTAAATCTCCATTGGGAAGGATTTGCAGCCCTTTAAAAGGTTCATCCATATTCGGTTTATTTCTATTGATGATAAACGTATTGGACTGCAGCTTTTTCTTAAATTTTCCATTGCGTTTACCAAAGTAGATACCCAATACCCTCGGGTTAATGTGTAACGTATCGCTATCTGAACCATCCCGGTATACATAACTTTTTTCTACGGGGCTTTCGATGGCAAATGCGATGTCTTCATAGCCGTCTCCATTTAGGTCTCCCATAGCTTTTGACAAGATTTTCCAACCTGTTGGGATTATCTCTTGCATTGTCCTTCCTTTGACGGAGAGTTCCGGCAGCATCAATTCACTTTGTGCTTGAAGCCCCTGGACTAAAAAAACTACCATCAAAAAGACTAGGTTTCTAAAACTCATTTTCAATTTGTTTTCAATGTCAATTCATTGTTTTGATATACATAGATGGCATTTTTGTTGGTTTTCACCTCATCTTCTGAACCAGGCTTTAAAACCACTTCTTCAGATTTGAGGCTGAAAACAATGCTACCTTCTAGCTCACTTATCTCTACGACATCTGTCAAGTAGGTATCCAAATTTTCATCATAGGGTTCAATATCAAGAGTCCCGATGGGTTTCAGGGTTTTGTTTTCGAGAATAAAAACCTTACCTCCAAATGGATATTCAAATGCCATTTGACAAATAATAATGACTTTGTCCGAAGCTTCGCTTTTATAAAAATGGGGTTCAAAAAGATAGAGGTCACCAACACCCTTTGACTTAAAAACTAGGTTGTTTGATGCATCTAGCATGAGTAGTCGGTCGCCCCAGTCTTTTTTGGCGTATGCCAGCTTAGATTCTCTTGCAGTAAGTACGTCGTTTCCTGTAATGAATTTGAACTCGCTCCATTGGTAAGCGTTATCTACGCTGAAGTTATCTATATCAATCTGTTGTAATTTCTTCGGATCGAACTCAGCATATGAAATGGTGTTGGCTTTGGTTTTAGTATAGTTTTGCCCATCAAACTTCAGTAAGCTGTTATTGAAGTTAACGGTGGTCTCCGTTTGGCATTCATCGTTTTTATCCTCAAAATTCTTAGTGTTGGTTATCTTGGTATTGACAAGAATATCAAAGTGACCGTTGGTTTTTTTGGTGCTTAATGCCAGAACTTTTTTCTCATCTATGAATTTTCCATCACAATTACCGTCCCATTCCCCACCATAATCTTCAAGGGGATAGTCAGAAAGCACTTTAATTAGGCTATCACCGGATTTTGCGAATAGTGATAGTGTTTTATTTATATACGGATTGACCCGTGAATGCCCAAAATAGGAAACGTTTACCCCAAAGGCTGTTTTGTCTTCTGAAATCCGATACGAATTAGAATCGATTTGAATTCCGTCCAATTCGATAGCATCAGAAACCCATTCATTCGCCTTGTTACTTTCAAAGTATTTATGTTTGATTTTTCCGGAAGGATTATCGGCAATTACGATATGACTATTCAGGTCAAAATAATGATTTCCCTCATCCACTATTTCCGGAATAACCACGATGGTTTCCTCCGGATTTTCAGGGTAGGTTTTGGTAGCGATCAACTTGGTATGGGTTTGTATCCAATCCAATTGTAGGTCTTTCAGAATTTCGTCGACAAGTGTGAAATGAGCTATTGTTTGATCTAATCTCCTGGCTTGTACTTTTTTAATGGTACCATCATAGAGGATTTCATATTCAATTTCTTCTACTTCTTTGTTATTGCCCCAAAAGATTCTGTTAACTGTTAATTTGTTTTCGCTAATGCGGGAAACGGTTCTGGACATACCTTCGGCAATTTCATCATAGGCAACTATATTGTAAGCAATAATTTCACCATCAGCATCGTAATTGATAAGAATGGTTTCCATTTCATGTTCGCCCTTTAAAAGGGTGATGACAATGGTGTGAAAATTCGTGTTCACAGGTATCGTGTAGCTGTTGATGGCTCTGTAATTGTGACTTTCCGAATTAAAATCAGGATAGATGAGGTCCAATTTCAAAGCTTTGGCATCTACTTCATCATAGTCGTCTTCATCGATAAAGCTGTCAAAATTTGTGGCTTCGATGTGTGGCAATTTTTTAGTCTGGGTATTGGCAATTACTTCGGCAAAATCAAGATGCGCTCTTGCAGGTACGGAGTCAACAACTGTTTCAATAATTTCTACGGCACCTTGGATTTCGATTTCCAGTTCTTTTTCCTTTTTGGGGCCTTGTCCACATGAGATTATAAGTATTAGTAAGGCTATGTGGTATCGAATTTTCATTTTATGCCGATTATGGTTTATATAAATCCACTGTTTTTAGTTTTTATGCTGATCAAAGACTAACTCCAACCCCGTAAAACTCTATATTTCCTGAGGGTCTATCATTCTGTCTTTAGGATGTAACACATAATAATGTTCATTGTTGTGGTCATTATAGCCACTCTCGCCCAGATTAAAATCTATCGTAAGTTCAGTTTTAGGCTGATCCAATGACATTATATTACTTCTTCCCATGGCATCGATCACTTTTTTATAGCTGGTTATAGTCAATTCACGGTCGCATTTTGTTTCTTCATAAGAATTAATTAGGGTATATAAAACGCCAGCTGTCATCCCGAATAGCTGGGTTGTGATGCCAAGTAAGAATGTAACTAATCTTAATTTCATAAACTTCGTTTTTTAGTCCGCCAAATCGGTTTCTACATGCTTAATGTCGAAATGCTCAGCATCCAGGACCGTTAAACTATAAGTTTCGACCAGGGCAACATTACCGCCGGCACCCCCGCCTTCATTAGTGACCGTTAGGTATAATGTTTGGGGATCCTTAGTGCCGTTAATGACCATTTCCTTAAAATCGTAGCGGCTTAATGTAAATCCTTCATTGCCCCGAATGTTTAGAATATTGTCACCAAATGTGATTTTAAGGGAATCAAAATCATCTTCTTGCTTCCATTCGTTTAGTATGTGGTCTTTGAGCGCCAAAACAAAGTTTTGAGGGTCGATGTTTTCAGCGGCATCCGGGTTCATGTTTATTTCATCTTCAGATACATCCGATTTTCTGGAATCGACCAAAACAATATGTTCCAAATCATATTTAAAAACATCGGTCTGGGAGCGGTGCCAAGATTCTGATTCGCGCATATTTATGCCCGTAACCTTGTAACTCACTGTAATTGTTTTTTCGGTTTCATTGTTCTTTATCAGAATCTCATCAAAAGTGGTCTGAATGGTGGCAGTGTTGGGTATAGTGCGACAACTTTCCAGTTTTTTAAGGGCGACCGTATCTTTAGAAAACCACTTTCGCAAAAAGCTGAGTTGCTTTTCGGAACATTGGTGACCCAAATCCAAGGCTGATACGATGCGGCACCATAGCACACGTCCGTTTCCATCCGAGTCATAGCCCCATTCACATTCGTTACCTATATCAAAGGCTACAAAGGCTAGGGCTGCCTTTTCTGGTGGTGTGATATTGTGCAAATAAGATTGGTTGATGACCATAGTGCTTACCTCGGCGCCCACGGCTTCATCATAAGCCATTTGGCGGCTTAAGAATGGCACCGGTTGGTTGCCCGATGCTATTTTTTTGGCATCAAGGGCCCTTTCTGCCATATGTACGACTTCTTCATCCCCCGCCATAACAATACGGTCCATTTTCCATTGCACCACTATTAGATCGCCTTGCCTAAAGTTGTAATCTTCATCAGTGCGCCAGTCCCAATTATATATCAATGAAACATCCTTGCCCTTTTTAAGTCCATTTAGGTACCAATAATCAAAATCGTCGTTATAGTCGCTAAACTCTAGGGTATCGGTATATATTTCATTAAACAATACCGGTTCGTTGGGTCGTAAAACACTACTAAATTTTGTGGGTGTTTTATCAGTTGCTATCGTGTCGACTTGCTCCGGAACGATTTCTATTTGCTGCACCTTTGTTTCAGGTATTTTTTTCTCTTTAACAACTTGATTACAAGAAGCGAGCGAAAGGAACAGTATAAAGAAGATTAAGTATCTCATTTCTAATTTTATATGACGTCAATAACTTTTTCAAGTAAATAATGCACTATGGCCACGAGTACGGTAATGAGCAGCAGTGCCGCCAAACGAATAACCGTCCTTTTTGGGTTGTTTTTTAGTTTCTTCCGTAGGTAAAAAACATCCAATAACACGAAGCATATGGCAATGGCACCCCCGACCCATAGTCCTACCTTGATTGTTCCAACAGTAAGAAAAAGATACCATAGATAGCCCCATCCTTCTTCGCTCACCGCATCTGGACCTAAAACCAAACGCCAAACCAAACGCATATACCCAATGCCTATAAGCAATGACAAGACTGTCCATAACAAATAAACCAATATGTATTTTAGTGTGCGCATTTCTGGTCTTTAAAAAGCTTCTTTGGTGCAAATTTTATCCCTATCCAATTCGTCGGGCATCCAATTTAGTTGGTCCAACATTTCCGCATCGGACATATTCAACCCTTGTGGTACCGTGCATACATAGATAAAGGCATCTTCTTGATTACTGCTTTGTGTTTTATAAATGGTATGGGTCAATATCCAATGCTCGTCGGTATAGGCAATATGGTTGTAGGCTTCCAACAGTCCGCCATCGGGAAAAGCCGTTTTAATGAAAAACCCACCTTTTTCGGCAATTACATCCACAATTTGGTTGCCGCCATCCTCAGAAAAATTGAAGGTTTTTAAGGCGAAGTGGTATGCTTCCCCATCATTTATAAAGAGCAACAGTTCATCCCCTTGATACGGTCCGGCACACACTATTTTATCAAGAATTCCATCGTTGTTTATATCGATATCCCTGATAAAAAAGTGTTCGTTTTCTACATAATCCGATAAGGTGTAAGTAACAATGGTTTCTTCATCTGGAAAGGGGTCCGGATTTTCATTGTCATCGTAAAAACCTGTTTCAAAGAGCTCTTCAAGTATTTCTTTTTTGGACGGACTTAGATGGGAGGCAAAATCGGCATCAAATTTTGGATGCGGTCCATCAAAGAGAAAGAACAGCACCGATTTTGCCCTGTCATCACTAAGTGCGTTTATCAAATGATATTTTTCGTTTTCCTTAATATAGTTTACAATATGATCTTGAAAGTAGTTTACGGCATCTGCCTCCCATTGTCCATTCTCACAGAGGCTGATAAGATTTTTTTCATAAGCCGGGTATTTGTTGGTGCGCAACAAATAAAACAAGTATTCTATGTAATGTACACTGTGTTCGTAAAGCTCATGGGGTGCGTTGTTTGAGGCATCCCATCCAAAATAGTTTTGGAATTGTTTAAAATCTTTAGGAAACTGCCGTAGAAATTCTTGCTCATCCTTATCCTCCATGGATTTATACAGGTTTAGGATACTGATTTCCAATGGCCTTTTTTCTTGAACCTCGGCCGGAGCTTCCCATTCGTGCTCGCTTAAGTTTTCTGACGATTCTATAAGGTGGGTACTCACCGAATCTTTGGCTTTTTGCTCTTTTTCAACACGCTTGTTCTCCTGACCACAAGACAGTAATAAAATTGTAATAAAGATGAACACAAACTTCATTTTAAAGTCTTGTTTTTAGGGTAAATAGGCAGCGAAACCATATTTTTCAAACTATCGACCTTCATAAATTCCCCTTGATTGAAATAGTTGATTTCTCCACAGATTAAAGTTGAATCACCTGGGCATGGGTCGTAATAAAACTCGGCCAATCGATAATTCTGATACATGCCCAATTCTTCGGTAACAAAGCCTCCTAAATCTTCTTCGTGGTCAATAAAATAGCCCGTACCCGCTTCTCCGATAAATCCAAAGGTCATCCCCCCGTATTCATAAAAATAGATGCCGTTTTCGTTGGTGTATGCGAGTGGTTTTCCAGTTTTATGTTCGGTCTTTAAATGTTCCTTTATCTTTTCTTGTATGGCTTTTTGAACTTTGGAATACTCCTTATCCGGGTATTTTACCAAATACAGATTGGGATATACTTCGGACTGAATGAACCACATGTTTTTGAAAAAGAAGTGATGGATTACCAGTCCTGTCGCACCAAATACCAACACGACCAAAACAACCTGAATCCGTCTTTTGCTTTTTAAGGTCCACTTGAACAACCTAAATGCAAGAATCAACAGGAGAATTGATAGGATAACCAGTATGACAAGTATTAGTATGAACACTAGATTGGTTTGTTTTTAATAGTGAAATGGTTCAGTTAATGCACATTCGTTATATTCATTTCGATGCTATATAAAGGACTCTCCATGTAATCCGCATTCTTATGTAAAACCCGAATCAAATAACTGCCTTTGTCCAATGAATGTAGGTATCGGTCAAATGTCGGGGACCCTTTTTGCAAGTATTCTTCCATGGTAAAAAAATCATTGTTTTCAAGTACGGAGAAACGGAAATCCATTTCCTTCATTTTTGACTTCATACGGATTGAAACTTCGGCATCTTCATCCAAATCCAATAGGAAAAATGTGGCATTGGCATAGAAAGCGTCGGTGAAAGATGAATAACTCATTGGCTCATTAATAGCAACTGCATTGGCGTAAACGAGGGGTTCCACAAAGTTGACAATTTGATTTTGCCCATTTTTATCCGGCTTTTGATAGGAATACAATCCGTTATAGATTTTAAAACGTAAAACGGGATTTTTTTCTGCGAGATCTATACGGTAGCGAATTTTTGTAGGGAACATGGCCGGATACCATGAATTGTCTTCAATCACACTATTTTGGAATTCTATATGCTCCAAGTAGATACTTTGCGGTTCGATTGCCGTGGGATAGACACCTTCTACAACGTAGTCTATATCTTGAGTGTCTTTCAGTTCCTCATTGATTTTTTCATTTGATTCGCCTTGAAACATATAAAAGCGGGTAAGAAACCTTCCGTTCTTTTTAAAAACCAAATTTTCGATACCCATGTCGTCTTTCAGTCCAAAATGGATAAATTTCCCTTTCGCTTTCTTGTATACAGGCTTTAGATTAGCGGTTTTGTTAGAGCATCCGGCACATTCCGCTTGAAGAAGATTTGCCAAAATTGATGTTGACTTTATCCAATTCTCTAAAAGCACTATATCTTTTTCTTCAAGCAAATCAGAAAATGATTTTGAAACATTATTATTCGTGATTTCTTGATATGGATAATTTAGTTTGTCCAATACCTTAAAGGCGACCAACTGCTGTTTGTCCAGAAACAGTGACTTGCAGGATCCCAACAACAAAACAAGAATTAGCATAGCACAAGCCTTTAACGAGATTGCGTTCTGCAGTGTATGTTTTAATTTTATATGCATGATTTCCTTTAACTCAGTACACCTCTTAATTATTGCTAGGGCAAGCCATTTATCAAGGCTTCCAATTCACTTTCGGTGGCGGTATTTAAATCGACATCGGTAATTGCTACCGTTTGTCCATCGGCAATGGTGACGGATTTTATACCATAAAGCCATGAACCATCTTCTTCACTTGTAAAAATCACGTGGCACTCCAATCCGATAGGGATTTGACCATAATGTTCGCTGAAAATTCCAGTTGTGGCATCATACGTATCCAAGTGAGCCAAAGCGTTGGATTCGCCCACATAGGACAGGTACACCCGGCTATTTTCATCGTTGAATCCTTCGGGAACGGCTACTAAAATGGTGGTTTTTGGTCTTGGATCACTAAAAAATCGGTCTACATTGGTCCATCCAAAATCCCCAAAAGGAGCCACATAAAAGCCTTCGCCCTGATCACCGTTCTGAACTGCGGCCTCCTCCGGGTCTCCATTGGCATCCGTCATTTCCTGCCAAACAAAACCATCACAATCGTCATCAATACCATCACAATCATTATCGCGTCCATTTCCTGTCCAAAGCGTCATGTCTTCATCAACACCCCCTGTAAGATCAGCAGGAATAGTAGCGACAATATCACAATCCTCGTCCACGGGTTCTCCATCTTGGGTGATGTTCAAGAAGAATTCACCCCCAGAAATCAACAAGGCCTTATCGCCATTGGGCAAGCTTCCCATGGTAGGCTTATCGGTCGTCAACATGGCTCCTCTTTCAAAAAGTTCTACCACTTGCACATCGACCATACCGGTAACCGGGTTGCCGTTCCTAGAAAGGCAGTTACCATTGATAGTAAACATCACCCCGTTTTCGGTCGTAAAAAAACCGGTCTGGGAGGCATCCAATTGAAATTCCTGAACCTTGCTTTCCAACGAGGTACTTTTAAGTTGGGCAAAGGCTTCGGGTGTTGCCCTAATTGGGCTTTCCTTTTCTTGGCCCTCATCATTGGAGCAACTGACAGTGAAGGCCAGTGCCGTAAAAAATATGCTTTTTATAAGTGTTGTTTTCATCTGTTAATTTTTATTGACTTTAATTGGCCATATGCAATTCACCACTAGTCACCTCGGTGCCTATCAAGATGTGTTATGGCCGATTTCATGATTTTAAAGATTTGGTTCATTTATTTTTTTGGGGTTTGATGGTTTTTATCGTCCCCCGATTCTATTTGCTATAATGCGTCATTTCCGCTCCAAAATCGTTCACGAATGTATTGTCCAGTTCATCTGCTTTGGTGGCCAGCTGGGCGAGGCATTCTTGTATCTCTTCTTTATTTTCAGAATACAGATCGCTGATATGGATGCGATAAGAGAGGTAAATCTGATTGTCCGAAATGGATAGCCTGTGCGGACCCATATCCGCGGTTAGGATATACTCATAGATCCCCGCCAGATTTTTACGGGGCAGATTGTTCAGGGGCGAAGTGGCGAACAGGTAATTGTTGTCATAAACAAACATTCGTATCTCCGCACTGCCTTGGTGAAAATACCAACGCTCCCTTCCAGACCTGGCCAAAACGGGATTGATGTTCAGCTTGGATATAGCCTCCTCTACCTTTAGACTAAAGTCCGATAGGGACATTTCCTCAAACAGGTTTTCGTCTACATTTGTGCCACAATTGGGACAATAGTCGGTCTTCTCTTCTATGAATCCGCCACAGTTGGAACAACCTAGAGTAAACGCATCCGACAAATCATTTACAATTTGTAATTCTTCTTTTAAGGTTTCCATGGGAATGGCAAAACCCATATTGTCGGCATCGGAAAATTTGGAGGTCACGATACCTATTAATTCCCCTTTTTCATTGATTACCGGCCCACCGCTATTTCCAGGGTTGATGGCGGCATCTGTCTGAATGTAATAGCGGCCACCTATACTTTGTCGTGGATTTGAAACGATTCCTTCGGTTACCGTAAACGGCATACCATAAGGATAGCCCAAGACAATCACTTTGTCCCTAGATCGAGATTCCGTCTGATGATCAATGAGCACTGTATCAATGGGTTTTGGAAGATCGTTAGCCCGTAAAAATGCAATATCCTTTCCCGGATTTACATAAACTACTTGGGTCAAGTACCTGTTTTTATCTTTCCCTTCCAGACTTACAGTATGACAACCCGCCACAACGTGGTAATTGGTGATGACAAGGTCATTTTCTTTATTGTAAAAACCTGTTCCCGTGCCGTTTGCAGTATTTATCTTGAATACCGAACTTTCTATGTTTTCCATAATCCCTTGCTTAATTTGTTTTAAAGTTTGCCATGATCTCTTGCATGGCCGCCATGGATTGCTGCATTTGTTCGCCCATGAGTTTGGAAAGGTCCATCCCATAATCGGCACCCATAAACGTATCTTCCATAATGGCTTGCATGCCCTTTAAGAGGATGGGAGCCGCTTGGCTCCATGGCAAATCACTTGCTTGTGATAGTGCGTCGGTAATGGGCTTGCTGATTTCTTCGTTGATCAAATTGTAATAGAACAAATTGTAAAAACAGGACTGTATGAGATTAGAAGCATCCTCGAATCTAGAATTGGCAATCATTTCCTGCGCCTCTTCATAGTTTTCTTGCCAATTTTCCCGAATGTTTTCCTTTTTTCCGCTGTATTTATAGGGGATAAAAGTTTCTATCTGATAGAGGTCATCCATGAATTGCTCCTTTGGCAGTTCTTTCAATTTCTCCAAAGCCGATTTTCCATTCATCAATCGGTCATGAAAGGGTAGTCTACTATCAAAGAGTCCGTTTACCGCCTTTTCCAATAGGGTACGTAAATACCCTTGGGGCTCTGCATGAAACTCTATCTTTTTTAGGGTGATGTTTAAAGTGTACCATGCGTTGTTTCCATGCCGTTTTTCCATGTACTGGTCAAAACGTTGCAGGCCATCCTCCAAAATTTTCAGGTAGTTATCGTACGCTTCTTGTTTACTGTTTCCTGGGAAAGGAGTTGTTTTTGGCTCTTGAATGTGAGCTGCTCCAAACTTTTCTATAAACTCGTCGTCATAGCTATCCGCATAATAACAGATTTCCCTGAGCACTCCATAAATTTTGTATGGTTCACAAAGGGGTATAGGACATGAAAAAGAAAAATACACCAAATAATCGTCCAAAACGATATTGGTCAAATTCAGCGGATACATTCGTAGTTCCGCCAATTTTCGCATCATAGGTACCTTTTTGGCATTTTCTATATTCAAGAAAGGGCATTTGACCAACAGCTCATCCGCTGTTTGGGTAATGGACACCACTACAGACCCATGGGGTATTTCATAGGTATCTCCCTTTTTCTTGCTGGAAAGATGATTTCCGGCATAATCCAATAGGGCAGGTACTACTTTATCATACTGTTTATTGTTAAAAAGGGCTACTGCCTCGTCCCATTTTTCATCCTGTCTTGTCGATTCTTTTTTAGGGTGTATTGGCTGATAATACGTGCTGCTTTTATCCATTTTGGTTTTGTAATTAACTGGATTATACGTTTAGCTCTAGGCTGCTAAACTTTTAATTTTACCCTCCAATTCCTCAAAGGCTTGCTGCTGCGGTTTTGACAGTATGGCCTGTTTTATTTGTCCGGTAATGACTTCTAAGATGTTTCTGCGAGCCTTTACACTTTTTCCGAAATAGGCGTGCATCAATTTATTGGGAATGATATGGTTTACTTTCACCGTATTTTCGTTCACAAAAAATAGCTTTACAGCGTGCATGCCACTTTTTTTAAGTACAATACATTGTGCCGTTTGCCCGCTAGTGTCCGTGCGATGTTCCCAGACATCATATTCTTTTGAACACTCAAAACCTGATTCTTTTTTTAAGATATCATAGAGGTCATCCAAAGAATTGTAAGGTTGCTTTATTCGAATTAAGTTCTCCATGGGTTTTTGTTTTTGGTTGTAAATGAAAAGCCACAGGTGGTCAAGGCCATCTGTGGCAATAGTTTTTAAAAATCCGTAAAAGCTCTTATAGCTCTAACACTCAAAAAATTATTATCTTTTGTAATATTAAAGCCTTGATTAATATTCCACCAAATCGCGTTATTACTATCAACTTCAGTTGAACTCCAATAGGAATTTGATATAACGTCTCCTCCATTTGATGTTATTGCGTTACCAACTATTGATACGTTTGAGTAAAGCTCATTCAATTCGTCTGCACTTGGCAAAAACCAGTCATCAAATCCGTTTTCATTTAAATTAGAAGCTATTTCTGCAGCACTTCCAGAAGCACATGAAAAGGCCATTATTATATCTGTATTTGTCTGTCCAGCACCTATAGCTGTTCCTGTTGCTGCAGTGGTAATTCCTAAACAACCCCATGGAACATTTGTTGCTTGTACATTTAGAGAGACAACCAAACCAGCGCCATTACTACTCGTTGGGTCTATCCAAAATATTACGCCACCATACTTAACCTCCCCAATTTCGTTTACATCGTTTAAGCTCACCATGGCATTGGCAGAAACGGTTTGGTTACCATTGCTTACCGAAATGGTGGCCAACATATTGGGGTTGGTCTCAAAATCAAATAGCGTTTCATCAGCCACGGATAGTTCACCTGTATTTTGGTCAATGTTAAATGCACCGGCAGGATTCTGGAACGTAATGGCATAGGTTACATTTGAACCACTTGCCTGTAAGGCTCCAATGACATCACCATTGGATGGGTTTTCATCAAGGGTCAAATCTGTATTTTGGGCAGCTACTTCGTCAACATCATTTAAGTTGATGGTTGCCGTAGCCGTTGTTGCTTCTGCACCATCCGTAACTGAAATCTCCGCTGTAATTACAGGATTGGTCTCAAAATCGAAGAGCGTTGGGTCTGTTACCGATAGTTCTCCTGTCACGTCATTGATGGTAATGGCACCCATAGGTGTTTGTGAGGTTATTGAAAAACTTAGGGTTCCGCTGCCACTAGCCTGTACAGTTCCCAGAATCTGACCATCCGTAGGATTTTCATCAATTGCAACGGTGAAATCCTGCACGGTGATTTCAAGGACATCGTTAAGGTTCACCGTAACCGTTACGGGGTCATCGGCATCTATTATGGAAACAGTAGCGGTCAATGTTGGATTGGTTTCATAATCGAACAAGGCAGCATCGGCCACGGTGAGTTCCCCCGAGTTGGCATCGATATCCATGGCGCCTGCAGGGGATTGGGAAGTTATGGCAAAACCTGAGGCACTACCACTGGTCTGTAAACTTCCTATTACTTCTCCATCAACAGGATTTTCATCTAAGGTCACCTCTAAATTTTGAGCAGAGACCTCGGCCACATTATTCAAGTTTATGGTAACGGTTATAGAATTCTCTGCATTATCCGCCGTGACTGTTGCCGTAATTGTTGGATTCGTCTCAAAATCGAATAAGGAGGCATCCTCGACGGTCAATTCTCCAGAATCGGCATCAATACTTAAAGCTCCCTTAGGTGTTTGGGAAATGATAGTAAAACCCGAGGTGGAAGCATCGGTTTGAACGGTACCCACGGAATCACCCTCTTGGGGGTTTTCATCTAGGGTTACCTCTAAATCCGCTAGCGTTACAATTACCTCTCCATCATCATCATTATTGCAAGCAACACCTAGAAAAAGTACGAATACGGCTAAATAAATAGTTTTAAGTTTATTATTCATGTTTTATTTGTTTTGATAAATTAATTTAATGGGGGAATAGGTACGGGGTTTTAATAGTCCATTTCAATGAACGACCCGTCTATTTGGTATGAAAACGTGAAGGAGGTGCCTCCATTTTCAGGCTGTAGTTTTACAATGTATTGGGCCTCATTTATATCCCCGTTATTTGGATATTTTATAAAGGCCATTTCAAGTCGGGGGTTGTCGATGTCTTTCTCTGCCTTCAGTTGTTCGATTGATTTTTCAACCAGCTCACCTAATTGTTCAAGGCTTATTTTTTCACCCAATTGAAACATAAAATCTGCTGCTTTGGTACCTTCTGGTATTTCCAGGGCAACTTCAGAAGTTTGGTTCCAGTTGCCCATCGAGTAGGTCCATTGTCCCATTTTTAACGATTCAGGGGCATCCGTTACCGTGGTCGAAATACTATTGCCAATGGATTCATTGTAAATAATGGTCAATTCTGTAAAGTGGGCATCATCGCCAAATTCACTTTTCAATTCGTTTTCAATTCCTGCAAAGCCATCGGCGTTGGCAGGCTGTTTTGCGGCGTCTCCTCCACAGGAAACCAGCGTTATCGCTATCATTAAAAATGCCAGTTGTGTTTTCATTTGTAAGCTTTTTTATGTTGATTGATTATTCTTCCGCTCTTCCGAATAAATAAAACAGCGCGCCACCTGCTAGAATCAATACTGCCCTGAGCCCCCATCCCATGGTACTGCCCCAGCTATCTATCCAGGCAAGTAATCTGATGTTGTAATTAAAAATTGACAAAAGGGCGGAAATTAGGCCCATAGCTGCAAGTACAAGGCCTCCTTGACCCAGTTTGGATTTGATGCTTTCCATTTAAATTTGGTTTTAATATTTCTTGATAAGTGCCGGAAAAGTGTAATTTTTCATAGAGGCTTAAGTAAGAAATGGTTTGGTCAGGGCAAAGATGAATCAATGCTATTTCCTATGAAATAGCCAATTCATTTTCGTGAAGCCGGAGTTATTATTGGTGTGGAGTAAGGGAATATGCGTTTTTGGCCAGATAAATATTTCTGGCACTTTCAGTCATTGGGAGGGTATTTCTCAATGACTGTTGTACTTCAAAAATGTAGTAATAAAAGCCTCTTTTTTTCGTGAGGAAACGGGAATTTTTTGACCATTCTTCAAATAGATAGTACCCGATTTATCGTATTTGTCGATAAATTTCAAGTTTACCATAAAAGACTGGTGGGGTCGGGTGAAATTGACCTTTTCCAGTCTGGCCTCATACTCTTTCAACGGTTTGGAGGCCATATATTTTTTATTTTTGGACAAGTAGAACGTGGTATAGCCTTTGTCTGACTCGCAGTACAGCAACTCTTTAAGATCAATGACTTGAAAACTATCGCTCAATGAAAGTACCAGTGTAGCATCGTCTTGGTGCCAAACCTTTTTTGCAGTGTCAATTTGTTTCTTTTGATCTTCAATTGGCAAGGATTTTATCTTGTGTAAGGCTGATTGTAGTTCATCAATATCCACCGGTTTTAATAGATAATCCACAGCCCCAATTTTCAATGCTTTAAGAGCATACTCTTCGTAAGCAGTAATGAAAATGGTTTTAAAATCAAGATTTTCGGTTTGGTCAAGAAAGTCGAACCCCGTACCATCGGTAAGGTTAATGTCCAAAAACACCAGTTCGGGTTTGCAGGCATTTGCAACTACCACAGCTTCTTTTACCGAGGCACATTCGCCGATAATCACTACATCTGTTTCAACGGTTTCCAAGAGGTTTATCAATCCTTTTCTTATATAGGCTTTGTCCTCAACGATAAGTGCCTTCATGAGTTCTCTATTAATTGGTAGGGAATAATCAAAGTAACCTTAGTTCCTTGCGCTTTGTTTTTTTTTCTGTCCTCAACAAATACGGATCCCGGCATATTGAAATCTTTACCCAAAATTTCTAACCGTTCCTTGGTGATGGTCGTAGCCAAGGACTTCTTTTTGGTATTAGTTTTTTTAAGCATGGCACTGATGCCTATGCCATTGTCCGCTATGGTACAGCTTAATCTTTTGTCTTCAAAAGCGAGGTGAACCTCTATTTCATTATGTTCCTGCGCCCCCGTAAAAGCATGTTCTATGGCATTTTCGATAAAGGGCTGAATGAGCATGGGCGGTATCAGAAACTGATTAATATCTATGTTCTCGTCCACCACTAGACTATAGTCATAAGGTGGATCGGCATCCAAATTCTGTAGAATCATATAGTTGTCAATAGCATCCAACTCTTGAATAAGAGGAACAATTTTATCTCTTGAGTTTTCCAAAACAATACGCAACAGTTTGGAAAACTTCGAAAGATAGGTGACCGACTTTCTCTCCTCCTTGTTTAAAATCATTCCCTGCAAGACCGAGAGCGAATTAAAAATAAAATGGGGCGTCATTTGCGAACGTAAGAGTTTTTGCTCCGTGATAATGTTCTTGTTTTTGGCCTTGATGCTATGGAACTTCTGATAGAAAAACATGGACCCCAATAGGATAGAGATGACCAAGATGCCGATAACGGCCCAAAGGTAACTCTGTTTGGTCTTTGCAAGGTCTTGTGAAGTGCTCATTACCGTTTTTGTAAGCTTTAGTTCGCGTATACTGGCAGAGTCCAATGCCTGCTTGTACTTGTACTCGTATTCCAACTGGGCGATTTTTTCGACATTCTCCTTGTTAAAAAGGCTGTCGTTCAGAATTTTGTATTGTTGGTGGCTTTCCAGTGCTTTTTTGTAGTTGCCTGTTTCATTATATATTGAGGAAAGTATTTTCGCAGATTCCTTTTGATTTTTTAAAAAACCAAACTCTTTGGAAATTTCATTGGCTTTTAGCACATTCTTTAGGGCAATACTATATTCTTTTTGATTTTCATAGACTTTTGCAAGTCCAATATATGCCTCACACAGTATTTTTTTATTTTCAGTTTCAAGACTTATTTTTTTTGCCTCGGAATAGAATTGTTTTGCAAGGTTATAATCTTTCAGTGCCAAGTTAACCTCACCAGTATTAATTAGAATATAAGGAACCCCGTTTTTAGCGCCAATTTGTCTGCTAATACGTAGTGCATCCGTATAACAATCCAGAGCACTTTTATAATTTCCATTTTCCTTATGTATGGTTCCTATATCGCTCAATACTTGTGATATTCCATGTTTTTTATTGGTTCGCTTGTGGATTTCCAATGATTTCTTAAAGTAGTCCATTGCCTTATCATAGGATTTCTGAGTCCGATAAATTTGGCCGATATTAGAAAGGTGATTGGCAATCCCCAAACTATCTCCAAGCTTTTCATCGATGTACAAGGATTCTTTAAAGTGTTCTAGAGCGAGCGGGTAATTGCCTTGGGCCACATAAACAGTTCCGATATTATTTAAACTATAGGCAATCAATTGTTCGTCCCTATTTTTTTTAGCAATAAGGAGTGCCTTTTTTAAACATGAAATGGCTTCGTCAAATTCACCCAAATCTTCATATGTAGCACCTAAGTTTATCAGGGCTCTTGAATCAATATTTCCATCAATCTCCTCTTCCAAGCGAATTGATTTCTCAAAGTAGGATATTGCCTGTCTTAGCTCCCCCTTGTTTTTATAAGTTATTCCTATGGCATTGTAACAATTGGCAACCCCGGTTTTGTTATCGATAGTTTCATATATGTGCAATGCCTTATTGTAATTTTCGAGTGCTTTCTCAAAGTTCGATTGTATGGCCTCGGTAATACCTCTAATATAAATGCTTCTAGCTTTGCCTTTTTTAAAATCAATATTATCAGCCAAAGCGTCGGATTCATCTAAATACTCGATGGATTTAGGGATGTCACTGCTGAAATAGGCAAAAGCAACGCCATTTAACAAATTCACTCTCGCCGTGTCTTTTTGGGTATGAAGTGCCAATTCATTTTTTAAGCTATCTATTTTGGTGTTCTGTGCCCTTGTTGCACTTGTGATCAGCAAAAAAATGAGAATAAAAGTTTGAATAGCAGAGTTTTGTTTCCGAAAAGGCGACCTAACTCCATTAATCCCTATGTTGGCTGCTTTAAATAAGAAATGCATAATTAAAATCGTACAACGCTTCATATGGATGGAGCACTCATTTTCTGATGGGTTTGAAGGCTTGACCTAAAAACAAAATACGGGTTTTTAATCTCCTTCAAGAAATAAAACCGGAATTTTCTGGGGGGCAGACCGCTATTAATGTATATACGCAAGGTTTAAATACATATTTGTGAAGGAAGAGCACATATTTGCCAAGCATTATAAAATTCTAAAACTGAACCACGCCTTGGAGCATCATCTAAACAATGTGGTTTTACTTAAAATAAAATTTTAAATGATTTTATTCTGGTCTCTAGGCAAATAGAATTATATTTTTGTAAACCTCAAGCCCAAAATTTCCTGTGGACAATAATTACAAAGTTCTCACCAAATCATTTCAATGAAAAAGAAGTTTCCCGTATTTTATTTGTTATCATGGATAATCATTGGCCTTGTTTCATGCAATCCAAATCAAAAAGAGAAGAAGAAAACGGATGACCGTACCATTGTCCATAAAATTTCATTTGGTCATGGAAAGAATATTTCGCTCCCCCATCTGGTTTCAAACAATGGTACAACATTGATGTCATGGGTGGCAAAACTAAACGACTCCACAACCCAGTTCAATTATGCCATACTTGAAGATGATAAATGGAGTAGCCCAAATGAAATCATCAAAGGAAATAATTGGTTCGTCAATTGGGCAGATTACCCAATGATCACCGAAAACAATGGTACTCTTCTGGCTCACTTCCTTAAGAAATCATCAAATGAGACCTTTGCGTATGACATTAAGCTCAACCTGCTGAAAAAAAATGATACCTTATGGAAGACCGAGTTGCCACTTCATATGGATGGCACCAAGACCGAACATGGTTTTGTGACTCTTCTTCCCTACAAGGAAGATTCATTCTTTATCACTTGGTTGGATGGAAGAAACATGGCAGTCGGCTCCAAAATGGATTCAGGACATATGAACCACCAAGGATCCATGAGCATTAGGGCAGCCGAAATCGATAAGAATGGAACTGTTGTAGAGGACGTACTTTTAGACAATAAGACCTGTAGTTGCTGCCAAACCACTGCGGCCATGACCAGCAATGGCCCCATAGTGCTTTATAGGGACAGAACAGGTGAAGAAATAAGGGATATTGCCATTACCCGATTGGTGGATGGCAAATGGACCACGCCTAAGTTCATCCATGATGACGGTTGGGTGATAAATGGATGTCCCGTGAACGGGCCAAAAGTTGATGCAGAAGGAAATGATGTGGCCGTGGCATGGTTTACGGCGGCAAATGATGAAGCAAAAGTGATGGTGACCTTTTCCGACAATGCTGGAGCGGACTTTCTAAATCCTATTTTAATCAGTAACCAAGGTGCGCTTGGAAGGGTCGACATTGTATTGACCGACCCTGAAAACGCCATCGTGAGTTGGATGGAGACCACAGATGACACCACCTACCTAAAGGCAATGAAAGTAAACAAAGTCGGAAAGAAATTTGAGCCGGTCCTTATCAGTGAAATGGATATGTCCAGAAGTTCTGGGTTCCCTCAAATGGAACTTTTGGGAAACAAGTTATTGTTTGCTTGGACAAACGTCGGGGACGGCACTTCCGAAATCGAAACCGCTTATGTGGATCTTGAAGCGTTTTCGAACCAACCTCTGAGTCCTTTGTAGGGCAATGAAATCAAAAACAGCGGGGATATGGACCCCGCTGTTCTTTTTTATTGACTTAAGCCAAGTTTAATTATATCCTATGGTCTGTTCCATACCCGAGGCCTCAACTTCCCTGGCCGGTATTGGATATATGGTTTTGGCGGATGTGGCCGATATATTCAAATTGCTCACGTTGACACCTGTATTCACATGGTCGCTTTCAGGTCTAACGATATTCTTTCCTTTTCTGATGTAGTCATATACCCCATGACCTTCCAAGGCCAGTTCTCGCCTTCGCTCCTCGGCAATCCTAGTTTTCAACGTTTCCCCGCCCTCAGTTGCCTTAAAGGTTTCGAAATCCGAAGTTCGCTTACCAATCAACGTATTGAGGTAAAAAAGTGCTTGTGACTCTCCCCCAGTTGCCCCATTTGCACAGGCTTCCGCTGCTATGAGATATATTTCCGAAAGACGGATTACAGGAATGTTGTGTATACTAAGTCCAGAGCCACCCTCCCTGTTAATGTACTTTACAAATGCATGTTCCGTGCCCTCTTTGTCCTCGGTAAGCAAAGCCGCTCGGGGATCTCCGGTATAAGTTTGCAGTAAGTCCACAAAGGTCTGAGTTGCGATCACATCGCCTTGGCCTCCATCCCGGTAATCAAATTGTGCACCAAGACCATTGCTTCCCACTGAATTTTCACTGTCCACACTTATCTCAAAGAGAGACTCCGACGTATAGTCATCGAAAACATAGGAATCTATATCCATTAAATGGGTCTCATCCCTTACCGCCAATACTTTTTGTGCATACGTAAGGGCATTTGCCCAATCTTGCTTGTACAAAAATATTCTTGCCAAAAGGGCATTGATCCCAGTTTTGGTGATATACTTTGTACTTCCAGTGGCCCAACTGTCCTCTTGGATTATCCCAGCGGCCGTTTGAAGGTCCGAAATGATTTGATCATAGGTTTGCGCCAGGCTGCTGCGCTCGATTACAACTTCCGTTGAGGACAATTTCAAGGGCATACCTTGGTTTTGACCGTTCTCCATGATCCAAGGATATGCAAATGTACGGGCCAGGTCAAAATATACCATTGCCCTTAGAGCCAACGCTTCGGCCTTGATTTGTTGCCTTTCGACATCATCGCCTTCCGCTGTTTCAATATTGTCCAAAATTAGATTAAGGTTACCTATGGCCTTGAAACATTGCGACCACAGGTCACCTGCACTACCATTGTTGTTGCTGCTCTCTTCATATCGGTATTCGGTTTGTTCATAATCCCTTGGATTATAAATGGTTTTCACAAACCTGAAATCGGTTCCCTTAACGGCAGCGCGCTTGTACAGCACACGCCCCAAATAGGCTCCACTTGAAATCTCATTATAAGATCCCGTGAGCAGGCTTTGGAGTTTATCCACTGAATTCACCACCAATCCATCAGAGATCACATGATTTGGGGTCTGGTCCAACACATCGTCGCTACAGGAATGTAATGTATACAGCAAAGTGACGGACATTAGTATTTTTATATAACTTGAATAGTTCATAGCAGTAGTTTTAAAATTTTAATTGAAGGCCCAAAACGATACTGGAGGCCGTTGGAACTTGAAAGAAATTGACCCCGTTGGAGACGGCTTCGGGGTCATAGTCGTTCAGCTCGGTGAACAATAATAGATTATCTCCCTGAACGTATATCGAACCACCTTGGATCATTTTATATTTTGGCAGATTATAGCTTAGCTTTACATTTCTGAGTTTTAAATAATCCGCACTATAAAGATGCCGTGTGGAAACATCGTTGGAAAAACTTGAATTACCATTGATCCTGATGGGCACAACAGCATCCGTGTTGTTGGGGTTCCAAGGGTTCAATTGGGCAGTGGTGTTGGTGTATTGTGGGGCATAACCATCATCATCCCTCATAAAGGCAGTTCTGTCATAAGCCTTTCCGCCCAATCCGAAGGTGAACAAAAAGTCCAAGCTCAGTGCTTTATAGGTCAATACATTGCGGAATCCACCTTGGACATCCTGCACGGCACTCCCAAAAACACCAAAACCTGCGGCCTCGGCATCCGTAGTAATTTCTCCCGTGCGAACGCCATTTTCCAATATATGGTATTGCGCCATTCCATCTTCACTGTTTACTCCCGCATAGTCCCTCAAATAGAAAGAATTTAGGTTTTCCCCAACTTTGATTATGGTCGGGTCCTGTCCATAACGAGAACTGTACGTAGGTACAAGGTCTCCTTTTAATTTGGTGATTTCATTGGAGAGCATGGTCAGATTGACATTTGTGTCCCAAGTGAAATCCGCGATTGATATGGGCCGATAGCCAAGTTCGAGCTCCCATCCCGTATTTTTCATCTCCCCATAGTTTTGTAACTGGGTGTTGAAACCTGTTGTGGCCGATACGGGAATGTTCAATAAAAGGTCTTGGGTCTTTTTTGAAAAGTACTCCAAGGTAATGTTCATGCTTTCAAAAAGTACGGCATCCAACCCCACATTAAAGTTGTTGCTCAACTCCCAAGAAAGGTCTGGATTGGCCAATTGCCCATAAGAAAGTCCAGATTCTCCTCCGTACCCCTTTCCATCGGTATCAAAAAATGCCAGTGCTGCGTAGTAATCGGGCGGTAGGTTACCATTGGTGCCATAACTTGTCCTAAATTTCAAATAGTTAAGGAGTTCCAAGTCCAAAAAAGATTCTTCCGTGACGATCCATCCTCCTGATATGGACCAAAAATCTCCCCATTGAGAGTCTTTACCGAAGCGTGATGAACCATCGCGACGATAGCTTGCCCCCAAATAATATTTTTGGTCAAAGTTGTAGTTCAATTGGGAAAAGTAGGAAAGCAAAGAATAATTCTCCGAATATCCTGTCCACGACCAAAGTGCCCCTATACTACTGGAAGACAATAGGTCACTGTCCAATATATCGTAACCTGAGTTGTTGATGGATTTCATTTTGGATACCTGTGATTCAAATCCAAACAATCCCTCAAAGGCATGCTCATCCACTTGTTTGGTATAGGTGAGCAGGTTCGAGGAAGTGTACTGAAAGGTTTCACCCTGCGCGACATAAAGCACTCCATTCCAAACGCCACCACCGGCGCCAAACTCCTTGTTGTCATACAGAAGTTCTTCCGTGGCCTGATGGTCCACTCCAAACGTGGTCCTGAATTTCAGGTCGTTCAATAGCTTTAGTTCGGCAAACACATTTCCCCTGACACGGAACTCATTATTGGCATACTTCCCCACTTTTATAACTCCAATGGGGTTTGCATTTTTCTCAATGTCATTGGGAAGGTTTGCTATCCCCTCATATCCATTAGGGTCATATATAGGAGCAGCTGGCGGCAGCACCCTTGCCATGTACAAGGGGTTTAGGCCTCCTGCATAACTTCCATCATATTGTCCAGTATTGCGTTCTGATTTGGCCACTGATACATTGACCCCTAAAGTGAGCCAACTTTTTGCCCTGTTTTCCAAATTAATTCTACCTGAGTACCTTCTGTAATCAGATTCAATGATGGTCCCTTGTTGATCGAGGTAATTCCCTGAAATAAAGAACTTCGTGTTTTCATTGCCGCCCCTGGCAGAAAGACCATACTTTTGAATGGAACCATTGCGGTATATGGCATCCAACCAGTCCGAATTTGCATTGGTGGTTCCATAAATTGACTCGTAGTCACTCTTGGCGAGTCTCTGGTAATATGAAAAGAGTTCTTCATCCGCATACACCCTATTGAACTCACTATTTTCATTGTTCTGGATATATTGGTGCAATTGTCCCTCTTTCCAAAGTCCCTTGAACTGGTCATTGTCGATCAACTCTTCCTCGGTCAGGTTCCGGGTAAATCCGACCTCGGTATCAAAGGTGAGTTCGGTTTCTCCGTTTCTTCCCTTTTTGGTGGTTATGACCACTACCCCATTTGCAGCCCTAGAGCCATACAATGATGCCGCTGCCGCATCCTTGAGCACTGTAATGCTCTCTATATCGGCGGTATTGATGGTGGAAAGTGGATTCAAGTTGGTCACTGCCCCATACCCGCCAATACGTGAATTATTGTCTGAATTTATGACCACCCCATCCAGTACGTAAAGCGGTTGTGTAAGGCCATTTATCGAGCCGACGCCTCTTATCTGCACATTGGAACTCCCTCCCGGTTGTCCCGTTGTATAGATGTTCACACCTGAAGTGTTGCCCTGAAGGGCCGTCTCAAAACTGGCCGCTCCGGTACGGGAAAGTGTTTCATTGTTGACTTTTTGTGCCGAACCGGTAAAACTTCTTTTGTTGGAAGTGCCATAAGCGGTTACCACAACCTCGTCCAAACCAGTGGCATCCTCGATAAGGGTGATGGTCAATTCTTGTTGGCCTGCCATCTGGACTTCTTGAGTAGAAAAACCCACATAAGAAACAACAAGCACCGACTCAGGTCCGACGGTAATGGAAAAGTTTCCATCAAAATCCGACAACGTTCCATTTGTGGTGCCCTTTTCCACAATGTTGGCACCGCTCAAAGGTTCACCGTTTTCTGTAATTACGGTTCCCGTCAATTCCTGCTGAAGGAAAGTAGTCTCGATATGATTTGTTTTTGCGTTCGTTTGAAGTACTGAAAATTGTATAAGAATTACCAGTAATATGGACCTCAAATTAGATGTGAAAAACACGTAGAAGTGCTTGCACATAATTGATATATTCATGTGTATTTGTATTGTTTGAACAGAAAAAATAAACTGTAAACCTCTGGGAGGGAATACTCCTTTCCATCGACTTACCACCAAACTTTCACATTCAGTGCTGTTTCTATTCGATAATTTATTTGATTTTTTATATCAATGCGCACACGTTAGAACAGCCGTCCTCCGTAAGAAGACGGAATGGTCCATGCGCGTTTGATAACACGATAAAATTGAAGCTATGCCCTTGGAGGGTGAAGAATATCTATTGTTAATAGTCTGCCCAGCATGGAAGGATTCCATTCATATTTGTTTTTACCCGTAGATCTGTGGAATTTGAGGGGCATCTTGAGTGTAACATTCCAATTGATGATGGGTGTTTCAAACTTGGACGATACACTATTAAATGGATTCTTCTGTTCTTCTTTGGATTCCTCTGCCAATATTTTTGCCAAATAACATTTGCCATTACAATTCAGCATTGGCTTGTTCCTATTCTCGCAAAGATTTTGAACGATATAATCGTAATTGACAATATATTCCACTAAAGGCCATACTGGTTTAAAAAGTATGGCAAAGGTGAGTATCAATATGATTTGTTTCATTGCGGGGGGTCAAAACGAGTGCAAATTTACCAGTCTATTTCGATTAGAACAAGCATACTTTCCAATAAAAAAATCAAATTGAAAAGTAGTTATTGAAAGTCATTGAGAATAAATCCTTTAAAGTTTAAATTATTAATTCAGCTCCTTTAGCTCCTAGACCGATTACCCGCTATATTTCTCAACCAATTTTTGTGACCTCCTCCAATATTTAAGTACCGGTCATAACTAGGGAATCTGGGCTAATATCTTGGGTATTTTATAGCAAAATTTATGTAAGCAATAAAAAAGGGCTATGAAATAAATTCATAACCCCTTTATTTTTCTAGTGATCGCGGAAGGATTCGAACCTTCGACCGTCTGCTTAGAAGGCAGATGCTCTATCCAGCTGAGCTACGCGACCAAACTTTGCGGGTGCAAAGATACTAATGTAACCGATTGTAAAAAATATTTTTTTGATTTCTTGCCATTTTTATCAAAAGGCAGCCCAATCGATTATCGTATTTTTTATTTGAAACCTATCTCTTTCAACCCTTTATGGCTGATTTTGATTACTTCCAATGGTTTTTTGTCCCAGGTCATATCTTGCTCTACAAAGTACTTTTCCATTCCAGATGTGTCTTTCTCATCCAGAATTCTTTTAAAATCTATGGTACCCTCACCTACAGGAGCAAATTTACCTTCCTCGTCCATGTCCTTTACATGCCATAGTTTGAACCTTCCTGGATATTTCTCAAAATAAGCCACGGGATCTGCTTCTGCCCTGGTAACCCAATACAGGTCCATTTGGAAGTTCACATATTTTGGGTCGGTATTTTCCAGCAAATAGACGATTGGTTTTATTCCATCCTTGTTATCCTTATATTCAAAATCATGGTTGTGATAAAGCAGTTTTAGCCCTGCCGCTTCGCATTTTTTGCCAATTGTGGTCAAAATTTCGGCAAAGTCTTCCATTGTTCCTTTCATCCCCATTGTACGGTTCTTGGGGTCAAAAGTGAACATTCCCATCGGTGGTACCGGAATAGTGAAATACTCAAAACCAGCCGCCTTTGTATCTGCTATTTGCTGATCGGCGTTCTCCAAAGTAACACCTCCCATGTGTGTACTTACCGGGGTAAGTCCAAGGCTTTCTAAATAAGATTTGAACTCTTGCGGATCCATTCCGTAAAATTTTCCATCCGCATAACCCGCAGCTTCGACGTAGGCATAACCTGCATCCGCCACTTTTTGCAAAGTTGCCTTGGCATCTTCGCCCATATTTTCGCGAACGGTATAAAGGGCAAGTCCACCAAAGCTGTCTTGAGCATAAAATGTGGTGGTAAAAAGCGAAAAAGCAAGGGCAAGAATCCCTTTGGTAACTATTTGTTTTTTCATCATTAATGTTTGAAGTTAATTTCGTTTATATATGCAGCCCACAAGATACTGATTATTGGTTTTATGGAATATGGGAAAAACAAAGAATCCGTTAGATCTATACGTTCCAACGGATTCTTTCATTCCAAAAAAAAGCAAAACTTTATATTTCGGTCATTCGCAATGCCAAATTGACCTTGATTTCATCATCAACCTTTATCATTCCCAGCATCTTCTTGGGCGCTTCCAGTTCAAAATCGCTCAACTTTAACTTCAAGGTTCCCTTAACCTGAATATGTTTTGCTTGTTCACAATATAGTTGTGTCTCGACGGTTCGTTTTACCCCCGCGATTTCTATCAATAAACCAACATCCACACTGCCTTGTTGAGCTTCCGGAGGATCCACGTACAGAAGTTTTAAGTGGACTTTCGGATGCCGTTTTGTTTTTAATAACTCCTTAAAGTCTTTATTAATGGCTTTTCCCCCACAGTCAAAACAATCGTTTACGAGTTTCAACTCTGCATTTTTAAAGACGATATGTTCTGATTTTTCATCGTAGATTAAACGAATCGGCATTTCCAGTTGCTCAAAATTGTATGTACAACTGAACTCGTTCACATTTGTAGTACCTGAAATCACTACCTCACTTTCTGAGGCAACCCGGACCTTTGTTTCTCTTTCTGGGTCGTTGAAACTTAGCCCAGCTAAAAAAAGTAATCCGAGGAATACGATTTTGGTGATGTGTGGCATTGAGGTTAACATGATGACTAAAATACTAGTTTTTATAGGTGAAGACCTAGAACATTGGTGTCCTAGGTCTTTCTGAAATCAAATCTCCGTTAGAAGCTGATGACAGCTTCCAATAAAAGTCCCTTGAACTCACCATCGTGGAAGATACTTGTGGTATCGTAACCGTCATATTGTTGGTTCACATATTCTATTTTGGCCAAAATGTTCTTGGTCAAGAATACACCACCGCCCAATTGAAACCTGTCAATGGTAATTTCGGATCCCGAAGGGTCATCGGAGGTTACCGTATTGTAACGAGTTCCCACAAAGAAGTTTTCGCTTCCTCCAAACCTGTAGATCAATTCACCTGCCAATTGTGTTGCGGTTCTATCCTCTGCTTCTGCATCAGCTTTTCCTGAAGCGGTCTCAATAGTTCCAAAGAACTCCAATCCTTTGTATTTCACAAACGGGTTGATCATAAAAGCAGTGATCTCATTTCTCATGCCCGGATCATATCTACCGGAACGAAAATTGCCCTTTGTAGTGGCTTCTACGTCCTCCATTACCAAATAGTATCTAGATCCTGAACGGTCTGCACTATATAGGTATACGTTACTCGATTTGCCAGTGCTGTACATGGAACCTGTTAGTCTTACCCTTAAATCTTCGTTTACTTGAGCATCATATCCCAATTTGGCTAAAATTGAAGCCCCTGTAGTTTCTGGGTTGCTCACAGCTTGGTTCAACTTACCATTGGAAAGTCCGAACATACCTATGAAACCATTTTTTCTGAAGTACACTTCACCTCCCACCTCTGTGGTAAAACCGTCCATGATCAAGTTGCCTACAAATGGGTTGTGCATAGCTTGGGCATTGTCGGTTCTTCTAAAGTGTGCATCACCATAGTTGTTTTCCATGTGCCCCACTCTAATGGTCAGATACTTCATGGCTTCTTCCAAGAACCCAGGACTGATGAAATCCAAATTATCCACTTGAAAATATCCTCCTTTTACATAAGGTTCTGGGTGGTGACGAGATGATAAATAGGTTCTTAAGTGCATTCTCACACCTTTGGCCAAGGCCACATCCAAATCCAAGTTGGCCGTTGCCAAGTTAAAGTTATCGCCAATAGGAATCAGTTCTACCGCTCCAGAGTTTTCATGGTCAATGGCTTGGAACTGTAGCGTGGATGATCCACCAACTCTAACCTTAATTCCATCAAAGGTGGAAACCGTGTCCTTTGGAGCTTCAAATACATTCACCCCATCTTTGTCCGGAGATCGGAAGTTATCAAGTTGTCGGTTTTGGGAATATCCCATAAGGCCTACAAGAAACGCAGTAGCCAATAGTCCGTATTTAGTGTATTTTCTCATTGTTGTAGATTTATTAGTTGAGTATTAAGATTAAATTATTTCCAAACGGTGTTATAGTGAACCTCGATTTCGTCACCTGTTGTGATCGTACCCAAAAGTGCCTTGGGAGGGTCAACGTTGAAATCGGTCATTTTTAGGCTTTTTTTACCTTCCAGCAATACCTTTCCCTGATTGACTGTCAAGTTGAACGGAAGGTCTATTGTATTCGTGCTTCCGGCTATGGTCAAGCTACCTGTGGCCACTACTTTATATTTGTTGGAAGATGATGTAACAGGTGATATGCTCTTCACACCTTTAAGTACGAATACAATTTGCTTGTGATCTTTCGTTTCCAAAGCCTTGTAGGTATTCTTGTCCATCGCTCCTTTTCCGCTTTTTAGACTTTCGGCTTCCACAGTAAACTTTAAAGAGTTGATTTTGGGCAGTTCACCGGTATTCTCCAAAGTCATCGAGCCCGACTTTTGCTCGGCAACCTCTTCCCAATCGTGCAGGGTGGACGTTCCTGTTACCGAAACCTCCCCTTCACCGTTATTAAGTGTAAAGCTTTGTGCAGAAATTGTGAGTGGCACCATTGCAAATGCTATCCAAAGTACTACTGCTTTTAAAAGTGACTGTCGCTGTGTGATATAATATTTCATGCTTTTGGTTTTTTTGTTGTGACAAAGATCCTTCACGAAAACTCCCCAAAAGATGATATATGTCAGGTTTTTCACACAGACCTGATTTTCAATACCTAACATTGATACATTTTCGCTTTTTATTGATTTTCAAACGTTTACGAAGACAACTTCAAGTAAATCTCAGCATAACTAAAAAAAACGGTTCGTTCGCATGCTAGATACTGCGCCCAAAGTCTTCAAAACCATCGACCTTATGAAATCCAACCATAGAACACTGATTTTTATCATATTCTGAGGATGGAGTAGCTGCTACTTTTACATATCGATTTTAGCAATTATCAATCTCTTAATAGATAATTAGATGGAAACACTTACAGCAAATCAACTGAGCGTTTACTCCTTTGGCAACAAAAAAGCCGATGGCGGACGCGATATGAAAGAACTACTCGGTGGCAAGGGAGCTAACCTGGCCGAAATGAGCCGCATTGGAATTCCAGTACCACCGGGCTTTACCATAACAACACAAGTTTGCACACAATACAACGAGGAAGGTAAAGAGGCCGTGATCAACAAAATAGAACCCGAAGTAAGAGATGCAATCACACGTATAGAAGAAACTATGGGTGCAACTTTTGGTGATGATGAAAACCCCTTATTGATTTCGGTACGTTCCGGGGCAAGGGTTTCCATGCCCGGGATGATGGACACCGTACTTAATCTTGGCTTGAACGACGAATCCATTAAAGGAGTCATTAAAATGACAGGCAACGAACGCTTCGCTTGGGATTCCTACCGTCGTTTTATCCAAATGTACAGTAGCGTGGTCATGGGACTCAAGCCAGAATCCAAGGACGACCTAGATCCTTTTGAAGAAATCATAGACCATTTGAAGGACAAAAGAAGAATAGAACAGGATACACAATTCAATGTTCAAGACCTTCAGGACCTAGTTTATGACTTTAAGGATATAGTTAAAAAAAGAACAGGCAAACCCTTCCCAACAAATCCATGGGACCAACTCTGGGGAGCTATTGCTGCCGTTTTTGACAGTTGGAATGGCGATCGCGCCATCTATTATCGAAAAATGCACGGATATCCAGAGGATTGGGGCACCGCAGTAAACGTACAGGCCATGGTGTTCGGTAATATGGGGGAAGATTCGGGAACCGGGGTTTGCTTCACCAGGGATGCCGGTACCGGAGAAAATATGTTCAACGGGGAGTACCTCATCAATGCACAAGGTGAGGATGTGGTTGCCGGGGTGCGAACACCGCAACAGATTACCTTGTTGGGGTCCCAACGTTGGGCCAAACTTGCACAGGTAGCGGAAGAAGAACGAAAGGAAACCTACCCTTCTTTGGAGGAATTGATGCCGGATATTTATAAGGAACTGTTCGAATATCAAAATAAACTGGAAACCCATTATCAAGACATGCAGGATATGGAATTTACCATACAACAAGGTAAACTCTGGATATTGCAGACCCGAAATGGCAAACGCACCGGTGCCGCCATGGTAAAAATTGGCATAGACTTGCTTAAAGAGGGACTCATCGATGAAAAGACGGCCCTAATGCGCATAGAGCCCAATAAACTGAACGAACTTCTGCATCCCATCTTTGATCCTGAAGCTTTGCAGGATGCAAATGTAATTGCGCAGGGATTACCGGCATCACCCGGTGCGGCCACAGGACAGATTGTGTTCTTTGCGGACGAGGCCGACAAGTTCAAGAACAGTATTTTGGTCCGTGTGGAAACCTCCCCTGAAGATGTAGAGGGCATGAACATTGCCAAAGGTATTGTTACCGCCCGTGGTGGTATGACCTCCCATGCTGCAGTAGTGGCCAGGGGAATGGGTAAATGTTGTGTATCCGGGGCCGGTGCGCTAAAAATCAATTACAAAACCAGGACACTTAAGGTAGGTGACCACGAATACCACGAAGGAGATTGGATATCCATCAACGGGTCCACAGGTAATATTCTGGAAGGAAAAGTTGGTACCAAAGAACCTGAATTAAGCGGCGAATTTGCTGAATTGATGGATCTGTCGGACAATTATGCCACCATGGAAGTAAGAACAAATGCCGACACGCCCAAGGATGCCCTGATTGCACGCAACTTCGGTGCAAAAGGAATTGGACTTACCCGTACCGAGCACATGTTTTTTGAAGTGGATCGTATCAAAGCCATGCGTGAAATGATATTGGCCGACACCATAAAAGGCCGTAAACAGGCCTTAAAGGAGTTACTTCCCATGCAGCGAAACGACTTTGAAGGAATATTTAGGGCCATGGAAGGCTACCCAGTAACTGTTCGGTTGCTAGATCCACCATTACATGAATTTGTACCTCATCAGTTGGCTACCCAAAAAGAATTGGCCGAAGAGCTACATATATCGCTCTCTGCCGTAAAAGGCAAGGTAGCTGAACTCGAAGAATTCAATCCAATGATGGGACACCGAGGCTGTAGATTAGGAACCTCCTATCCCGAGATTACCGAAATGCAGACACAGGCCATTATAGAGGCCGCTCTTAAAGTGAAGAAAGATGGCATCACCGTCAAACCGGAAATCATGGTTCCCTTGGTAGGTACCGTAGAAGAGTTTAAACAACAAAAGGCAATTATTGACGCCACTGCCCAAGAAGTCTTCAAAAAACGCAAGGATACCGTGGAATATTCCATTGGTACCATGATGGAGACCCCAAGAGCCACATTGATTGCCGATAAAATTGCGGAAAATGCGGATTTCTTTTCTTTCGGAACCAACGACCTTACCCAAATGACCTTTGGATATTCTAGAGACGATTCAGGAAAATTCCTGCCCGTCTACCTCGAAAAAGGCATCTTAAAGGCCGACCCTTTTGAAGTATTGGATCAAGAAGGTGTAGGCCAACTGGTTCAATTGGGAACCCAACGTGGCCGCGAAACAAAACCCAACCTTAAAGTCGGTATTTGCGGAGAACACGGGGGTGAACCAAGTTCTGTTGGCTTCTGTCAAAAAGTAGGAATGAACTATGTGAGTTGCTCTCCATTTAGAGTGCCCATTGCAAGGGTAGCTTCGGCACAAGCAGCAATAAACGTGTCATAAATCAATAAACAACCATTCTGTTTTTTATCCCCAGCTTTATGCAATTAAAAAGTTGGGGTTTTTTTGTTTATAGGAGGAATGGACTATCTTAAACCTCTAAAACCAATTCAAATGACCAAGCCATTCCTTCTATTTTGTTGCAGTATTGTATTGATGGTATCCTGTAAGCAACCCCAAAGTTCAACATTTGATATCGCTGTGAGCTTTGACGAGACGGTAAGTCCCGAAAACAAAGATGGACGATTACTATTGATGCTTTCTTCGGATGACAGCAAAGAACCCCGCTTTCAAATCAATGATGGGCTGAACACCCAGCTCATTTTTGGAATCAATGTAGATGATATGTCAGCAGGGGAAACCATCTCTTTTGATGAATCCATTTTTGGCTATCCCTACCCTAGTTTATCAGATGTACCTCCAGGTGAGTACAATGTCCAAGCCCTTTTGCATATATACGAGACTTTTAATTTATCCACAGGACATACCGTAAAATTGCCTATGGACAATGGTGAAGGACAGCATTGGAACACTTCTCCCGGAAATTTATACAGCAAACCCTTTAAAATAACGGTTGGGGAAAACGGTATTGAAAATGTTTCGGTGGTAATGGATCAAGAAATTCCACCGATTCCGGAACCAGAGGATACCGAATGGATCAAACACATCAAAATCAAGTCGGAAAAGTTGTCCGAGTTCTACGGAAGGGATATGTATTTGGGAGCCCATGTCTTGCTGCCCAAGGGATTTGATGAACACCCCGAAGCAAAATATCCGTTAATGGTCTTCCATGGTCATTTTCCAAGTGATTTTGGTGGATTCCGAACAACACCGCCCGACCCCAATTTGGAACCGGAATATTCGGCAAGGTTCGATTTGGACGGCTATAATATCATACAACAACAGGAAGCTTATGACTTTTACAAAAGATGGAACGAACCTGATTTCCCTCGTTTTCTAATTATTGAAATTCAGCACCCCACCCCCTATTATGATGATTCCTACGCAGTAAATTCCGCAAGCCAAGGGCCCTACGGAGATGCCATTACCTACGAACTCATTCCGGAAATCGAAAAGCAGTTCCGAGGTATGGGAGAAGGCTGGTCCCGTTTTCTGTACGGTGGTTCCACCGGCGGATGGGAAGCCTTGGCAGTTCAGGTAAAATATCCGGAAGAATACAATGGCTGTTTTGCAGCTTGTCCCGACCCCATTGACTTTAGGGCCTATTGTCTTACCAATATTTACGAAGATGACAATGCTTATTATTATGATTCCGCGCACAAACAGTTGGAGGTTCCCTCCCACCGAAATTATTTGGGCGATATTCAATCTACGTTAAGGCAGGGCAATCATTTGGAACTTGTGCTGGGCGATAAATCCAGATCAGGACAACAATGGGATATTTGGGAAGCCACCTATTCCCCTCAAGGTGATGATGGCTATCCGGTTCGTATATGGGACAAAATGACTGGGGATATAGACCATGAAGTGGCCGAGTATTGGAAGGAAAACTATGATTTACGACATATTTTGGAACGGGACTGGGAAAAGCTTGGGCCTCAGCTCAAAGGTAAAATCCATATTTACTGCGGAGATATGGACAACTATTATTTGAACAATGCCGTCTATTTGATGGAGGATTTTCTAGAAAATACTACCGAGCCTTATTATGATGGAGAAGTATTGTACGGAGACCGTGCAGAGCATTGCTGGAACGGGGATCCCGAACAGCCCAATGCCATTAGCCGTTTAAGGTACAACTCCATGTATGTTCCCAAAATTATGAAGCGAATTGCCGAAAGTGCCCCGCAAGGAGCAGATTTGACCAGCTGGAGATATCAATAATAAAAAATGGGGGTTTTTTACCCCCATTTTTTTGGAAATTTGGTTACTGTTATCGGTACAGGGTAAAATGTCCTACAAATTCCCTGGTATCCTCATCGCCATTTAGTTTGATGATGTACCAGTAATCACCTGTTGGCAAATCAGCCTTATTATAGAAACCGTCCCAAGGGTCTGTATCATGCAACATTTTGTATATGCTTCTTCCATACCTATCAAAAATGGAAATGGTGATATTCGGGAATACTTCAATGTTCCTTGGTTTCCAGGTATCGTTCAACCCATCTCCATCAGGAGTAAAGAAGTTTGGAATCTCAATATCTATGAATTCCATAAAGATTTCCTGAGTTACACTACATCCGTTTTCATCGGTAACGGTTACAGTATAAGTTGCTGTTTCCTTGATCAGGAACGTATTGTCATCTCCATAAGAAACACCATCAATTTCAAAGGTGTACTCTGGATTTCCCCCTGTGGCCATCGCCGTGATCTCATTGATATTGTCATTGCTCAATTCCAAGGTCAACGGATCAAACCCTTCCACTTGAAAAGTAAAGGTACGGTCGCAACCATTGGCGTGCGCTACGGTTAGGGTATGCTCGCCTGGCGCCAAGTTGTTGAAATCGGGTGTCAAGACCATATCGTTGGGGTCACTGGAATCCAATCCGTACAACAAATCTTGGAGCACGCTCTGGTCTTCAAAATTGATATCAAGATAATTCGTTGGTGAATTGCCATCACACTCATAGACTACTTCCATAGTGCCTTCCAAGTTTACCCCTGGATGTATGGTAACGATTTCGGTAATCATACAACCGTTCGCATCTCTTATGAACACTACGTAATCACCACTAGCGAGATTGCCATAGCTCATCTGTCCCTGTACAAAATTTTCATCTCGGCTAGAGTTCAGGCTCGTGCTATAAGGTGCTGTTCCGCCCTGGACCTCTAAATTGATCAAACCATCTTCACTGCCAAAACAAATCTCATGTTCCGCAGTCGAGGTGACAGTCAAGGCATCCGGTTGGGCAATAGTAAAATCCCGTATTTCAAAGCATCCGTTGGCATCTTGTACAATGACCGTATAATTGCCGGCAGCAAGATCAGTAAACGTTCCTTCATCAACAAATTGATTCAGGTTTGGTGAAATTGCATACTGATAGCCTGCTGTTCCCCCTGATACATCGAGCACAATGCTACCATCATCCGCACCCATACAGGTAACATTGGTAACATCGCTGTTAATCGCAAGAGGGGTTGGTTCCGTAACTTCTATGGCTCCTGATGCCCATTCACAATCACCACTGGTAACGCTTGCATAGTAAGTGCCTTGAGAAAGACCGCCAAAATAGCCGTTGGTATTGGTCGGTGCTGCAGGAATGGTCAGAGAGCTATCCTCGAACAGACCGTATATATAGTTTCCAAGACCACCATCCGCGTCCACAGAAATAAATGCAGTGCTATCACCATTACAGTTTACATAAGGATTATAGTTATCTACTACGGCAGTCAACGGAACAACATCGATTACGGTAACGCCACTGCTTAATACGGGATCACAACCGTTCGCATCGATTACATAATAATGATAGGGGTCAGTGTTCGGACTTACATCAAAAACGTGGGTTCCACCTAACATGTCGGTAAACGGACCTGATTCCGATGTACTGAATCGATACACATTTCCAGTAAATGGAGTTCCTCCGGATACCGTTAGGGTCAACTGGGCAGGGGTATCACAAGTAAGCCTACTTGACATGACCAAATTCGCCCTCACCGGGGTTGGGTCATTGATCACAACCTCGGTAGTTGTAACGGTGCATCCTGCATCATCGCTTATGTTGATGGAATATGTACCCGCACTTAAATTGTTAAACGTACTTGAAGTTTGAGTGGAAGAGGTTGAAACGGTGCTTCCTGCCTCAATCCTATTCAAGCTGTAAAATATGGTTCCCACACCACCTGAAGTCAACGTAGCTGTAATGCTACCGTCGGAATCACCTATACAATCCAATGTTTGGGTGGCCGGAGTAATATCCGCCAATAAAGGATGGACAGTTTGAATGGTTCCGCTCAGCGTAGCGTTGGTACAACCCGCCGCATCGGTAATCTCGATGGTATAAGTTCCGTTCGCTAAATTGGTGAACACATGGCTGTATACATTGTTCTGTGTCAATCCCAATGAAGGTATCGAAATCATGTAAGGGGCAATACCTCCCGTTGGCGTTACGGATAACTTTCCTTGATCGTTCGCGCATGATGCATTGCCAATCTCCGTGATGGTCGCATCCAAAACAGCATCTGCTCCGCCTACGGTAATTGTGGTTTCTTCTGTACATTTAGGGAAGTCGGCCTGAACCACCTCAACACGATAAGTGCCTTTGGGCAAATCAATGGTTCCGCTTGTGGTTCCACTTCCACTTCCTGTGGCTCCAAATTGAGTATCATCACTCGTATCGCTCAAAGTCCCATTAGTGTTATAAACGGTCCAAGTGAAATCACCGGAATACCCTCCTATCAGTTCAAAATGATATCGGGCATCGTCTCCGGCACATACCACCGGTGCTTCTTCGACCATATTGATCTGGAACTGTTCAATCTCCTCCACATTGTGCGTCACAACAATGGAACAGCCGGTCACAATATTGGTTACTCTGAACGAATGCAATCCTACCTGCAATCCTGTAAAGGTTCCGATAGCATTCGTATTTCCTGTTGAGATTTCTTCAAATTCATAGTCGTGGGGTCCCGCGCTTGAATCGGTCAATAAACCTACTGCGGTAATAGTGATGGTCTCTCCTCCGTTGGCACAAGAAATATCGTGATTCACTTTGATGGTGGCCTTTTGCAGCTCATCAAATTTTTGGATAAAAGCCGTAGTGGTTCCCACACAACCCTTATCGTCATACACATTGATGGTATAGGTACCCCCTGTTCTATTCGAAATCATCAATTGGTTGTTATTTCCATCTTGCGCTACATTACTGGATGGGTCGATAAATTCATATCTAACATATGTGCCGGTTCCGCCCGAAATTGAAGTAGAATTCACGGTAATGCTCGCATTATCGGGGTTGTTCCCTACTGCGCATCCAAACTGTACCACATCGGTAACTGGAAGGGTCACTGCAATTGGAGTTGGCTCGTTGATTGTGGGAACATTTATATCCGTATGGCAATCATTGGTGCCTGTTGCCCTGACCACGTAATCTCCCGGAGCCAAATCGTTGAATGTCCGTGTTGTGGCATCCCAAGTAAAATCTCCCGATGGTATTGGATTCAATCCACTGTCCAACAATTCATAGTTCAATGGGATAATTCCGTTATCGGTCTGTCTTACCGCGATGCTTCCATCGTTTGCTGCATGGCAACTTACATCTGTCGGGGTTGCGGTAAAGTCGGGTTCTATTTTGTCCGGAACCACAATGGTAAATGTACGTTCACAGGCTTCATGATCCGAAGTGGCATCTACATAGACTTTGATTTCATAAGTACCTGCCACTGAAGGATGGTACACAGTGGAACTGCCGCTCAATGAGGTTTTTGCAACCTCCATTGAAGCAGTAGTAAGGTTTTCCACGGAATATTGATAGGTTCCCGAACCTTGCAATGCTTCAATTTCAATGGTCCCATCCGGTGTACCTGTGCAATCGATCAACTTTGTCAATTGGGCATTGGCTTGAAGCGGAGGATGAATAGTAAATGTGGTCCGAGCCATGGAACATCCATTACCATCGATTATGTAGAAATCATAGTCCCCAGCAGCGACATTGGTAAATACCCCTCCGTTGTTTAAAAAGCTCGTCGGAGCACTTGTCCCTGAAGGTACCATGGCGTATCGGATACTTCCTACCAAGGAATTTCCTGTTACGGTTACGTCTGCACTACCATCGCAATTGGCGACTTGAATGTCGTCAATAGTTGGATTGGGAGTCAATGTCATTGCAACGGTATACGGTGTGCTTACAGTACATCCATATACATCGGCAACGGTAATATTGTAATTTCCTGCTGGTGAATTAGCTGGTATTTCGATAGGATTTTGTGAAGTTGCGGAAATCGCGGTAAATCCACTTGGACCAGTTACATCAAAGGTGTACGGTGCGCTACCTCCATTGATATTTGTAACGGAGATCAATCCAGGTTGATTACATCCAATTTCTTGGGTTGAGGAAACATCTGCGGTAATGGGAAGCTGTTCCTCAATTAGCACATTTTCACTACCTCCATGGCAGGTATCCACTCCACTACCATTGACCTGTGTGACTTTGATATAATACTCCCCAACAGGCAATCCTGTAAAATCAAGCGTATTGGCATAGGTTACATTGATTGCGGAACCTCCACCGCCACTTACTTCAACAGGAGTTGAATTGCCAACTTCGAAAAGCTCCCATCGCATTTCCGGTTCGGCAACATCTGGATTCAAGGTAAAGGTGATTCCCCCACTGTCTGCACCATGGCAACTGGGTGTCACTGAATCTGTAATCTCTATGGGTAAATCTACGGTAGACAGATCATTCACATTCACTGTACTTTGTCGAATACAACCACTATCATCTTTAACGAAGAAAACATAAGTCCTTCCTGGGGTCAGTCCAGTAAACCAGTATGGGTCGTTCAATCCTTGCGGAGGGGAGGTCCATGATGTGGAAGCATCGTAGGGGTCAAAATTGATTGGGTCCTCTGTGTAAGTATATACATAAGGAGCATCTCCCTTCGAACCTTGGACGCTAACAAGTAACTCATTACACAGGTCCACTGTTGCATTGATAGTAATGTCCAAATCGTCCAAGGGATAGGTCAGTGTGTATTGCGGCAAATCATACCGGCAAAGGGTATTTCCACTTCCATCCACTGTACGAATGGAAGGTTTTACCTCTTCGCCCGATGTAAATCCAGTAAAGGTTTCACTTGTCTGCCATGTATTTCCATAATCTGCACTAAACTGCAAAGTGCCGCTCAGCCCGGAAGTGGGGTAGTTTTCAAAAGTAAAACCTATCGCGGGGGCACAAACACCCGTGGTTGGAAAATCCGTATCAACATCAGCTGTCAACACCGGCGGGTCTATGACGTCAATGCTACCCAATGACAAAGGGCATCCTGAACCATCGGTAATTTGAACTTCATAAGTACCTGCAACCACATTGTTGAACGTATATGTGGTAGCCGCCAAATTGGAAACAGAAGCAATCTCGGTAGCACCTTGATATAACGAATACGTAAACGGACCAGCTTGAGTGATCTGTGCTGGTGATAGGCTTCCGCCTCCGTTTAGTTGTACATTGGCGACTATAGTTCCATTTCCTCCGTTACAATTCGGGTCTTCGGGAACCGCAGCAACTTCCCAATCTACTGCTGGATGAATAATAATATCTTTTTCAATGAACTCACAAAAAGGTGTGGTTCCATTGTTATCGCGCACATACAAATCAAACCCCGTGGGATTTGCCATTGCGTCGGCATTGTCTATTGTAAAATTGGTTATTGCTCCAAAATCACTTAGAGTTGGTACTGTACTTTCGGGTACCAAAGCATAAACCAAAGTACCGTTGCCTCCTGTTGCCGTCACATCTATAGATCCATCCGCACAACTGCTCACATCTGTTGTATCAACATTTACCAACAATTGTGCATCTATAGTGACTTGGGTTATGGCATCATCACAACCGAAAGCATCTTTTACATTAATGTCGTACGTACCATTTGCCAATCCTGAAAAGGTATAGGTATCTGGTGTACTTGGATTTGGACTTTGCCATGGCCCACCATCAATTTGGAAAAGGTACCCGCCATTACCTGAGGTTACCGTTACATCAATGGACGCATTGTTTCCTCCGTCGTAGCAGCTTGTGTAATCTACATCGTAGGCCAATGCATCTGGAGCATCCAATGTAATGGTGGTACTTCTGACGTTACAACCGGAAATATCACGGGCCACGATCACATAATCACCAGCTGTCAGACCGTTAAATGTATTTCCTGTTGGGTTTGGAAAAGCTACAACAGAACCTCCAACACTATCTTCCAAGGCGTATTCATAAGTTGGTGTACCTCCTGTTACGGTTGCTTCGATACTGCCCAATGGGTCATTACAACTCGGACTTTGAAGTATGTTGGTATTTATGGCAAGTACAGCTGGCTCGTCAATATCTTGGTTCAGTGTAATGGAGCAGCTGGTATCATCTGCCTTACGTACCAAAACGTTTTGGTTACCAGACGACAAAGATGTTGCCGTAGTTACCGGTGATGTTGTTGATGCAATCCAGTTACTTCCACCATCTATGGAATATTCAAAACCAGCAGTGGCATCAAAATTTTCAACTTCAAAAGTGATGGAGCCATCGTCTGCACCATTACAGGTGATATCTGTATGAGTGAGCACAGTTGCCCCAAAGCCATTGCCGGCTTCGATTACCACGGTAATATCCATGGTTCTTGGACACGATTTTGGCACTTGTTCCACCAAAATATCATCGATGGCCACATCGTTTCCGTTGTTTCCGCTCTTTTTGGATATAAGGATAAAATCCAGCTCTTCATGGACTCCCGGGTCAATGAAAAATTCAAATTCATCGTGCCATGTTCTATCTTTTGGGATATCGTGTGTCTGTACTTCACCAATTACGGCCCCAGTACTTGGAACACGCATTTGTACATAGATATCTGGATCGAGCTTACTCCCACTTCCCAATAAATTGATGGCTGCAAAGGATATTCGCATATCTTGATTAGGTATTATATCCTTAATAGCTTTCTTATAGATAATTTGTGTCGGATCGGGCGTACCCACATTGATCACCAAATAACGGCCATTGGGATCGGTACCACCTGAAGTATGGTCATCTGGGCGTATCCATCCACCAAAGGGAGATACAATATAGCTGGTTACCGAATAGTCAAAATCGTTGATCTGGGTATTGCTTCCCACTTGATCTTCATACGCATACCCCTCTACATATTGACTGTCTACCGTTGGCCCGCTTCCAAAATCTTCGTGCAAAAGTACACTTGGGTTAGGCGGATTACTTTCGGTATACTCTGCGGTAACGGTATAGGTACCGGGAGCAATCCCGGAGAAAGTACCGTCGGCAGATATTGTTGCACTGGGCGAAGTGTTTATACTATAGCTATAATCGTAAACTGTTTGGTCCGGAGTAAGTACAACATTTCCATTGCCGCCGCAATCATACGTTAAATCCAAATCAAAATTTGGTATTGGCAGTGGTGGATCTATAGTAATCGGCAGTGTAATTTGACATCCTCTGGCATCCCTGGCTATTAAAATATGGTTTCCAGGCGGCAACAGACTAATTCTTACCGTTGGGTCCATAGGGTCGTCCAAAATGAAGGAACTTCCCCCATCAAAACTGAACTCGTAAGGTGCGCTTCCGCCTTCTACGTTGGTGAATCGTACTTCAGAGTTTCCATTGACATCACAAGTTCCCGTACTGGAAATACCGGCATTGGCCTTGAATGTTTCTGGATCGTCCAAAGTGAAGGTTGTTTCTTCCTCACAACCATCGACACTGCGTACTTTAATGGTATACGATCCTGGGGAAAGGTTCACAAAGGTCGGGTCATTCTGTTGGGTGGCCCAATCATCGATACTATAGCTGTATGGCGTCTGGGCTCCTGATACATTCATGGTCACCTGACCGGTGTTAGATCCTTCACAGGTAATTTCCGAATCAATGGTAGGTGCGGCAACGGCTAGTCCGCCCAAATCGTTTATGGTGACCGCATTGGAAATCGACGAGCAATTATTCTCATCCACGACCACAAAACGGTAGGTACCTTCCTCACCTGATGCAAAGTTGAATACACCCGGTGTAGCTATATCTCTCTGAAATTCAGTCGTGGGAATATCGGTAATGTCGGTATAAAGTTCAACTCCATTCTTTTCCCAAATAGCAAAGGAATAGCCAGGGGCACCTTGCGAAGCTGTCAAAGTAATCGTCCCATCGGTACAGGTAATGTGCTTGGTAGTAGATGCGGTTACCTGCGGGTCGGGTATTTCCAAAATGGTAAAAGTTTCGGTTTCTTTACAGCCGTCATCCGTACTTACTTCGATCACATAGTCTCCTGCATTAAGGTTTCGAAAAGTATAGTCACTATTGGCATTTGCCAAGTTCTGGTTGACAAAGGTTCCTGGGTTGCCGGAACCGTCATCTTCATATAATATATAACCGTAATTGGCCCTCGCCTGTGATGCCTGTATCCTAACGCTCCCTTGTCCTAAACAGGTCACCGGATTTGTGGTTAGATTAATATTAAGGTCCCTTCGCTGTATCCCTATCTCTTCGGTACTAAAAACACAACTGCCTTCCAAAGGATCCCCGGTTACAGGGTCTAATTGGGTGAAATCCACACGGTAAGTTCCAGGGGTAGAGATATCAAAATTTGGTCCATTGTTGTCAGCATAAGAAACCAAAACCGTTTCTGAAGATGTATCTACCAATTGGTAGCCATATCCCGATCCTACATTTTCAATTCTGATATGACCATCGGTGGAACAGAAAATGTTCTGGGTATCGTAATCAAAATCAAGATTGTTCTGAAAGACATCAAAGTAGAAGATACTGTTACATCCTCCGGCATAGGATAACACCAATCGATATCTACCTCCCGTATCTGCGGTAAAGGAATTACCAGAATCCACTTGATTCCATGTACATCCCATTTGGGTATTTGGACAATCCGGATTAGTAGCAGCGCAGCTGGCCTCGTCCAATTTTTCCCATCTAATGGCTTGGGCATCGGTGATATTTAGAATGATATCTTGGGTATCGTTTGTTCCACAAAGAAAAATTTGTGGTAGTTGGGAACCATCGTTCGCACAAGTCACAATTTCACCTTGTATATCGTTGGTGATGTCCGCATCCCCGTTCAAGGTATTGAAGTACGTTAGTATTGGATTAACCTGGGTCGTTCCAAAACGGGTTACCTCCATAGATTCTATATTGGTTCCGCAGGTCGCGGACTCTTTTCTGACCAAATAGTATCCACTTTCGGTAACAGTTACCGTTGTTGGGTCATTATCGGCGTCTCCATCGGTATACACCGTATCGGCTGCATCTATTTGTCCATTTTCGTTTAGGTCGCGGTACCATGTATAGGTGTCATAGCCCTGACCTGCTGTAATTTCGGCGCTGGCTCCACAGATTTGGATTTCACTTTCAAAAATGCAATCTGTCAAATCGTCCAATAAAAAGTTAGTGGCCCCATTGGTGACAAAACCACAACTGTTCACATTGGATACACTCGGGTCGTTTGAAATGGTCTGGTTGCTAGTTACTCCATCATAGGTGGAGTATGCAGTATTGTGGATGGTAGAACTACAGGCCGCCACAAAATCGTGACAATCGTCCGATACCTCTACCCGAATGATTATTTCATAGGTATTCCCACCTTCTGTTACCAATGCATCAGGTACTTCAAAGATGATTTCTTCGGGGTCGGTTCCACTGGTCGACATAGTAACACCAGGAGCACCCGACAGGTCAATATTGTTTAAATCCACATTATCGGGCAATACATCCCGAATGGTAAAATTGGTCGCATCGTCGTTCCCACGGTTCCAAAAGCGTAGCACATACTCCAAAGACTGCCCAAGGTTGACACCTGAACCGGTAATATCGTTTCCGGCGAGATCCTTGACCTTCTTTTCAACAATTATCTCAGGATTAATGATCTCTACCGCTACCGTGGTAAGAAAGAGGATTACCCCCTCACTGGATGTACTGATCAGCACTTCGCCGCTATCATGATCATTGGGCAACACAGAGTTTCCCGGGTTCGGCAAATCCAAAATATCAGCATCCCAACCCAAAGTGTTCCTACTGGCAGGGGTACGGGTATCCACCCAGCTTCCAAGATGACTTATGGTACTGTTAAAAACATTGTTGCTCGGATTGATGGCGTCGCTCAAATAGGTCCAACTATCACTAGGGTTTGCCCTAAAACGCATACTTGGGCCGTTTATGCGGTCACCATCGATTGTACTGGCCCCAATTACAGCATTAACCGGTAAAGGTGCCGGAACCGTTTTAAAACCGCTGAAAGGCACGTTTGTTTGGGAATACGTACTGCCCATCGCAGCATAACCATCAAAAGTGGAAATATACTTACTTGTTGAATTCTGGTTCTCATAAATAACCACCATGGTCCACCCTGCACTTACATTGCTCTCAGAAGTGGAAGCTACCACATTGGCCACGGTATACTCCCCATTAGGGTCGCTCAATCCTGAAAGTAAATGTGTAACATTGGCATAATTAAGATAAGAGGTCATATTGACCCCGCTCAAATAATCCACATCCACTATACCGGGGTCCGTTACACCGTCTCCGTCCCTATCACCGTCCTTATCATAGATCTGTTCATACTGAAATTCCGGACCACTGACTGGACCGATATCCACATAAGAACCTCCTGGAATCTTTAGCTTTACCTGTTTGTAAGGGTCGTCCCTATTGGTGTCCCTGTAAATACCTCCCCAATATAGGCCCGCATACACCACCGCTGAACAGCTTGGTGCGTTCAACTCTGCACTACTGGAACTAAAAGTGGACGGATCTCCATCTATATCGATGTAGTCCATGGTCACATTTTGGTTACTGGAACCACCATTATAGTCGGTATTGGGGTCACTGGCAATGCTCACAATATTATTGGCAACATATACCAAATCTCCCTTCACCTTCATATTGTCATTTGGCAATCTGGGTTCAAATGGCACGGAAAGTTGTGCATGGGACAGTGATACGAAGGCTATGAAAAACAATAGGAATAAAGCCCTGTTGGAGTTAATAGCAAAGAATTTATAATTCATGCTTGAGGTTTTGGATAGTGTGGGTTATTTAACTGCGGTACCAAATCTATCCAAAGAAGAAAACGTGGGGAATCTTATGTTGTGGAAGGCTTTCAAAATGTTGCAAACCATACGTATACTGCTGTTTAGAAGTATTCTAAATCAAAGAAATACCCTAAAAAACAGAGGGGCAACCTCCTCTTACAATCATTAAAAGCTATAAATCAATATGATAATTTAGGCTCCAACCATAGCCAACCCAAGCTAAAAAGAAGGACAATATAGAACCAAAATGGATTTATGGTTTGCAATTCTTTTTTCGAAACTGATGCCGAACCGTCAAACGTGCCAATAGTTCCAAATTTTTGATAATTGGCATTCATTGTTTCGTATTGAAGCATTGTTTGAAGTTGGTCATTGCCGAACACAAAATATAGAAATGGAGAAATGGAATCATTGGAAACCTGAAGCCTGTTCCATCCCGATTTTCGTGGATGTACAACTCCTGTCCATTTACTGGAAAACAAACCATCCTGAAGTATGGGAATGTTGCTTCGCGCTTCTGTTGTGACCTCAATATCATTTAACGAGGTTCGCAGCTCAAACTCAAAAGGTTCATCAATTCTTGGAGTTTGCGTGAATGCTTTCCATTCCACTAGCGTTTCCTGTTCCCTTGCAATATTATCCAAAATTCGAGTCCAGATACGGGCATACAGTTCCTCTTTTCCATCCAAAACCAATTGATAGGTGTTCTGCAGCAAGGTTGTCCCCACTTTCCCCATTCGACTCGGGACATAAGCGGCGACTGTAATCGAATCCACAAAAATTTCCTGTATGCGGGCCTCTTTCTCAAATGCATATGGGTACTTCTGAAGCAGTTGGCCATTCTCACCCAAACTTATCTCGGTCACAAAATCCTGAGCAAAACGAAAAGGTGAGCTACTTTCAGGTAGGCTGAACAAATTTGCATTGGGTTGAACAAAAACACCTAATCCATTGTTTTTGGTCGCCTCGACCATGGCTTCTTTTGAAGCCCTTCCAAGCCCCGCATAGGAATCGGCATCAATGATCAAAAGGTCGTAATCCTTTAAGCTCTCTTCAGTAAAACCATAAATCGGGTTTGAGGCTCCGTTGAAATACTCAAACTTGTATTTACCTTTGGTAAGCTGTGTCCGTGCCAACACCTCGTGACCCTTCTCCGTCAGGAAGTTTTTGAGGTATTTCGTTTCGAATGTCGGAAAGGTGTTCACCATCAAAATTTTCAAGGGCTTTCCCTCCACCACTTGAATGGGAATCGGCTCATTGGACACAATTTCACCGGCCTCATTTTTCTCCAACAGATGATACACAAAATATCCGCTTGCCTTCGGTTTCGCATTCAATTGAACATGCTGCCCGTCAGTCTCCTCAAAAGGCACAGAATCCAAAGGATTGCTTCCATTATCGGCCAAAACAGCCCAATATCCAGCTCTTGGCTTGGAATGTTTCGCCTTTATAGTGAATGCATCACCAAAAGCAACAGTTCCGTCATAGGTGATATCAGTCCAACCTTCCACTTGTTCACCTCCCAAAAATGCAACGGATTTGTCCTCCAACTGCCATAGATCAAAAGAAGGCAAACCGTGCCCCAATAGAAATAAAGAATCCGCTTCTTCCAAAATGGACAAGGCTTTACCCTTGACATATGGCTCTGTTTGTATTCGCTTATAAATGGATTTTAAACTATCCAACTGAGCAGGTCGATATCCAGCGGTCAAAACAATGGCCTTTCCCTTGGTGGTTTCTTCCCAAGTACTTGGCTTTAAAACAATCATGACCAGTGAGACCACGGCCAAAAATCCGGCAACAATTTTGACCCAAAACCTTATTTCCCCTCGCTGCGACCGTTCTTTCCAAATAAAAACCGCCCACAGGACCAGTGCCACCAAGATTACCGGCCATAAAAGATTCTGGTTCATAAACATCGGCCCATCATTCATCTATTCCCAATTCTTTTAAATACAATACATTGATTTCATCTAGGTATCCAGCCTTTTTCATTGGATTGTCTTCCACACCTGGCAGCACATCCAAGAGACTTTTCTGTACTTGCTTAAAGTTTTCCTTGGTCCGGTTCGTTGCCTTTTCAAGGTCACGTAAACCCTGTAAAACATTTAAATAGGTCAAAGGGTCTGAAATCGCTTTTTGTGCCAGTTCATTTCCTGCATCTGCAAAAAGAACGCTATCCTCATTATCAAACTGTTTTTCACCCTGAATCAAAAGTTCCAAACGAACTATCGCTTTCCGAGCTGAAGCAAAAGACATTTGGTATGCAAACTCTTCTTTTTTATCAAAATTGGTAATCTCTTCTATATCCCCGCTCAACCGATTCTCCTCTTTAATGGGCGGTGGGTCAAAACCGATACGGTGCACATAAATTCGAGCGCTGTTTTTGATATCCTGAATTATTTTGAGGGCATCGTATTGATACGGCAATGATTTTTCAGGCTCGTAAAGTCGCAAATGCAGCTCTGCATCCCACATAATGTTCAAGGCATCCCGAAGCTTTGCTTTCAATGATTTCTCGAACAAGGTGGATGCTTCGGGGTCGGAATGATTGTGCACATAATCGTGCAGCAAATCTTCCTGTTCTTGGCCTTCGGCAGTTTGTCCGTGTTCGGATTCGTGATCATGGCCATGATCCTTGTCGTATTCCTCTATTAAATTATGTTCGTTGTCGCTATCGTGTTTATGGCTGTACTCGTCCAATAAATCCTCTTCCTCCCCTTCGTGTTCATGATCATGATCATGTTCTCCCCTACCTTCTTCATGTGAGACCTGTCCTGGAGCCGATTGCATTTCGGTTTCATCGCCCATAAACTGCCCGTACTTTAAACGTAGCTGTTTCTGGTCAAAGCCCAGTTCGTTACTCCTAAATTTGAAGTTTTTTTCGGAAATATTGGGCCTATCTGCAATCAGTTTTTCGGTATCGATAATTAATTGACGTTGGCTCCTAAAATAATCGGGCATTAAATCCACGCCCAAGTTACCCTCTACGGCAAACGCATCGGTTACCGTATCGCGGATTACTGCAAAATAGGTCTCGCTGCGCGCAATATTGGGGGTAGGTGTTTTTTGGTCCAGTGCCTCTACATAAAAATAGAGTTCGTCCCCAGGATCCATTTTAAGGGCATCCAAATCCAAAGGTTGCCGCAATTGAATGCTTTTGTTCCCTTTGGGAACAGTCTGGTCAAAACGGACAGTTTCCTCCCTGAATTTAACTGACTCCCCGGAGCCTTTGCTCACGGTGGCGATAATGTAGGCATCGGCAATCCCAAAATCATCGGAGATGTTGGTATTGAACATCAAACGTTTGTCATCATCAAACTCAAAATACGTATAACTGTCCAATCCTCCTATTTCGACCATTGGAGTTTCATCGGTGACCATTTCCAAAGAATACAAATCGCTCACGTAGTCGTTTCCATCCACGTCTTTAAAAGTGAAACTATAAAACCCCGAAGCTTCCATAGTTTTGGTCAATCGATATTTTTCTTGAGTTTTTGTAAAACCGATGCGCTCTCCCATCAAATCCATTTCCACTTCTTGAACATTCCCGTCAAATTCCAAATTCCAAATGATTCTGGAGCCTTCCACAGCTTTAATGTTTGGATTTTCGGTGTTCAAATTTCCTTTTCTGGTATACCCAGGGTATTGAATCGTGATTGTGGTCTGTATCAATTCAGGGATTTCGGTGGTAGGGGACAGACTATCTTTGGGTGCAAAGGTGATTTGTTCTTTTTTTGATGCATCTCCTCCAGATGGATTTCCAAACTTGGTCAGTACAAATCTGCCGGCAAGTCCCAGCAGTATCAGTCCAAACATTACAAGTGTTGCTTTATACAAGTTATGGGGCGGTCTTAGTTTGGACAAAACAGGTTGCAATTGGGACGCGACCCGATATTGCTGCAACTTGGACAGGTCGGAAAGCTCATTCGCGGGCGACAATAATAGTCCACTGCTAAATCCCGCTTGGGGTATATGGGCATCAATATAACCTACGGCATTTTCCGAGCTTATTTTCCAAGGTTTCAAAATCCAAAAGACAATGGCACAAGCCACTATCGACCCAAGGACTCCAAATAAAATGGTATGGGTCCACAGGTACAGAAAACCACCAAATCCAATAGCATAAAGTAGCCCTTCCAGATATTTGGACCGCTGCCAGCGTTTCCGAAACTGTTGTATTGCCGCTGCTCCCATCATTGCTTCTTATAATTTGACAACAAACGTTCCACGATCATAAGGGCAGCGAGAATCGCGAATACCCAGAGGGAAACATCAAGCAACGTGGCTCTTTCCCGTTTTCGTTTTGGTTCCACATAATTGGGTTTAAGTTCAGCTTCGTCCAATTGTCTTGCATCCGCATTGGCCACCAAATCCTTTAAATCAGTATTCAACGATAAAATGTTGAGCAACTGCTCCGGCAAATGTTGATCTACCGTATTTTTTGGGTTCAATTTTGAGGTTAGATAAAAAAGGCTTTTCTGAGTTCCAGATGCAATCAATTGTTTGGCCAATGGATTTTTTTGATAGACCAACCATTTCCCTGCTGAATCGTTCATAGTTTCACTGCTCAACCAAATATTCAAATCAGCTTGATCACCAGCTAATTCGTCTTCTTTGTGAACAACAATTTCACGCTTTAAAAATGCCGATAATGCCCTGAATGAGGCTTCAATATATGTTCCCTCACGTTCAAATCGTCCGCCACATACAAATTGATATGGAGCGTATCCATTATTTTTAAGGGAACTCGGATAGCTTCATCGGAACGCAGACGAAGGCTGTCATTGTTGATTTCGAAGCCCTCCTCCAACATCTCTTTGTTGATTTTGGTCGTTCTTCCGCTGCTTGAAGCAGTAATCAATTCAACTCCTGATTCCTTTTTGAAGGCCATCAAAGGTCGGTCCTGAGTTTCTTCGGATTCCACCACCACCCAATGGATCTTCTTCTGGGTATTGGGCCGCATCGATTTGATTCCCTTGACCAATGCTTTTGTGAAAACCACAATACTATCCGAACGCAACGAATCCATTTTTTGGACCAATTGCCAATAGTCAGGTTGATGCTTTTCAGCTTGATAAGCAACATCGACTTCCCATTCGGGAAACCCATTTTCCAAGAGCAAAACTGGGGATTCCTCTTGCAAGCTATCCAAAACGGAACTGATGGATGCTTCATTGCCAATGGAGGCCTCCACGAGATAGATGATTTGCTTTTGATTGCCTTTGGTCCGCCATTGAGGACCTGCCATCAACAGAACAACCAGAGTAATGATGAGCATTCTCAGCAATAATAACAGCCATTCGTTCAATTGAATGCTGCTGGATTGCCGCGAATTGGATTGGTCCAACAACTGGACACTTCCAATTTTTATGGTCTTCGCCTCTTTCTTGCTCCACAAATGGATGGCCAAGGGAACCAAAAGTCCCAAAAGTGCCCAGAGATATGACGGATTCGCAAAAACCATTTACGATAATCGTATTCGTTCTTTTAAAAATAATTGTAGTGCATTGGACAAGTCATTGTCCATCCTGAACAGATGGTAATGTACCCCTTGGGACAGTAACCGCTCCTTGGTCTGTCCTATTTTTTCGTTCAAGTTCTTCAAATAGGTGGCTTTGGCCTTGTTAACATCCACTTTGACCTTTGCCCCTGTTTCCAAGTCCTCAAAAGTGACGGACTTCTTGTAATCAAAATCCATTTCGCTACCGGTCATAATTTGAAGCACAACCACTTCATTATTGGCCGTTTTGAGGTTTTTTACAAAGTCGGACAGTTCGGAAACATCTTCGTACATATCCGTCAGGAAAAATACCAGTTCCTTTTCTCCCCTATTGTGGATTCTTCTGGATGCAATGGAGAGTTCGGGCCATTTTCCCTTGGTGGATATCTTCAAAAGTTCCAACAACAATCGGTTGAAGTGTTTTTGGTCCGCTTTGGGGTAAATGCTCACAAAATCATCTTCGTTGAGTGCAAAAAGCCCTACAGAATCGCCTTGTTTTTGAGCCATATGTGACAAACAAGCCACCATTACCCGAGCAAATTCCAATTTGGAAATGCCATCTTCTTCGTGCTCCATCGAAGCACTTGCATCCACAATAAACTTGACGGTGACGTGACTTTCCACTTCGGATTGCTTGATGTAATACCGACCTGAACGAGCCAACATCTTCCAATCGAGCAGCCTAAGGTCGTCCCCAGGTTCATAACCTCGGTATTGACTGAATTCCATTCCAGGGCCCACGCTCTTGCTCCGGTTCAGACCGGAAGTGTATCCTTCCACCACAATACGGGAGATCAGGCTAAGGCCCGATACGGTATTGATGACTTCCGGTTTTAAAAGGTCGTGGTAATCCCGTGCTGACATTATTTATCCCTTAATTGAATTGCTTTGAGTATTTCCTTGGTTACCGTATCCGAGGTGATTCCTTCGGCATCCGCCCTAAAGTTTACGAGCACCCTGTGCCTCAATACAGGTAACGATACTTTTTGTAAATCTTCCAGTGTAACGGCCAATCTACCTTCCAAAAGTGCATTGGCCTTCGCGGTCAAGATCATTGCCTGACCTGCACGTGGCCCTGCTCCCCAGTCCACCCATTGTTTCACATAGTCCACCGAAGTAGTGTCCGGTCGGGTGGCGCGGATTACATCACTCACATATTGGATTAACCCATCACTGATGGAAACTTCACGAACCAGCTGTTGCAATCTCACAATATCCTCTCCTGACAATACTTTGTTCAATTGGGCTTTTTTGGTGCCCGTGGTGGCTTTTAAAATCTGTGCTTCTTCTTCGTCGGTTGGATAGCCTATTTTGATGTAAAGTAAAAACCTGTCCTGTTGTGCTTCGGGCAGCACAAAGGTTCCCGATTGTTCAATAGGGTTTTGGGTGGCCAGAATAAAGAAGGGCTTATCCAAAGGATAGGTTTTGTCCCCATAGGTCACCTCGAACTCTTGCATGGCTTCCAAAAGCGCTGCCTGCGTCTTGGGTGGTGTTCGGTTGATCTCATCCGCCAAAATGATATTGGAAAAGATTGGCCCTTTGTTAAATTTGAAGAATTTTTTGCCCGTGGTATGGTCTTCTTCCAAAATTTCCGTTCCAATAATATCCGATGGCATTAAATCGGGGGTAAACTGAATTCGCTTGAATTTTAAATCGATGGCGTTGGACAGTGTACGAATCATCAAGGTTTTGGCCAATCCAGGAACACCTTCGAGCAAGGCATGTCCGCCTGCCAAAAATGTGATCAGCAATTGGGACACGGTTTCTTCTTGACCAATGATCACCTTTCCAATTTCTTTTTTGAGGGCGGTCAGTTTTTCGGAAAGCCCTTCTACTTCATTTGCAATTTGTTGTAGTTCTTTATCCAAATTAGTTCAATTAAGAGGTTAAAGCATATAACACAATATTCACCCCAAATCGGGTATTGTCAATTTTGTACCAGCGTTTGTTTCTGAAATCATAGTCCCACTCACAACCATAATCTTTATTGCTGTAGAGCACACCTATTCTCCCATCGATTATTATGGCCTTGAGATAGTCGTGGACAAGGTCATCTCCCCAACCGTTCAGTTCTTGTGAAGTGGTGGGCGGACCATCATCAAACTCAAAGAAAATGGTGTAGATTTCGTGATCATTTGGAATTTTTTGTAACTCTCCAGGTCCGAATATTTCTTCCATCTGCCGTTCGAACGATTTGGCAAAAAGGCCATCGATATCGTGGTTACAGTCATCAGCAAAAACAAAACCACCGTTGCGTACGTATTTTTCAAAGTTTTCACGTTCCCTTTTTGTGAACTGGACTAATTTATGGCCAGAAATATAGCAGAAAGGACTTTTAAAAATATCGTCGCTAGCGAGGGTAATGATCTTTTCCTGAGTGTCCACCTTCAAAGTGGTATACTCTACCAAAGAATTCAGCAAATTGGAGGGCATACGCTGGTCCACATCCCAATCTCCTGATTCGTACTGCAATCGTGTAAAAAAGAATTCGTTATCCAATGCCATTTGGGTCCTAGGCTAAAAAATTGCCAAAATAAAAACTGGCGATCAAGGATAACCTGACCACCAGTTTGTTTCAATTTATTCGGTTATACCGCATCCGAGAGACTGGTGAACGTAAAGTCACGAATCTTCATATAAGGTATTAAGTTTCCATTGACACGTACCTGCTGTCCAAGGGATTCCAAATTATTCAACATAATGATTGGGCTCTCGTTGAACCTAAAGTTTTTGACCGGAAACTTGATTTGTCCGTTTTCGATATAAAACGTTCCATCCCTCGTCAAACCAGTATACAATAAGGTTTGTGGATCAACGCTTCTGATATACCAGAAACGTGTTACCAAAATACCTTTTTTGGTTCCCTTGATCATATCCTCAAGGCTTTCGTCTCCTCCCGCCATAATTCCATTACTTGGAAATGGCACGGGGTCCACTCCTTGTTGCTCGGCCCAATAACGGCTGTATGCCAAGTTTTTCACCACTCCGTTTTCTATCCAGCTGGTTTTCTTCAAGGGCATGCCTTCTCCGTTCCAAGTGGATGTGGGAACATCGGGATTCAATGGGTCCGACCAAATATTGACACGTTCGTCAACTATTTTTTGTCCAATTTTGGTTCCTCCATCCTTGGCGGACATAAAACTCCTGCCCTCATCTGCAGATCTTGCATCAAGAGACCGGAACATATTTTGCAAAAGGCCAATCGACGCCGCTGGTTCCAAAATCACCGTGTATTTTCCAGGTTCGATGGCACGCGCTTCTCTGGACATTACCGCTTTGTCTATGGCGACTTTTGATGCTTCCTTGGCATCAAACTTGTTGATGTCATTGTAATCCCTTGTCACCCAACCAGAACCTGTACCATCGTTGGTACGCATGGTTACGGTAAAGTCCACATTGGTAGATTGATTGTAAGCGAACAGTCCGTTGGAATTGATCATGGCCGAAAATCCGGCCGAATCGTCCAAGAAACCTGCTGCCGTCACATCTTTTGCGGCGGCGGGAACGATACTGCTGTTGGCCACCTCAGCTCTGTACTCGGGTGTCACATTTGCGGTAGCTTCCTTGTAAGTGATCGATTCATCATATTCCTGAGGTTCCAAAGGAGGCATAAACTCAGGGTTCTCTGGTGACAATTGAGCCAATTCTTCTGCTCTTCTCACCACTTTTTCCAAAGATGCGTCATCAAATTCATCAATGGTCGCTGTACCCACTTTTTTACCAAAGCTCGATTGTACGGCCAAGGTTTGCGTTGATCTATATCCTGCGGTGGATACGGTATTTCTTGCATAACGGATATTACCGCTGTTACTTCCACTTAGGTTTATTTCGCAGGCATCGGCCTTGGAAAAACTCAACGCCTTTTCCAAGATCTTTTTTGCTTCTTCTTTTGTATATATAGCCATTGTCTTAGTATTTAATTTGAATAAACCTTAAATGTTCCTACCTGTATTGATTACATTGATTCCATTGAATCTTGATGTGGAACTACCGTGTGATACGGCACTTACCTGAGAAGGCTGTCCTTTTCCATCAAAGAATGAACCGAACAACCTATAGTCGTCCTTGTCACAGATTTTAACACAAGAATTCCAGAACTCTTGGGTGTTGGATTGGTAGGCTACATCATCGAGCATACCTACGATCTCACCATCCTTGATTTCGTAGAACAAGGTTCCTCCAAACTGGAAGTTGTAACGTTGCTGGTCGATCGAATAAGAACCACGACCCAAAATGTAAATTCCTTTGTCTACATCTTTGATCATATCCTGCAAAGAATATTTTTCGGTACCTGGCTCCAAGGAAACATTAGGCATACGCTGGAACTGCACATCTTCCCAGCTTTGGGCATAACAGCATCCGTGCGATTCGTTTTGATCGATCATATGAACTTGGTCACGGATGGCCTGATAGTTCACCAAGGTTCCGTTTCTGATCAAATCCCATTTTTTGGTTTTTACACCTTCATCGTCATAACCTACTGCACCAAGGGACCCTACTTGGGTTTTGTCAGCAACAATATTTACAATATCACTACCATAATTAAAGTTTTTGGACTTCCATTTGTCCATAGTGGCAAAACTGGTCCCTGCATAGTTCGCTTCGTAACCGAGAACACGATCCAATTCCAATGGGTGCCCCACGGATTCGTGGATTGTCAGCCCTAAGTGGTTGGGTTCTAGAACCAAATCATATTTACCGGCTTCCACGGATTTTGCGGTCAGTTTTTGCTTGGCTTGTTTGGCCGCCAGGGCGGCATCCTCCACAATATCATAGCTTCTGTTGTACAATGTAATGCCTTCTGGACCCGAAAGTTTTTCGGATTCCAAACCATCCATATACTCATAGCCCATGCCCATGGGAGCACTCAATGCTTGACGCGTCTTAAATTTACCTGCACCACGATCAATGGCCGTTACGTTGAAGGTTGGCCAAATTCGGTGTACATCTTGATCTATATAGGATCCATCGGTCGATGCGAAATACTTTTGTTCGTTCACCATAAAAAGGGCGGAGTTCACAAAATTGGCTCCATTTTCCATGGCAGCCGCGTTTGCGCTCAAAAGCAGATCCACTTTTTCTGAAATGGGCACTTCTTTAAAATCCTTTTGTATAGGGGTCTTCCATGACACTTCGCCATGTCCTTGGACCGGAGCCAATACAACAGGCTCTTTTTGAATCTTAGCGTTGGCCTTGGCAATGGAAACAGCATGTTGCGTCGCCTTTTTTATTCCATCCTCGGTAACATCATTGGTGGAGGAAAATCCCCAGGTTCCGTTGGCAATGACCCGTATCCCTATTCCAAAAGATTCGGTATTCACCACATTCTGAACCTTATCTTCACGCGTAAAAACGTATTGGTTCAAATATCTTCCAATTCTGGCATCTGCATAGGTAGCACCCATGGACTTTGCCGTATTAAGGGCCACGTCCGCCATTTTCTTTTTAAGAACAGTATCCATACCCGGTTCGAGCAAGGCTTCCGAAGGAATGTCATTTCCCAGAAGAAGCGAGGGCATCATCATGGCCCCAGCGCCCATACCGGCATACTGTACAAAATCTCTTCTTTTCATTTTGATTAGTTATTTGATTTATTTTGAGTTATTAACAGGCAAGAACATTTTTAAAAGGTGATGGGTTCCAATCCATGCGTTTTAAAAGTAAAAAGGGTAGATGTAGTTTTATGTTAATTTTAACCTAAAAATGCGAGTGATGGATCCTTAATCTATAAATACTGCTATAATCGATGCACATTTTTGATTTTCCCCACCACGGAAACGCGTCCTTTTTTAAATAATGTGTAAGCAGTCATACTTTATGTATTAATCGAGAGCTATTGGTCACATGCAATGGCAACCATTTTTAAAAAGTCTCACAGTTTCTAAAAAAATACTGATCCTTATCATGCTTCAAAAGCAATTAGATCAGTATATTTAATTTTACACTAAAACTGAAAAAAATGCTGCAATCCGATAAACAGAATGTAAACGAACTCTACCAAAATTTAGGAAAGCTTTTCTATGCAATAGCCATGGCAGACCATAGCGTGCACATGAAAGAAATGGAAAAACTCAACGAAGTGGTCAAAGATCATTGGTTGGAAGTGGACGATATTGAAGATGAATATGGAACGGACGCAGCTTTTCAGATCATATCGGTTTTCGACTGGTTGTTGGAATACCAGAAGGAAAGTGATGAAGTTTACGAAGAGTTCGAAACTTTTTACACCGATAAGAGTGTTTTATTTACCCAACCAATAAAAGATTTGGCCATGTCCACTGCCAGGGCCATAGCTGCTGCATTTTACGGCAGCAACAAATCGGAGCTTATCCTATTGGGGCGATTACAACTGCTGTTTGATAAATAATCGAGTCTTAATGACTAGGTTTACCTTTGGGACAACTTTAATTTTATCAACATGATCGTTCACCAGTTTGACCAGACCAATTCCTTGTTGAATGCATTTGTTTCTGAAATCAGGGACGTTGAAATCCAAAAGGATTCGATGAGATTTCGAAGAAATATTGAAAGAATCGGCGAAGTGCTCGCCTATGAGCTTAGTAAATCCTTGGATTATAAAGAGGCTTCGGTTCAAACACCCCTGGGAAACAAAAAAACATACTTGAGTTCGGACAAATTGGTATTGTGTTCCGTATTACGGGCAGGGCTTCCGTTGCACCACGGTATTTTGGGATATTTTGATGGTGCCGAAAATGCTTTTATTTCAGCCTACCGTCATCACCCGAACAATGAGGATGCTTTCGAAGTAATCGTTAACTATTTTGCCGCCCCTTCACTGGATGACAAAGTGCTCATACTTACCGACCCCATGTTGGCCACGGGAAAAACTTTGGAAAATGTTCTCGAGGCCCTAAAATCACATGGAACGCCCAAGCAGATCCATATCATTTCCGTAATTGGTTCCAAAATGGGCATTGCCAAAGTGGAAGAGACATTCCCCGATAGCACCCAACTTTGGATTGCCGCTGTTGATGATGGACTGACCAGCAAAGGATACATAGTCCCAGGACTTGGGGATGCTGGGGATTTAAGTTATGGATTAAAGTTATAGACCTTTAAATCAAGAGACTGCAGTTTCGGATACATCCACTTCTTCGACGGTTCTTCCTTTTTGTACGGACAATCGTGCATCCTCAAGAATCAGGTATAGGCACGGTACAATAACCAATATGATTGCCGTTGCGAAAACAATACCAAGGGGGATGGCCGTCATCACGATTAATGGAAGCACATTTTCATCTTTTTCTTTTTCATAGATTGGTTTGATGACAGACCTGATTTCAGTCCAACCCACATAAGTAATTGAATTTCAATATGTTTTTAAAAAAATCACTTAAACAACGGTACAGCCCCGCTCAACGGCAACTTTGTACGAACAAGCAAATGCATCGGAATGACATTCTCCGATTTTAATTTGAAGATATTTACCTGTAAGTAAACCATAGATAATGAAAGACTTATACCTAGATAATGTAATTAATCCCATAATTCTTAATAAGTTGGTATCTTGTACTTTGTAAATAAACTGAAGAACTAAACTATTATGAGATATCCATTTTACCTGTTGTTGTGCCTTTGCATAATGGCATCTTGCAAGGAGAGCAACAAAAAAACCACAGAGGTAGAAAAAGAAAATCAAAAACGTCCAAATATTGTTTTTATCATTAGTGACGACCACGCCTATCAAGCAATCAGTGCATACGGCGGAAGGCTGGCCGAAGTCGCCCCTACCCCCAACATCGATAGGATTGCCGAGGAAGGAATGTTGTTCGAGCGCTGCTTGGTCACCAATTCCATCTGTGGGCCATCCAGAGCGGCCATTCTCACCGGAAAGTACAGTCATCTAAATGGTTTTATTGACAATACCATTGGGTCCAAATTCAATTTTGACCAACAGACCTTTGGTGAACTGTTGCAACAAGCAGGATATAAGACCGGAGTGTTGGGAAAACTTCATCTGGGAGATACGCCTTCCAAAGGATTCGATTACATCGACATTTTACCGGGCCAGGGCTCGTACTATAACCCAACTTTTATAAATGAGGGGGGACAATACGAACTCGAGGGATACACCACAGAAATTATCACGGAAAAGGCCATTAAATGGATGGACTCCGTAAAATCCGAAGAACAGCCCTTTATGCTATTTTTAGGTCATAAGTCTCCACACAGGCCATGGCAGCCAGGGCCGAACGAACTGGGTATGTACGAAGACGTGGAAATTCCGGAACCGGTAACCTTGTTCGATGATTATTCCGGGAACCGTGAGGTCGCCGGCATGAACTACATGTCCATTTCCGAAGCGATGAAAATGGGACAGGACCTTAAAATTACGGACCAACCACAAAACGGGTTTACCGAAAAACAACAACAAATGTGGGATTCCATTTATGGCCCCATCAATGAAAAGTACAATAAGGAAAAGCCAACAGGAGATGATCTAACACGTTTCAAGTATCAACGGTACATGAAAGATTACTTGGCCAGTGTTGCAGGTGTTGATAAAGGGGTCGGACACGTTTTGGATTATCTAAAAAAGGCCGGTCTGGATGAGAATACCATCGTGATCTATACCTCCGACCAAGGGTTCTATTTGGGCGAGCACGGCTGGTTCGACAAACGTTGGATGTACAAAGAATCGTTGCGCACGCCCTTATTGGTCAAATGGCCAGGTAAAGTAAAGCCAGGTACGGTAAACACCGATCTAGTTTCCAATATCGACTTTGCAGAAACCTTCCTTGATATTGCCCAAACTGATATTCCCGGGGATATGCAGGGTAAAAGTTTGGTCCCTATCCTTGAGGGCGAAACTCCCGAGGATTGGAGGAACGAGCACTATTACCATTATTATGAGCATCCATCGGAACATGATGTTAGAAGGCACTACGGGATAACCACTGACCGTTATAAACTAATTCATTTTTATTACGACCTCGACAAATGGGAATTGTACGACCTTAAAAATGACCCGAGTGAAATGAACAACATCTACGGTGACCCGGATTATGCCGACGTACAAGAAAAATTGCATGAAGACCTTGAAAAATTGAGGGCGAAATACGAGGACAACGATTCCCTGAACCAACAATTCATTGATGAATATCACAAAAAGGTCAAGGACAACCCGTTGATCGAATATTGGAAGATTTCACCTGAAGAACGGGCAAAAATGTTCCAAGAATACATGAAAAACAAGGGGGAATAGATTTTACCCTATAGTGATAAGCCTTAAAGAAGTAAATTGAGCTTCCTGAATTTAAATCAATGATTTCCAAACCTTTGAATTTTATTTACCTCATATCATTTATTTTGATATTGGGCTGCAAATCCAAAACCGAAAAATTAGATGATTCGGCAAACACCAATACGGAAAGCCCTCGAAAACCTCCAACAAAATCACCGGAAGGAATGGTATGGATCCCCGGTGGGGATTTTATGCAAGGGGCCGTACCCAATGACAGAATGGCCATGCCCCATGAGAAGCCCTCGCACAAAGTCCATGTAGATGGTTTTTTTATGGATATCCACGAGGTGACCAATGCCGAATATGCAAAGTTTGTTGAGGAAACGGGGTATGTTACCGTGGCCGAACGGGAAATCGACTGGGAAGAAATGAAAAAGCAATTACCTCAAGGAACCGAAAAACCGCATGATTCCATTTTACGGCCCGGCTCCCTGATGTTCAAAAAAGCGAAATCAAGTGTTGCGAATTTATATGATTATACCCAGTGGTGGGAATGGAAAATAGGGGCCAATTGGAAACATCCCGGCGGGCCAGGAAGTAATATTGAAGGGAAAGAAAATCATCCGGTAGTCCATATCGCTTACGAGGATGCACTTGCCTATTGCCAATGGGCCGGACGCCGGTTACCAACGGAGGCGGAATGGGAATATGCCGCACGTGCTGGAAAAACGGACAACAAATTCTTTTGGGGCGATGATATTTCCCAACTGAGTTCCCATGCCAATTCTTGGGAAGGAGAGTTTCCGGTCGAAAATACCATGGAAGATGGATTTGAGCGCACAGCTCCGGTGATGAACTATCCCAAAAACGATTTTGGGCTCTACGACATGGCCGGAAATGTCTGGGAATGGACCAGTGATTGGTATAACACCAATTACTACGAAGAACTGGCCTCACATGGGGCTGCCCAAAACCCAAAGGGAGCGACCAATGCTTTTAACTCGAGTAACCCTTATGCAAAGGAAAAAGTGATCAAAGGAGGGTCATTTTTGTGCAGTGCTTCCTACTGTGCAAGTTATCGGATTTCCGCGCGCATGGCCACCAGCCCGGATTCGGGAATGGAGCATTTGGGCTTTAGGACCGCATGGTCCGAATAACTTACTCTTTTTCCTTTTTAAGGACGGACAAGGGAGAGTTTCTAACAACGCCCATACTATTGCCCACTCCCAAGGCAAAAACCAAAAATGTAATCGCTGGCAGTATGACAATAAACGGTATGGCCGAAGGTGCAAAAGTGGTGTCAAAGAGCATCCATGCCAGCAAGGTGCTTCCCAACACCGCCAATACAACGCCCATAAGCGCCCCTAAAAATCCTAGAATGGTATACTCGATGGCTATCATTTTTAATATTTGAGAGGTTTTGGCCCCAAGGGTCCTTAACAATGCTCCCTGCTTCACCCGCTGATGTTTGCTGCTGTATATGGCCCCCATAAGCACCGCCACCCCAACAAATATGCTGAAAAAAGCCATAAAATTGATAATCCAACCTATTTTGCCCAAAATATCTTCCAAAAGGGATAGAATACGTTTTAAATCCAAAATCGAGACGTTGGGAAAATCCCTTACCAATGTCTGTTGTAACTTGGCAGAGGTACCTTCATCAGGAGTTCTAAGAGTCATTACCCCAAACTGCGGAGCATTTTCCAATACACCGGAAGGGAAAACCACGGAGAAATTGGGTTGCAAGCGGCTCCAATCCACCTCTCGAATGCTTCGTACCGCTGTATTCATTATCCTACCTTGAACATTGAACGAAACCGGGTCACCGACAGTTACTTTGGCCATGTTGGCAAAATCACTGCTTACGGAAATCGGGATATCGCCTTCGGAGTTAAAACTGTTTACCCATTCGCCCTGGATTACGCTTTCAGAACCAATAAGGCTGTCCCGATAAGTAACCCTGAATTCATGGTTCAATATCCATCTGCCCACTTGCGAAGCGGTGTCCTTTCGAATATCCTCAACATGCCTTCCGTTCAAGGTTTCCACCCGCATGGTTACGATAGGGATTTTGTCTATTATGGGCAGACCCGAGGCCTCGATAGTACCGGATACGGCTTCCATCTGTTGACTTTGGATGTCCATTAGAATCATATTGGCACTGTTTGCACTATCTTCAATGGCCGCCTTTTCCAACAACATGTCCTTGGTGAAATACAAGGTGCTTATCAAAAATGTGCCAATACCTATTGACAGTACCAAAACCAAGGTCTGGTTTTGTGGGCGGAACAAGTTCTTCAGGCTTTGTCGAGGAACAAAACCCCATGAATAGGGGAAAAACCTTTTCAACATGGCCATAAAGATTCTTGCCACGGTGGTCAAAATCAAAAACACCACCAGTAGGCCTACCACAAAAAAGAGCGATCTTAACAAATCATTCAACAACCAATAGGAAAATCCGAACACAAAAAGAATGATGCCCAAACCGACCAACACGGTTGCTCTTTTTGAACGGGTTTTGGTTTCTTGTACAATGCGCAACGCTTGTAATGGGGAAACATATAGCGTTTTCATCAACGGGTACAGGGCGAACAGCACGGACATGGCCAGCCCAAGTGAAAGTCCTAGAAACACGCTTTGCAAGGACAGTGCAATGTCCACCTCAACAGGAATCAAATCACCTAATAGTACCGGAAACAATTGCTGCAGTCCATAGCCTATAATGGTCCCCAATAGACCGCCAACTATACCCATACAAGCTATTTGAACAAAGAAAATCAAATAGCTTTGCTTTTTTGACGCACCCAAACATTTGAGTACGGCAATTGACCTGATTTTCATTTGGACATAAATACCCATACCACTGGCAATTCCTACGCACCCCAATAACAAAGCAATGAATCCGACCAGATTAAGAAACCTTCCGAAGTTTTCATATCTCCTGCCCAAACGCCGAGCCTCGGACAAATGGGTATCCAAATCAGCCTCTTCAGCATCGAGCACAGGTTCCACTTTCTCGCTCAAAAGCGACATATCTTGACCTTGGTCCGCCCTGAAATAGTATTTGTATTCGATTCGGCTACCGGTCTGAACCAAACCTGTGGTTTCAATAAATTGAAAAGGAATCAGTACGGGAGGAGCAATCGCTCCGAACACGGAAGTGCTTCCCGGTACATTTTCCAATGCTCCCGCAATGGGAAGGGTGACCACCCCCAATTTTATGCTGTCCCCTGTTTTCAAATTGAGCTGTAACATAGTGGTGGCATCGACCAAAGCTCCATTGTTTACATAGCTGTTTTTTGCCGATGGCGGATGGGTCTCCAATTCTCCATAAAAAGGAAAACCTCCTTCCACCCCCCTGACTTCCATCAACTTGGTGCCATTATTTCCTGGGAAAGCGGCCATGGACAAAAAATTGATCTCCTTGGCATCGGAGCCGCCCAAGGAGTCCATTATGCCCTGAACCTTATCGTTTACCGGTTGACTACTTTCTATTACATAATCCGCTCCCAACAGGGATTTGGACTGCAATGCGATATTTTCTTTCAACAACCTGCTAAAAGAATGGACACTGACCACTGCGGCCACGCCCAAGGTAATTGAGAAGACAAACAGTAAAAGTTTACCATAACTTGCCTTTCCATCGCGCCATGCCATTTTTAAAAGCCATAAGAATCCAGCGTTGTTTTTTCCCATCATCAACCAACGGTTTCTTCTATCTTACCGGACCTCAACCGAATGCTCTTATCCGTTTTTTTGGCCAATTCCAAATCGTGGGTCACAATAACGAGTGCCGTACCCTGTTCTTTGTTCAATTCAAACAGTAGTTCCTCTATTCGGGTTCCCGTATCATCGTCAAGGTTGCCAGTGGGTTCATCGGCAAAAAGAATGGATGGCTTGTTGGAGAACGCACGGGCCAAGGCTACGCGCTGCTGCTCCCCACCTGATAGTTGCGATGGGTAATGTCCTGCCCTGTTCAACAAGCCTACTTTCTCCAAGAGTCCCCTACCTTGTTCGGCAGCGTTTTTTACTCCTCGGAGTTCCAACGGAACTATCACATTTTCCAAAGCTGTCAAAGTGGGCAACAATTGAAAATCCTGAAAAACAAACCCCACGTTCTGGTTTCTTAAAAATGCTCTTCCGTCTTCATCCAATCCCAATAAATTTTCACCACAAAGCCATATTTCACCTTCGTCCGTGGTATCGAGTCCGGCACAAAGTCCCAAAAGTGTAGTCTTACCGCTACCCGAAGGCCCAACGATGGCAAAACTCTGACCTTTGTCCACATCAAATGATACGTTATTCAGTACATTTAGGTCATGTTCGCCACTGCGATATGTTTTAGAGAGGTTTTCAACTTTTAATATCTTTGACATACCATGCTTTTGGTTAAAACTCTCAAAATACTAAAATTGTCCATGATCAAGAAAAACTCAGCCCTCAACACCTCGTTAATGTTTTGTTATTTTTTGATGCTGGTACTAGCTAGCTGCGGAGGGAAAAAACAGCAAAAAGAGGATAACGAAGCTTCTGCTGAGGAAGAAGTGGTCGAACAGATGACGGGGTCCAGCAAAAAAATCCTGTTTTTTGGGGATAGCCTAACGGCCGGTTATGGGTTGGAGCTTGGTCAAGCTTTTCCTTCCGTTATCCAACAAAAAATTGATTCCCTAGGCTTAAACTACACTGTGATCAATGCTGGATTGAGCGGTGAGACCACGGCAAGTGGCAAAAACCGGTTGGATTGGGTGTTGGAGGATGATATGGATATCGTCATCATAGAATTGGGTGCCAATGATGGGCTCAGGGGTGTTCCGATTTCCGAAACCAAGACAAATCTTCAGGAGATGATAGACCAAGTACAAGAAGACCTCCCAAATGCCAAAATTATATTGGCCGGCATGAAGATTCCACCAAATATGGGGCCGGAATACACCTCTCAGTTTGAAAACCTATTTCCAACATTGGCAAAGCAGGAAAATATAGCCTTGATTCCGTTTTTATTGGAAGATGTGGCCGGAATCCCTGAACTTAATCAAGGAGATGGCATACACCCTACGGTCGAAGGCCAAAAATTGGTGGCCAAAAACGTTTGGAAGGTGTTGAAACCGATACTCTAGTTTTTAAAATAGCACCAATTACTTACAGACCCCATAATAAGGGCAATAGAAAAAATATGGCGAGCGACATAATTACAATGGATATCAAATTCATTAAAAACCCGGCCCGTACCATATCCGGAATTCGGAGGTAGCCCGAACCGAAGACGACAGCATTTGGTGGGGTTGCCACGGGCAACATAAAGGCACATGATGCTGCCGATGTGCATGCGACCATCAATATATACGGATTTATTCCCAAGGTCAAGGCCAACGGGGCCAAAACGGGAAGCATCATTGCGGTCGTAGCCAAATTGGAGGTGACCTCTGTCAAAAAATTAACGCATGTGATCACCAATAACAACAATAAAAAGAGGGGCAATCCTTCAAAAAATGCCATTTGTCCTCCTAGATAGCCTGCCAGCCCTGTTTCTTGAAATCCTTTGGCGATGGCCATCCCACCTCCGAACAATAAGATGATCCCCCATGGAATCCGTACGGCTTCTGTCCATTGAATGAGTGGTTTGCCTGACCTGTTGGCAGGGATAATAAAAAGTAAGATGGCGGACCCAATGGCTATAATGGTATCATCGATGTTCGGAATGATTTTTTGTAAAAGAAAAGATCTGGTTATCCAACAGAAAGCGGTCAGTACAAAAACAAACAATACCATTTTCTCTTCCTTTCCCAGCGGTCCCAATTCGGACAAGAGCCTATTTATTTCCTGTTTACCACCTGGAAAACGTGATCTACGCAATGGATAGGCAAGTCTAGTAAGGTATAACCACGCCAATATTAAAAGTATGGATGCTACCGGTAAACCAAATTTCATCCATTGCCAAAAACTGATGTCCACTCCGTAAGTTTTTTGAACAAATCCTGCAAAGACCAGATTTGGCGGCGTTCCTATCAATGTGGCAATTCCCCCGATAGATGCCGCATAAGCTATGGACAGCATTAATAATTTACTGAATATCTTGTTCTCATCTTCGGGTGTGTCGGGGTTGTCCTTGAGTTGTTTTACTATGGAAATCGCCATGGGCAACACCATTACGGTAGTCGCTGTGTTGGAAATCCACATGGACAGAAAAGCGGTCGCGACCATAAAGCCCAAGACTATGGTGTACATATTTGTGCCGATGGTCTTTATAATTTGGAGGGCTATTCTTTTGTGCAGGTTCCATTTTTCTATGGCCATAGCCAACATAAAACCTCCCATGTACAAAAACACATATTTGTGGCCGTAACTCGCGGTTGTGTCACCCAATGGAATGGTTCCCAATAGTGGAAAGAGGACAATGGGCAACAATGCGGTAACTGCTATGGGAAGTACTTCAAAAACCCACCAAACCCCAATCCAAACGGTTGCTGCCAATATGTCCCGCCCTTGTGGCGAAAGCCCTTCTCCATTAAAAAAGTGGTGGATCAAAATAAATAGAATAGGGCCCAGAATAGCCCCAAACCGCTTGTACGACATATAATTGTTGTTTAATGGTGTGCATAAAAAAGGGACGGCGGCCAATGTGCGGCCTCACCATCCCTTTCTGAAGATTACTAGATTTAGTCGATATTCTCCTTATCTATCCAATACAATAAATAAGGAATATTGTATGCGTGGGTCCAACCAAATACCCGGAGTCCTTGATTGGTCTGCCAGTTGGTAAATCGTTTCTTGCTCATGGGGAGGTTAGAAATTTCCAAAAGGTCATCGCTGTATGTCTCCGCATTTTCATAGTCTTCCGGTGATTTTGGCAGTTCTCCTATTTTCAACATTTCTGCTCTGGCCAATGCTTCGTTCAGGTACACTTTTTCACCACTTATCTCATAACCGAGCAACAAAGGATAAATAGTGGCTAAATAAGATTCCATTTCGTGGTTCAATGGAGGTACGTCCCTAACCCATCTGGCATGTTTCAACAATGCTTTTCTTACTTCTTCATCGCCTGTTATTTGCTGATATTTATACAGCCCTTGAGCCACATAGGTTTGGCTATATCCATATCTATCCAAAAGTAGATTCCCACCTTGACGTTCTTGAAACTCCAACATTAACCGGACCCTTTCATCCAATTCGTCTTTATATTTTTGAAGCTTGGTAGCATCATATAGCTCTACCAAGTTCAGGACTGATAAATATAGTCTTCTGCCCCTTAGGTCGTGCTCTCCCCAAATACGGTTAATATAAGTGTCCCCGGTCATTTTGGCGACTTCCAATGCTCTATGGTCCGCCGATAAGTAATAATCTGCGATCCACCCTTGAATCCAAACATGGGCGCTTAGAAGTGCGTACCAATGTTCGTTGGCATGCCTCCTTCCTATACCAAGGTATGGTGTGGACTCCGGTTCTTTCTCATAATTCCAAAAATCGATGGCATCATTGATCTCTCCATAATAGGTTCGCTTTTTTGGCCAATGGATGTTATCCACATCCATGGTGTGCCTACTCATCGCTTGAGCCAATTTGAAGTACTCAGGATCTCCTGTTCTCATAAAATTGGTCCACAGCATAAAATCCACGGTAGGTTCGTTATTGGTCCATTGCACCCATTTGCCATCAAAAAAGTAACTTTTTCCGTCACCATAATCGAACATGCCATACCATGGCTCGTTCTTTTGGCTATAGGCCCACCACTGGTATCTGTACTGCAATGCGTTTTCAAACTCTGGATGAGTTTCGGAGGCAGGTGCCATATTCCCATACACTTTTGAATTTGTGTACCACTCGGGAGTGGCATGTGCTACCGGGCTTTCGGTAACATACTCCATTTTGTCGCCCACGGATGCTGTGGCATCGTTATCGTGGAAATAATAAACAAATTCTGTGGTCTTGGTGATGCCTTGGGCAAAATTATCCAACATTCCTCCATCGGGTTCGGTATTGTGCCTTGCAAAGTTCATTGGGCCATTTTCTTTGGGCCAGATACTTCCCAACAAGATGTTGTTGGCAGGATCTACCTCAATACCTTTTGGGTATTCTTTCATAAAATTCTTAATGCCCAGGCCAACACCTCTTTTTCCATCGGTGACATTGATCCAGCCTTTGGCTTTCTGGGTTTGGGCCACATTGGTTTCACCTTTGGAGACGGTCGCCTTAAAATCCAACTCTGCTTCGGAATCAGCGTTCTTTCCTTTCTTGCTGAAGTTGTTCATGTAAAGGCTTCTTAAACTAATGCTTTTACGTCTATCCGGTCCTTTTTGCAATAATTGAACCGGTGTTTCATCATTTACGGCAACTTCCTCCATAACGGTATCCGCTTCATCATTTTTCCAAGAACCTTCATAAAGGGGCATTGAAACGTTCACATTATCATCCAAATGATATTTTAGCTGTAGTCCAATTGCGGCTATCTGGTCGTTGGGCTGTGTCCAGCCCATATCGTCTTCTGTACTCTCCGAAATAATTTCGCTGTTCTGGGTTGCAATGTTCGCATGCTCTCCCTTTTGTTTTTTGTGCTTGTCGGGAATACCGGTATACGTCATGGTGTGCAATACTTTTATATAGCTCTTGCCCGCATAGGCATGCAACCAAATGGTAAATGGTGATAGGTTGTTATCTTCCCTATTGTAGGTATAGGTCCCTTCTATTCGGAAAATGCTGTGCAAGGGGCCCGAGCCCTTTTCCCTAAAAACTTCGTTGATCACTGCTTTGGACGCATCAATTCCCGAATCGTCCAAAAGGTCAAAGAAAGATCCCCTGTTTTTCTCGGGTGATGAACCGATCAGTTCTTCTTCGGTAAACTTTCCATCTTTGTTGGAATCCAGAAAGACCTCATCCAAAAAACCGTTCCCTTTTTTATGTATGGAAAACGACAATGGTCCGGTATTTACATCTATTCCTCCCTGAGGCCTCATGTTATTCATGGAAACGATTTTCTTTTCCGGAAGGATTGGCACCACACCATCTCCATACTCCAAAACGTAGTCCTGTGTTTCTTCGGAAAAGAAGAACACCCATACCCATTTCACACTGTCGTCCGTTGGTCCCCAATTGCTCACCTCAGTTGTCTGACATGGTATTTCCTTACCATCGGCCGTCAGCAGACGTAGATGGTCCACTGTATTCAACTCCCCTTTAGGGAAAGGTATTCCCAAGGTTATGGGAGCGCCTTTCTTGTTGTTCTCGACCGTTATGGCCACCTGTTTCCCTTTTTGCTTTGGTTGGGAACAGGATTTGAGCAGAAAACATGCCAGTAGTAGTGTTAGTATTATTCTCATTTGTGTAGTGTAGAAAGGTTATTGTTTTACAGACATAGTGCAGCTGCACCCAAAATGGGCGAATCCACCAAATCTGATGTTTCGATTTTAAAATTTTGCAATTGTTTTTGATAGGCAAACGAATTCAGGGCATCGTCCAAGGAAGCCTTGAAGAACGGATATGCATTACTAATGGATCCTCCCAGTATGATACATTCGGGTGCGTACAGATAGAGAATTGCCTTTATGGCAATACCCAGATGAACACCATACGTTTTAAAAGCAGACAATGCACCGGTATCGTTGTCCATGGCTTTTTGATACAGTACCTTGGCCGATTCCCCATAAGTTTCTTCAAAAAAGAAGCTTCCTGCATATTGTTCCAGAATTCCGTTTTTGTAGGGTAGCATACCTATTTCCCCTGCACCGCACAAAACTCCATTATAGAGTTTGTCTTCTATTAAAATGCCCATGCCCAGTCCTGTTCCCAATGAAAGTGCCACACAATCTTTATATGGCTTGGCTTTGCCAAAGTATTTTTCGCCCAAAGCAAAACAGTTGGCATCGTTGTTAAGGTATACGGGGACATTGAACTGCTTTTGTACCAATTCTTTTAGTGGGACCTTCTCCCATGTGGGAATGTTTTGCACATCGTACACTATGCCAGAATCTGGGTCCACTATCGCGGGCACTCCTATACCGATAGCCTCGACATCAGTGGTCATGACTTCATCAATGGTCGTCAATAATCTAGATAGTGATCTTTCGTAAGAATCGTTTTGGTTTACTTCGGAAAGGCTGGTCCGTACAACCTCTTTGCCAAAGATCCTGCCTGTTTTGATCTTGGTTCCCCCGATATCAACCCCTAAAACCGTTTTCGCCCTCTTCTCCACTAGTCCTTTTTTAAGCTTATGGTTTTATTGTTGACCAATGGTTTGGCCCAGAATCCTATGGATAGGATAAAAATCAATGGAATTATTAAAAAGAACATTCCTGATCTTAACGACATTAGTTCGCCCAGTCCCCCTACAATAAATGGTATGACCGCTCCTCCGGCAATACCCGTACAAAGTATACCGGATAGTGAACCATGATGTTCTTTTACGGAGTTCAGTGCCAAGGAGAATATTATGGAGTACATTACAGAAATGAAAAATCCTACCATCGGGAAACCGATAAGTGCCATTTGTGCCGAACCTGTAAGTGCCAGAATTAAACTTATGATGGTTATCGAAGTTGCCAAAATCAGTAATTTACGGCTATCCATAAACTTTAAGAGCAATAACCCCAGTAGACAACCCACCGTTAGCATGGCCCAAAAATAGGATACTGTGTTGGCGCCGACCGTCTGTGGGTCCAGACCGTGATATTGGTTCAAAAATTGCGAAATCCAGTTTCCAACACCCTGCTCTGTGCCCACGTAGCAAAAGATTCCCAAGAAATAAAGTAGGGTCCATTTGTTCTTCAACAAATCCCAATACGAACTGGTATCTCCGGCCTTTTCTTCCTCGGTCTTTTCAAACTTCGGATATTTGGTCAAAAAGACATAGAAAAACAACACCAACGATATCGCCGCAAAAACAATGTACAGCGATGCCCATGGTAAATCCTGCGGCACCCATCCACGCAACATTTCAGCAAATGTGTCACCTGTGTTATTCTTGCTTACCAAGTATTTATATAAATAAGGACTTAAAAATGATGCGGCCCCAAAAACCAATTGTGCCAACACGGAATTGAATGCAAAATGTTCCTCGCCACCGGCTACACGCAACATTGGATTTATTATGACTTGGAGCACTGCCATACAACAACCCAATACAAAAAGGGTTATGCTAAAAACACCGTATTGCGGCAATAGGGCAAAACCCAGGGAGGCAAGCGCCATGACCAAGAATGAAATTGAAAGTAATGTCCTCTCACTATATTTTTCGGATAAAAAGCCGGCAGGTATGGACATAATGCCATACGCTATAAAAAAAGTGAACGGCAATAGGCCTGTTAACGTAAGGCTAAGGTCAAAACTATCCTTAACGTCCACGATTATCGAATTCAGGATGTTGGTTATGAAGGATATTACGAAGAATACGATCATTACCAGTCCTATAATGTGGATGTATCTTTTGGTCTTGGGCTTGCTGGTCTCCATTATATAATTGGTTGGTTATTTAATTTGGATTCTACCTGGGTGGTCAGTGGTACGTACTTATTTGGACCCCAACATTGGGAACATTTCCTTTATCTCCTCATCCGTAGGTTGCTTTCCATACTCACAGATTTCAAAGAACTCCACCTGGCTTACTTTTGAGGTATCTACGTTGGGGTACCATTTTTTGACAGCTTCCAAGGTACTCGCATCCGGTTTTCTGTTCATCCATCTTTCTTTTAGCCATTTCAACCGTTCCTGTTCTTCCGTTGGAATGGTCGAAACATCTACACCATTGGTCCATGGCAACCATTCGAACATTTGCGAATCGTGAGCTGCCAAGCCCTTTACCTTGGTGTCAATTACATCGTCCACGATCACGGCTATATCTTTTTGGAAAGGATATGGTTTTTTAAAATGATCGCTCATATAAAGAAAGACCGGGTTTTTCTTCAATGGTGGCGTATCAGGTGCTACGTTGGGAACAATGTTCATGTACGCGGCATCCTGTACTACGGAGCCGGCATTTCTATGATCTGGGTGATAATCGTTTGGTCTTAGTCCCAAAACAATATCAGCATCCCAATCCCTGATTCTGCGGATGACCTCCAACCGTACATTTAAGGTCGGGAACAACTCTCCATCGTGGTTGTCCAATACTTCATATTCCGCAATGCCCAGTGCTTTTGCCGCATCCTTGGCCTCTTGCCTACGTTTTTTGCCCAGGACTCCACCGCCCATGGCATAATGTCCTGCATCTCCATTGGTCAGGGACAAAAACTTAACATTGTGCCCCATTTTGGCAAACAGTGCAGCGGTTCCCCCAAATTTGGAGTCACAATCATCCGGATGCGCCCCAATTGCCAAAATGTTCAAGACCTTTTTTTGTTGTGCTTGAATTGTTGTAAATGCAAAGCATAAACAAACTACTAATATTAACTTTCTCATTTTTCTATGGTATTATTTGTATTTGGTTCATTAAAATTTTACAATTCCAGTCCTAGTCGCCTCTATCGAAGCAACTGTAGTTCTGCATTAAAAAACACTCCATTTATAGGTCAGTCGTCGCCAATAGTAATAAGTAGGAAATCCATGGTTTGGGTGCACTGATCAATCAAACTAACCTAATGAATGAAAACATTATTCTTGCTTACTATTTATTATTCAACTATTTAATTCTGATTAAAATTTGGATTGATATCCATTTCCCTTTGCGGGATAAAGAAAAACTCTTTGGTACTTGTTATAAAACTCTCTGCATCTATAACCTTGTCCGTGGCGCCAAAGCGTTTTAGATCCGGCCACCTATGGTTCTCAAAGGCAAGTTCAACTCTTCTCTCTTGCAGCAACTTGTCTTCGAAAGTACCTGGTGTGGAGGCATCGATGTCCGGCAATCCGGCCCTATCCCTTACCTCGTTGATCAAGTCGTAACTTTCAGGTGTTTCCCCTAGGGCTTCAGCCAACATCAAGAGGACATCCGCATATCGGAATACCACAAAATTGATGTCGGAATCGTTTTCTACCGCCAAATCGGATTGGTATTTTCTGACATGTCTTGCTTCGACAACTTCTCCTTCAAGATTTACGTACGTAGCGCCCATAGAGGGTTCAAATCTTAAATCTCCATCTTCGTAAGCTTCTAACATAGAAACTGTTGGACGATTTCTTCCAAACCCTGAACCTGTCTGTAAATCGGTGCTGGGTGAAAAATCGTTGGTAAAAAGGCTTCCTTGACCTATGCCTCCGCTAATGTATTGTACCTCAAAAATGGATTCCGCGTTATTCTCATTGGCAACGCCCCATAAATCCGAATAATCGGGCAATAGCTCATATCCATAATCAGAGATGATACGTCTCAAAACCGTTTCCGCCGCACCATTGTCTCCTATGGTCAGCAATACCTTGGCCAATAAGGTCGCTGCAGCGCCTTTTGTAGCCTTGCCCACTTCACTTCCCGAATATGACACGGGCAAGTTATCTTCTGCCGTATTTAAATCGGTCACCAATTGTTGTAAGACAGTGCTCTGATCAACCTGAACAAGCTCGTCTCCTGATACATATGGGGTAAGCTGCAAGGGTACATTGCCAAAACCGATGGCCAAATGATAATATACCAAGGAGCGAATGAACAAAGCCTCACCAATGACCCGGTTCTTTAGACTGGCATCCATTTCTATATCCGGTATACGGTCCAAGATTACGTTACAGTTGGCAATTACCTTGTAAGAATCGCTCCACGCGGAGGTTATCTGCTCGTTCAAAGCATCTTCGGTAAAGGAATTTATTTCAGTGTATTGACGCGCCAATCCGGTGGCATCGGGCCCTTGGTCGGTATTATCGCTTCGCATCTCGAACATGGTCCAATACCCCCTTCCGAAAGTTCCTGTGCTCTGCAAGCCGGCATAACTGGCATTTATGGCCACTTCAAAATCTTCTGGCTCATTGTAAAAGTCCGCCTCGTTTCTGTTGGAAATTGGTGCGAGATCTGTAAAATCTTCACTACACCCGGTAGCTAGTACCGTACATAGCATTATATATAGAATTCGTTTCATTTTTTTCCGTTTTTAGGTTAGAACTTTAGGTTTAATCCCAGTGTGAAGGATTTGGTGAGCGGAAATGCCCCATAATCCTCTCCAGGTGTTAAACTATTCGTGGTAATGCTACTGACCTCCGGGTTATAACCGAGATAATCGGTAATGGTAAAGAGGTTTGTTGCGGTAACATAGAACCTAAGTTTTTTGATTTTGCTTCCAAAAAGATTGTCGGTCGGCAACGTGTATCCCAAGGTTACATTTCTTAAACGCACATAGGACCCGTCTTCCACTTGAAAAGAAGAAGGCCTGTTGTTGTTTCCATGGTTTCCCGATTCCCTGTCTGCTCTGGGAATAGATCCGTTACCTGGTTGGGACGGAGATTTCCAACGCTCGTTAAAAATGGCATACGAATTAAAATTCGCTTCTCCGTTCTTCATATGTCTTGACGTTAGGTTGAGGATTTCGTTACCTTCCACACCTTGGATCAAAAAGCTAAAATCGATGTTCTTAAAGGTCAACCTATTGTTGATACCCCATGTAAAATCAGGAAAGTAACTTCCGGTAACCGTTCTATCGTCCGGAGTGATCTCACCATCACCATCGATATCCTTAAATCTAAGGTCTCCGGGGGCCGGGTCGGGTGCTTGGGTATCCACTGGAGCATTGTCTATCTCTTCTTGGGTTTGATAAATACCATCCACAACATAGCCGTAATAACTACCGATCGGGTCTCCTACCCTGGTTACGTGCCTTACACCTGCACTACCAGAAGAATAGATTGGTTCGTTGCTCTCATTTAAAGAAAGAACTTCGTTTTTGTTGGTGGAAAAGTTGATATCCGTATTCCAAGTAAAGTTATCCCCTACAAAGTTCTTGGTGCTCAATGCAAGTTCCAGACCGGTGTTTTTAACCTCTCCCAAGTTTCTGAGCGTTGTCTCGAACCCGGATACTGAGGATATTGCCACGTTCAATAATAGATCCCTTGTTCTGGTATCGTAGTAATCTGCCAAAAGAAAGACCCTATTGTTGAACAATCCCAACTCGATACCGGCATCGATCTGCTCTGACTTTTCCCAGGTAAGGTTCGGGTTAGGAATTGTGCTCTGCACAAGTCCATTGATTTCGTTTCCTCCAAGGTTATAGTTAAGAGGTGATAATAATCCTACGGCACCGTAGTTTGGAATCTCGAAGTTTCCTGTCTGTCCCCAGCTTACGCGTAGTTTAAGCTCGGATATGGTCTCTGAATCCGCCAAAAACTCCTCTTCGTTCATTCTCCAACCAGCAGAGAAGGAAGGGAAATAACCGGTTTGATTGTTCTTTCCAAATCTGGAAGACTTATCTGATCGGAAAGTTCCCGTAAATAGGTATTTATCCTTATAGCTGTAGTTTACCCTAAACAGCGATGACAGTAAAGACCACTGTTCTTTGACAGATGTTCCGCCAAATACTTGTCCACCACTAACCGTAGGTACAAGATCATCCGGATAGTTGTTGGCCAACACCTGCTTTAGGGTCAAATTGTCCTTTTGTGCGGTATAACCAATAACTGCATCGATGTAGTGATCGCCGAATTCCTTGGTCCAGTTCAAGGTATTTTCCCAAAGCCAGTTGGTCTCAGTAGAAGAAGATGCCTGACCATATGGGTTACCATCGGCGTTGTTCCTATATAGCAACGTATTAGACCTATAAAAATCTTGGTTGTATAGGTTGATATAGACTCCTCCGAAGGTTTTAAAGCTCAACCCAGGTAAAATATCATAGGTCAATGCTAGATTTCCCCTTGTCTGGAATTGAAAAATTTGATCATCCACTGCTTTGATAATGGCCAATGGATTACTCGCTGTTGTAGTACCGCCCCCCAAATAGGATTGGTTGTTCAACTGATTGATGGTTCCATCTGGATTGTAAGGACTGACCGTTGGAGAATGTACTATTCCTGAGTACACAATTCCCGGTGGTGTTGCAAAATAAGGCGATGATGCCGGTACTCTCTGATTTTCGGTAACGGTCGGCGCCAATCTTAGATCAAGGTTTAATTTTTCGGTCAATTGTGAATTTAAGTTCAACAATACCGAGTAGCGCTCAAACTTTGCCTTTTCTATAACTCCTGTTTGGGAAAAATATCCCGCTGATGCATAAAAACTGGTCTTGTTCCTTACCGGTGAGGCATAGGAGAAGTTGTAGCTCTGTACAACGCCTGTCTTAAATAGAAGATCTTGCCAATCGGTATCCGTGCCATCCCAGTTCAAGAACGATTCGGGTAATTCGTAATTTACGTTTCCCCTGTCGCCGGGTCCAATGGGGTCATCTACGGATGCACCATCTACTGCCTGAAGGTAAGCATTGTTTCTGGCATCCCTTGTAAAATCGATCAATTCCGGTGCATTCATCAAATCCAATCTATTGGCAACGGATTGCATGCTCATGTACGAATCAAAAGAAAAAACTCCTTCTTCTCCGTTAGAACCTTTCTTGGTGGTAATCAAAAGAACCCCGTTACCACCACGGGAACCATAAATGGCCGCGGCACTGGCATCTTTTAACACCTGAATGGATTCAATATCATTAGGGTTTAAGGTAGCCAAAGGGTTTATGGTTGGCGGCTGAAATGTAGAACGTCTGTTGGCCACACCTCCCAATCGACTTGAAGATGTGAGGTTACGGGAAATCGGGATTCCATCCACAACGAACAATGGGTCGTTCCCTGCCGAAATGGAACCGGAACCTCTTACACGAATGTTGGGTGCAGCTCCCGGCTCACCGGAGACTTCTTGCACCTGAACCCCTGTTACTTGACCGATAAGTGCACTTTCGGGGGTTAACGCCGGTACTTCCGTGATGGTTTCGGGGGTAATGGAAACTACTGATCCCGTTACCTTTTTCTTTGCCAAGGTACCATAACCTACTACCACAACCTCTTCCAAGGCAGCTGCATCCTGTTCCATGGTCACGGTTATGGATGTTTGCCCCGCCACATTTACTTCTTTTGCTTTGTAACCAATATAAGTCACTTGGATCACGGTAACTCCCGCAGGCAGTGTAATGGCAAAGTTTCCATCAAAATCAGTGGTTGTCCCTTCAGTTGTGCCTTTGGCTATTATAGTGGCCCCGGCAAGCGGTATTCCCGCCTCGTCCAATACAGTTCCTGTTAGATTGGTCTGAGGATTTTCTGCATTGACCTTGCTCTGTGGGGTTAAACTTGGCAGTGACTTCCTATTCTTTTTTATTACAATCTGTCTCGCGATTATCTCAAATGACAAATCGGTTCCCTTGAATATTTCCTTCAAAAAATCTTGTATGCAAAGATTCTTCCCGTTTATGGTCACCTTTCGGTTAACATCCACCTCAGAGGCTTCATAAAAGAATTTATAGCCAGTGGACTCGGTAACGGTTTCGAACACATCGCCCAGCTTGATTTGGTTAAAGTTATTCTCCACCTTATCGTATTGAGCACAAGATGCAGCACTTACTTGGCCGAACATGAACAGCAAGAAAAATCCGTACAGTAATCTTTTGCCCAGCCTTGGTACAATGGCACGTTTAGTTTTGGTTTTTTTCATAATTGAAAAGTCTAGTTAGTTAGTAATTGTTTTTTGGATTAATTGGTTTTTACATCATAGGCACTACTGTTTATCAGGATTTTTAATTGTTATTACATTTTCATTCTTGTCGTAACTAAAGTGGGTATGCGCTTGTATGGTTCGTAGCACATGGTCTATGTTTTCTTCATCGAACATTCCCGTGAACCTCCGCTCATCCAACTCTTTATATGTATTGTGAATTTTTATATTGTATTGACGCTGTAGCCTTTTTATGATTTGTCCCATGGATTCATTTTCAAAGGCCAAGATTCCTTTGGTCCATGATATATATGAGGTAACATCGACATCTTCAACCCTAAAATCCGTATCGCCTCCAACCACACTGGTTGCCTTTTGCGAAGGTTTGAGCATTTGTATGTCTCTCGAATGTATTTGAGCTGGCACCCCCACCCCAACGGAACCTTCTACCAGAACTACTTCTGCCGGACCATCATCCTCATATGCGGAAACGTTGAAAACAGTCCCAAATACTTGGGTATACATGCTCTCTGTTTTTACAATGAAGGGCTTTTCAGGGTTCTTGGCAATCTCAAAAAAGGCCTCGCCCTCTAGTTTCACTTCTCGGATATCCGCTCCTTCAAAGCTTGACGGATAAGTCATGCTCGAACCGGAATTCAACATTACCACCGAACCATCTTGAAGCGTTATGGATAGATTTTTACCGAAAGGCACCCTGATCGTATTGTTGCTGACCTTGTGCTTTTTTCCTCTTCCCTCTTTTTGGGACAGTACTCCTTTAACCATGGATACAACGGTCCCACCTTTTTTACTCTGGATGGTGGCGTCGGAATCAGGGTCGATGGTAAGAACCTCCCCATTATCCAATTGTAGCGTTATTTGGTCGGGGGCTGTTCCCAATGGAGCGTTAACAACAGTTCCTTGGTTCAACAAAAAGAACAATGAGGAACCGACAGCAATCATTATCACCGCGGCATACTTCCAAATATGATTTTGGGCATATAAGGGCCGAACCCTCACCTTTTCCTTTTTCTTGATGGTATGCAGGAAGTCTTCAAAAGCTTCTTCAGTTTGCCAGGATTTATCCTCGTAGTTGACCAAAAAATCCGCTTGCACTAATTTTTTGAAAATCTCCTTATTGTTTCCCTTCTTCACCCATTCGTATAAAATGGCCAATTCTTCTTGGGAAGCTTCTTGGTTGATATACCTGGTAATTATTCTTCTGATATCAATTTTGGTCATTTGAAAAATATTGTCACTTTTAAAAGAGACGTAGCTTTTTCAAAATACCCTTACATAAATCTAATTTTTTAACATTTTAACTGTGTAGTATCCCGTTATTTTTCAAAAATATTATAGCAATGGATTCTGTATCCAGCATATTTTTATACGGGTAAAGTCTTATAAAAAGGAAGTCAGTTGGGCTCTTAAACGTTTCATGGCCTTGGCCATATGTACTTCGACGGTTTTTATTGAAATATGTAGCTGTTCGGAAATTTCCCTATACTTGAGCCCTTCTTTTTTGCTCATAATAAAGACTTTTTTGCACTGTTCGGGCAGGTTGTCTATTTCTTTTTCAACTTTTTTAAGCCGTTCTTCAAAAAGGGATGTATCCGCATCGACCAAATCCAAATAAGCCTCTTGTTTGAGGTTTTCCAGTAACTCAAATTCCTTTTTCTTTTTTCTTTTGGAGTCAATGAACAGATTATAGGCCACTTTGAACAAGTATCGTTTCAACTTATTGTTGGAAACAGAAAGTTTTTGCCGGTTTTCCCATATTTTAATAAAAGTTTGCTGTGCAATATCTTCTGCAATCTTGGGATTTCCGGAAATCGCCGTCATATAATTACAGAGTTCCTTATGGTATAATTTAAAAAGGTGACCATAGGCATCTCTGCAGCCATTTTTTAACCGCCCAATAAGGTAAGATTCATCTTTGAAGTTGTCTTGGTCCATTTTTTTGCCTCTCTTTTAAAGTGGAAACAAAAAGGAATCAACATTAACTCAGCTGTATGCCTTTTCTATTTCTCCACAAAAACGCTACTGATTAAAACAAAGCAAGTAACGCCTACCTTAAACGAAAGTGCCTTCAGATGGAAGTCCCCCCCTAAACAAAAGGGTTCTTTTCTGCTAAAGAAAAGTTCTCTTTACTTTTTTGATTTAATAAAAACCAATTGAAATTGTACCAAAAAACGTTAACAAATTATAAAAAAATCTTTAAATAAGTCTATTGCTAAAGATTTTTTTTGATTACCTACTTAATTTAAAAGGCATTTACTTCATTGAACAAATATATTTTACCACTACAATCACAGGGTGCGCCGTTAGTTATGGAATATATCGGCCAAAACTAAAAATAGCTGTTAATGGTTTCCGAATATCCATCTATCAAAATGGCTCGATCTATACAGTCACATCCACGAAATACTCCCTTGGGCTTGCACACATCAATTTTGATTCCATCTCCGGTATTCTATTCCTTTAAAAGTAAAACACCTGATAGGTTAAAGAAATTACGCTACCACCATTAAAGGCAATTATAGGTATTTAAGGAATTCATTCTCTTGTTGTTGTCTCTTTTGAACTTTCCCTACCATATTCAGGGTTTTGAAAGGCTTTAATATTTTAGATCATAAATATCCCCCTATGACCGTTAGCCGTTCCATTTTTCAGAATGCGGCAATATCCTTAGCCATATTAGATAAGCAGGCGCGGAATCGGGCTTTTTATTACCAAAATTCAAATCGAGTCCATGGGCGGGAAAGCAAACTGTTGAAGGCTCGACATTTAATGTTTTTTTACTAAAAGACTAAATCGATAAACCCAATCTTAGGGCAAACATGTATATTTAGGGTGACACCAAAACTAAACAACATATCATGAAGATATTTATTCATCTTCAGGAAGACGTATTGCCCAATTCCTGGTATCCTATTAAAAAAGTACTCCTGTTTTTCTGCGGAATAACGCTTTATACACTATCCTATTCTCAAGAAAACGTAAAGGATACCACTAGCTACATTCAAACGGTTAACATTGAAACCGGTAGCATAGAGACCGTTCTTACTATTGACGATCACTTTGAAGCGCCCAACTGGCATCCGGACAATTATTTGATAATCAACAGTAAAGGCAAACTTTACACTTTGGATTTGGAGACCAAGGATTTACAGCTTTTGAACACCGATTTTATCGACCAGAGCAACAACGACCACGGAATTTCAGCGGACGGCAAATGGCTGGCCATTAGCCATAACGATGTAACCGACCCCTCCCCTAAATCGTATAAATCTGCCATCTACGTGGTTCCGGTTGAAGGAGGAAAACCGAAGAAAGTCACTTCCAAAGTACCGTCCTATTGGCACGGTTGGTCACCCGACGGCAAACGACTGGCCTATTGTGCCGAGCGAAATGGCAATTACGATATATACACCATAAGCATCAATGGGGGCAATGAAAAAAGATTGACCACAGCAGAAGGACTTGATGATGGCCCCGAGTATTCTCCCGATGGAAAATATATTTATTACAACTCCTACAGATCCGGACATATGCAGATTTGGCGCATGCGGACCAACGGTAAAAAACAGGAACAGTTGACCTTTGATGAAAACTCCAACTGGTTCCCACACCCATCACCGGATGGAAAATGGATTGTATATATTGCCTATACTTCGGACCAAAAACAAGATCATTTATTTGGAAAACAGGTGAAACTAAGGTTGATGAACCTTGAAACAAAGGATATTAAAGATATTACCCCGGTATTCTACGGTGGACAAGGTACCATAAATGTGCCCTCATGGAGCCCTGACAGCAAAAAACTGGCCTTTGTGAGCTATTCCGTCAACTAAACATATAATTTATTAAAGCACATGAAAAGCAACGAACAAAACAAACGACGAAAATTTCTACGGCAAATCGGAGCCACTACTTTGGCCTCGGCGGCGACTCCATTTGCTTCTTTTGCTGCCCAAGAAAAGGCAGAGGAGCGAATTCTGAGATATGACAGAATATTTTCCAATAACGATACGGTACGGATCGGTGTTATCGGATACGGCGTACAGGGTCATTTTGACCTTAGAACCGCCTTACAGGTTCCTGGTGTGGAGCTTGCCGGTATCTGTGACATTTACAAAAGTAGATTGACACGGGCCCAAGAGGAATTTGGAAAAGATTTATTCGTGACCAGAAGCTACAAGGAACTTCTTGCAAAAGATGATATTGATGCCGTTCTTATATGCACCACCGATGTATGGCACTCCCAAATTACGTTGGATGCGCTTGCCAAGGGCAAACATATTTACTTGGAAAAACCGATGATGCACAAAATCGAGGAAGGCTACCCCATGATGAAGGCCGCGGCTAAATCCGGGAAAGTTTTTCAAGTAGGTAGTCAAAGAGTGAGCAGCGTAGGATATGCCAAGGCCAAAGAGCTTTTGGCCGCCGGTGAAATCGGGGACCTTAACATGGTACAAGCTGCTTGGGACCGCCAAAGTTCCATAGGGGCATGGGAGTATACCATTCCAGATGATGCCAGCGCCGAGACCACAGACTGGGATACCTTTACCGAGGTAACGGACAAAATGGAATTTGATGCCAAAAAATTCTTTTGGTGGAGAGCTTACAAAGAGTTCGGTACCGGTGTAGCTGGAGACCTCTACATCCATTTGTTGAGCGGCACCCATTTCATCACCAATTCCAAAGGGCCGGAAAGCATATACAGTACCGGGCAGTTCAGCTATTGGAAGGATGGTAGAAATATGCCGGATGTGATGTCCGGGGTAATGCAGTATCCAAAAAGCGAGGAGCATCCCGCTTTTCAATTAAATCTTAGGGTAAATTTTATCAGCGGTACGGGGGGGCAAGAAATTATCCAATTGATAGGTTCTGAAGGAACCATTACCATTGACCGCAACGATATTATTGTGAGTTATAGTAAAATGCCAGAAGCTCCTGGTTTTGGGGGATACGATTCCGTATTTACGTTTCCAGAGGCTATGCAAGAGCGAATGAAGGCCGAATACAACGCCAAATGGACCGAGGCGCAACAAAAGAGACACCCAAAAGGCGATGTCATCCATAAGGCGCCCGAGGGCTACAGCGACCATTTGGACCATTTCACCAATTTCTTTGATGCCATACGATCTGGTAAAGAAGTGGTGGAAGATGCAGAATTTGGTTTTAGAGCGGCGGCCCCTGCCCTAGCCTGCAATACCAGTTATTTTGATAAGAAAATCATGCAGTGGGATCCCATAAAAATGAAATTGGTATAAGATAATTTCCACTTCATCTTTTGGAAAGAAAAAGGAGGCAATAGGACAATTTTTCATTGGTATCTCGGATTGTTTTGCCATTGTCTGGACCAGCTTATTGTCTCCACCAAAAGTTATATTTATACTAAAGTATTGCACATGCCTTGTTGTTCTTAAACTAATTGATACATTTACATGTTTCAATACATTATAGCATTTTGAACTTAAAACAAATAGAACGGATCTCAAAAGCTCTAAGTGATGTCAATCGCTTAAAGATTGTTCAAGCTATCCAGTCCTGCGATGACAAACTGGAATGCAGTACGATTACAACTTTTTTGAACCTATCCCAGCCATCCGTAAGCCATCATATTAAAAAATTGGTCGATGCTGAATTGATCGAGCCTCAAAAAGAAGGCAGGTTCTACTTTTATACGCTCAATCAGGAGGTGATGGACAACTACTTGTTGGCGCTCAAAAAGTTATAATTTTTTATTTAATCAATATATCGATACATATAAATATATGGATTTAAACAAAATTGCCTATTCAATTTTAGAACTTGCCGTTCTTCCAAAAGGAAGTACCCCAAACCAAGTATATAAAAATACGGTGGCGTTGGCCCAAAAAGCCGAGGCCTTGGGTTATAAAAGAATGTGGTTTGCCGAACACCATAATATGCCCGCTATTACAAGTAGTGCACCGGATATATTGATTGGCCACATAGCGCACGCCACCACATCTTTACGTTTGGGTTCTGGTGGGGTAATGCTGCCCAACCACTCCCCTTTTGTAGTTTCCGAACGCTTTGGCACCTTGGCCAATTTGTTCCCCAACCGTATTGACCTTGGTCTGGGAAGGGCCCCAGGTACCGACCAGCCGACAGCACGAGCGATAAACCCTGGTTTTATAGAAGCTACCCATTCCTTCCCAAAAGATATTGAACAGATTCAGCAGTATTTTTCGTCCAATAATAAAGATTCGAAAATCAGGGTTCCACTGGCAGAGGGTGTTGACGTACCCATCTATATTTTGGGTTCCAGCACGAGTAGTGCACGGTTGGCCGCACAGAAGGGATTGCCCTATGCGTTCGCCAGTCATTTTGCGACGGCACAGCTGTTCAATGCGCTCGAAATTTACAGAGATCAGTTTCAATCCTCTGAGGCATTACAAAGGCCATATGTTATCGCTGGGATCAATGCCATAGTGGCCGATACGGATGAAGAAGCCGAACGTTTATACACCTCTGCCTTAAGAATGGTCATAAACATATTGTCCGGTACGCAAACCCAGTTCATAGAACCTCCAACCGAGATGAGCACCAGTTTACAAGAAGTGAGACAGCATCCGGCCATTATGCAAATGACCCGTTACTCTTTTGTGGGGAGCAAAGAAACCGTAAAAAAACAGGTGCAAGAGTTCTTGGAGCAAACCCAAGTTGATGAAGTTATTGTCTCCTCCATGATGTACGATGGCAATGAGCGCATCAAGTCGGCAGAATTGTTCGCTGAGATCATGAAAGACATCAATGAAAATGCCCTGGTAGCAATGGATTGATCTTTGGCACAGTGGTTTAGCATACCCTCAAACCAATTTGATTGTATATTTGTTGAAAATCAACCTGTTTTTTGAGAGTAGCCCTTGTTTACATATGGTGCCTTTTTACCACTTCGCTTGTTGCTCAAGACAAGGGGCTGGATGTTGTCGATAAGGACACCTCCATGGTAGATAGTTTGAACCAATTGGGTTATGACCTCTGGATTCGTGATCCCTCGCAATCCGTTCAATTGGGCAATACGGCATACACGATGGCCAATGCCCTAAAATATGGGAGCGGCTCAGCTTTCGCGAAAAGGGTTTCGGGTGTAGGCCATTGGTCTTTGGGAGAGGCCAAACAAGCACTTTTCGACCTTTATGAAGGATTGGACCTTTACGAAGACCTCAACGATCTTGAAGGGGTTTCCAACATTAAGCTCAACATCGGGATGGTCTATGCCGATATTGATGAAGATTCTTTGGCCCTACAGCAATTTCATGAAGCCATCAATGGATTTTCACAGCTCAATTTGGATGATAGAATTGCCACCGCATACACTAAACTGGGCACCCTTCAAATGGAAAGTGGCCGGTTGGACAAGGCCCACACCAATATTACCAACGCCCTGAACATACATACCAGAATAGATTATAAATATGGTATGTCCGAAGCCCACAACAGACTTGGCCGTATCTATCTGGAACAAGGCGACCTAGAACAGGCAGATTATCACTTAAGGCAATCGCTAACGATTGGCAGAAGAATCGATGACAAGGACGGCATGGTGAGCAACCTTTTACAGTTTGGCAGAATGTTCTCCCTACAAAAAGATTATGAAATGGCCGATATGCATTTTAAGCTCGCTTTGAGCAGGGCCGACCAAATGAACCTGAACAACTATAAACTCGATATTTTAAAAAATTTGGCTGAGCTCAAACATTTGGCCCAGCAAAATGATTCGGCCCTTATTTATTACAAACAATACGCTAACCTAAAGGACTCTTTGTTCACCATTAAAAAATCCAGACAAATTGCCGGACTGGAGTTTAGAAATGAGATTTTACAGAAAGACCAAGAGTTGAACACCCTATCCAAAAGCCAAAAATTGAACAGGACCATACTGTGGATTTTAATCGGAGGCATTTGTATTGTGCTGTTGCTTTCTTTCTTTTTGATGAAAAATATTAGACAGCGCACCAAGCATCAGAAGCAATTATTGGAGCAACAAAAAATCATTGCCGAGCAAGCATTGGAGAATCAACAATTGCGAAGTATGGATCTAGAGGGACAACTTGATGCCAAAAACAGAAAGCTTACTTCCTACGCCATGAATTTTGTCCAAAAGAATCAACTTATCGAAGATTTTAAAGACAAAATCCAAGAGGCCAAAAAGTCAACCTCCACTGAAAAAACCAAACAAATACTTACCGATATTGAGCGTACCTTGAAAATCAACCAAGGAAAAGAAAAGGATTGGGAAGATTTTAAAGAGCATTTTGAAAATGTGCACCCTAACTTTTTTAGTAATTTAAAGCAACAATATCCCGACTTAAGTAGCAACGATTTGAAGGTTGCCGCACTCACAAGACTCAATCTATCCATTAAAGAGGCCTCCAACATCCTCGGAATTTCGCCAGAAAGCACAAAAACAGCCAGGTATCGCCTAAGAAAAAAGATGGATTTACCACAGGAGACCGATCTTTTCGATTTTCTGATACAACTCGACAATCAACAATAACTACCTGATTATCATATTTTTGAATATTTTCAAAAGTATTCTTGTCCACCTGTTGTCTACCTGAATAATTTTGTTGTCCACTTCATATTTGGTTGTTGTACACTCCGTATGACCGTGTAAATTATTTGGCGTACGGACTACCTTCTACTTTTGCACCGTCAAAAAAAGTGTGGGACTCCCACCATTTCATCAATCTTAAAATCATTTATTATGAGACGACAGTTATTTATTCAAGGTTATCAGTGTAACCAAGGTTTGCCCGCCATCAGGACAAGAAGAAAAATGGAGTTTAATGCGAAGTTCAAATCTAAAATTTAAACATCATGGAAACCTTAAAAAATTTACCGACACCTTTAGAGATTCTTTTAGACCCTATCTCCTTGATTGTTTTGGGGATTTATGCCGCCCTTATGATTTGGGAAGGATTGTTTCCCGCCAGGGAATTGCCCAAAATTAAAAATTGGAAAACACAGGGATTATTGACATTCGCCGTTTTCTTTTATCTATCCAGCTATTTGCCGTTGATTTGGGATGGCTATATTTCAAAATATCAGGTTTTTGACCTTTCCTTTTTGGGAGATATTGGAGGCGCCATAGTGGGCGTATTCATTTATGAGTTTGGCCTTTTCATTTGGCATTATTACTTGCACAAAAGCGATTTGCTTTGGAAAGTTTTTCACCAAATGCATCACAGTGCGGAACGTATGGATACCTACGGTGCTTTCTATTTTAGCCCTATGGACATGGCCGGGTTTACACTTTTGGGCAGTCTATGCTTGGTCGGTGTTGCAGGTTTTACTCCAGGAGCATCCACCCTTATATTGTTGACCACGGTTTTTCTGGGAATATTCCAGCACAGCAATATTGTTACACCGCAATGGCTTGGGTATGTTATTCAACGTCCAGAGAGCCATACGGTTCATCATGCCAAGGGTATACATGCATACAATTATTCCGACCTGCCCATATTCGATATCATCTTTGGCACCTTTAACAATCCAAAGGGATATACGCATGAGACCGGGTTCTACGATGGAGCATCGAAACGGATAAAGGACATGTTGCTATTTAAGGATGTTAGTGAAGAAATAAAGAAAAATGGAAAAGATGAGGCTTAAAAAAATAGCTGTCCTATGGTGTGCAACCATTGCAATCTCTTGCACATCGGACGATATAACAGGTTCTGGAACGATGACTACGGAAAGTAGAGAACTAAATGCCTTCACGGCTGTTTCCGTAAAAGGAACAACAAATGTTAACATTACTCAAGGGCATAGTCAATCGGTGGAAATCACTGCAGACAGCAATGTTATGGATTACTTGAGAACAGAAGTCGAAGATGGTAGTTTGTATATATATCTGGCCTCCGGACATCATTATGAAAACATAACTGTCCATGTAGAGGTAATGGTAAAAGGCTTAAATGGTGTTACCAACGAAGGTTCTGGATCTTTAAAGATTCTTGATGTGGAAAATCCCGATTTCCACATCAAGAACATCGGTACCAGTGATATTTCCTTTTCGGGCTCTTCCAAAACCTTATCCATAGAAAATGAGGGTTCCGGACGGATTTCAGGTTACACCTTTTTGACCGAATCCTGTTCCATCCATATTATGGGTTCAGGAGATGTGGAGGTCAACTGTTCCAATGAACTGCAAGCAGAAATAGATGGAAGCGGCAATGTCTTTTATAAAGGCAACCCGACCATATCTACTGTAATTGAAGGCAGTGGAAAAGTCATAAACAATAATTAACCAAAGAAATGAACAGTTCAATCATAAAATTCAGTTTGCTATTGGCATGCATAGCAAACGTAAACGCGCAGGTCAAAATTTCCTGAGTTCAATATTGAAGATATGGTGGACCTTCAGCACAAATTGTTGGCGGAGACCTTAGAAATCGACCATATTTACGCTGTTACTGGAATCTCTATGGTAGGTATGCAAACCTATCAATGGATGGCCAGCTATCCAAAATATTTTGATAAGGCCATTCCCATAGTGGGTACCCCAGAACTCTCTTTATACGAAAAGATGAATTTTGAAATATTCAAACAACTGCTTAACCAGAGTATGGAAAATAAATCCGATGACGCAACCTTTCTGATGATGGAATATACATTAGGTTTGACCCAATCATATTTTCATGATTTAAACGATTCTGAAGAAACGTTTATCGCTAAAGTGAAGGAGGAGGCCAAAAAATATGATCCTAGAAACCTTAATACTCAGATGATTGCCATTAGCAACTTTGATCCCAAAGAAACTTTGGTCAGAAAAGGAGCCAAGAGCTTTACTGATGTGTTCAGAGGTGATGCTTTCATCATTTATTCCAGTACGGATAATTTGCTGTCTCCGTTAAAAAATCAACAATTGGTTATGGAATTGAAGACACAATCGTTGGATCTAAACTCTAAATGCGGTCATTATTCATTTTCATGCGATATTGATCAGATAAGCCAAGCTGTCAGTGTCTTTTTAAACTAACTCCATAAGTATACACAAAACCTTAGCTCTTTTCACTTTTATATTTTTTCTATTCCTAAATACGGGCCTATTCGCTCAGCAAAACGATATTTATATTAAAGCGGGGCTGTTGTATGCCAGCAAGAACAATATGCTGGTACAGAAAAAGGCCACTCAAGTAAATGGGAAGGAGATTTTGAAAAATACACCCAACAATAGTACCATTGCAGGTTTATCGGAATACCCGGTACTACTTGGACTTATAGATTTCCATACCCATGTGCTTTTTTAGCAAGAAGCCCATGAATATTTTGCAACCCACAGCATTAGGACGTTGACCATGGAAGTCGACGGATTGAGAACGCTAAGGGACGAAAAACGGGTAAGGAGCTATCTTGATCAAGGTTTTACAAGTATTAAAGATCTTGGCAATACAACGGCTATGGCCTTACTTTGTATCTTTAAATTTTTAATGCAAAACGCTCCCAGAGCATTATCCCCCAAAAAAAGTATGAGGAGATTGATCAAGGTTGATAAATTTGTGCTAGGAATAATACTTGCGATAGTTCTGGCCTATTTTTTCCCTGGTCTTGCAAGCAAAGGGAGCCCAGTACCTTTGGATACCATTTCAGGAATTGGGATATCACTTATTTTCTTTTTTTACGGACTTAAGCTCAATCCTGAAAAAATAAGACAAGGATTAAAAAATTGGCGTTTGCACATTTTGGTGCAAGCCTTTGTATTTCTGTTTTTTCCTTTGATCGTATTGGCTTTCTACCCCCTATTTGGGTCGGGACCTTATTTTAATATTTGGCTTGCTTTCCTGTTTATGGCTTCCTTGCCCTCAACAGTATCTTCCGCGGTGGTAATGGTTTCCATAGCCAAGGGCAATATTCCGGCAGCCATTTTTAATGCAAGTATTTCCGGTTTAATAGGTATTGTGGTGACTCCTTTATGGATGGGGCTGTTTCTGGAGGGGCAATCCGGGGATTTTAGCCTCATGGAGGTCTATACGAGTTTGATAGTTCAAATTTTATTGCCTGTTGTTCTAGGATTGCTCTTACATAGATTTTTAGGTGGATTTGCCACACGGTATAGTAGCTATCTAAGCCTGTTCGATAAATTGGTGATCTTACTGATCATTTATAAGAGTTTTGTCCATTCGTTCGAGGATGGGGTGTTTGAGTCCGTGGCGCTAGAACAATTGACCTTGATTTATGCCGGTGTGCTATTTTTGTTTTTTGTAGTCTATTATATAATCGGGCGAGTATCCAGAACATTGCGGTTTTCCACGGAGGATACCATTACCGCACAATTTTGTGGGACAAAAAAATCTCTAGTGCACGGAACGGTTTTCTCCAGCATCTTATTCCCTGCTTCCTTTTCGGTAGGGATAATCTTATTGCCGCTAATGCTTTTTCACGTTACACAGATATTTATTATCAGCATTGTTGCTAGCAAAATGTCCAAGCGAGATACCGTGGATGAGACACTCCCACCCCACCCATAATTGAGATTATCAAATTATCTTTTACATGATGGAATCCTGATCGATAGAATCCGTTTCCATGGTAGTACTATCCATCGATTCTTCAGATTCGGACCACTCTTTATATTTGTCCATACTTTCGGTTTGACTCTTTTGGACCTCTCTTAGCTCCTCTCCCTGTTTTGGATGATTCAGTTCCCGATCTCGGCATGAAATGCACAGCGAAAACATAAAAGATAGTGACAGCAATAAACCATATTTTTTCATAATGTTTTTAAAAAAGGTTAGCTAAAAATAGTACCACTTACCTTGGAAAATTGTTTTTATCCACTCAAAAATTATCTTGATACACGACTTGCCCATCACTCCCATCTATTTGTAAATGAATTAATTATTTCTTTAAAAAAACAACCATCGTCCCTGAGTACATCTTAAATTGGATACAAGATGATTGCGGAAAAAGCTTTGATCTTCAAAATAAATTCTAAACCTAAAAAAAGAGAAATGAAAAAATTAAAATCAATTGCAGTAGTGGCCGCGCTACTTGTTTGCTTTGGGAGTTTTGCCCAAAAAAACAAAGACAAAAAAATTATTGAAGATGCCAAAAAGGCAAAAAAAGAACTTATAGCAAAGGATGCCGGACTTAAGAAATTCTTTGAGTCATCCACAGGTTACGTCATTTTCCCGAATGTTGGTGAAGGTGGATTTATCCTAGGTGGTGCCTCTGGAAATGGAGTGGTATATGAAAATGGCAGAAAGGTTGGAATGGCCAATATGAAAAAGATTGATGTTGGGCTACAAGCAGGTGGCCAGGCCTTGACGGAGGTTATCTTTTTTGAAACTGAAGACGCTTTGAACGAATTTAAGACCAGTGAATATACCTTTTCGGGAGATTTGTCTGCCGTAGCCGTTAAATCCGGTGTTTCCAAAAACGCCAATTATAACGATGGTGTTATTGTATTTGCCTTGCCAAAAGCAGGACTTATGGCAGATGCTTCAGTTGGTGGTCAAAAATTTGAATATGTCCCCTTTAAATAGGGTGAAGTCATCACATCACCAATAAAAAGAGGCCGTCTAAAACATTTAGGCGGTCTTTTTATTTAGGGATGATTTTTGGGCATATGCCTTAATGTTGCATTTTTCAATTTATTTCCCTCGGTCAAGATTGGGCCAGAGCCCCCTCCTTGCCAAGTTGTGGTTGCGCTCAACGGTCCTGTTCACTTTTCCTTGATGGCACGCCCCACGCATGGGGCATCCCGAACAGTTTCGCGCCCGGTAGCGGTCGATGGCCTGCAAGTATCACGTTTCGGTGGTCCGGCCGTGCCTTGCCCGCCAACCACATAAAATGGAGGTGCTCCCCAATGGCCTCCTCTATCTTGCGAAAGGAATACAGTTTGCGAAGATAGGCATAGACCAATATCTTGAGCTATACCTTCGGGTGATTGCTGGAGGTGCCCCCTCCCTTATAGGTCCTTTCCAATATCCCCAGATCTATGCCCTCCAAAATTGAATTCACGATCCGGACAGGATGGTTCTTGGGTACCAGGTCATCATAACTGGGCGGAAGAAGGCTCAACTGGTCCTGGTCATTGGTCTTCCTTGCTACTTTTCGGCTCATAACTAAAGTTACGATCCATTACAGTTTTAAACAAAAAAAGAGACTGCCTTTTTAGACAGCCTCTGTGATATCTGCAAGGGAATATCTCCCTATTATTCACTGCATGCCGTGAAGTTTGGTTTATAGGCTAGTTCCAAATTGGAAGCCTCTGAAAATTCAGAACATGCTGTTACCTTAGCAACATTCCATCCACGTAGATCATGGTTGAAAGCTTCTGAACCCTTCATCATATACGTCATGTCCGTTACGTTCGAGGTGTCCCATTTCGAGATGTCCTGGTTGAAATTCATTGTGGATTCGAACATTCGCCCCATGTCCGTTACGTTCTCGGTGTCCCAGCCCCCGATATTACCGTTGAAAGCACTTGCATTGCTGAACATTTGGGACATATCCGTTACGCTAGAGGTGACCCATAGCAAGATATCCAGATCGAAAGCAGTTGCATCCCGGAACATACCCTTCATTTTGGTTACGCTCGAGGTGTCCCAGCCCCCAATATTACCGTTGAAAGCAGTTGCACCGTAGAACATATAACTCATATTTTCTACTTTAGAAGTGTCCCAGCCCCCGATATTCTGGTCGAAATCAGATGCATCCTGGAACATAGCGACCATATTCGTTACGCTCGAGGTGTCCCATTTCGAGATGTCCTGGTTGAAAGCAGTTGCACCGATGAACATAGCTTGCATATTCGTTACGCTCGAGGTGTCCCAGTTCCCGATATCCTGGTTGAAAGCACTTGCACCGTAGAACATACCTTGTATATCCGTTACGTTCGAAGTGTCCCAAGTGGAGATATCCTGGTCGAAAGCAGTTGCACTCTCGAACAAAGAGGACATATTGCTTACGTTCGAGGTGTCCCAAGAGGAAATATCACCATTGAAGTCACTATTCTTGAACAATTCCGACATATCGGTGACCTTGGTGGTACAGAAAGTGGATGGATCCTCATTTTTACCGATACGTTCTTTAATATCGACCTTGTCCCCTACAACGACATACTCTTTCCCATTGATGGTAAACTTGTCGCCGACCTCAGTTTCTTCGGAAGCCACTACGGTTATTCCATTGGCTGCAAGGGATATGGGAGGAACTGGCTTTTTCACGGTAAAGGTAACGCTGGCGGAGCTTTCCGCACAGCTGGCGTTGCCCCCGTAGCCCGCTTCCAGTACATAGGCGATCTCCACCTCGGTGTCCTCCTCCACCGATGGAGCGGTATATGTGGCGTCGGTTATGGATCCTCCCCCCGATACGACCTTCCATGTTCCGCCCTCGGGCGCACCCATCAGTTCCTTGGTGCCCCCGGAGGCAATGGCATCTTCAGAAGTGCTGTTCACCGCCACCTGGCAGATGAGGATCGTGATATCGGCCCCTGCACTGTCTGTACCGTCGCTCACCGAAACCGTCAGGGTATGTTCCGTAGCTTCCCCGTAGTCCAGCGACTTCCCTTCCGAAAGGCTCAGTTCACCCGAGCCGGTGATCTCGAAAAGGTCCGAGGCATCTTCGGTTATCGTAAAGACAAGATCATCATCGTCGGCATCGCTCGCGACCACCGTGCCGATCACCTGTTGGTCGGTGATGTTCTCCAATGCGGTGAACTCCTGTGCCGAGATCTGCGGGGGGCTGTTCGTGTCCGGCGCCGGCTCCACCTTGATGGTCACCTCGGCCCCTGCACTGTCCGTACCGTCGCTCACCGAAACGGTCAGGATATGTTCCGTTGCTTCCCCGTGGTCCAGCGACTTCCCTTCCGAAAGGCTCAGTTCACCCGAGCCGGTGATCTCGAAAAGGCCCGAGGCATCTTCGGTTATCGTAAAGACAAGATCATCATCGTCGGCATCGCTCGCGACCACCGTGCCGATCACCTGTTGGTCGGTGATGTTCTCCAATGCGGTGAACTCCTGTGCCGAGATCTGCGGCAACTGATTGGTATTGGCATCGTCATCCCCGTCACAGGACTGCAACAGGACAAGTGCCGCCAACAATAGCGGCAACAGCACTTTCCCTATCAATCCTGGAATAACTCTTTTGTTCCGTCGTTGCATATGTTACTTTTTTGCCTATAAATTAAAGGCAGTTCCTTCCTTTTAAAAAAATTATGGGACGGAAAAGGATAGTAAGGTGCCGGAAGGGGGTATTTCGGGGACCTATAATCCATACCACAACATCCCAGACCCTAGTCCACCACCTACCTTTCCCAGCAAACACGGCCGTCAAGGGAAACGATAAATTAGGTGTTCCAAAAAAAAGGCCCCGGTAAAGGGGCCTCTGTGGTATCTGCGCGGGATAGGCAGCTTAATTAAATTTCGGTTTTTCATTAGCTTCCCAATCAGTGTTGGTATTTAAATCGAAATTAGTATGACCCACTACGTTATCGACTTTCCATCCTGAGAGATCCTGGTCGAATTTGCTTGCACTGTTGAACATACGTGACATACTGTTTACTTTCGAGGTGTCCCAGTTCCCGATATCTTGATTAAAAGAAGTTGCTTCTTGGAACATATAGGACATATCCGTTACGTTCGAGGTTTTCCAATCCCCGATATCCTGGTCGAAAGCCTCTGCCTTTGCGAACATACGCAACATACTCGTTACACTGCCGGTGTCCCAATCCCCGATATTACCGTTGAAAGCAGTTGCTTCGTAGAACATATCTCTCATAACTATTACGTTCGAGGTGTCCCAATCCCCGATATCCTGGTCAAATTTGCTTGCTCCGTTAAATAAATTAGCCATAGTGATTACGTTGGAGGTGTCCCAAGAGGAGATGTCCCCGTTGAAAGCACTTGCCCCATGGAACAAACCACTCATGTATTTTACGTTAGAGGTGTCCCAATCCCCGATATCCTGGTCGAATTTGCTTGCATCGTTGAATAAATTATTCATATTGATTACGTTGGAGGTGTCCCAAGAGGAGATGTCCCCGTTGAAGTCACTATTGTAGAACAAACTAGACATATCGGTGACCTTGGTGGTACAGAAAGTGGATGGATCTTCATCTTTATCATTGATGCGTGCTAGAATATCGGCCTGATCCCCTACAACGACATACTCTTTCCCATTGATGGTAAACTTGTCGCCGACCTCAGTTTCTTCGGAAGCCACTACGGTTATTCCATTGGCTGCAAGGGATATGGGAGGAACTGCCTTTTCCACGGTAAAGGTAACGCTGGCGGAGCTTTCCGCACAGCTGGCGTTGCCCGCCTCAAGTACATAGGCAATTTCCACCTCGGTGTCCTCCTCCACCGATGGAGCGGTATAGGTGGCGCCGGTTATGGATCCGCCCCCCGATACGACCTTCCATGTTCCGCCCTCGGGCGCACCCATCAGGTCCTTGGTGCTCTCGGAGGCAATGGCATCTTCAGAAGTGCTGTTCACCGCCACCTGGCAGATGAGAATCGTGATATCGGCCTGCGAAGTGTCCGTACCGTCGCTCACCGAAACCGTCAGGGTATGTTCCGTAGCTTCCCCTTGGTCCAGTGACTTCCCTTCCGAAAGGCTCAGTTCACCAGAGCCGGTGATCCCGAAAAGGCCCGAGGCATCTTCGGTTATCGTAAAGACAAGATCATCATCGTCGGCATCGCTGGCAGCCACCGTGCCGATAAGATCTGCGTCGGTGATGTTCTCCAATGCGGTGAACTCCTGTGCCGAGATCTGCGGGGGGCTGTTCGTGTCCGAGATCTGCGGCAACTCATTGGCATCGTCATCCCCGTCACAGGACTGCAACAGGACAAGTGCCACCAACAATAGCGGCAACAGCACTTTCCCTATCAATCCTGCCATAACTCTTTTGTTCCGTCGTTTCATATGTTACTTTTTTGCCTATAAATTAAAGGCAGTTCCTTCCTTTTAAAAAAATTATGGGACGAAAAAGGATATTAAGGTGCCAGAAGGGGTTATTGCGGGGACCTATAATCCATACCACAACATCCCAGACCCTAGTCCACCACCTCCCTTTCCCGGCAAACACGGCCGTCAAGGGAAACGATAAATTAGGTGTTCCAAAAAAACAAGGGGGCGCCTCAAAAGCATTTCTACCCCTCTATAATTTGCGTATTTGAGAATAGTTATCCGAGCCCTACCCAAATAAAAAAGAGGCTGTCTAAAAAGTCAAGACAGCCTCTTTTTTTTGACCAAGATTGTGTAACGAGCATTAACCTTGGTTTCCGAATAAATGATTTATAGGTTCACAAAACCTTTTTCCGCTGAACCAGAAGCTACGTCCTCTTCAAGATCAAAGAATGGAACCAATCTACTGTTCTCATTATCCCAATAAAATGCGTTTTCCATATGAACACTTAAAAGTGCAAGATTGGGGTCATCCTTGCCCTCGAACCAGTTTAGCAAATTACAGTTCCAAAGCTCATCCTTTTTTTGCTCCGCAATTATATGGGTAGCGTTACCGAATATGGACAGATACTGCTGCTTCTTATCATCGGAATAGATCATCTGAATTCGATTATCGTCTTCGATATCCTTATAAAGTCCACTCTCACGTGACACAAAGAACCAAAGGTCTCCCTGTTCATCCATTTGTTGCACCGTCATTGGGCATACGGAAAATGGCTTGGTATCCAGATTGGACGCCATCATCACTGTTTGTTGTTCATCTATAAAGGTCCTTATTTTTCTTAGGCCCTCTTTATTTTTCATATAATTTCTCTTGCTCATCTTTGTTGTTTTTAAATTATCGATTCAATCAAAAAATTCCATCCGACCCGTTGGAAGGTGTTAAGCATCAACAAGTATTGATGGTATCATCAAAATTTCATCAATTTGTACCGATGGATTTTGATTTAAATTAGTTGAATTCCAGCTATTTGTTTTGCTCATTAGAAAAGATATTGAACGGAATCCATTAAAATATTCATTATTTTACTTTAGTAAAAGCACTAGTACAGTTGTTTTCCAAACACAAAAAACTCCCGTAAAGAGAGCTTTGGTCTAAATAAGTCCCGCAAGGAGATTTTTTGAGTGAGACAGCATATGTTCCTTGCTATCTTAATATATGGACGCAACTATATTGCTGCTGTTGTTTTAAGCGGAAATGGCAAAGCTCTGCTTGTCCTTATACTCTTTAGGGCTACAGTTGTACTTGGCCTTGAAAATTTTTGAGAAATAACTTCTACTGATAAAACCAATACTGTAAACCACCTCAGAGATGTTCATATCCGTAGTTTTAATAAGGTGTTCAGCCATTTGAACCCTTACGTCCCTGATGTAGTCGGTAACAGTTGTTCCGTGCATCATTTTAAAACCTTCCTGAAGTTTGGATGGAGAAAGACCTGCTTTTTTGCACAGATAGGAAACGGAAAGCTGTTTTTCTGGATAGTTGTTTATAAAGATAGACAAATCCTTCACGATCTCTCTTTCCTTCTTGGTCAATGAAGATTCTTGCTCCATTGCATTTTTAACATCGTCTGAATGCTGCTGTATTTCAAGAGCCAAAATAAGGTGTACCAATCCTTCTATCATTAATCTTCTGGCAATTCCAGTAACCGATACCGCGTTCAATTGACGAACTACTTCGGCAACCTTTAAGTTATATGAGCCTATGTATGCAAAATTATCGGCTACATTGTCCTTAAAGAACATCTTCTGCAATTCTTGGCTCAAGTGGTTGGCACTTACAGTATTTTTGGTCGGACTCACAATAATAAGTATCATCTTAAGGTGAACGTCCTTCTCAAAATAAAGAACATTGTCCTGAGATGTTTTACTTGTAAGAATACCTGTTTGGAAATTTTCCAATTCGTGCTTTTCACCATCGTTACCAAAACTGTGTGTTATTTGTCCTTGTGAACAGTAGGCGAAACAAATTGGTGATTGGTCGGAAGAACCTGCCACAAACGTTAAATCCTCGGAAAACTCCATATCGAACTCCAAATAGGAAATTCCTCCTTTAAAGGAAATACCTTTTATTAGGCCTTTCCCCAATGGATTATCTATTTCCAAGATATGTTCTTTTGTGTCATTGGTAAGGTGGCCTGCCAAATCTGCTTGCAGTTGTTCAAATACTTGATTTATTTTTACTGATTCTAGGGATATCGTTCTCATGGTATAATGCTTTTTTAGTTGTTTTCTATTGACTGGTTGCTAATGGAAAATCTTACTTTGTAAAGGTCATTATCTTTTACACGAACGCTGTTATACAACTTTTGGATTCTGTTATATAACTTTTTGATTTACCCTTAAAAAGTGTAAAAAGCCTTAAGATCCACCATATTTGGAAGCTTATACGACGGTTTTACGGGAATTTAGGCAGGTAGATAGATGGTGAAAACGGAGCCCCTGTTCTTCTCACCGGAGGCATGGATAAAACCGTGGTGGTTCTCCACAATTTTTTTGCATATGGCCAACCCGATACCTGTGCCGGAGTATTGGGTCTTTGAATGTAGCCGTTGGAAAACTTCGAAGATTTTTTTGGCACTTACATTGTCAAATCCGATGCCATTGTCGGTTAAACTTATCTTGAAGTAGTTTTTAGCGTGTTTTAGAAATTCTTCTGGCATTTGATCATAGGCAACCATTTCCGATGTTACGGTTATCTTGGGAGCTTCTGTAGGATTCATATATTTTAAGGAGTTGGAAACCAAGTTACCGAAAAGTTGTTCGAGTTGAAAGCCTACCCCCTGAACCTTGGGAAGCTCATCCCAAACAACTTCTGCATCCACACCCTTTATAAGTTCGGCATTTTCTTCCCACACCTTTTTCATTACGTTGTTCAAATCGATGACATCAAAATCATCATGGGTACTATCAATACGGGAATAGTTCAAAAGATTGCGGATCAGCGACTGCATTCTTGCCGCTACCTTGTCTATTCTATCAAAATATACCCTGCCCCTTTCGGACAACTTATTTTTCTCTTCCCCATCAATACGTGATATAAACATTTGGATTTTACGCAACGGTTCCTGCAAATCGTGACTTACCACCCTATTGAACGATTCCAGTTCAACATTACTGCGCTCCAGCTCAAGGTTCTTTAATCTCAATATATTTTCCGCTTCTACCTGATTGGTTACGTCCTGTACCACACCGATCAGAACCGTTCTGCCCTGTCGCTCAATATAAACACCTTTGGTACGTATATATTTTACTCGGCCCTGCTTTGATATAACCTTAAAGATATTTTCTCTTGGTTCGTGCTTTGATTTAAGCCATTCTCCGTTCTCATCATACTTCATTAGATCATCTGGGTGTACAATCTTTCGGAATGATTCCAATGAGGGTTCGAACTCATGGGGTTCGTAACCTAATATACGGTAGTAATTATCTGAAAGCTCCAAGAGGTCCAAATCCAGGTCCCATGTATAGCTTCCAATCTGGGCGACCCTCTTTGCCTCGGTCATAATAAAATTCTGCACCTCCAACTCTTGGTTCAATTTTAGAAGGTTTTCCTGGGCGTTATATTCCTCGGTGTTGTTTCTCACCACTTCCAGTAAACCCTCGTCCATTGCTTTTATAAATGTGTGGAACCAGTATTGTTGGCCATCAACGGTAACCTGACGTTCAAAATCTATTGTCTTGTCTTCGTGAAAGCAATCTATCATCCGCTCCAGTTCGTTGTTCTTGAGTACAAACGGAAATACCTCGGATATGGGTTTGCCCAGCAGTTGTTCGGGTTCCAAATTCAAATAGTCCCTATTGCATACATTGGCAAACATCACCCTAAAATCGACTATATTGTCTTTAGAATCATATATGGGCTCGTAATAGTTCATAATGTTATCGGTACTCTGAACAATATTCTGTAACAAAGCTTCCGAAGACTGGATTTTATCCTTGTGCCTGCGTAATCGGAAAAATGCAATGGTGAACATTACAATGGAAAAAAGGGCCAAGAAAAGGGTTGTAAGTGGGGTTAGGAAAGTGAGTCTTTTGTAAGTTGCCAGTCTATCTTTGAGAAATTCCTGATTATGGACCAACATATTGTTTTTAATGCCCCTTAGCTTCTTTAAAATTATAGCTGCTTTCTCCACATAGATCATGGCCGAAGAATCGGCTTCCGAAGGTGTTACCTTTCCATGTAAGGCGATAAGTGTTTTATGGAGACTATCCTTGTATTGGACAACGGTATCCAAACTGGCCCGGTGATAGGGCATGTCCTCGACCAATACCAGTAATTCTTCAAATGTTCTGTTGTTCTGTATTTTATGATCTATATAGGATTCCTCAAAAGTTGAGTCCCTTAATATAACCGATCGGAACTCCGCGGATTCCATCAAGTCGTATTGGGTAAACAAGGTGTTTATCTCATTGTCCACCGTTAAGGCATGCGATACCATTCCCGCCGAACTCTCCAGACTCTTTATCTGATTGAACAATACAGTTGTAATAAACAATAATAAACCAATGGCCAAGACCAAGGTTATTCTATCCACCCAGGGAGATTTAGCAATGCGACGAAGAGTTTTAAAATCCATTTGTATTTTGGATGCAACCTAGTTCAGGTCCTATTACAGGTAGCACAATATTAAAACATATCCCGCCCAATGTTGGTCATAATCGCAACAAAAAATTCTCCCGATTAAGATTAGAGGTGTGATACTGCCAATTAATTTGCAATACCTTTTCTATAGAATCCCTCAACTTATTAAAGTTATTGGGCTTGTTCAAATAAACATTGGCGCCGTTCACAAAAGTATCCTCAATATCCTTTTCGGAAGAGGAAGTGGAATAAATCGCAATGCAAATGTCATTAAGTTTTGGATTGGAACGGATTTCTTTTAAACATTGCATTCCGTCTTTAACGGGCATGTTCAAATCCAAAAAGACCAGATTGGGTAAAATAATATTGGGAAGATTCAGATAATCCATCAACTCCTGACCATCGTTCAACAGGGAAAGCTTGGTTCGGACAGCAATGTCCTCCATAGCTTCCTGAAAAAACAATCTGTCATCTTCATCATCATCGGCCAGAGCAACATTTAAAATTTGCTCAGCGGAATTGGAAGGAGGTATCTTCATATAGTTTGTTGTATTCTATTTCCTTTTCGTCTCTCCAAAATTTCTTGAAACTTGGTAGGTGTTAGCCCTGTAATCTTTTTAAACTGGCCAGACAGGTGCGCTACACTGCTATAATTTAAACGATAGGCTATTTCTGTTAACGTTAGGTCGGTATCGGTCATAAGGTCTTTGACATGGTCGACCTTACGGAGAATCACAAAATTCTCAATCGATGTATATGTCGATTCCGAAAAGAGGTTGGAGAGGTAGGTGTAAGAATAGTTCAATTTACCCGAAAGGTAGTCTGAAATCCTTTGAGCTCTCATCTCATCATCCTTGAGCATTTCATCTATGGTATTCTTTATCCGTTGCACCAATACTGTTTTTTGATCGTTCAACACATAAATGCCGTAGGCGTTTAAATTCGTGAACAATTCTTCCATCTCTTCATCGGAAAGTACCCTTTTAATTTCAATCTCACCGGTACCATGGAGAGCATGAGGAATATCCAATTTATCCAATTGCTCCTTTAAAATGGCCTTGCACGTGACATTAAAATCATATTTGACACTAATTTTCATTATTCTCCTGCATAATTTGGCATAGCAATATAAGGTCTGGGCTAGCCATTGCAAGTATAGAATAAAATTAGGTAATTATTTAACACGATTGGCGTGTTTTTGGCCAATATTGAACTTTCTTCACATGGTGCCAATTTCATGTGTTCGTGGCTCTCGGACCTATCCAAAGACTCTAAAATACCAGTGAACCTTACGTGTTTAGAGGGATAATATCGAATTTTAGCAACTTACAATTATTATGAAGAATCGGCTAAATGTATGAATACGGATGGCCTTTCTTGAAATACGAGCGAAAAATGCTTCCCCTGCATACAAAGGAAGAAAAACAATTATCCTGAATTAATCGATACTTGCTTTATCGGAGACATTTTTCTCTGGAATATTTTTAAAAAATTCCGTGGCATCCAAATCTGCATTGGGGCCATAGCCCAATAAGTGTGTTCCTTTTTCACCTTTGGCAGTTTCGAGAACGTACAATATTGACATATCGGAAGGGTTGCTCATACCTTCGTAGCGGTGATCTGCCACAATAAACACATCTTCCGGGGCATAGCTGGTCTTGGATTCGGAGGAAATCAATTTTCCATCCTCGACCCTAAAATTTCCCTTATATCCCTTCTCTTGATACACCTTAATATAATCTTTTTCATGTTTTGCATATTCGTCTTCCATCGTAATTCTGTTTTAATCAAATATGAAAAAATACATCTAATATAGTTGACACATTACACAACATTCTTGATTCATTTGAAAATAAAATTGGTAAATAATTGAAAAATACCCGTAATTAACACTCTAAAACTAAAAACAACGTCTTTGGCATTTTCTTACTCAAGAAAATCATAGCCCGGCCATAGCCTACTGTCTTATAGATTATAAAAATGAGCGTTACATTTGAAATAGGTGATACAGACACCAAAAAATTCATCAAGGACCTGGCCCAAAACCTTAAGGTAAATGTTGAAGAGGATAATAACGAACATTGCCTTCGTATACCGGAAAAATTGGGCTCCGGATTTATTAAGGGCACTCACTTTGAAAATGGTGTTGGGGTTTTGGAATTTGATTGCCAATTAAAAAAAGAGTTGGTTTTGGAGTACAAAAAGGGATTGGTTCATCCCCTTAAATTGGTATTCAACAGGGAATCTACCATTTTTCATCAATTTGATGAAACGGATAGAAACCATGAAATACAAAGATTGGAGAACGCCATTATTTCGAGCACTCCCCATAACAACCATATATTCAAGTTACCTCCCAACCAACCCATTTGTGTTTACAGTCTTGAAATAAACAGAAAATTGTTCGAGGAGAAAATAAGCGAGTTTGTTTCAGAGATGAACGAGGATCTAATGGATCTTTTTCGAGATGTAAACGGGACCCAACTTTTTTACCATAAGTCTCACTATAGCTTGGAAATTGCCAAATTTATAGAGGAATTTACAGAGTGTGACCTTACGGATTTTATGAAGACAGTATACCAAGAAGGTAAGGCTTATGAAATATTGTCCCACCAATTGCAGCAATATTTGGATGACTTAAACGGGGCCTCAAAACATAAAATACTGAGGCAGGCTACCTTGGCTAAAATTGAAAAAGCTGCGGAAATCATCCATGACGAACTCAACAGGATGGACAATATAGTTAGTTTGGCCAAAAGGGTGGGATTAAACCAGACCACTTTACAAATTGGTTTTAAAAGGCTTTACAATGTTTCGGTAAACGAATACATCAGAAACTACCGGATAGAAAAAACAAAAGAGTTTTTGGAAAATACCGACATGAACATCACTGAAATAAGCTATAAAGTTGGAATAAATTCCAGAAGTTATCTATCCAAACTGTTCAAGGAAAAATATAATATCACTCCAAAAGAATATTACAACCAGATGAAAAATGGAAATTCCGAGTAATTTACACTCCCAGAAGGTGTGCTTCTTATCTATTGGGCAATTTTCATATTGTTTTTGTAGCCTCCCAACCGTTCCACTATATCCAAATCATTGGTGATTTTGTTCATTTGTTGGCGAATAATTGCTTCTATGGAAATAGGAAGCCCATTTTCCTCCAATGCCCCTCTATATTGATCAAGTAAAGTTTTCTCTGCAACAATTGCCCCGCTGAACATGGATTCACTTCTGTTTATGCTAAACAACGAATCCCTATCCATCCAACCCTGATGTAAAGTTCCGGCAGAACCAACATTCTCCAGAAGGTTTGGATTAAAATTCATCATTTCAGTTTTAAGCTCATGTCCAAATCTGCATCGTTCCACAGCCTTTTCCAAGAAAAAATTCTTTAAAGCAAAGTTGTCTGCAACTTTGCTTGCCTTTTCAAAACTATGTTCAGCACGATATATACTTTCCAGTACATTGTTAAGCTTTGTCCCTAATGTTTTTGAGTAACTCATGGTCTTAAAAGTTTAAAGTTTGGGAGGACCATGTGGGGGAGCATGGCTTCATCCTCAAGGACAAAAATATCCTAAAGTAATGTTAAGTTTTTATCCTAAAAAAATGATTGTTGGCCCATATAATCAAACCAAAGACGCAACGCATGCCAACTTTATATACATTTAATTCCCTTCTTACACCTCTTGTCCGCATAGGGATTTTCCTTTTGGGTCAACATTTTTTTTGAAAATGTTAAACTGAAAAAGTAAAATCCTATAGTTTCACCTCAGCTTATCTATCCTATGGGATTGAACAGCTACCTAACCATATATAAGACTACTCTAAATGAAAGATAAAGATCAAAAACAGCCAGAGGAAAATACAGAATTAGTTAAGGATGAGAACAATCCTAAGCGTAATTATATATTTCAAAATAGCGGAATCACAAAACTCGGATTTGTAATCATCTTGGCGATTCTTATACTCATCGTATTTGGAATCGTCTTTTCGGGACTGTTTTTTGAAACATCATCTACCTAAACATAATATTTTGAGTTCTGGATGATAAATGAGTGTTTGTAAAGCAAACCGTTCAGGTTGATCTAACCTTTCCAGCCGTTCTTAAAAACAAATTCCTCTTGGGGAAGCCTTTCTCGTTCGGCCTGTTCGCTCTCCTGAAGATCTTCGGGCAAATCATCCAATTCCCCACCATAATAACCTACTGCAATGGCAGAGGAAATGTGGTAGCCATCCGGTACACTAAAATCCCTTTGGGCCTTTTTAAGATCCACACCCGCCATATGGTGCAGCGCTATATCCAAATATTGTGCCTGTAAGGACATATTGCCCAAACTTAGACCGAGATCGTGCAGGGCATGGAAGTTATCCTTTCCATCGTCGGTCTTTTCTTTATAAGCGGCCAACATTAATATCGGAGCTTTTGGAGCCCACTTTTTATTGAAGTCACTGAGGCAATCCACCATTTTATCAAAAGCCTCCGTCCCCTTCTCCGCATAAATAAATCTCCAAGGTTGCATATTATTGGAACTTGCCGACCATCTGGCAGCTTCAAAAAGCTGGTTCAATTGACTCTCGTTTATTTTCTTTTCTTTAAAAGTTCTTGGGCTGTACCTCTGCTTTAAAAGAGCAAAAATCTCGTGGTCGGTATCCGCAATTTTGCTTAGTCTGATTTGTTCTAATTCCTTTTTCATTTCTTTTTTTTTGTTTTGATAAGTATAAGCATATCGCTTTAGGTGGATTACTACAAAAACTTATGATTTTGACGCTATCACAATCAATGGTTTGTTCGAGGTTTTTATTGATAAATCGGTTCAGATCAACTTAACTGCTCTGGCTCTTTGCCATATTCCCGTTTATAGATCCGGACAATCACTAGAAAAAGGTTGATCAGCAAAGGACCAAAAATCAATCCTATAAAGCCAAAGAGGGGTATCCCTACAATTACACCTATTAATGTGATCAAGGGATGTACATCATCCAATTTTTTTAGCACGTACAACCTAATAAGGTTATCCGTGGAGCCGACTATTACAATACCATATATGAGTATGCCCCACGCTTGGAATGTATCCCCATTGCTTAGGGCAAGTAAAAAAACAGGGAGCGTTCCCAACATATTGCCAATAAATGGAATCATGGAACCAATAGTTACCATAACGGCCCAAAAGAAGGGGTTGTCAACGCCAAAAATCAAAAAACCAATAAGGGAAACGACTCCTTGAGCTATGGCCACCAGGGGGATACCCAATGTGTTCGCCCTAACGATGTCCGTAATCTCGGTACCGATTATTTTTAGATTTTTATTACTTATCGGAATGTAATCGTACAGCGATTTATATAGTTTTTTTTGATTGGTAAGCATATAAAAAAGTAGAAAATACATAATGGATACGGCTATGGTTGTATTGAACGTACCACCTACAAAACCTTGCAAGTTATTGGACAACCATTCCGATACGGCGGATGCATCGATATCGGAACTGAATTCATACCCGATCAGATTTTCAAAATATTGTATTTGCGACTTAATGATAGAGGTAACCTTCTCCGAGTTATCTATCGCCTTACTGATTTTGCTGCCCAGCAAAAGCAACGCGCCCGCTATGGGCAGTAAAATGATGAAAAAAGACAGTACCATTAATGATCCGGCCGCCAAGGTTGGGCGCCATCCCTTGTCCACCAGCTTTTTCATAGGTTTCTTTAACAGCACAAAAAGAATGATGGTGCCAAGAACACCCGAAAAATAGGGAGCCATTTCAAGCATGATCAACCCTCCTATTGTTAAGATCAATAAGAGAATAAAAATTTGACGGATTATTTTAGGGTGTATGTAGTTCATATATTGTTATGGATAGGTAGGGTGATTTTTCAATGATTTCTCAAGGCCTGTATCAGTTCATCCTTTGTCATACTGGAACGACCTTCTATCCCAATCATCTTTGCCTTGTTGTACAGTTCTTTCTTGGTCCACTCTTCATACGGACTTGCCTTACCGCCTTTCTTGCCGGAATCGGATGTATTGGCTATGCGTGCGGATTTTTCCTTACTGTATCCTTTATCCCGTAAAGCTTCATATTGTTCTTCATTTTTTATTTGAGGATTTGGCATAGGCATCATTTTGGGTTGGACTAAAGTCATTTTTTATCCTACTCATCAAAATTTAAAAAATCGGCGGTTACAGCTTACTCCATTTGACTTTTTTATTGTCTTTAAAGCATTGTTCGACCCTTGAAAAACCGTGCGGCCCGAAAGTACCTCTATCGCGTCAATATTTTACTTTTCCGGGTCAACCCTCTAGTAAATAAAGAAATACATTTAGATATAAATAATAGTAATTTAAAATCTTACAGATATGAATAGCGATCAATTAGAAGGCAAGTGGAAACAGGTAAAAGGAAAGTTCAAAGAAAAATACGGTGAGCTTACCGATGACGACCTGAAATATTCTGAAGGCAAGTTTGACCAAATGCTGGGCAAACTTCAGGAAAAGACAGGAAATTCCAAAGAAGAGTTGAAAAAGGAAATAGAAAGACTATAATCACTTTCAATTAATCTTGAGATATGCCCTCAAATTTATTTGGGGGCTTTTTTATGCTCAATCTTTAAAACCACTGTTTTACTCCGTCCTATCTTCCCTAAGAAAAGAAACCAAAACACCCAGTCCCAAAGCAAGCCCGATAACCCCTAATGAAATCCATTTGGGAAATACGACATGGTGTGCCAATATCATTTTAAGTCCCACAAAACTCAAAATGGCAACCAGACTATATTTAAGGTATTGAAACCTTTGTATCATATGTGCCAAAAAGAAATACATGGATCTAAGTCCCAAAATGGCAAATATATTGGAGCTGAAGACCAAAAAAGGATCGGATGTAATGGCCAATATGGCCGGTACACTGTCCAAAGCGAACAAAACATCCGTGAACTCGATGATCACCAACGCCATAAACAGCGGAGTGGCGGCCGTAATGTGCCGCAGTTTAACAAAAAACTTTTGGCCATCCATATGGGAGGTGATGGGCATTATTTTTCGCAGGTTCCGATAAATAAAGGATTTTTTTGGCTCGAAGGGCTTTTCCTTGGAAACCAACATTTTAATGGCAGTAAAAATTAAAAAAGCTCCGAAGATATATGTGGCAAAAGTAAACTTCTTGATCAGGGCCACTCCAAAAAATATCATTAATGCCCTAAATACAATGGCCCCCAAGATACCCCAAAACAATACACGGTGCTGGTATTTTTGTGGTATTTGAAACGAGGTGAAAATTACGGCAATAACAAAAATATTGTCTATGCTCAGAGAAAGTTCGATAAGGTAGCCCGTGATATAATCAATCATGGCCTCCATCGGTTCCAGACCATCTACATTGTCCACTTTCCCTGTACTATACAGCCAATAGATCACCGCTGAAAACAGCATGGACAACGAAACCCATACAGCCGTCCAGATCGATGCTTCCCTAACACTTATGACATGGGCATTTTTGTTGAAAACGCCCAAATCCAATGCCAGAAAAACAAGAATGCCCAACAAGAAGATAATCCAAACCGTCATAAACTTGATGTATATATAAATCGAAAATATACAAAGGAAGAGATTCCCTCACCAAAACCTTCTATAATAAAATGTTAAACTAGAAGAATACCTTTTCTTTCCAATAGATGGGCACAATAAATAAAAGGCTGAAAAAGGATTTTAAGATAAAAAGGCTATCGATTAGGTTCTTTATAAGTAAGATTATTCAAGTTGATTTCGCCATTTTTTTTGTCAATAGTGCATCTGAGTACAATTCCAGAACCGGTTCTAAAAAATGATAGGTATAATCAGCCCCGTAAACGAATGGATTGACTAGGCAACAAATTCCGTTATTGCTTCCCCAATTTCTGAAGGGCCTTTACTCATTTCAAGAATTTTTGAATGGGTGTTTTCGTTAGGAAGAACCTTAAGAACCGTTTCCGCTACGGCAGCCCTCGGAATTTCCTTATTTAGTTGATGCGGATCGGATTGAATGGTTATTTTCCCCGCATCCCCATCATCCGTTAACGATACCGGACGAAGAATGGTATAGTCCAGACCGCTTCGCTTCAATTCCTTATCTGCCATATGTTTGGCAATGTAATAGGGTTTCATACCTTCCGAGTTCCAGCTTGAAGGGTCATCAGAAAGTGCGGCACTTACCATAACAAAACGTGAAATATCGTTGGTCTTGGATGCCTCTATCGTTTTAACCGCCCCAAACAAATCAACCTCTATGGTTTTGTCCGGTCCCGTAGAACCTCCCGAGCCAGCAGAAAATACTATAGCATCAAAACCTTTTATGGCCGATGCAATCTTTTCTTCTGAATTTTCTATGCTTTCTACGATTACCGGAACTTCTATGGAATCGAAATATGCTTTTTGTTCTTCTTTTCGGATAAGAGCGGTAGGCTCAAATTCATCGGATGCACTCATTTTTTGTGCTATCAATCTTCCTATTTTTCCGTTTGCTCCTATAATTATCACTTTCATAATAGCTGTTCTTTTTCAATTTTATTCCTCTCAAATTAGCAAGGTTTTGTCACTAAGCTTGGTCGGTTCGGTTAAAGTTTTGACCGATATGCTATTGCTTTATCAAAATGAAGATTACCAGACCATCTGTATTTTTGTATATATGGATGCCATAAACCTCCTTTCCTCCTAAGCTGATGGGGCCGAATTGGTATCGGTTCCACCTTAGCTGTCGTTTCCCTTTTATACTTCCCGGTCTTTAGGTTTAATGATCATCCTGAAATATTGATCTCTGTGGATATAGTATCCAATCCAGTCGAGAAATGCCCGCATTCGGTTCTTAAAATTCACAAGGCCCATAATATGGACAAATATCCAAATAAGCCACGCCAAGAACCCCTTAACGGAATAATTTTGACCGGGAATGTCCAACACGGCCTTGTTCCTGCCTATAATGGCCAAAGAACCCTTATCCTTGTAGGTGAAACTCTTCCAAGTGCCATTTTTACTTTCCAAGTTCCTGGCCAAGTTTTGGGCCTGTTGTATTGCTGGCTGCGCCAATTGCGGGTGACCATTTGGAAATGCCCTGTCGCCCGACACCTGAGCGCAGTCGCCAAGCGCATAAATATTTTTATATCCCTCTACCAGATTGAACCCGTTGGTTCTTAAACGATTGCCCTTGCCATAGCTGTCTTTATGGAACCCTTCAAAAGTTTTTGCGGAGACTCCTGCCGCCCAAATCAGGTTCTTGGTGGAGATTTCCGTACCATCGGACAACAATACTTTTTCATTGTCAAAGTCTTTTACAAAAGTGTTCAATTTGATTTTTACTCCGTAGTGTTCGAGCTTTTTGTGCGTATATTCCTGTGATTTGGCGGACATGGCCGACAACACAGCTTCTTGGCCGTCAATCAAATAAATACCTCCCAAATCTTCGTGGCTCAGTTCTGGATAGTCTTTCTCCAGAATTGAAGAGCTCATTTCAGCCAAAATTCCCGATAACTCTACACCAGTAGGGCCCGCCCCGGCAATTACAAAGGTCAACAATCGTTTGCGTTCCTCTGCTTTTTGCAAACGGGTGGCACGGTCCAACCGTGTAAGAATAGTGTTCCGTAAGGATAATGCATCGCTAATGGTCTTCATGGGAAGACTATATTTTGCGATATTCTTGTTTCCGAAGAAATTGCTTTCCGCCCCTGTGGCCATTACAAGAATATCATAATCCAATTCCCCATTGCTCAAGATAATTTTGTTCTCGGACGGTACCACTTTTTCCAAACTGCCCAAGCGAAAACGGATGCTTTCCTTTTTTCGAAGTATTCTCCGAAACGGATAACTTATTGCCGAAGGCTCCATAAACCCTGTTGACACCTGATAAATCAGGGGAGGAAAGAAATTATAGTTGTTCACATCCACCAAAATGACATCGTATTTTTTGGAGTTTCCCAATCCCTTGATAAGTTCCATGCCGGCAAATCCGCCTCCTACGACCACGACTTTTTGCTTATTTTTCATTACAATTGATCTTTATTCAAAATTACGGGGATCTGAACATTTTGTACTTAAACCTGTTTAATAATTACATCCAAGACTTTTTGCTTTGATCAATATTCAATAATGCTACGCGGACATCGAAAATCATGGTGTATACGATTAAAAAAAGGCCCAATTAAGGGCCTTCTCTACTAAACATACTACTATGAAGCATAAATGATCAAGGGGTATAGATTTGAGGGAGGTCTGTCCCCGCGATGAGCTGATTGAACTCGGGGACTTCTTTGCTTTTGATTGACTGTAGGTCGGATTTTAATCTATCCCATTGATTCAGGTAATCTTTGGAAACCTCTCTCACTCCTTCGGTAACAGGAAGATTTCCTTTGCCGATACGGTTCAAAAAGTCCTTGTACTTGATCAATAATCGGGCCTCGAACATATAGTTACTTTGGTAGGTCCGCATTTCCTTTTGTAATATTTTGGCTATCCAAGCATCTATTGTTTCCTCAAGCAGTTTTCCTTTGGCCTTTACTTGGGAAGATTCGGATTCCTCCATCACAAATTTCAACTGTTTTTTTATTTTCCTGAGGTCGCGGACGCCTTGGGTCATTTCTGTACCCGCCCTATAAATGGATTTGAATATTCCATCCCGCTCAACATAGGCTTCTTCTACATTAGCAACACTCATCTTGATGCGTGGGTCAATGGTGATGGCAAAATCTTGGGTCATGACCACATCTCCAATAGTCAATCTTGCTTTGTAATTACCTGGTGCTGCATCATAGGCACTCAAATCACGATTGGTAGTATAAAGTTCCGTTAGGCAATCGAACATTCCTTCGCGCATGCTCCACTTATAACGATGTGCTCCTACTGATTTCTTCAATTGCGGTTTTCTAAGGCTATCACACTCACTTCTTGCAGCATTTGTAAATTCTGCATGGACCACCTCACCTTCACTGTCCAGAATTTCCATTGACATTGGAGTATCCGCAGGGACCTCTTTATTGTTTACGTAATGAATCTGCACTCCACTTGGCGGATTCTGGCCGCTTCCATCGGCACTGTAGGCGACCGAAAGCTCGGCATGGGTGTCATTTGGTCGGTACAAAAAGTAATCTGAATTTGCCACCTTGTCCGAAATCTGATGTAAAGGTGTAAGATCATCAAGAATCCAAATGGCCCTTCCTTGTGTAGTGACCACCAAATCCTTACGCTGTACCCTTAAATCTGTAATCGGCACTTCAGGAAGGTTGTTCTGCAACGAATGCCATTGTTTGCCACCATTAAAGGAAACATACATCCCGGTCTCGGTCCCGGCATACAACAAACCTTTTCTATCCGGGTCTTCACGAACGGTCCTTGCAAAGGTATCTTCCGGGATTCCCGAAACTATTTTTTCCCATGAGGCCCCAAAATCGGTCGTTTTATAAATTTGAGGTGTAAAATTGTTCATTTTATAGCCGGCCATGGCAAAATAAGCTGTACCTGCATGGTGCGGGGAGGGTTCCACTACGTTTATAATTCCTTCCTCCAAACCTTTTGGTGTCACATTGGCCCAAGTTTCACCTCCATCTTGGGTTACGTGCACCAACCCACAATCGGAACCTGCCCAGACCACTCCTTCTTTAACCGGTGACTCTTCAATATTGAAAATATTATTGTAGCTCTCGGCGGTGATCTGTTCGTTGGAAATCGGAATACCGCCCTTTCCTTGCTGTTCTTTGTTGTTTCTGGTAAGATCCTCACTTACAGTTTTCCAAGTCACTCCCCTATCCGTGGATTTCATTATGTATTGTGAACCATAATAAATCACATTCGGGTTATGGGGCGATACCATTACCGGTCCGTTCCAATTGGCCCTGAGTTTTAGGTTTTTGGGCTGTTCCCCACTGATTCTTTCGGGATAGGGACGAACCATTCGGGTGTTGTCTATATCACGATCCCATTCCACAAAATTACTGGCAAAGTAGGTGGAATATACGTATCTAGGATTGTTCGGGTCCAACGCTACGGTCGCGGATTCACCCGCACGCATGATATCCCAGTGCATTTCCCCGATGCCTCGGTCCATAACACGGCTATCGATTGCAATGGTACTGTTGTCCTGTTGTCCGGAATACACTCTGTATGGGTATCCATTATCGGTCAAGGCCCTATAAAATTGCCCCGTTGGTTGATTCATAACGGTCGACCAAGTTTTACCGCCATTATAGCTTATGGAAGCCCCTCCATCGTTCGCATTGGCCATAATAGCACTATTGTTGGGGTTGATCCACATATCGTGATGATCCACATGACTTCCTGGGTTACCGGAAAAGGTCTTTCCGCCATCAATGGACTTCATCGCATGGCTGTTCATTACCCAAAGTTCATCTTCATCATTCGGGTCCGCAATAATGTGCATGTAATACCAGGCCCTAGCATAGGTTGTGGCATCATTGGTGGTTTGAGAAAATGTTTCGCCCGCATCGTTGGAACGATAAACCCCTCCTTCTCTCTCCTTTGCTTCAATGGCCATATACACCACATTTGGATTGGCAGGACTTATATCGATTCCCATTTTTCCTTTGAGCTTTGGAAGCCCTTTGTTGATTTCTTTCCAAGTTGTACCACCGTCAGTGGTCTTAAATACCTTGCTGCCTGGTCCGCCACTTTGGACTACCCAAGGTTTTCTTTGAAAATCCCAAGAGGTCACCATCATAAAATTGGGGTCGGTTTCACTGACGGTCATATCAACAATTCCGGAATGATCGTTCACGTATAGTATTTTTTCCCAAGTGTCCCCCCCATCTTCGGAAAGGTAAAGCCCTCGATACTCATCCGTTCCCCAAGGATTGCCTTGTGCAGCAACATAGACTTTGTTCGGATTTGTAGGATGAACGTAAACTTCACCGATATGACGTGTCTCTTTAAGGCCGATATGTTCCCATGTTTTTCCCCCATCCAAGGATTTGTACATACCATCCCCATGGGATGTTTTAACTCCACGGATACAGGACTCTCCCGTCCCTACATAAATAATATTATGGTTTGATGGTGCCACGGTAATATCCCCGATTCCGGTGGTATTGAAATAGCCATCGGAGATATTGTTCCAAGTTTCCCCTCCATCCTCGGTTTTCCATACACCGCCCCCAGTGGCACCCATATAATAGGTAAAGATATCATCGGGAATACCTTCTATCGTTGTAGCTCTGCCACCTCGGAAGGGACCTATGTTTCTGTATTCCATGGACTCGTACAGTCGTTCGTGCAGGGCTACGTCGGATTTTTTTCGTTGCCCAAAAGACGTTAAGGATATTGCCGTACAAAGCAATATCAAAAATTGATTTTTCATTTGATAAGATTGATTTTCAGTTGATTCTATAAAATTTAAGTTTCCGAACATGGGAACGGTAAACTTTGTGCAATGCCAAATGGTAGTTGCATAGGATAAGGATAGTAGCCCATCAATACCAAAGTATTGTGGTGCTTGATCCATTGCTTTCTAAAAAGCTCTGTATACCCTAAGCGGAGTTGATTGTTAGGTAGTGTTTTTGTGTAGTATCATAGTTAGTTTGATTTCGATTTGCCCTGACCGAAAAAACCAATTGAGGCCAATCAATTAAGTGGTTTTAACTGTCATAATTTATTACAACAACAAATTACAAAATAAATTCATTGTATCTCTTATTTCACCTTATAAATTAAGACTTTACCCTTGAATTGTTCCGCTATAAAGTTTAAAATGGATATCCCTTTTAGTAACTTTGCTATAACTGTGAAATAAATATTTAAAAATTAATTTAATCAAGTATGGGAAAAGGATTTTTTCATGTTCCGACCGCCATCAATGAGCCGGTCAAAAGCTACGTTCCGGGTTCCCCCGAACGAGAAGAAGTACTAAAACAATACAAAACTTTTTACGACAGTGAAGTGGATATCCCACTTTACATCGGAAGCGAAGAGATAAGGACGGGAAACACCAGGCCCATGTCACCTCCGCACGACCACAAGCACATTTTGGGACACTACCACTTGGCCGAGAAAACCCACGTGGAGCAGGCCATCGCCAATTGCATGGAGGCCAGGGATGCCTGGGCCAATTTGACCTGGGAACAGCGTTGCGCCATATTTTTAAAGGCCGCCGAGCTTATCGCAGGGCCCTACCGCCAAAAGATGAACGCCGCTACCATGCTGGCCCAATCCAAGAACATCTATCAGGCCGAGATCGATTCCGCCTGTGAGATCGTGGACTTTTTGCGTTTCAACGTAGAGTACATGGCACAGATCTATAGCGAACAACCGGAATCTTCCGAAGGCGTCTGGAACCGAGTGGAATATCGTCCGCTAGAGGGGTTCGTGTACGCCATCACCCCCTTCAACTTTACCGCCATTGCGGGGAACCTTCCCGCAAGTGCCGCCATGATGGGCAACGTGGTGGTATGGAAACCCAGTGACAGCCAGATCTATTCCGCAAAGGTGATCGTCGATGTCTTCAAGGAGGCCGGATTGCCCGATGGCGTGATCAACGTGGTCTATGGAGACCCCGTTATGATCTCCGATACCGTTTTGGACAGCCCTGACTTTACGGGCATCCACTTTACAGGTTCCACCACCGTGTTCAAGAACCTTTGGAAACAGATCGGGAACAACATCCACAAGTACAAGACATATCCCCGCATTGTGGGAGAGACAGGGGGAAAGGATTTCATCATTGCCCACCCGACCGCCAAACCGCAACAGGTGGCCACTGCCATCAGCAGGGGCGCCTTTGAGTTCCAAGGTCAAAAATGTAGTGCCGCATCCAGGGTATACCTACCAAAATCGACGGCCGATGAGATTTTGGAACTGGTCAAAAAGGACATCGCTTCCTTTAACAAACCGGGGTCCCCAGAGGACATGGGCAATTTTATTACCGCAGTGATCCACGAAGGATCCTTTGACAAGTTGGCCAAGTACATCGACAAGGCAAAGGCCGACGACGATGCCGAGATCATCGCAGGTGGCAACTACGATAAATCCGTTGGGTACTTTGTGGAACCAACAGTGATATTGACCACAAATCCAAAATACGAGACCATGTACACCGAACTGTTCGGCCCTGTGGTCACCGTGTATGTTTATGCGGACGAGGATTGGAGCGAAGCGCTGAAGCTCGTGGACGGCACCTCGGAATATGGATTGACGGGAGCTGTGCTTTCGGCCGACCGCTATTCCATTGACCAGGCCACCAAGGCCCTGCAAAACGCTGCCGGCAACTTCTACATCAACGACAAGCCCACGGGGGCCGTTGTGGGACAGCAGCCTTTCGGAGGCGCAAGGGCATCCGGGACCAATGACAAGGCTGGCTCCATGCAGAACCTGTTGCGCTGGGTTTCCCCTAGGCTCATCAAGGAAACTTTTGTGACCCCGGAGGATTACAGGTATCCTTTTTTGGGATAACACCAAAAACGACTAACTTCAAGGCCGTCATATCATCTATGATGGCCTTTTTTTGTTCAATTCATTTCATATCATAAAAAAGGCCGTAAAAGCTATACCTTTACGACCTTAGGGTGCTCCATTACGAACTCCTTATCTCATCTTTGCCATTTCTTTTCGTCTTTGTAATTCTTTTTTGAGCAATTCCATTTCTCTTGATGATTGTGACCCGACAGATGAATTTTCCTCTGCTCGTCGAATCAGATAGGGCATAACGTCCTTAATTGGGCCAAATGGTACATATTTTACCACATTATAACCGGCCTTTGCCATATTAAAGCTTATGTTATCACTCATCCCATACAACTGACCGAACCAAACACGTGGGTCTGCAACACTAATGCCCTGATCGTCCAATTTCTTTACCAATTCCCTACAACTGATTTCGTTATGGGTTCCCAAGAATAAATCAAAAACATCCAGGTTTTCAAGAACAAAATCCACACCGCTATCAAAATTTTTGTCGGTTGTGGATTTGTCCGGACATACCGGACTTTCATATCCGCGAGCCAAAGCCCTTTCACGTTCCTTTTCCATGTAGGCGCCTCGCACCAACTTTACTCCAATTTTGATTCCGTTTCTTTCTCCAAAGGCCTTTAAATGTTCAAGGTAATGGTACTTTTCGCTCAGATAAAGCTGAGCAGTAGCGAAAACAACGGTTCGTTCTTTGTTGTATTTGAGCATCATATCTTCAGTAAGCCCATCAACTGCAACATGGCTCCAAGACTCTTCGGCATCTACCATAATCTTTAAATTGTTGGTCTCCGCCACAGCTCTACATATAGACTCAAATCTTTGCTTAACCCTATTCCACTCTTCAGACTCAGCAAAACTAAGATGTTCATTTTCAGAGACTTTACGAAAAATTTCGAGCCTTCCTATTCCTGTAGGCTTGAACACCAAAAAAGGTATTTGCTTTTGGAATTCCGAGAACTTACAGATTTTGAGAAGTGTATCCAGTGTGGCATCAAAATTTGAATCATTTTCAGCACCTTCAACAGAGTAGTCCAATATGGACATCACCTCACCATTTTGATATAGTTGATCTATTTGTGCTTTGCACTCTTGAAGATTTTCTCCTCCACAAAACTGTAAAAAAATGGTTTTCTTTAAAATTCTTTTTATGGGCAACCTAGCCTGGAAAGCAAAATTGAGCATAGGTTTTGCCAGCTTTGTAAGCTGACCATATTCCAACATTCCAAATAGGAATTTGGCCTTTTTAAGTTCCATATTGGACTTTGCAGCGAAGGCCGTCTCCGTATTGTTAAAATTTAAAATGTCCGACATGATGTGAATTGTTAACAATTGCCACGGTAAGCATTCATTGCCGAGTCAAGGTTTGGACTTTCCTATAAGCAATGAAAACCTTGTTGTACCATGACAACCTATTTGTTCATAATGGAGTGATTTTTATTCGTAGTGAAGTATCGTGGTGATTGCGAACAATCACCACGATTATAAAAAGGGTATATTTCTAACCTATTAAAATCAAACTTATTCTACCCTTTTATGCCTGGTTGTACTATTTTGTAGTTCTTGGCTTCTTTTTCTTTATCCACCATCTCCTTCACATCTTTCAACAATTGTTTGGCATCATAGATGATTCCGTCCTTGATGGTGTATTTAACCCCACCAACACGTTGAATAGTGTTGTCTTCCATTAATTTTATAGCTCCTGTACCATACAAGGTTTTGAGATTGACCAGTGGGTTTTCCTCTATAATGACAAAATCTGCCAGCTTACCTGGCGTAATGGTACCTATCTTGTCATCGATTCCCAAGGACTCGGCACCGTTGAGTGTTGCTGCCTTGATCACTTCCAACGGATGGAACCCTGCTTCACGTAGCAACTCCATTTCCCTTGGATACGAAAATCCATAAAGTTCATAAATAAAACCTGCGTCTGTTCCCACAGTGACACGACCACCACGGTTTTTGTACTCGTTGATGAAGGTCATCCAAAGTTTATAATTGGCCTTCCAGTCAATTTCCCTTTCAGTGCCCCAGTAATGCCAGTAAGATCCATGTGATTGACGGCTTGGAGAGTAAAATTCCCAAAGACTTGGCAAGGTGTACTCCTCATGCCATTCAGCTCTTCTGGCTCTGGCCAAATCACGGTTTGCTTCGTAGATTACCATGGTAGGCGATAGGGTAAAGTCCAAATCCAACAACTCTTCCATTACTGCGTTCCATTTATCCGAGTATGGTTTTGCCGCCTGTGCCCATAATTGACCTGCCTCGCCAAAACGATCTTGCTCGTTCTGGTAATTATAGTCCAAGGAATAATCCTGTACGGTCCTATCATCAAACAAGGCTTCGGGAAGTCCGTACCAATGCTCCATTGATGTTAATCCAGCCCTTGCACTGTGAAGTACGTTCCATTGCCCAACATAGGTCTGGGAGTGGTGCATTTTTGAACGAAGGCCCAATTTTTTGTTCTCCACCAATGCAGCTTCCATAATTTTTGGTGGTGACCCAAAGAATTTGATACCATCCGCTCCATTTTTTGCATTTTGCCTAACCCATTCTATGGCTTGTTCAGGTGTGGTAATCGCGTTTTGAGCTCCCATTCCAAACCGTGTATAGGCCATGATCCTAGGGGCGGTTATTGTATTTTTTTCGCTTTTACTTTTATGTTCCAATACCCAATCCAGACCATTTCCGCTAGCTGGATCGGCAATCGTTGTTATACCATGTCCCATCCACAATTTAAAGACATACTCCGCTGTTGTACCTTGTGCACTGCCTCCAATATGGGCATGGGTATCCACAAATCCGGGCAAAATGTACATCCCTTCTGCATTCAGCTCCTTTCCTCCCGGTTTTAATACAGGTCTTTTACTTGGGTCAATGGGTACACCCGGGTAACCGACCACTTTGACTTCAACAATTTTATTGTTTTCCACTACAATATCCACAGGTCCCTGTGGTGGCGCCAGGGTACCATTGATCATAGTAGCCCCCCTTATGATCAATTGATTCCAAGGTCCCTCTCCTTCTTCTCGCTTAGGAGCCTTTTGTACTTGACCATAATTCTTATGGAACTTTTGAACGATAGCCCCTGTCATTGGACCATGTACTTCTGTTTGACTGGATGTATTGTCCTGGGCATTTGCACAAATTTGCACAATACCGAAAGCAACAACCATAAATCTTAACTTCAACTTTCTCATTTTTTTATCGTTATAATTATACTGGTGTTTCTAAGTTTTGGAACTACTATCACTATACAATGCATTAATTCCTAATGTATTTCGCCGGCATGCCTTCTTGGGGAAGTGACTTGGCAATAAACTCCCTTAGGTCATCGTTGGCTGTTTGTAGGTCTTCGTTCCTGAGATACATCATGTGGCCACTCCTATACCCTTTCCACTCCATTCTATCCTTAAGTCTGCCGCTGGGATCCATTTGCCACATATTATATTTGGCATTGAAATAATCCGTGCCCCCATCGTAGTAACCTGACTGTACCAACACATTCAAGTATGGATTTTGCGCCATAGCCTGTCTCAGGTCGTACCCCGTGGTATTGTTGCTCCTGTCCCAAGGACGTACTGGCCCGAACATGTTGTACTTAAGGTCTGTATTATAATTTAGATAGTTCTTGAAGTAATGGTTAATGGCCGGTGTGAAGGAATGTAACCAACTTGTAAGTTCTGCTGCATAATCGGGTCTCGTTCCCGCGGTCTGCCCGTCAATTCCCAAGTAGCGTGAATCCAATCTACCGATGTTGTAGCCCTCATCCCTTAACAACTCTTTCCAAAAGAAGCTTTTTGGTATGCGTAGGTTATGTTCCAATATCACTTTTTCGGACAATCCCGAGTATCTGGATATAGTAGCTGCCACTTGTTTTTTTTCTGATTCCGGTAAATATCCTCCCTTGGAGATTGCAGGGGTAAGTACATCTATGGTATAAGCCTCGACCTCTGGAAGAATTTCCACTAGGTCCTTTGACTGCAAATCAGCGGGCAATTGCTTGTGGAACCAAGCTGCAGCTGTGTAATATGGCAAAAAGTTGGCTGCTCCTGCAACGGTTCCCCTTTCTATTCCCAGGGTAGTCGGAGATACCAAAATAACCCCGTTCAAATACATCCAATGGGAGTTTTGGAGCTCCAATGACAAACCTGAAACCCTCGGTGTTCCATAACTTTCACCGATTAAAAATTTTGGTGAGGCCCAACGGTTGTTCCTGGTAACAAAGTTATCAATCCAAGTAGCCAGATATTTTATATCCTGTTTTACGCCAAAAAAGGTCTCCGCCTTGGTTTTGTCGTCCATTTCGTCAATGGCTCTTGAATATCCGGTATTTACCGGATTCACGTAGACGATATCGGCAACATCCAAAATAGAGTTGGGATTGTCTTTAATCCCATAAGGTTGTACCGGATATCCTTCTTCATCAATATTCAGAATTTTAGGACCTGTATATGCTATGTGCATCCAAACCGAAGCCGAGCCCGGACCACCGTTAAAAGAAATTACCAAAGGTCTTTTGGCAATATTGTCCACATCTGTTCTTTGGTAATAGGTAAAAAGCAGTCCAGCTATTATTTTCCCTTTATCGTCCCATACAGGCTGCTTACCTGTGGTTGCTTTGTATTTTACTTCCTTTCCTTTGATGTTGACCTTTCCTTGAACAGTTACTGTTGAATCCATTGCGGTATTCAACTGCTGCGCGGATACCGTGGTACCGATCAAGAGAAGAAGATATATGATTTTGTTAAGTCTTATTTTCATGGTTTTTATGTTTTAATGTGACGAGGATGGTCCAAAAGGGTTAGGGTATAATCATTTAAGCCTATGGCAATTCAAATTAGTGGATCATAAATATAAAAGGGGCAGAATTTTGATTAATTGAGCAATCAAAATCAGATAGTGTATTCTGCCCCTTTTCAGCTAATCAAACGGATAAAAAATAAATGAGAGCCTGGGCTGGGTTTCAGCCCAGGCAATCTTATGGTCAAAGTCTGGTGTTTTTACTTGAATTTAATCCACATCCCAGAACAAACTTGTAGTGAGCAGGTCTCCACCAATGGCTGCAGCTGCGCTTTCATAGTTGGCCCTGTTCAAGGTTTGTTCGGAAATAGGGTATGTCAATCTTACCGGAACGGTGGGGACAAAGGATTGAGGCGGCGCCTCCAAAGTTGGATAATCCAATCTTCTGTACTCTGTCCATGCTTCCAATCCTTGGTTGAACAACGCTACCCATTTTTGCATACCTATTTTTTCTTCCCAAGTTCCGGGAGCTGTAGTATATGCTACTTCTGGATCTCCCAAATAAGCGGCTGCACTGTCGCCTATTCCGTAATAATCAAAATTGGCTTGTATGGCCGCCTTGTAGTGTTCCTCTGCATCGGTTACCCCTGCAATTCCTCTCTCGGCGGCTTCGGCCAACAAAAATTCAATTGTTGCATAATCCAAAAGGATTACCGGAGTGGTGGGCTGATAGAATAGTGTCCCGAATCGCGAGAAATCAAAATACGCTACCACAAGTCCAGATTCCGAGCCACGATACACACCCTCGGTACCATCAACTTCTTGAAAGAACACTGATCTTCGTGGATCTTCCAACTCGTTCATGTAATCTATAAAGACATCTGTTCCCACAAAGTCCCTACGATTTCCTACGGCCAAATCCGTCCAAAGTTCAGCGGTATTTGGCTGAGACTCCAAATGCTCTATTTGCGCAATATCTGCATTTGAGGTAAAAATATTTGGCAAGGCCGTTGTTATGGCATCCGTAGCCAAAGTTGGATTGGATTCTATGATTCTCATTCCCATCTGGAATAACAATGAACTACCAAAACTACTCCAGCTGGCAACATCTCCACTGTAAAGAAGGTCTTGACCCCAAGAAGGCTGGGAAGTATCCAAAGCATTGATAGCCGTTGTCAATCTTGATAACAAATCGGTGTAAATTGCTTCTTGATCATCATATTCTGGTGAAATGTTATCCACATCCAAAGCTTGGGAATAGGGTATATCACCAAAAGACTCCACAAGTTTGGACCAAGTATATACCTGAACAATCTCTATGATCGCCAATTGGTTTTCGTTTGCGGGAGTCAAACTCTCCGCACTCTGAATGACCTCAGCGCTTTGGCGAAGGTTGTTCAAGATATCCATATAGACCTCGTTCCAAGTAAAGTTGGAATAGTACGTGGTACCTTCGTTATAAGTAACGGAGGAAATTTGCTGTACCAACAACCTTGTTGTATTGAACGGGTTACCATTGGCTCCATAGGTAATACCGCTCATGGTATCGGACAGGTTTTTCACGGCATTGTTAAAAAAGGTCTCTGCCGGAGCCTGCGTTGCGTTCTTCACATCGACGTTCATGTCTTCCAAATCACCGGAACATGAGAAAAACAGTGCCATTAAAATTATGATATAATAGTTTTTCATTTTCTGATTTTTTTGGGTTTAGAATTGAACTTGTAGGTTAAAACCAATATTTCTTACCGTAGGTAAAACCCCGTTTTGAGAACCTTGCAAGTTACCGGAACTCAATCCAGCCTCTGGGTCAGCATATGGCAGGTTCTTATGGATGATCCATAAGTTGGAACCTGTTAATCCCAATCTTAGCGACTGAATACCAATGGAATCCATAAAGGCCATTTTTGGAAAATTGTAGTTAAGAGCAACTTCCCTCAACTTTACATAGGATGCATCGTACACAAAGTATGCCTGTGGTGCCATTACACTTCCGGTTGCATTTCTGTAGTTGTCCATAGCCGTTCTTACCGTGTTGGGAGATCCATCAGGAGCTACACCATCCAATATGATACCCCCGCCATCGGCCAAAGAGTTTCTTATTGGGTTACCCAGATCATTGAGTCCTACGGACCAAGCGTACAGACCTGAACGGTTACCCGTTGAAATATCGTTCGAGTACACATCTCCTCCGCTTTGAATATCGATCAAGAAACTCAAATCAAAATTTTTGTATCTGAACTGGTTGGTGATACCTGCTGTCCAATCCGGTGTAATGTTACCAATTACGTTATTGGAAGTGGTGGTACGTTCGTAAGCCCCGGTCTCTTGGTTGATCAAACGTTCTCCGTCCACATAAATGTAATCTGTTCCTTGGATGGTTCCATAAGGTTCCCCTACGGTCGCGTTGATGGAAACACCACTCACCGTACCCAATTGTAGGTTGCTACCTCCTTCGAACAGAGAAACTACCTTACTCTGGTTTTTAGCCCAGTTAACGTTGGCCTTCCATTGGAAATCCTCGGTTTGTACAATGTCTCCATTAACGGCCACCTCAATACCTTTGTTTTCAACTTCACCGGCGTTTACAAACCTGGAAGAGTATCCTGTTGTGGTTGAAATGGCCACAGGAATGATCTGATCCTTGGAGTTGGTTTGATAAACGGATAAATCGAAGCCCAATCTACTGTTCAGGAACCTCATTTCGAGACCTGCCTCGTAACTGATCGTAGTTTCGGGCAGTAAGTCTTCGTTGTTCTTGGTATCATTGGTACCGTACAATGGTACTGCTCCAAATGGAGTTGGCTTGTTCAATACATCGACCAAACTGTTGGCGGGAGCAGAACTTCCTACCTCTGCGTAGTTTAAACGAAGTTTACCAAAGCTCAACCAGTTCTTGTCCACCAAGTTGGAAAACACGAAACTGGAAGAAATGGATGGGTAGAAATAGGTACTGTTCTCTTCTGGCAATGTAGAGGAATGGTCAAATCTTCCCGTTAAATCCACATAGATCAAATTATCATAACCGAAGGAGGCCAAACCATAATATCCATCAACCCCAACTTTTTCTACGTTCTCTATGGGTGCTGGTGGCAAGTTCAATGAATTGGAAAGGGAGAACAAATCCGGAAGCACCAATCCACCGTTTGTTTCGGCGTAAATAGAACTTAGATCGGTTCTTCTGATATTGGCTCCCAAAACACCGCTGATGTTCAACTTATCGGTAACATATCTGTTAAAGTTAATCATCAGATCATAGTTTTCTTCACTATAGTTGATGTTTCTCCTGGAGTATCTTCCCACGGCACCTGCTGTACCCACATTGTTCCTTTCTTCTTGAATAAAGGAATAGGTATCCAAGGAAACCCTACCTTCCACATTCAACCAATCGGTGAACTTATATTTTGCGGATACGTTCCCAAAAATTCTGCTACGGGAATCGTTCTGATAGTTCTCGTAAACCACCCAGTAAGGATTATCGATGGTACCCCCCATAAATGGGTCAACATTTGTACCTGTATTGAAATAAGCATCCTTTAATTCATCGATACCAACGTTCATGGCCCAGTATCTTCTCATGGATGAGATTACGTTTTGAGCATTGGCGCCTGTTTCACTACCTGTTCTGTTTCTACCAAGTGCATCTGTAAGTATATAATTGGCACTTCCCGTAACGGAGAACTTGTCAGTAATGTCAAAACTGGTATTAATGGAAATATTGTCCCTGGTCATATTGCTGTTCGGCATCAATCCATCTTGATTGAAACGGGTGTAGGCTATTCTATATGTCGCCTTATCGCTTGCTCCGGCAACCGCAACACTATTGGTCATGGTAACAGGGGTTTCAAAGAAATCGATCAATCTACTTTCTGGTGCCACCCATGGACTGGGCTGCAAGTAATAGGGAGACCCTTCGTAGAAAGAATCCCACTGATATACCATTAAGTTAGGATCAAATTGCGCACCGTAAGAACCATAGGCGGTAGCGGGCGTAACCAAATCCAATTCTCCGTCCCCATTCGCATCTTGGTCATTGAAAAAACTCGTGCCGTCGTTACCATACACAGGACCATATCCTGTACCGTACTGATACTGGAAATCTGGCCATGTGGATTTATCTATGTATCCCATGGTAACGTTTGAGTTGATCGTTACTGTTGGTTTTTGTTTTGAACCGGCCCCGGATTTAGTGGTAATGATAACCGCACCGTTTGTGGCCCTGGAACCATAAAGTGCTGTTGCTGCCGCACCTTTAAGTACGTTAATGGATTTGATATCGTTCGGGTTGATATCGGAAGCCATGTTACCATAATCGAAACCGCCGGTACCGCTTTGCTGATCGGCAGTGTTGAAGTTGGAGTTGCTCACAGGAACACCATCAACAACGAACAATGCTTGGTTGTTACCTGTTAAAGAGGTACTGCCACGAATCACCACGTTACTGGACCCTCCCATGTTGGTGTTGTTCTTGATCTGAACCCCGGCAATTTTACCGGACAATGCGTTAACAACGTTATCGGTAGGAGTTCTGTTCACATCCTCGCCATCCACTTCCTGGGTCGCATATCCCAAAGATTTTTTCTCCCTGGAAATACCAAGAGCGGTTACAACAACCTCATCCAACTGTGCGGAATCTTCTTGCAGTTCAATGGTAATTGGCCCACTACCGGTAACCTCTGTCTCAGAAGTTTTAAAACCAATATAGGATACTACTAAAATATCCCCTGCTGCGGCCTCTATGGTAAAATTTCCATCAAAATCGGTTTGGGAACCGTTGGAAGTTCCTTTTACCATTACGTTGGCCCCTAATAAAGGAACACCACTAAAATCCACGACCGTACCTGTTACGGTACTTTGCATGATTGGCTTAACCGTTTCTATCGAAGAAAATCCATCTCCAGATTTTTTGCTGGCAGATTTCATCAATATGATCTGTCTGCCACGGATTTGATACACCACTTTGGTGTCCCTGAATAAAAGTGAGAGAACATCCTCTACTTTGCGGTCACTCGTCTTTAGACTTACTTTCTTTTTTAAAGGAATTTGACTGTACTCATACATAAAACGGTACTCGGACCGAGATTCAATCTCGCCCAACGCATTCTCTATAGTAACCTCTTGTAAATCAAGTGACAACTTCTCTCCTTGCGAATCAGAATTTGCTGCCTGAATTTGAATAATCGAGGCAATTATTAGAAAAATGGTCAATTTGGTTGATAAACCATTCCTCAAGAATCTCTTTAAAAAAAGAATTCCAGATGGTTTTTTTTTCATAATTTTGAGTTGATTTAATTAGTTTGAATCGATATTTATTACACAGTTCAAGAGAGGGAATGGGCCAACATTCCCTTTTTTTGTGTGCTTTTTTTAATAAAAAAGTCATTTCATTGGCGTAGTCGTTTTACTATTAGCAGTTTATAATTTGGTTGTTATCTGTTACTTTATTTTAACACTCTTTTTCTTTCCTTTATTACCCACTGTAATCTCGTACTCAAAAGGAGTTATAATTCGTAGCGCATCCAGAACATCTTCTATTTCTTCCACATTTCTGTTGAACCTTGCGCTAAATGTCTGGTCAATAACATCATCGTTGACATTTTCAATCTTCACATTGTAGGTTCTCTCCAAACTGGCCAGTAATTCTGGAAATGGAGCATTTCTAAAAACAACCTCTCCATTAACCCAACCTGTGTGCAACGCAACATCTACTTGTTCCACCTCCATTACTCCCCGTTCTTTGTTCCAAGAACCTTTTTCTCCTGGTCTCAATATGATTTCATCTTTGATACTATCCGCATTTGAGAGACTTACCGAACCTTCCACCAACACCGTGGCCACTTCGTTTTGGTCTTGATAGGAAGAAATATTGAATTGCGTTCCCAATACTTTTATTTCAACCTCTTTGGAGTTGACCACAAATGGGCGCTTTTCATCTTTGGTCACATCAAAATATGCCTCCCCATAAACCAATACCTCTCGTACGCCCTTTTTAGGGAACTTTACTGGAAATTTGATTCTTGTACCTGAGTTTAAATGAACCGTTGTGCCATCCGACAGTACAAGAGCGAACATTTTACCATTGGGTATACTAAGCTCGTTATACACAAAATCCTCAATTTCTTCATTAGAACCATATATCAATGTATCCCCATTATGCATGGCCACTGTTTCACCGGAGGGAAGTATAATGGAATGACTACCATGCGGTTCTATCAAAGTTCGGTCCGACCCCATATCCAAGATCACATGTTCATCATCCATTCCAGCCAAGATACCATCATCATGAGTATTGCTGATCGACACATAACCGATGCCCAATGATACGACTCCGACAAAAATGGCTGCGTATTTAAGAATTCTTTGTGGATGAAGTCTTTTCACCTTGCTTTTAGGCAATTTTGCCTGCAAGGATTTCCAATCTTTCTCTACGTCCAAACCTTCCAAAAGTTCCAAAGATTCGTCTACCAAATCTTCCTCGGTAATACGTTCAATCAAATTTTGAGTGAAATCTTCAAACTCCTTGTCAGATTTATCCTTCCAACCTGTAGACTCCTTTAATTTCTTTAAAAGTTTACGCAATGTTTCTTTCTTGTGCATTCGATCATTGTTCTCATGTATTAGATAGTATTTTATTAAAATAGGGTGACAATTCTCAAAGATTTTTTTAAAAAACAATATTTTTTTCAACCAATTTGGGTAATGATCCAGTTTAATTTTATATTTCGGTAACTTTAAATTTGTATGAATCCCCCGAAACCTCACTATATGAGATTTAAGGTTGAAGAGCTTTTTAAGGATAATTACGCGCTTTTGTGCTTGGTTTCCTTTTCTATTGTAAAGGATAAGGATATTGCAAAAGATATTGTGCAGGACTTCTTTGTTTCGTTTTGGAACAAACGGGAATCTATTGCTATAAAGACCTCTTTTGAAGCCTACGCCAAAAAATCCGTCAAGAATTTAAGCCTTCAACACTTAGAAAAGAAAAAAAGGGAGCAACAACTGTGCGATGCTTTGGAAGTGGACACCAATGGCCCTGAACCCAAATCGGACAAACCAAATACCAAACTGAACGCCCTCATCGATAAATTGCCGAAAAAAAGAAAGGAAATTTTTGTGTCGGTCGTGGTAGACGGAAAAAGCTACACGGAGATTGCCGAAGCCAATGGTATTTCCGTAAATACCGTAAAAACACAAATGAAAAGGGCCTATGCTTTTTTGAGGTCCAACAAAAAAGAAGATTACATCTCTACTCTGTTGATCATGCTACTTTCCCAACTTGCAGAACAACTACCTTGCTTCTATTAATAATTCCTTTTTCTGGGGCATAGGTCTACTGTTTTAGGCCGGATTCCAAAAATACCCGCGATCAATTGTATTATTTCTCCAAAAAGGACAAAAAACAGCCCCTTGTCACCCTAAATCCATATTTTTTTAACATAGTATTGAACAGTGTTTTTAAATTCGGCTTGTTTATGCTCATTTTCCATAATTACGAGCTTGACCAACCACCAACCATTTAAACCTTAAATCATGAAAAAATTATTATTGGCAACACTTCTTTTGTTGCCCATGCTGATGTGCGCCCAAACCATTGGAGCCCCGGACAGAAAGGCGGGCGAAGGAGAAGGCCCTTTTGACAGGCTTATTATTAGAGGTGCCATTTTAATTGATGGAACCGGTGGCCCCGCTTCAGGACCGGTGGACATTATTGTTGAAGACAATAAAATTGTGGATATCGCAAGAGTCGGGGTCCCAAAAGTGGCCATTAATGAATCCAAGCGCCCCAAACTGGGCAATGGCAAAACCAAAGAAATCGATGCCACCGGTAAATATGTAATGCCTGGCCTAATAGATTTGCACGTACACACCGGGGGGACACCAAAAGCTCCAGAAGCCGAATACGTTTATAAATTATGGATGGCCCATGGAATCACAACGGTTAGAGGTGTTCCTTTTGGAGACTTGGAGTGGTCGCTCAATGAAAAAGAAAGAAGTGCAAAGAACGAAATTGTAGCGCCCAGAATGATATCGTTCCATAGAATCGGAACCGGAAAAGAATGGGAAAATCGAAAAATCCTAACACCTGAAGATGCTAGGGAATGGGTTCGCTACGCCAACAAAAAAGGTGTGGACGGACTAAAATTGAGCTCCCATAGGCCAGCGATTATGGAAGCCGTACTGGACGAGGCAAATTCTCTGGGAATGGGAAGCACCGCTCACCTTGCACAAAGTGGCGTGGCACAAATGAACGCCATCGACGCAGCCAGATTGGGACTTACCAGTATGACGCACTTTTATGGGCTGTTTGAATCCATGTACGAAAAAAACGATGTACAACCTTGGCCAGTGGATATCAATTATGGTGATGAGCAGCACCGTTTTGGTCAAGTAGCCCGTCAATGGGACATGGTTGAACCGGGCGGCGAAAAATGGAACTCACTTCTCGATGAATTCTTAAAACTTGACTTTTATATCAACCCTACCATGACGATCTATTCCGCAGGTAGGGATGTAATGAGAGCCCGTAACGCTGACTGGCACGAGAAATACACCTTGCCTTCTTTAATGGACTTCTTTTCACCTAGCCGTACGAGCCACGGCGCATATTGGTTCGACTGGACCACTGAAGACGAAGTGGCATGGAAAAAATACTATCAAGTTTGGATGCAATTCCTTAATGAATACAAAAATATGGGCGGGAAGATAACGCTGGGTTCGGATTCCGGTTTTATTTACCAGACCTATGGTTTTGGAACCATATTGGAACTTGAAATGTTCCAAGAAGCAGGGTTCCACCCACTGGAGGTAATCCGTGCCGCAACAATGCACAGTGCCCAAGAAATCTTCAAGCCTTTGAAAAAGCCGATCGAATATGGTGTGATCCGCGAAGGTTTGTTGGCGGATATGGTTATAGTGGATGAGAATCCTCTTCAAAACCTAAAAGTGCTTTACGGAACCGGTGCGGTCCGTTTGAACGATGACACCGCAAAAGTGGAACGAGTAGGCGGAATTGAATACACCATTAAAGATGGTATTGTTTATGATGCCAAAAAATTGCTTAGCGATGTAGAAGCTATGGTAAACAAGCAAAAACAAGAAAGAGGTAAGTAAAATCTTAAGATTTTATTTGAAACAATACTATTTCTAAGCGATTGTGAAGGAAGTTTGAGCCTTTCATAAAGCTGTAAGGAGGCCCTAATTTATTAGGGCTTTTTTTTGCTTACCATCTAGGTTTCGGAATCAATAACATTCACGGTTTATACCATAAGACATTTGAAAACCGACTTAACTTATGCCAAGGGCCATTGGCAAAATAGGTTGGGGGTCGCCAAGAGGAAGCTAACCATGTATGTACCGACCTTTAATAATTCTTATATTGCATTGTAAGAAACTATACTGAATACATTTTTACCCAAGTTGTGCATAGCCAACCAAATTGGCGGTATATGCACAATAAAGTTCAGCATATAATCAAGTTGTGCAACATTGAAAAATGACCTCTGAAAACGAAAAAAGCCACAGGCAAATTTTAAACTTTCTGAAAAAGGAATTCCAAATGGAAGTCACGAAAGGCATTAGATTTGATTTAAGCAAATATTCAATTATAGAAAAAGGGAAATTTTTAAAAAATACTTACTCTTGGAAATTAACCGAATTTGATTTGAATGCATATTTGCTGTCTATTCGTAATTCCTATAAAATAGAAATTAGTGGAACAGCAGGAGAATCAATGATAGAAACGGATATTGAAAATAAACATAATGCAGTTGTCATAATGACCGAACTTAAACTTCCAGAACTTATAATCAGACCCGCTTATTTCAAAGAAAAACTCGCAAATCTTTTTCTGAATTTTGACAAAAAACTTTCTGGCAGAACTGAATTTAATAAAAAATACATTTTAGAATCATCGACCCATCAAACGGAATTAGAAAAAATAATAACACATAAATTAACTAACGAATTGATTAAAGTTGACAGGTTTAGTTTGGAATTTAAGGAGAATTCTATTCTATTAAAATTCGAAAAAGAATTTAACAAAGAGGATTCAGTGAATCTAATTAAACTCGGGAAAATAATTGAAACGGAAATAAAAAACGTTGCACAACAGCGTGTATAATTAATTGCTTTGGCAAGTGCTTATCCGGAAAATTCCTTCGGAATTTTCTCTTGCAAATATTTGTTAACTAAATTAGTTGCTGCACACGCAACTAATCATACACAAAACGTTGTAGGCAATGTCCACAAAATGACAAATCAGGAATTTAAAATAGAACTTGACAAACTTTTGAAACCTCACGGTTTCAAAAAGGATGGAAACAAATGGTCATTTGATACAAAGGAGTTGGAAAAAATTATTTATTTACAAAAGTCCGATTACAGTAATTCATATTATTTGAATTTCGGTTTTAATATTAAGGACTTGGAATACGATGGTGTTAGTATGCATATATGGAATCGAATGGGCTCCATGAAGCGAAAAGAAAATGAGCGAATTTCTAAAACGCTGGACCTGACAAACTCGATGGACAGAACCACAAGAATTCGGAACTTGGAATACTTCGTAAAAGAGCTACTGAATACCAAAATGAATCCAATTAATTCTAAGTCGGACATTATTGAAGACTTAAAAAAAAGAAAACATTTAAACGATGTTTTTCTGCCTGTAAAACGACATTTAAATATGGAAAACTATAAAAGCACTGCCTACAACAAGGGCTATAATTCATTGTGGCATAAAGCTAAATCGATATTTAATCTATAAATCCAACGGCTGGATTTCTGCGGAATAATCCTGCGGATGATTCCACAACGAAATCATAGCCGAGGACGTTGGCGTGCATTTAAAATGATTGAGAAAACAGATATAATACAAAGAATTAAATTCGACTTCGGACAGAATGCTGATGAAGCCATTAGAGTGCTTCAGGAGAATATAGACCAAGTAGAATATCTTAACCATGAAAGAATTATTAGGTGCATAATATATCTTTCGAAAGGGTCAATTGATGAATTAAAACATGTAATTAATCAAGCGAAACAAGACCCTAGGGATGTAATGCTTTGGGCCGAGTACGAAGGTCTCAATGAGAATGAGGTATTAAAACGAGTTAGAGACTTCAACAAGACTTTTGAAGATTGCGAAAACAATGTAAAAGAATAAAAACGACACGCAAACAAAAGCTAAAATGCATACCCAGCCAACCTAACCGTTGCACGACATTTTAGCCAAACCGTTGGCAGTAATTAAAGAAAATGAAGCAAGAAATAGATACAATAAATAAATCTGAATACCTAGAAGTAGTAAATGTTTGGGAATCTTCAGTTAGGGCGACTCACCACTTTTTAAAAGAAGAAGATATTGAATATTTTAAACCTCTGATTTTAAACACATACTTGGATGCCGTTGAATTAAGATGCGTAAGAAATAATGAAAAGAAAATAGTTGGCTTTCTTGGTGTGGCTGAACAGAATTTAGAAATGCTATTTATTGACCCTAGATATAGGGGGAAAAAAAATGGAAAAATGTTATTGGAATACTCAATTGACAGTTTAAATGTCACTAAAGTAGACGTGAATGAACAGAATGAACAAGCGGTAGGATTTTACAAGCATTGTGGATTTGAAGTAATAGGTCGCTCTGAATTGGATTCTTCAGGAAAACCTTATCCAACGTTACATATGCAATTAAAAAAGTAACTACTGCCAACAAAGAACTGAGTTAAAAAACAAATAAATTCTTCCTTGTTTTGAGACATAATCATTCTAAGCCCATAGATTCAAAAATTAGATTCTCAGGCCATATTTTATTCTATTTCATGATCAATTACCTGGGCAAAGTTGAAACGTAAGTTTCATCGTATGGCCTCCCTGACCTGGCAATGGCAAATGCCTGTTTCAACAGTTTGTTCGACACCGCTATCAAAGCCAGTTTCTTGCTTTTTCCCTTGGCCGTTATGCGTTCATAGATTTCCCGGCACGCCTTGTTGTGCTTGCATGCGGAAAAAGCGCACAGGAACAACAGATTTCTCAATTTTCTGTTACCGACCTTGCTTATCCTGCTCTTTCCCCTTACGCTGCTGCCCGAACGTCTGGTCGTCGGAGTTATTCCCGCGTAATTGCATAACTGCCCCGCATTCTCGAACTTGGTAAAGCCATCCGTCAATATGATCAGCAAGGCCACTGTTTTGTCCCCAAGTCCCGGTATGCTCTTCAGGTTGGTAAGCTGCCGTTGCTGCGTTTTCTTGACCAATGCGAGCAATCGTGATTGAAGGGCCTCCAGCTCCCTGTCCAGGCTTTTCAATGAACGCACCAAGGATGAATGGACCGCCCTTGAGGGTATGCCCAGAACCTTTTCACCGTGCAGCTTGTTCTTTACCTGTGTCCGCTGTTTGAGATAGACGTCCATCAATGCCAACAATTGGAGACTCTCCGCTTGGTCCTCTCCCTTGCCATCGTAAAGGGGAACAGCGTTGACCTTAGCGTACTCCGCTATGGCCTTGGCATCGCCCTTGTCCGTCTTGACCTTGGAAAGCCTCATCTGCACAAAGCGCTTTACGGACAAAGGGTTGACGACCGATACGGCCACGCCCTGGTCAAAAAGGAACTGTGCCAATAGATAATGGTAATAGCCAGTGGCCTCCATCACCACTAGACTGTTGGAGTCCAAAGCTCTGCAATAATCCTTGAACCCCCTTAAGGTGTTCGGGTACTGATGGTGGGAACCTTGGTGGTCGCATACATCAAATACATCCTTGCTGATGTCCACTCCGTGGATTTCTTTATCTTTATTCATAGGAAAATGTTTTGGAAAGGACGCTCCACTTAAGCTTCAACAACTTGAAATCGAGATCTTGGTCTCACAGAACTGAACGAATTCTTGAGTGGAAAAGAGAGGGGGTCATCAATGTTGACGGAATCATAACTTCCTATGGCTATATTGACCTTGTTCCTCTCTTTTGTTCTTTCTGATTTATATCCATAATTTAATCAGAATCAAACTTAAGATGGCTATAAGTAATTGCTTGTTCTCGCCTACTTCTGAAAATCCTCGCAGATTTTCAGTTTGGTGTGTAATTGCAAAGTTAAGTGCTACCCCACGCAAATACTCATAGCCGAGACCGTTGCCAGTAATTAAGATAGAAATACCCGCTAATAGGTATTGACAATTAAAATTGCTCAATATAATTTCCCAACATAAACCAAACTTTTAAACTTAAATATCTTGTAGAATATGAAAATTTTTATTGTATTAATAAGCCTATGTATTTTTTCACCTAGCATAACTAAAGCTCAAAACAACATCGCTAAGCTTAATTATAGCAAATTATATGAAGAATTTCCGGAAAAAGAAAAGTACGTTAAAAAACTAGAGAAAATGAGTCTAGCAAATCAAAATAGGATAGAGGATCTATATTCATCTTTAAATACAATGGCTAAAGATTATGAAAAAGAGGCTGATTTAAAATCCGACGAAATTAATGAAAGTAGGATGAAGGAATTAAAAGACTCTCGAGATTATATTGAAAAAACAGCTCAAACTATGGCCGTTGAATTTGAAGATGAGCAAACTAAGATAATTAATATGATGAGAGACAATATAAAATCTGCAGTTTTAGAGGTCGCTAAAAATGAAAATTTAGATTTTGTCATTGACTCTTCATCTGAAAACAATATTATTAAAAGTGAGTGTAGAAATATTTACAATGAGGTACTTACAGAATTGAAGAAAATTATGGTAAAAACAAATCCCGCTAATACATTTAGTGATTCATATAGCGAGCTAATCTTAGGTCAATGGGAATTTGAAAAAGAGCTTCACTATAAATCTAAAGAAGTAGTGCAATCTGGCAATGGTGGTTTTTTTGGTGAATCAAAGACCAAAATTTATTCATTTACTAATGATGGTAAGTACACTTATAAAACTGATAGTTATTTATATGAGGGTAATTATGAAATTAAAAACGACTATTTAATTTTAACTCAAAAATTAGGTCAAAAATATGATCAACCAAGGAAGTATAAAATCAAGGAAATAAGTGAAGATATGCTCACATTATATCGAGGAGAATCATACTTCGTATATAAGCGAAAATAAAAATAGAATGTAAAGAAGATAAATTATTATACTAAGAGTCTAAAGTGTTATCAAAAACTTTTATAGAAGACAATTAGAAATATAAACTTGAAAAAGAACATTACATAATGATGCTAATGAAACATTCTAATTTTAAACTAAATTTAAATGCGTCTGGTAAATTAATTTTTCTAGCCTTTCTTTGGATGAATTGCTTAGGTTGCAATTCACAAACAGATAACTGCCAAGAAACTGACAATTTCAAAAGCGAAGTCATTGAAACCTATAGCGCAATTCTTTCAAATGATAAATTTATAATCACAGATGATGTTCCAAAATTCACAGATCTTTACACATATAACTCTTATGGCAACCTGTAAGCTTCCCTTAAAACCGAACTGTTTAAAAGTAGAATAATAATCTTAATTTTAAGCAGCATTATGAGGAAGAGCAAATTTTCACCAACACAGATCGCGAAGATTTTAAAGGAGTTCGACAACGGCAAGTCCGTTGCCGAGATAACCCGTGACCACGGGGTCAGCTCCGCCGCATTTTACAAGTGGCGTTCAAAGTACGCCGGTATGAGCGGCAAGGAGCTCAAGCGCATCAAGGAGCTCGAGGAGGAGAACCGCAAGCTCAAGCAGATGTACGCCACCTTGGCCCTTGACCACCAAATGGCAAAGGAGATCATCGAAAAAAAGCTCTGAGGCCCTGCCGTAAGCGAAGCATTGGCAAGGATCTTGCCCATTACGGCATCAGCAGGGCGTGCCGTGTCCTTAATATCAGCAAGAGCGTTTATTATTACAGTCCGTTGCCAAAGGATGACGGCGAGATCGAGCAGGCCCTTCGGGAAAAGGCCAGGGAACATCCGGAGGAAGGTTTCTGGATGGCCTATCACCGTTTAAGGGCGGAGGGAAGGCCATGGAACCATAAGCGCGTTTACCGTGTCTACAGGACACTGGGACTGCCATTGAGAAGAAAGGCAAAGAAACGCCTGCCTGCACGCGTAAAGGAACCTTTGGAGGTCCCGGCGGAGGCGGACCACACCTGGAGCATGGATTTTGTCACCGACGTCCTGGAGAACAGACGTCGGTTCAGGGCACTCAACATCATGGACGATTACAACAGGGAGGCGCTGCACATCGAAGTCGACTTTTCCCTGACAAGCAACCGGGTGGTATGGGTCTTGAACCATCTGATAAACCGAAGGGGCAAGCCCAAACGCATACGGATGGACAACGGTCCTGAGTTCATCGCTAAGCTAACGTCTCAATGGAGCGAGATGCATGATATCGAATTTAAATATATCCAACCGGCCAAACCGACCCAGAACGCATTCGTGGAAAGGTTCAACGGCAGTTTTAGGAGAGGGACCCTCAACAGGTTCATCTTTGAGGACATCGATCAGGTAAGGGAACAGGCACGAATTTGGATGGAGGATTACAACAATTATAGGCCACACAAGGCCCTGGGATATGTGTCCCCCAAACAATATCTGGAACTTAATTCCTTGTGCGGTACCGCACAAGGAATTAAAAACGATAAATTTGATGAAGTTTTAGAAGAATAAGCAGTTCTATCTAGGGGGAGCTTACAGTTTTATTAAGTTGCAACCAAACAAAAACGAACCAATAAGAAAATCCAGCTGACGTTATCAGCGAACAAAAATCTGACACCACAGACCCAACTCTAAAACTTTCGTTGGTATCCGCAGAACTGAAATTATCCGAACTACCAGATGCTATAAAAGTAACAATGACTAATAATACAAATGATACCATAACAACAGGAGAGCACTTTCGTATTGAAAAATTTGAAAATAACGAATGGATAGATTTTACTCCAAAAGATATCGCATTTAACGATATCGGATATGAATTAAAGCCTTATGGCGTAAAAACCTTTCATGAGAATTTATTTAAAAATAAAATCGATTATAAACAGGGAAAATACAGAATCGTAAAATATTACTTTAAATCTGATTATCAACAAACAAATGAGGATTTTAATATTTATGCGGAATTTGAAATAAATTAGGTGGTAATATTATTAAGAATAAAACCCGCCTCCAACAATGCTATAAGCAATTGCCCGCAGGCAGGCCGGCAAAGTTAATTGCTAAACCACGCAACTACACATCGCCAAGACTATTGTGGGTAATTAAAACAACTATTATGCAACAAATAAAATGGTTTGAACGAAAATTTGATTTTTCCTTTCAGCAAAATATTTTCCCATCAATTATTGAGCGACTTGATGGAACCTTCATTCGTCTAAAAACTAAAATTGAAGGAATTCCACCTGAATTGTTGGAGGTTAAACCAGATAAAAAATGGTCTATAAAAGAAAATATCGGACATCTGATTGATTTGGAACCGCTATGGCAAGGACGACTTGACGACATATTGGCGAACAAGGAATATTTAAGGTCGACCGATTTGGAAAATAAAAAGACGGACCTAGCCCGACATAATGAAAAAGACATTAATGATTTGCTATCAAAATTTCAGGGTTTACGGAAAATTACTTTGGATAAATTAACTGAATTGAAAGCGCAGGACGTATACAAAACTGCCCTACATCCGAGACTAAAAAAACCTATGAGAACAATGGACTTGTTTTTGTTTGTAGCCGAACACGATGACCATCATTTAGCAAGAATGACCGAAATAAAAACTACCTGCAACCACGGGTCATGATTCATTGTTTTGCTCCTATCTTGAACTAAATTCCCCAGTTTTAAAAACCACACCGAACATCTTAAAAAACCTCTACCCTTGAGCATCCCTAAAAAGAATACGGGAAAAAGCACTTGCCACCGCCCTTATCCATTTTTTTTTCTTAAAAGCGGCCTGAATATAGTTGAGAGGCAAAGCCCGTTATTTTGAATTTGGTACGGCTATTTTTAAACTACGTGGTTTGATCTTTGCCGAAAAAGTATCATACTCCCCTATATATTCTCCATCCACTTGTAGCGCAACAGGTGATTTACATGCCACCAATACTGATTGTGTACTGTAAATTTCCATGGATACCTCCTTATGGCGCGTGTTTTTAAACAGAGTTTTAAGAATTTCCCAAATGCTCAATCTTTTGAATAGGACCACTTCAAAGTTACCATCATCAATCAGACCCTCCGGGTTTATGATAGCATTTGTGCCGTACTTTCTAGCATTGGCAAAGGCCAACAACACCCCCTTGCTTTCTATTACCCTATCTTCTAAGGTTATCTTAAACTCATAGGGATAGTCAGATTTCAACAAAGTGGGAATACTTTGTTTGGCATAGCCCAACATTCCGCTTGCCTTGGAAATTTCATAATTGTAAATCAATTCAGCATTGATTCCAATATCCGATATATGTGTACAAAAGTTGTCGTTTACCACAAGGGTGTCCATGGACATTGCATCATTATGAAGGGCTAAATGCAACTGTTCGTCCAGCTTCTTGGGTATTTGCAAGGAAGTAGCCAGTCCGTTGGCAGAACCACAAGCTAAAACCCCCAATACGATATCCGTGTTCAAAATTTTGGAAGCAACCATAGTTATGGTTCCGTCACCGCCGGCCACAATAACACGTTGGTAGGTTTTCTGCCGTAGTAATTTTTCTATTTTTATATCATCATCCTTTCCTGTGGTTTTATATATCTCAATACTATATTCCCGCTTATTGGACCATTCCATCGCCTTGTCAGAAACTTCATTTACCGATATGGAACCAGCCGTGGGATTAATGACGAGAAGAAAATTTTCTTTCATTATATTTAATGCTTTTAGCTTTATAAATTTATTATTTCTTAGCCATAATCGGTATGAAAGTCGATATAAGTATTTATCGCGGTTACATGAACGAAAAGGAATTGACCATCTCCGGACACCTTTTTAAATCTTGGGCACCCAGTCAATATAGTATTGAGAAAAGAGCCATTCAACATGCCTTTTCCGTATTAAAAATGTTTACAATCAAACCATTGGCAAATGCACGGGTCACACTTCAATTTCAAGATAGATCGGTATCCACCAAAACCATGAAAGATGGTTACTTTAATTTTAAGGTACCGTTTGATGTGTCCTTGGAAAGCGGTTGGTATCACTGTAACGTGGTTTGTGAGCATAACGAATTTAACATTGTTGCTACCGGTGAAATTTTGAAGTCACATACGGGCAGATATGGCATTATTTCAGATATTGATGACACGTTCCTCATATCGCACAGTTCCAATATCTTCAAGAAGCTGTATGTGATGTTGACCCAAAACATTGACAAGAGAAAAATATTTGATGATGTACCCACTCATTATCAAGCATTAAGTACAGCAGGGGTAAGTAGTAAAAAGTCTTTCAATTCCTTTTTTTATGTATCCAGTAGCGAGTGGAATTTATATTCGTTTATAGTAGCCATCGCCAATAAGCACAGATTGCCCAAGGCTGTGATCAAACTAAAGAAAATCAAGACCGGCTTGGGCGATTTCCTCTTTACGGGTGGTGGAAACCATGACCATAAATTTGAAAAGATAAAAGAAATAATATCGTTTTACCCAGAGCTCCAGTACGTGTTGTTGGGCGATGATTCTCAAAAAGACCCATACCTGTATGAACGGATTTGCAAGGTTTTCCCAAAGAATATTGTGGCTATCTACATTCGCCAAACCGGGAGCAAATCTAAAAAAGAGGTAGAAAGTGTTCTAAAGAACATCGAAACATTAAATGTTGAATGTCTTTATTTTACAGACAGCAGTGATGCCATTTCCCATTCAAAAACTATTGGGATTATTGGGGAATAGAGCGTACGCACCCAATTTGGCAAAGTGAAAATTCCATACTTGTTTAAGGCTATCCCACAGCGGCACCAACTCTAAAATTGCGATACTCTTTTCCGTCTGCGTCCGCGCACAAGAGATCAGCCCAGAAGTCTACCATATAGTGCAAGGTACACAACTAACCGTGCAAAAAAACGAAGGGGAATAAATCCAACTATGGAATCTAAGACCCTTTAAAAATCTTTTCAAAATTCATTTTTTTCAACGGAATGAGTTCATTTTCTGTGCTTTAGCATCAACTATTATGAATATGATTTCGGACTTTTGAAAAGAACCAAAAAAACAACAACATGTCTTTATTAACCATTGTTCTAAATATTCTACTGCCACCTTTGGCAGTATTCTTAAAGCATGGGGTCGGAACGACCTTGCTCATTAGCATCGTATTAACCTTATTGGCTTGGCTGCCAGGGGTTATCCATGCATTTTTAGTAAATCAATAATAATCCAAAAATTAGAATATGAAAAAATTAATTATACCAGTTCTAGCGCTCGCATTGGCCAGTAGCTGCAACATCAAAAAAGAAGAAAAAGGAGAATTGCCAGAAGTTGACGTTGACGTAACCACTGAGGCGGGAGAATTACCCGAATATGAAGTTGACTGGGCTGAAATTGATATCAGTACAACGACAAAAACAGTAAAAGTTCCAAAACCTGTAATTATAATGGAGGAGGAAGAGGTCGAAGTACCTGTAATAGATTTTGATATGCCAGATGCAGATAGCGAGGAGCGTACCATTATGGTGGAAGCCGAAATTTCGGGCAATGACCACGAGTTGAACATCGAGGAGATCAGGGCTTCAAAAAATAGGCTCTATGTGATTTCCTCCCTTGAAAAATTGGATACCAAAATTGGTGACAAAAAAATGAGAGTTCAAGATCAGATTGAACTAAATGCGCCGGATTTGGATATTAAGCACATCATTGTTGGAGAAAAAGCAGATAATGTTTTGAACAACCAATATACCTATGTTGATTCGATGGAAGATTTGAACGATAATGTAAAAAATGCTAAGGTAATCTACTCAGGGTCATAATTTTAAAATTGTTTTAAATCGTTGATTGATAATTAAAACAATAAAAGGCCAAGCTTTGAAAGCTTGGCCTTTTTTAGTGAAAATGAGTTCTATCCTGAGTGAAAAGTATTTGTAGAGTTTCAGAAAAAAACATTTGATGGGTGGGTTCTGATTTGCTAATTAGGAGCAGCCCAACGAGGTTGTTTCATATTCGAGTTGTCCGGAGTGCATGGATTTTAAAACTGCTTCTTTTAAAAGTTTTGCGTCTGGAAATATCAAACCGTAGACCGGACTCTTTCTCAATTACAGTAACCTAAAAACTGATGTATAAATAAAACCTTCCCAGGGTCGCTATCAATCTTTAAATTTTCTATACTTCGCCATAATCAACATATAGACCCCATAACACATCAAACCCAACGCAACAGCAACCATGAGCCAAGTTCCTCCGGAATTTTGACGGAGGAAGGAAAAGGCATCCGAAGTTCCCTTGATGTTCGTCCTTTTTGCAGTATCGGCAGCTGTGAAGAAGAAGTAAGAAACTATTCCTATAACGGTCGCCCTTGCAAGCAAACCGGAATATGCAAGCCATTTAATGGTTTTCCTGGTCTTTACATTGGATAGCGATTGAAGTTGGAATTTATCCAAGAAGGTGCCTTTATAAGCTTTTACAATTTGAAAAACGGCTTTGAGTGCCATAGCAATGGCAATGGCATAAAAAATCAAATCCAAATAATCTGTTGGGAGCAACGATTTACCTGAAGATTGTTGCGTGCCGGTGGATCGAAAAATCTGATAGACCGAATAAGCACTCAAACCCAAGTAAATTACGCCACTAAAAAAGAAACCTGTACGCTTCCCAATCGCTTTAAGGTCTGTTCCCATATTCTCTGGATCACGGATACTTTCAAAAAATCTCCATATGGCATAGCATAACAACCCAACGGCCAAAACCCCCAATAATACATTTCCAAAAGGTTGGTCCTGTAAAAATTTGATGACTCCCAATTTACCTTCAGAACTTTTGGCAATACCTACGGCAGCCCCCGCGGCCAAACCACCAGTCAATAAATATACTGTACCCTTGGCCGCATGGCCCGTCCGAGCTATTTGTTTGATTTTTGTATCCATGTGAATTGATTTATGCACCTAAGGTATTGGATTACATGAATTTACATTGACCAAAAAACATATAATGATGACTCAAACCCCAAGAAGCCTACCGATATTGGCAGAAAGAGCTAAAAAATGGACTCTAAATACGCGGCAGTAAAATTTATAGTAGGACGATCAATGTTTGAGATGTCCTCTTATAAAATATCCAAATAGCAATAAAAAAGCCATAGCACAATTGTGCTATGGCTTTCATTAAATTATGATTTTTGTTTTATCTATACCTGATGGACAACTGTCCCAATTGCCAAATAATCTTGATGGAATCTCTCATGGACAATTTTGACCCATCTGCATGAATCCAACGTTTTAAGGGCTGTTCACAAATAAGTGAAGTCGCCTTTTCCCGTCCATACATCTTTCCCATTCTGATGAAAATCTCAACATCGAACAACCATCGGGTTTTAAATGGTTTATCGAAGACGGATGCCACAGTTTTCGGTCGCATCACCTTGGCACCACATTGCGTGTCCTTGAAAGGCATTCCAAGTATTTTTTGGATAATCAGATTGATGGTCTTACTAATGATTTTTCTTGCCGATTCCTTGGTAATATCAGCTCCCATCCTGCTTATTCTAGAGCCGCTCACAATATCAAAATTTGAGCCTTCAATGGTTCTTACCAATTCATCAAAATCCGTGAAATCCGTGGAAAGGTCGGCATCCAAATACCCCATATAATCAAACTGGCCATCCTTTGCCAAGTGCAGGATTCCTTGTCGCACCGCTTCGGCCTTACCGCCGTTTTGCTTGCAGTTGTATACACTGATGCTATCCTCGTTACCTTTTCTGATTTCCTCAAGCACCTGTAACGTATTGTCCGTACTGCCATCGTTCACAAAACAAAGGTGGTAGCCGGGATGACGCCTGGCAAAATCTTGGAACTCTTTTCCGCTCAAACGGTCCTCCTCGTTATAACAAGGGATGACCACGCCCACACAATGCTTTTGAATCAATTGGGTTTCCTTTTTTACCGAACGTTTCTCCAAAATCGGTGGTCCAATGGTTCGTTTCACTCTGGCCACCATTTCATCCAGACCAATGGGCTTCTTCATATAATCCACGATTCCCAATTCAAATCCATTCAAGATCACATTTTCATCGTTGTTTCCGGACATTACCATAATAGGCGTGTTCAGGTCAATATCCCTAAGTTGCCCTATCACTTCCAAACCGGTCATTCCGGGCATATTGACATCCATAATGACCAAATCTGGATTGAATTCCTCAAAGATTTCAATGCCTTCTTTTCCTGTAGTGGCCGTTTTCACCAAATAGCCAATTTCTTTAAGTTTTCTCTGTACCGATAGCAGAATTAACTGCTGATCATCAATTGCTAAAATTTTCATAGGTTAAGGTTTTATGTTTATGATCAAACTTGCAGCAAATCTATCTCGGTCTGTCGTTCCATCAGGTCAAAAAAAGTTGGAAATCAATTAAGTGTAGACGAATGGCAAATCGGAAACGATGGATAGTTCATTGGTTTTCCAACAATATTTGGACCTTTATACTGTTATATTTTCTGACAGATATCAATGAAAAAACAAACCAACATCACACTGGCAATTGCGCTGGTTTTTGGGCTTATTTTTCACGGGGCGACCATCTTTTTTACTTTGGAATCCACCTATGATGCGCTCATTCACCTATTCTTTGCCGACCACTATGCCAACAGCTGGTTCGAGCCTTGGGATTACCGCTGGTACACCGGTTTTACGGTGCAAGGTTACCCACCATTGGTGCATCAGTGCATAGCATTGCTTTCGTACATCGGCGGGTTGAAGTTCGGGATGTTTACTATGGCACTGCTTATCATTGCATTGTTCATAACGGGAGCCTACCGATTTGCATTGGTCATTTGCGGAAATCGAAAAATAGCAGGATATACCGCATTGCTGGCCGCTTTTTCCTCAATGTTTTTGGAAACCTTGCACATATTTGGGCAGTTGCCCAGTTTGATGGGCATCTCCATCCTGCTGCACGCCCTGCCCGAGATCTATATGTGGATCAAGACAGGTAGAAAATTCAAATTGATATCGTCACTTTCAATGATTGCAGTTACCGTGACCTCGCATCACGTGACTCCGATTTTTGGAATGGTGTTTTTTATATTTCCCCTTATCGGTTTGGTCATAATGGATGCATCCAAAGAGGCAGTGGAAACCAACACCAAAATCACCTTCATAGTCTTCTTTCAACAATTCAAAAGGCTTTTCTGGCGCATTGTGATATTCGGCGGAGGCTCACTGGTGGCCATCGTAGGTTGCATATTGCCCTATTGGATCAACTCCAAGAAGAATCCGATCACCCAAGTGCCGATTCCGCACGGGTCGCGCGACAATTTTTTGGAAGTGACCTCTTCGGGTTTGGTTTTTTTCCTCATTCCCTGGGGGATATTGCTTTTTATTTTACCGTATCTGTTCTACCGTTTTTATAGCAAAAGACTGTTATTTTTTGGACTCTCTTTTTCTATGTTGACCCTCCTTGGAACTGGTGGCACCACTCCCCTGCCCAAAATGCTGTTGGGGGAAACAGCCTTCAATATCCTAACGCTGGATCGTTTTACACTCTGGGCCACCATTATGTCCCTGCCCATTTTTGGGGAATTTGTATATCGATTGGTGGAAGGGGATATTCGGGAACAATTACTACGGGCATTTAAAAAGCCGCTGCATTACGTATTGGCCGGAGGATTGGGCATATCCTTTATTGCCGTGGCCATTTTCACGATGAGCCTGAACTACTTTAGGCCATCCCAGCCACAAAAAATCAATATGCTGCCCATTGTCAATTTCCTCAATCAAGACGAGCACGACAGATGGCGCTATTTGCCCCTTGGGTTCGGCGACCAAATGGCTTGGCTCTCCGCACAGACCAATGCTATGACGGTGGACGGAAACTATCACTCCGCCCGACGATTGCCCGAACTCACCACAAGAGCGATTGAGCGATTGGAAAATTCAAAATTTAGAGGTGTAGAGGGCATCGGTTCGTTACAACAATTTTTAACCGTCCCTGAGAAATATAACCTCAAGTACATTTTTTCCAACGACAAATTCTACGACCCCATTCTTTATTTCTGTGGATGGCAACGGTTACAGCAACTGGAAAATGGCATTATGGTTTGGGAACGCCTCAACATTTCCCCATTGCCCAAAGTGATTCCCAAAGACGATGTCCCCAACTTTTTAAAGTTAATGTGGGGGTTGATTCCCATCAGCACCTTGATTTTGGCTTTTATCATCAATATCCAATTGCCGTGGTATTGGAGACTAAAAGGGAAGTCCAACAAAGTGGATGATTACTTTTTCCACGCACCACAATTCAATGGCATTTCCAGAGAACTTTCCATCATCAATGGAGCTTGGGCCATCGGGATGATTGCTGTTTTTCTTTTTGGTATTTATCATTTTTATTTGGATAATGCTACTCAAATAAGTCCGGAAAATGTGGTCAAAGCCTATTATGATGCTTTGGATTTCAAAGAATTTGAACGGGCCTATTCCTATCTAGACCCCGATGAAGAGGTAACCCTTTCCCAATACATGTTGGAAGTTTCCGTTACCGATGGTTTGTTGAGTTCTTACGCTAAAATGGACTCCATTGGCATTGTTAAGACCAAAGAAACCAAAAATACGATGGAAATGGAAGTGGCCACCAAATGGATAACCCCTTTGGAAAAAGTGAACCGCACCTATCAACATACGGTGGTCAAAAAGAACGGGCAATGGTACATCAAACCAAAAAAGGTGGACAACGATATTCCGCCGAACCAGTTGATAACTTCCAACGAAACCCAATATTACAATCACGGACGTAGACGAATCACTACCCAACAAACCTATCACGAGGATATTCTACGTCAACCGCTTTTGGAGGTATTATCCGCCAAGTTGGTGAAATATCACGGCAGCTATAGTATTGTTGGGGAGCTTCAGAATATCGACAATGTCCCTGCCGATATTTCCATAAAAGGCACTTTATACAATGAAGAGGACAAACAATTGGCCCAACACGATGTCAAATTTCACGCAAAGCATAAATTAATGCCCAAGGAAACCACCACATTTCGAATAGATTTTGAAGGTATTGCCTGGTCATCGACAAAAGACACCTTGCCCCCAACTTTTGATCCCGATCAATTTACCCCGATAAGTCTCGATGAAAAGCCCGCAACCTTTGACCTGCAATGTGCAGGGAACGTGGCTACGACCGATCTATACAAGTCGGTAGCGCTGCAAGAATGGAACCTGGTCCAAGGACTATTAAAGGGAACGCTATTCAACTATGGCACACAAGAGGTGACCATTCCTCAGGTTTTGACGTCCTATTATACCGAAGAAGGTGAAATTTTGTGGATGGAACATCATTTTACGTTGGATGGCATCCGAATTCAACGGAAGCAAACTTTTGAAATTCCTATGATAGATTTGAGCGAACTGGAAATTATTGCCGAAGGATTGGAGAATTGTTTTGTGAACGGACTGCCCAACTCAGAAATTTCCAATCGTTATTTTTCAGATAGGGATGAAAATATCCAATGGGAAATGATGCGGCCCTATACTGGAAAAGGGTATCGGTATTTTCAGATGGAGTTGAACAATTACATTGGTAATCCCAAATAGGTGAAGTTGATGTATTACATATGGCTTATGTGTTTCGGAGCAATCAGTTGCTCCAAATCGGTAGATGCCCCTTCGGAAAAAACTGCGGCACCTATAGAAATCATAACGACCCAAAAGGAATTTGTAGCTGGAGAGCCCATACAGCTTCAATTTGAGGGAGCAGCGGACAACCAACTCCTTTTGATTCAAAATGCCTGGGGAACCATTGGTCTGCCGCCGGATACCGCCAATACGCAACTGACCTTTTCCCTGCCTGCTCACATTTCGCAAAAAAGCGGATTGAACCATTGGAGCTTGATTCAAGAAAAAACAAAAATTGGCAAAGGAGATTTTACCATCTTACCAAGTAAAGAATTGTCAGATGCCATGGAATCCTATATTGGCCCTACAAGCATCTTTGCGGACAACCAAGACCAGGCGATGATGGTGTCACTCCCACAGGATACTTTTGGAAATCCCTTACCTAATGGAACCACAATTGAACTGACGGAAAAATTCAAAGCAAATCAAGAAAGTTACTCGGTAAACGTGCAAGATATGATTGGCTTTGATTTTATTGGAGGCCATACGAAGGTGGGCGATATTTTCATCACTTCGACGCTAGATAATCAGGTCTCGAAAGAGTTTACCGTAAGTGTTGTGCCTACAAAAGCAGCAGATTTCACCATTACCCCGGAACGACAGCACAGTTTTGCGGATGGCAATCAGATTGTGTCCTTTAAAACGTCCGTCATAAATGATCGTAATGGAAATAAAATTGCAGATGGAACACTGGTCAATTTTGTAATCCAAGATGCATCTGGAAATAGTTATCAAACCTACGGGCAAACTCTAAATGGTCTGGCAGTTGGGAAAATGCTCCACCCGGAAGCACCGACACAATGGAACGTGAAAGCCCATATCAGCGGTCTATCGCAAAGCAATAGCTTGGAATTGGGCTTTGAGGCGGCGGTCAAGGATTATACCGTTCATATTTCAGAAAACGGAAGAACCATAAGTGTAGGGCCCATCCTCAGTTATATGAAACAATGGATTCCCGACGGGATGGGCATTCATCTGGAAATCAAAAGTCCTGATGGAAAATCGTTGCTCACACTGGAGACAACTTCAAGAAAGGGAATGGGCAAGTTTGAGTTACCTGAAAATATGAATGCTTACGAAAATACCGTAAAAATTAACGTTGCAGGAATTAAAAAAAGGATAATAGGTACTGAAGACTAATGGCAAAGAAGAATCTATATCGTGCGTTGCTCCTCTTGAGCTTTTTGGCCGTAAATGCTGGAATTATTTACGGTTTGGCCTCAGCTTGGACCTTTCTGAACACTGGAGCGGACAAATCTTCCATACTTCATATCGGCGGTGCCATTGAACTGGCCTATCAACCCAAAACAACTTGGACAACCGAGGGCCAACAGGGACGGAAAATATCCAAACAAGCTCTGGGGGAACTTGAAAAAGATTACCTAAATGCTTGGTATGTAAAAAATGTGGCCTTGGCTTCGTATGACCAGCTAGGCATAGAAGATTATTATACCGAAGACGCCAGAAAACAGTTAAAAACACTGGTCAAGAACAACCAAGAGAACCATATTCAGATTAGGGCCACAACCCTATCCCACAATCCTCAACTGGAGTTTTACAGTTTGGACGGTAAGATGGCCGTGCTTACCGATAATAACGTGGTCCAGTTTGAAAAGGTATATGCCGACGGAGCGTTGTTGCATCAACAAAAAACCATAAACCGCTATCAAGTGATTTTAATGCTAGAAGATGGATTCTGGCGGATTCGTCAAATGGTGAAGCTTCCCCATAAGCCTGGAATCAATAAAACACCCAATACAATTTCATTTGATGCCAAGAAGTGGAAAGGCATCAACTATTACCCAAAGGATAACCCTTGGGATATGTTCGGTAATCACTTTAATGAGGAAGAAATCAACAAGGATTTTGAGACCATTGAAGCAATGGGGCTTAATTCGGTTCGCGTATTTGTACCCTACGAGGTTTTTGGCGGTGCTTCGGTAAAAGAAGAGATGCTGGAACAATTGGTAGCATTTTTGGATATAGCCAAAGACCATAATCTTAAAATTCTAGTGACCCTCTTTGACTTTTATGGTAATTACGATCTAATGGATTGGACCTTGACCCACCGCCACGCTGAAACCATTGTTTCCCGATTAAAAACGCACAAAGCACTTTTGGGGTGGGACATTAAAAATGAACCTGATTTGGATTTTGAGAGCCGGGGAAAGGAAAATGTTCTTGCCTGGTTATCTGAAATGACACAACAAATCAAGCAGAATGACCGCATTCATCCCGTTACCATTGGATGGTCAACTCCCGAGGCCGCTGTAAATCTGGTCAATGAGGTAGATTTTGTTGCTTTCCACTACTACGAGGAACCTGAAAATTTTAAAGAGCGATTTTTAATCTTGAAGGATTCCGTTGGTGACAAACCTTTGGTTTTGGAAGAATATGGACAATCTAGCTATGGCGGTATATGGAATTTGTTCTCTAATTCTGCAGATGCGCAAGCTGACTATATTGGTCAAATACAATCCATTTTGGACGAAGAACAGCTCCCTTATTTTATTTGGACCCTGCACGATTTTGAAACCGTTCCGAGCACGGTAGTAGGCAGAAAACCGTGGCGAAAAGCTCCGCAAAAATATTTTGGTCTTATCGATTCCGGAGGCAAAAAGAAACCTGCTTATCACAAAATAGCCAAAAAAGAAAAGGGGACGACCAACTAAAGCCATCCCCCTTTCACACTCAACCTAAAAACCTAAACCATATTAGTTTCTTTAATTCTTTGCAGTTCTTGTACAATGGGTTGTTTCAATCCCTTTTTTGATCGTATCGCGTTAAAATGGTCTAGGTACATCTCAGCTATTTTGGACATCGGCAGCGAACAAGCCGCTTTGTAGTTTTCTTTTCCCAAATGGATTCGGTAAGCCTCATTGGTCAATATATTTTCCAAGGCATTGGCCAATGATGCTACATTTTCCGGTTCAAAAAACTCCCCTCGATATCCTTCTTCCCTGACCAAAATGCCAAGATCTCCCAAATCGGGCAACACAACAGCTTTGCCATAGCTTCCTGCCTGATGCAACACTCCTGAACTTCCTGTTGTTGACGTGTACGGGAACACAACTACGGCACTATCGCCAAATATTCTTGGGACATCTTCCTCCGCTACGTAACCCGTAAAACGGATGTTTTCAACGTGACTGTACATTTCCTTCATGCTATCCAAATAACCTGGCGTGTTGGGACTATCCGTTCCTGCAATGACAATTTCAATGTCCAGATCGGATTTGTAACGCAATGCCTCCACAGCTTCAATCAAAGGTTCCACCTTTTTATAGGTTCCGAACTTTCCGAAGGCCATAACCTGCATGGGTCCTGCTGGCAAATCGTATTTGGGTGCCGGTGGTGTTTCAAAAGAACCGTGTGGCACTAGGGCAACATTCTTTACGTTGTACTTATCCTCCAAAATGGTCTTGTACTTGCTGATGGTGACTGTCAACACATCTGAAGCCAACACAAAACGTGTCAATGTAGTTCCGATGAAGTTGTATATTTTTTGAAGGAACCCGTTTTGGGTAATTCCCGCATTTTCCAAATCGACCTGTTCCAAAATATTATGTAACAAGGAGATAGTCGGAATACGCATCATTCTACAAACAAAAGGCAACAATAATCCGAGAGCAGCAGGGATTTTTTTATCCCCAAACTTCAAAAATTGAAGGTTGAACAATACCGCATCCGGTTTTTCCTGTTTGATGGCCTTCGCCACTTTGTAAAGATTTTTAAGGTCATTGAAGTTCCAACATTCCTTTACGGTAATGGGGCAACCATCTTCCTCGAAGGACAAATCTTTGGGTGCTTCCGTTTTATCGGTAAGCAAAACAATTTCGCTCACTTCATCTTGAAGCCTGAAGTGTTTTACCAGATGGTAACCGTACTCGGTAAGGGTTACTTTACTTGGCGGATAGGCCGTTACAATTGCTAGTTTCATAAGGTTAAGTTTTTATTCCATTATTTGATTCAGTGACACAAATGTCCGCATAACCCACTATAAAAAAGGTGCTTAGCAGACGGTTGGACCTAAAGTGTAGACGAATGGAAATGATGCAACGATTAGGCAAAAAACAAAAAAAGGGCCGAAAAACAACTCGTGTTTTCCGGCCCATGGCTTGCCCTCGTTTATGGGGGAACGCTATACCCTATTTGATAAAAAATAAAGTATTTGAAGGACAAGTAGGACCAACATCATCAAAATTTGAAGTTGGACCACCATAGCTAAGCTACTGTTGAAAAGCAGGATTAAAATTATTTGTGAAATTCCCAGCATTGCAGAAAACAAAATGGGTTTATATTGATCTAAGGATAAAAAGTAATATGTGAAAATATTGGCCACAGCAAACAAAGAAGTGGCTAGAGCATATTGCCACAACAACGAAGCCATGGATAGGTAAGCATTCCCAAAAAGCAAGGTAATGATCAACTCGGGGAACACGGCACACACCACTACGATAACAAAGGACAGCAAACCGATATATCCTACATATTTTAAAAGGATATGCCCTGTGGGTTTTCCTTCCTTTTTTAAACGGACAACGGTGGGCAGCAACAACATCACGAACATCCACGCCACAAAGTACACCACACGACCAATCAAGGCCAAGGATGCATAAAGTCCTGCTTCTTGGGCTTGGAAAAAGTGTTTCACCAAAATAATATCACTATTGTTGATGATAATCTGGGTCAACTCGTAGCAAGCGGTAATCAACATAAAGGTACGCACCTTGCCCCACTCCAAGTCGGTTGTTTTCTTTTTGGATACATTCAACCTAAGCTTTTTAAACGGGAACAATCCCAAGGCCAACGAGCCTAAAATCCCAAAGGACACCAAAGCGCCAAAATGGTCGTGAACGATTAAAAATGCCAAAAGCGTAATTCCCAATCTTCCCCACATTTCCAATTGATAGGATATGGAAAGATTTATGAACGATTCCTCTCCTTGATATTGACCACGATTTACACTCATTACAAAGTAAAGAGGCACTCCAAATCCAAAAATTTGGAACATCAATGCGTTTTCCGTGTTCAATAGCTGTTGTAGAAAAGGAGCGGAAAAAAATACCACGGCCCCCAACAGGCAGCCAATCAATAGCGCAAAAACCCCTATTCTGTTTCTAAAAGCTTCCCATTGTTCCGATGGCAGGGCGGCAACAAATTTAGCCGTCACCAATTGAAACGTCATCCCCAGAAAGGAGAGTACCAACAACAAAGTCACCAACAAGGCTGCATCTGCAAAAGCTTCTGGACCTAGAATACGGCCCAAGAGCAGATTATAGATATAGTTTCCTCCATTGACCAACAATGCACTCAACATAAAAAGTTGCTGTGGCGAAACTCGTTTTTTCACTAAACTAAACACGGTCATGACTAAGGATATAAGAGGTTTTTGTTTGAGTCATTACAGCAAGAACACCAGAATTTTCCACTCCAATTATGGAAAAACGAGCTTTAATCGTCATTGCCCTTTTATGCATCTGTTGCAAAATGTGTGCGGCAGTTTCATCGAGTTGCCCAACACGTCCCAAATTCAAGACCACCTGATTTTTGGTGTTGATGAATTGACTCATGTGCCGTTCCAGTATAATTACATTACTACTGTTCAAGTTGCCGTAAACAGAAAAGATACCCCTGCATTCCGTGATTTGTAAAGCCATGATTTTTAGTTTTTAAGGTTAAGATTATTTGACTTGATACCGCAAATATCCACTGGTTCGACGTCTTAAATTGATGGGTATAGGTGGATAGCAGATTGCTGTAGATGAATGGAATAGTTTGCCCTTCGGCTGCGGAGAGACCCGATTTAACTTTACATCATCAAAAAAAGACTTAAAAACTTAACCTATGAAACGTTTTATTAACCTTATCATTTTAGGAATTGCCTCCCACGGAGTTTTTGCACAGTCCACCTTGGATGCTGGATTTCAACTTTTAGAGAAAGGGGACTTTTCCAATGCAGAAAACTATTTCGGGGATTTCCTTAAAAACAATCCTGACAACAAAACGGCCCAAATCTGCTACGGCCGTGCCGTAGGGCTCAACGGAAATCCAAACAAGGCAAATACCTTGTTCAATGGTTTGATGGAACAGCACCCGGACGATTATGAGGTACGTATCAATTACTATGAATCCTTTTTATGGGGAAAGCAATATAAGGCGGCTGAAAAATTGTATGCTGGCCTTGTCGAGGAATATCCCAACAAGTTCGGTGCCATTTTAGGCTATGCCAATACGTTGAGCAATCTTCAGAAATACGAGGAGGCTTTGCAGTGGATTGAAAAAGCATTGTCTCTGGAACCTGGAAACGCAAGTGCACGTACTTCTAAAAAGTACATGAATCTTGGGTTGGCCAATATGTTGATGAAAGCTCAAGATTATGATGGCGCCAAAAGCAAATTGAAATCCATCTTTATAGATTTTCCGAAGGATAGGGAAACCTTGCTCAACTTGGCCAATGTCCACTTGATCAACAAAGAAGTGGACAGTGCCAAAGCTACCTATCGCAAGCTTGCAGTGAAAGCAACGGATTCCATTGTGGCATTGAATGGCATTTCCTTGGCCGAACATATCGGAGAGAACGACAAAGAGGCCCTTGGGGTTTCTTTGACGGCAAAAGAAAAGGTCAATGTTATTGATGATCACGAACTAAAAGAAAAGACGTATGAGCGTTATGCCCAAGCCCTTATTTGGAACCGAAAGTTTGTAAAGGCCAAACTGTATATCGATAGTTTATCCAATTCATACAGAGACACAAACTGGGTGTTTGCACTCAAAGCGACTTTAGGGATGTACACGGGGAACATTAAAAACAGCCTCGAGCAGTATGATGCCATCCTAGCTTCTGACAGTACTTCTTTTGATGGAAATTTGGGTAAGGCCAACGCACTTTTTGCCCTTGGCAGGATTGATGAAGCATATGCCGCCACCTATAAAACTTTGGAGATTTTTGAAAATCAAAAAGATGCCCAAGGGTTGATCGAAAAAATCAACGGGATATACAGTCCATCCATTCAGGAGACGGCATCCTACAGTTTTGATAATGGGAATAATTTAGCCTACGCTACCTCTACGACCATAAACCTGCCACTATCGACAAAGTTTCAAACTACTTTCAATTATCAGTATCGATTGACCGAAAATGCAACCACCTCAGCCAAGGCAAATACCCATACTGCAACGGCAGGACTCACATATATGATGTTACCCAAGCTCAAAGTAATGGGAGTAGCTGGTCTTAACAATGCACAGTTTGATGGAAACGGCTACACACAACCTATTTTGAGTGCCAAATTGGTAACTGAACCTTATCGATTGCAAAATTTGGAAGTCGGATACCAAAGAGAGGTACAGAACTTCAATACGGATTTGATAGAGCGTGAAATTGCGATGCACCATTACGGTCTAAATTACAATTTGGGTTCCAACTTTGGATTGGGTTGGTACACACAGCTTATACATACGGAACAAAGTGATGACAACCAACGTGACCTTTTATTCTCTTCGTTGTACTATACGGCATTGCGAAAGCCCACATTAAAGTTCGGCCTCAACTATCAATATTTAACCTTTGCAGAGCAAGTACCCACCATTTACTTTAGTCCAGAAAAATACCAAGCTGGAGAGGTCTTCGCTGAGCTTGGCGGAAAGTTCGCTACCAATTCCACTTACCGAATCAATGCCGCAACCGGCATACAACAGGTAGAAGATGATGAAGTGACCTCCATTTTCAGAATTGAAATGAATCTAAAGCACCAGTTCTCCAAAAGATTAAGTGGTGGATTCTATGGTAAGTATAGCAATATTGCTTCGGCCACTGCAGCTGGCTTCCAATTTACCGAAATGGGTCTTCAATTGAAATGGATGTTTAAAAGACAGCCGTTTTTCCGTCAAAATGTAGCAACTAGATAAATCAGTTTTAACGGTAAAATAAAAGCTTGCCCCATACGGATCAGACTTTTTTTGGTCCTTATCTCCATAAAGGAAGAGGTATTCAATTTTGTTTTGTCCACTCTGTTGTATCTCCTTGGTCCATGATACATTTAACAATGGTACCCTCATTATCCACAACAAATTCAATGGTTGCCTGCGGTTTTACTATGTCTACTACAAATGTGGCCTTGTTCAATGGTGTTAAATTTGATTTCCATTCGCCCTTTTCCTCCAGGATCAGCGAATTCTTCTTGAGACTTACCTCAACCTGTCTTTTATTGAGAGTGTAGGTTCCAACGTAATTGCTTAAAAACAAATTGTTATGCTTTGCCTCTGGGGAAGCCACAAGCTTCTCAAAACCTGTCCATTTGTATACCAGCCCTACACTTCCAATGACTTCTTCAAGAATATCAGTATTTGTACCATTGACCATAACGACTACACCATTTCCATGTTCAGCGCTGAAAAAGAATTTGCCCCTAAATCCCCTATTGGTCCCAGAGTGCTGTACATACAATGCCCCGTCTTTTATTTCTCTAAATAGCCCTAGGGCAGAAATACCATCCATTAGCGTAGGCTCAATAATTTCCTCAGCGGATTGCTTGGTAAGTATCTTTCCCTCCCCAGACCTAAGGCTTGATTGAAAATCAATGATCATTTTTGCCAAATCTGTAGGTGTTGTCCACAATCCTGCGGCGGCGGATTCTGGGTATATGTTGTAAACATTTTTTAAAGGTTTGCCATTTTCAGAATGTCCAAAAGCTAAATCCTTGGGATATTTATCAAATTCAATCGAATAAAAAGAGTCGTCCATTCCCAAGGGTACAAATATGTTTTCATTCAAAAAGCTTTCATAGGAGGTGTGTTTATGTTGTCCGTAAGAATTAACTGAGAAATGGTAACACCTCCCCCAGAGTATTTAAATGCTTTATTCGGGATAAGGATCTGCTCTACTTTATCCGAGTTGGCCGGTTTTATTTCCTTCCAGAGTTTGAATTATGGTCGGAAGTTTATCTGAATTTTTATAGCCAATGAATCCATGTGTTGACAAACCCGCGGTATGAGCCAATAGTTGACGAATTGTAATCGGGTCTGTACCAAAGTCCTCGCTGTAGGGGAATTTCCACGAGGTCAAATATTGATTGATATCCTTGTCCAAGTCAATTTGCTTCAATTCCTTCAGCTTCATTATCGCTACCGCACTTACGAATTTGCTCATTGAGGCAGCTTGGAAAACCGTTTGCTTGGTAACATTGGAGATTTTTGGGTTGCCTGTTTCTCCATACGCTTTAGCCCACTCGATTTCATAATTATTGATTACTGCAATACTAAGTCCGGGAATGTTGTATTTCTGCATCTGTTCTTCAAGACTTCGGAGAGTTTCGTCTTTGTTCAACACTAAAGGACCAAGGCTATTCTCTACTTTTTTAATTCTTTGTTGAATCGTATCCAAGTCAAAACTTATGAGGGTTTGTGAATACGCAGTAGTTCCAATGTTGACAATCAAGATTATGGCAAATAGTAGTTTTCGTAAATCCATTGTGGAAGGTTTTGTTTCTATGCTCAAAGATTGTTCCATATTGACTACGACCTAATCTACTCATCTACAATAAGGCATCGACAATTTCAGTAAAAATATGCCTCTGTATGCACCAAAAAAAGCTCCCCTAAAAGGGGAGCCTTCATCAAAAAAACAACCTATGAAAACCACAATCATTCTCGTATTATCTTTCCACTGTACGTATTATTGTTAGGAATATCTTCTATTCTGTATAGGTACATTCCTTTGGGCAGATGGCCCAGCTCCAAACGTATACTGTTCTCGTAGCCTTTTGGAGCTTGGGTATCTGCATAAACAACCTGACCACTTAAATTCACCACGCGCACATATAGCTCTTTCGTTTCTTTAGGTATAGAAATATCGGTGTAGTTCACAAAAGGGTTAGGATAACTTTTGATGGTCAGTTCTTTATCAACCTCATCAAAAATCGTCATCGCATCTTCCTCAACATTCATTTCATTTTCAGCTATACCTACCTCTTCTTCCGATGTTTGTGACATGGCCGATTTGGACAAGGCCATTTGGTTTACCCTCAATTCAAAGCGTTGATAGGTTTCATAATCTCCTTGGACAGAAATAACTATACTACGCAATTGTTCAAAACCAACGTATTTACCCTCGTGATCCTTAAATTCTGAAAATGCCAAGCTCATTGATTTCGCCTCAGTATTGGGGTCTATTGTATAGCGTAAACGTTGTACCCATTCGATCGTGCTATTGGTTACCAAACTGATTTCTACAGGAACATCGTTGGTAAGGTTAAACTGTAGATACTGATAATCCCCAATTGCCAGTTGTAGGTCACCGGCCAATATATTCCTGAAGATATTCACGGTCTCCTTTACTTTGCCTTTTGCTACAATACCGCGTTCAACCACGTGACCTTCCATATCCCAATCTTCGTGGGAAACAACATCAAAGACTTCCAAACTATCCACTTGGGCATTAAAATCAACGCCCCAAGGACCATCGGCCAAGTAAATGGCGTCGTGCTGGTAGGAGTTCTCCGCGATGATTGACAATCCCATATCAAAAAGATGACCAGAATCCACCGTAATCTGCTGTTCCCATTCCCCATTTAAATCGATAATGGCGTTTAGGTTTTGAAAGGTATCCTGTTCCGTGGTCTTGTAATTTCCATCCAATAATAACCACCTGGCTTTGCTCTTGTTGATAATATTCAGGTGCAGCTTTCCATTTTGATAGTACCCATTCTGAATAAACACGGTCGGTAATACATTTTCAGCATCATCGGCTTGCAAAGGGGCCTCTTGCTCCAGGTTTACAAGTATTTGGTTCACTACGGTGCTCACCTGCCCCATACTGTTACCCCAAACCTGAAAATTCATATAGTCTCCAGCTGGGTATTCATCCAAATTCCATCGACTATAGAGTGTTCGTTTGGGGGCGTCTTCGCGCACCGAAAAAACAACGGCATACTCCACATTGCCATTGGCACGTTCCAATTCGGAATAAACCAATCGGTGACCTTGCAATTGAATGGTTCTCAAATCTTTCAACTTGGAATGGTTCAATCTATCACAAATAGTTTTGGTGTGATTGTATACTTCTCCTTTAGTGTTCAAAGCTAAAGCCGCCGAAACCCTATCACCATCTTGGTAATAATCAATCCCAAAAACCTCATTGGCATTGGTGATGCTTAGCAAATCTTCTGGACTGGATACATAGGATGTTTCAGTTCCAAACATTCCTGTAGTCGGAAAATACGTATCCAAACTACCCGATTTGGCCATCAGGGATTTATAGCTTTTTTTATCATACTTGCTTTGCAGTGCACGCTTGTTTTTGAAGGCATTGGTTTTGTTACGGTCAAAATTGCGTTTGGCAATCAAACCGGCGAGGTCTCCATTACTTTCCAACCCACCATCGTTACCGGAGGTTACCGGTGCATGGTCGGTAATTTTATTGTAGTTGGTCGTCTTTACTGCGGTATATGGACTGGCCGTAATGTAAAAAAGTGCATCGTTAAAGTCGTTGTCGCAACTGGCGTAATCCCTACGGATATCTTCAAAACCCAGAATAATACGTTCGTTGTCCGGGTCGTTCAACAAAACATTGTGATATCGAAGGTATTCATCGGCTTCGGGATTAAAATCAGGATTGGAAAACAATTGCCAATGCCCTGAAGTTACATACCCTTTCCACCCGTTTGCGAGCAATACCCATCCAATACCGGTTCCGGCCTTAAAATCTCCAATTTTCACTCGGTGTCCCGTTTCCAAGCTACCACCGCTATTTACAGCGGAAACATTGGGAAATATAATAGTAATGTCCTCTTCTTGCGGAGTTCCCGATAATGGTTGGTCTGTTGGGTAGGTATAGTAACCCAATACATTTTTGTAACCTGCGCCTTCGGCCACAAAAGTGACCCACACTTCGGCATCTTCCGTTAGCATTATATCGGTATCATAACCCGAAGTAATGTATTGCGGATTGTAATCAGGCACCGGATAACCTTCGGGCAAGGCGTTACTGATCATGTCCAACGTTTCTTGAGATACCTCATCCTTACCGTCAAAATAAAGCGGTGTACCGTCGGAAGTGTAGTCTCCCAAGAATTTATAATCATACTGTTGAGAGCTTGCCCACGTAAAGGCTAGCATTGTTGCCAATAGAAGTAATAGTTGTTTCATGGTAGTAGGTTTAGAATATGGTCCAAAATTGAGGATTTCAGCACGTAATCCTAGAGCAGTTTCGGTGAATGAAAATTTTCTGTAGACGGATGAATTCAACCTTGGGACAAGCATAAAACCCCCCCCCGAAAGGTGTATAAATTGCGGTTTATGTTTTAACTACAATAAACCTGAAAAATAAAAGATTGTACCCATTGCGGTGGCATACAATACACCCAACTGGTTAATTATCAAAAATTTCAAAATAAATTTTAGAGGTAATGAATTTTTCATAAGACTTAGTTTTAAGTTTAACACTGATACAAAACTAGCCTACCTTCTTAAATCATATCTTGATGAAGCGGTGAATCAAAAAGAAGTGTGGATAAATTGAAGCGTTGTTGCGTTCAACCTTTACAAAAGGTTCAAACGTCTCATCAATTCTGGGCGGTTGGATCTACTTATGGGCACCACGCTTTTCTCGATAAGAACGCTATTATCTTCAATATCAATTATTTTCTTGAAGTTAATTACGTAGGATCGATGAATCTGTAAAAACTTGTCCCCTGGTAACTTGTCCAAGATTTTCTTTAAGGTGGTGTGGACCAAATAGTCTTTGGACTCTGTTTTTATATTGATGTAGTCCCCTTTTGCTTCGATAAGCAGTATCTCGGCATATTTTAGTTTGATGAGCCTACGGTCGATATTGATGTACAGGTCTTCGCCCGAGGCTCCCTCTTGCTCGCCATTGGTTCCGTTGGATGTTTGGGTAGCAGGTACTTTGCTATTCTTTACCTTTTCAACGCACTTCAGGAATCGCTCTTGGGTAATCGGTTTTACCAAATAATCCACAATGGCCTCATATTCATATGAGGCAATGGCAAAATCGGTGTCCGAGGTGGTCATAACAATTTTAGGTGGGTTTTTGAGTGTTTGAATAAAATCAATACCCGTAAACCCAGGCATGTGAATGTCCAAGAAAATAAGGTCTACTTTATATTCGTTCAAAAATTTGATGGCCTCTATGGCACTATCAAACTCATCCATGACATTCAATTCAGGAGCTTTGGAGCATAATTGAGACACAATGGCTCTGGCTGCGGCTTCGTCATCAACTATAATACAATTCATCTTAAATGGTTTTTAGGTAGTTCTCCACGTTTTGGAGTATCAACAAAAATTCTTGTTTAAAGGACTGCTCACCATTTCGCAGTTCATTTTCGTGCTGAACCGCCAAAGTGTAAGCATTATGTATACCTAGAACGTTCAGTTTGTGCTTTATCTTGTGCACGTGCTCGGATGCTTCCCTAAACAACGAACTTTCTATCGCTGTTATATACTCCATTTTTTCCAATGGAAACTCCTCCTTTAATATACCAATAAATTTTTGACGGAAGGCTTCGTCCCCATCGGCGAGGTTATCCACGTAAGCTAGATTTGGGCTTTCTTTCATGGTTTTTCTTGTTTTTTTAATGTAAAATGAAACGTTGTACCTACCCCTTCAAGGCTCTCCACCCATATCTTGCCCCCATATAGCCCAACAATCTTTTTAGCCAAGGCCAAACCTATTCCTGTAGCCATATCATCATTTTCCAACTTGTTGAACATTTCAAAGATATCTGTTTGATGCTCTTCGGGAATTCCTTTTCCATTGTCCGTGACGGCAAAGTACCAGTTCTCTCCCTTGTCCTTGAAACTGATTAGAACGATTCCCTTCTTTTCGTTTTCCAATGCCTTTACCGCATTGGTCATTAGATTCATGAACAACTGCTCAATTTCATATCTATCGAAGAAGAGTCTGGGAAGGTTTTCCTGAAACTGAAAAGTGACATTATCGGGCACATGGATATTTTGTTGGATATCCCACAGTACCTCCTTCAAATCAAAATGAACGTTTGATACATTTTTGTTCCCCAAGGTAGCGTGCTTTAAAATACCTGTTATGAGCTTATCCATTTTCTCAAGGTTTTGAAGTGCAAGGGACAGATTTTGTTGACTCTGCACGGAGAGGGTTTCTTTTTCATCCTCTTGGATCCAGGCAATGAGAGCACCTATATTTCTGATGGGTGATTTTAAATCGTGGGATACCACGTGGGCATAACTGTTCAAGGATTCATTCTGACTGGCCAGATGCTTTAACAATCCATCTTTTTCGATTCCCATTTCAGATGCTCTTTGTGCGAGCTCCCTAATCTGTCTGGCCAACTTTTCAGCATCAAAGTCCTGGTCTACGATATTCTTTGTGACCTCTTGAGTCTCAAAATTTGTTTGTAAGGCTGCCAAGGCGTTTTCCAAAGAGTTGAGCACCTGTTTTTGCCTATTGGCCTCCCTTTCCAGCTCTCTGTTCGCTTCATACAATTCTTCAGAACTTATGGCCGTGGCCCTTTGAAGCATTGTTAATTTTTCATCATAATATTCATAGGATTTTCCGATTGCCTCAAAAAGTTCGTCCATAGCCTTATCGCCCGAGAAGGATTCTGGCAAGTGTTTTTTAAGTTGTCTTTTGAGGAGGCTGTGCATTACTCGCTAAATAAGGTTAGTGTCATGGTTTGGTTGTGAAGCTTGCAAGAGCTCTGACCTGCAAATGGTGCCATTTCACCATAAGAGTAAAATCCAGAGATGGGAACTTGATTGCCTACTATTTGGGCCACTTCCTCTATTTCTTCTTCGGTACGCTGGTCCATTACCAGTTTTCGTCCTACACAGCTGACTAAAATGGCAAATTGTGATTCGGTCCTACGCCCCGTAACTGCCAGTTTTGCCGCAGACCTAGCACCATTGGCAATATCATCCACGGTCGCCATCATCAATTGTACTTTAGATCCTTGTGGCACATCTCCGGCCAAGATCATGGCATTTCTTTCCTCATCAATATGTAAAATGGTACGTACAATTGCCGCTCCACCATCTGTTCTAACGCTCAATGGGTATAAAAGTGCAGATTTGGGCAATTCGCTGGCCTTGTCTCCTAAATAACGTTTGTAAAGGTCAAGGGCGGGTTTGCTGTCCAGTTCGAACAAAATATTGTTACGGGATTTCGTAATCATCCGCTCCGGACCAAATGGAATCCATCCTCCGAAGTTGGCACAATTAATTTCCAAGGATTCCCCGTAGAAACCTATGGCAACTACTTCCCCTTCCTTTGGAGGCTGATTGTATGAGGCCAAAGTAATTTCAAAGCGGTCACCGTCCCCACAAAGACCTCCAGAAAGCCCTATACTGCCGTTTCCTCCATATTCCATTCCGGTAATAAGGTCGCTTCCGTTTACGGTACTTCCTTCGGATACCACAAAAATGTGCTTTAGATGCTCAGTTGGAAACTCCTTGGTTAGACTCCTGCCCAAGCTGTTATCGTTATGTTCGAAGTCCGCCGTGTTTTTGCTCCTTACCAAAAAGTGTCCCTTTTCGAACTCAATTGCGGTAAGAACAATGGTTCCGTCCCATACCTTCTCCCCCATGATTTCACCCGAAGTTGATCCAAAAACTAAGTGGCCATCTGGGAACAGCTCCCTTATTTCTTGAAACAATCCATCATCCTGAAGCATGAACCTATTGCCAAAAACCAAAACCAATGGTTCTTTTAAATGTATCCTTTCCGAGGCAAATTCAAATTCGGAATCAGATAGTTTTTTGGCTTGTAAGATCTTCATGGGGATTTGATATTAAGGTTTGTTTTTCAAGGGTAAAATAGAAATCGGTTCCTGCTCCTTCCTCACTTTCTATCCATACCGTACCATTATAACGATCAATTATCTTTTTTACTATGGAAAGGCCGATTCCCGTTGATTTTTTGTCGTTCGAGGCGGACTGGAAGATCTCAAAAATCTTTTGGTGGTATTTTTTGGGAATACCCACCCCATTGTCCTTGATGCAAAATTGCCAATGGTCCGGTTCTTCCTTATAAAGTATCTCCACCAATCCGTTTTCTTTTTCAATGTGAACCACAGCATTGGAAATAATATTTTGGAAAAGCTGATGCACCTTTGTTTTGTCCGCAATAATCCGTGGCAACGTCTTTGGGACCACGA